>NZ_JAAXCQ010000030.1 GCF_012272855.1 Arenibacter sp. 6A1 | reverse complement strand
GCTATCATTGAGCCTAGCGAGGCCTTTACCGTAGAATTGTCCAATATACAATCGAACCTGGGAATTGGGTTTGTTGATGGAAACACCACCAACACCGCTACTGGGAATATTCTGGATGATGATGCTACAGGTACTACTGGAATCAGCTTTGAAAATACCGATATCACCGTAGACGAAGATGCAGGAACTGCCACCTTTACCGTAGTGCTTAGCGGAAACGTTCAAGGAGGATTTACATTGGATTATACCACCAATGATGGTTCTGCCGTTGAACCGGATGACTATACATTGACCAACGGAACGCTTACATTTGCAGGAACCGATGGGGAATCCTATGAGATTACCGTACCGATCATTGATGACCTTGTGATTGAGCCGACGGAAAATTTCCTAGTCGACCTTTCCAACCTGTCCACTACCCTGATCGGGATTCTGACCCCACAGGCAAATGGAAACATTTTGGACAACGATGCTACAGGTACTACAGGAATCAGTTTTGAGAATACCGATATCACCGTAAACGAAGATGCCGGTACTGCCACCTTTACCGTGGTGCTTAGCGGAAACGTTCAGGGAGGATTTACATTGGATTACACCACCAATGATGGTTCTGCCGTTGAACCGGATGACTATACATTGACCAACGGAACGCTTACATTTGCAGGAACCGATGGGGAATCCTATGAGATTACCGTACCGATCATTGATGATAACATTATTGAGCCGACGGAAAACTTCGTGGTCGACCTTTCCAACCTGTCCACTACCCTGATCGGGATTCTGACCCCACAGGCAAATGGAAACATTTTGGACAACGATGCTACAGGTACTACAGGAATCAGTTTTGAGAATACCGATATCACCGTAAACGAAGATGCCGGTACTGCCACCTTTACCGTGGTGCTTAGCGGAAACGTTCAAGGAGGATTTACATTGGATTACACCACCAATGATGGTACTGCCGTTGAACCGGATGATTATACACTGACCAACGGGACGCTTACATTTGCAGGAACCGATGGGGAAGCCTATGAGATAACCGTGCCGATCATTGATGATAACATTATTGAGCCGACGGAAAACTTCGTGGTCGACCTTTCGAACCTGTCCACTACCCTGATCGGGATTCTGACCCCACAGGCAAATGGAAACATCCTGGACAACGACGCCACTGGAACAACAGGAATCAGTTTTGAAAACACCGATATCACCGTAAACGAGGATGCAGGTACTGCTACCTTTACCGTAGTGCTTAGCGGAAACGTTCAGGGAGGATTTACATTGGATTACACCACCAATGATGGTACTGCCGTTGAACCGGATGATTATACACTGACCAACGGAACGCTTACATTTGCAGGAACTGATGGGGAATCCTATGAGATTACCGTGCCGATCATTGATGATAACATTATTGAGCCGACGGAAAACTTCGTGGTCGACCTGTCCAACCTGTCCACTACCCTGATCGGGATTCTGACCCCACAGGCAAATGGAAACATTCTGGACAACGATGCTACTGGTACTACAGGAATCAGTTTTGAAAACACCGATATCACCGTAAACGAAGATGCAGGTACTGCCACCTTTACAGTAGTACTTAGCGGAAACGTTCAGGGAGGATTTACATTGGATTATACCACGAACAACGGTTCTGCCGTTGAACCGGATGACTATACCCTTACCAACGGGACGCTTACCTTTGATGGTAACGATGGTGAATCCTATGAGATTACCGTGCCGATCATTGATGACCTTGTGATTGAGCCGACGGAAAACTTCCTAGTCGACCTTTCCAACTTGTCCACTACCCTGATCGGAATTTTGACCCCACAGGCAAATGGAAACATCCTGGACAACGATGCTACAGGTACTACAGGGATCAGTTTTGAAAATACCGATATCACCGTAAACGAAGATGCAGGTACTGCCACCTTTACAGTAGTACTTAGCGGAAACGTTCAAGGAGGATTTACCTTGGATTATACCACGAACAACGGTTCTGCCGTTGAACCGGATGACTATACCCTTACCAACGGGACGCTTACCTTTGATGGTAACGATGGGGAGTCCTATGAGATTACCGTGCCGATCATTGATGACCTTGTGATTGAGCCGACGGAAAACTTCCTAGTCGACCTTTCCAACCTGTCCACTACCCTTATCGGGATTTTGACTCCACAGGCAAATGGAAACATCCTGGACAACGATGCTACAGGTACTACAGGAATCAGTTTTGAAAATACCGATATCACCGTAAACGAAGATGCAGGTACTGCCACCTTTACAGTAGTACTTAGCGGAAACGTTCAAGGAGGATTTACCTTGGATTATACCACGAACAATGGTTCTGCCGTTGAACCGGATGACTATACCCTTACCAACGGGACGCTTACCTTTGATGGTAACGATGGTGAATCCTATGAGATTACCGTGCCGATCATTGATGACCTTGTGATTGAGCCGACGGAAAATTTCGTGGTCGACCTGTCCAACCTGTCCACTACCCTGATCGGGATTCTGACCCCACAGGCATATGGAAACATCCTGGACAACGATGCTACAGGTACTACAGGAATCAGCTTTGAGAACACCGATATCACCGTAAACGAAGATGCAGGTACTGCCACCTTTACAGTAGTGCTTAGCGGAAACGTTCAAGGAGGGTTTACATTGGATTATACCACGAACAATGGTTCTGCCGTTGAACCGGATGATTATACACTGACCAACGGGACGCTTACCTTTGATGGTAACGATGGGGAATCCTATGAGATTACCGTACCGATCATTGATGATAACATTATTGAGCCAACGGAAAACTTCCTGGTCGACCTGTCCAACCTCTCCACTACCCTTATCGGGATTTTGACCCCACAGGCAAATGGAAACATCCTGGACAACGATGCTACTGGTACTACAGGAATCAGTTTTGAAAATACCGATGTCACCGTAAACGAAGATGCAGGAACTGCCACCTTTACGGTAGTGCTTAGCGGAAACGTTCAAGGAGGATTCACCTTGGATTATACTACCAATGATGGTTCTGCCGTTGAACCGGATGATTATACACTGACAGAGGGCACCCTTACATTTGCGGGAACCGATGGGGAATCCTATGAGATTACCGTACCGATCATTGATGATAATATTATTGAGCCAACGGAAAACTTCCTAGTCGACCTTTCCAACCTCTCCACTACCCTGATCGGGATTTTGACCCCACAGGCAAATGGAAACATTCTGGACAACGATGCTACTGGTACTACAGGAATCAGTTTTGAAAACACCGATATCACCGTAAACGAAGATGCAGGTACTGCTACCTTTACAGTAGTGCTTAGCGGAAACGTTCAAGGAGGGTTTACATTGGATTATACCACGAACAACGGTTCTGCCGTTGAACCGGATGATTATACATTGACAGAGGGCACCCTTACATTTGCGGGAACCGATGGAGAATCCTATGAGATTACCGTGCCGATCATTGATGATAACATTATTGAGCCAACGGAAAACTTCCTAGTCGACCTTTCCAACCTCTCCACTACCCTGATCGGGATTCTGACCCCACAGGCAAATGGAAACATCCTGGACAACGACGCCACTGGTACTACAGGTATCAGTTTTGAAAACACCGATGTCACCGTAAACGAGGGTGCAGGGACCGCTACCTTTACCGTAGTGCTAAGCGGAAACGTTCAGGGAGGGTTTACCTTGGATTATACAACGAACAACGGTTCTGCCGTTGAACCGGATGATTATACCCTTACCAACGGGACGCTTACATTTGCAGGAACCGATGGGGAATCCTATGAGATTACCGTGCCGATCATTGATGACCTTGTGATTGAGCCGACGGAAAACTTCCTAGTCGACCTTTCCAACCTCTCCACTACCCTTATCGGGATTTTGACTCCACAGGCAAATGGAAACATCCTGGACAACGATGCCACTGGCACTACTGGAATCAGTTTTGAAAATACCGATGTCACCGTAAACGAAGATGCCGGTACTGCTACCTTTACAGTAGTCCTTAGCGGAAACGTTCAAGGAGGATTTACATTGGATTATACTACCAATGATGGTACTGCCGTTGAACCGGATGATTATACACTGACCAACGGAACGCTTACCTTTGATGGTAACGATGGTGAATCTTATGAGATTACCGTACCGATCATTGATGATAACATTATTGAGCCAACGGAAAACTTCCTAGTCGACCTTTCCAACCTCTCCACTACCCTTATCGGGATTTTGACCCCACAGGCAAATGGAAACATCCTGGACAACGATGCCACTGGCACTACTGGAATCAGTTTTGAAAATACCGATGTCACCATAAACGAAGATGCCGGTACTGCCACCTTTACCGTAGTGCTTAGCGGAAACGTTCAGGGAGGATTTACATTGGATTATACAACGAACAACGGTTCTGCCGTTGAACCGGATGATTATACACTGACCAACGGAACGCTTACCTTTGATGGTAACGATGGTGAATCTTATGAGATTACCGTGCCGATCATTGATGACCTAGTGATTGAGCCGACGGAAAACTTCCTAGTCGACCTTTCCAACCTGTCCACTACCCTTATCGGGATTTTGACCCCACAGGCAAATGGAAACATCTTGGACAACGATGCTACGGGTACTACAGGAATCAGTTTTGAAAACACCGATATCACCGTAAACGAAGATGCAGGGACCGCTACCTTTACAGTAGTCCTTAGCGGAAACGTTCAAGGAGGGTTCACGTTGGATTATACCACCAATGATGGTACTGCCGTTGAACCGGATGATTATACTCTGACCAACGGGACGCTTACCTTTGATGGTAACGATGGGGAATCCTATGAGATAACCGTGCCGATCATTGATGATATCATTATTGAAACAACGGAGAGCTTCACCGTAAACATATCTAACCTTTCGATAAACCTGATACCAATCATTACTCCGCAAGCCACGGGAACCATTATTGATAATGATAGTGACGATGATTTCCCTAGCGATGTCACGGTAAGTTGTGATGACATTCCTGAGGTACCTGTAATCAGCCTAGACGGCACAAACTGTAGTTATTCCGAAATTTTTGAGGAAACCATTACTGGTCAGGACGATGAATGTGCCACAGAATATTTCATTAATAGAACATGGACCATGACCGATTGTGTAGGCAATATTCGGGTATATACACAGCAAATTATCGTTGAAGATACAGTAGCACCAACATTTGTAGAGGCGTTGCCACAAGATATAACGGTTCAATGTAATGAAGTTCCAGAAGCAGCAGAACTGACCGCTATAGACAATTGCGATCAAAACGTAGAGGTAGTATTTACTGAAACCGTAACCAACGATGCCAATTGTGCTCTTGGCTATGTAATAACCAGAACCTGGACTGCAACGGATTGCGCTGGAAACAGCACTTCTCACACCCAAACATTAACCATTCCTATAGAGTTCGTTACCTTCAGTACGTATGATGAGGAAGTGACCATCATGTGCGGGGATGAAATACCCGAGGTGCCTAATATTGAATTCGAGGGTGGTTGCGGATCACATCAAGTTGTATTTTCAGAAGTCACTAGGTTCTCGGAAGAAACCGATGACTATATGATCATAAGATCATGGGAGGCTACTGATGCCTGTAACAATGTTGAGAACCTAGAGCAAATTATTTTTGTGATGCAACCCGATAAAGAAACGGTCACTATAGACATATGTGTAGAAGACCCTTCTATTGACTTAATCTCCTATCTACCGAGTTCTTTTGAAACCGACGGGACCTTTACCGTTGTCAGCGGAAATGCGGAATTGAATGGTAGTATTTTTAATCCTGCCAATTTAGAAATCGGAGAATACCTCATCTCTTACAGCGATACGGATTCGGAATGTAAGTACTATGTTGACTTTACTATTGTTGTTAACAAGGACTGTGTACCCTGTGGTAGGGAACAGATCATTCCTTCTAAAACCGTAACGGCCAATGGAGATGGCATCAATGACTTCTTTACGATTACCGGCGTTGATTACTGTGATTTTAAATTTGAACTGATGATTTTTAACCGATGGGGTTCAAAAGTGTACCAGTCTCAAGATTACAAGAATGATTGGGGTGGAAATGGTCCGAAGGGATCTTTTGGAGGCGCAGGAATGCTTCCGGCGGGAACCTATTATTACATCATCAATATAACTAACAAAAACATCAAACCTATAAATGGTTACATCTATTTAGGTACTAAATAAACTCAGACCACATGAAAGCTATAAAAACTAGACATTTAGTAATACTGACATTGGCCTTTAGCTCGGTGGTTTCTGCCCAACAACTACCACAGTTTACCCAATATATGTATAACACCATTTCTGTAAATCCTGCCTATGCAGGTAGTAGGGGTACTCTAAATTTAACGGCACTACACAGAAATCAGTGGGCAGGATTGGAGGGCAACCCTCAAACAACCACTGTTTCTGTGCATACTCCGCTTAGAAATGAGCGGATCGGACTAGGAATTTCTTATATTAATGACCATTTAGGATATGAAAGCACTAATTATGTTTATGGCGACTTTTCATACAGCTTGTTATTTAGTGAAGAATCAAAATTGTCTTTTGGATTAAAAGCAGGATTTACCAATTATCAATTAGAAAATCCGGATCCCAATGATCCCTTTTTCGATTCTAATTTCAACAACTGGTCACCTAATATAGGAGCAGGAATTTATTATACCACTAAAAGGTGGTACCTAGGGTTTTCGTCTCCAAGGATGCTTACCACCGACCTTAACAAAGGGGAGTTTCAAGCTCTTGAACGAAACAGTTATTATGCCATTGGAGGGTTTGTCGTTGATATTTCACCTAACATTAAATTTAAACCCACAGTGCTGTCAAAATTCACCAATGGAGCTCCATCATCTTTTGATGTCACGGCCAACTTCCTTTTCTTGGAAAAATTATGGTTAGGCGTTTCCTATAGGTTCAATGATTCCGACAATTTTGGAGCAATAATTGACTTTCAGGTTTCCAAAGACATAAGATTAGGCTATTCATACGATATTCCCAGGGGCGATCTAAAACCCTATTCTAATGGAACCCATGAGATCATACTCATCTATGAATTGGCATTTAAGAAAAAAGGACCCGCCAAATCACCACGATATTTCTAGAAATAAAAGTTATTGCTCATGAAAAACTATATAAACAATATTATCATAATCTTACTATTGTTGAGCTCATCGCTAGTTATGGCACAATACGGAGCACAAAAAAAAGGGGATTATTATTTTGGACAATTTTCATATGCCAAAGCCATTAAGGAATATGAAAAAATGATCGAAAGTGGTTTTAATGAAGCCTATGCGCATCAGCAGTTGGCAGAGTGCTACTTATTAATCAGGGATTTCAAAAAATCCATTCCGCATTTCAAAGCCATTATTAACAATCCCAATGTGGCAACGGATTATTATTTTAAGTATGGTATGGCCCTTTACAGTGATGGCCAACAAGAAGAGGCCGAGAGTTGGCTCAAAAAATATAAAAAATACAATAAAAACGATTCTAGGTTGAGGAGGTTTTTGAAAGAAGGAAACCTAGCTTCTGTGGTTTTTAACAGTAGGCAGCGATACGATGTTTTTACACTTCCCTTTAACTCCACTGAAAGCGACTTTGGCAGCTTTGCCCATGAGGGACGACTTTATTTTTCCTCTTCTAGGAAGGATTTGGTCAGTGGCAGTAATTACGGCTGGAATGACGAGCCTTGGTTAGATATTTTTGTAGTAAATGAAGAGGATCCAGAATCAATTCCAGTAAAAATAAAAGGTAATATTAACACAAAATTCCATGAAAGCTCCCTGATTTTCACCACGGACTATAAGAAAGACACGGTTATATACTTTACAAGGAACAATTATTTCAAAAATAAAGAAGGTTATGGTGCCCAGAACGAAATTAACCTCAAAATTTTCAGCGCCATAAAGGTTGAAGGTGAATGGAAAGTAAATAGAAGTCTTCGTATTAATAGCGACTATTATTCTACCGGACATCCCTTTATTAGTCCAGATGGCAAAAGGCTTTATTATACTTCCGATAGGCCTGGCGGATTTGGAGGAACAGATATTTATTACTCTGAAATTCATGAACGAGGCGCTATAGGACCATCTATAAATGCTGGTCCAGTAGTAAATACCGAAGGCAATGAAATGTTTCCCTTTATAAACAAGGAAGGTCAAATGTTTTTTTCCTCTGACGGTCATGTAGGTTTTGGACAGTTAGACATCTTTTCTACCATTGCCAATGAAAACAATGAGATTGTAGATGTTATTAACCTAGGTACTCCTATTAACAGCTCTAGTGATGATTTTGGCTTCTTTGCCCATGAAGATGGCATTACAGGATATATAAGCTCTAACCGTGAAGGAGGAAAAGGAAGTGATGATATTTATAAATTTAAATTCACCCCGTCCCTTACCTTAGAGGGATATGTCACCGACGGCATCAATGACAAAGTTTTGGACAGTGTACGGATATCGTTATTTGATCAAACTATGAACACTAAAGTTGGTGAAATAGAAACCGATGAAAATGGGTATTACAAAATGTTTATCAATAGGGCTACCAATTATATGATAACAGCCTCTAGGAGGACACACCCTACTGCCGAGGTGTTTTTTAGCACCTTTAACACTCCCATTACGACTAGGGTAATACGCCAGGATATTGTATTGGAACCCGTACTTGACCTTAAGCTTTTGGCCAATCTTAAAAAAATATATTTCGATTTTAACAAGGCTGATATCAGACCCGATGCTGCTATGGAACTAGATAAGGTTGTAAAATTGATGACCGTTACATATCCCGAAATGATCATACGTTTAGAAGCCCATACCGATCCGGTAGGAAGCCACGCCTACAATGACAATTTATCTGAAAGAAGGGCCAAATCAACTTATGAATACCTAATTGGCCATGGCGTTCCTGTAGAACATATATTGTCTTATAAAGGATATGGAAAAAGGATGCTGATCAATAATTGTACTGGCAAGAGTGACTGTACCGACGATGAATTGGAATTAAATAGAAGAACCGAATTCCCTATTATTCAGATGAAAAACGGTCTCATAAAGAAACCTCAACCTAAGGCTCAGCCCTATTAAATTAGATTTATTCCCTGAGGATCTAATAAGCCTTATCTTTGAAAAAAAATCCTTAAATGAACAAACAGATTATAGTAGCATTTGGCATAATATTTAGCTTATTTGGCTGTAAAGATCCAAAGAAAACCAAAATAGCAGTTGTAAACAATGAAGTATCTATTTTAGAAAAAGTTGCGAATGCCCATGGTTTTCAAGATTGGAAAAAAGTTAAAGAAATAGCCTTCACATTTAATGTTGATCGGGATACCACACACTATCAGCGCAGTTGGGTTTGGAACACTGAAACAAATGATGTTATAGCTATAGTCAACCAAGATACCATTACTTATAATCGCCATAAATTAGACAGCATATCCTCTAAAATCAATGGTAACTTCATCAATGACAAATATTGGTTCTTGGCTCCCTTTAACCTCATGTGGGATCGTAGTAATTTTTCCTTCGAACATCAAAAGGAAGCGGTAGCCCCAATTAGTAAAACTCCATTGCAAAAATTAACGATTGTTTATGGAAACGAGGGTGGTTATACTCCTGGTGACGCCTATGACTTTTATTTTGGCGATGATTTTTTAATCAAGGAGTGGGTGTTTCGAAGAGGAAACCAATCTACGGCTTCCGTTACTACAACATGGGAAGATTATAAAGCCCATAATGGCTTACAATTAGCTACCATGCACAAAAATGAGGACGGCAGTTTTAAACTATATTTTAATCATTTAAAAATTACCTTCAAGACACCTTAGTCTTTTGACTTTTTTAGAATATAAGTAGTCCCTAAAACTACTGCAGCACAGGCCAGCAGAGCTGTAAAGCTATGTTTTAGGGAGTAACTTTCTGCTAAAAAACCAAGGATCACTGGTCCCAACAAAAATCCTAAATATCCAGTTCCTGCTATAAAGGAAACTCCTTGGGATGATTCCACTCCCTCCAAATTCCCTCCAATTCTAAAAAGAACAGGAATAATTACCGAAAATCCCAATCCAATTAAGGCAAATCCGCTTATTGCCAAATAAGTAATTGTGCTCAATACGAGCACATAACCGATTATTGCTATTACTGTACCAAGGCTTATCATGGCAATAGCACTTAATTTTGTACAAATACTATCGCCTAAAAATCTTCCTACCGTCATAGTGATAGAAAAACCAAGGAATCCAGCCCCTATAAGAGATTCAGGAGCCATACTTATTTCCTTTAAAAACAAACCGCTCCAATCTACAACAGCCCCCTCGCTCCCCATAACTATAAAAGAAATAAGTCCTAAAACGAGTAGTGGTTTATACAATTTGAGGTTAAAGGGAACCTTTGGTATTTTCACTGAAACCACCTTTTTATATCCAAAATGAAAAATAAAATTAACGATGAATACAAGGCAAACAGCCCCTACCATATGAACAACAGGATTCCCTATTGGGACAACAAAAAAGCTACCCAAGCCTGCCAGTACACCCCCCAAGCTAAAAAAACCATGTGAGGCCGACATAAAGTACTGTTTGTCTTCTTTTTCTATTTCAGTGACTAGCGTATTCATAGAAATATCGGTGAATCCCGTACCGGCTCCAAAGATAAAAAGTCCCCCTAATAAACTATAATAATTAGTAGCCATCAATGGTAGTAACGCCGCTAAGCAACACCACAAAACCCCAAACCAAGTAGCCCTTCCTACTCCTATTCTATTAATTATTTTTGCTGCAAATGGAAAAACAGTGAACACCCCCAAAGACAAGAAAAAAAGAGCAAACCCTAAATCTGCCTTATCAATACCCAATTTTTCTTTTACTGTTGGAATGTAAATCGCCCAAGTACCAAATAAAAGATTAACACTTGCAAAAACCCAAGAAGGACCAAAATATCGGGAATTGGATAGAATTAGTACCAGTGATCTCATAAATAAGGGCAAAAATTATAAAGCCTAAGATAAGTTTTTAGTGATGCCTTTCTTTAGTATTTGCCCAAATCGGAACATGTCTTCATATGAACAATAAAAAGGTGCAGGAGCTAATCTTATAACATTAGGTTCCCTCCAATCGGTAATCACCCCTTGATCCATTAAATAATGAAATAAGGCCTTCCCTTGGCCATGAAGAAATACAGATAATTGACAGCCTCTATCCTTTGGGGTAAGTATTTCAAAAGACCCCTGGACCTCATTATCAATTTCGCCAAGTACAAACTCTAAATAAGCAACAATAGTATTCCTTTTATCAATTAAGGCCTTCATCCCTACTTCTTCAAACATTTCTAATGAAGCTAAATATGGGGCAAGAGATAAAACGGGAGGGTTACTTACCTGCCATGCATCGGCATTTGGCATAGGCTCGAACTCGGGTTTCATTAAGAATCGTGTTTCCTTTTTTGTTCCCCACCATCCTTCAAACCTTGGGATATCGGTAGTATTTAAATATTGTTCATGTACAAAGATCCCTGAAGCATTCCCAGGCCCACTGTTCATGTATTTATAACTGCACCAAGCGGCAAAATCTACTCCCCAATCATGCAATTCAAGAGCTACATTTCCTGCTCCATGAGCCAAATCCCACCCAACATAAGCCCCCTGATCCTTAGCGGCTTTGGTAATTTCTTTCATATTAAAAACCTGCCCATTGTAATAATTCACCCCTCCAATAAGCAACAACGCCAATTCATCTCCAACTTCATTAATTGTAGCTATAATATCTTCGGTTCTCCAAAAATTCTCACCTTCCCTTTTTTTCACCTCTACAATAGCCTCGTTCGGATCTAACCCATGAAACTTAACTTGACTGTTAAGCATATACTGATCTGAGGGAAAGGCTTTTTCTTCACAAATTATTTTATATCTGGTTTTGGTTGGCCTGTAAAAGGAGACCATTAACATGTGGAGATTTACTGTTAGGGTATTCATTACGGAAACTTCCTGAGGTTTGGCTCCTACCACTTTTGCCAAGGGTGCTGCCAATCTTTCATGATAGTCCCACCAAGATTTTTCGGCATGGAAATGTCCATCTACCGCAAGGTCCTTCCAATCGGCCATGATATCATCCACGAATTGTTGCGTACGCTTTGGTTGCAAGCCTAATGAATTCCCCGTAAAATAGATCACATCTTTATCATTAACCTTTGGAAAATGAAATTGTTCCCTATATTTCCTCAACGGGTCCTTAGCATCTAATTCTTGTGCAAAATTCAATGAATTTTCAAATTCCATAAACAGCTTTTTTTTTCAAAAATACAAATTACCCAACGAACTGAAAGGTTTCAATCAACATCCATTCGCATTTCTAAAATATGGGCTTTAAAGCCCACTTTTTCATAAGCCGATATGGCCGGAGCATTATCATTATACACCGTTAATCTAAGCTCTGTGAGTCCGTTTGACCTTGACCATTTTTTAAGGGTTTCCATAATCTGTTGATTAATCCCTTTACCCCTATACCTTGGATCTGTATACATAAATCCTAAATAAGCATATTCTTGGTGCTTTAAATATGGTTTCGCCTGTCTTATTCTAGCGTAGCCAGATCCTATAATTTTATCACCATGAAGAACAACTACCACTTCGGAATCTTTAGATAAAATTAATTCTTTAAGATCATAATAGGTAATAGGATCTTCCTTTAGAGTGTTGTCATAAGGCCTTTCTGCCAAAATTATTCCTTGTTCGAATCTTAATAAAACATCAAGATCTTCCAAAGTGGCCGTTCTAGAGACAAATTTTTCCATCATAAGAATATAGATATTACTGATAGGTATTTAACTAAACTTCTAAAGTACCGGATAATTCCATAGTTTTGCAAAAATTTGAATATGCATTTTTTATCTCCCTTATTGGAAAAATATTTAACTGATCATTCTGAGAATGAGCCGGAATTATTGCAACAACTGACCCGGGAGACCCATTTAAAGGTAATTCAGCCTAGAATGATAACGGGGCATTTTCAGGGAAGGGTATTAAGCCTTTTGTCTAAAATAATAGGTCCCAAAGCTATTTTAGAAATTGGAACATATACCGGCTATTCTGCCCTTTGTCTTGCCGAAGGCTTACAAAAGAAGGGTACATTGCACACTATTGACATCAATGAGGAATTATATGATATTCAAAGGAAATATTTTAACGCTAGTGATTACGGCCCACAAATCATACAGCATGCTGGGGATGCCTTAGATATTATCCCTACTTTGGACATTGTTTTTGATCTGGTTTTTATAGATGCAGAAAAGGTTAGTTATGACCATTACTTTGAAGCTTGCATAAAGAAATGTCGCCCAGGAAGCATTATACTTTCCGACAATGTGCTTTGGTCCGGAAAGGTCGTTGAGCCTTTAAACCCGAAGGACAAAGCCACTAAAGTTTTATTGGAGTATAACAGAAAATTAAAAGAAGACCCTAGAGTAGAAACCGTTTTGCTACCGATTAGGGATGGTCTTACCTTAAGCAGGGTACTTTAATCCTTTGTACAACCTATAGCTAAACACTGCAAATAGTATCCCTACCATTGCCCCTACTATGAGGTCTAATGGGTAATGCACCCCTACATATATGCGGCTGAAGACAAAAAGGAGCGGCCATATATAAAAGATAAGACCCCAATTAATTTTTTCTTTCAAGAATAGATAAACGATGGTGGTAATACCAAAGGAACTTGCGGCATGACCAGAAAAGAAACTAAAACCATAAGGGTCTACAAGCACTCTGATCAATGATTTTAATTCGTCATTATCGGCTGGTCGCAGTCTTGCGATCATTTCCTTTACAACACCAGTTACTATGGCAATAAGAATAACGGTACCAATAATGGTAATAAACATCGACAAAGCTTCCTTCTTAGGATAGTTTTTGAAGATAAGTACAAGAAACAAAACAAAAAGTGGAATCCAAGTAGAAAAATTAGTGATTGAAGACCAGAACAGGTCGTACCCCTCGATTCCCAGGTTGTTTAAAAAAATAAAACTATTCCTGTCCCACTCCAGTAATTTTTCGAACATACTACTTCCTTTTGACAACGCCAGTCACGTCATCAACGCTTTCTTTTACCTTATCAATCTCGTTTCGGATATCATTGGTAAAACTCGTGTCTATACCTTGTTTATCGGCACTTTTCTGAATTTCTTGCTTAATATCATCTGTTGCGTCCCTTAATTGACGCATACCCTTCCCTAAGCCCTTGGCTATGTCCGGAATTTTGTCAGCTCCAAAAACCATTACCACGATAAACATGATAAAGAATATTTCGGCTCCGCTTATGAATAAAATTATCGTACTAAACATGTCACAAATATAATCAGAAGTTTTTCAGTTGCATATAAAAAACAGTTAACTTTTTTTAGGAATTTAAAAGAACTAAAAAGGCCCTATCACTGGTTGATGATAGGGCCTTTTTATACTAATACACTTAATTATTCTCCTTGGACATTCTGTTTAAACACATCAAAATCCGATTCCACCTCCTTAGAAGGCCAAGAATTATTGGTGGTATCAATATCAGCCGTTTCGGCCTTAGGATCTACAACAATCCCTACCAATTCTTTTTGAGAAGTAACAACACGTTTTACTTCCTTATCATTTTTTCTCCAAATCTGAGGTGGATAGGTAATGTTTTCCTTGCTGCCGTCAGCATAAGTGTACTCTACGATCAGCGGCATTGGAATTCCTCCCGGTTTTTCGAAAGTAACCTCATAAAAATATTTTGGCTCTTTTATGGCATCGCGTTCTGCGGCAGTCAACTTATCCATCATAAATTCTTTTAGAGGCACAGAATTTTCAGAAGGCGCTTTACCTTTTAGTTCTGGATTAAAATCTTCACTATCTTCTTCTGCCAAATACACCAAAGGAGGTAAATCTGCTTCCGTTATGTTTCTGGCTGCCATATATTCCTGCATTTTTTTTGAAGGCTGATTAGAAACATAGTATTTCTTTACATCCTTCACTCCTATATCTACATAATCCGTAGTATAGAACCAAGATCTCCAAAACCAATCTAAGTCTACCGCCGAGGCGTCCTCCATGGTTCTAAAAAAATCTTCCGGGGAAGGATGTTTAAACATCCAACGGCGTGCATAGGTTTTAAAAGCGTGATCGAACAACTCTCTACCCATTACAGTTTCCCTAAGAATATTTAGGGCCGTTGCAGGTTTCCCATAAGCATTTGCTCCTAATTGGTATACATTTTCTGGGTTAGACATGATTGGGGCAATAGTACTTTGATCTCCAGCCATGTAAGGAACAATCTTAGAAGCCTCTCCTCTTCTAGAAGGATATTTACTATTAGGGTGAATGGCTTCTGGATAAATTTCACCAAATTCCTGTTCTGCGACATATTGTAAAAAGGTATCCAAACCTTCATCCATCCATCCCCACTGGCGCTCGTCAGAGTTAACGATCATTGGGAAAAAGTTGTGTCCCACTTCATGAATAATTACTGAGATCATTCCATACTTTACTCTATCAGAGTAGGTACCGTCTTCATTTGGTCTACCATAATTCCAACAAATCATTGGGTACTCCATTCCTTGGTTCTTGGCATGAACAGAAATAGCTTTCGAATACGGATAATCAAAGGTATAGTTAGAATAAGATTTCAATGTATGGGCTACTGCCTTGGTAGAATATTCTTCCCAAAGAGGATTTCCTTCTTTAGGATACATAGAGATAGCCATAACATCTTTTTCTCCTACTTTTACGGCCTGCATATCGTAAATAAATTTACGAGAAGTGGCAAAACCAAAGTCCCTTACATTTTTAGCCTTTAGTTTCCAAGTTTTCTTTTTTTCAGAGAATCCTTTTTCAGCTGCTTCGGCCTCTTCTTGCGACACTATGATTACCGGCTTATCGTAAGATTTTGTAGCCTCCTCATAACGCTTAAGCATTTCTTTGGTAAATACTTGTTTTCTATTTTGAAGTTCTCCAGTACCATCCAAAATATGATCTGCAGGAACGGTGATATTTACTTCGTAGTCTCCGAAAGGAAGGGCAAACTCTCCATTTCCCCAAAATTGATGGTTTTGCCATCCTTCAACATCACTATACACGGCCATTCTTGGAAAGAACTGCGCAATTACATAAGCTCTGTTTCCATCTTTAGGAAAGTATTCATAGCCAGACCGAGCTCTAGTGAGGGTATGATCAGGAATATTGTACCACCATTTTATAGAGAAAGACACTTGACTTTTGCTCTTTAATACTTGTGGTAGATCTATACGCATCATTGTTTGATTGATGGTATATGGCAATGGATTTCCACTAGCATCTTTTACGTATTCAATATTAAATCCACCATCGAAAGGCTCGTTCATGTATTTTTGTACAAAACCTTCCACCTGATCTGCCATCGGAACCCCGCTACCATTTCGTAATGGAGATTTAGAATCCTTAGATCTTACGTTTTGGTCTAATTGTACCCATAGGTACTCTAAGTCATCAGGAGAATTATTGGTATAAGTAATAGTCTCTGTCCCATAAAGTTTAGCTTCTTTATCGTCCAATTCTATGTCCATCTTATAATCTGCCTGCTGTTGATAGTAATCAGGCCCTGGGGCACCTGAAGCAGACCTATAAGTATTTGGAGTAGCAAACTCCTCGTACATTTGTTTAAACCTATTTTGATTAAGATGACCAGGTTCTCTTTCTTTTTTCACAACTTCCTGCGCCACACCCAAAGCAGCAAACAAGAACAATAGTGAAGCAAAGACATGTTTTAGTTTGTTCATTTTGTTATTTAATTTATTAGCGGACGAAAATTAACTCTTTTTTAAAGAAACCTTAACGAATGTTATAAATTTAACATTCCTTTATTACTCTCTTTTATAAGAATAAAACTTTTCTTTTTGCCATTGATTTTAAAATGAACAATATTTTGTTGTTCCTCAAAAACATCCATTAACAACTCGTTTTGCACGCCTATAGTTGTGGTTGTTTTTAAGTTGACCTTTGGTACTTCCAAATAACAGATAACCATATCGGTATCGTACTTTCTCCCTATAAAAACATACTGTTTAGGTTCCCCATTCACAGAAATATTAAATTTTGCGTTCAAGTATTTCTCTATGTACTCGGAAGCATTTGCAACCTCGTTTTTTGTGGCTAATTTTGTCTTAACTCCATAACGTTCTTCCAGTGCTTTCTCAAGATCGTCAATAAAAACACGGGTCGTTATTTGCAGGGATTGATCCTTTTCGGAATAGGCTATATTGCTAACACTCACATAAAACTTATGAGCCGTAGTAAAAGCCAGGGTTGGTATTATTAATATAAAAATAAACTTTTTTAAAAATCGCATCGATATTATTTTAAGCAACAAAAGTAAGCAATGACCGCACCAATATTTCTTTTAGCATTTATAAAATACTTCCTTATTGCCATTGTCACTCCCCATGTATATTTTCTACCTCAAACCATTGTTTTCTAGATAATGTAGGCTTTTTACTTTTAAATAATCCCAAAGTTTTAATTGATCTCCTGTTTCTACGAGCATTGAAAAGACGGGGTCTATTTCACAGAAGTAAAAAAAATCGTTTAATTTTTCTTGAGGTATATTAAGGGCCTTTACATAAACCGAGTCTTGGTAAAAACTTTTAACCCTTTCCGTTCTGGCATATTTTTTTTGGGAGGCCACCAATTCTTTCAATTGTTTTGTGCGCCCACTAATACCATTAATTATGGGAAACAGCGGAATAAATCCACCGCCAGAAGTAGCTTCGAACAATTGCCTTTCTGCCTTTGTGGGTATTTTCACATATGCATTTGGAAGCCCTAGGGTACTGGAAGTAACAACAGCTGCAGTGGTCATATTCCCCATATCCCTACTTAAATCTCCACTTAAATTATAAGGCATTACAATAACCTCGTCCAAAGCTATATTAGACTCCTCTAAAGGAATGGATAAAAAGGAACTTTCGAGAATAGCTGAACTTATCACAATGTCTTTCCTTTTATATTGCACCGCGGAAAAAACTAGCGTATCATTGAGATGTACAACAATTGTAAAAAACCCATCTGTATTGGTGATTGTAGCTTTCTTTGTAGTGGTATTTAATACATGTGTTGCGGCAACATCACCATCTTTACTATACACTTTTCCTTCTATTGTTTTTTCTCCCAACCTTTGACCATAGCCATATGTAGAGATGGCACATAATCCTATAAAAAGCAATAATACTTTAAAGGCCCATTTCCCTAACCGTCCCATTTCTTCAAAAAACACCATATAAACCAAAGACTTCACCGCCAACAGCATATTCTAAATAGCCTTATTCTTGGACTTTCAATTCGTTTAAAAAGGTCTTGCTATGGGTTACCAAAAAATCTATTAACTGAAATTCATTACTTTTCTTCAACAAGGATTGCCCTGGCACCTGAGCATCGCAATACAATAAAAATTCGTTTATCTTGTCTTGTGGAAGTTTTAGATCTACTACAAAAAATTCATCATCATACACCTGTCTTAATACTTCGCTCACTTTTAAAGGAGCTCTTTCTGCCTGTGCTTTATCCCCTTTGGTTGTATTTAGGAGCGCTTTAAAAATATTAACAAAATTCAACCCATCCTTCATGCCTTTTTCAGATTGTGACATCGCAATATTTTCGACCTCGGTAGAACGGTCTGTCTCGTACTCATACTTTTGCAAAAGAAGTTCCTTATTGGTAACCTGAATAAATTTCTCTTGATTTTCCGGTGTTACCACCACCTCATCCAATTCCGTGACTTTTTCTTTTACTTCAACCACCAAACGATTTTTCTTAAGAATCTCATCGGTAACCTTAACAACCTTTAATTGGTAATTAATGGCTGTAAAAACAATCTCATCTCCTTCTTTTACATAAATCCCAAACTCGCCATTATCATTTGTAATAGTAGCTTTTTCTGTATTTACATTAATTACGTTTTCATTGGGAACGTTTACATCTCTATAAAGTACCTGTCCCCTTAAATATATTCTCCCATCGTCTTGAGAGTACCCAACGGTTATCATAAAAAAGGTAATTATAAAGAAATATATTTGTCGCATTTTTTATATAAATTTAGATAAATTAAGCTATAAATTGGGTGTTTTCATATAAAACTTTTCCCTTACACCTCCCATTTATTGATGCATGTCAGATGATTAAGGAGATAAAGAAAATTTAAGTTGGCCTTTAAAAAAAGAAATGGACCATTAATCTTTTGTTAATTTGTAGTTTGAGCGCATTATTGGAAAAATAAAATATGAAAAAATTATTACTTGCCAGTACTTCGACTTTGTTTGGACAAAGCTATTTAGAATATTTATTAAAAGAGCTACAATCTTTTTTTATAGGCATTAATGTAGTCACTTTCATTCCATATGCCAGACCTGGAGGTATTTCCCATGACGACTATACAACCATGGTGGCAACAGCTTTTGCTAAAATCGATAAAAAAGTTATAGGGTTACATACTTATAAAGACCCAATAAAAGCAATTTCCGAAGCCGAAGCTTTTTATACTGGAGGAGGCAACACCTTTCTTTTGGTACAACAACTTCATGAATTACAACTATTAGAGCCATTAAGAAATAAAATAGAAGCAGGAACCCCTTATTTTGGCACTAGTGCAGGTAGCAATATTGCTGGCCCCAGCATGAAAACTACAAATGACATGCCCATTGCCTATCCGCCTAGTTTTGATACTTTAGGAATTGTCAATTTTAATTTAAACCCTCATTATTTAGACCCAGATCCTAACAGTACCCACAAAGGGGAAACTAGGGAAACCCGTATACGTGAGTTCCATGTATTTAATGCGACCCCTGTCATTGGATTAAGAGAAGGAGACTATATAATGGTCCATGGAAATCAAAATAGCCTAAAAGGAAAGGGCAGTGCCCGCATCTTTGAAGCTGGAAAAACACCTTACGAAAGTCAAGTCATTCCCTTTTAACGGAATTAAAAATCCTTTTAACTATTAACTAAAGTATTTTAGCCGATAAAAATAGAATTATGCCTTTATAATTCTATTTTTGTTAACCCCATGATTCTTAACACCATAAGACCATCTTATCTTGCTAAGAATCGAACTTATCAAGCTTACATTACCCATGACTATCGGGACATTGTTCGATGGAGTACAAACCATTGCGTTTACGGAAAGTGTCCTATGTTCGTCCATGGCGGTTCCAACCTATCTTAAACTAAGAAAACCGCTATAATAGTATTCGTCCCCAAAAAGGAACGTGTATTTTAACAACATAAGGTTTTCGTTTACTAGTGGAAAACAACAAACATAAACAGATGAAAACCTATAGCTTCCTCCTATTTTTTCTCCTACTGTTTGGCATTTCTGCCCAAGGGCAAATTAAAATTGGGGATAACCCACAAAATATAGCCCCCGGATCAGTATTAGAATTGGAAAGCAGCACTAGAGTCTTAGTAATTACGCGGATCAGTACCCCACAAATGAACGCCATTATTCCTCTTCAAGGCGCATTAATCTATAATACAGATTCTAATTGCATACATTATTACAATGGAACCCAATGGTTAAATCTCTGTGATGCCCTAACCAATTCGGGGAATATTAGTTTGGTAGACAATGGTGATGGCACCTATACATTTACCAATGCCGACCAAAACACTACTATTATTCTTAACACCACCAACACTAGTTTTCTTCTAGAGAACGGCAACTTGGTTTTAACAGACAGCAATAACTCCTCTTTAACTGTGGCTTTGGACTCCTTAAACATCAATACTTTTTCTTCAGACTCTACCATAACGATTACCAAAACCAACAATAATTATGATTTTAAGGTTGCTGAAATAAATGGCACCCATATTAAAGATCGAAGTATTACCAGGGAAGATATTTCGAGCACTGCCATTAATGGAGGATTTCACATACAGAATAGATCCATTACTGCTATAAAAATGCAAGCAGGCTTATTAAATGATGTACTTCAAACCCAAATTGCAGGTAATCCTCCTCAACCAACAGCAGTATGGGCACCCTTAAACAGCAACAATATCCTAGGGCAAAATTTGGAGGTGGGAGATAGTTCCATTACTATAGAAGGCGGAACGGGCGCTACCCTATTAACCGCTAGGGTTAGGGTTTCTGATAATGGAATTACTACTGAAAAAATAGGGACACAAGGAATAATTGATGCCAATAAAATTTTAGGGACCGATGCCAATGGTGACCCAGAATGGCAAGAGGCAGCAACGACCGCCGCTAGTTTAGGAGAGGATATAATTTCATCCGATGGGAGCATTAGTGGTGTCATGAACAATTCGGCCCTAGTGGGTATGGATTTACAGGTAAATGTAGATGGAACTACCATAGAAATTGACCCAACCAATGGCCTTCAAATAAGAGATGATGCGATTACTTCGGAAAAAATAGCAGACTTCCAAGTGGGCACCCCTCATATTGCATTTAATTCCGTCAATTCCGATATATTATTAGATGGGCACGTTACCCTATCAAAGTTGGCCGATGGAGGTCCAGCAGGACAACTAATGCGATGGGATGGAAATGAATGGCTTTTAGTTGGGGAATCTGATTTAATTGTTACCGAGACGGATGGTATTATTGGAAATGAAATTACGGGAGCCACAAATTCGACCTTAATAAGATCGGGAGATGGGGATAACATTTCTCCATATACCTTGGCTGTGAACACGGATGGTATTACCTCCAATGAAATTTTGGACAACACCATTACTGACATCGACATATCGCCCTCGGCAGCCATTCAAGGAACTAAAATAGCCCCTGACTTTGGTACTCTTGCAGTAGTTACAACAGGTACGCTTACTTCTGGAAATGCTACAGTAAATGGAACCTTAGAAATTGTAGGACAAACAACTATTAATTCAGGCTTAAATGCCACTACCTTACCCATGGACAGAGGAGCTCCAGATCAGGTATTAACAACCGATGGTACAGGAGCAGCCAATTGGCAATCGCTACCCGTTGACAATAACACTACCTATACTCCGGGAGAAGCACTGGCCCTTTCAGTGGATAATGAATTTTCGGTGGCCAATGATCAAATTACTTCCGAAAAAATCACCAATGGTACCATAGAAGATATAGATATATCTCCCTCGGCAGCCATTCAAGGAACTAAAATAGACCCAAATTTTGGCGCCTTTCCTGTTTCCACCACAGGCTCCCTGACTTCTGGAAATACTTCTGTAACAGGCTCCTTAGATATAACAGGTCAAACAACTATCAACAATGGTCCAGCTTCTACTTCCCTACCAACAGACAGAGGAGCCCCAGATCAGGTATTAACCACCGATGGTGCAGGAGCAGCCAATTGGCAATCGCTACCCGTAGACAATAATACTACCTATACTCCGGGGGAGGCCCTTACCCTGGTTGGGACCGTATTTTCGGTGGCCGATGATCAAATTACCTCCGAAAAAATTACCGATAGTACCATAGAAGATATAGATATATCATCCTTGGCAGCCATTCAAGGAACTAAAATAGACCCTGATTTTGGCGCCTTTCCTGTTTCCACCACAGGTACCCTGACTTCTGGGAATACTTCAGTAACAGGCTCTTTAGATATATCTGGTCAAACAACTATCAACAATGGTCCAACGTCCACTACCCTACCAACCGACAGAGGAATCGCAAACCAGGTATTGACGACAGATGGTGCAGGAACGGCTACATGGGCTAGCCCAACAACCACCATCACGGGCACTTCAGGATCTATATTTTTTGCCAGTGATGATGGCTCTGGAACGGGTCCGCCCATTGAAAATAATTCAGAAATATTTTGGGACTCCACCAATAATCGCCTAGGAGTAGGCACAAGCTCACCTACCCATAAGCTACAAGTTGTTGGTGCTATAAGGGGCTCGGCTATTCTTAACGCTAACGGCACTCCGAACCTTCCTTCTTATCGCTTTGAAGACGATTTAAATACCGGAATGTATAGGTCTGCTGGATCTATTGGGTGGCTCCGATTTGCTACGGATGGAACGGAAGCCATAACTATCGATCCTAATCAAAGGGTAGGTATCGGAACCCCTACTCCTAACTCTACCCTCCATACTGGGGGATCTTTTTCTACAAATATTAGAAGTGACAACTCATTAGCAGTAATAATCACGGACAGTGATCATACAGTAATTGTAGGCGATGCGGTTACAACCATATTTTTACCGGCCCCCTCAACTGACAATACAGGACGTATTTATATCATAAAAAATATTTCAGCTATAGATATTCCTATAACAGACTATCTCGATAGTAACGGAAATAACGAAACAAATGTTTCTCCTGGTGTCACCCAACTCCAAAGTGATGGGGTCAACTGGCAGCAAATAAATTAAGGATGAAAATGTATGTCCACATACTGCTTCTTTTATTCGCGCTTAATCTACAAGCCCAAACAGCCTTGTTTAACAATGGTAACATCCGAATACACGATCAAGGGCAGATTGGCTTTCATACGAGTCTGATCAACAATTCCTCCTTTGACCAAAACTTGGGCCTGGCGGGATTTTATGGAAATAATACCATTACGGTTTCAGGAGCTTTTATCCCAGAATTCTATGATACGGAGATAGCGAATGACAAGGGAGTGCTTCTCGATACTGGTTTAAACGTGATTAACAACACCAATTTTGTCATCGGAAACTTCATCTCCCCTAGACCACAACCAAATATTCATTTTAATTTTCTGGAAGCTGCCTTCTCTGTGGGCGAAAATGACTTTTCCAAAATCGATGGCTATGCAGGCGTAAACAATCAACAAAACTTTACTTTTCCTATAGGAGATGAAGAGCAGTTTCGTCCTTTAATTTTAAACAGTAATGACACCAACACCTTTGCCAAATGTGCCTATTATTTTGAAAACCCTACTAGCCCTCCTAGCTTTCCTCAAGTTTTTGATTTAAATAAAAAACCAAGGACCATTGGAGAAATAAGTAGCATAGAATTTTGGCACTTGGAAGGAAGTGTTTCTTCTACTGTAAGTATTAGCTGGAATGCCCGAAGTAATATTGCAGCCATTACCGGAGACGCTATGAATATAATTCCTGTGGGTTGGAGTATTTCTGGTAGGTCCTGGGTAAATTTAGGGGTTACAGCCTTGAGTGGCGACCTGACAATGGGATTCCTTACTTCGGATAACTTTATACCCAACGATTATGCTATTATTACTTTTGCTTCGGTAGCTACTCCAAAAGAGATATTGACACTCGATAATTATTTGGTCACACCCAATGGCGATGGCATCAACGATTGGCTGTATATTCCGGAATTAGAGCTTTCTAAGGACGATACTTTAAAAATATATGATAGGAATGGGCTTTTAGTTTATTCTGAAGCTAATTACACCAATGGTTTTACCGGATTTGCCAATAGTGATAATATGATTATAAACCGTAAAATCGGATTACCATCCGGAGTATATTTTTATCTCATAGCCATGAAAGACCTTAATCTAAATTTTCAGGGATTTCTGTATCTAAAACGCTAATACAGTCTCTTTCTCTCATCAGGATATTTTCTTTTCAATCGTCCAACAACTATTTTCTTGGATGAACATCTATTTCTTTCATACATAAGGCGCTACACCACAAAAAAAGGACTGTTAACAACATTTAGAAGCCCTCCTTTTCTTCGTTTTCTATTTTTAACAATCCTATAGCTCCTTAACACCTTAAAATATATGAGTTTTAAAAAAATACTCCCCCTACTATTTTTAATTATAACAAATTTTGTTTTCGCTCAAGTAAAAATTGGAGAAAATCCGAACAAGATTGATGCAGCCTCCATCATAGAACTGGAAAGCACTACCAAAGCATTTGTTTTAACTAGAGTTTCTACAACTCAAATGGAAAATATTAAGCCTCTTCGTGGGGCTTTAGTTTTTAATACGGAAACCAATTGCGTACACTACTTCAACGGTATTCAATGGCAAAACCTCTGTAACACCTCAGATGCATCAAAGAGCAGTGTTGGCATAAAATCTACCGTGGACAATGGCAACGGCACTATTACCTTTAACTATACGGACGGAACATATTTTACAACCTCGAACCTGACGGGTCAAAGGGGATTAAAGGGAGCTGATGGAGCTAAAGGTGATAAAGGTGCCCAAGGG
>NZ_JAAXCQ010000029.1 GCF_012272855.1 Arenibacter sp. 6A1 | reverse complement strand
AGCTACGGGGGCGACAGGGGAACAAGGTGTTCAAGGTGAGACCGGAGTTACTGGTGCCACGGGTGCAACAGGTGAACAAGGAATCCAAGGAGAGACCGGGGCCACTGGGGCAACAGGTGAACGAGGAATCCAGGGAGAAACTGGAGCACAGGGAGAACAAGGTGAAACAGGAGCCACGGGGGCAACTGGAGCAACAGGGGCGACTGGAGAACAAGGTATCCAAGGAGGAACCGGAGCCACTGGGGCAACAGGTGATCAAGGTATTCAAGGCGAGACCGGAGCCACGGGTGCAACAGGTGAACAAGGAATCCAAGGAGAGACCGGAGCAACTGGGGAACAAGGGATTCAAGGCGAGACCGGAGCCACTGGAGCACAGGGCGAACAAGGAATTCAAGGCGAGACCGGAGCAACTGGCGCCACAGGTGATCAAGGTATGCAAGGTGAGACTGGAGCTACTGGTGCCAATGGAGAACAAGGTATCCAAGGAGAAAAAGGAGCTACCGGGGCAACAGGTCCAACTGGTGCCACAGGAGAACAAGGTATACAAGGAGAAACCGGAGCTACGGGGGCTACTGGTGAACAAGGTATCCAAGGTGAAACTGGAGCCACGGGTGCAACTGGAGAACAGGGAATTCAAGGTGAAACCGGAGCTACTGGAGCACAGGGCGAACAAGGTATACAAGGAGAAACAGGAGCTACCGGGGCAACAGGTGAACGAGGCGTTCAAGGTGAAACTGGAGCCACGGGGGCGACAGGGGAACAAGGTATCCAAGGAGAAACCGGAGCAACTGGGGCAACAGGCGAACAAGGTATTCAAGGTGAAACCGGAGCAACAGGGGCGACTGGCGAACAAGGAATTCAAGGAGAAACCGGAGTAACTGGAGCCACAGGTGCACAAGGCATCCAAGGCGAAACCGGAGCAACTGGGGCAACAGGTGAACGAGGAATCCAAGGTGAAACCGGGGCAACTGGTCCAACTGGTGCCACAGGAGAACAAGGGATTCAAGGCGAGACCGGAGCAACTGGAGC
>NZ_JAAXCQ010000028.1 GCF_012272855.1 Arenibacter sp. 6A1 | reverse complement strand
GATAATGAAAATTAATCAATGTACTTTTAAATAATTGTGTACTCTTGTTGCCAAAAACTCTGTACTCCAAGTTACCAATCATTGTGTATTGTTACTTACCGACTACAAAAGTCCTATATTAGGATTTATATATAATGGATTAGGGCAATCTTATATGCTTAAAGGTGATTTTAAAAATGCCCTTCTAAATTTAGAAAAAGCTTTAGATATAGCCAATACTTCTAATTTTTTTGATTTAAAGATAGAAGTATACAAGTCCTTTCAGGACTATTATAAAGCCCGAAATGACAATGATAGCTATATTCTTTATAACGAAAAGAGAGAGGAATTAACTTTAATGGATGAGCAAAACCGAAAAGAAATTGCCAATCAACTGTTACAAATTTTAGAGGAAAAGAGATTAGAAATGCAGATTGAACATAGAAATAATATAATACTTTTATTGGGGACAAGTCTGTTAATATTAATCATTATGGTATGGGTTTTCTTGTATCGAAACAAAAAGAGTCAAAAAAATACCAAAAACCGTATTCTTAAAAATAATGGAAAGGCTAAGATTGAAAGTCAGTCTAGAATAATAGAGCAAGGAACTTATATGCCCAAAGAATCGGAAAATTATATTTTGGGTAAATTAGAGCGATTTGAATATTCTAAAGAATTTTTGGACAAGGGTACCTCTTTAACAACCCTTGCTGCCAAAATTCAAACAAACACACGGTATTTATCCTATGTTATAAAGGAGCATAAGCAGACAGACTTTACTACTTATGTTAACGAATTGAGGATAAGCTATATTATCGATTGTTTGGAAAGGGATCCTGATTTTCTACAATACAAAATAAGCTATTTAGCTGATAAATGCGGATTTTCTTCCCATACTAGGTTTTCGGTTACTTTCAAAAAAATTACTGGAACAACCCCCTCTTCATTTATCGAAAGTTTAAAGCATAGTGCTACCGATAAAATAGGGATTGAATAAATTATTCATTTCTTACAACTTTAATTATTGTTTTCAAGCTTGGGGTAGACACATATATCTAGGCCTTGGCACATACTTTATTGGTCTTCATAATTGTGCCGATCTATTAATTTCATTTACTTCAAAAGTATAAGGGGCTGATGTTGAGTAGCCTTACATTTTCCAAGTAATCAATCGTTTTTAGATGGGTTGGTAAGGGAGAAAAAAGATGCTTATCGTAAAGAATCCTATTACTTTTAGATGTTTTTAGTCAAAACTGAGCTACAGTACTTAAGCCTATACAATTCCATCAACTTTAAATCTCCGGATCTGGCTTATAAACACTAGATCAAGTATTCTTCCAGTATAGAAGCCCTGATATTGGAACCAAAATGTAGGTGAAAATATTTTGGATTATGATAAATAGTGACTTCATGCTTGCTAAGTTTGATTTGAACGGTACGGGATGACATATAATTCTTTAAATAATAAAATAAAATCGTTAAAGCACTACTATTTGCTGGTGAAATCTTCAACAACCTCCAGCTAGATGAATGATAATGATCATTGTAAGGAATAAGTCTTAAAATACACTGTAACTTTTTGATCGTAAGCGTGTAGAGATCACGTTTAGGCTTAACGTTTTACGTAATATATAAAAGAATACCGCCTACTAATTACGTAATACGTGTAGACAACAATTATTTATGGAAAAATGATTATTGCAAATTTGCGCTTCATAATTTGACTACCTAACCCTTAAAAACGAATAAGAATAGGTTTTTATTATGTGTAGGAATAGGATTAGTATAAGACTTTATAGATAATACATTTTCTCAAACTTTAAAAGTTCAATCATTTTAATTTAACATTTCATACATGAAAAAAATTACAATTTTGGCTACGGCTGCTTTTCTGGCTGTGTCTTATCATACAAATGCTCAGGTAGGAATAGGGACTCCGGAGCCTAGTGACGCGACTTTGTTAGAGGTCAAGGCTGACAATAAAGGGGTCTTGATACCTAGAGTCAAACTAACCAGTACAGGAACTTTTACCCCTATTGATGGATTAGAAGTAGAGAGTTTACTTGTATATAATATAGGGCAGTCTCTAGATTTGGAAACAGCTGATGCTGTTTATCCTGGTTTTTATTATTGGCAGAATGGGCAATGGCAACGTGTTATTAATAAAAAAGACTTATATGCGGCTATAGAGAACCTTGGTGACACCTTCAATAAGTCTATTGGGCAAATAAATGATCTTATTAATTATATAGCGCCGTCTAACCCAAATAACAAAGATGATAATGGGAATCCAATTATTTCAGAAAATCACTCAACAGTGGTTTGGGATGAACCAAACAATTCCTTTTATGTAGTGGCGTATGATGCTACAACTAAAACATATGGTAAAACACTTATTGATATAAGTGCAATGGTGGCCGGATCGGAAACAAATACTTTTATTAGAGTGCAAGAAAATACAGATGCTCCTGATACGTATCATTTCTTCTCAGAGTCTGCTATTAAAACTTGGTTGTCAGTTCCTGCAAACGCGGGACTAGATCCTTTGACGGCAATGCCTATTGATGAGGCAGGAGTGGTAACTATCAATGTTGTTGGTGATGTTGTAGAGAATTTTGAACATATTTTAAATCAAAAAATCACTTACGAAGGAGAACAAATTACTATTGAGCAGGTTATTCAAAAAATTTCATCTCAAGTAGATGGAAATGTGATCTATACAGAAGTTGGTGGCGAAATGGTTTTTCAGTATTACGATGCCGCTAATAATAAGTATGAAACAATCAGTCTTTCAGAGTTAGTTCAGAATTCAGAGAGTAATACATTTATCCGTAAAGTAGATGAAAATGTTGAAACAAATGGCGTTTTAGCTACTCGGACTGTTTATTACTACTTCTCTGAAACAGCAATAAAAGATTGGTTAAATGCGGATGTTGCTAATACAGATCCAGCAAATATGCCTAATGATGCTCTAGGTGTTGTAGCGATAGAGGTGGCTGATGACGTAGCGGCTAACTTTGAGCATATTTTAAATCAGACGATAACCTATGAAAATGGTCAGCATACGGTTGAGGAGATTATTCAAATGATTTCTTCAGAAGTAGCTGGAAATGTAATTTATACAGAAGTAGGGGGAGAGATGGTTTTTCAGTACTACAATGGTACAGAGTATCTAACAATAAACTTAAATGAGTTAGTTCAGAATTTAGAGAGTAATACTTTTATCCGTAAAGTAGATGCTGTAATTGAAACTGATGGCACAGTAACTTCACCAACTGTTTATTATTACTTCTCGGAAACCGCAATCAAAGATTGGTTAGCGGCAGCTTTAACTAATACCGATCCAGAGAACAACATGCCAAATACGGCTCCAGGGGTTGTAGCAATTTCTGTTGCTGACGATGTGGCGACAAATTTTGAGCATATTTTAAAGCAAACTATCACCTATGAAAACAATCAGCTTACTATTGAGGAAATTATTCAAATGATTTCTTCAGAAACAGATGGTAATGTGATTTATGTAAATGACAAGAATCCAAATGATCCTAATGCAGCGGATGAATGGGTGTTTAAATACTACAACAAAGCTACGGATCAGTACGTCACTATCAATTTAGGAGATTTGGTTGCTGATTTTGAAACTAAAACGAAAATAACCAGGGCAGCGATAAATGCAGACGGTGAGACGCCTACTTATATAGATGCTAGAGTAGAGCCTACACCTACAAAAGCGGGACAAATCCTATATAAGTATGAAGCAGAAGAAGGTAGAACGGATTATTTGAATATAACCGAAGACCTACTTTTTTCGATTGAGAATAATGAAGATGTGCAAACCTCGATTACCAATATTCTAAATGGAGGTGGAAATGTGCTTTTCGGTGATATCAAAATAGGTACAACAGATTATACTGGCGTTTTATATTACTACGATGTTAATGGTGATCCACAACTTATAGATGTTTCTAAAACTTTAATTCAGAACCTAATCGATAATTCTACACAGGTTCAGGAATTAAAGAATGTATTAGGAAATAAGTATGTAGAGAATACTTTGATCTATACAGGGGATACTATAGATGGTAAAGCTGTAGCTGCGTATAAAACAACCACTACTATAGGTGTGCATACAGCAGTGACTGGTGGAGTTTCTTTGCCGCAAGCTCCTGCCGGAGTGGTTTCTATTTCACTGTATCAAGGTGGTAATTTGCTAACTAAATCAACTACAGATCATGTGATTTTAGGGAATAATGTAGCCTTTAATATAGGGATAGGAAATCACTATCAGGTTTTGCCTGAAGGAGTTTATGAGGTGATTATAGAGTTTACTGTAGTACAATAATCATTAGGATAATAATGCTGAAATGCTCCCTGCTAAGGGGCGGGGAGTATTTTTAAATATTAATTGGTCAGGTTATAGTTGTGTCAAGCTTTTAGAGGTTAGGAAGGAAGACAAAGCCAAGAGTTAGAAACAGTTTATACAATGAAGAAATTTTTACAAAATTTAATTTTCCAAAACAAAACTTCGTGGGGTCTTGGGGTGTTATTTCTGCTATTGGTGTGGATGCCAGAACAAAGTTTGGCGCAGACGAAGGATTATGCCGTAACAGTATATGAATATAAAAATGTTGATAATCAAGGAAATGCTGTAGATGGTAATGAATCCACAAAGGCTACCTTGAGAGCGCATCCGGGAGCTGTAGGTTTGGGTAGGAAATCTGGTTCTTTAGGCTTAGAGTTTACTAATGTTATTCCTTCTAAAAAACCTGTCTACGTTAAAGTTAATGCAGGTGATCAAGATATTTTAAAAAGACTGTTAGGGGGTAGTGTTGGGAATCTACTTGTAGGTTCTTTAAACAATTTATTGTTAGGTAGTCATTCATTTGAAATAGGTGCTTACAGTGGTGGTGTTAAGCTTTTTTCAAGTAGATCAACGAGCGGTTTTCAAGACTCACGTATCAAGTTTATTCAGGATAAAGATGGTGACTATATGTTTGCCTTACAGTCCGTGGAGTCTTTCAATCGGTTGAAAATTGAGAACTCAAGTAACGCTCTTTTGGGATTAACTGGAGATAAAAAATTCGATGTATATGATGCTTTTTATTATACAGGCAATGAAACAAATTGTGGGCGTCCAATAGGCACTTCCTTTGATGCTTCCGGGCTTGGATTGACTTTGTTAGGCAATTTAGCGAATGAGGATACTTTTTATAAAGCTATAGATGGTGATGAATCTTCTTTCTCCACTTTAAAACAAGGTTCATTACTGAGTGTTGATGTTGCAGGTAGTTTATCTCAATATTTTTATTTTCCAACAATTTCATCCGAGACATCTACGATAAATATAAAACTATCTCTAAGTTCAGGAGGTCTTGTTAATACAGATTTATTAGGAGCAGCTGAAGTAGTGCTTTATAATGGTGATGAAGAGGTATATCGCCGCTCATTACATAGCAGTTTGTTGAACAATACAGACGCTTTAGGTTTATTACAATCTGGCAATCCTATTACAATGACATTTGCACCAGGTCGTGAGTTTGATCGTGCAGCCGTAAGTCTTTCTTCTCCAGTGGGGTTAAGTGTGGCAGGCTCAGCTTTATATATTTACGACGTACAACGTTATGATGACGCAGCGGGTTGTGCTAACCCAGAGATAGCTGCTTTACCAGCCGCAACAAGTACTCCATTTGAAACGCCTTCCTGTGCAAGTAGATTAATAGATTTTGATAATGTAGATTTTGCACAACGTGCCGTAGATGGAAATAACGAATCCTACGCAACGCTTTATGCTGATTCAGGAAACTTATTAGTAAGTGGTCCAACAGCCGGATTTATAGAAATGGACCTTGGCCAAACTGTCCCTGCTAACAAAACTACCTATGTACGTATTAATTACGATGAGGATGTATTGGATAGGTTAGTGGGTGGTAGCTTAGGGAAGTTGGTGGGGGATTTAGCTAATAACTTGCTCTTAGGAAATCAGTATTTTGAAGTAGAAGCTAAAAATGGGGATACAGCTGTCCTTACTGGTACTAGTTCCAATGCTTTTGAAGGAACATCAAATGGTGCAACTACCATGGTGCAAGACAATATTGGGCGGTATTATATTGCTATTACACCTAATGTAACTTACAATCGTATACGTATTACTAATAATGTAGTTGCTTTATTGTCTACAGGTAAAAAAGCAGCTTTAGACGTTTACAATGCGTGTTTTGAGTTAGGAACAGATAGCTGTTTACCGGCCAACTTTACTTCTTACCGTGGAGGTGGCATTGGTTTAAATGTTGGTAATATTTCAAGCGTAGGCGTAACAAATGCCTATAGGGCAATAAGCGAAAATTCCTCGGATTATTCGGAGATTAATCTGGGTATAGCAGGCGTATTATCACATGTATATCAAACCGTATACTTTAGTCAACCATCAAAAACTGGTGACAAGGTTAAAATTAGATTGGCAATCGAACCTTCGTCTCCTTTAAGTCTGGATGTATTAGGAAGGTATCAAATTAAATTCTTTAATGGCAATGTACAAGTAGGTGGTAATGAAACCTTACAAGCAGGTTTACTGAATAATATAGACGTACTTACCTTATTTAATTCGGGGGGTATAGTAGAGTTGGAGTATGAGCCAAGCGGTACTTTTGACCGAGTAGATGTTGGAGCAGAGTCTATAGCAAGTGTTAATGTAGCCGCTGAACCTTTACGAGTATACAGCGTAGAGCGTTATGGAGATACGTGTCCTCTGACCATTGGTGAATCTCCTTTTATGGATCCTTCCTGCGCTACAGAATTACTAGCTGCTGATAATGCAGATAATGTCCAGAACCTTTTTGATGGTAATTTTGACAGTTATGCAACTTTAAAATCTGGTGCAGGGGTGCTTTTTGGAATAAATGATTTAGAAGGTTTCGTAGAGCTAGGTTATAATCAGCCCGTTTCTTCCGGAACGACTTCTTATATTCGTATAGATTTTGATCCAGGAATCTTAGAGAGTCTGGTGAGTGGTAGTTTAGGGAATTTGGTTACTGGATTACTAGATAATGTCCTTTTAGGAAAGCACTTCTTTAAAGTAGAAGTGAAAGATGTAAATGGAAATGTTATAGACGAAGCAGCTAGTAGTGGAGCTTCTGCCTCCGATGCTATTCGCGTGGTGCAAGACAAAGAAGGACGTTACTATATCGCAGTTACCCCTACAGCTGATTACAAATCCGTACGTATCACCGATGCTACAAATGCTTTGTTGGGTGTAGGATCACAACCCAATACTATGAACATTTATGGTATGTGCCATGAAACCAGCATTGCCGACTGTATGGCGCCTTTTGCAACCTCCTATGAATTTAATGGTCTGAATCTATCTGTTAATGATTTGTCCGGTGCAGGCGTAACCAATGCAGAATTCGCTCTTAATGCAAACAGTACTCAAGGATCACTTATTAGCAATGGAACTTTAGGGATTGGTACATCAACCAAACAATGGATTTACTTTAATAAGGTTTCTGATGTAGACGAAGTTGTTAATATTTCTTTTAAAACTCAAGCAGGAGGAATAGATCTAGATCTATTGGGCAGCTTAGAAATTAAGGCATATTTAGGAAATACAGAAGTAACTACTTTGGATTGGCAAAATGGCCTAGTGAATGGGGTTAATGTATTAAATCTTTTGAGCAATGGAGAAGTGGTAAACCTACCTTTCATGCCTGGTGCACCCTTCGATCGTATAACCGTGGGCATCAAAACAATTGTTGGAGTTTCCGTTTTTCCACCGGTAGAATTACTTGCAGTAGAACCTTGTACAACTATAAATACCAAACTACTAAGTAACCCCAATATTACTAACAAACTAAGGAACTAAAAACTAAAACTAAGCCTATAGTATGGCTTTCAGTCATAAAATACATATCGCTATGAGAAATATAATTTTAACCCTAACACTCGCGTTATCTGGATTAAGTGCAATTGCACAAACTGGAATTGGTACCCCAAACCCAAATCCATCTACACAACTTCATATTGAAGCTGCCGATAAAGGGGTTTTAATTCCACAGGTGGCACTGGAAAGTTTAACCGATGCCACTTCTATAGATGGTGGGAACGTAAATAGCTTATTGGTGTTTAACCCTACTGATGCCAATGGTGTAGCGCCAGGTTATTACTATTGGTTTGAGACGGAGTGGAAGCGTTTAATGCCACAAGGAGATAGTTACGCTAATGTTAAGTATGATGGAACAGACTTTTTTTATATAAATGATTTAGGTGTTGAAACTAAAATTAGCTTAGAAGATTTAGTTCAGAATGCTGAGACCAATACTTTTGTTAGAAAAGCAGAAGCTTTATATGATACTGATGGTAAAGTTACTTCACCAACGGTGTATTATTACTTTTCGGAAGAAGCCATTAAAGATTGGTTGGCTGCAGATGCTGCTAATACGGATATATCAAATATGCCAAATGATGCCTCTGGTGTTATTGCTATTGAAGTTGCTGATGATGTAGCGGCTAATTTTGAGCATATCTTAAATCAAACAATTACTTACCAAGGAGACGATATTAGTATCGAGCAAATAATTATGAATATTTCTGCTGAAGTAGACGGAAATGTGACTTATAAAGAAGTTGGCGGTGAAATGGTTTTCCAATATTTCAATGGGACAGAGTATGTAACCATTAATTTAGAGGAGTGGCTATCCAATAACCAGCTTACCTATGAAGTAGCTGGTGCAGATGGCTATGTGAATGTTACTCCACTAGTAGACGCAAATAACCCTAAGCATACTACCTATGAAGTAGAAGTAAAAGCGGCGATGCCTAAGTTTTTTTATATGCCTACTATTTTGTTTGATACATCTACAAAGGGCGCCAAATCAAAAGATTTGCATGCTGAGTATATAAAGCAATTTACAGGACAAAATACAGGGATTTTTGTCAAAAATCCGAATGCACCTGCTGAAATTCCCCATCTACCATCCGCAGAGGATCTATATTATTATGTGACTGATTATGATGAAACTGTTATTAGTAATGTAAGTATCAGTGATACTGGAGAGATGACTTATGAGGTAATCGCTAATGCCGGACCGTACTCATATATTACTGTAATATTTGTTGTAAAGTAAACTAATTGGAATAGGAAGCGTTCTGCTTTCGAAAATTTAAAAATCTAATACATGCGGTATCTATACTTATTAATATTGCTTAGTGGCTATGCAGTAGCTCAAAATGGCGATATGCATAATAAAGGAGAAGTATATGTTTTCCCAAACACCTTGGTCAGTGTAAAGTCTAGTTTCTTTAATGAACCGACCGCTACGTTTATCAATGATGGTGAGGTTTATTTATACGATGATTTAAAAAATGACGGAATACTAGATTTTATTGAAGATTCTGGATTAACTATATTTAAAGGGTCTCATATACAAAAGATACATGGGTCTCAGCCAATTTACTTTAACGATATTTTATTTCAAAACACCAGTGAAGAGGCTCCATTTCATCTTTATAACCAAATTAATGCGTACGGATTAGTCAATTTTTCCAATGGTATTGTTCATAACGATAATTTGGGGGGCACATTTGTTTTTAGAGAGAAAGCTGCTCATACCAATACTTCAGATTTTAGCCATGTCAACGGTATAGTTGAAAAAATAGGAGATAAAGATTTTATTTATCCTATAGGGGACGGCGGTTATTATCGTTTTGCCGCAGTAAAGACTATCGACACCTTAATCAATTATCAAATTAAATATTATTTAAAAAACTCGGATGATTTATTCCCTCACAATCTTAGATCAGGTATTGTTTCGCTAATTAATAATAAAGAATACTGGACGATCGATCCGACAGGTCCGGAACAAGATATAATGATAAGTCTTTCCTGGAGAGAGGAAACCTCTCAAGAGGAAATTATTGCCGCTCCAAAGGAAGATAATATCCATATCGTCCGCTGGGATGTAGAAACAAATATGTGGGTTGATGAAGGAGGTATCGTCAATATTAATGAAAAAACGGTGACTACAGGTGTTAGTAAATTTGGGGTATTTACTTTAGCAAGAGTCAAAGGAAATGAAAATCTTCCTTGTGAAATTATTGTTTATAATGCTGTTACCCCTAATAATGACGGCGTTAATGATTATTTCCGTATTGATAACACGAATAATACATGCGCCCAAAACTTAAATGTTCAAATCTTCAATAGGTGGGGTGTAAAGGTATTTGAATCCAAAAATTACGGAGTTGAAGGTAATGTCTTTAGAGGTTATTCTGAAGGAAGATCAACCTTAAATAGTGATAATCTATTGCCATCAGGAACTTATTTCTATGTGTTAAATTATGAGTACGAATCCGATAATGGTTTGAAACATCAAAAAAAAGCTGGCTACCTTTTTCTTTCCGGAAATTAATTAAAAATTATGAAAAAAGCTTTATTAAAAATCTGTGGTATCATATGCGTACTACTAAGCAATCTATCAGTCAACGCACAGCAATACTCACAATATACACAATACATGTATAATACCATTAGCTTTAATCCGGCGTATGCAGGTAATCGTGGATCACTTACAGCTATGGCTATTTATCGTAATCAATGGGTTGGTTTAGATGGAGCACCTGAAACGCTAAACTTTTCTATAAATACACCATTAGGAGTAGACCGAGTAGGTTTAGGTTTAGGCGTAACAAGTGATAAAATAGGTCCTTCTTCTGAAAATACCATTTCCACGGATTTTTCATACACGATACAGCTCAATAGTAATAATGTGAAGTTATCATTTGGTCTTAAGGCAGGTATAAATCTATTCGAAATAGATACTGATAAGTTGCTGATCTATGATCCAAATGATCATGATTTAGTTAATAGAAATGTTCTATCACCAGTAGTAGGAACAGGTTTTTATCTACACTCTAATAGGTGGTATCTAGGTTTTTCCTCCCCAAACTTGCTTGAGACCGATCACTATGATGACATTAAAGTCTCAACGGCCAAAGAAAAAATGCATGTATTTTTAACGGCAGGTTATGTTTTTGATCTTAATTCTGACCTTAAATTTAAACCAGCAGTATTAACTAAAGTAGTAGCAGGAGCACCCATTGGTGTAGATTTTTCTGCTAATTTTCTTCTCCAAGAAAGAGTAACTCTTGGAGCAGCATATCGATGGGATGCTGCTGTGAGCGCATTGGCAGGTTTTCAAATCAATGAGAACATTATGATAGGATATTCATATGATTATGATACTACTGAACTCAGTAATTATAATGATGGATCACATGAAATATTTTTACGTTTTGAGTTAGGTACACGGACAAGATATAAAGTTAATCCCCGCTTCTTTTAATCGATTATGTTGAAAAAAATGAATAAAAACAGACAGGACATATTTTTTGCACTCATCCTTTTAATGATTAGTGTTTCGGCATTGTCACAGGAGCGTCAATTGAGAAAAGCAGATAAGGATTATGCTAATTACGGATATCTCAATGCACGAGATGTGTATCTAAAAGTTGCTGAACGGGGCTATGAGTCGCAAGAGCTTTATTTTAAAATAGCAAACTCATATTATTTTAATGCAAAATATGATATGGCATTGGTTTGGTACGAAAAAATCTTTGAACTGGAAGATCATAAACCTGAGGCAGAACTTCTTCTGCGTTATTCGCAAAGCTTAAAAGCGACAGGGCAAATTAAAAAATCTGAATCATACTATGATAAGTTTGTAGAAAAATCAGGAAAATCATTGGAGAGTAAAAAGCTTAACGCCAAGGATTATTTAGAGTTGATAGTAAGCAATTCAGACCGCTATGAGATTGAGAGTCTTGAAGGTGTAAATACCGAACATACTGAATTTGGAAAAACAATATATGATGGCAAGTTATTATTTGCCTCTAACCGTCGAGATGGGGTTCTTGTAAATCGTAGAAGTTCTTGGGATGGTAAGAGTTTTTTTGATATCTACCAGGTGGAAATCGATGATGAAAATAAAGCAACTGGCGAGCCTGAATTGTTGGGAGATGATGTTAATGGTAAGTATCATGAGTCTTCACCAGTCATTACTAGAGATGGTAAAACCATGTACTTTACACGCAATAATTTTAACCCTAATGAGAAAGAGAAGGATGAACATTTAAAAATTTATCGCGCACATTTAGTTGATGGCAAGTGGATTAATATAGAAGACCTACCGATTAATGATGATAGTTACTCTACTGGTCACCCGGCCTTAGATTCATTGGAAACTACACTTTATTTTTCCTCAAATAAGCCAGGAGGATTTGGTCAATCTGATATTTATATGGCATCAATAGACGAAAATGGAGTAATAGGTGAGGCAAAAAACCTCGGTCCAAAAATCAATACAGTAGGAAGGGAGACTTTTCCATTTGTATCCGATACTAATGAACTTTATTTTTCTTCGGATGGTCATTTTGGTTTAGGAGGAATGGATATTTTTTATATTAAAATTGAAGAATCTGGATTTGAAAACTTATTAAATATAGGTAGGCCAATAAATTCTTATGCTGATGATTTTGATTTTGGAATTAATACAAAAACAAAGAATGGTTTCTTTAGTAGTAATAGAGTGCATAAAGAGAAAATAGATCAAAATAAAACAGCCGCAGATGACACAAGAAAATTTATGGCTGATAATATTTATAGTCTACGGGAAGTAAAGCCTATTGGTGACTTTTATAAGGCTAAAATAAATGGACATGTCACAGAAACTGAGAATGATGGACCAGTGGCTAATGCCAAAATCAAACTTTATAATGAAAAGGGAGAGGTAATTGACTCTATATTTTCAGATCTTAAAGGTTTTTATGAAATAGAAACAGATTACTTTTCAGTATATCGTTTAAGAGCATCTAAAAAGGACTATGATACTAATGAAGAAATAAGTATAGCTGAGAAAGCTGAACAAACTATTGATTTTGTTTTACAAAGAAATATATTAGAACTAAACCCTGGAGTTGATATAGCCAAGACTCTTAATATCCAAAATATATTGTTTGATTTCGATCAATCAAAAATTTCCAATACAGCAGAAATAAAACTAGAAAAATTAATTGTGGTTATGGAGGAAAATCCAAACCTAAAGATAAATATTCATTCTCATACCGATAGCCGTGGGAGTGATGAATACAATTTAGCATTATCTCAGAGAAGAGCCGAATCAACAAAAGCTTATCTTGTTAGAAAAGGCATTGAACCCGATCGATTAAAAACGAAAGGTTTTGGTGAATCACAATTAACAAACAGATGTTCTAATAATATTCCTTGTAACCAAGAAGAACATCTTAAAAACAGAAGATCTGAATTTATAGTAGCAGAGTAATAATTATTTTAATCGGATTGTAAAATTCGATTAGAAAGGTCTTTTTAGACTAGCGTGGCACTTTGGTTAAATTGAATATCGTCGTTAGCCTTACAATAAGTGTAACGATCAGCCCAACTAACGCTAACAGTAATTCAGTAAAAACAATCTAAGAAAAAATCAAGAGCTATGCATATCATATTATGAGACAAATGGATTTTAAAAATATTAAGATATTGATTGTTGAAGATAATCCTATATCTAGTTTTATTTCCACTAATCAACTAAAGAAACAAGGATTTGAAAATATCGATGTGGTAGGTAACGGATTAATGGCACTGGAGTATTTGGAAGAAACAACTCCTGATTTGATCTTTTTAGATCTTAATATGCCAGTAATCGATGGTTTTGAATTTTTGAAACTTCAAAAAAGAAAGAGAATCTGTTTAAATACAGCAATTGTGATATTAACCTCCTCAATTTGGCTAGAGGATAAGAAAAGAGTTATCAAATATTCTAATGTAATTGATTTTTTGGTTAAACCACTTGATGGCGTAATGATAAAAGAAGTATTTCAAAAACTTAAAATTGTATCAAGACCATCAACTATGTGAAAAAATGGTTGTTTTAGTTTTATTAAACAGATTAACAGTATTAAAACTTTATTGTTAATCTGCTATACTTCAAATTATAAGAGGAAATCCTAAAAAGAATTTTTATATCATAAAAATGAATTGACTATTATCGTACATTTTGGTTCTACCTCCAATTTAATGGAAAAAGCTAAATTGTGGTGAAAATCACAAATGTTCACAAATTCCTAAAATGGGCATCCGACTCCATCGTAAGAAAAATAAGGGTAACGGACAAGATGGTGCAGCCCTTCCAGGGCCTCCTATGGGGAGCAGTCAAAGCACTGGTGACAAGGTTCGGCTTTTGTATTCATGAAAGTATTTTCCCCAATGGATATATTTTCTCCATAACCATACATAAAGGGTGTTTAAATCCAAACACCAGTACCTATGAAACACAATAATTCACTATACATGTTGAGACTACCAATAGAATGTGTAGCCAGTCCTTGGTTGAATTAGTCCTGAGAAAGGCATAAGCCCTTTTCATCTGTGTTTTTACTGTGTTTATAGAGATATCATTATGCGCTGCTATTTCGGCATAACTCATCCCATCAAGTACATAGGAAATAAATATATCTCTCCGACTCTCAGGTAATTGGTCGAGCAATTCCGGTATTTTATTTTTTTCAATAGGTGTTTCTTCCTCAGTTATTTCTTCGTAGTCATTAATTGGGAGTTGCTGAAGTAGGCGCTGTTGTTTACGTTGTTGTTCTAGATAACGCAAGCTTAGGTTTTTAACAGCTCTGGTAGCATATGCCTTAAAACTATTGGTAATGGTTAACTCATCTTCTTTTTGCCAATAAGAAATAAAAAAGTCCTGAACGATGTCTTTGGCAACTTCATGGTCTTTTACTACACTAAATGAGTACAGGCATAAAAGCGAGTAGTGCTCCTTAAAGAGGCGTTCTGTATTGGATGTATCTGAAGGCGAAGAAAACTTCATAAACGTAACTATAAAGTCTGTTTGGTAAACAAACAAGGTTAAAAAATTGGTTGGTTTAGATTTCGAATATAATGTTTTTGAAGATACTTTAAAATAGATGTTAATATGTTGCGAAAAAAAAGTTAATTCCTTGTCACCCTGAAATAATTTTTTAAGAACATTAGTATAAAGGCTTAATGTATGTCCAGGATAAATCAATTAGAAAAAGTATTAAAAGCGATCAATAGCTCTGGTAGTATTGAAGGGATAGATCTAAAAGTTCTAAGCAATGATGAAAGAGAGCTATTGTTGAAGTTGTATGAGGAAGGTATGGTGGAAGAATCCATAGCTCTTCTTGAAGGCCTGGATACCACAAAGGATTGGAATGCGATAAAAAAACAAATGAACACCCCTAGAAATTCCTTCCGACGGATTCGGCAAACCATTTTTAAGTATGCCGCTGTTTTGCTGGTATGTTCCGTATTGGCAATAGTGTTCACCAAATCCTTAGGTACCGACAGAAATGAGGGGGTACCCGAAAACGCTGTGACCTTGACAATAGGGAATGATGATATAAGGGTTATCAATAATGGTGAGCAACAAGCTATTTTAAATGGCTCGGGGGAAGTCGTAGGTTCACAGCAAGGGAATAGAATCACCTATTCTTCTCAGGTCAAACAAGATGTATTGGTGTACAATGAATTAAAAATCCCACATGGGAAGGTCTTTGAGGTTCAGCTTTCCGATGGTTCATTGGTGCATCTGAATGCAGGCAGTAAAATGCGATATCCAGTAAAGTTTTTAAAAGGACATAAAAGAGAAGTTTTTATAGAGGGGGAAGGGTATTTTCAGGTCGCTGAAGACAAAGAACACCCTTTTATAGTTTATGCCGATGACGTTGCCGTTGAGGTTTTAGGGACTGCTTTTAATGTTGCGAGTTATAAAGACAATAAAGTTATAGAAACAGTTTTGGTAGAAGGTGCAGTTCAGTTGAAGACCCAATCAAATACGGGTCAAGAATTAAACCTTCAGCCTGGTTTTATGGCCAGCTGGAACAAAGCTGATTATTCCTTAAATGTAAAGGAGGTACCTACCGAAAACTATACGGGATGGATCAATGGAGAATTGATTTTTAGGGATATTCCTTTTAAGGATATGGAGAAAAGGCTAGAACGTGCCTTCGATGTCCAAATTGAGAATAACAACCTGATGCTGGCCGAGAAGATATTGAATGCTAGGTTTAATAAAGAGGTAGAAAATATAGAAGTAGTACTCAAGGCCATTAATGCTATTTACCCATTTTCTTATAAGATTTCCGGAAAACAAATTATTATTAAATAACCAACTAAAACCCAAAAAATGTATGAAGTAAAACTTATTGAAAAAGATGTCCTAGGACAAAAAAAACCGGAAAATGTTTAGAGCCATTTCCCGATTTAAGCAATGTGAATTAAAAAATCTGTTCAGAATTAATTAATCTAAGCAAAATTATGAATAAAATTTATCAGTGGGGGTTGCATTACTGGCAAATTCCCAAGATTGACCTTAAATTTAAACTAACCTTATTATTATTGTCTCTTTCCTTGTTCAATATCCATGCTAATCCTTACGCTACGGATCAGGCTTCCAAACTTTCTTTGGAGTTAGAGAACGTTAATATAGTGCGGGCATTACATCAAATAGAGTCGATATCAGAATATAGATTTCTATATGAAAGTAATCAATTGGATTTAGAAAGGAAGGTATCCTTGAGCATAAAAGATAAAGAAATTTCGGATGTTCTTAAACTTATTTTTGACGCTACGAATATTCGATTTAAGATAATTAATAGACAGGTTATACTAACTAAGGGTAATGAGAAACCCTTACCTACAAATGCTGTAAAGCCTAAACCGCAGCAGGGATTTTCAGATGCTCAGTTTCAAGTCTCCGGGACTATCCTAGATACCGATGGGGTTCCTTTACCCGGCGCCAGTGTGGTTGAAAAAGGAACTACAAACGGAACAACAACCGATTTTGATGGCAATTTTTCTATAAATGTAGTCAATGGAGACGCTGTTCTGGTAGTTTCATATGTAGGTTTTGCTACTAAGGAAGTTTCTGTTAAAGGAATGTCTGACCTTAATGTTATGCTGGAGGAGAGCGCAGCAGGGTTAGACGAAGTGATTGTAGTTGCCTATGGAACTGTAAAGAAATCTGATTTGACAGGCGCCGTTACTTCAATTAAAACTGATGATATTAACGCTACACCATCCGCTCGTTTAGATGATGCATTACGAGGAAAAGCCTCAGGGGTTCAGGTTACTCCGACTTCGTCCCAGCCCGGAGCGGCTGCTTCAATAAGAATTCGTGGAACAAACTCAATTTCCGGAAACAGCTCTCCGTTGTTTGTAATTGATGGATTAATAGGTGCAGGTAACTCATCTGATATCAACGTGTTGGATATAGAATCTGTTGAAGTTTTGAAAGATGCTTCGGCTACCGCCCTGTATGGCTCAAGGGGGTCTGCTGGGGTTGTTCTTATTACAACGAAAAGAGGAAAAGCAGGGAAATCCAAATTTACGTATGATGCTTTTACGACCTTTCAATCTCCATCACGATTTATAGATGTGCTTAATGCTTCTGAATTTGCCTCTTGGCAAAATGAAGTACAAGGAAACGAAATATATCCGAATCCAAATGCATTAGGAGAGGGGACTAACTGGCAAGAAGAAGTATATAGAAATGGAGCTCCTATGACTAGTCATACCTTATCTGCATCAGGAGGAAATGAAGATGCACAGTATTTTATTTCGGGAAATTATTTTGATCAAGATGGAATATTTAGAGGCGGTAACCTAAAAAGATATCAGCTACGGTTAAATGGGGATTATCGATTAAATAAAATATTAAAAATCGGAAATTCTGTAACTCTTTCAAGGAGCACTAGCGTGCCAAGAAGCAGTAACATTATAAATATTGCAGGTTGGTTTCCTACTTTACCTGTTATGGATGATAATGGAGAGTACACAATACAAACAGTTAGTGCGGAGTTGAATGCAGAGAATCCTGTTGGTAACGCTGCTAAAAATATTAACTTAAATACTAGGTCTAGAATATTGGGAACCGTCTATGCCCAACTTGAACCACTAAAAGATCTGAGATACAAGATAAACTTTGGTTCCGATCTTTCTTTAGATAAAAGTGAGAACTATGCACCGTCCACATTGTTCAGCCAAATTAATGATAGGGGGACGGCTAGTATTAGCAATTCTGAATATTTAAGTGTACTTATTGAGCAAACATTATCTTATAACAAAACAATCGGTGACCACGATTTAGATGGGCTTTTTGGATATACTAGACAAAGGATTTTTAATTCGGGTAACTCGGTTCAGGTAAAAGGTTTTACGACTGATTATTTTGAGTATAATAACCTTGATGCTGGTTCAGTAAGATCAGGAGCTGGTTCGTTTGCCAATGAATTCGGTGTAGAGTCCTATTTGTTTCGTTTGAATTATGGTTATAAAGGAAAGTATCGGCTAACCTTGAATGGAAGAGTGGATGGGTCTTCTAATTTTGCAACGAACAGTAAATGGGGTACTTTCCCATCTGTTGCTGTTGCATGGAATGCAGGACGGGAGGAATCTATAAAAAATTTACACGTTTTCGACGACCTTAAATTTAGGGTTAGTTATGGTAGGTTAGGCAACCCTGCTTCTGGAGGTACTTCTTTAGCTAGGTTAGGAGCTGGTTTTACTTATTTATATGGAAATAGTGGAGATATTACCAATGGTATTGGATTAAGTCGTTTGGGTAACGACCAACTAAAATTTGAGACTACCGATCAATTTGATTTTGGTATAGATACATCTTTTTTTAATGATAGATTACAGGTTACTTTAGATTATTACCATAAAAAAACTAATGATCTGTTTACAGATGAAGAAATACTATGGTTGACTGGGGTGCCTAATGCTGTAATACCAACTAATTTTGGAACTATCGAAAATCAAGGATTTGAGCTATTTGTGAACTCTATTAATATTGATAAAAACGATTTTAGATGGGACACAAGTTTTAATATATCTACTAATAAAAATAAGGTGGTTTCCATTCCGGATGAAGATGGTAAGTTATTAATTAATTATTTCGGAGGAGTGTTGAATCAGCCATCAGCCGTAATAATGGAAGGGGAGCCAATAGGATCATTTTATGGTTATATTCGTGATGGGATTTGGAATACCCAAGAGGAAATTGAGGCTGCTGGCGTATCAGGCAGAGGAGTGTTCCCAGGTGGTAAGCGTTTTGAAGATATTTCTGGCCCGGACGGCAAACCTGATGGGGTCATTGACGCTTTAGATCAGACAATTATTGGGAGTCCACATCCAGACCTGTTCGGAGGTATTAATAATACGCTCACTTATAAAGGTTTCGAGTTCGCCATGTACTGGTCCTTCGTTTTGGGGAATGATATTTTTAATGAAACAGATTCTCGCATAAATACTGCTTTCGATAATAACGTTAGTGCCATGTTTGCTAATCGTTGGACTCCAGATAATACAGAAAGTAATATTCCTTCGGTAAGAGGCGCCTTTAGAACAGAGATTGTTCCAGAGAGTGGTATAATTGAAGATGGCTCTTTCCTTCGTTTAAGAAATATTAGTTTAAGCTATAATATCCCTTCTAAATTTTTGTCGGTTATTCAAAAGGCCAAAGTTTATGTTAGTGGTACAAATTTATTATTATTTGATAACTATAGCGGCTATGACCCTGAAGTTAATAGAGGAAACGACAATGCACGAAGAGGATATGATCAGGCCCAAGACCCTGCTGTTCGTTCGTGTACATTTGGCCTAAGTTTGACATTTTAAATTAGATATAACATGAAAAACCTAATATATATAATTCTATTGGCAGGTATAACATTAGTATCCTGCGATGATATAATTACAGAAAAACCTATTGACTTTCTAGTTCCTGGGAGTTTTCCCGCCAACGAACAAGATGCTTTGGCAGCAACGACGGCAGCCTATACTAGGCTACATAACAGTATTATATCTTTTTATTATGGATTTACGCCAAGTGATATTGCTTTTCAAGGACAACATAATATGAGGCCTATATCATGGTTTTTGGATCTTAATGATAATAATGGTGATGCTACGGCATTATGGCAATCTAATTATCAGGGGATAGCGCTCGCTAATACTGTCATTGAATATGTGCCGAATGTACCTATGAATGATCAGAATCTTAAGGAACGCCTTATTGCTGAAGCCAAGTTTTTACGAGCTTTTTATTATTTTGAATTGGTACGGGTCTACGGAGAAGTTCCAATTCTTACCGAAGTGATAAGTAATACGGATGAACTGATAGGAATAACCAGGAATTCAGTTGAAGAGGTATATGCTTTAATTGAGCAAGATCTCATTGAAGCCCTATCAATTTTACCAAGTGAATATGACGCGGAAGAAAAGGGGCGCGCTACGAAATGGTCTGCCACTGCACTTCTTGCAAAGGTACATCTAACACAAGGAGAATGGTTGGAAGCAAATACAAGGGCAGAAGAAGTAATTGCTTCAGGAATGTTTGGATTGGTAGCAGACTACAATAGTTTGTGGAGTCAAAATGCAGAATATGTTCTAATGCCCGATAAAAATGGGGTTTTAGTAAACGAGAATGTTTTTGATATACAGTTTGAACAGGATGAACGTAACGATTATAAACAGAGTTGGGTAGGTTCTAGAGATACAGAAATAGTGGGTGCTACAAATGCCGTAGGTGGCGGATGGGAAAACATGTTGCCGACTACAACTTATTTGAATATGTTCGAGGATGGAGATCTTAGAAAGGAAATAAGTTATATTACCGAACTTGATGGAAATGTTCTTGAGTCACCAAGAACACCTGGTGCGGGGCCAATTACAGGTAAATATCTTAATATAGACGGAGATGCTCCAAAGACTAATAATGGAAGCCAAAATACGTATGTAATAAGATACTCTGACGTGCTTTTAATGCGGGCTGAGGCAGAAAATGAATTAAACGGACCTACAAACGCATATCCTTTTATCAATTTGGTTCGTGAACGGGCAGGACTGTCTCCTTTATTTGGTTTAGATCAAACGTCGTTCCGATTGGCACTACGCAAAGAACGTGCAACAGAACTTGGTTTTGAAGGACACCGTAAGTATGATTTACTTAGATGGGGTGTTTTTGTGGAGACTGTTAGAAGTGCTTCTGATCCTCATTTAGCGGTTCCAGCATCTAATATTCAAAATCACCATATTTTGTTGCCTGTGCCAGCTAGAGAACGCGAAATTTCAGAAGGCAGCCTTTCACAAAACCCGGGATATTAATTTTCTTATTAAGAATTACTAAAGAAGATGGAAAATCATGGTTCATGCCAAGGTTTTCCATCTTGTAAGCTCTAAAATATACTGATTAACATTCTTCCTACGAGGGGAGTTTTTTGGCGTACGATTGCTTTAGTAGCTAATAACTAGCTTAATAGACTTTGTTTGTATAAGCCCATAAGAATCCTACTGTTTTTTAATCAAAGAATCTTTTTATCATTCTAGAAATACAATCAAATAAAAAAAAACATGTGCATTGAATTTTTAGGAGAACCACAGTCAAATGGAACGTATATTCTAGATATGTAAGGAGACAATACATTATATGTTAGGAGGTATAAATTGCATTGAAGTTATTTTTTAGAGTGAAAAGTGCTTACATTTTGGAATATGATTCCCAAGCTATGAAAGTAAGGCGGGGTAGGAGAAGGTATATGATCCAATGCAATTAAAAGAGGCGATTAGAACAAAGGTTTAATAGTAGTTAAAAAGAATGCCTTTACAATTTTATATTATTAACAACATATTAAAATGAAACGTTTAAAATTTATTGTTCTTTTAATAATTTTCACTGCCTGTAAGGAGAATAATAGGAAAATTGAAAAAGATGAAAGGAAACCGAATATTGTTTTTATTCTTGTCGATGACTTAGGTCTAAATGATTTAAGTGTTACGGGAAGTAAATTTTATGAGACCCCAAATGTCGATAGGATAGCAGAAGAAGGGTTCATTTTTAATCAAGGATACGCAGCTAGTAGAGTATGTAGTCCTTCAAGGGCAAGTATAATGACTGGAAAATTTACTGCCCGTCATGGTATTACCGATTGGATTGGTGCTGCATCGGGTACCGCGTGGCGTGAACTTAAAAGGTTCGATAAACTACTTCCTTCAGAGTATGTACATAGCCTTCCCAAAAACGATGTTACCATAGCAGAGGCATTGAAGACTGCCGGTTATAAAACATTTTTTGCTGGGAAATGGCATTTAGGGGGTGAAGGTTCATATCCGGAAGATCATGGGTTTGAGGTAAATAAAGGCGGATGGGACAAAGGAAGTCCAATGGGTGGATTTTTTTCGCCTTGGGACAATCCAAAATTACCTAACAAAGTTAAGGGAGAGAATCTGACGATGCGCTTAGGTAAGGAAACAGCTAATTTTATTAAGGAACACAAAGGCTCTCCTTTTTTCGCTTTTCTTTCGTTTTATGCTGTTCATGGCCCAATCCAGACTACAAGTGAAAAGTGGCAAAAATATAGAAACAAGGCTGAGGCTCTGGGTATTGCCGAGAATGGATATAAAATGGAACGGGTTTTACCGATTCGGCAAGTTCAGGATAATCCTATTTATGCAGGACTTGTTGAAAGCATGGATGACGCAGTTGGAATTGTCCTAGAGGCGTTAAAAGAAGTTGGACTAGAGGAAAATACCATAGTAGTTTTTACATCGGATAATGGGGGAGTGGCCTCTGGTGATGCATTCTCTACTTCAAATCTTCCTTTACGAGGAGGTAAAGGTTATCAATGGGAAGGGGGGATACGGGAACCATATTTTATAAAAGTACCTTGGCTAAATAACAGAGGGGCAAAAAGTGATTTCCCTGTTACGGGAACGGATTTCTACCCAACACTTTTAGATTTGGTAAATTTAGATTTGATGCCAGAACAGCATATGGATGGTATAAGTCTCAAACCCATTTTAGAAGGTCGGGAATTGGATATCCAAAGACCTCTAATTTGGCACTATCCTCATTATGGAAACCAAGGAGGTAACCCCTCTTCTATAATTAGAGAGAAAGACTGGAAGCTCATCTATTATTGGGAGGATGGAAATGAAGAGCTGTATAATCTAGCGACTGATATTGAAGAACAATTCAATGTTATAGCCGATAATTCGGATGTTGCAAATAATCTTAGCAAAAAGCTTCTTGATTGGCTCGATGAGGTAGATGCGAATATACCGATTAAAGACCCTGAATTTGATGCAAAACTTGCAGAAAAACGATATAAAAGTAGTTTAAAAGAAACAATGCCTGCCTTGGAAGCAGAACGATTGGAATTTTTATCGAAGGATTTTAATCCTAGTAATGATTGGTGGGGAAGTAAAATAACCAACGATTAAAGCTTCTTTAAATAAACCTAACAAATAAAAAAGAAAATAAATGAAGATGTTAATTTCATTGGTACTGATTATAAGTATATCAGTAGGCTGTAAAAGAATAAAACATAACCAAGCTGATAGCCAGGTATTAAAAGATAAAAAGAACGTTGTTTTTATATTAGTGGATGATATGGGATGGACTGATTTGGCATCCTATGGTAGTACATTTTATGAATCACCAAATATAGATAGACTTGCAGGACAAGGGATTGTATTCACTAGTGCCTATACCCCAAATCCAGTTTGTTCTCCAACTAGAGCAGCAATTTTAACAGGAAGATATCCTTCAAGAATTGGTATTACCGATTGGATACCAGGTAGAGATCCAAAAGATAGGCCTCTATTAGGACCAGAAGATTTATATGAACTTCCATTGGAAGAGGTTACGTTTGCTGAAACCCTTAAGGAGGAAGGATACAAAACATTTTTTGCAGGAAAGTGGCATCTGGGAGATGATAACTTTTTACCTGAAGATCAAGGTTTTGATATTAACAAAGGTGGTCACCATAAAGGAAGCCCTCCAGGCGGATATTATTCTCCTTATAACAATCCTAAATTGACAGATGGTTTGGAGGGTGAATATCTTACGGACAGACTTACTAATGAATCTATTAGTTTTTTGGAGAAAAATAAAGATGACCCTTTCTTATTGTATCTGTCCTTTTATACAGTCCATACGCCCATAGAAGCAAACAAAAAACATATAGCAAAATTTAAGGCAAAACAGAAAAAATTAAAAGATAGTATTGCCATCTTGGAAAAAGAAGGCTCTGGTCAGACATTAGTAAATCAATATAATCCTGAGTATGCTTCAATGATATATTCTTTAGATGAGAATGTAGGCAGGCTTATGAAAACATTGGAAACCTTAAATTTAATGGAGGAAACTTTAATTATTTTTACTTCTGATAATGGCGGCTTGTCTACATTGGATAACAATATAAATTTTTCTTCTGAGAATTTTGGATTGTCTACATCGAAGAACAATGTAATTCCACCAACGAGTGTTAAGCCTCTGAGGGCAGGCAAGGGCTGGGTTTATGAAGGAGGAATTAGAGTTCCTTTGATTATAAAAAAACCTGGTTCACAGGAGCATAAAACTATTAATGCTCCTGTAATGAGTATGGATTTATTTCCAACTATTTTAGATATTTTGGATTTACCACAAAAACCTGAACTTCATAAAGATGGTTTGAGCATGAATCCTTTAATGAATAATGAGGAAACAGAACTACACAAAGTTTTGTTTTGGGATTACCCACATTATCATGGTAGTGGTTGGGTACCTGGACAAGCCGTTAGAAAAGATGATTGGAAACTCGTCTATTTTTTTGAAAATGATGTGTATGAATTGTATAATCTAAAATTAGATATTTCCGAAAAAAACAACTTGGCTAATAATTATCCTGAAAAGTTGGAAGAGTTGAAAGCTGAACTAAGAATTTTAAATAAAACACTCAACACTAAGAAACCAAAAACGAATCCATTATATTAATACGTTTTATAAAAGGAAAAAAGTGAAGTTAATTTGATTGTTGTTTTAATAGCAAAAGGAACAATGCATATCTGTTGTTACTTTTTTTCTTAAGCAAACTTTTCACGGTTCTTAATAAAACTTCGATAAAAAGATAATTTGAACTAAAATAAGTTATAATAAGGGGAAATAAAGGAAACTTGATATAGGCATTGGAATTAAAGTATAAAATGGATTTTTAGTAATCCCATGAATGAAAAGATGGACAGAAGAAAATATATAAAAACAATTGCCTTGGGAGCATTTATACCTAGTTTCTCAGTGGCAGCGTTCCCTACCAACCTATTAAGCCGTTCTTTAAATCTAAAAGCCATAAACTTTAAGAGCAACTGGGAAAATTGGCCCGATATGAAGTGGATCGGTCCCCAATATTGGGGAAATAGGCTACAAGACTGGAGACTGAAGAACGGTATGGCCATTTGTGGGATTACAGGATCCAATAGGCACCTTCAATTATTGACACTACAAAAAACGAAAGGTCTATCTAGCTTTAAAGTTAGTGTAGACATGGTTATGCTCCATAAAAGTTTAAGGTCGCACGATAAAGGTTGTTTTGGGATTAGATTGGGGGCAAAAGGACCGTTCGAGGATTATAGGTCAGCCGCTGTTTTTGGAAAAGGATTGGATTTAGGTTTTATACCGAACGGAAAATTTAAAGTAGGAGAACAGCTATTGGATACAGGTTTGAGAAAAATACCCAAGTCGTGTAGGTTGGAAGCTTATTTAAAGGCCCTTGAAAATGATTATTCGTTAAGGATATCAGTTTCCGATTTGGAAACAGGTGAACTCCTTTTTTCCAAAGAAAACATATCAGTGAACGCCGAGGATGTGCAAGGAAATTTTGCTTTACTGGCAGATGCTAAAGTTGAAGCTGATCGTGAATCGGATTCTTCAGTTGGTTTTGCCAATTGGAGCATTTCTGGGGATAACCTTTATGTAAATGAGGAACAATTGTTCGGACCTATTTATTTTGCACAATATACATTGAGCGGTGGCAAATTGAAACTTACAGCTCAATTAGCACCGATCGAGCAAATTGACGGGCATAAAGTATCTCTGCAATTCAAAGAAGATGGCATTTGGAAGACAAAAGACACATCATATATAGAACATTTGGGCAGGGCAATAAATTTTGTGATCACCGATTGGAAGCATGGCAAGGATGTTTCATATCGTTTGTTGGTAGAAATTCCTTTACAAAACGAAATACATCATTATACTTATGAAGGAACTATAGCTAGTGAGCCTATGGAAAAGGACCTCCTAAAGACAGCTGTATTCAGTTGTAATTTTGATTATGGATTTCCGGATAATGATGTCCATGAAAATGTTTCAAAATTGGACCCTGATGTAGTCCTTTTTCTAGGAGATCAATTTTATGAAGCAACGGGAGGCTTCGGGATTCAAAAGACAGGTAATTTGGATGACATGTGTTTGGATTATTTACGAAAATGGGCCATGTTTGGTTGGTCCTATCGTGAGCTGTTCAGGCATAAGCCCTGTGCCATAATACCCGACGATCACGATGTATATCACGGTAACGTATGGGGCGAGGGTGGTGCCAAAGCGGATGTCGAAAATGGATTTGGAGCCGATGCACAAGATTCAGGAGGGTATAAAATGCCCGCAGAATGGGTAAACATGGTACAATTTACACAGACAAGCCATTTGCCAGATCCCTTTGACCCGACACCTGTAAAACAGAATATAGGGGTTTATTACACCCATTGGAATTACGGAGGCATAAGTTTTGCCATCCTAGAAGATCGAAAATTTAAATCGGCCCCCAAAAGGGTGTTGCCCAAAGAGGCTAAGGTATGGAACGGATTTATAACTAATCCTGATTTCGACATCAAAAAACATAGGAACCTGGAAGCAGAGTTATTAGGAGAAAGACAACATAAATTTCTTGATCATTGGGCCCAAGATTGGAGCCGTGGCATTGAAATGAAAGTGGTGCTTTCACAGACTAATTTTGCCACAGTAGCCACGCTTCCCAAAGGAACACGAACAGATGAGGTGGTACCTTCCCTAAATATTCCTAAAAAAGGAGAATATATAATCGGGGATTGGCCTACGGTCGATATGGATTCCAATGGATGGCCCTCCAACAAAAGGGACAGGGCAGTGGAGCAGATACGCAAGTGCTTCGCTTTTCATATTGCCGGGGACCAACATTTGGGAAGTTTTATTCGATATGGAATCGATGAATACGGGGACAGTGGGTATGCCTTTGCAGGGCCCGCACTTAATAATATATGGCCAAGAAGATTTTGGCCGGCCGATGCCAATATTGCCGAACATAGCTATGAAAATCCAGCTTATGTTGGGAATCATATCGATGGTTTTGGCAATAAAATGACTGTCTTAGCGGTAGCCAACCCTCATGAAACAGGGTTACAGCCTAAAATAATACACGATAGGGCTACCGGATATGGTCTAGTTACCTTTAATAAGAAAGAAAGGACTATTAAAACGGAATGTTGGTCCCGATTTATGGATCCTAGCGAAGAAAGTGAGGAACAAAACCCGGGTTGGCCCATTACTATAAAGGAAACGGATAATTACGGAAGAAAGGCTGTTGCCTGGTTGCCTGAGATTAAAATTGTTGGAGATCACAAACCTGTTATAAAAATTTTTGAAGCCAATGATGATTTGGTTTATGCCCTTAGAATGGCAACTGAATCATTTAAACCTAAGGTGTTCAGTATGGGGATTTACAAGATCGTGGTAGAAGTACCCGAAATCGGTTTTGAAAAAATATTTTTAAATGTAAAAGCTAAAACTAATATGAATAAATCTATTCAGATCAAATTGGAGAACTAATGAAATTGTACACCCTTTTATCGGGGGGGGGGGAATAATTATGCCAAGAGTTCAAAAACTCAGAATAGTCGATTGAGTTACTATTCATAATAGTAAGTGTTTAAAATTATGAGCAGGAAACACACAATGAGTGTGGAGTAAAAGGTTTAAGATCAGGTTAACGCCTTTTTGGGACTATCTCATAAAGTGTGTAAATAGAAAAATAACGGGGGCCGGCCCCGTTATTTTTTTGTTTAATTTTAATTTTTGCACTTTATGAAACGAAGAATTATTTGATGACGATTTCCTTAAACAGTTTAAGACAGGTGATGAGCTTACGAGTTTTCTTAAGGGGATCCAAAAGAGGGGCATTTAGAAAATGCTCGAAGGTGGGCTAGATGGTCACTTTGATTACAAATAAACACCAGAAGTCCAATGGTGGAAATATTCGCAATGGACACACCAGGAAGAAGGCATGAACTTCATTTGGGAAATCCGAGATCTTGGTCCCTAAGGACAGGGAGGCTTTCTTCAAGCCTATGATAGACCCCTAGCGGGGCAGTATCGTTGATGAGGTCGAGAACGTCATCGGATCGCTCTATGCCAAGGGAATGAGTAATAGCTATGTGTAAGAGCGGTTCCGTAAGGTCTATAGTTTTTAGGTATCCAATTCCAAAATATTCAGGATCACCGAAAAAATATCGGATGATTTAGCCATTTGGAGTCTGTCTACCTCATTGTCTGGATGGACGGTATCGTCTTCAAGGTACGCGAGAACTCCAAGGTCATCAACAAAACGGTATACATAGCCGTCGGTCTGCGCCGTGACGGAAAAAAGGAAGTGCTGGGCCTATGGTTGGGCAAGAACGAGTCCGCAGCTTTCTGGATGAGCGTACTGACCGACATCAGGGCCCGTGGAACCGAGGACATCCTGATTACCGCGACCGATAACCTTAACGGGTTTACGGATACCATCAAGAATGTGTTCCCGAATCCAAGACCCAGATCTGTGTGGTCCATCAGATCCGCAATGCGTGCAGGTACGTCGTATGGAAGGACAAGAAGGCCTTCACCGCGGACATGAAGCATATATATAACGCCCCAACCAAGAGGCTGCCAAGATGGTCCTGGAGGATTTTGCCCAGAAATGGGACGACAAATACTCCTATGCCATTAAGAGCTGGAGGGACAACTGGGAAGAGCTCACGGTATTCTTTGAGTTCCCGATAGAGATCAGGAAAATAATCTATACTACCAACCTGATCGAGAACCTGAACGGGAA
>NZ_JAAXCQ010000027.1 GCF_012272855.1 Arenibacter sp. 6A1 | reverse complement strand
TACTCATGCCGGTAAAAAGTAGATGGAAAATTCAAAATACCGAACCTGAAAAAAATATAGGGCAACTCAATTTAATGCTCAATTAAAAAAACGGGGGATGGCTAATTTAGTTAATCCTGTAAACTCTAGTGCGTTTACGATATCATTGAAGAATACGTGTCCGGTTCTATAATCGGCAACGGCGTATAGGCTCCAATTTTTATACCTAAGATTAGTGTTAAGACCAACGATATAATCTGGGGTAGTCTTTCCTTGTATTTGGTTTTGGCTGTCTTGGATTGGGTCCCCATCATCTCCTACTATCACTCTGCCCTGTGGGTCTCTTAGGTAAGCGGTAGTTTTAATCTGTGGGTAAGACTCGCCAACTTTTGCTATAATTTGAGCTGTAGAGAATCCTCCAATGTCCAATTCGTCTACTCCTTCTGCCAAGCTTATAACCTTGGATTTATATCCGGAATAGTTAACTCCCATGTCCCACATGAAATCTGTAGATCTCAATATGGTTCCTTTTAAGTCTAATTCCAAACCTTTGTTCTCAATTTCCCCGATGTTAATTAAGCTACTAGAAGCACCAGAAGCCAATGACACGTTTACAGGGATGATCTGATCGGTTGAATTGGTTTTATAGGCTGTTGCATTTAAGTTTAACCTGCTTCTAAACATACTTAATTCTATCCCTGCTTCCGTAGAAGTTGTAAACTCCGGATTTAAGTTAGGATCTGGATCTCTAGAAGATTGTGATAATCCAACCGTAGTTCCGTAAGGGAAATTGCCTGGGGCAAAAAATGTTCCTGCTGTGGCATAAATTCCTGGGTCATTACCAGTTTTAGTAACGTTAACGTTTGCTTTAAGATAGTTAATTCCGCTATCACCAACCAAACCTGGGAAGGCATCTGTAGCTACGAAAGATAATCCGGCTCCTGGGTAAAAGAAAGATCTGTTATCTTCAGGAAGGGTAGAAGACCAGTCATTTCTGGCGGTAACGTTTAAGAAAAGGTAGTTCTTAAAGCCCAAGGTCCAGTCAGCATATACTCCAATCTTACGGTATAGTTCCGATTCCTCAAAACCTCCAAGATCACCAGTTCTGGTAGATACATTGTAGAAATCTGGAATAATAAGATCACTTCCATCTACACCTATTTCTTTAAAGGTGGTAAGTCTTGTGTTTGTACCTAATGTAAGGTTTGTTGAAAAAGTTTCAGAGATATCCTTGTCGAATTTCAATAGGAAGTCATTGTTAAACCTTGCGGTGTTGCTCATCCTATCTGCGGTTCTTGCACCATACTCATCGATTTCAGAATAAACATCCTGAAGGTGGAAGGCATAGGTGAATGCGCCAAATTCTCTCTTAAAAGATTCTGTTCCTCCGGTATACCCTGTGTTTAACGAGGCTGTTAGCCAATCGGTTATTGTGTAGTCTACACTGGTCAGGATATTGAATTCTTGATAATCGGTTTTTTCCCTTTGAGTATCTACAATGAAATAAGGGTTTTCGTAGAAACGGAAGAAAGACACTTCGTTTCTAGTAAAGGTACCGGTCCTCCAGTTTTTTAGTTCTTCCATTGGAAGGTGTAAAGGAGTGTTCAAAATGTTCCAATATACAGGTCTATTTTGGCGACCACCATTTCCTACTAAGTTGGCGTGTGATCTAAAGAAAGATAAGTTCCCGCCTACTTTTAAACGGTTGAATTCTCTAGAAGCCTTTAGTCTAACATTGGTTCTGTTATACTTGTCATTGGGAACAGTACCTGTAGTATTGGTTTGGTCAATGGAAAGAAGGAAGTCTCCCATATCATCACCACCGCTCAAAGTAATTCCATGTCGTGCGGTAGATCCTGTGTTAAAGAAATTCTTGTGATTATCTTTTATTGGGGTATATGGCACTTGCCATACACTTCCATCATCCAAAGTTTCACTTGCGTCAATCATTCGGCCATCGTAGCGAGGTCCCCAAGCCACGTTTTCTAAAGGCCAAAGAGTTCCGTCAGGAAATCCACCTACACCAAATTGGTCCTGTAGTTCTGGTAAATAAGCTACGGTTTCTACTTGGTAAGATGTGGAATAAGTGGCAGCAAGTTTCCCTTTACCTTTTTTAGTAGTAATAAGAACAACTCCGTTGGCAGCATCAGATCCATAAAGGGCAGAAGCATTTGCTCCCTTCAGTACGGAAATGTTATCAATGTCGTTTGGGTTAATACGGTCTAAAACTCCTCTAGCGGAAGGAAATCCATCTACTACGATAAGAGCCTGGTTATTACCCAATAAAGATCGGTTACCTCTTAAAACAACCCTTGTTGTTGGGTTGGCTCCGTTGTTAACGGTGTTAATCTGAAGTCCCGATACTTTACCAACCATGGCAGTAGCAACGTTTACAGCCTTTGTTTTGGTAACTTCATCACTATCCAGTTTAGAAACCGAATAAGAAAGTTCTCTAGGCTTTCTTTCAATACCCAAGGCCGTTACAACGACTTCTTCAAGGGCTTGGGCATCTTCCTGCATAGAGAGGTTAATGATGTTTCCCGAGCCTATCGGCATCGATACTGTTTTTTGTCCTACATAAGTAAAGACAAGGGTTTGGCCTACGGCTCCTCTAATGGTATAGTTTCCATCAAAATCCGTTTGAGTTCCCGTTGTGGTGCCTTTCACAAGGATATTCACTCCTGGGAGCGGTAAATTATCCTGGTCCGTGACCGTCCCGGAAATCGTTTTCTCTTGTGCAAACGACAGTTGCACAACTAACGCTAAGAATAGCGTAAGAATTCCATTTAATTTTGTTTTCATTTTTATTTATTTGAATTAGCTGTAGGCAAAATACTTAAATAAATGTTAATGCGCCAAATAATAATTAAGAATAATTTATGATTACTGTTAGAAATAAAACTTTAGGGGTCTTTTTTGTGTGTTAGCAGAAAGGGGTTGATAGTGTGAATATTAAAGGTTGAAATAAATATATAAGAGGGTTTCTGTGGCCTATATAGGCAAATCTGTTTGTTAAAGAATTAAGAAGAAATACGAGCAGTCTTAAAATAGAGGAGAGGGAAAGGGGGAAATGGCTGGTAGGTATTTTCCTTTTAAATAAATAAAAAACATAAAAAAAAGGTGATAAGGTTTGAATTATAGCGAATTAAGATTATATTTGCCGACCCTTAAAAAGAAGGGTTAAGTTTTATTATACATAAATTAGTATGCCAACAATTTCACAATTAGTACGAAAAGGAAGAGCCACAATTACTAAGAAGAGTAAATCGGCTGCTTTGGAATCGTGTCCTCAAAGAAGAGGTGTATGTACTCGTGTTTATACTACTACTCCTAAAAAACCAAACTCTGCAATGCGTAAAGTTGCAAGGGTTAGGTTGACAAATGGAAAAGAAGTGAACGCGTACATCCCAGGTGAGGGTCACAATTTACAGGAGCACTCGATAGTATTAGTAAGAGGCGGAAGGGTAAAAGATTTGCCAGGTGTTAGATACCACATCGTTAGAGGAGCTTTGGACACCGCAGGTGTTGCAGGTAGAACTCAACGTAGGTCTAAATATGGTGCAAAACGCCCTAAGAAGTAAATTAAACTTTTTAAAGAGAAGAAATGAGAAAAAAGCAGGCAAAAAAGAGACCCCTTTTACCGGATCCAAGGTTTAATGATCAACTGGTAACACGTTTTGTTAACATGATGATGTGGGATGGTAAAAAGTCAATCGCCTTTAAGGTGTTCTACGATGCAATTGATATCGTAGAAGAGAAAAAAACAGACGAGGAAAAATCAGCTTTAGAGTTGTGGAAAGATGCCTTGTCTAATGTAATGCCTCACGTAGAGGTAAGGAGTAGAAGAGTAGGAGGAGCTACTTTTCAGATTCCAATGCAAATTAGACCAGATCGTAAGATTTCAACTGCGATGAAGTGGCTTATCAGCTACTCTCGTAAGAGAAATGAGAAAGCTATGTCGCAAAAATTAGCGGCAGAAATTTTAGCTGCTTCTAAAGAAGAAGGTGCTGCGGTTAAGAAAAGAGTAGATACTCATAAAATGGCGGAAGCAAATAAAGCTTTCTCTCACTTTAGATTTTAATAAGCAGAAATGGCAAGAGATTTAAAATTAACAAGAAATATAGGTATTGCGGCACATATTGATGCTGGAAAAACAACAACTACCGAACGTATTCTTTTTTACACGGGTGTAAACCATAAGATTGGTGAGACTCATGAAGGTTCTGCAACAATGGACTGGATGGAGCAGGAGCAGGAAAGAGGTATTACTATTACTTCTGCTGCTACTACTTGTGATTGGCAGTTCCCGATTGAAAACGGGCAGGTGCAGGAGGATACGAAAGGATATCACTTTAATATTATTGATACTCCTGGTCACGTTGATTTTACAGTTGAAGTAAACCGTTCTTTAAGAGTTCTTGATGGGTTGGTGTTTCTTTTTAGTGCTGTTGATGGTGTTGAGCCTCAGTCTGAGACTAACTGGAGATTAGCTGATAATTACAAGGTGCCACGTATTGGTTTCGTTAATAAGATGGACCGTCAGGGATCTAACTTTTTAATGGTGAACAATCAGGTGAAAGAAATGTTGGGATCCAATGCGGTGCCAATCGTTTTGCCTATTGGAGATGAAGCAGATTTTAAAGGAATCGTTGATCTTGTAAAGAATAGGGCTATTGTTTGGCATGATGAAAACTTCGGAACTACTTTCGATGTTGTTGAGATTCCTGCTGATATGAAAGAAGAGGTTAAGGAATACAGGGCTAAGCTTATTGAAGCTGTAGCTGAGTATGACGAGACTTTGATGGAAAAGTTCTTTGAAGATGAAGAGTCTATTTCAGAAGATGAGATCCACGCTGCTCTAAGGGCTGCGGTTATGGATATGAGTATCATCCCTATGGTTTGTGGTTCTTCGTTTAAAAATAAAGGTGTTCAGTTCTTGTTGGATGCAGTATGTAGATACTTGCCTTCTCCAATGGATAAAGATGCTATTATTGGAACAAATCCTGAAACAGGAGAAGAGGAAAAGCGTAAGCCAGATGTAAAGGAGCCTTTTGCTGCTTTGGCATTTAAAATTGCTACCGATCCTTTTGTTGGTCGTTTGGCGTTCTTTAGAGCATATTCTGGACGTTTAGATGCTGGTTCTTATATCTTGAACAACCGTTCTGGTAAGAAAGAAAGAATTTCTCGTATCTATCAAATGCATTCTAATAAGCAAAATGCTATCGATTTTATCGAAGCTGGAGATATTGGTGCAGCTGTTGGATTTAAAGATATTAAAACAGGAGATACTATGTCTTCTGAAAAGCACCCAATTGTATTGGAGAGTATGGATTTCCCAGATCCGGTAATTGGTATCGCTGTAGAGCCTAAGACTAAGGTTGATATGGATAAGTTAGGTATGGCCTTGAGTAAATTGGCCGAGGAAGATCCTACTTTCCAGGTGAAGACCGATGAGGCTTCAGGACAGACTATTATTTCTGGAATGGGTGAGCTTCACTTAGATATTATTGTTGACCGTTTAAGACGTGAGTTTAAGGTTGAAGTAAATCAAGGTGAGCCACAAGTGGAGTACAAAGAAGCTGTTACTAAAACTGCTGCTCATAGAGAAGTTTATAAGAAACAATCTGGTGGTCGTGGTAAATTTGGTGATATTGTCTTTGAATTAGGGCCTGCTGATGATGATTTCGTTGGAACTGGATTACAGTTTGTCGATGAGATTAAAGGTGGTCGTATTCCGAAAGAATTTATCGGACCTGTTGAAAAAGGATTTAAAGAGGCGATGAAAGCTGGACCATTGGCTGGTTATGAGATGGATCGTATGAAGGTTGTTCTTAAGGATGGTTCTTTCCACCCTGTGGATTCTGACGGACTTTCTTTCGAATTAGCTGCTAGAATGGGGTATAAAGCTGCCGGTAAAGCTGCAGGTGCTGTTATAATGGAACCTATCATGAAATTGGAGGTATTGACTCCAGAAGAAAACATGGGTGATATTGTAGGTGACCTTAACCGAAGAAGAGGAACTATTACCAATATGGATGATAGAGCCGGATCTAAAGTTGTAAAAGGTACTGTGCCACTTTCAGAAATGTTTGGATATGTTACTTCTTTAAGAACCTTGTCTTCTGGTAGAGCAACTTCTACAATGGAATTCTCGCACTATGCCGAAACTCCATCAAATATCTCAGAAGAGGTAATTAAAAAAGCTAAAGGTTTAACAGCGTAATCGTACTAAGATGAGTCAAAAAATTAGAATCAAATTAAAGTCATACGACCATAACTTGGTAGATAAATCTGCTGAGAAAATCGTAAAAACGGTAAAGAGTACCGGTGCAGTAGTAACCGGACCAATTCCTTTGCCAACACATAAAAAAATATTTACAGTTTTGCGTTCTCCGCACGTAAATAAGAAAGCAAGAGAGCAGTTTCAGTTAAGTTCTTATAAGAGACTTTTAGATATTTATAGCTCTTCTTCAAAAACTATTGATGCTTTAATGAAATTAGAGCTTCCTAGTGGTGTAGAAGTTGAGATAAAAGTTTAACTTTGCAAAATCTTTTGCCAATTATTGTGGTGAAGAACATGTCCTGAGCGTTTCGCGAGGGAAAAACGGAAAAAATAAATTCAGGGTCAGTTTATTTTTGGGCCCTGTTTTTTTTTAAACTAAATAGTAATCAATTAATTAATTATAAATATGTCTGGGTTAATAGGTAGAAAAGTAGGTATGACCAGCATTTTCGACGAAAATGGAAAGAACATTCCATGTACGGTAATCGAAGCTGGACCATGCGTAATTACCCAAGTCAGAACCGAAGAGGTCGACGGGTACAGTGCCCTTCAGCTTGGTTTCGATGACAAGGCAGAAAAACGTGCAAACAAAGCGGCTACAGGTCACTTTAAAAAAGCAGGTGCTTCTCCTAAGAAAAAGGTCATGGAATTCCAAGGTTGGGAAGGTGAATTTAAATTGGGAGACACTTTGGGTGTTGACTTGTTTGTAGAAGGAGAATTTGTAGATGTTATTGGAACATCTAAAGGTAAAGGTTTTCAGGGTGTTGTTAAGAGACATGGCTTCGGTGGTGTTGGACAAGCAACTCATGGTCAACATAACCGTTTAAGAGCTCCAGGTTCTATTGGTGCGGCTTCATATCCTGCAAGAGTATTCAAGGGAATGAAGATGGCAGGTAGAATGGGTGGCGATAAAGTTACCGTACAAAACCTAAAAGTTTTAAAAATTGTTCCAGAAAAAAATCTTTTAGTAGTAAAAGGTTGTGTACCGGGACATAAGAACGCTTACGTAACTATTGAGAAGTAATGAAGGTAGCAGTTTTAGATATTAAGGGAAAAGAAACAGGCAGAGAGGTTGAGCTTTCTGATGCTGTATTCGCAATAGAGCCAAACAATCATGCTGTATATTTGGATGTTAAACAATATTTAGCACACCAAAGACAAGGAACGCACAAAGCTAAAGAGCGTGCCGAAATAGCAGGTAGTACAAGAAAAATCAAGAAGCAAAAAGGAACAGGTACTGCTCGTGCGGGTAGTATTAAGTCTCCTGTGTTCAGAGGTGGTGGTCGTATTTTTGGGCCTAGACCAAAGGATTACAAGCAGAAATTGAACAAAAACGTTAAGCGTTTAGCTAGAAGATCTGCTTTGACATTGAAGTCTAACGAGAAAGCCATTATGGTTGTTGAAAACTTCAATTTTGAAGCTCCAAAAACAAAAGAATTTAAAGATATTTTGAAGTCTTTAGGGCTTGAGAACAAAAAGTCTTTAATTGTATTGGGTGACGCGAATAATAACGTATATTTGTCTTCACGTAATTTGCAAAATTCTGAAGTTGTAACTAACGCAGAATTAAGTACTTACAAAATTTTAAATGCTAACAATGTTGTGTTGTTAGAGGGTTCTTTGGAAGGAATCGAATCGAACTTAATTAAATAAGCGGACCATGAGTGTGTTGATAAAGCCAATTATTACGGAAAAAATGACTGCAGATAGCGAGTTGTATAATCGTTATGGTTTTTTTGTTAACCCTAAGGCTAACAAAATCCAGATAAAAGAAGCAGTAGAGGCAACTTATGGCGTTTCTGTCGATAAAGTTCGAACTATGAATTATGGTCCTTCGCGTAAATCGCGCTACACTAAAACAGGTGTACAGCACGGAAAGACAAGTGGTTACAAAAAAGCCATTGTTGATGTCGCAGAAGGAGAAAATATTGATTTTTACAGTAATCTATAAAGACAAAAAATGTCAGTTAGAAAATTAAAACCAATCACTCCAGGGCAGCGTTTTAGAGTAGTTAACGGATTTGACGCCATTACTACTGATAAGCCGGAAAAAAGCTTGCTTGCTCCGATAAAAAAATCTGGAGGTAGAAACAGTCAAGGAAAAATGACGATACGCCAAAAAGGTGGAGGTCATAAGAGAAGGTATCGTGTAATCGATTTCAAAAGGGATAAACAAGATGTTGTTGCAACCGTTGAGTCGATTCAGTACGATCCAAACAGAACAGCTTTTATAGCTTTATTGGCGTATGCTGATGGCGAAAAGAAATACATTATTGCTTTAAACGGTTTACAAGTTGGGCAAGAGTTGATTTCTGGAGCTAATGCTGCACCGGAAATCGGGAATGCGCTTCCTTTGGGTAATATGCCGTTAGGTACTATTATTTCTGGAATTGAGTTGCGTCCTGGACAAGGAGCTGTTATGGCTCGTAGTGCGGGTACTTTTGCTCAGTTAATGGCTAAGGATGGAAAGTTTGTTACTATCAAATTGCCATCAGGTGAAACCAGATTGGTTTTGGCTGATTGTATGGCTACTGTAGGTGCTGTGTCTAACCACGATCACCAATTGTTGGTGTCTGGTAAGGCTGGTAGAAGCAGATGGTTAGGTAGAAGACCAAGAACAAGACCGGTAGCGATGAACCCTGTCGATCACCCAATGGGTGGTGGTGAAGGTAGAGCTTCAGGAGGTCACCCAAGATCTAGAAACGGAATTCCTGCTAAAGGATTTAGAACCCGTTCCAAGACTAAGAGTACAAACAAGTATATTTTAGAACGTAGAAAGAAATAAAAAGTAGAAAGAAATGGCACGTTCATTAAAGAAAGGACCTTACGTTCACTATAGTTTGGATAAAAAAGTCCAGCAAAATGTTGAATCTGGGAAAAAGGCAGTCATCAAGACTTGGTCTAGAGCTTCTATGATAACTCCTGATTTTGTAGGACAGACTATAGCAGTTCACAATGGGAAACAATTTGTACCTGTTTTTGTAACTGAGAACATGGTAGGTCACAAGTTAGGTGAATTTTCTCCTACACGATCTTTTAGAGGTCATGCAGGTGCAAAAAATAAAGGTAAAAAGTAGTAAGCTATGGGAGTTCGAAAAAAACAAATGGCCGAAAGAATAAAGGCAGAAAAGCAGCAAATAGCGTTTGCAAAATTAAATAATTGCCCTACTTCTCCTAGAAAAATGCGCTTGGTGGCGGATTTAGTAAGAGGAGTGCAGGTAGAAAAAGCGCTTGCTATTTTAAAATTCAATTCAAAAGAGGCTTCTCGTCGTATAGAAAAGTTGTTGTTATCTGCAATAGCTAACTGGCAGGCAAAAAATGAGGATGCTAGCATTGAAGAAGCTGAACTTTTTGTTAAGGAGATTAGAGTGGATGGTGGAAGTATGTTGAAAAGACTTCGTCCAGCGCCACAAGGAAGAGCACATAGAATTAGAAAACGTTCCAACCATGTTACCTTGGTTTTGGGATCTAACAATAACACACAAAGCTAGAGCATTTAGTATGGGACAGAAAACAAATCCAATCGGAAATCGTCTAGGAATTATCAGAGGATGGGAATCTAACTGGTACGGTGGAAACGATTATGGCGATAAGCTTGCCGAAGACGATAAGATCAGAAAATATGTTCATGCACGTTTGGCCAAGGCTAGTGTGTCTAGAATCATTATTGAGCGTACTCTTAAGTTAATCACTGTAACAATTACTACTGCCAGACCAGGTATTATCATTGGTAAAGGAGGTCAGGAAGTAGATAAGTTGAAAGAAGAGCTTAAAAAAATTACAGATAAGGAAGTTCAGATCAACATCTTTGAGATCAAAAGACCTGAATTGGATGCAAACCTTGTTGCTGCTAGTATAGCGCGTCAGATCGAAAGTAGAATTTCTTTCAGAAGAGCTATTAAAATGGCGATCGCTGCAGCGATGAGAATGAATGCTGAAGGTATCAAGGTTCAAATCTCTGGAAGATTGAACGGGGCAGAAATGGCGAGGTCTGAGGCTTATAAGGATGGACGTATTCCATTATCAACTTTTAGGGCAGATATCGATTACGCTTTGCATGAAGCACATACTACTTATGGAAGATTAGGTATTAAAGTATGGATCATGAAAGGTGAAGTCTATGGAAAAAGAGAACTTTCTCCCTTAGTTGGAATGGCAAAAAGCCAAACTGGAAAAAGTGGTAAACAAGACGGACCAAAGAAACAACGTCGTAGAAAGTAATTTTTTAAAGAAGGAAAGAAATGTTACAGCCAAAAAGAACTAAGTTTCGCAAAATGCAGAAGGGTCGTATGAAAGGGATCTCTGGTAGAGGTCATCAACTTTCAAACGGTATGTTTGGTATCAAATCTTTGGATACCTCTTTTATAACATCGCGCCAAATAGAAGCAGCTCGTATTGCGGCAACTAGATACATGAAAAGAGAAGGGCAGTTATGGATTAAAATATTCCCGGACAAGCCTATCACTAAGAAGCCTTTAGAGGTACGTATGGGTAAAGGTAAAGGAGCACCGGAATATTTCGTTGCTGTTGTGTTGCCAGGTAGAGTGTTGTTCGAGATTGCTGGTGTATCTATTGATATTGCAAAAGAGGCATTGCGTCTTGCAGCTCAGAAACTACCGGTAAAAACTAAATTTATTATTGCTAGGGACTATTCTGCTTAATATAATTGCAAGGAATCATGAAACAATCAGAAATAAAAGAATTATCAGTTGAAGGGTTAAACGAAAAGGTTGCTGAATTTAAAAAACAGTATGCCGATTTAAAATTAGCTCACTCTGTAACACCATTGGAAAATCCTTTGCTTATCAGAAAAGTGAGAAGAACCGTGGCTAGATTAGCAACTGAATTAACAAAAAGGGAATTACAATAATCGGTTCTGCTTTATGGAAAAAAGGAATTTAAGAAAAGAGAGAATAGGGGTTGTAACTAGCAACAAAATGGAGAAATCAGTAGTGGTTTCAGAAGTTAAACGTGTGAAGCACCCTATGTACGGAAAGTTCGTGTTAAAGACAAAGAAATATGTTGCGCACGATGAAAAGAACGATTGCAATATTGGCGATACTGTAAAAATAATGGAGACGCGTCCATTGAGTAAGACCAAGTGTTGGAGGTTAGTGGAAATCATTGAAAGAGCTAAATAATTATGTTACAGCAAGAATCTAGACTAAAAGTAGCGGACAATACGGGGGCAAAAGAAGTTTTGACCATTCGTGTGCTAGGAGGTACAAAAAGGAGATATGCTTCTGTTGGGGATAAAATAGTAGTGACCGTTAAGGAAGCTACTCCAAACGGAGCTGTCAAAAAAGGTGCAGTTTCCACGGCAGTTGTTGTAAGGACAAAAAAAGAAGTTAGAAGACAGGATGGCTCTTACATTCGATTCGATGATAATGCTTGTGTACTTTTAAACCCTGCTGGGGAAATGAGAGGTTCACGTGTTTTTGGACCTGTGGCCAGAGAACTTCGTGATAAGCAATTCATGAAAATTGTATCTTTGGCTCCAGAGGTGCTTTAATAAAATTAGCAAAATGAAAAAACTGAAAATAAAAACAGGGGATACTGTTAGAATTATTGCCGGAGATCACAAAGGGGTCGAAGGCAAAGTTGTAAGTGTTGACCGTGAAAAAAACAAGGCGATTGTGGAAGGGGCTAATATGGTCTCTAAACACCAAAAGCCAAGTGCGAGCAACCCTCAAGGAGGAATCGTAAAAAAAGAGGCAGCTTTACATATATCTAATTTAGCATTGATCGACGCAAAGTCGGGAGATACTACAAGAGTTGGGTACGAAGTGAAGGATGGTAAGAAAGTACGAGTTTCTAAGAAATCTAAAGAAGTAATTTAGTTATGGCTTACGTTCCAAGATTAAAACAGGAATATAAAGAGAGAGTAGTAATAGCTCTTAAGGAGGAGTTTGGTTACAAGAATGTAATGCAGGTTCCTAAATTAGAAAAAATTGTTGTTAGTAGAGGTGTTGGTGCTGCAGTAGCAGACAAAAAACTTATCGACCATGCGGTAGACGAGCTTACATTGATCACCGGACAAAGAGCAATTTCAACAATGTCTAAAAAGGATGTTGCTGCATTTAAATTGCGTAAAGGGATGCCGATTGGGGCAAAAGTTACTTTGCGTGGAGAAAGAATGTACGAATTCTTAGACAGATTGGTGACTAGTGCATTGCCTAGAGTAAGAGATTTCCAAGGAATTAAGGCTACTGGCTTTGACGGAAGAGGGAATTATAGTCTTGGTATTACGGAGCAAATCATATTTCCAGAAATAAACATTGATAAAATTAATAGAATCAATGGAATGGATATTACATTTGTAACTTCTGCGGATACAGACAAGGAAGCAAAATCATTATTAACTGAATTAGGACTACCTTTTAAAAAGAATTAGTATGGCTAAAGAATCGATGAAGGCCCGTGAGGTCAAAAGAGCAAAGACTGTAGCTAAATATGCTGAGAAGAGAAAAGCTTTGAAAGAGGCTGGGGACTATGAAGGGCTACAAAGATTGCCAAAGAATGCTTCTCCTGTTCGTATGCATAACCGTTGTAAGCTAACGGGAAGACCAAGAGGGTACATGAGAACCTTTGGTATTTCTAGGGTTACTTTCAGAGAAATGGCCAACAATGGTCTGATCCCTGGAGTTACTAAAGCAAGCTGGTAATAAAAATTAATATCAACTGGTTTCAGGTTTAGCCAAAATGGTTAAAAACCGTTACCGCAATTCTATAATTATGTTTACAGATCCAATTTCGGATTATTTAACAAGAATTAGAAACGCAAGTCGTGCCGGCCATAGGGTGGTAGAGATCCCAGCGTCTAATTTAAAGAAAGAAATTACTAAAATATTATTCGATCAAGGATATATTTTAAGCTACAAATTCGAAGATAACGCGGTTCAAGGCTCTATTAAAATAGCCTTGAAATACGATAAGTTCACAAAAGAGCCGGTTATAAGAAAAATTCAACGTGTAAGTAAGCCAGGTCTAAGGAAATATGCTAGCTCAACCGAGTTGCCACGAGTTCTTAATGGTTTAGGAATCGCGATCGTATCTACTTCCCATGGTGTTATGACAAGCAAGCAGGCTAGATTAGAGAATGCAGGTGGAGAAGTATTATGTTATGTTTATTAATACTATAAAGAGTTAGAAGAATGTCTAGAACAGGTAATAATCCGATAGCAATTCCAGAAGGAGTAACCGTAGCGGTGAAGGAAGATGTTATTACTGTAAAAGGTAAGTTGGGAGAACTCTCTCAAGAATTTTCTGGAGCAAACGTAAAGGTTGAGGACGGACAGATATATGTAACAAGACCGTCTGATTCTAAGGATCACAAAGCAAGACATGGTCTTTACAGATCTTTGATCTTTAATATGGTCGAAGGTGTTTCTAAAGGTTGGGTAAAAGAATTGGAATTGGTTGGGGTAGGATACCGTGCCAGCAACCAAGGACAAAAGTTAGACCTTGCTTTAGGATTTTCGCACAATATCATTATTGAATTGGCTCCGGAAGTAAAAGTAGAGACAACGTCAGATAAAGGAAAGAATCCAATTATAAAGCTAAGTTCACATGATAAGCAATTAGTGGGTCAAATAGCTGCTAAAATTAGAGCTTTCCGTAAGCCAGAGCCTTACAAAGGAAAAGGAATTAAGTTTGTTGGTGAACAATTAAGAAGAAAAGCTGGTAAATCAGCTTAATAAATAGCATTATGGGATTATCGAAGACTGAAAGAAGACAACGTATCAGAAGGAGAATTAGAAAAGTATCCTCAGGTACTGCAGAAAGGCCAAGACTTGCTGTTTTTAGAAGTAATAGTGAAATATACGCTCAAATTATCGATGATGTTGCAGGAACCACTTTGGTTGCTGCTTCCTCGAGAGATAAAGCGTTAGCTGACGCTAAAGGAACTAAAACAGAAGTTGCTAACTTAGTAGGTAAAGCTATTGCCGATAAGGCAAAAGAAGCTGGTATCGAAGCTGTGGCTTTTGATAGAGGTGGTAACTTATACCACGGTAGAGTAAAATCATTAGCCGAAGGCGCTAGGGAAGCAGGATTAAAATTCTAAGAAAATTATGTATCAGAAATACAAAAACGTAGAGACTGTTAAGCCGGGAGGTTTAGAATTAAAAGATAGATTGGTAGGGGTACAACGCGTTACCAAAGTAACAAAAGGTGGTAGAGCGTTCGGATTTTCTGCAATCGTGGTTGTAGGTGATGAGAACGGCGTAGTAGGTCAAGGTTTAGGTAAGTCTAAGGAAGTTGCTACTGCAATTGCCAAGGCGATCGAAGATGCTAAAAAGAATCTTATTAGAATTCCGCTTAACAAAGGAACTTTGCCGCACGAACAAAAAGGGAAATTCGGTGGAGCTAGAGTTTATATCCAGCCTGCATCGCACGGTACCGGAGTAATTGCAGGTGGTGCAGTTAGATCAGTATTGGAAGCAGTAGGTGTTAGTGATGTATTATCTAAATCTCAAGGTTCTTCCAACCCGCACAACGTAGTGAAGGCTACATTTGATGCTCTTTTACAACTTAGAGATGCCAAGACGATTTCAAATCAGAGAGGTATTTCTTTAGAAAAAGTTTTTAAAGGATAAAACCAGGAATAAAATGGGAAAGATAAAAGTTAAACAGGTTAAGAGTGGTATTAAAAGAACTCTAAGACAAAAGAGAACTCTTGAAGCTCTTGGTTTACACAGGATAGGTCAGGTCGTAGAACATGAGTCTACACCAAATATTCTTGGTATGGTAAATAAAGTTAAACACTTAGTTTCTACAGAAGAAGCTTAATATAAAAGTAGTGTTATGAATTTAAGTAATTTAAAACCGGCAGAAGGCTCTATTCAGAGAGCTGGAAAGATAATCGGTAGAGGTCAAGGATCCGGTAAGGGTGGTACCGCTGCTAGAGGTCATAAAGGAGCTAAATCAAGATCTGGGTATTCTAAGAAATTAGGTTTCGAAGGTGGTCAAATGCCATTGCAGAGACGTGTACCTAAGTTTGGTTTTACCAATATTAACAGAAAAGAATACGCAGGAGTTAACTTGAACAAATTACAGGAATTGGTAGACAAAGGTGCTATCAAGGATGTAGTGACTTTGGAGACTCTTGTTGAAAACAGATTGGTAGGTAAAAACGATTTGGTAAAGATTCTTGGAAGTGGTGAATTGAAAGCTACATTAAAAGTTTCTGTACATAAATTTACAGCTACTGCAAAAGCTGCTATTGAAGCTGCAGGTGGTGAGGCTATAAGTTTATAAGCAAAAGAATACTATGAAGAAATTTTTCGAGACATTTTCAAATATTTGGAAAATAGAAGAACTTAAGGGTAGGATCATCGTTACCCTTGGGTTGCTTTTAGTGTACCGTTTCGGTGCACAAATAGCACTCCCAGGTATCGATTCTACTCAGTTAGGAGCTTTGGCTTCCAATACGGATAGCGGTATCTTGGGTATCTTAAATGCATTTACAGGCGGGGCATTGTCAAATGCTTCCGTTTTTGCATTGGGTATTATGCCCTATATTTCTGCTTCCATTGTAGTTCAATTAATGGGAATTGCTATACCTTATCTGCAGAAATTGCAGAAGGAAGGCGAAAGTGGAAGGAAAACCATCAACCAAATCACAAGATGGTTGACAATAGGGATTTGTATCGTTCAAGCACCCGCTTATTTATATAGTTTAGGTGCTTTAGGTGTTCCTGAAAGTGCCTTTGTATTTGGTAAAGGTCTAGATTTTATCGTTCCATCCGTTATTATATTAGTTGCAGGTACTATATTTGCAATGTGGTTGGGAGAAAAAATTACGGACAAGGGTATTGGTAATGGTATTTCCTTATTGATTATGGTGGGGATTATCGCGAATATGCCTCAAAATTTTGTTCAAGAATTTATATCGAGAACGGCTAATAATAGCGGTGGGCTTATGTTTATGCTTATCGAGGTTATTATCTGGTTCGCGGTTATTTTAATGTGTGTATTGTTGGTGATGGCAACACGTCAGATACCAGTGCAGTACGCAAGAAGGACGGCTTCTGGAGGCTATGAGAAAAATATCATGGGGTCCAGACAATATATTCCTTTAAAATTAAATGCATCTGGGGTTATGCCTATTATCTTTGCACAAGCCATTATGTTCGCTCCCGGGTTACTAGGGAAAACGTTCAATAATACGGCAGTTGGGCAATGGATGGAAGTTCAGTTTCAAGATATATTTGGACTGGCCTATAACTTGTTATTTGCATTTTTGATTATTGTCTTTACTTATTTTTATACGGCGATTACAGTGCCGACGAATAAGATGGCCGATGATTTAAAGAGAAGTGGTGGTTTTATTCCAGGGATTAGACCTGGGAAGGAAACAGGAGATTTCTTAGATAAGATAATGTCTTTAATTACTTTGCCTGGTTCTGTATTCTTGGCCATTCTTGCAGTATTGCCTGCAGTGATTGTTAAGCTTATGGATGTACAAGCCGGATGGGCATTGTTCTACGGTGGTACTTCCCTACTGATTTTGGTAGGTGTAGCTATTGATACCGTTCAGCAAGTAAATTCTTATTTGTTGAATAGACATTATGATGGATTAATGAAAACTGGTAAAAACAGAAAGGTAGCATAGATTATGGCTAAACAGGCAGCGATAGAGCAGGATGGGAGCATAATTGAAGCATTGTCAAATGCAATGTTCCGAGTGGAGTTGGAAAATGGCCACGTGGTAACGGCGCATATATCTGGAAAGATGAGAATGCACTATATTAAATTGCTTCCAGGAGACAAGGTGAAATTGGAAATGAGTCCGTACGATTTAAGTAAAGCAAGAATTACATATAGATATTAAGCAAATAGGATGAAAGTTAGAGCATCAATTAAGAAAAGAAGTGCCGAGTGCAAGATTGTGCGTAGAAAAGGCAGATTGTACGTAATTAATAAAAAGAATCCTAGATTTAAACAAAGACAAGGGTAATTATGGCAAGAATTGCAGGTGTAGATATACCAAAACAGAAAAGAGGGGTTATAGCCCTAACCTATATCTTCGGAATAGGAAATAGCAGGGCAAAAGAATTATTAGCTACAGCCCAAGTGAGTGAGGATACCAAGGTTTCTGACTGGAATGATGATGAAATAGCCCGTATTCGTGAGGCAGTTTCTGGTTTGACCATTGAAGGAGAATTGCGTTCTGAGAACCAATTGAACATTAAGCGATTAATGGATATTGGATGTTATAGAGGAATTCGTCATAGATCTGGTTTACCTTTAAGAGGTCAAAGAACTAAGAACAACTCTAGAACAAGAAAAGGTAAAAGGAAAACAGTTGCTAACAAGAAGAAGGCAACTAAATAATAAGTAAGATATTATGGCAAAGGCAAATGCAAAAGCAGTAAAGAAGCGTAAGGTTATAGTTGAGTCAGTGGGTGAAGCCCATGTAACTGCTTCTTTTAATAATATTATTATTTCTTTAACCAATAAGAAGGGCGATGTTATCTCTTGGTCATCTGCAGGTAAGATGGGCTTTAGAGGTTCTAAAAAGAACACTCCTTATGCAGCTCAAGTAGCTTCTGAGGATTGTGCTAAAGTTGCTCATGAGGCTGGTTTAAGAAAAGTGAAAGTTTATGTAAAAGGACCAGGAAACGGTAGAGAATCTGCTATCCGTGCTATACATAATTCAGGAATTGAGGTTACCGAAATTATCGATATTACCCCAATGCCACACAACGGATGTAGACCTCCGAAAAGAAGAAGAGTTTAAGAATTAGTTAATCAAAAAACCCATATAAGGGTGTTTCAAAGGAAGTGTAGTTACGATTATCGAAGGATAAGCCTTAATTCATGATCACACTTCCAAATTTTTTAAGAAAATGGCAAGATATACAGGACCCAAAACTAAAATCGCCCGTAAATTCGGTGAAGCGATTTTCGGAGATGATAAATCTTTTGAAAAAAGAAATTATCCTCCGGGACAACACGGTAACGCAAAGCGTCGTGGAAAACAATCTGAATATGCAATCCAGTTAATGGAAAAGCAAAAAGCAAAATATACCTATGGTATTTTGGAAAAGCAGTTCAGAAACATATTTGCAAAAGCAAATAGTAGTAAAGCGGTAACCGGTGAGGTTTTACTTCAACTGTGTGAGTCTCGTTTAGATAACGTGGTTTACCGTATGGGATTATCTAATTCTAGAAGTGGGGCAAGACAATTAGTGTCTCACAGACATATCACTGTAAATGGTGAATTAGTAAATATTCCTTCTTATACGCTTAAGGCTGGTGATGTTGTAGGTGTAAGAGAAAAATCAAAATCTTTGACAGCAATCGCTGATGCATTGGCTTCTAATAGCAGTGTCTATGAGTGGATTACTTGGAATTCTGAAAAAATGGAAGGTACTTTTGTTGCCGTTCCTGAAAGATTGCAAATTCCAGAGAATATAAAAGAACAATTAATAGTCGAGTTATACTCTAAATAAAAACAACACTGATCCAGTTATGGCATTATTAAATTTTCAGAAGCCCGATAAAGTTATAATGATTGATTCCTCCGACTTCGAAGGTAAATTCGAATTTCGTCCGTTGGAACCAGGTTATGGCCTAACCGTTGGGAACGCATTAAGAAGAGTATTGCTTTCGTCCTTGGAAGGTTTTGCTATCACTTCTGTTAGAATTGATAAGGTAGAACATGAATTTTCTGTGATTCCCGGTGTTGTTGAAGATGTTACCGAAATCATCCTAAACCTAAAACAGGTTCGTTTCAAAAGACAAATAGAAGATGTTGATAGTGAAACAGTTTCTATTACAGTTAGTGGAAAGGAACAATTGACAGCAGGTGATTTTCAAAAATTTATTTCGGGATATCAAGTATTAAATCCAGATTTGGTTATTTGTAACATGGATCCCAAGGTTAGTATTAACATGGAGATTGTTATTGATAAAGGTAGAGGTTATGTGCCTGCAGAAGAGAATAAAAAATCTAATGCATCTATAGGGACTATAGCCGTCGATTCTATCTTTACCCCAATCAAAAATGTAAAGTACAGCATTGAGAACTTCCGTGTAGAACAAAAGACCGATTATGAAAAATTGGTATTTGAGATCGTTACAGATGGTTCTATTCATCCTAAAGAAGCTTTAACTGAAGGAGCAAAGGTGTTAATTCACCATTTTATGTTGTTTTCTGATGAGCGTATTACGCTTGAAGCAGATGAAATTGCTCAGACAGAAACCTATGATGAAGAATCATTGCATATGCGTCAGCTTTTGAAAACTAAATTGGTAGATATGGATCTTTCTGTAAGAGCTTTGAATTGCTTGAAAGCGGCAGAGGTTGATACTCTTGGAGATTTGGTTTCTTTCAACAAGAACGATTTAATGAAGTTTAGAAACTTTGGTAAAAAATCTTTAACGGAGTTAGAAGAATTGGTTATCAACAAAGGTTTAAGCTTTGGAATGGATTTGTCAAAATATAAATTGGATAAAGATTAATAGCGCTTCTTAAAAGTTGGAGAAACCACTACTGAGGGAAGTATATAGAATAGAACAATGAGACACGGTAAGAAAGTTAATCATTTAGGAAGAAAGGCAGCGCATAGAAAAGCTATGTTGGCAAATATGGCCTGTTCTTTAATTGAGCACAAGAGAATAAATACAACTGTTGCGAAAGCAAAAGCTTTAAAGCAGTTCGTAGAGCCTTTAATTACAAAATCGAAGGCAGAGAATAACCAATCTATTGAAAAGGGTACTCATAACAGACGTATTGTTTTTAGAAATCTTAGGGATAAATATGCGGTAACAGAGCTTTTTAGCACTGTAGCCGAAAAAGTTGCCGATAGACCAGGTGGTTATACAAGAATCATTAAACTAGGAAATCGTCTTGGGGATAATGCAGATATGGCTATGATCGAATTGGTAGATTTCAACGAAATCTACAATGCTGATAAGCCTAAGAAGCAAAAAACTACAAGAAGAGGAAAGGCTAAAAAAGCTGCTGATGCACCTAGTGTAGACACTGAAACTAAAGCTGATGATTCAGAATAGTAAAATTGTTATTAAATTTTAATAATTCGAAAAGGATAAGCCTAATAGCTTATCCTTTTTTTATGTTATTTTGTCAAAAAAAATTGGAACGTCAATAATGAAGTATCAAACAAGAAAAAAAGCAATTTTATTGCTGGCCGATGGAACTATTTTTCATGGTAAGGCCGTAGGGGATAAGGAGGGAACAGCCTTTGGAGAGGCTTGTTTCAATACAGGAATGACTGGTTACCAAGAGATATTTACAGATCCATCTTACTTTGGGCAATTAATGGTAACTACCAATGCACATATTGGGAATTATGGGGCTCATAACGAAGAAGTAGAGTCTGATTCTGTAAAAATAGCGGGATTAATTTGTAAGAACTTTAGCTACAACTATTCTAGGGTCGATGCTGATGAAAGTCTACAAGAATTTATGGAAAAAAGCAATTTATTTGCTATTTCAGATGTAGATACAAGAGCCTTAGTCGCCTATATTAGAGATAATGGAGCTATGAATGCCGTTATATCTACCGATGTGGATAATATAGAAGGATTAAAGAAAGAATTGGCAAAAGTACCTAGCATGGAAGGTTTGGAGCTTTCTTCAAAGGTATGTACTAAGGAACCATATTTCTATGGGGACAGTAATGCTAAATACAAGATATCTGCCTTGGATATCGGGATAAAAAAGAATATTCTTAGAAACTTGGCGAAAAGGGATGCTTATATTCAAGTGTTTCCTTATGATGCCACTTATGAAGAATTGAATGCCTGGAATCCGGATGGTTTCTTTATATCTAACGGGCCTGGGGATCCAGATCCATTACACCAAGCCATTGCAACGGTAAAAGAAATTATTGCAGGAGACAAACCTTTGTTCGGAATTTGTTTAGGACATCAGGTGTTGGCACTTGCCAACGGGATTTCTACCTATAAAATGCACAATGGGCATCGCGGGATTAATCATCCGGTTATGAACCTTGTTACAGGGAAAGGTGAAATCACTTCTCAAAACCATGGTTTTGCCATCAATAGGGAAGAAGCAGAGGCCAATCCTAATATCGAAATAACACATCTACACCTGAATGACAATACAGTGGCAGGTATGAGGATGAAAAATAAGAATGTATTTTCGGTACAATATCACCCGGAAGCTAGTCCTGGACCACATGATGCAGACTATCTTTTTGATGAGTTCTTTGATATGATCAAATCTACGGCAAACTAAAACGTTGTAGTTTTAAATTATTGTTATCAAATCAGTATAAAATGCAATATTACTGAAGCTAAAACAGCTTGGTTTCGTATATTTGCACATTATTTTAACTAAATATAAAAGAAATATATATGAGTATTATCCTAAGTGTTCATGCGCGACAAATTTTAGATTCTAGAGGTAATCCAACTGTAGAGGTAGATGTTGTTACTGAGAATGGAGTTATGGGTAGAGCTGCAGTTCCTTCTGGGGCGTCTACTGGAGAACATGAGGCCGTAGAACTTCGTGATGGTGGAAAAACATTCATGGGCAAAGGAGTTACCCAAGCAGTGAATAACGTAAATACAGTAATTGCCGAAGAAATTTTGGGAATGAACGTATTCGAACAAAATTTGGTAGACCAAACCATGATCGAATTGGATGGTACTCCAAATAAATCAAAATTAGGAGCCAACGCTATTTTAGGGGTTTCTTTGGCCGTAGCCAAAGCAGCTGCGAACGAGTTGGGAATATCCTTGTTTAGATATGTAGGTGGTGTTAGTGCTAATACCTTGCCAGTTCCTATGATGAATATCATCAATGGTGGTTCGCATTCAGATGCTCCTATTGCTTTTCAGGAATTTATGGTAATGCCAGTGAAAGCAACTAGTTTTTCGCACGCCATGCAAATGGGGACCGAAATTTTCCATAACCTGAAGAAAGTATTGCACGACAGAGGTCTTAGTACTGCTGTAGGTGATGAAGGTGGATTTGCTCCAACTTTAGATGGTACTGAAGATGCTTTGGATACTATTGCTTTAGCCGTAGAAAAAGCAGGATACAAATTAGGAGATAATGTTATGATTGCCTTGGATTGTGCGGCAGCAGAATTCTATGTAGACGGTAAATACGATTATACCAAGTTTGAAGGAGATAAAGGAGCTGTGCGTACTTCAGAGGAGCAAGCTCAGTATTTGGCAGATTTAAGTGCTAAATATCCTATTGTTTCTATTGAAGATGGTATGGATGAAAACGATTGGGACGGTTGGAAATCTTTAACTGAAAAAATCGGAGATAGAGTTCAGTTGGTAGGAGATGATTTATTTGTTACCAATGTAGAGCGTTTGTCTAAAGGTATTAAAAATGGCATTGCCAATTCAATCCTTATTAAGGTAAACCAAATCGGAACTTTAACAGAGACAATTGCTGCGGTTAATATGGCGAAGAATGCAGGATATACTTCTGTAATGTCTCACCGTTCTGGTGAAACTGAAGACAATACTATTGCCGATTTGGCGGTAGCATTGAATACAGGGCAAATTAAAACAGGTTCTGCTTCTAGATCGGACAGAATGGCAAAATACAACCAATTGCTAAGAATTGAAGAAGAATTGGGAAGCGTTGCTTATTACCCACAAGAAAATGCTTTTAAAGTAAAGTAATTTTATAAATTTTATAATACTAAAAGCCGTTCCAAAAAAGAACGGCTTTTTTTTAAATAAACCGCACCTTAGTTTTCTTATAAAGAATTAATAATTAACTTAACCAACAATAGATTTCTAACCAAATTCTAGACCAATGAATAATTTTCTTTTTGTTGCCGCTGAAAATGATGGCATCGCCAGATGTAAAGCTGGTGGTATGGGAGATGTGGTTCGCGATGTGCCTCGCCAGATCTCGGAAAGAGGGGATAGAGTGCATATTGTTGTGCCTTCCTATTCTAGGCTGCATCAAAATGGTACCTTTAAAACGCATTTAAACATACAATTAAGAGGTACTACCTATACGGCAGAACTCTACGAAGTAATTCCAAAGAAGGAATATAAAAATGTACATCATTACGTTATTCATCATCCGGAAATAGAAGCCGGTGATATAGCGCATATTTATCACAACGATCCCAAAGAACCTTTCTATACCGATGCCATAAAATATATAATATTTTGTACGGCCGTGGCCGAGGCTATTAAAAAAGGAAGCTTCGGTAGGCTCGATATAGTTCACTTGCACGATTGGCATTCTAGTTTATTACTGTTTATAAAAACCTATCACCCGGCATATAGTGTTTTAAAACAGATTCGATTTGTATACACCATCCATAATTTGGCGATACAAGGGATTAGGCCTTTCGAGAATAATTATTCTTCTATTAAAAATTGGTTTCCAGAGATTCCTATAGATCATAGGGGATTGATGGATTATAGATATCAGGATTGTATTAACCTTATGGCGGTGGGGATACGCTTTGCCGATGCCGTACATACGGTATCGCCTTCTTACAAGGAAGATGTACTATTGCCCAGTAGGCCGCCCGAATTTATAGGCGGTGAGAATCTTGAAAGCGATTTGCAAAAAGCCAATAATGAAGGCCGTCTCTTTGGAGTGCTTAACGGTTCTAATTATGCTAATATAAGAGTAGCCGAAACGGGTAATATTTACAGGAATATAATTAAGGCCATTTTTATATGGTTACAAGAAGAATCAAAAAAATACAAGGCAGATTTTTTAGCGCATACCGGAGAAAAAGTTGTGGAGTTTTTGAAAGAACCACCTAGCTTTGTTGTTTCTAGTGTAGCGAGGTTAACGGAGCAAAAGTTTTATTTCTTTAAAAGATCGCCCGAATCCCTCATTACTATATTAGAACAATTGGAAAAAGTGAATGGGGTGTTTATGCTTTTAGGTACCGGAGACCCCGATTATGAAAAACTTTTTAGGGAAGTTAGTTATAACCATAAGAATTTTATTTTCATCAATGGCCAATCCGAGGATGTTATAGATTCACTTTATTTGGAGACCGATCTGTATATAATGCCTAGCCTATTTGAGCCATGTGGGATTAGTCAAATGTTGGCTATGAGAAATGGGCATCCTTGTTTGGTACATCAAACTGGGGGCTTAAAGGACACCGTGAAACATCTAAAAACCGGATTCTGTTTCGACGGAGATAGTTATGATGAGAAAATTAAAAATATGAACGAAGTACTGGCGCAGGTGCTCGATATTTTTACCAACGATAAGCCGCAATGGAAAAAAATACAGGACAATGCAAGGAAAATGCGGTTTACATGGGAGAAATCAGTAGATGATTATTATAAATTTCTATATTCTATTAATCCTTAAGTATAGGAATTTATGGAGTTTGCCAAAGATTTCATAATTATGAATAATTATAAAATCTTCCATTGGCAAGCTTATGTGTTTTTATTAAATTTACAAACAATCGAAATAAACAGTAAATTAAGAAATGTCAGATAAAGCAACATTAGAATACAACGGAAAAAGATTTGATTTTCCTGTTATTAAAGGGACGGAAGATGAACTGGCGATAGACATTAAAACAATGCGTGCTATCTCAGGAATGATAACAATAGATCCGGGATATAAAAATACAGGTTCTTGTGAAAGTGCCATCACATTTTTAGATGGTGAGAAGGGGATCTTAAGGTATCGTGGTTATTCTATCGAAGAGTTGGCAGAAAAGGCCGAATTCTTAGAAGTTGCTTATTTGTTGATTTTTGGACATTTACCGAACAAGGAAGAATTAGAGCGTTTTCATAACGATATAAAGGCCGAGTCTCATGTTGATGAGGAAATGAAAAAGATTTTGGACGGTTTTCCAAAATCGGCACACCCTATGGGAGTCCTTTCTTCCCTAACGAGCGCCTTGGTCGCTTTTAATCCTGGCTCTGTTAACGTATCTTCTGAAAAGGATATGTATTGGGCTATTGTTAAGATATTGGCAAAATTCCCAGTATTGGTAGCCTGGACCTTAAGAAAGAAAAAAGGCTTGCCATTAGATTATGGTGATGATTCTTTAGGGTATGTAGAGAACATTCATAAAATGATGTTCAAAAAACCTAACCATAAATACGAAAGCAATAAAATTGTTATCGATGCCTTGGATAAATTATTGATCTTACATGCAGATCACGAACAAAACTGTTCTACTTCTACGGTTCGTATTGTAGGTTCTTCACATGCAGGCTTATATGCTTCCTTGTCAGCAGGGATATCTGCACTTTGGGGGCCATTACATGGAGGCGCCAACCAGGCAGTTTTGGAAATGCTAGAAGCTATTGAGGCCGATGGTGGCGATACTAAAAAATATATGGCCAAGGCTAAGGATAAGAACGATCCGTTCCGTTTAATGGGCTTTGGACATAGAGTTTATAAGAACTTTGACCCAAGAGCTAAAATAATAAAGGTCGCAGCTGAAGAGGTGTTGGCCGATTTGGGAATAGACGATCCGATATTGGAAATCGCAAAAGGCTTGGCAAAAGAAGCTTTGGAAGATAAATATTTTGTAGACAGAAAACTGTACCCGAATGTAGATTTCTACTCAGGGATTATATACAGAGCGTTGGGTATTCCAACAGAAATGTTTACCGTAATGTTTGCATTGGGACGTTTGCCGGGTTGGATTGCGCAATGGAGAGAAATGCGTCTTAAAAGTGAGCCTATAGGGCGTCCACGACAGGTGTATATTGGGGAAAAACAAAGGCCTTTTGTCTGCCTTGAAAACCGATAGATAGGAATCATAAAATTAGCTGCCCCTTGTGTTATTTCACAAGGGGCAGTTTTTTTTGAGGGATAAGGAAGTATTTCTATATTTGTTTAAAAACTAACAGATGCTAAAGTTAAATGTTAAGGATGAAACATCTCGCCTAAAAGCTGTGGTGTTGGGGACGGCGCAAAGTAATGGGGCAGTACCTAAGCCGGAGGAGGCTTATGATCCAAAATCCTTGGAACATATTTTGGCAGGTACCTATCCCATGGAAGAGGATATGGTACATGAAATGGAAGCTTTTGCTACCGTTTTAAAAAAATATGGGGTAGAGGTTTTTAGACCGAAGCTCATAAAAGATTGCAATCAGATATTTTCTAGGGATATAGCCTTTGTGATCGATGATAAATTGATAAAAGCTAATATCTTGCCCGATAGGGAAATAGAGTTTCAGGCCATTAAGTATGTGTTGGAAAAAATAGAAGATAGTCAAATTATATATCCTCCAAAGGAGGTTCATATCGAAGGGGGTGATGTAATGCCTTGGAAAGACTATATTTTTATCGGCACCTATTCCGGGGAAGACTATACCGACTTAATAACAGCACGAACCAATAGGGCGGCAGTAGACTTTATAGCCAAAACCTTTCCTCATAAAAAAATAAAATCTTTCGAACTTCGGAAATCCAATACCAATGCAAAGGAGAATGCCTTGCATTTAGATTGTTGTTTTCAGCCAATAGGAACGGATATGGCTATCCTCCACAAAAATGGGTTTCTAGTGGCCGAAGAATACGAATGGTTACTTAATTATTTTGGCAAGGAGAATGTTTTTGAAATAACCAAAGATGAAATGTACAGCATGATGAGCAATGTATTTTCCATAGCTCCTGATGTAGTCGTTTCCGAACGTAATTTTACGCGATTAAATAATTGGCTTAGGGAGAAAGGATTAACCGTAGAGGAAATACCTTATGCGGAAATAGCCAAACAAGAAGGACTTCTGCGTTGTAGTACCTTGCCATTGGTTAGGGATTAGGCTGTTAATTTAAAAAATAAAGGTAGGAAACCTACTCCGGTTCTTAGGAGTAGACTAAGGGGATGATAAAATTCATTTCATCGTCATGTAATAAACGAGTTTCTAGGAATCCTGTAAGGATATAATAAAAAATAAAAATGCAAGTAACCAATACAATTTTAATGGTTCGTCCTGTGAATTTTCGCAAGAACGAACAGACGGCGGTAAATAATTATTTTCAGGAAGATCTGGATTTAAAGAACCAAGAAATCAATGCAAAGGCTCAGTCCGAATTTGATGCCCTAGTTACCAATTTAAGAGAAAAGGGAGTAAATGTTATAGTCGTGAATGATACCCTTGAAAACGATACCCCAGATTCCGTTTTTCCAAATAATTGGGTTTCCTTTCACGAAGATGGTACGGTGGCACTTTACCCAATGTTTGCTGAAAATAGGAGAAAGGAAAGACGAGAAGATATTTTGGAAACCCTAGAAGAGCGAGGGTTTGTAATCGATAGCGTGATGGATTACACCTCTGCTGAAGATTCTGAGTACTACTTAGAAGGAACCGGCAGTATTTTATTGGATAGGGTGAATCGAAAGGCCTATTGTGCACTATCGGCCAGAGCCGATGAAGAGCTGTTTATTGAGTTCTGTGAGGACTTTGAATATACACCTATCATTTTTACGGCTAACCAAACCGTAGGCGATGAACGACTTCCTATTTATCATACCAATGTTATGATGTGTTTAGGAGAAACCTTTGCCGTAATCTGTTTGGATACGATCGATGATAAAAAGGAGAAAAAGCATCTGGTTTCACAACTCAAAGAAGATGGAAAAGAAATTATAGCCATTACGGAGCAACAAATGCACCATTTTGCCGGAAATATGCTACAGGTAATGGGTATGGGTACTAAGCGATATTTAGTGATGAGTTCAGCTGCCTACAACAGTTTAACTCCGGTCCAGATAAAAAGTTTGGAGAAACACTGCGATATCGTTCATAGTTCCTTAGAAACCATAGAGACCTGTGGGGGAGGAAGTGCCCGATGTATGATGGCAGAAGTGTTTTTGCCTAAAAATTAATAAGGCTGTTACAGCTAATGAAAGCTCCATTTTAACTAAAAAATGGAGCTTTTTTATGTAATGGACAACATACGATTATAGTTGAAGTGAATACAGTATGGGTTTAATCGCAATTGTTTTTAGAAATCAGATCCTAAATGTTGCTTAGGTGTTGGCAATATTGCGGATCATTCCCCCAAAAATAAAATAATGAAAAGGGAGCATACTGTACCAGTACAAACGACCTCGAATACCCTTTGGTCTAAAAGTAGCGGTTTGGTATAGGGTGTTATCATCGGTTATTCTAAATTCTAGCCAAGCTTCGCCAGGAAGGCGCATTTCGGCAAACAGAAGCAACCTTTTGTGTTCCTTATCTGCCAAGAGAACACGCCAAAAATCCAAGGAATCTCCTGTGTATATTTTATCAGTATGGGTACGTCCTCTTCTCAAGCCTACGCCGCCACTGAGTTTGTCAAAAAAACCTCTAAGCTTCCAAAGCCAATTGGCATAAAACCAGCCCGTTTCTCCGCCTATTTTCCAGATGTTTTCCAATACCCTTTCGGGATTGTTAATTTTTATCTTTTTTTCGTCTTTTAAAACTCCAAATTTAGGTACTTGTATATGTTTTTTAAGGTCGGTATGGATACGGCCACTGATCATACTATCCTTCCAACTGCTAACCACCAAATTTTGTTCAATTTTATTGAACGCCATTTTAATAGCTTCTGCATAGGTGTGGGTCTTAACCCCTAATAACTGTTGCAGTCTGTTGTCTTTGGCCACCACTTCCATTTTCATACTGTCCACTAAATTCATGGCAAGTTTAAAGGAGGTAGAAGTGACAAAGTATAACCAATAAGACGATAGCTTAGGAGTCATAACGGGGACAGTATATATCCCTATACTAAATCCTCTTATTCTAGCATATTGTTGCAACATTGCTTTGTAGGTAAGTACTTCTGGTCCGCCTATGTCAAAAGAATCGTTATAGGTTTCTTCATGGCCGAGCACACCGGTTAAAAAACTCATAACATCTCGGATCGCAATAGGTTGGGTTTTGGTCAGTACCCATCTAGGGGTAATCATTAAAGGCAGTTTTTCGCATAGGTCCCTGATGATTTCAAAAGAAGAACTTCCTGAGCCAACTATTATTCCGGCCCTTAGAACGGTGAGGGCATAATTTCCCTGGTACAAAATGTCTTCTACATTTTTTCGGGAACGCAAATGCTTAGAGAGGTCTTTATCATTAACGATACCGCTGAGGTAAATAACCTGTTTGATATCGGTATCCTGCATATAGCGATTGAATGTTTTGGCAGAAACCGCCTCTTTCTCATCAAAATCACTGGTAGACGAACTCATAGAATGAATTAAATAGTAGGCAGCATCAATATCCTTCGGGATGCTATTGGCCCGGTAGTCTGCCAGAAAGTCGATTTCAATAATATCTATTGCGGCCAAAGTTTCTTGGTCGATAGAGAATCTTTTTTTATCCCGAACTGCACATACTACCTCATGGCCTAGGTCTAATAATAGAGGTAACAATCGCATTCCAATATATCCGTTGGCTCCAGTAAGTAATATTTTCATAATCTTAGATTAATTTCGAATCCATATATTAATGACCTTTTCAAATTTAAGGCGAATCAAAAGAGGCGCTCTAAAAAGATTTACTTGTTACAATTCTTCAAAGGAAGTAGGGGGGGGTATCGGATCTTATATCTATCAATTTACGAAAAAATAATTGAGCAGCTTTTGTGTCCGATAGAACCGTTATATAATAATGATCTTTATATAAGGTATAGTTTCCAAAAAAGGTTTTGTTCAGTCTAAGTTTATAATAAGGGATGGGTAGGGCATAGGTTTCTCTAAAGGCCCTAAAACAAATTATAATTCCTTTTGGTCTTAGGGTAATTGTGCAGTTTGTGGAAGAAGGATTTAAAATCAAAAAATTATGAATAGTGATACTTGCTTTCATAATCTCTAAAATTGGGGAAATAGTCCCTTCTAACTCAGCTCGCTTTTTTATAGAAAACGTTTGGCCTAATTGCGCATTGATCTTTTCTGTAACATCAACGGAATTATAGGAAAGGTTCAACAACATCGATTAAAAGAATTACGTGATACATTTAGGAAGATCTCCCCTAAAGTTAACGAAAACTATGGTCATTCTGGGTGAGTTGACTTTATATTGAGGGTAAAAGAATAAAAATTGCTTAGTTTTGCAACCTTAAACATCAAGATTTAATGAACATCCAAGAAGTCCTAACCACAAAGGTAAAAGAAGCAGTTAACTCTGTTTATAAGGTAGAATTACCAAGCGTTGAATTTCAACCCACAAGAAAGGATTTTGCAGGGGATATCACCGCTGTAATTTTTCCTATGTTGCGTTTTGTAAAAGGAAACCCGGTACAAATAGGAGAACAGATTGGCCAATTCTTAAAGGATAATGTGGCCGAAGTTGAAGATTTCAATGTAGTTAAAGGGTTTTTAAACATAACCATTAACGATAGTTTTTACCTGAATTTCTTTAACGGCATTAAGGACGTTTCGGACTATGGTTTCGTTTCTGCACAGGAGGATAATGCTATTATGGTAGAATATTCTTCTCCCAACACCAATAAACCATTGCATTTAGGACATGTTCGTAATAATTTGTTGGGATATTCAGTGGCGGAAATTATTAAGGCCTCTGGAAAAAAAGTGTATAAAACCCAAATAATTAACGATAGGGGGATACATATTTGCAAAAGTATGTTGGCCTGGCAGCGCTTTGGAAACGGAGAAACTCCAGAAAGCACAGGTTTAAAAGGCGATAAACTTGTAGGGAACTATTATGTAGCCTTTGACAAGGCCTATAAGGAAGAAATTGCGGCTATGATCGCTGATGGCGTAGATAAGAAAGTGGCAGAAAAAGAAGCTCCACTATTATTGGAAGCCCAAGAAATGCTCAGAAAATGGGAAGCTGGCGATGAAGAGGTGGTAAGTCTTTGGAAAAAGATGAACCAATGGGTGTACAATGGTTTTGAAGTAAGTTATAATAACCTGGGAGTAGATTTTGACCAGTATTATTATGAAAGTGATACCTATTTGTTAGGAAAGGATGTGGTAGAAGAGGGACTCGAAAAAGGAGTTTTTTATCGCAAGGAAGATAGTAGTGTGTGGATTGATTTGACTGAGGAAGGCCTAGATGAGAAAATTGTACTGAGGTCCGATGGTACCGCTGTATATATGACCCAGGATATCGGTACTGCCATACAACGAGTAAAAGACAATCCGGACATTGGTGGGATGGTTTATACTGTAGGTAACGAACAGGATTACCATTTTAAAGTATTGTTCCTGATCTTGAAAAAATTAGGGTTTGTATGGGCAGAGAAACTATACCATTTAAGTTATGGAATGGTCGATTTGCCTAGTGGAAAAATGAAAAGTAGGGAAGGTACCGTGGTAGATGCCGATGATTTGATGGAGGATATGACCCGTACGGCGGCAGAAATTTCCGAAGAATTGGGGAAACTAGACGATTATTCGGACGCAGAAAAACAGGAGTTGTATAAAATGATCGGTTTAGGGGCCCTAAAATATTACATCCTAAAGGTAGATCCTAAAAAACGAATTCTCTTTAATCCAGAAGAATCAGTAGATTTTCAAGGAAATACAGGTCCGTTTATTCAATATACCTATGCAAGGATACAGTCGATTATAAGAAAAGCAGATTTTGATTTTTCACAAGAAGTGTCCAATCAAGAATTGGGTCAGCTTCATGAAAAAGAAAAAGAATTGCTGAAACAACTAGAGCAGTATCCCGTAACGATACAATTGGCGGCAGAAAACTTTAGTCCGGCCCTTATAGCGAATTATACCTATGACCTGGTAAAAGAGTTTAATTCCTTCTATCAAAATGTATCTATTTTGGGAGAAACAGAAGCTTCTAAAAAAATCTTTAGGGTGCAATTGGCGAAAAAAGTGGGCGAAGTTATTCAATCTGCTTTTAGCCTTCTAGGAATCCAGGTGCCAGAAAGAATGTAATACACATCAATAACAGTTTTAAAGAGGGCATTTCTATGATTAGGGATGTCCTCTTTTTTTTTGTTCGAAAACTAATAATTTTTCGAGTAATGGAATTTTATTTATTCTTCCTAAATTCGTAAGCAGATTATATAAAAATACTATTACTTAAATTTTGTTGATTTGTTGAAAAGATTATTGATATTCGGATGTTGGTGCCTACCCTTTCTTCTAGTTTGGAGCAAGGCATGGGGACAAGAATATGATGGTCTTTCCGAGGAAGAAAAATGGGAGTTGCGCTTGCAGTCGCATTTACTTGTCGATATAAATAAAATTACGCCTTCCAATGTATCAATAGTGCTAGAGCGTAAAGCTCCATTAGCCCTGCTAGTCCATCAGGATACTAAAAGTCATGAGGAGCTGATAGCTACTATTAGTGCCCATCACAAGGACTTAGTGATATTGTACGATATGGAAGCTTATGAGGAGCTAGCGTCGAGCCATAACCTCATTAAAATCCCCAAGAATAAAATAGAAAGCCTAATTATAATTAGCCATCCCCCGTTTTTTTAATTGAGCATTAAATTGAGTTGCCCTATATTTTTTTCAGGTTCGGTATTTTGAATTTTCCATCTACTTTTTACCGGCATGAGT
>NZ_JAAXCQ010000026.1 GCF_012272855.1 Arenibacter sp. 6A1 | reverse complement strand
CCGATGGTACTGCTACACCAAGTGGGAGAGTAGGCCGCCGCCTTTTTTTAAGAGTCCCTTCATGAAAATGAAGGGACTTTTTTTTTGCCCTTCCGCAAAGTAGTTCCACAAAGTAGTTCCGCAAAGTCTCCCGACTTTGAGGGCCATTCCTACCCAAAACAACCATACCGCCAAATCCTGCTTCTAAGACATTTCTTTTTACGTGTCTATACATACTTTAGGCCAGTTCCCTTTTATCAAATACAGCTTCTTTGTAGCGTCAATGCAAACGCAGCGAAGCAACCTCATGAAGCATACGGAAAACAACAATAGATTATTACAACTCCACTTCGGTTCATTATTACATTAATCAATTGCTACATCAACCCATTGTTGCATTTTCAAATTCCCAAATTAATTCATCGCTACATTAACCCATTGGTATATTTCCACACTGATCTATTGTTACATTAAACAATTGGTAGATTATCATATTAGTTGATTAGCCAATTTTCAAATTCCCTCATTTTCAAATTCCCAAATTAATTCATCGCTACATTAACCCCATTGGTACATTTACACATTCATTCATTGTTACATTAACTAATTGCTACATTAATCAATCGGTACATAAACCTCATAGCTTCATTAAAAAGTTATTATATAAAAAAGAGGTCGGACTTTTTGGTCCGACCTCTTAATGATCTTAAACTTCCTGGCTTTACGGGGAGAGTCCGATTCACCGAAAATATTGTTATTTATTTAGTTCTACCTCAATCAAACCTTTTAGGGCGTTAGGCATTCTTAAATCGCTGGTATTTTCTTTAATAACACTCCCTTTTTTATCGACCAATAAATAATGCGGAATTCCCGAAATATTGAACTTTTGGGCTAAATAATTCCATTTATCCTTAGACACCCTGAAGTGCTCTCCTTTTATATTAGGAATCATGTTGTTATAGGTGGTTTCGGGAGAAGAGGGGTCTGTTATGTACACAAAGACAACATCTTTATCCTTGTATTCCTCTTTTAAAGGTTGCATTTGCTTCATGCCGGATCGACAAGGGCCACACCAGGTTGCCCAAAAATCTACAAATACTACTTTCCCTTGGTATTTCGAAATGATGGCGTCAAACACTTTATCGGCTTCGGTCATTGGGGTTTCATTAACTATAAAGTCGGTTTTAGATTTATTAGCTGAAATCTTGGCTTTCATCTTATCATTTTCTACTTTGATTACTTTTGTAATAAATGGATAGTCTACCACCTTTTGGGACGCGCTAAGTTCGGTATCTGACAACGGAATGTAACTACTTGTTATATTTCCCAATATGGCCTGTGCTATGATCACATCGGTACTAAAGCTATTACCTATATTTTTTCTAATTTGTTCTATATGTTGTTTTTTAAACTCATTGTTGATATAGGCATCAATGTGAGCTTTATGCTTTTCTGAAAAAGCTTGATTTTTTTCATGGATTTCTGGTGAGAAAAATTTGCTTATGCTCTTTTGCTCATCTTGCGTCAATAAGTTTCGTTGAGCTTTTTGAATTTCAATTTCTTCCTCTGTAAATACAACCTCTAAATTCTTAGATTTAATAATGATTTCTATTTTATCAAAATTGATACCTCCACTGCTAAAAACTTCCTTTCTTTCTTCTTCCGTCAACTTCTGATAAATAGTACTTAGTTTTTCACTAAGACTCCCAATCACCTCCTGATGCGACTTCTGAAATGCCTTCTGTTTTGCCAGAGCCGCTGCATTTTCTTTATAATGCATTTTATGACTGGCAATAAGTTCTTTGTCTTCAGCTGATAGCGTAATATTCTTCTCTTTTAGTATTTCGGCCAATTCTAAAACACTTGGATGGGAAACACTAACCCCTGATCTCATGGGTTTTAAATGTTTTAAGCGATTTATAAAGCTCTTATAACCACTAGAAACCACCGCCAATTTATTATTATATACTTCGGGTGTTATAAAACTTAGGTATGCATTATCGATTTTGGCTAAATTTCTATCCCTTGAGTTGATGTCATAACTTAAAATATTCTGATAAAGATGATAGTCCAAATCTAAGTCAAATACCTGACGTGATTTATTACTTAAAAATCGTGTCTTAAGAACACTGTCGCGCTTTTGGAGCTGTTTGGTATACAGAGAATAACATTCCTCTTTATAGGCTTCTAAAGAATAATCATCAATATGGGATACTACCTTCTTATAAAAGGTATGATCCCTAATTATAAATTCTAAACTATATAGGTCGGTATTTAGTTGGGCGCAATCGCCTGCAAAAAACCCGCCTTCAGATTTTCCGGGGTTTATTAATTGCCAGGATTCTTTTCCGGGTTCAACAAATACAGAAGTATAATAATTTGGGAGTCTCACAAAAACCTGCTGTGGATAATACGAAGGAAACTTTACGGAAAAACTACCATCGTCTTGTATTTCTACTAAATACGAATCTTGATCACCAGTAAAGACATTGTTCACATACACCATTCCGGTTTTTTCTTTACTGTTTACACTAAAGCCCCTTATAATTCCAGCATAGGTAGCAGAAGCTACTTTAAATAGATTCTCTTCGGTATAGGGCTCATCATTATCTAATTTAAAGCCTGGCTTATTTATTTTATTGGTCGTATAGGATACAAGTGCATTCATTTTAGTCCCAAAACTTGCGGAGCCATCTTTGTTTAATTTGCCATAGATGGTTTTCTCCTTCCCATTACGTTCTAAAGTAATTAGGTGTATGTCATCTATTTTCTTAACGGACTTATAGTTCCAAACTGTTCTATCTAGCACCGCATTATCGTAATAAAAACTAAAGGCCCAAACATTACTTCCATCTGCCTGTAACCAATCGCCCCTTAATTCTTTAGGGAATTTAGAGTTCATAAATGCTGCAACATTATCTATTTTATAGTCAGGATATTCTATGGAGGATTTATACCAATCTCCAGCCTTTCCATTAAAGCCTACTTGCAGATAATGTTCGTTCCAGTTTTTAAAATAGAACATCCAATATTCTTGCTCATTTTTAACTACAAAACGATATTCTTGTGGTTCTTTAGAGGTAAAAGAAACAACATCTTCAATGATGTACTCTTTATTTCTAAAGGTTATTTTTTGATTTTCAACCGAAAATTCTAGATTATTCTTTCCATCCGTGCTAAACCAGCTTCTTTTTAGCTCGTTGGTTACTTCTGCAGCCGTAATAGGTTTACCATCTAATGGATTTTTATACTTCACAAATACTCTAAACGGATTGTCTCCTAGCTTTAGTTTAATGGAGTCTTTCGCTACAACCTCTAGCTGATAGCTTATAGTATTTCCTTGATTGTCTTTAGCATCAAAAAAGTAAACACCGTTATCCCCTTTATAGATATTCTGGTACATAAATGCACGATACCCCGTCTCTATAAAGCCTGGATGTATTAACAAGCCATTGTATTCCCCATTTCCGGTATTTCCTTGCCATTCGCCAAACACCGTTTCTGGGAGGGAAAGGTTTACTGAAGGAGCAAATTCTGAGTAATATTTTATTCTGTCATTGGGATACTCTTTACCAGCTTTATACAGATCACCAGCCCTACCATTAAAACCGATTTGCAAGTAATGTGCATCCCAATTTTTAAAATAGAACATCCAATATTCTTGGTCATTTTTAACCACAAAACGGTATTCCCCAGTTGCTATCGACCCAAAACGAACAACATCTTCAATGGTATACGCTTTATTTCTAAAGGTGATTTTTTTGGTGCCCACGGAAAATTCAAGGTCGTTTTTGCCATCTGTGGTATACCAACTTCTTTTAATTTCGTTTGGCACTTCAGCTGCGGTAATACGTTTGCCTTCCAATGGGTCCTTGTGCTTAACGAATAGTTTAAACGGACTGTTCCCTACCTTAAGGTTTATGGAGTCTTTCGCTAAAACTTCTAGCTGATAGATCATGGTATTGCCTTGAATATCTTTTGCATAAAAGTTAAAAATACCATTGTCACCTTTATGAATATCTTGATACATAAAAGCCCGGTACCCAAACTCAATAAAGTCAGGATGAATTAATAATCCATTATATTCTCCATTTCCGGTCTCACCTTGCCATTCACCAAAAACGGTTTCTGGGAGTGATGCCTTACTAATATTTGATCCTTGGGCAATAGCAATATTTATAAAAAATATAAATACGAAGCAGCTAGTGAGTAGTTTCTGAATGTCCTTTAAGGTGTGGTCTTTGGTCGGTTGATTCATGTTTTCTAGTTTATTTTTGTGGTTTACAATGGATTATTAAACATACTGATTATTGTAAGAATATACAGGTGAAATCTTAGTAGAATATTATTCTATACCTTGGCTCAAGTTTGTTACTTACTATAATTATATTATACATTCAACCAACCTTTTACTTGCGCGTTATAGCTTCTACCCGTGGTTATGGTTTGTTTTTTATTGGTTTTTAAGGTGATGATATATCTGCTATTAAAGTATTTCTGTGCATTTTCTACATAATTGGTATTAATGATTAAACTTCTATGAACCCGTAAGAAATAATCGGGTAATTTCTCTTCTAATTGGGCTAGGGACTGCTCTGTTAAGTGGTTTCCAGAATTGGTGTAAATGCTTACATATTTGGCATCGGCTTCAAAATAAATGACCTCCTCTAATTTTACGAAAAATAGTTTCTCTCCCTTTTTAATGGTAATAGAGGTCATCTTCTTCGCTTCTTTTTCGGTAGCCATTTCTTTAATGGCTTCTAAAAGCTTAAGCGAGGTATTATTCCCTTTAAACAAGCGCAATTTCTCAACGGTTTTCTCTAACCGCTCTAACCGTACAGGTTTCACCAAATAATCTATGCTATGGGTTTCAAAAGCTTGTAAGGCGTATTGGTCAAAGGCAGTACAGAAGATAACCAAAGGGATAGTATCTAATTCTTCAAGAAGTTCAAATCCGTTTAGCCCAGGCATTTCTATATCCAAAAAAATAAGATCTGGATGTAGTTGATTAATTTTTTCTTTTGCTTCTGTTCCGTTCTTTGCGGTAGCTATGATTTTAAAACTCTCAGGAAAGTGCGTTACTAATTCAGATAAACGCTCCCTTGCCAAATGTTCATCGTCTATAATAATAGTTTTATAAGGTACATTCATTGCTAGTGCTAGTTTTCAATGGTGATTTTAATTTGTTTTGCAGGGGTGTTTTTCCAGCTAATGGATGCCTTTTCCTTATAGGTCAACCGCAACAGATCGAACACCGTTTGTAGACCGTGACCACTAACCAGTCCTTCTGGAAAATCGGGACCATTGTCTTTTACAATGATAGTGATGGCTGCTTCACTTTTTTGAATGCGAAGGGTAATTTGGCCTTTGCTCTCTAATTTAGAAATACCGTGTTTTACGGCATTTTCTATTAAGGGCTGAATGAGAAACATGGGGATTTTGGTGTTTTCTAATGAAGGATCAACCTCAATAGTAAAATTCAGCCGGTCGTCAAAACGAATCTGTTCTACCTCTAAATAATTTTTGACCATTTCTACTTCGTCGCCAATAGTGCTGTCTTTTTTTCCTTTTCGGTTGATAGTGTATTTAAATAGATCCGATAGGGATAATGCCATTTTTTCTGTTTTATCGGCATTTTTATGGGCTAAACTTGCTATGGAGTTCAACGCATTGTATAAGAAATGAGGGTTTATTTGGGATTGCAGTAGTTTAACTTCCGCTTGTGCGTTTACTTCTTTAAGTCGACTTAATTCTAGGTCTTTTTCCCTTATTAAATTTTCTGAAAAATGGTTGAGGTAAATGAAGATACCTCTTCCAATGGCCACAGTTAACACAGGAAATCCATTTCTAAATGAAAAGTCCCAATTAATTTCGCCCGCATTTATAACCAACGAAATGAAGATAGGGCTTAGTAAGACGATATAGGTGAAGATTACTTTAAGAAGTAGCGCTAAAGTAAAACTCATTTTTTCGTTAATCACGTACTTGTCAAAAAGGAATAATAACAATGCTATTAAAGAACCAGCAACTATTGTTATTATAATAAATCTTATGCTATAAATATCTAAGGCATATTGATGTTTATGTGTTAAATAATTATAAATAGCCATCGAAGATATCAGCCACAACAATAATATTATCGTTGGAATAAAATATTTAAAGTATCTTATATTATATTCTTTATTATGTAGGTTGAATCCGATTATAAGGAAAAAGATTCCTAAAAAAACAATTGTCCAAGTGGCATAGGTTTCAGCCAATTTTTTATCGATGAAGTTCAGGGCGTAATACCATGGATAAGTTTTGAATAAGTACTCTTTAAATTCCTCCATAAAATTTGGAGCGTATAATTTTTGTAATAAAAACTCGTCGTTTTTAGTTATAATTGTGCTAAATGATGAATTATTTGTTTGACCATAAACTGAAGGGACTTGTTTAATATTTCTCCTGCTATTTTGTATTTTACAAAGTGACTTCATGATATGTGCTGTAATTAAGGACTGCAAATAGTCGTCTTCTAATTCATTCTTTTCAATTGAAAAATGAATATTATCAGCTCCTACAAGATTAGAGTACTCTCCTGATTTAGAGGTTTTACGGATAACTGTTGATAGCTCACCTGCAGGATAATGCTGGTAATCTGGTAATACTCCCGGTAACACTTTTAGTGTGTCAGTGTTGAAACCTAAGTTTATGGTGGATTGGATGATATGGAAATATCTAAAACCTTTGTAAAAATCATTATAACTTGATTCTGAAGACTTTATTTTTTCGGCCATGTAATTAGCTAATTCTACAGGTGACTTCCCTAAAAACCGTTCGTAAAAATCAATTTCTTTATTTGGTATAATTGCACGTATCCTTTGCATTGCATTTTTTACCATAACACTATCTTGTTTTGTAGCATTTTCTAGTGTAAAAAGTATCGGTCCTTTAAGTTTGGGAACATTCGGTGTTTCGCCATCAAACAGTCTTTCTTTTACATATTCCCATTTTTCATCTGTTGGTAAATCTGGAAAAACCTCATTATATGGATCGTACTTGTTACTATAACTTGTCGCTATAATAATGGGTATAGCTATAATAACTAAAATTAGAAGGAGTGTAGAAATAATATTTCTTTTCATAATGGTCGGTTTATTTATTAATACACCTCAAAGAAACTTGATAAGCCTGATTTCTGAAACCATTTTCTGACGAACTGCATCTAGGGGGATTTAATTGCATTTTATTATCATTTGTGGATTGGTAGTAGGTGAAACTTATTGTATCTAGAATTAGTGATTGCTGCTAAATGGAATCATAATAATTTCACTTTACCTACTGTTTTCATCCATTTGTTTTGACAATTTCGACGCTATAGCTCATAGCATTTTCTCTAATTTTTCCATGACCACAGCAGGCCGTAGATGTGATCCTTTTTCTATAATAGTACCATCTTTATCAATTAATAAGTAAAAGGGTATACCACTAATATTAAATACTGTCTGAAAATCTCTACTTTGGTTCTGATCCAAAAAATAGTGTTCCCCTCCCAGTTGAAATTTATCTAATACAGCTTTGTATGCCTTTTCTTTGGTATTTATACAGAAGTATGCAAAGACTACATCTTGCCCTTCCATCTCCTCCATAAGTTTTTTGGAATTAGGAAACTCTGCTAGGCAAGGAGCACACCATGATGCCCAGGTGTCTACATAGATTACTTTACCTTTGTGGGTCTCCAAGAGGTTCTCTATAATTTTATCAACGGAAGTACCAGAGGCATCTTTTAATATGGCTTCGGACACTAGTTCTGGTGACTCTATACTTTTCTTGGCTTTTAAATAATTCTCATCCAAGGGTTTGGCGATAAAGGGTTCGGTGATATGGGTTTTAACCAAACCTCTATAATCTTCATAGAGATCAATTTCAACCTTGTCAAACCTCTGTTGAAATAACTCGGCTAATACTAATTGGCGCAGTAGGCTATCTTGCGTATATTTTATAATTCCATAGATACTTATGGAATCTAGTTCCTTTGAAGGACCTGTCATTCCAAATTCCGTACGATATTTTTCATTGGATTTCTCATTCCTAGTCTTGTTGAGTACATATCGGTAACTATAGCGATTTACAAAATTGACTAAGGCATAGCCGCTGATTAACATCGGTTTTGTAATAGGGAGCCGTTTGTTAAGTGAGTTGTAATAACTCTCTGGGACATCCCACGAAAAGGGCAAGTTGTTTAACTTACGATGTTCTGCTGGGTAAAAAGCTAACGCATTGTAGTAATCTTGTTCAATATAGGTTTTGGCCCAAAGTAGGGTTTCTTCATTAGGAGAATATGTCTGAAGAAAATTGTTCACCAATTCGGTATTCTTTTGCTTTAAGGTGTCTAGATACTGGAGATAGTCATCTACCCCATATTCCTTTGTCGCTTTCTTTTTGGCGTCCCAGTCCGTATAAATTTCATTGGAAAAATACATTTCCTGAAAACGTGCTGCATCTTGATTGGTCTTCACCGCATCCCCGGAAAATTGAATTGATTTTAAAATTGGAACCCGCTGAGCGATTTTGGCATCAAAACCCATATGGATGCTATCACCGGGATGTGTCAAAACTAAAAAATTGGTTCCTACATTTACCCAAACATCAGTAGGAGTATAGCTTTCAAAGGACACTGAGAAAAACCCTGTACTGTCAATTTTAGAATGCAGGTTTAATCGGTCTACACCAACCCGATTTACACCAAAACTAACATTTGGATTTTCTGGATCAAAATTAGATACAATTCCGGTTAGGGTAACGGTCTTAGGGGCATCAAAAACCGTGGAGTTTTTTGTTTCTCGATCTTTGCAAGAAATTGAAACGAGCAATAACAGCAGTATTATATTTTTCATTGTACTAAATATATTTTTCAATAGAATTTTAAAGGTTGATTTATAAGGTCTAGTTAAAGTTAATTTTCACTGCTTAGAAGCTAAGCTGGATGCTCCTATTGTTGGTGTTCTTGATTTTATCTTACACATTCAACCAGCTTTTAACTTGCGTGTTATAGCTTCTGCCCGTGGTTATGGTTTGTTTTTTATTGGTTTTTAAGGTGATGCTATATCTGCTGTTAAAATATTTCTGGACTTCGCTTACAAAATCTTTGTTTATAATTGTTGCGCGATGAACTCTTAGGAAATTGGATGGTAATTTTTCTTCCAATTGGGATAAGGGCTCATCCGTTAAATACACGCCATTTTTAGCATGTACGGAAACATAACGTTCATCGGCACTAAAATGACTCACCTCTTCTAGTTTAATAAAAATGAGTTTCCCCTCTTTCTTCACCGTAATGGATGTCATTTGGTGATCTTCTTTTTTAGAAGACAAGTCTTTTAGTAGCTGCATAATGTTCTGATTAGGAAGATTATTGCTAAACAGCTTTATTTTATTCACCGATTGTTGCAAGCGTTCTAACTTAATTGGTTTTAATAGGTAATCTATACTATTGGTTTCAAATGCCTGTAATGAATATTGATCATAGGCGGTACAAAAAATTACAATGGGGATATAGGTCAGCGTTTCTAACACTTCAAAACCGGTAAGTTCTGGCATTTCAATATCCAGAAAAATAAGATCTGGTTTTAGGGCTTCAATTTTCTCTTTAGCGATTAGTCCGTTTTCGGCAACGTCTATTACTTCAAAGGTATCGGTGAAATTCTCCAGTAATTTTAGTAGTCGTTTTCTTGCTGGCGGCTCATCATCTATGACTAAGGTTCTATATATTTTATTCATGCCATTACTTATTTTTAATGGATATCACTATTTGCTTCTTAGGCTCGTTCTCCCAACTTAAGGACGCTTTGTCACCATAGCTTAAGCGTAGTAGATCGTATACCGTTTGCAGGCCATGTCCGCTCACCAATCCCTGTGGGAAAGCAGGGCCATTATCGCCTACTGTTATTAACAGCCCCTTATCCTCTTTTTTAATGTCGAGACTGATTTTTGCTTCTCCTCCTATTTTGGAAACCCCGTGTTTTATGGCATTTTCTATAAGGGGTTGAAGCATAAACATGGGAATCTTTTCTTCTTTGGCATCCTCATCAATAGTAAGTGTAAACTCCAATCGCTCTCCAAACCTAATTTTTTCGATTTCTAAATAGTTCTCTACCAGAGTTACTTCTTCACTAACCGTACTCATTTCTTCTCCTTTTTTATTGATGGAGTATCGAAACAAATCGGAAAGGGAAAGGGCCATTTTCTCCGTTTTATCGGCATCATCATGAGCCAGACCAGCGATGGAATTTAAGGCGTTGTATAAGAAATGTGGATTAATATGAGATTGCAACAACTTTAGCTCGGCCTGCGCATTTATTTCTTTTAGGTGACTTAGCTCTACATCTTTTTGTTTTACTAGGGAGTCTGAGAAGTGGTTTAAGTAGATTAAAAAACCTCGTCCAAATGCTACAAATAAAATCAATTTAATATAGTCTTCGTAAGAATATATAGAGACCAAATTATTTTCCTGATTTGCCAATAGATAAAGTCCATAAATAAACAGGCATCCTGTTAAAATGACGAAACTTACTTTCAATAGGAGCTGTAAGGCAAAACTCATATTTTCTCTAATAAAAATTTTATCCAAAAGATATAGGAGGAGAGCTAGTGCAGTAACAACAATCAAACTGGTAAAAAAATAACCCAAATAGGCGTCTAAAGACGTAAAAGCTTCAGGATAGGCAAAGTAAAAAAATAGGTTATTCAAACAGTTATAAGATAAAAAAACGATTAGTAGTGGTAGTAGGTATTTGAAGAAAGTATATTTATATTTTTTCATATACAACAACCTTAGACCTAGAATAAGTACAATAACAACTAGTGTAATTGATAATAGTATACTAATAAACCTTGCTTTACTTCTATCGATTAAATATGTGGCATAGCGCCAGGGATAGGTGTTATACATATATTCTCCGAACTGCTCCATAAAGTCAGTAGAGTATAATTTTTGTAGTAGAAATAGGTCTAATTCTCCAATCGAGCCTAAACTAGATTGGTGTTCAGCCTTATTAAATATTCCTACCTCAAATGATTGATTATATGAGTTTAACATGTTTGGAGTGGAAAAAATCCTATCCCATAATTCATATTCGATAAACTTTTTTCTAGAAATATCAGAAATGTCATCATCAAATTTAAAAGCCAACCAGGAATGTTTGCTTCCATCATTAGTTCGAAAGAAATCAAAATTATTTATTCCAATAACAGTTCCATCTGGCCAATGTTTTTTTCTTAAAAATCTGTCATAATATTGGTATGGTACGGTTCTAAATCCTAGAGTATCTTTTCTAAACCCCATAATTATGTTATGTATAGGGGTAATCCAAGTTGAATCTGAATTAAAACCAATTCTAACTGTGGGGAGCAAACCATTAAGTTTTTTAATAAAACCATCAACAATTATACTGTCCTTAAAAGTGGCATCCTTCCCCAATTGAATGATAACAGGCTTATCATATCCTTTTTGAAGAGTACCATTCTTATTGAATGCCCTATTTTTTATATATTCCCATCCTCTGAATTCTGGTTGTTTAGAATTATATCTACTTATTTCTTCAACCTGTTGATTTAAGGGTTTTTCGGATATAATCAGAAATGGGGTAAATGCCAAAATCAGTACTAATAGTATTATTCTTTTCATCGTGCTATATTTAAAAATGTATACCACAAATGAATCGCAATAGTCTTACTTATAAAATTAGTTTCGGTTGAACTGCAAATAGGGTGTATAAATAGCATGCTGTTATTGTATGGCTAAATGTTTATACTATATAGGTTGAAGTATAAACATACTATTTATTGTAGGAATCTTCTAGTATTTTTCCATAAATATAGCTTCTTATACTATCTTTAGGACGATGTATATAACCAGTATTATAGGCCCTAAAAAGACCTTTCCATAAAATACAGAAAAATTATTTCTAAAAAATGGCTATTAGCTACTCAACAACCTCACAATAAGCCTCATCTAGCACTTTCATGGCTTCTTCCATTTCCTGCTGATTAAAATGTGCAAACCCCAGCCTTAGAGCGGTTATCGATCGATTTTGATAGAGGCAAATACTTGGAATAAAGAGTCCTTTTTCTCCTGCTTTTTTTTGCAATTGCGTCAAAGAAAATGAGGTATTAAACCGAATCCAAAAAGCTAAACCAGCTTGCGGAATATTAAAAATAATATTGTTCTTAAAATGCCTATTAAGTAGTTCGGCAAACATTTCTTTTCGCTCAGCGATTACTTTTTTCGACTTTCTTTGGTAACGATGAATGTCTCCTTGGTGAATGAGCTCTCTCAATGCTTTTTCCATCATAGTATCTGGTTTGCCAAAGATATTCAGGTATTTTGCTGCTTCCTGCAAAAGGTCTTTGGGAGCAATTAAAAAATTCATTTGAAAACCTGGGTGTAAAAACCGTCCGAAAGCACCAATATAAATGATGCGATTGCCGCCGTTTATTCTAAGTAGCGATTCTTTTTTGTTTTTAATCATTGAAAATTCAAAATCCCTATCATCTTCAATTACAATGAAATTGTATGCTTCTGCCAAATCTAGCAATTGTTTTTTCCGCTTTTTGGAAAGACGAATGGTGGTGGGATATTGGCATGTGCTGTTGATATATACCAATCGTACCTCTCCGGGTTTAAAATTGTTTTGAATATAATCAATATTCATTCCGTCCGCATCTACCGGAATTGTTTTCATTTTGGCACCCGCTTGACTATAGATCATATTGGGTAAAAAGTAACTGAGCTCTTCAACTAAAACAATATCGCCAGTATTGATCAGTAAACGTGATAAAATGGAGTGAACCTGCTCCGATCCAGCTACGGGTAGTAGAAAATCCCTAGACAAATGAAAACCTCGTGTTAAATTTAGATAATAACTGAGATGGTCCCTAAAAACCAGACTGTCATCAATGGTGTTTAAGAAAGGGCCTGATTGTTTTTTTCTTCGAATTACCGAAGTGTAAAAACGAACTAGTTCCTCCGAATTAATAATGCGATAATCTGGCCTGCCATCCGTAAAATATAATTTTTCTTGTTTTTTTTCTATCGGTGTATCCAATATAAAATCTTTCCTGAAATGAAACGCTGCCTTTTCTGGAGGATGTTGAAAAGCATTGGTGTTTTGGGTTTGAGTGGGGGAAAGCTCAGGATTTCTAACGATAGAACCTATGTTTGGAAGCGTTTCTATCCACCCTTGTTCTTGTAGTTCTGACAAAGCGGCTACAATGGTCTTTCTGTGTACTTGAAGCTCTTCGGAAATTTTCCTACTGCCTGGGAGTCGGTCATCATCTTCCAAAAGGTTGCTTTTTACGGCATTAATAAATTGATACACAATTTGCATATAGATCGCCTCTTTTTTGCGACGATCTATTTTTATGAAGGAATTAAAAGGGATTGTAACCGGACTACTCATTATTTACATTTCGGACTACCAAAAATACTATTTTAATCTAAACCTTTGCCGCCAATTTTAAATACTACGGTCAAAGAGAAATTTATGAAAACCCTATTAGCGACATTAATTTTATTAGCTGCGATACCTAGCTTTTCGCAACAAAAAAATACGCTTCCCGATCCAGACTGGCAAATGCAAGAATTGGATGAAGTTATTATTCAGGGAAACCGATTGCAAACTCCTTTTACTGAGTCTACACGAGATATTCAGGTCATTACCCAAAAACAAATTCAGGCGCTTCCTGCGAAATCCCTCAACGAGGTTTTATCTTTTATAAGTGGTGTGGATATTCGGCAGCGTGGCCCGTTTGGAACGCAGACCGATATTTCTATAGATGGTGGAACTTCAGAGCAGGCTATTGTTCTGATAAACGGTGTAAAGATGATAGATTCCCAAACCGCTCACAATATGATGAATATTCCTGTTCCTTTGAGTGCCATAGATCATATTGAAGTCATTAGAGGTGCTGCAGCTCGGGTTTATGGAATTAATGCCCTTACTGGAGCTATTAATATAGTTACTAAAAAGAGCAAACTTTCAAGTGTGTCTGCCGATATTAGGGCCGGAAGTTCTTTTAAAGGTAAGGATGAAGGTGACGGTGAAGGGATTTATGCTGGCGGAGCAGCTGAGGTTACAGGAGTTTTCGGATCTGATAAGCAGAGTCAGCTTTTTTCATTGGCTCAAAGCAACTCTAACGGACAGCGCTATAATTCGGCCTCAAAGAATACGCGCCTATTTTATAGCGGAAATTATGATTTTAATGCAAACAACAGCATTCATGCAATGGCAGGCTACGCGAAAAGCCAATTTGGTGCCAACGGGTTTTATGCTGCTCCCGGCGATATTAATTCGGAAGAACATGTAACATCCTCTGTTTTTAGTCTGTCATCTAAACATACTTGGGGCGATTTTACACTTTCTCCTAGAATCAGTGATCGCTATGGGGAAGATGACTACCGTTATTTCAAAGATGATTTAAGTAGAGGACGGTCTAAACATTATACTAACGCCTTGATGCTTGAATTGAATAGTAGCCTCAAAACAGGAATAGGAACTTTTGGTTTTGGTTTGGAGTCCCGATTAGAAGAAATCAACAGTTCTAATATAGGAGAACACCAGCGCGATAATCACGGTGTATATGCAGAATTTAAAAGCAATCTAAGTGAAAAACTAAGAGGGACTATTGGGTTATATGGCAACTATAATACGGATTATGGCTATCAGATGTATCCAGGGTTAGAATTGGCTTACCTTATCAATCACCACTGGAAATTTTCTGCGAGTATCGGTTCTGGTCAGCGCATCCCTTCGTTCACGGATTTGTACCTTGATCAGCGACCTGGGAATATTGGAAATGCATTGCTTCAACCCGAAAACGCATGGAACTATGAGGGGAATATTCAGTACCAAAATGGAAACCTACAGTTGAAAACAGGTTATTTTTACCGCCAGATTTCTGAATTTATCGATTGGGTAAGAGAGGATGCCTCAACACCTTATTCTCCAATTAATTTTGGAAAAAATACTATGCAAGGAATTTACGGCAGAATGCAGCAGGATTTTGAATTGCCAGGAAAGCAATCCTTTGGATATCAGGTGAGTTATAATTATTTGAGCCCTTCCATTGAGACTTCAACGGAAATTCAATCGAAATATATTTTAGAATCTTTGAAACATCAGTTAGTGGCAGGTGTTCATTATCGTATCAACGACTTTTCATTTCAAATTAAAAACAGATGGTTACAGCGAGAACTTGCCAATGCCTATAACGTTGCCGATGTTCGCCTAAATTACAAAGTTCAAAACTTCCTTTTATACACGGAGATAACGAACCTATTCAATGCCACGTATAAAGAAGCGGGTGCCGTTCCTATGCCCACACGTTGGTTTGGATTGGGCCTTAAATATCAATGGGGACAGGGGTAAAGATGGGGTTATACTAATTGTAGAACTAACAGAATACTTATAAGGATAGGAAACAATGGGTGTTGCCTTAAAATGGACACGAGATGAAGTAGTGGCATTATAGTATAAACCGATGATGGAAATACTTTAAGAAGCTGCCACCGTTTATAGGCAACATCACAACCCCAATAGAGTTCAAGTACCGAGTTTGTGGTCAACATAAAAACAAGTGGTTGCCTCGTAGGTTGTTCTTATGGTCTTCAGGCTGCAAGCTATCATACAATTGTGCACGAAGAGGGTTTGATAGGGATTGGTCAAGTCATCCCCAAAGGGTAACAAGCAATGGCCACTGGCAGTTCTGGAAATTGTTTGGGGGCCGCCTGGCGCAACCTTAAAGACGGACCAGAATTTGATCGGGTTTTGGAAATGGTGCATTCGCTCAATAAAATGGCTGTTGAAGTGTGTTGCTCTTTGAAATGATTACAAAAAAACAGGCAAAGCGCCTTTCAAAAGCAGGACTATAGGGTTACAATCATACGATCGACTAATCGGCTATCACTTCGGTTAAAAAGACCTATACAACTATATCTTTAGATTTTTCGTAACTACAGCAATAACAGGAGTCAGCCTCAACAGTTGAGGCTGTATTTTATGTGCCTCCTTCTTTTATAAGAGGTTCCTTGTTCCGCTTTTAAACCATCTCGCTTCCCTACACCTCATTTCGCTGTTGTTTGCATGGAACTTCCCTGATTTTTTTCATTGCTTATTGTTGCTTCTAACCCGTGTTAGGGATCGCAGCGGCATCCCCGCAGCGAAGCAAGGGATACAGCGGAGAGCCCGCCCGACATAGGAGGGAACGCCCAAAAAATATGCGTAACGCTATATATTTACAGTAGGCTAGGAGGTCTTCTCTTGGTATTCGAAAAAACTAAACACACTGCCACCATACCTTCTTTGGTAGGTGAAATGATCTAATACGGAAAGGTCTGTGTGCTTTGGGTGCTCAATAATTAAGACACCGTTTTTTAATAGAAGATCTTTTTCAAAAACCATCTTTGGTATTTGGGAAAATTCTTCAAAGCTTAAATCGTACGGAGGGTCGGCAAAAATAATATGTGCCTTAATAGGATTGTGAAGAAGATATTGGAAGACATCGCTTTTTATAGTAGAAATAGTAAACTCTAATTCCTTGGCGGTGTCGGTAATATATTTTATACATCCTGCATCGGCATCAACGCAGGTAATTTGTTCGGTACCCCTGGAGGCAAACTCATAGCTTATGTTTCCTGTGCCTGCAAAGAGGTCCAAAAGACTGAGGTCCGTGAAATAATATTCATTGTTTAGAATGTTGAATAGGGCTTCTTTAGCCATATCAGTGGTAGGACGTACAGGTAGTTTTTTGGGTGCCGTAAGTCTTCTTCCTTTGTGTTTTCCGGATATAATGCGCATTAAAGGGCGTTTAGTACTGTGAAATCGATACTGTCTTTTCCTAGATCCCCAAAATGATATATGCCACTATTTGAGGGGATGAAAATAGAAATATCTTTAATAAATTGATAGCAGAGATTGTAGTGGTCGTCTCCTTCTTCTATACTTCCAAAAAGTTTGACCTTGGTGGTTTGGGGGTCTAATTTCAATTGTTCTAAAGTAAAGAGGATATAATAAATAAAATCTTCCTTGGTATTGAAATTAAAATTATTGTAAAGGAGTAATTTCTTTTGAGAAATTACCGTGATGTCCATATTTCCTTCAAATAGATGTACGTAGCACACGGGGTCATTGCTATTGTGGTGACTGTTTAATAAGGTTTGTATTAATACAGTGCCGTGGTGCATAAATTCGAAAGAGCCAAAAAGATCGTATATGTAATTGTTGATATTTACAAAGGGCACATATACATTAACGATGTCAAAATTATTGATTTCATCGTAATCGAGATGGTCGTTGGCTAGGATTTTAGCGTTGAATTTTAAATAATTCGCTAACTCATCTTTGTTAAAAAGGGTTTTTGGTACTAAACTAAACAAGTTGTTGCGGTGTATAACGACCACTTCGGAGAACTTTGCTTCGGCCACCTTATGGGTTTCAAAAAGTTCCTTTATTTCTTTATGAACCGCATAGGGGGTCAGTTCGTTTTTAAAGGTGACACTTTGTGAGGCAATAATAGTATTGGAAAGTGTCTCCAGTACACAAAAATAAAGTCCATTCAAGCTAACTTGAATGGACAATTTATGAAATTCTGATTTAGAATTTTCTAAAATACTATTTATCGCTTTTCTTGTCATAGATAGAAGGCCAGTTTCCACTGGTACTTACCTCGGTCAATGATCCTACTTTAATAGTGTTTCCGTTAACCTCGTCAACATTAACTTGACTGTTCTCTTTAACTAATAAAGATTTTGGTTGATCGTGTAATACAACCTCCTTGTTAACTTTTGCTTCAAAAACAGGAGCTTTGTACCCGCTTTTCTCAATAATAGCGGACTTCATCTCAAATTTCTCATTGTTTGCTGCATAAGGAACATTCATCATGGTCTTATAGCGAGTATCCTTTTTGAATAAAGAATCCTTTACGGAAACATATCCTAAAGTGTCAACGATTTTAAATTCTTTCAACATGTCAATACCATAAGTCTTGTCGAACTCTAAGTATGAAGTATCTCTTTGTTGTGTAATAGTGTATTTTCCGGTATCTACGAAGCTTATTAATGCATCAAAATCCTTGGCATATCTTCCGTTTACGGTCTTATAGGCTTCTTGGGAGTTTCTGATGTCCTTTAAGTTTGCTATTACTTTGGCATAGCGCTCTTGTTTAACCTTCTTAAATTCGATAGGGCCGTTGACAGAATTATAAATCATGTATCCTAAACCAATACAAGCCAACCAAAGAAAAATTTGAATAATGGTCTTCATTTTATTATGTGTTAAATATATTTAGTGGTTATGACAAATCTACAATTTTTTTTTAATCGCAAAAGTATTTGGCCTTAAAAATCCTGATTATCTTTGATGACTTATGGATCCAATTACTGATACAAGTTTTTTTAGAATATTAAAAGAGAAATTCCCACACGACCCTACCATGAAGCAAGTAGTTGCCTTGCAGCAACTTGCTACTTTTATTCTGTCAAAAGAGAAGGATTCGGTCTTTATGTTAAAGGGGTTTGCCGGGACTGGGAAAACGACCATCATCGGCGCCGTGGTTACCAACTTGTGGAAAACCACCATGAAAGCTGTTTTAATGGCCCCTACCGGGAGGGCGGCGAAGGTAATGTCCAATTACTCAGCGACTCAGGCTTTTACTATTCATAGGAAGATCTATTTTCCAAAGAAGCAGAGCGGGGGTGGCATTCAGTTTGTATTGGCTCCCAATAAGCATAGAAATACCATTTTTATCGTAGATGAAGCTTCTATGATCTCCGATGCGCCTGCAGAATCTAAGCTATTGGACAATGGTTCTTTATTGGACGATTTGTTGATGTTTGTTTATGCTGGGCATAATTGTAAGCTTATCCTAATAGGGGATACGGCCCAGTTACCCCCTGTACATTTAGATATTAGTCCGGCCTTAGATGAAAACCAACTTTCCTTACATTATAATAAGGAAGTGATAAAATTAGAATTGGATGAAGTGGTCCGCCAGGCCGAAACTTCCGGAATACTCTTTAATGCTACTAATTTACGGGAGCAGTTGCAAAGCGAGTATTTTGACGATTTTAAATTTGACGTTGGTCCTTTTAAGGATATAGTGCGTTTAATAGACGGTACCGAAATCCAAGAAGCGATAGACGATTCGTATTCACAGCACGGCAAAGAAGAGACCGCTATTATTGTACGCTCTAATAAAAGAGCTAATTTGTACAATGAGAATATCCGTAAAAGGATTTTGTACCTAGAACACGAATTGGCTGTGGGCGACTTTATGATGGTCGTTAAAAACAACTACTTTTGGTTAAAGGCTACCTCCGAAGCAGGCTTCATTGCCAATGGAGATATTATAGAGGTACTGGAGATTTTTGCCATCAAGGAGCTATATGGTTTTAAATTTGCCGAAGTAAAGGTGAAGCTGGTCGATTATCCCAATCAGCAGCCTTTTGAAACCGTTTTGCTGCTCGATACCATTATGGCCGAAACACCGTCGTTGTCCTACGAAGATGGGAATAGACTATACCAAGAAGTTATTAAAGACTACGCGGATGAAACTTCCAAATACAAAAGGTTTATGGGAGTAAAGAACAATAACTACTTTAATGCCCTACAAGTAAAATTTTCCTATGCCATTACCTGTCACAAATCTCAGGGGGGACAATGGGAAACTGTATTTGTAGAACAGCCATATTTGCCTAACGGGGTAGATAAGGAGTACCTGCGTTGGTTGTATACTGCCGTGACCAGGGCCAAAAACAAATTGTACCTTATTGGATTTAAGGACGATTTTTTTGTTGATGGGGAATAGTTTAATTTAGCATAAAACATAGGGAGTATGACTTCGGAGACTGTCATAAGTATATTTTTAGGGGTGGGACTTGCAGCTTCTGTAGGCTTTAGAGTTTTTTTGCCCCTCTTTGCTTTGAGTCTCGCTGCTTATTTTAACCTTTGGGAGCTTAATGAAAACTGGCAATGGATTGGTAGTATAACGGCTATCATTACGCTTGGGGTAGCCACACTTTTAGAGGTGTTTGCATACTTCATTCCGTGGGTAGACAACCTATTGGACAGTGTTGCCATACCCTTGGCGGCAATTGCCGGAACAGCGGTGATGGTTTCTACCATCGCAAATATGGATCCTATGGTTACATGGGGATTGGCGATTATCGCAGGAGGTGGTACGGCAAGTGCCATTAAAGGGGCCTCGGCGACCGGGAGGTTGGCCTCCACAGCTACTACGGGAGGTTTGGCAAATCCGGTTATAGGATTGGTGGAAACAGGAACCGCGGCAGTGGTGACAACAGCTTCTATTTTTGCACCCTTAATAGCCATGTTTCTGGTCGTTATAATTTTAGCATTCATTTTTAGTATATATAGAAAACTAAGGCCTAAGACCTAGGGCTTGTACATAAACCTTAATAATAAATAATTTTCTAGTGAAAATCATAGCAATGATACCGGCCCGATATGCCGCATCCAGATTTCCTGCAAAACTTATGCAGGATTTAGTAGGGAAACCTGTAATTCTGAGAACCTACGAGGCAGCTGTAAATACAGGCCTTTTTCAGGAAGTATACGTGGTTACCGATAGTACCATTATATACGATACCATTGTTGCTAATGGCGGAAAAGCCATTATGAGCAAAAAAGAACACGAATGTGGGAGTGATAGGATTGCCGAAGCGGTGGCCGCTATGGACGTAGATATAATAGTAAACGTTCAGGGAGACGAGCCTTTTACCGATAGGAAAAGTTTGGCTGGGGTGATCGAAGTTTTTAAAGATGATCCCGACAAGGTCATAGACCTGGCATCCCTGATGACCAAAATCACCGATTGGGAAGAGATTAATAACCCTAATACGGTAAAGGTCATTGTAGATAACCAGAGTTTTGCGCTGTATTTTTCTCGCTCTCCGATTCCATATCCCAGAGATAAAAATGTAGCCACAACTTACTTTAAACACAAAGGGATCTATGCTTTTAGGAAAAGTGCTTTGATGGATTTTCAAAAATTGCCCATGTTGATGTTAGAGGCCACTGAAAAAATAGAGGCCATTCGGTATTTAGAATACGGAAAGAAAATTAAAATGGTAGAGACTAATGTAACAGGTATAGAAATAGATACTCCCGAGGATTTGGAAAAAGCCATCAAAGTATGGAAATAGATTATAGCAATATAAAGGTGATAGGTTTTGATGCCGATGATACGCTATGGGTAAACGAAACCTATTTTAGAGACACCGAAGAGAAGTTTGCTAACTTGTTGGACCAATACGAGACCAAGAATCAGATTGACCAAGAGCTCTTTAAAACAGAAATAAAAAATCTGGAAATATATGGCTATGGTATCAAGGGGTTTATGCTCTCTATGATAGAGTCGGCCTTGGATTTATCCAATAATAAAGTTTCACAAACAACGATTCAAGAAATATTGAATCTTGGAAAAGAAATGTTGTCCCATCCGGTAGAATTGTTAGATGGGGTCGAAGAAGTTTTACTAGCTTTAAAAGATAAATATCGTTTGATCGTATTGACCAAAGGAGATTTGTTGGATCAAGAACGGAAATTGGAAAAATCGGGCTTGTCTAGTTATTTTCATCATGTAGAGGTATTGAGTGATAAAAAGGAGGATAATTATAAGAACCTACTAGAGCATTTAGGGATTCCGAGTGACGAATTTTTAATGATCGGGAATTCTTTAAAATCAGATGTTTTGCCTTTGCTTAATATTGGGGCGAAAGCGGTACATATTCCGTTTCATACCACCTGGCAACATGAGGAAGTCAGACAAGAAGATCATGACAACAGCCATCAGACCTTAAATGTCATTACAGACATATTAAAATATCTAAAATAGATCTATGGAATCATTTAAAAATAGTGCTCCTGCCGTGAGTCCAGTTGTGAAAACAAAAAAACATAGAAATTTCCCTATGGTGCCAAGAGTGGTTTTTGGTACAGGAAGTTTTGACCAGCTTGGAGAAATATTAATGCCCAAAAGGGTGAATTCGGAGGCACCGGTGATTTTCTTGGTCGATGATGTTTTTGAAGGGACCCCCTTAAGCACTAGGATTCCCGCTATTTTTAATGACCAAATTATATTTATATCCTCGGAAGAGGAGCCCAAGACGGACCAGGTAGATGCTTTGGTGCAAAAAATAAAACTCGACTTTGATGCGCTTCCCTCTGGAATTGTAGGTATTGGTGGTGGTACTTTATTAGATCTTGCAAAGGCAGTGGCTATAATGCTCACCAATAAAGGGTCGGCTTCTGCCTATCAAGGGTGGGATTTGGTGCAAAAGCCTGCGATATACCATGTGGGGATCCCTACGATCAGTGGTACTGGGGCAGAGGTTTCCAGGACTACCGTACTGTTGGGACCTGAAAGAAAATTGGGGATTAATTCAGATTTCACCCCTTTTGATCAGGTGGTCTTAGATCCCGATTTAACACAAGGCGTACCTAAGGAACAGTGGTTTTATACCGGGATGGACTGTTTTATCCATTGTATAGAATCCTTAAATGGGACTTTTTTAAATGCATTTAGTGAAAGTTATGGAGAAAAGGCGCTCGACCTATGTAAGCAAGTGTATTTATCCGATTTAGAAGCATCAGATGCCAGGGATAAACTAATGATGGCATCGTGGCACGGGGGTATGAGTATTGCTTATTCTCAGGTAGGGGTGGCCCATGCTATGAGTTATGGGTTATCGTACGTATTAGGTGTGCGGCACGGAATTGGGAATTGTTTGGTGTTTCAATATTTAGAGGAGTTTTATCCCGATGGCGTAGCTGTTTTTAAGGAAATGATTCAGAAACATCAAATTGTCTTACCAAAAGGAATCTGTAGTCACTTAACAGATGCCCAGTTCGATGTTATGATAAAAGTAGCCTTAAGTCTAGAACCATTGTGGGAGAATGCTATTGGAAAGGATTGGAAAAAGGTGATAACAGCCGAGAAATTAAAAAATATTTATCAAAAAATATAACATCACTAAGGATCTTCTTGGCGGTATTCAAAAGGTAATGCCTATAGAGAAGGTTTTGTTTCATTCAAAAAATAACAGCGTATGCAGACCCTTGCAAAATGGATTTATTTTAAACTCTTGGGATGGAAACTTACAGGCGGACTTCATGAGGTAGATAAGTGTGTCATCATTGTAGTACCCCATACAAGCTGGCACGATTTTTTTTTAGGGCTTTTGGTGCGCAGGGTTATGGATGAGGAAATTAATTATATCGGAAAAAAGAGTTTGTTTAAACCGCCTTTTGGCTGGTATTTCCGCTGGATGGGTGGTGTACCCATAGACAGAAGTAAAAATAATGATACGGTAAAGGCCACGGCAGCCGTGTTTCAGGCGAGACAAAAATTTCGATTGGCCCTTTCTCCTGAAGGTACCCGTAAAAAGGTAACAGCATGGAAAACCGGATTTTATTATATCGCCAAAATGGCGGAAGTACCTATAGTATTGGTAGCCTTTGACTATGGAAAGAAGGAAATAAAAATTTCGGAACCCCAGTATCCGACAGCCGATAAGGAAGCCGATTTTATAAAGTATAAAAGCTTTTTTAAAGGAGTTAAAGGCAAGGTGCCAGCATTAAGTTTCACGGTAGATTAAATTAAAAAGGGCTATTGAAATTTCAATAGCCCTTTTTAATTATTCTTGCATGGTGTGATATACGTTCTGTACATCATCGTCCTCTTCTATCTTTTCCAATAGCTTCTCAACATCTGCTGCTTGTTCTTCGGTCAGTTGTTTGGTGATTTGAGGAATTCTTTCAAATCCCGAGGAAAGGATTTCCAATCCTCTAGATTCCAATTCCTTTTGGATAGCACCAAAGCTTTCAAAGGGAGCATAGATCATAACGCCATCGTCATCGGCAAAAACCTCTTCAGCACCAAAGTCAATCATTTCCAATTCTAGCTCCTCAGGATCTAGACCTTCCCCGTTGATACGGAAATTACAGGTGTGGTCAAATAAAAACTCTACCGAACCAGAGGTCCCTAGGCTACCATTACATTTATTAAAGTAACTGCGAACATTAGCAACGGTTCTAGTGTTGTTGTCGGTTGCGGTTTCTACTAAAATAGCAATACCATGGGGGGCATAACCTTCGAACAAAACTTCTTTATAATCCCCAAGATTTTTATCGCTCGCTCTTTTAATAGCTCTTTCGATATTATCCTTAGGCATGTTGACAGCCTTGGCATTTTGAATAACAGCCCTTAGCCTAGAATTCGAGTCCGGATCAGGACCACTTTCTTTAACGGCCATGACAATATCTTTACCAATACGGGTAAAGGCTTTGGACATTGCCGACCATCTTTTCATTTTACGCGCTTTTCTAAATTCAAAAGCTCTTCCCATTTGTTAGTATATTAGAGTGATTTGGAACAAAATTAATAATTTTTATCACCGTCACAAGAAGTTAGCTTATTCACTTACAATTATTTCTTCTATTCGGTGTGCAAGTTTAAAGTCCTTTTCCGTTACCCCATTGGTGTCGTGGGTAGATAATCGTATATGTAAAGTGTTATAAACATTACTCCAGTCCGGGTGATGGTTTAATGCTTCGCATTCAAAGGCGATGCGGGTCATTACAGAAAAAGCTTCCTTGAAATTTTTGAATTCAAAGGTGGTTTCCAAAGCAAAGTTTTCATACTCCCAACCTTCCAGGTCGGCTAATTGTTTTTCTATTTCTTGATCCGATAAATTTTTCATGGCTTATTATTTAAATTATAAATACAATATTAAGATACTACTTATTAACTAAATATGTGGTGATCGATAATATCTTGACAATGGAATTGTAGGTGATTGGGCAGGGTGTTTGTTTTAGGGAGAACAGCCAAATACCGGTCTTCATTGGTAGTAAATACTCGTTTGTAAATAGGATGATAATTGCCCATTCGTGCTACTATTTCCTTTATAAAATCTTCATGGTGAATTAAATCTATGCTTCCTAGGTGATAAATACCCGTTTTTTTATGATTTATGAGATAGTGAATTTGCTGGGTAACCTTGTCGTCATCGGTAACATTGATAATAAGGTTCGGGAAAACTTCAATGGGTTCGTTATAAGTCAACGCATTTTTTATTTCCTTTATCCTCGGCGACGCATTTCCAAAGACCATTGGCAATCTTATAATTGCCATTTTGCTGCTGGAAATCCGCAATAACATATTTTCAATCTTTATTTTAAACCTACCATAAATGCTGAGGGACAGGGTTTTGTCGTCTTCATAAGACGGATATTGGCTATAAGCATCAAAAACATTGGCAGAGGAGATAAAAAACAATTTACAGTCATTTCTTAGAATATATTCTACCATATGTTGGTGTGCCGTAATCTGAGCAGGAAAGTTTCCTCTCAGGGCCGAAATAACAATCGAAGGTTTTACCTTTTCTAATATGTCATAAATGTCGTCCTCTTCCAAGTCGTATCTAAAAAACATTTTGTTTTGCTCAAAAGTTTTTCTGGAAGAATAATATGTACCATAGGTCTCGTAATAGGAACTTAGTTCTTTGTAGATAGTATTTCCTATAAAGCCACTAGCTCCTAAAATTAGTATTCTATTCATTCAATCTGCTTCTTTTTAGCGCTTCTTTGTTCTGGGTTTTTGTAAAAGTCGTACTGCTACAAAGGTAGTTAAGAAAAATGTGGATATAAATTAATTGGCGAGAGTACTGTTGGTATTCAATTGTACGTTTTTGCAAATTATCATATCGTTGGTATCATGTATGGGGTAGAAATTGGGGGTCATATAAAAAAGAAAAGGAAGTACTGCACAAACCAAGATAAATTTGTGCGGTACTTCCTTTAGCATTCCTTTAATTTTTTATTAAGCCTTGTAAAAGGGCGGTTTTACGATGGTAGCCTGAAGGGCTTTTTTTCTAACTTGGATATAGATTTTAGTACCTAATTCTGCTATTTCCACAGGAACGTATCCTAAACCAATTCCTTTTCCTAAGGAAGGGGACATGGTTCCGGAAGTAACGATTCCGATAGTATTACCTTCGGCATCTACAATATCGTAATCGTGTCTTGGAATACCTTTTTCGTCCAATTCAAAAGCAATTAATTTTCGCTTAGGGCCCTCTTTTTTCTCTTTTGCAAGTGCCTCGCTGTTTACAAAATCCTTGGTGAATTTAGTAATCCATCCCAGGCCAGCCTCTAAAGGAGAAGTCGTATCGCTAATATCATTACCGTAAAGGCAGTACCCCATTTCTAATCGCAGGGTATCCCTTGCGGCTAAGCCAATAGGTTTTATGTCAAAAGAAGCACCGGCCTCAAAAACCTTATCCCAGACCTGCTGTACATCCTCGTTTTTGCAGTAAATTTCAAATCCTCCAGAACCGGTATATCCGGTGGCCGAAATAATTACATTATCGATACCTGCAAAGTCGGCTACCTCAAAGGAGTAAAATTTAATGGTCGCTAGGTCAATAGAAGTCAAGGACTGCATCGCTTCCACAGCCTTAGGACCTTGAATCGCCAAAAGGGAATATTCGTCAGAAATATTGCGCATTTCTGCACCAAATTCTTCGTTGTATTTGCTAATATGAGCCCAGTCTTTATCAATGTTAGAAGCATTTACAACTAACAAATACTGGTCTTCCTTCATTTTGTAGATGATTAAATCGTCTACAACACCGCCTGTTTCATTCGGTAGACAGCTGTATTGTGCCTTGCCAATAGCCATTTTAGAGGCGTCGTTAGAAGATACCTTCTGAATTAAATCTAGGGCCTTAGGGCCAGAAATTAAAAATTCCCCCATATGGGAAACATCAAAAACGCCAACACCCTTACGTACGGTTTCATGTTCTATATTAATGCCTTCATAAGAAACGGGCATATTGTATCCTGCAAAAGGTACCATCTTAGCGCCTAGGGCTTGGTGTGTATTCGTTAGTGCTGTGTTTTTCATTTCAATGGATTAAGCGGTAAAAATATCGAAAATTAATCGATGTGTAAAAATCATTCCACCTTGTTTTGTAAAATTTATATTTTTAAAGGTATAAAAGCTATAAACGACCATTGAGAAATAGCTTAGCTGATGGTGTTGTGATTTGGGCGTTCCCTCCTTCGTCGGGCGGGCCCTTGTCTATATCCCTTGCTCCGCTGCGGGGATGCCGCCGCGGTCCCTAACGCGAAATACAGAACAAATTAAACACTGGGTTAGGGGGCTAACAAGTATCTCTAAATTGAACAAAATTTCTATGGCGCTACAATATATGCTGGGGGCCGATATCGTGGAAGGAAAGGATATAAAAAAAAGCAAGCCCCCTATAAACACAGTATGTTTTTAGGGGGCTTGGCAGTCCCGATGGAAATAACAAAAAGGGAAAATCTTTGGTCCTTTTATTTATCTAAGAGAAAAGTCTTTAACTCGGCATACTCCGAAATCCTAATAGATTTTTTCTTTTTATCCATAAGTATTGCTATTTGCTTGGGCAGGGATATTTTTTTAGTAATGGTATCTTCTACGACATCTAAAAATTTAACAGGGTGGGCGGTTTCTAGAAAAATACCATAGGTGTTCGGATGATTTTCCTGGTATTTTTTTAAGCCTAAATACCCTACGGCGCCATGTGGATCGGCCACATAATTAAAGTCCCTATAGATTTTCAACATAGCTTCCTTAGTTTCTTTATCGGTAAAGGAATAAGAAGACAAATTATTTGACAAGGCATCAAAATTATCCTGGAACAAATGTCTGATCCTTATAAAGTTACTGGGGTCTCCAACATCCATGGCATTAGAAATGGTAGCTTGTGAAGGTTTTGGGGAATAGGTGCCGGTCTTCATAAAATTGGGCACTATATCGTTTATATTGGTCGCTGCTACAAACTGTTTGCACGGCATTCCCAATCGCTGAGCCATAATTCCAGCACATATATTTCCAAAATTCCCGCTAGGAACGGAAAAGACAATTTCCTTTCCTTTGCTTTTCGCTTGTTTATACGCGAACATGAAATAGAACAGTTGGGGAAGCCAACGGGCAACATTTATAGAATTGGCAGAGGTGAGTTGCATGGCAGCGGTCAGTTCCTGGTCCAAAAATGCTGTTTTTACCATGTGTTGGCAATCGTCAAAGGTACCATCGACCTCTAGGGCGGTTATATTTTGTCCTAGAGTGGTCAATTGTTTTTCCTGAATATCACTGACCTTGCCGCTAGGATATAGAATTACTACCTTAACACCATTAACGCCTAAAAATCCGTTCGCTACAGCACCACCGGTATCTCCGGAGGTAGCTACTAGTACCGTTACATCGTTGGTGGTTTTCTGAGAAAAGTACCCTAAACATTTGGCCATAAAACGGGCGCCTACATCTTTAAAAGCCATGGTTGGACCGTGAAAAAGTTCTAAGGAAGCCACTTGGTCCTCAATTTCCACAAGCGGGAAATCAAAATCTAAAACATCTTCCAGGATTTCTTTCAATACAGGGTCGGGGAGCTCGTCACCGGTAAATTGTTTTATAGCGGTAAAAGCAATCTCGTGTTTAGTGAGGTTTTCTATATTTTCGAAAAAGGAGGTCGGTAAAGGGGTGATAGACTCAGGAAAATAAAGTCCGCGGTCCGGTGCAATTCCTTTTACCACTGCTTCTTTAAAAGATACGTTTGGCGCTTGTTTATTGAGGCTGTAATATTTCATAAGCTTGTATTGTAGTCACTGTTCGGAAATTGGAATTTTTCCGTCAGTTGGTTTTTATTGTTATTGTCTTAGATAGGTACTTTTTAAAGCTCCCTGATGCCTTCGGCGTTTATTTTGGATACATGCACATCGTATTCTATCCCTATTTTCTGATAAACCTTACGCATGGCATCGGCTATCTTATCGGCATTTTCTGCTCCTTTGCTCAACGCAAAAATAGAGGGGCCCGATCCTGAAATTCCACAGCCAAGGGCACCGGCATTGATAGCTTCTTCTTTTACTTTGTCAAAGCCGGGAATTAAAATAGAACGAATAGGTTCTACGATGTGGTCTACTAAAGACCTTCCTATCAATTCATAATCATTGGTAAACAAACCTGCGATCAGCCCGCCTACATTCCCCCATTGTTTAATCCCATCTTCTAGCGATATGGTGGTTTTTAGGATACGCCTAGAGTCCGAGGTCTTTACTTCTATTTGAGGATGAATAACCGTAGCGTACAGCTCCTCAGGGTTCGGAATTTTAACAATATCTAAGGGGTCATAGCTTCTTACTAAGGTAAAGCCACCAAAAAGGGCAGGGGCAACATTGTCTGCATGGGCAACCCCACTCGCTAAACGTTCCCCTTCCATGGCGAATTTTACCAATTCTAAATTCGAAAAAGGCTGGTTCAGCAATTGGTTCATGGCCCAAACGGCACCTGTAGAACTTGCGGCGCTACTTCCTATACCGCTTCCTGCTTTAATTTTTTTATAGATTTCAATCTCAAATCCGCCATCATAGTCACTCTCGGCCAATAAGGCCAAACCAGCTACCCCGGCAACATTCTGATGGGTTTCCATAGGAAGGTCTTGCCCTGTAAGTTTTACGATCCGGATACCTTTTTGTGTCGTTTTTCGAACCACCATCTCGTCGCCTACGGCATCCAAGGCGAGTCCTAAGACGTCAAAACCACAAGATATGTTGGCTATGGTAGCTGGGCAAAATACTTTTATTTCGTTTTTCATGCTAAGGATCGTGTTTTAAAAATTACCAATTCTAATGATATCCGCAAAAATTCCGGAGGCCGTAACATCGGCGCCAGCGCCAGCGCCTTTAATGATCATCGGTTGGTTAGGGTATCTTTCAGTAAAAAATAAAACAATATTATCACTGCCTTCTAAGTTATAGAAATCGTGCCCCTTAGGAATTTGTTGCAGTCCTACACTAGCTTTGCCGTTTTCAAATTGGGCCACATATTTAAGCTTGCAATCTGCCTTGGAAGCTTCGCCGTACATTTCTTGGAAAGATTCCTCGTGTTTTACTAAAGAAGCAAAGAAATCATCGTTGTTATTAGTGTTTAAACTTTCCTCAGGAAGAAAGGGAGTATTCACTATATCGTCAATATTTAATTCATTACCGCTTTCCCTGGCAAGGATTAATATTTTTCTCATAACATCTATACCGCTTAAATCTATGGTAGGATCTGGTTCTGTATATCCCTGCTCCTGAGCTTGCTTTACCACATCGTGAAAGGTGGTCTTGTCGTTAAAATTATTGAATACAAAGTTTAGACTTCCAGAGAGCACTGCTTGTATTTTAAGGATCTTATCTCCAGAGGCCATAAGATTTTTTAGGGTGTCTATAATAGGGAGTCCCGCACCTACATTGGTTTCGAACAAAAAGGGAGCATTGTATTGACGTGCAAGGTCCTTTAATTCCTGGTAATTGTTAAAATCCGATGAACAGGCAATTTTATTACAGGTAACAATAGAAATGCTGTTTCTAAGGTAGGTATTGTAAGTTTTGGATACCTCGGCACTAGCAGTGTTATCTACAAAAATACTATTGCGATAGTTGAGTTTTTTAATGGTCTCGAAGAATACATCCTTGTCGGTAGGCTGACCATTACTCAGTGCTTCTTCCCAGTTTTTTAGTGAAATGCCATCCTCGTTAAAAACCATTTTACGGGAGTTTGCGATTCCAATAACCCTAATATTGAGTCTAAGCTTTTCTTTTAAGTATTTCTTTTGAAGCTGTATTTGGTTCATTAACTTAGAACCTACATTCCCCACGCCCATCACAAAGAGGTTTAATTGCTTTACATTTTCTTCAAAGAATTCTTCATGTAGGCTATTCAATGCTTTTTTTACATCGTCTTTTTTAATCACGGCAGAGATATTACGTTCGGAAGCGCCTTGAGCGATAGCTCTTATGTTTACGTTGTTTTTTCCTAGGGTGCTGAACATTTTACCGCTTAGCCCTTGGTGGCTTTTCATATTGTCGCCTACTAATGCTATAATGGCCAATTCTTTTTCAGCTATTACGGGTTTTATTTTACCCAAGGATATCTCATGGAAAAAGGCGTCGTTTATTATTTCAACGGCCAAGTCGGTATCGAAGTCAGAGATCCCTATGCAGATAGAGTGTTCAGAAGAGGCTTGGGTAATCATTACCACACTTATTCCGGCTTGGGAAAGGACTTCAAAAAAGCGTTTCGATATTCCAGGTATCCCAACCATTCCCGGACCTTCTAGGGAAAGCAAGGCTATATGTTCTACGTGGCTTATTCCTCTAACCGTTTTTCCGGAATGATTTTGGGATTTAGTGATCAAAGTACCGGCTGCCTCAGGGTCAAAAGTGTTTTTAATAACAATATTGATACCCTTGGCAAGGACTGGTTGTATAGTTGGAGGGTATAAAACCTTAGCGCCAAAATGCGATAGTTCCATAGCTTCTTCATAAGAAATATGGGGAATGGCCTTGGCTTGTTTTACAATCTTTGGGTTAGCAGTGTATAAGCCACTGACATCGGTCCAGATTTCTAATACTTCCGCATCTATGGCATTGGCAACGATAGCGGCCGTATAATCAGAGCCACCGCGACCTAGGGTTGTAGAGTCGCCCTTAATGGAAGAAGCGATAAAACCTCCCATGACAATAATTTGGTGAGGACATTCCTGAATATATTTGGCTATATTATCATTGGTGATGTCATAATTCACTATTGCCTTGCCGTAATTGTTATTGGTTTTTATTAGTTGCCTACTATCTGTATGGGCGGTATCTATACCTTCAGAAATAAAATACTCACTGATAATATAAGAAGATAATAGTTCTCCATAACTCACTATCTTATCGGAAAGTTTAGGTGTTATTTCTCCGATTAAAAAGGCGCCTTCTAAAAGTGTTTCCAAAATATTTAATTCACTCTTAACCTTGCTTAGGACCTTGCTTTGCTGGTGAATAGGAATTAATTCCTTAATAGTCTGTAAATGCCTGTTCTCTATCTCCAAGAAAATAGACTTATAACTCTTGTCTTGGACAGAAGCTAGCTGGGCAGTTTGAAGTAATAGGTCTGTTATGCCGCCTAAAGCAGAGACGACTACAATAGTTTTATCGCTATTTATTGGTGCGATAATATTTTTTATTAAACAGATATTTTGGGCATTGGCAACAGAGCTGCCCCCGAATTTTAGAACTTTCATGGTTGTTGGTTTTAAAGAAAAAGGTAAACGTTTTTTTGAAAAAAAAATATGGACGGACGAATATATAGTAGATTACCCCAAAGGGGTGGTGGTACCAATAGTAGTAGTGGTAATTGTACCAATTACTATAGGAGTGTAGAATTTTAGGATATCCGAATTGTTTACTGTCATATTGCAGATAAAGAATCAAATGTAGTATTTTTGAGTAACGAATCAAAGGATCGTTTCTATTTTTACATTATCAGTAATTATTGTCCTAAAAAAATACGATATGAAGATTTTTAATGCGCAACAAATATACGATGCTGATAAATTCACAATTGAAAAGCAGAATATTGAAAGCGAGGCGCTTATGGAGCGTGCTGCAGTTCAGATTTTTAATTGGATGCATTTAAGAATGCAGGGAGCACCCGTAAAAGTTCATTTGTTTTGCGGGATAGGAAATAATGGGGGAGATGGTATTGCTTTAGCACGTCATCTGCAGGAACACGGTTATAATATTGAGGTGCATGTGGTGAACTATAGCGAAAAGCGCTCTAAGGATTTCCTGATTAATCTAAATCGGTTGCAAGATCGAAAAGTATGGCCTAATTTTTTGAATAAGGTATCCGAATTTCCGGCTATTGGTAAAGATGATATTATAGTCGATGCTATTTTTGGGATAGGTTTAAATAGGGCACCAGACCAATGGGTGGTGAGTTTAATAGAGTATTTGAATGCCTCTAACGCCTTCATTCTTTCTATAGACCTTCCTTCCGGTTTATTTATGGAAACGGGAGTGGTCAATACCGCGGGGATTATAAAAGCGAACCATGTATTGAGTTTTCAGGCGCCAAAACTTGTGTTTTTCTTGCCTGAAACCGGTATTCATATTGGGCAATGGGAGATCTTGGATATAGGGTTGGATATGGAGTTTTTATCGGGTTTGCCAACTCAATACGAATTGATGGGTAAAAGTGAGGTGTTGCCAATGTACCTTCCCAGAAACAAATTTTCGCATAAAGGTACTTATGGTCATTCCTTAATCATTGGAGGAAGCTATGGTAAAATAGGGGCAGTAATTTTATCGGCCAAGGCATGTTTAAAAGTCGGTAGTGGCTTGGTGACTAGCTATGTGCCAAGTTGTGGTTATATTCCGCTGCAAACCGCTCTAGCGGAAGCTATGGTGGTTGTTGACGAAGGAGAAAAGGAGTTGGTAGATATAGCATTTGATATTACGCCCAATGCAATTGGTGTTGGCATAGGTTTAGGGGTTTCCGAAACCACCACAAAAGCTTTTACTGCTTTTTTAAAACATAATAAATCGCCTTTGGTGGTCGATGCCGATGCGTTAAATATATTGTCGAAAAACAAGAACTTGCTAAAATTATTGCCGGCAGATTCAGTGCTTACGCCGCACCCAAAGGAGTTGGAAAGGTTGATCGGGCCTTGGAAGGATGATTTTGAGAAATTGAATAAGGCAAAGAAGTTTTCTAATAAATACAATATTGTCTTGGTTATAAAGGGGGCTTATTCAATGGTGATATATAAGGATATTGGTTATATAAATTCAACAGGGAACCCGGGGATGGCTACGGCGGGTAGTGGTGATGTGTTGACTGGAGTTATAACAGGATTAATTGCACAAGGGTATGCCTCATTATCAGCGGCAATTTTTGGAGTCTATTTGCATGGGAAAGCTGGAGATATTGCCGTGGAAGATTGCGGGTATGAGGCCTTGACAGCTTCAGGAATTATAGAAAATATTGGGAAGGCCTATTTAGATTTGTTTTATGTGCCTCAACCACAACAAGAACAAGAGCAGGAAGAGAAAGAGGAGAAGTCCTAAATAGGAGGGAACTAGGCTTGCTTCTTTATATGGGGACGGATCAGGACCTAATCCTTCGTTTTACCCAGGTAAGGGCATTTTCTTGATCGATAAAAAATTTCATCGGCTTTTTATAGAACAATTTTTCAATATTAAAATTATACATGTCGATTTCCTTGACAGAAACAATGGCAAAGGCTTTAAGGCAATCTAGTTCCCTTAGGTAGCTATAGATCATAGGGTCGATGGCGTAAGAGTTTTTGCGGATACTGATATAGCCAAAGTTTTTGTTTTCATAATGAATTTCCATAATTCGGAGCAATTGTAGGAGTCGTTCCAGGGTAATAGTAGTTCCTTCGTTAAAAATTGAAATGACATAATCGTTATATACTTTTACTAGTCCAGATTCTAGCATGTATTCTTTAACGACTAATCCGTTTTTAGATTGTCCGCTGTTCATGTACAGTATTTTATATAGTGTCTGAGTCGAAAGTAGGATTTCGAAAATGGACCGTAAAAATTATTAGATTAAAAACCTAATAATTGGTGTATACGGGCGCTTGAGGAGCGTTTTGTACAATCACGGCAAACTAAAAAAGAAGGCGTAAAAAAAAATGGAGTAGCTGTAGGCTACTCCATTTTTGTGATTTTAAAAATGATATTATGCTTTGGAGGATTTCTCTCCTTTGTCAATTTTAATGGTAAGTTCTTGCTTCTCTTCGTTTAGATCCATTATGATGGTGTCCCCTTCATTAAGGTTTGAGTTGACAATTTCTTCGGCAAGGGCATCTTCAATATATTTTTGAATAGCTCTCTTTAATGGTCTAGCCCCGTATTCCTTGTCAAAACCTTTTTCGGCAATATAATCTTTAGCTTTGTCGGAAAGCTGAAGGTTGTATCCGATATCATTTATTCTTGCGAACAGTTTGTTAAGTTCAATATCGATGATTTTATGGATATCTTCTCTTTCTAAGGCGTTAAACACGATAACATCGTCTATCCTGTTAAGGAATTCTGGTGCAAAAGCTTTTTTCAGGGCGTTTTCAATAACGCTTTTTTGGTAGGTATCGGCTTGTGCTTTTTTAGCTGAGGTTCCAAAGCCTACTCCTTGCCCAAAATCTTTCAATTGTCTAGCACCAATATTGGAAGTCATGATAATAATCGTATTTCTAAAATCGATCTTTCTGCCTAGGCTATCTGTTAAGAATCCATCATCCAAGACTTGGAGCAGCATATTAAACACATCTGGATGCGCTTTTTCTACCTCGTCCAATAGGATAACGGAATAAGGTTTGCGACGTACTTTTTCCGTCAACTGTCCACCTTCTTCATATCCGATATATCCCGGAGGTGCACCAACGAGTCTCGATATGGCAAATTTCTCCATATACTCACTCATATCAATACGGATCAGGGAATCTTCCGAGTCGAATAATTCCTTGGCCAATACTTTCGCCAATTGTGTTTTTCCAACCCCGGTTTGACCTAAAAATATAAAGGAGCCAATAGGTTTGTTAGGGTCTTTTAAGCCTGCGCGGTTTCTTTGAATGGCCTTAGATACTTTTACAACCGCCTCGTTTTGTCCTATGACATTGTTTCTTATCAGTTGAGGGAGCTCTGCCAGTTTATTGCTTTCTGTTTGTGCAATTCTGTTTACAGGAATACCGCTCATCATAGAAACGACGTCCGCAACATTGTCTTCGGTAACGGTTTCTTTGTGAAGCTTGCTATCTTCTTCCCATTTTTCCTGGGCAATAGCCAGTTCTTTTTCTATCCTTTTTTCATCATCCCGCAGTTTTGCAGCTTCTTCATACTTTTGTTTTTTAACCACGGTATTCTTAAGAATCCTCACGTCTTCCAATTGCTTTTCTAGATCTAGGATTTGTTTAGGTACATCCATGTTTACAATGTGGACTCTAGAGCCAGATTCATCCAAGGCATCTATAGCTTTGTCTGGTAAAAACCGATCGGTCATATATCTATTGGTAAGTTTTACGCAAGCGATTATGGCTTCATTGGTATAAATAACATTGTGGTGCTCCTCGTACTTTTGCTTAATATTATTAAGGATTTCTATAGTTTCCTGCACAGTGGTCGGTTCAACAATAACCTTTTGGAACCTTCTTTCAAGGGCTCCGTCTTTTTCGATATATTGTCTGTATTCGTCCAAGGTGGTGGCACCAATACATTGAATTTCACCTCTTGCCAAGGCGGGTTTGAACATGTTAGAGGCATCGAGGCTTCCTGTGGCGCCTCCGGCACCAACAATGGTGTGAATCTCGTCAATAAACAAAATAACGTCGTTATTCTTTTCCAACTCGTTCATAACCGCCTTCATTCGCTCTTCGAACTGGCCACGGTATTTTGTACCAGCAACCAAAGATGCCAAATCAAGGGTAACTACTCTTTTGTTGTATAAGATCCTAGAGACCTTTTTGTTGATGATTCTCAAGGCAAGGCCTTCTGCTATGGCACTTTTACCCACGCCGGGCTCACCGATCAATAGAGGGTTGTTCTTTTTTCTTCGGCTGAGGATTTGAGAAACCCTTTCTATTTCTTTTTCTCGTCCAACAACGGGGTCTAGTTTGTTCTCTTCTGCCATTTTAGTAAGATCGCGCCCAAAATTGTCCAACACTGGAGTTTTAGATTTCTTACTTCCTTTTTGAGAAGAGCTTCCGCTGAAGGAATCGTCCTTTTCTTCGTTGCTATCATCGGAATCGTTCGGGAAGGACTCTGAGGTAGGTGTGTCTATATAATCGTCATCGCTTGTTATCATAGATTTAAATTGTTCTTTAACTCCATCGTAATCCACCTTTAATCTGTGTAATAACTTGGTGGTCGGGTCATTTTCATTGCGTAATATGCACAATAACAAATGAGCCGTGTTGATGGAAGGGCTTTGAAATAACTTGGCCTCCAAAAATGTCGTTTTCAGGGCGCGTTCTGCTTGCCTGGTTAAGTGTAAGTTTTTTTTGTCTTTCTGCAAAAGGCCAGGATTTGGATTTGCTGGACTCAAGATCTCTACTTTTCTTCTAAGGTGGTCTAAGTCGACATCCAGTGCATCCAATATGCTAATGGCCTTGCCGTTCCCATCACGGAGTAGTCCTAACATTAAGTGCTCAGTACCAATGAAGTCGTGCCCCAATCGCAAGGCTTCTTCTTTGCTATAGGCAATTACGTCTTTTACTCTAGGGGAAAAATTATCATCCATAAAATTATCCTTTCATCATTAAAAATAGTAAATCTATATCAATATAGGGCAAATACTGTACCTATATTTCTTAAACTTTGTTCAATAGCTAGAAAATAATAGATTTGTCAAATAAATGGACGGTTAAATCTAGAACTAAAATTCTGATAGGCCGTGTTGATAAATTTTTAAGAAAAGTGCGCTATAGTAGTGTTTGTGGCTTTGATTTTGTGTATATTGTCGTGCTTTTTTAACTAAAAAATAAACAGAAGATTTTAAATGGCAGAAGGAGAAAAATTAATTCCGATTAACATTGAAGATGAAATGAAATCTGCCTACATTGATTATTCAATGTCGGTCATTGTGTCACGTGCCCTACCTGATGTCAGGGATGGTCTAAAGCCGGTACATAGAAGGGTTTTGTTTGGAATGCATGAATTGGGAGTTCGCTCAAACAGTGCCCATAAGAAATCTGCCCGTATCGTCGGGGAGGTTCTGGGTAAGTACCATCCGCACGGAGATACCTCTGTGTACGATTCAATGGTTCGTATGGCCCAGGAATGGAGCTTGCGTTATATGTTGGTAGATGGACAAGGTAACTTTGGGTCTATTGATGGTGACAGTCCTGCAGCTATGCGTTATACGGAGGCCCGTATGCGTAAGATTGCTGATGATATGTTGGCAGATATAGAAAAGGATACTGTCGATCATCAGTTGAACTTTGATGACTCTTTGCAGGAGCCCACAGTACTTCCTACTAGGGTGCCTAACTTGTTGATCAACGGTGCTTCTGGTATTGCAGTAGGTATGGCAACGAACATGCCGCCTCACAATCTTTCTGAAGTTGTCGATGGTACGGTTGCTTATATTGACAATCACGATATAGAAATAGATGAGATCATGACCCATATAAAAGCTCCTGATTTTCCTACAGGGGGTATCATATATGGTTATGATGGCGTAAAGGAGGCATTCCATACTGGTAGAGGTCGAGTGGTGATGCGCGCAAAGGCTTCTTTTGAAGAGGTTCAAGGAAGAGATTGTATTGTCGTGACCGAAATTCCATATCAAGTCAATAAGGCAGATATGATCAAGAAAACTGCCGACTTGGTCAATGAAAAAAAGATCGAAGGAATTGCTACGATAAGGGACGAGTCCGATAGAAACGGTATGCGTATCGTTTATATCCTTAGAAAGGACGCTATTCCTAATATTGTTTTAAATACCTTATATAAATATACTTCACTACAGGCTTCCTTCAGTGTAAACAATATTGCACTGGTCAACGGAAGGCCCCAATTGTTGAATGTAAAGGAAATGATTCATTACTTTGTGGAACACCGTCATGAAGTAGTGGTTAGACGTACCAAGTTTGAGCTTAAAAAAGCCGAAGATAGGGCTCATATCTTAGAAGGACTTATTATAGCTTCTGATAATATTGATGAGGTGATTGCCATCATCAGGGCTTCTGCCAATGCCGATGCGGCAAGGGAAAGTCTTATGGAACGCTTTAAACTTAGCGAAATCCAAGCCAAGGCTATCGTAGATATGCGTTTGCGTCAGTTAACTGGACTGGAGCAGGATAAGCTAAGGTCAGAGTACGAGGAAATTATTAAGACCATAGCCGATTTAAAGGATATCTTAGAGAAAAAAGAACGTAGAATGCAGATCATTAAGGACGAGCTTCTAGAGATTAAAGATAAATACGGAGATCTTCGTCGTTCTGAAATCAATTTTGCCGGTGGTGATCTTAGTATGGAAGATATGATTCCAGATGAGCAAGTGGTAATAACCATTTCGCATGCTGGATACATAAAAAGAACTTCGCTTTCAGAATACAAGACCCAAAATAGGGGTGGTGTAGGACAAAAAGCATCATCGACCAGAAATGAAGATTTCCTAGAACATTTATTTGTAGGGACCAACCACCAATATATGTTGTTCTTTACCCAGAATGGAAAATGTTATTGGATGCGTGTTTTTGAAATTCCGGAAGGAAGCAGAACCTCGAAGGGACGTGCTATTCAAAACCTTGTCAATATTGAGAGCGACGATATGGTAAAAGCCTTTATCTGTACTCAAGATTTAAAAGATGAGGAGTATGTAAACAGTCATTATGTGATAATGGCAACCAAAAAGGGGATTGTGAAGAAAACCTCTTTGGAGCAGTATTCTAGGCCGAGACAAAATGGAATTAACGCCATTGGTATCCGTGAAGACGACGAATTATTAGAGGCCAAGTTGACCACTGGTAGCAGTCAAATTTTCTTGGGACTTAAATCCGGTAAAGCTATTCGATTTGAAGAAGGTAAGACCAGACCTATGGGAAGGAACGCTTCCGGAGTTCGTGGAGTTACTTTGGCACACGAAAACGATGAGGTTATTGGTATGGTATCCGTACATGATTTTGAAGAAGAAATATTGGTTGTTTCTGAAAATGGTTATGGGAAACGTTCGAGCATTGATGATTATAGAATTACCAATAGGGGAGGAAAAGGGGTGAAAACCATTTCTATAACCGAAAAGACCGGTGGTCTTGTGGCGATCAAAAATGTATCCGATTCGGACGATTTGATGATTATTAATAAATCAGGTATTGCGATTAGAATGAGTGTCGAAGATTTAAGAGTAATGGGAAGGGCTACACAAGGGGTCCGACTTATTAATATTAAAGGAAACGATTCTATTGCAGCAGTGGCAAAAGTGATGAAGGAAGAGCCACAAATTGACGGTGAGAACATTGTTGAAGAAGATGCCAAGGAAGAAGATGGCACGGCTCTTGATAATAATAGTCCAGAAATAACCGAGTAATTATATAAAACTAATTAGTAGAATAAAATATTAAAAGAATGAAAAGAAAATTTATAGTTTTAGCGGCGATGTCTTTTACGATCGCTGGATTTTCTCAGAAAAGTGAGATTAAAGCAGCCGATAAGGCCTTGAGGTCGGGAGACGAAATGGCTGCAAAAACAGCGTTGGAAGGCGCAGCTTCGTTAATTAACGGTGCCGATGCCAAGATGCAGGCTCAGTATTTTTTCTTGAAAGGGAATGCTTATGCCGGTCTTGCAAAAAAAGGTACTGAGGGAGCTTTTGATGAGGCTATCACAGCCTATAGAAAGGTTGTAGAAGTAGAAGAGAAAAGCGGAAAGTCTAAATACAGTGCCGATGCCAAGCAGAAATTAGCTGCTATGACGGCCGATTTGGTGAACGCTGCTGTGGAGGATAACAATAATAAAAGGTTTAAAGAAGGTGCCGAGAAACTTTATTTAAGCTACACTTTGAGTCCTCAGGATACTGTATACCTTTACTACGCTGCGAGTAGCGCGGTAAACGGTGGGCACTATGAGGAGGCTCTTACCTATTACAACGAATTAAAAGATCTTGGGTACGACGGTAGTGGCATGGTTTACAAGGCTACAAACGTTGCTACAGGAGAAGTTGAGGAGATGGATAGAACCCAAAGAGAGCTTATGGTGAAATCTGGGGCTTATAAAGATCCTGAAGATGAAAAAACACCTTCTAAAACTACCGAAATCGTTAAGAATATTGCCTTAATTTATACGCAGTTGGGACAGGATGAAAAAGCTTTGGAGGCGTATGTAGATGCTCGTGCCAAGGATCCTAATGATGTTAACTTGATTTTGAACGAAGCTAATCTTTATTACAAATTAGGTGATAAGGACAAGTTTAAAGTCTTAATGGCCGAAGCTGCTGAAGTAGCTCCCGATAACCCAGATTTGTTTTATAATATTGGAGTTATTAATATGGAGCAAGGGAATATCGAAGAGGCAAGAGATGCTTATAGAAGAGCCATTGAAATTAACCCTGGTTATGTAAATGCCCAGTTAAATCTTTCTACTACCTATGTAAATGAAGGAAATGGTTTAATTGATGAGATGAACTCTTTAGGGAACTCTAAAAAGGATATTGCTAGATATGATGAATTAAAACAACAAAAGGATGATTTGTTTCGTGATGGTGCTATCATTTTAGAAGATGCCATAAAATTAAATCCTGACAACCAAGGTATTCTTACCCAGTTGAAGAATATATATTATTCTTTAGGGGATAACGATAATTTCTTGCGTATAAAGAAAATGTTGAAAGAATAGCTTTCGGACATTGATTGTATAAAAAAAGACCTTCGTTTTGCGAAGGTCTTTTTTTTATACAATCTTTTTTATCACCCGTAGTTTGTGGGTGTAATTGTTTACTTCTGTATTAAATATACCAGTATGATCTAAGCGGTCTATACGCACTTTTCCATGACAATGAATTACATAATTATTGTCCATGATAATTCCCACATGGTCTATGATGCCATCCTTATTGTCAAAAAAAGCAAGGTCACCAGGTTCACTTTCTTCGATAAAACTTAAGGCTTCGCCCTGGGTTGATTGTTGTGCGGCATCTCGTAGCAGCTTGTACCCGTTTATTTTGTATACCATTTGGGTAAGGCCGGAGCAATCTATTCCAAAGGAGGTTTTTCCACCCCATAAGTAGGGGGCGTTAAGATAAAGCAGTGCGGTGGGCACTAGTTGTTCTTTATTCTTGTGGTTGGTAGCACCAAAGTCGTCGAATTTGTAATGCGATAGACAAACATTTTGAATGGTAGATCCCAAAACGATTGGGATTAGAACATTTTGTTTGTTTTCTGTAAAGGAGATGAGCTCTGACGTTATTTTTATATCGTCAGAACCTTCTATCTGGTAGTAGTCTCCTTCGCTGATCATGGTGTATTGCTGGTTGCTGATCCAACCTTCATAACCATCAAAAGCAATTCGGATTTTACTCCATAATTTTCGATGTTCTAATACTTTAAAATGTTCGCCGTATAATAGTTGTGATACCATTTCGGCGGCGTCGTCCGCACTTGAACGTACAGGAATAATACTTAGGTGGCAAATACCGTATTGCATGGATGTGCTTTGCAGGGGCTTGTTAATTTCTTTCAATGATAATTGCTGAGGCTCCACCACCACCATTACAAATGGCTGCTGCACCTATTTTTGCGTTTTTTTGTTCCAACACACTTAGTAAAGTAATGATTATTCGAGCGCCAGAACACCCTAAAGGATGTCCTAAGGATACTGCACCCCCATTAACATTGACATTTTTATCGGTTAGGCCTAGGATTTTCATATTGGCCAGTCCTACTACTGAGAATGCTTCGTTAAATTCAAAATAATCAACATCTTTTATGTTAATATTAGCTTTGTTCAACGCTTTTGGCAGTGCTTTTGACGGGGCCGTAGTGAACCATTGTGGTTCGTGGGCGGCATCGGCATAACTTTTTATGGTAGCCAAAGGTGTTAATCCCAATGCAGCGGCTTTTTCTGCGCTCATCAATACCAAGGCTGCGGCTCCATCGTTAATGGTCGATGCGTTCGCGGCCGTTACGGTACCGTCTTTTGAAAATGCAGGTCGCAAGCTGGGAATTTTATCTAGGATAACATTTTTAAACTCTTCGTCCTCCTGAACCAAGATAGGTTCGCCCTTTCTTTGAGGAACGGGAACGGGAACAATCTCTTGGGTAAATTTTCCTGCAGCCCAAGCTTCTGCAGATCTTTGATAAGATTGAATGGCATAGTTGTCCTGGTCTTCCCTACTAAACTTATACTCCGTGGCGCAGGCATCGGCACAAGTACCCATAGCTTGTTGGTCATAGGCATCTACCAAACCATCTTTCTGCATCCCATCGATAAGAGTACTAGGACCAAACTTATGGCCATTTCTTAAATGAACGTAATGTGGAATAAGACTCATGTTTTCCATTCCTCCGGCAACCACAATGTCAGCATCTCCCAAAGCAATGGTTTGGGCAGCTTGCATTACGGCTTTCATTCCAGAGGCACATACCTTGTTAATGGTAGTACAGGGAACGGTATTAGGAATACCGGCGTGTATTGCGGCCTGTCTTGCAGGGGCTTGTCCAGTACCTGCCTGCACAACATTCCCCATCAGAACCTCTTCCACTAAAGAAGGGTCCAAATCGATTTTCTTCAAGGCTCCCTTAATGGCAATAGCTCCAAGTTGGGGGGCAGTTATAGAAGATAAAGCACCCATAAAGCTTCCAATTGGGGTTCTGGCGACAGAAACAATTACTACGTCTTTCATGAAGGATTATTTTTATTTTACGAAATTAATAAATTAAAGCGCAACGAGGGTAGCAAGAGGGTATTATTCCTTATTTTTTATCATTTTAAAATCGCCCGTGAAGAAAGTCGTTCATTTGTAGTAATTTCCTTTTTGTATTTTTTGATGGGTAAAGGTTTGTCGTTGAAGTAAAATAACGATATAAGCTTATATTTTTCTATTTTTGATTTTATAATCCAAGCAATATGCGCACTTTTTTGGACAGTCTATATAAAAACCAGGCTCTGGTTTATAAATACTTTCTTTATATAGGATCTGTTTTTTTAATAGTATTTCTTTTCCCAAGAGGGGGTAAGTTTAAGTATGAATACCAAAAGGGGAAACCTTGGCAGTACGAAAACTTTTATGCACCATTCGATTTTTCTATCAATAAAAGTGAAGATGAAGTCTCAAAGGAGAAGGTAGCTATTGTTAACAATCGTATTGACTATTACGCTTATGATAACCAAATAACCGAAGATGTTTACGGGCTTTTTGAAGAGGAATTCAAGGATGTTTTTAAACCGCCTATCTTCACCGCTAACCAATTGCCTTTTTTAAAGAAGGTAGCTCGTGACATTTTAGATGACATTTATGAAAATGGGATTTTAGCAAAGACCGAACGAAAAAAAAACAATCTATACTTGTTAAAAAACCACGAGGCGATCAAAATGCGCTTCGATGAAATATACAGTCCTTCGGACATAGCGGATGTCGTTGATAAAAAAATCGCTCAAAATGGACTCACAGGGTATAGGGAGGCCTTCCAGCAGCTTTTTTTCACGCTAGTTCGGCCAAATGTTAGCCTGGATTCCAATTTGACCAAAAAGGAACTGGACCATGAATTTTCCAAAATATCCTACACCTTGGGCACCGTAGATGAAGGGAAGCTCATTATAGCCAAAGGGGAAGTTGTTGAAGAAGAGGATTTACGATTGCTAAATTCCCTTAAAGGTGAATTTGAATCTGAATTGTGGGGGGAAAATAACCAGTATTATGTGCTTGTTGGGTATACGGTTTTGGTGGCCTTGGTATTAATGATGTTGTTTTTATTTTTAAAACGGTATCGCTACGATATTTTTAAAGACAATACCAAGTTAACCTTTATTATAGTAAACATTCTGTTTATGGTGTTTTTCACCACTTTAGTGGTAAAATACGATGATGCATATGTCTTTGTGGTACCACTTTGTATTCTGCCTTTAATACTCAAAACATTTTTCGATGCTAGGTTGGGACTTTATGTTCACGTGTTAACGGTGTTGATTCTAGGGTTTGTGGTCCCAAATAGTTTTGAATATATCTTTCTTCAGATTATGGCCGGTATTGTAACCATATTATCTGTTTCTGAGCTGTATAAACGGGCCAATCTCTTTATTTCTGTAGGACAGATAACCTTTATTTATATAGTAGGGTATTTTGCTTTTCACATGATTCACGAGGGAAGTTTACAGGATATGCAGTGGATTGCTTTTGGTTTTTTCTTGTTAAACGGAATGATCACTTTATTTGTACAGCCTATGATATATATCTATGAAAAGATTTTTGGGCTAGTATCGGACGTTTCCTTGTTGGAGTTGTCCGATACCAATTCAAAGTTATTAAAGGAGTTGTCCAATAAGGCCCCAGGAACCTTTCACCATTCTCTGCAGGTAGCCAATTTGGCCGAAGCGGCTGCAAATGAAATAGGGGCTAATGCTATGTTGGTCAGGGTAGGGGCATTGTACCACGATATCGGGAAAATGAACAATCCGACCTATTTTACGGAAAATCAAATCACGAATGTGAACCCTCACGATGATCTAGAGCCTGTAGAAGCGGCCAAGATTATCATCGATCACGTGATTCAAGGAATAGAAATTGCCCAAAAAAATAAAGTTCCCGATAGGGTCATTGATTTTATACGGACGCACCATGGAACTTCTTTGGTCTTTTACTTCTATAAAAAGCAAAAAGAATTGGGCGGCGAAATGGACGAAGCAGATTTTAGGTATCCAGGCCCTATTCCTTTTTCGAAAGAAACAGCAATTTTGATGATGGCCGATTCGGTGGAAGCAGCATCCAAGAGTTTAAAGGACCCTACTTTTTTAGTAATTGATGAATTTGTAGAAAAAATAATAGAGGGGCAGGTGAAGGCAAATCAATTTTTAAACGCCAATATTACCCTAAAAGAGATCGAATCGATAAAAAAAATACTGAAGCAAAAACTCGTAAATGTCTATCACTTAAGGGTTGAATATCCGGAGTAAAAAAAAAGTGAAAAAAAGTTCGAGAAAACCTTGTGGTATCGAGAATGAACAAGTACATTTGCAACCGCATAGCCGATATGCGAGTTCTGAAAAATAAAGGAGAGGTGCCGGAGTGGTAACGGAGCAGATTGCTAATCTGTCGACGGGTAACTGTCGCCAGGGTTCGAGTCCCTGTCTCTCCGCTTTTTTTAATCAAGAATTAATGGGTAACCATTTCGGGGTGTAGCGTAGCCCGGTTATCGCGCCGCGTTTGGGACGCGGAGGTCGCAGGTTCGAATCCTGCCACCCCGACCAAAAAAATCCGATCACAAACTGTGATCGGATTTTTTGTTTTTAACAGTGTAGTGCCAAAGGCACTTAAACTGGAGAAAACAAAAAATACGACAGGCGATAGCCTGTATCGGATGCAGTTGAGCACCGACCCCTCCTCGGGATCACCGAGAGGATCGAGGTAATCCTAATTGCTTTCAAT
>NZ_JAAXCQ010000025.1 GCF_012272855.1 Arenibacter sp. 6A1 | reverse complement strand
GGAATCATCCTAAATCAGTTCCTGACGATCTATGAAAAAAGGGTCAGACTTTAGATAAAAGTCCAACCCCTGTTATTTTAAACTTACACAGTTTACGGGATAGTGTCGATTTATCCGAGTGGGTACAGAAAATACACCCTCCTAAAACATATACTTAATTCTGCTTAATGAACTCCATTGCCTTTTCCAACACTTCGTCACGTCCTTGTTTAATTCCATCGATGGTTGGCTTTACCTCAATATCAATCCTAATTCCTACTCTTTGTGTTTCTGTTCCATCCGGATAAAAAATTCCAAGGCCGCTCATTTGAGTTTTGAATCCACCCACTGTATCAAATCTACTTATATTTCCATCAGCTCCAGCTGTCTGACTTCCGATTGTAGTAACATTATCGCCAGTTTGTAAGCACATGGTTGTAAATTCAGCATGGCTTTGGGTTTTTTCACTAACCAAAAGAACCACTGTACCTGTATATTTCAATTTATTATTTCCCGCCTTCCCAGTATGCCCCCAGATAAATTGACCTGGGTAATCTAAATTGGGTAATAAAAGTTTATAAAAATCACTCTTATTACTCGTTATATAATTCGATATGGAGAATAGAGTCGCTTGGGGATAGTTTCTAATGTCGAAAATAATAGCTTTCATACTTTCTAAAGCTTTCATCACTTTTGGGACTTCTTTTATCGTAAGCCTTCCCAGATTGACATAGCCAATATTTCCATCAAAAATTTTATATGTTTCTTTTATTCCCTTTCTTTCCTCCGCCCAGTTATAATTTAAATTATCTAACGGAAACCGCTTAATCATTGTATTGAGTCTTTTCCCTTCACGGATATACTCTACTCTAACAGAATCGTTTGAGCCTCTAAAAATAGTATAGGATGCCTTTTGTTTCTTTTTTGAAATGTTTGACCCACTAATGTATTTTTCCTTTTCTAGTAATAACTCGTCTAAAGTTTTATTGTCTAGTTTAGTAATTACATCTCCAATTCTTAAATCAAAAGGTTTGGCCAATTTCTCATTGTAATATTCAGTTACTACAGCTTTATCTTCTACTAATTCTATCTTTTGTGGCATCCAATAGTCTCCAAAAAACGACATAATTAAATCTGTCGAAATATTTGCATGACCATCATCAAGATGAGCAACCAATTCCATTAGTGCTAGATGAAAATCTACTGCTGATCTGGGATTCAAAAATTTTGGGATCATTTTGTATAAAACTTCATTCCATGGCGAATCCATCTGATATTTGTACGGGAAAAAATACTCTACAATATTCCAGTATCGAAACAATGTAAGTATCCTTAAATTTTTATTATTCCAGTCAAAGTCTGCGTAGTCAATCTCATTTATAACTTTAATACTACCAGTGTTGCTATAAGTTATGTAATGTTTTTCTCCTAAGTGCCTATTTTGTTCAATAAATTTTAGTTTCTGAGATAGTTTGTCAGAAATTAGAAGATTACCATCAATCCAACCTAAATCAAAATTGTTCTCGAATAGCAAAGATTTATTTTCTCTAGAACATTTTTTACATGTTTCTACTTCGCCCAAGCTTTCTATCCAATTAATATAAATTTCGGACAACTGTTCAGCATTTGTTGATTCCTTAACCTTCGGTAGAATTTTAAACAATTCATTATCCCAATCAAAGTTTCCTTCTGAGACACTTGGATGATAATATTTCAGAAACCCCCACACCTTAGCTGTTGCAAAAAGTTTTTCATTTTCGGTCAACTTCTTTTGAGAGTAGATTATATTAAACCCGAAAACTAGGGTGAATAAGATAAGAAATGGTTGTTTCATATTGTAGCCGTCATTTGGTTCTAATTAACTTAACATCTCGTGATTATGCGAACATAGCGAATTTTATATTTTCTTATTAGGATATTGTAATTTAATCAACATGAATTCATGTTCAGAAATTTGTAAAGTGCAAAACTTTGTTTTTCTCCTTCAACTTCTCAAGTAGGTCTTTTCATTCCCATAAAACGGCCGTTTTAAAGAACTTGTTGATCTCATATTGAAATTTTCCGTTTTCAGTTCCATTTGTCATTCTTTTTAATAGTTCCGGTAATTGACCTTATTTCGGAACTAATAAAGAACATACGAATGGCCAGTTGAATGTTGACTTATTATTGGTGTTAAACGAGGAGGATTTGTAAGAAGTAGCCCAAGCTCCATTGGTTCGACCCTTTTAAATTAAAGGGTAATCTTTTAAATTTCGAATATTAATTTTACGGAAATAGTTTTTGTACGGTAAATTTTGTTCTGTATTTGAAATCAATGGACACTCCTATAAAAGCCAGGTACTCACAATTATATTCGAGGATAGGTTTTGCCCACGAGTATCGTCCAAACGGGAAGGAGGAAGTGTTGTTTATTCTGGAGCATCATTGGGGCAGTTTGGGGTTGGAGCTGGACAAAAAGAATTTTACGGATAATGAGGAAGTTGCCAGAATTACGAACGGTAACTTCCGTCTCATCCATAGACTGTTCAGTCAGATTAAAAGTAGAATGAAAGTCAACTAATTGACAAATATAAATACAGCAGTTGTCTAAACCGCGCCTAATTGTTTGGTTATCGGGAATAACTAGGTTCAATTTTCATGTCACCAACAGGGTTATTTATAGGGTTATTTATAGGGTTAATTACAGGATATTTCAGCGATAAAAACACAGGATATAACCTTATGAGCCGATTAACAACATTAATCGGCTCATATTTTTTCTATATTTGAGCCGATAACAACTTTAAATTGGCTCATGCAATACAATTGGCAACATAAAAACTGGCCTAATTTCACATATGATGCATCAATAATTGATGAACTCGTTTTAGAATTTGCTATGGAAACTGGTGAAGTTAAAGGTTTGATTGATGGTTTAACCAAAGAAGAACAACAAGAAGCCATTCTTCAATTTATGATCAATGAAGCCATAAAAACTTCGGAGATAGAGGGGGAGTATCATAGTCGGCAAGATGTGATGTCCTCCATCCAAAACCGTTTGGGGTTTCATGCTATATCATCCAACGTCAGAGATATTAAGGCGAAAGGTATTGCTGAACTGATGGTTGAAGTTCGTGAAAATTATGCAACGAAGTTATCAGAAAGCCTAATTATAAACTGGCACCAGATTTTATTTTCAAACGCTCGTACTATAAAAGTAGGAACGTATAGAACTGGAACGGATCCTATGGTTATTATTTCGGGTAGTATTGGTAGGGAGGTTGTTCATTACGAAGCTCCCCCATCAGATATACTTAAAAAAGAAATGGTTGACTTTGTCAATTGGTACAACGCATATAGTGTAGACTCCAAGAACATCAAAGAGAGCTTGATCAAAACAGCTATTGCCCATTTGTACTTTGAATCTATACACCCTTTTGAAGACGGAAATGGTCGCATAGGTCGTGCCATAGCAGAAAAATGTCTTTCGGAATCATTAGGGAGACCACTGATTTTGAGTATCTCCACCTCAATAGAGAAAGATAAAATGGCCTATTACGATGCGCTTAAACAAGCCCAAAGAACATTGGATATTACTGAGTGGATCTGTTATTTTTCTCAAGCTATTTTGAATGCCCAAAAACAGGCCAAGACCCTTATAAGGTTTACTCTGGAAAAGGCCAAGTTTCTAGATAAATATAAATCGAGATTAAACGATCGTCAATTAAAGGTAATTATGAAAATGCTTGCCTTTGGCATCGAAGGATTTAAAGGGGGAATGACGGCTAAGAAATATATGTCCATAGCTAAAACTTCCAAGGCAACTGCTACCCGAGATTTACAGGAACTGGTTGAAAAACAATGTTTACTCCCAATGGGGGCTGGACGCGGAGTGCATTATGAGCTAAATTTAAAAAATTGATTAAGCCTTGAAGTGAATTGGCCGTAATTAATTTAATAAAAATAGCTTTTAGTGAATTAATAGTCCCTTTGGATTACAACATAGAAGGTTAAGGGGTGAGACTCCCCTTTACCTACTCGACTGTAAAAAGTTTATTTTTCAAGCTCTTTTATTCTTTCTTCTAATTTGTTGATTTTCTTTTTGGCTTCATCTAATTCAGAACTTTTCTTTTTAAATTTTAAACCAACCCTTTGCTTTATTTCGTCTTTGTAAGGTAAAAGAGGATTATAAAGTTTAAAATAAGCTTGACCTATTACACCTGTAAATAATATTAAATTAGGATTACTGTCTCCTCCTTTTAAAATATGATTAGTAGCAATTCCTGGATATGGGTCTATATAATATATTTCTCTAATACCTAATTGATATGCTTTCTTTGAGCAAAGTTCGCAGGGACTTGCTGTTGTAAAAAGGATACCATTGTTGACACCTTGGCTACCATATTTAGTTAATTGCAAAAAAGCATTTTCTTCAGCATGAAGAGATCTTGTATGAACTTGATTTTTTTCATTATCTAAATTATTTTGTATTTCTTTAAAGCAATATGAAGTATTATGACCACAAGAGTTAAGGTCTTTTATTTTTTTTGTATTGTATGTTTCTTTAAAGTAATTTCTGAATTCTGAATCAGTTCTTTCATATTCACTGTAAGCATCATTATCGGCAGATTCTATTACATCTTGTGAATTTCTTAGTATGCATGGTACTTGACCTTGTGGACTATTATTCCAACCAATTGATTTAATTGAAAAATCTTTATCTGTTACTGCTGCTCCAACTTGTCGTGAAAGACATCCAGAATTTAGTTTAGCTGTATATGCAAGTTGCATTACTCTTTCAATTGCTTTTGGAGGTATAATTCCTGGTTTCAAAAGCAAAGAATAGTATTGTATTATTTGTTTTTTTAATGTAACAAAGTTTTCATTATTAGTACTAGAATTGTAAATATGAATATCAGCTAATTCAATGCATTTTTGAATATTTTGAGATATATACAAATCATTACCTGTAAGTTTATCAGGGTATTCTTGTTTGTCAAGATTAGTAATTTGCTCTTTTGTATAATTGTCTTTTTGTAATCTCTTAATTCTTTCAGAGTCTTTAGTATTAATTGAAAGTAAGTAAAATGCAGAATACCTTTCTTTTAAGTATGAAATCTCAAAAGGATTCCTTAAAGCATCAATAACTATAAAAGCTTTCCTACCATGTGTCTCAGAAATTTTTCTAATAAGTTTTATTAGCTTGTTTGCTTTTTTAACTAATGAATTAGTGTTTTCAAAATCTATATTACAATCATTTGAAAATGCCTTACCACATGTTCTAATATTATTTCCTATTTTTTGGTATACACCTGTATAAGAATTATCTAATTTAGATAGTGTTGATTTAAGTTTTTCAGTAAAATCATGTAATTGTTCAAAATGAAATTTATATGCTTTTTGTTGTTTTTCTGTTTTATTTTTAGGCTCTTCTTCTTCTAGTAATTCAATTCGTGTTTTATGAAGTAAATTATATTCTTTTTTAAGAGGTTTTAGATTAGTTATTATGTCTACATCTATAATAATACTTTTAAGATATTCACAAAATTCGAGATATGTATTCTCTAAGATAAAAGCAGTTATAATATCTTTAATTCTTATTGTATAAAATTTATTCCAATTATTTTTAGTAAAGTTTGAAGTTATTTTATATTTTCTTCCTTCATTTTTATTTTTTGAGAAGTCAAAAGAATTAAAAGGAGGAATGTTAAAATTTTCAATATCATAGGAAAGTTGCTTTGATACCGTTGAACAACCAGATCCTGTTCTACCAGTTAATCCAAGTAATAAAAATTCATTACGATTTTCATATAATTTTTCAATTCCTTCTTTCATTTTTATAATTTTTTACAACTTCCTAGCTATGAGTAGTGCGGGAGTGGGCCTACAATTGCCTTTTCTACTCACACTTAGCAAAAGCTTTGCGGTTTCTTTTTTCTTATTGTTCTAAAAGCAAAATCGGAAATATTTTGCGCCTTCATAAATATAGACAAAACTTTGAATTGAACACCAAACCCCGCATTACTTCATAGGTTCTGTGTGTGCCCAGCATGGGCATCTTTTATTTACTGCAAAGTAGATGATTAATCTAGAGGGTGCAAGTCCCTTATGGGCAGGGGTAACGCCTTGAACCATTAGTAAGTCGCAAGGGTGGGAATTGCGAGGTTACATCTGAAGGAAGCGAGACTACAAAACTCGGTACTGACGAACAGGAACCAGATATGAGGCTATGAGGATGAATGAGCAGGCACATTATTGTGAAGTCCGAAACACTTTTAAGTGAATGCCGAAGCAGTAGATCTGACAGTAATCGAGGGAAAGAAGATGATCTTACTTGGGGAGGTCTCCGTAATTACGTGGTATCCGTCCCACGAACCACGTCTTGCAAGGCATATTAATTCTTCTAAGCTCTTCCCTCTGTAGTAGGTTTATCCTTTTTTAAGTTTTCACTAAAATTGTAAGATAATACTGTTATAGTATAAAAGAAAGGTCTTTTATTTATCACTGGTTAAGATGGGATCTTAAATAGTGCTTTTGTAGGAAGACTGTTCGCATCAAGAACTTTATAATTTCCGTCTGCTCTTGCAATAATGTCCGTGCCATGTATCTTTATCCGGAAAAAATATTAACCACAAGAATGGCTATGGATAAGCTCAAAAAAATAGAACATTAGTTGTATGAAATTAAATATGTAGGAATTTTAACTAATATTTTGGTGCTTTTGTGGGTTAAATTGCTTCTTTTGCAAAAAATGAACTACCTACAGGATTATAAAATTATTCAGTTATGAATCTATATCGTTCCATACTAGAATTTCTTTACAAAAACCAGGAAAGAGGCTTTGTGCGAATAACCCATATTTGCTTAGACCCAAATGAAGCCACCCGTATTGCCAAGAAAATGAAGGAGGAAGGCCTGATAGATTATAAACAACGTAGGTTTATGGGAGGCAACGGACATATATCCTTTATATCACCCCCACAACTGATCATTACTCCTGAAGGAAAACATTGGATAGAAACCTTAGAATTATTTTAAAAACTGATTTTTACAAGGGATTGTATCCATAATGTGCTCTTCATTAATACTTTTTTACTTCAAAAAAATTAGGTTATAATAGGGCTATTACCCGGGGAAGGTGGGAACATTCAAAACAATTACCGCTGGGAAAAGGGGACGGGTGTCGTCTCCTAAGAAAACACATACATAAGCATTCCCATGTAAGGTATCAGTCTCGTATTGCTAGGAATTAAATAAACCCACCCTACAATCTTTTATCTACTAAGAAGATTACAATTTTTCAAATTGTTTTATAAAACAATTTGATTTACAGCGAGTATTTTGTGCAGACTAACTTATTTATCAGAATAAGTTATTTATAATACTATATCTTTTTACAAAGAAAAATATGGTTAAAATTATTTTAAATTAACTGTCAGGATTTTAATTAAAGTTTACAGCTTATAATTTTGTCTTACATTTTCAATGTGACTTAGTCATATTAGCAAGTGCTTTTCAGAGGTTCAACAAAGCTTTTTCTACATTTTTTTTTAGAGTGTAAAGTAGCCAAAAATAAAATTTATCCGTTTAGAACTAATATTCTCTCGCAAGGGACTTGAGAATATATTTTATTCATCATCAACTGGATTTCATTTATAAACCATTATGATAATCAGTGATTTAATGGGAGTATTTAAATTACCTTAAGATAGTATAACTGGAATTAAAAAATGCTTGGAACCGTGACATTTCCTAATTATCGTCAGCTCGATCAAATGGATTGCGGTCCTACATGCTTAAAAATCATAGCCAAACATTACGGTAAAGATTTTAACCTAGATTATCTCAGAAGAATATCTAGCTTACAAAATGGGGGAGTGTCCATGGCAGGGCTATCTCAAGCCTTAGATATGATCGGTATGGAAGCCATAGGGATACGATCGGATATTAAAGAGTTAGTGAATGATATTCCATTACCTGCTGTTGCCCACTGGGAGAATAATCACTTTTTAGTGGTTTATAAGACAACAAAAAAGACCATTTATGTTTCGGATCCAGCTATTGGTCTCTCCAAGTATAGTCATTCTGAATTTTCGGAAAGATGGGCGGCTAAGAAAAATGGAAAGGGCATCCTTTTATTGGCGGAACCTAACCTTAAGTTTAACTATCTTCAAGATGAAGCTAAGTCCGATAATAGTCTAAGCTTCTTGTACCAGTATTTATTGCCTTTTAAAGATTACATCGGACAACTATGTCTTGGTCTTTTCCTAGCCGCAATAATTCAATTGTCACTTCCTTTATTAACGCAGAGTCTTGTAGATTATGGTATTGACTTTGAAAACATCAGCTTTATACAATTGATTGTCATCGCTCAAGTATTTCTTTTTATAACCCGGCTAGTATCTGAGGTTATAAGAGACTGGCTTTTACACCATATGTCAACCCAGATTAATATATCGATGATTTCGGATTTCTTGGACAGATTGATGCTGATGCCTATTGCATATTTTGATTCCAAATCTACTGGGGATTTTATGCAGCGAATCAATGACCATCATCGAATAGAGGAGTTTTTGGGTGGACGTTCCTTGTCCATTGCTTTCGATTTATTTAGCATCCTTGTTTTTGCAATGGTATTGGGTTATTTCAATATGGAAATATTAATAATTTTCCTCTTGGGCAACTTATTCTTTATGGGGTGGACCTTTCTTTTTTTAAAACAAAAAGCTCTATTGGATCATAAGCTATTTAACTTAAACAGGAAGGAACAATCGTTATTGATTCAATTGATAACAGCTATACGAGAAATAAAGCTCAATGGATCTGAAAGACGCCGGAAATTGGAATGGAAAAATATACAAATAAGGTTATATAGATTAAAAACCAATTTTCTAAAAGTAGATCAAGCACAGTTAAAGGGAGGATTATTCCTTAATGAAATGACCAGTATTTTTATAATATTTTGGTCGGCAAAGGCGGTGGTGCTTGGGGAAATTACCTTAGGTACCATGTTAGCTATTCAATTCATTGTAGGGAGTCTTTCAATTCCCATTTCAAACACTTTGGATTTTATAATCGGATTACAAAGAGCAACCCTTTCATTGAAGCGCTTATCCGAAATTCATTCTCAGGAATTGGAGAGCATTCCGAGAAATAAAGAGAATGTTCTAGAAAGGGGGGATATCGTTTTTGCAGGCTTAGCTTTTGGCTATGGAGAAAAAGGCACCCATAGGGTGTTAGATAATATCAATGTAACAATTCCTAAAGATAAGGTAACTGCAATTGTTGGTGCCAGCGGTTCTGGGAAAACCACTCTTTTGAAAATTCTTCTAAAACTATACGAGCCTAGAAATGGAAAAGTAACCATAGGTCAGGAGAATTTAAAATACATAAACACCAAAAGGTGGCGGGAGTATTGTGGTGCGGTTCTTCAAGATAGTATGTTATTCAACGATACCTTGGAGCGAAATATTACAGAATCAAAGGCTAATGGGCCAACAGATAGGAAACGGTTGCGAGAAGCCATAATTAAGACCAATCTCAACGATTTAGTCGAGAACCTTCCTTTAGGTTTAGATACAAAAATAGGTGAGAATGGCAGTATTCTAAGTGGTGGAGAAAAACAACGATTGTTAATTGCAAGAGTTATCTATAAAAATCCGGACGTTCTTTTATTTGATGAGGCAACAAGTGCATTGGATGCTAAAAATGAGTCGGTTATTACAGAGAATTTAAAATCATTTTATAAACGGAAAACTGTAATTATCGTTGCGCATAGATTGTCTACAGTCCGTAATGCCGATCAGATTTTAGTCATGGATAAAGGGAAGATTGTAGAACAAGGAAACCATCAGGAATTAATTGAAGGTAAAGGGAAGTATTATAATCTAATCCAAAATCAACTGTAGGGCTATGGAAGAGCAAGACATTCATTTTTATGATGAATCCTCCTATATAAAAAGGAAGCCTATTTGGATGATTCGTTGGGGTATAGTTTTGATATTTGTTTTTTTTGTTATCGTTATTGCGTTTGCATCCGTTTTTTCCTTTAATGAGCAAATTAATGCATCATTAGTGTTAACCTCCCTTGAACCTCCAGCTCATATAATAGCTAAACACACCGGCAGAATAGTTGAGATTTATAAAAGTCCTAATGATATTGTTTTCAAAGGAGATATTTTAGGTGTATTGGAAAGCCCAGGAAATGTAAATGAAATTACCGAGCTTAAGGAACAACTTTCTTCTAAGAATCTTTTGAATTCAGATTTAGGAAACTTAGCTAATCAATTTTCTAGCGAGTTAAAGCTTGGTCATCAAATTCGTCCTTTTTATAATAGTTTTCTTGATGCGTATCAAAACTTATTGTTGTATCAAAATCTCAATAACGAGGAATTGAAAACCATAGAATTAGAGCAGCACGCTTTAACAAACAATGAGACTATCCAGAATAAGAAAGACGAAATACTTGTGTTGGAACGCGATTTGGAAATTTCGAAAATTAACTATGAACGTTATCGGATATTATTCGAAAAGGAGGTTATATCGTTGCAGGAATTTGAAAAGAATGAAAGAGGTTATTTAAAGGTAAAACGTCAATATAATATTCTCAAACAAGAATTAAATCATTTGCAATTAGAGCAATCTCGGATTAAAATCAGCAAAATGCTGTTTGAAAATTCATTGATCAAAAATAGAGATGTTTATGTTTCAAATCTAGAGTTTTCGAAGCAAGAGCTTTTAGCTGCGCTCATGGATTGGGAAGACAAGAATCTATTAAGAAGTCCTATTTCTGGAAGAGTGTCGTTTTTTGATGTTTGGGGTAAATATCAAAATATACAGGAAGGGCAAGTTGTTTTTACTATCGTTCCCATTGGTAAACAAGAACTGGTTGCCAGATGCCAGGTACCCATTCGTAATTCGGGAAAGATTAAGAAGGGACAGCGCGTCATTATCAAACTTGAAAATTATCCCTATCGAGAATGGGGAACCCTTGATGGGAAAATTAAAACAATTTCTGAAGTACCCAAAACAGGAGGTAATCAGGAGTATGTAGTTTATGTTGAGGTCAACGATCTTAATACATCCTATGGGAAAACCTTGGAATTTAAGCAAGAAATGACAGGTGCCGCCGAAATTATTTTGGCGGAAGTTACCCTGCTACAACGTGTTTTTTATCAATTCAGAAATCTTTGGTCAAATTAGTAATGATGAAAATGGAAATTATTACATATTGTAGGCGTGACTTAAATCTTCTAATGGGATTAGTGTTTTCTTGTTTTTTTGGGATAGGTGGCATTTCTCAAGATAAGGCGTCACCTATGGTAACTGTTGATCTAAGTACCGACTCTTTGATTCATCTGACCTATGAGCAATTCATGGAACTAGAGGATGAGGCGTATGATAAAAACGAACTAAATCGTCTTCGGAAATTGACAGATATCCATGTGCAAAAAGCTAAAAGTGAGTCCAATCCTTTGGAAATAGCCAGTGGTTATTACTATCGGACAATTATAGAAGAGCCAGAATTGGCAGTAAAGTATTGCGACTCTATCATTTTTGTAACCGTAGATAGCGAACATCCTAAATACCCCACCTTGGGCTATATTCTTAAAGCCATAATTTACTATGACAAGGCAGTTTATCAGCTAGCATTACATAATTACTTAACAGCTTACAATCTTGCTGTAGAAAAAAAGAACTTTAAGCATCAACTTACAAGCTCCATGGCAATAGCTGCCATAAGAAATCTTAACGGACAATCCCACGCCGCAGCGGATATTTACACTAAATCTTTGATATTATTGAAAGGGGAAGAAGATTATAAAAATAGATATTATAAGGATTATATGATTTTGTTGTATAACCTATCTCTGGCGCATTTAAGAATATCACAATTAGACTCTTCCCGACTTTATTTAAACGAAGGTATCCAAAGGGCAATTTTGGTTAATGACACTATGGAACATCGCGATATGGTTTTAGTGGGAGCGCAATTAGATTACTATGAAAAGAATTTTGAAAAGGCAAAGGATACTCTTTTAAAATATACATATCAATTGGAAGGGAATAGCAAGGCCATGAAATTATATTATCTCGGTAAGATAGCCCAAGATTCAGGAAACAACAATCTGGCCATAACCTATTTTAAACAAATTGATTCTATAGTGGAAGAAACCAAGGCGCCCTTTGATAACATCAAGGATGTATACCAGCAATTAGTAATGCACTACGGTTTAAAAGATGATCAGCAACGGGAAATTGAGTCGATCGAAAAATTGATCTTTTATGATAGTTTAATGACCACCGATCAAAAAGGAATTATTCAACAGGCTACTTTGGCGTATGATATTCCATATTTGAAATTTCAGAAAAAGAAAGCCGAGGAACTTCTAAAGGTCAAAAGTAATTGGGTCCTTATATTAGGGACAATAGCGGCACTTGGTTTGCTTGGCGGTCCATACTTTTATGTCAAGGCACATAGGACGAAAATAAAGTTAAGAATACTGATGGAAGATCCGAAGAAGTTAAAGTCAAACACTAGGAAGGTAGAGGAACATCCAGCATCTGTACCCGAAGAGATACGAAATGAACTTTTAGCCAAATTAGAAGCCTTTGAAAAGTCAGATCTCTATTTGCGAAAGGATTTGGATATGACCCTATTGGCTCAAGAAATGGACACCAATACCTCTTATTTGTCAACAATCATAAATCATTACAAACAAATGAGTTTCCCGAGATATATAAATGGCCTTAAAATTTCGACTGCTATAGAGGAGCTTACAAAGAAACCGGAACTATTAAAATATAACTATCATGGATTGGCGGAAACCTTCGGGTTTAAAACAGGGGAGTCCTTTTCAAAAGCATTTTATAAAAAAACTGGAGTATACCCTTCCAAATTTTTAAAAGAACTAAAAGTCAGGGGGATTGGTCGTCATTTATAAATGACGGTTGGTGTATCTAGGAGATTTTAAGGAATCAAACTAAATTGTTCTATTAATTAATTTTAACACATTTAAATCATGAGAAAAAAAATAGAAGATTACAAAAAGAGAGCATTAAAGAATCTTACTAAAATAAAAGGAGGAGGAGATATAGACGGCCCTATTGATAAGGATAAAATTAGGAGACCTACAAGGAAGGATAGATACTAATGTGGGTCTTAAAAATTATTAATATGATTTGGTTTTATTGTAAAATAAGGGTCAGGAGCCTTCTATTGTTCTTAAGTCTTTTAGGTGTTTTTCTTTCATGTAATCAAAGGAAGATCAGTGTTGTCTTAAATTACCCTGAACTGAAACCTAGTCCTAAAACTGAACAATTATTTGGAATAAAGGTATTGGATAACTACCATAGTCTATCAAATTTAAAAGACACCAGCTCGCAAATTTGGTTTAGAGGTCAGGATTCCTTAGCGGAAAACTATTTTTCTACTAATAGATTTTTAGGTGAATTTAAAGATAGATTTCACACTTTAGAAAATAAATCTTTGGGAGATATAGGGAAAATAAGCATCACTGAAAAAGGAAGTTACCTGTATTCGCGTTATGATTACCAAAATGATATTGAAAACCTGTATTACCGAGAAAAATTGTCAGATTTTGAAACGGAAGTTTTTAATGCTAGTGCTTATAACAATAAAAACACTAACATAAGTTACCTAAAGCCTTCTCATGACGGGACCAAAGTTGCTATAGGTTTTGATCCCATGGAAGATTTTTCGTCTACTGTGATTATTTATGATCTGGTAAACAAAAGAATCCTAAAAGAAAAAATTACACAAATCAATCCTGACTTCGGAGGTATTGAGTGGTTACCCGATAGTTCGGGGTTTATTTATCTCTATTTTCCAGAGGTGGAATTATCTAAAAAGAAATATAAAAAAGAGTCTTATTCCGTAATCCATTTTCTAGGGGAAGATCCAGGGAAAAGAACCCCAATCTTTGGAAAAGAAAAGTCTTTAAAAATACCTTCAGATTATTATCCCAAAGTGAAAATAGGTTCTAGTAAGGATTCATATATAGTTGCCTATGCTGCAAAATCAGGAGATTACTATGACAGTTTTATCGCTAGCACAAAGGATGTAATTACTGGAGCTCCAAAATGGAAACCTTTCTTTAAAACGGGGGATGCGATATATTATAATCAAGGAGAAATAAGAGGACAGTATTTTATCTATCGAAGAGCAACTTCTAATGGGAATGAAATTTGTCAGGTAATAATTGAGAATCCAAGTTTTGATGATCCTTTAATCCTTGCGAGAGGAAGCCAAGAAAATCCTATTACTAAGTTTGAGGTTACGAAGGATCACATTTATTTTATCCGAGAAAAATTTGGGGTCGAAGTTTCATTATTTAAAATAGATGGTCAAGGTAATGAGATTCAAATTGCAACACCCTTTGTTCCAGGTTACGCCTCCTTTTTTGGGGAATCTGTTGTTCATAATAATATTGGAATAGGAATGAATGGTTGGACGTCTAACTACGTCAGATATCGAATCGATCGAGAGGGGAAATTTACCGACGAAGGATTAGTAGAAAACACCTTATTCCCAGAGTTTAAAGACCTTGTTGCCAAGCAGGTTATGGTCGTTTCTCACGATGGAGTAGAAGTTCCTTTCTCTCTCGTTTATCGAAAAGATATGAAACAAGACAACAACAATGAAGTTTTTGTATACGTTTATGGAGCAAATGGTGAGAGTATGAGACCTTTTTTCTCTCCTATTTATCTCGATTGGGCAAGGCAAGGAGGAATATTAGCTTTTCCCCATGTTCGAGGAGGTGGCGAAAAAGGCAAGGAATGGCACATTCAAGGCATGAAAAACTTAAAGTCGAATTCATGGAAAGATTTAATTGCATGTACAGAATTTTTGTTCGATAACGGATATTCACGAAAAGGATTAGTTTCATTATATACCAGTAGTGCTGGAGGAATTACAGCAGGAATGGCTGTTAATGATTCTCCTGACTTATTTTCATCCTTTATAGCGGAAGTTCCTAGAATGCATCCCTTCGGGCTCGAATCTGCAACTACGACCAGTAGTACTAGTTATTTAGAATATGGGACTGTAAAAGATAGCCTAGAATTTCTAGGACTTATTAGAATGGATCCCTATTTAAATCTTAAACCCGAAACGAATTATCCAGCAACCTTACTCATGCCAAGTAGTAATGATGACCGGATTCCCTTATGGGATAGTGGCAAATACATCGCTCAACTTCAAAAATATAACACTTCCAAGGCTCCTGTATTAATGGATATCGATTATACCTCAGGACATGAGAATATAGGGGGGCAAGAAGCCTATATTGAACTCTATGCTCGTATTTTTAGCTTTGCCAAAACGCATATGGAATATTAGTGTTGTCCTCTTAAATATCTACCTTTTTTTCGTTTTAATACTATCTTTTCCCTAGGTTGAGGTATGGATAATCTAAGCTGTTCTCAACATACCTTCCTTGATTTTCAAATAAGGATGATTGCTTTAACATTCGGGTATCTCATCTAACCTAGAATTATATTTTTCCACCAAAATTCCCCTTGATTTATAAATGCCTCCATTTCCTTTATAAATCGCCTTTAATCCGACTTTTTATTTCTGCGTTTTATAATGAAATTTAAGTGTTCAATAATATTAGACCTTGTTGGAAAACACTTCAAGGACCACTAGTAGATTAAAGATTTAAGGACTACAAAAGGAAAGGAATATGGAATGGATACGCTCTCAAAAAGAAATTGAAGCTGAATTGCAGCTTATCACGCAATCGCATAGTAATACCCTAGTGTCGTATGACAAATCCATCAATTATTGCCAAACTATTTTAGAGGAATACCGTGTCGCGGTAATCTCTCGGGGTTTCCCGGATGAAGCGTCGGAAATTCAGTTTTTTAAGAATCACAAACCTTTTCTATTAGGCCACCTTTTACGATGTAGACACCAGCTATCTTTTGAGCTTGAATTTGCCAATATTCCGGGTGATTTGCAAAATGATATTATCAAAGGAAAAATGTTGGAAGTAAACACTTTTCTATCCAATCATAAGGACATTATATTATATCTTGAATTGGAGAACCAAAGATTGGATGCACAGTATTTTTTGCGTAAAAATAGGCAGTTATATGCTAGCCCCAGTTCCATTGGAGTAAGTTTTGACCCTGAATTCAGTACTGCCCATGATGGTCTACTGGCCCATATAAAAGGCTTAAAAGGCTACTTGGAATTTCTTCACAATAAACTCCGAACACCTAATACTTTAGTATCAGAATTAAAAACACCGATAGCTAAAATTAAGTGGACCGAGGCCAAAATCGCACTTACCGAATTAGGGTTCGCCCTTTTTTATAGTGGGGCCATTGATCATGGGAACACGAGTTTAAAATCTGTTATGGAGTTTTTGGAGCGGGTAACCGGTATGGATCTTGGGGATTACCACCATACTTCTATCCGAATAAGAAACCGCTCCAATCCCACTAAATTCATGGATAAACTTAGAAGAACTTTACAGAACTGGACGATTGAACTGGATGAATGAAAAATGTCAGGTCACTGTCAATTGACTGTTTTGGTCATCCCGAAAAAATCGCGAACACGTTTCTTTAAAACACCCTTTTTTGGGGTTGTTTTCCTAGTTTTTTCTTTCGAAATCACTTGACAAATCGTTTTGTCAGTAGGGTGTCAATTGACGATTTATTCCAAAAGACCTCTTCAACTTTGTAAAGAACCAAAGATCTATTCATTTGTATGGGTCTTGTATAAAATTCAAAGTTATGCCAGCAAAAATTATTACTACGGACGATCTACGAGAATTCAAGTTGGAACTTCTCCAAGAGATTAATGAATTGATTAGGGAAAAACGACCAGGTCGCCTTAAAAAAGAATGGTTAAAAAGCACCCATGTCTTGGAGATGCTACAGATAAGCCCGACTACCCTGTTAAGCCTACGGGCGAATGGAACCATACCCTTTGTCAAAATAGGAGGACTTATTTTTTATGACGCCGAAGAGATAGAGAAAGTCCTTATTGAGAATACTGTGAAAACTTCAAACAAAAGGAGATGAATTATATAAAACACCTCAATGCCATATTTGAAGTTTTTGCGTCGGATACGAGGCTAAATCCCACCCATATCAGTCTGTATTTCGCCCTCTTTCAAATGTGGAACGAAAATCGTTTTCCTAACAGTTTTTTAGTGGATAGGAATTCAACCATGCTACTCTCCAAAATAGGATCGAGAACAACGTATCACCGCTGTATTTCCAATCTGCACCAATGGGAATATATCGTTTATGAACCCTCTCAAAATCGTTTTAAAGGAAGCCGTGTCAGGATGCCCATTTTTGAGATAAGTCCTGGACAAGTAGCGGACATGAATGATACTACAGATGAACTAGCGGTGGTATCATATATAAACATTAATAAACATATTAAAACAAATAATAAACTCTCTAGAGAGAGCATACCAAAAAATGAACAAGTTGTCTTAAATTTTTTTAAAAACAACCATTGGGAAGCAGTGGAGGCAACAAGGTTTTATAATCATTACCAAGGGATAGGATGGAAGGTAGGAGGTAATAGCTCCATAGAAGACTGGAGAGCTTTTGCCAAGAAATGGATGCTCAAGGCAAATGAATTAAATGCCGACAAAGAACCTGCTAGAAAGCCCCGAAAAAAAGGAAAGGTAGATTACCTCCAGACCACCACTAAAAAAAACTACGGGGAACCCCTTTGAGCAAATGGAAAAATCACGCCCACATATCATCATTGAAGGAGCCACGGAATATTCCTTGGGAGATTTTGACGGCAAGCATATCGACTACGATTTTTCAAAGGTACTCGTCTATCTCGAAGCCAAAGGCAAGTTGCTTTTTGGTAGACACTTTCAGATCTACGACGAGGACAAGGAGATTTTACTGAAACTGTGCAATTACATGGTTCGGGATTTCGACAACTGCAAAAAGTTCGATATCGACCCCGATAAGGGGATATTGCTATCAGGTCCTGTGGGCTGCGGAAAAACCAGTCTGATGCGGTTGATACGCCACATCGTCCCACACCAAAGACCCTATGAAATCATACCGGCGCGGAACATCACTTTTGCCTTTAACCATATCGGCTACAAGATCATCGAAGAGTACGGCAATGGACGCTTCTATTGCTTTGATGATCTAGGGGTAGAACCCCTGGGAAGGCACTTTGGAATGGACTGCAATGTCATGGGAGAGGTGTTGATTTCTAGACACGAACTGTACCAGCAAACCAAAATAATCACCCATGGTACTACCAATCTGAACGCAGAGGAATTGGAGGAACGTTACGGAAAAAGAGTCCGTAGCCGGATGCGTCAAATATTCAACCTCATAGGCTTTGATAAAAGCACCAGGGATAAACGAACTTAAAAATCAAAAAGATGAAAATAGCAACATGGAACATTGAAAACCTTTATCACAGGGACAAGGGCCTGATTAGGGCTACATTGAGCAAATGCGTATCCGATTGGATCGTGGAATTGGACAGCCTATTGCCAAGAATGCAAAAAAGCGAAAATGAAATTAGCAGAATCCGAGAACTTACTTTTTTGTTGGGTTTTGAGAAAATCAACATCCATCCGTACGGGGTGCTTAGAAAAAGACAAGGGGAATTGTTTCTAAAACAACGGGGCTTTGCCCAGGAAATGAAAGCCTCTAAACTTACGGATTGGAACGGCTGGATAGCCCTTCATACTATAGCCATAGACCATAAATCCACATTGAATAAAGCACGCCTTATTTCGGAAATAGATCCGGATATATTAATTCTGCAAGAGGTAGAGGACAAGGCTTCGTTAATGGAGTTTAATCGGGAATTGTTTCAAGAGTTTAAGATAACTCCTTTTGACCAGGTCATGGTCATGGAAGGGAACGATGGCCGTGGCCTGAGTATGGGGGTAATGACGAAAAACGGATTCCGCTTGGATACCGTAAAAAGCCATGCCATAAACAATACCGCCCTGCCTGATTATCTATTTGATATCGACTGTCAGGAATATGTTGTTGTAACCCCAAAAGGCGAAAGGGTCTATATCCTTTGCAACCATTTTTCCCCAGAGGACGAATCTAAGAGAAGGCTACAGGCTAGGAAAGTTGCTGCTATTTATGATAAAATGTTGATCGAAGGAAAAGAATTGATCTTGATCTGTGGCACTTTAAACGATCTATCCTATAGCAACTGCCTTTACCCAATACTTCGGGAAACCGATCTTGAAGATGTCTCCAAACATGTAAAATGTAAGATCGACAAGGACAAGGGCAGAGGAGCCGGATATTTTAGTTTGGGAGGCTATCGGATGGGGGTAAATATCAAACAGAAGGATTATATGCTGCTTTCCTATGAAATGAACCGGAGAGTCATCTCTTGTGGACTCAACCGTAAAGCGATGTGGCCAGAGCGTAACATGAAATGGGAAGTATATCCAACAGTGAAAACTAGAGGGCATGCGGCCAGTTCCCATCCCTTGATCTGGGCGAAACTGGATATGGAGTAATACCACCTAAGGTGTGTTCCCTGCGGCATATTGCCACTACATTCCATTTCGGGCAATAAGCCTCGGAACAAAGTCTTGGACACGAACAATGGGTGTAAGAGCACCGTACCGGGTGCCCTTAAACCCACTGCTCAAGTCCGCTTTGCCTTTCGTACTCCTAAATTAATCTTAATAAAAATTCAACAGTAAAACTTTAAAGGATTTCCATTGGTGCATTTTGTGCCGTTCCATCGGTGTTGGGATCCTTTCATAGATTGTTTTAGTGCTACTGCTGGATATCCGCTATGACCTTTTTTCGATGTCGAAATAACAATATTCGACCTAGAGCGACGGCATAAACCAGGCTAAGCCCCGCTCTTATTTATACGTCTTTCCAAGCTCGAATATTGTAAAGGCTAGTGCATCAAAAAAGGTAACAGCGAAAGCGCTATAGGAAGTAAATCAAAAACAAGAAATCATGAAAGCGTATCCAAATCCTAAGAATAAAACGCCACAAAAAAATCAAAAAAGGGAAAACGCTCGAGATATAATAAGTAAATCATTTTCAATACAGTATGAACCGTCTGCATGGATGCGGATATAAATTTTTCAATTATGAGCAGATTAAGAAATCATGTACAGTTGATCGGGAACATCGGGGATGTTCCCTCGATTACGAACCTTGAAAGCGGTAAAAAAGTAGCCCGTTTTCATTTAGCCACTAATGACTATTACAAAAACTCGAACGGCGAGAAGGTCAAGAACACTGATTGGCACACTGTTATTGCTTGGGGTAAAACCGCCGAGGTCGTAGAAAATTATGCTAGAAAGGGCAGGGAGGTTGGAGTAGTAGGGAAGTTAAAGACCCGTAGTTATGAGGCTGCCGATGGCAATGCCCGCTATATAACTGAAGTGATTGCAGAGGAGATCCTTCTGCTTGGAAGCAAGCCCTAAAAGAACAGCAACCAATGGTACCAGAAAAGAAAAAGAGGGCGTTGCCCAAAATGTAGCACCCTCTATATTTTATCATTAACTACTTAAAATTTATCAAAAATGGACACAGATATGAAAGGATTAAAGGAGGGTTTAGCACAATTTTCGGGTTCTGAAATGTTGTATCAAATCCCACTTTTAAAAACAAAATTTACGGAGGGCATAAAATACCTTGCCAAGGCCGGAGAATGTTATTGGCTGGTGACGGATGTTTCCGTAATCGCTAATAGCCTGATGAACAGAAGCCGATTTATTACCATCGATTTTAGAAAATATTCAGGGGAGGAGAAGGAAGCATTGGGGTACGAAGCTACCATTGATTACAGCGATGGCAATGGGATTATTTTTGAAACCCATAGTTACCACTCAACCGATTTTCCATTAGACCGACTCCGACTGTTCTTTGTTGAAAATACCTTGATGTTGCCCGGGGAATATTAAGCGATAGAGAGGGCGAACCAGGATGGAGAATTGACCGGGAAAAACCTTTAGATCTTCCCGGATGGTTCTCCTGGGATCGTAGTAAAATTTATAGTTTTTAGCTCTAAGAATTATCCCAAACCAAATTTCAGTATTCGCATTGCTTTTTAGAATTCGTTGTGAATTCACTAAAAATGACCCTTTGGAAATCTTAATTTTTTCTTTCAATGATAGATCCCTGGGCGTTGGGGCTATTTTCAGGTATTGGATGAAAATTTTTCGCTGAGGGCGAAAAAAAAGGGATAGCAAGAGGGTAACACGCGTTGCGGTGTTACGATTCTATTTTGCTGCGCAAAGCCTTTGTTTATAGGGGTTCGGAGAGGTTTTGGTGTTTGGGTAGATTCGGTCAAATGGGTCAAATCCCTTGTCAGCCCCCTAAAACATTGATAATATTTGACCCAATAGTAAAATTTCAGCATGGATAATTTTTTTACGATACGGTTTAGACGAAATACCGCCCAGCGGTTCAAACAGTTTTCAAAGAAAATTAGCAGTACCTATTCAGATTCCATGGAGATGATTTTAAATTTTTTTGAATGGCATGGTTTTTTGCCGTCGGAAAAATTTGAAAAAAGTGTGGGCAAGGAAATTTTCAAGAACAGAAAACGGACGGAAGCCCTGATCTCCATTATCCGTGATATTGAGAAGAGTCAGACTCGACCCACAACGGCAATGCTCGAGCTTCTTTTTGAACACTCGCCACAAAAGAAATCTCGGCAGGCCCCCTTACAAATCGATACTCCAAAGAACGATCCGGAAGGGGATGCCTTTTTTCAAAAGATAGAAGAAGCGATCGTTCTGGAAAGAGAACATACCAATCTGAAGCGAGCCTTAAACCAACAGAAAACGGAGTTTGTTGCACTGCTCGACAAAGTACAATTGGTAAAAAGTGGCTTTGGAAAACCAAGACTACAATTGGATATGACCCCTGAAGATTTTGAACAATTGAAACAGCGCACCAAAAAGCAATAACGATATGTATATCAGCATAACCAAACAACATTTAACGGAAACATTTTCCCAGAGTTCCGCGGATTATGTGGCCTACCTGGAAAAGGAAAATGAAGGAAAAGAACCAGAACTTCAGGAGCATTTCTTTGATCAGAACAACGATCGGATTGCTCCGGAACAAGTGGTCAAGGAAATAGATAAAAATACTGCCAAATTGAAAAAAAGGGAACCTAAGTTTTATTCCCTTACCATCAATCCAAGCAGGCGAGAATTAAGGCATATCAACAATGATCCCAAGTTGTTGAAACAATATGTCCGAGAGGTGATGAAGGATTATGCTGCGTCGTTTTATCGGGAAAAACTAGTATCCGTAGACAGTATTAAATATTATGCAAAGTTGGAATATGAACGCACCTTTAAAGGGTATGATAAACAGATAAAGGAGAATCAGGTGTACAAGGCTAAGATCGTCAAATTGGAAAATGATATCCGCATGGTATTAAAAGGGGAGCTTAAAGGAAATGTCAAAACTTTGAAAAAGCAGATTAAAAAGCTTTCGGCACAAATTCCCCATCGCTTGAATGGAAAAGTAATTACCCAGGGGATGAAAAAGCCAGGGCTACAGACCCATATCCATATCATCGTCAGTAGAAAGGATGTCACCAACAAATACAGTCTTTCTCCGGGCAGCAAATATAAGGAGTCAGAAGCGGTGCTTAATGGGCAAGTGGTGAAGCGCGGATTTAAACGTGATTACTTCATTGAACGGGCCGAGAAAAAGTTCGACGCCACCTTTAATTACAATCGTAATTATGTGGAAAGCTATGCGGCCTATAAGGCCTTTATTCAAGATCCAAAATTCTATTTCGCTCATCTTCTTGGGCTACCGACCAACGAACGGAGTGCCGCTTTTAAAATGATGGGATCGGCTGGCTTACCGGTTCCCAAAATAAACATTCCCACCAACAAAGTTGAGGCCGCACTTAAGGTAATCAAGCAGTTTAAAAAGGCTGTAGATATAGCCAAATCCTCGAGCTCCATCGGTATCTAGCGAATACATGAAGCCTGTGTTTTCAATAAAATAAATCTAAGATAGGATGATGACAATTTCAATTTTAATACCTGTAAGTATCTATGGCTTTGCCATAGCTTTGGAATACCTGTCTTTCAAATGCTATGAGCAGCCGTTTGCTGTTAATCTGCTGATTATATCACTGCTAGGGATTGTTTTGCAATCGATGCATGGTTGGCAGGTTTTTGCCTCGATGATGTTAGTCTGGTTATTGCCCTTCCAAGTAATAAATTTGGGGCTTTTTATATACTTCAATTATGATCTGAAAGCTCCTAAGGCATCTAAAACATATCGTGTAAAGTTCAGTTTATTAAACGGTAGCCTGGTGCTAAAGAATATTCGGAGAGGGGCTTCCATTATAGGATCGGCAGGAAGTGGTAAAACAGAAAGTGTGGTCTACAATTTTCTAAAACACTTTAGTCAACAACAGTTCTCGGGTGTAATCCATGACTATAAAAATTTTGAGATCACCGAGATGGCCTACCCATTGTTTATCGATTCCAAAATTCCATTTCATATTATTTCCTTTGATGATATCCATTGCAGGGTAAACCCCATAGCGCCTAGATATATGGAAGACGAGGAAAGCGTCAACGAGGTTTCCCGGGTGCTTTTAGAGAACCTTTTGGAGCAGCGGGAATCTATTGCCATGGGTTCGTCAAAGTTCTTTAACGACGCTGTGGAAGGGCTCCTTGGGGGGCTTATCTGGAAGCTTAAGACGAGCCATGAGGAATATTGTACCCTGCCACATTTGATAGCCACCTTTCAATACTTGGATACCGATAATCTGATAGAGTTTTTGAGCTCTGATTATACCTCCAAGGCCATGGCAAATGCATTTATTTCTGGCAAGGATTCCGAACGTCAAACGGCGGGGGTAATGAGTACGTTGGCCAATGCCCTTAAGAAAATTAGTACCCAACGCATATTTATGACCCTTTCTGCGGACGAGGTGCCATTGGATCTCAATAATCCCGAACATCCCTCCGTAGTTTCTATAATTAACAATCCAAAATTTGAGACGGCATATTCTCCTGTGATAGCAACGCTAATACATACCATCACAAAACAATTGAGTATCCGTGGACGTCGGCCCTCCTTTGTGCTCATGGAAGAGGCGCCAACTATTCGGTTGCTGAATATGCACAGGATTCCGGCAACCTTGAGAAGTTATGATATTGCCACCATATATGTGTTACAAGATAAAATCCAAAACGATATGATGTATGGAGACAAGGCCAGTAGAGCAATCCTTAGTAACCTTTCCTATCAGTTCTTTGGCAAGGCGAACGATCCGGATACGGCTAGATATTACGAACGTTTTTTTGAAATCGTGAAACGGCCTACCAAAAGTGTTAGTACGGGAGAGAATACGCTAGGGTTTGACACTAGGATAACAAAAGGGGAGAGGGAGGTCAGTAAAATCCGGGCAGAGGAATTTTTTAAGTTGAAGGAAGGCGAGTTCATTGCTTTTGCCGACGGTAAGGATAAAAAAGTTCGTTTCCCGAAACCTTCCATTGCTAAAGCCCTGCCCATGCCCAAGTTTCAACATGGGGATGGTGCGATAAAGGAAAACTTTGATCGAATTCATTTGGAGGTGAGGCAGTTTCTTCGGCTTCAAAATAAATAAAATAATTGGTTAATAACTAATTGGTTGTAAGCGAAATACGCTTTGAATTCTGCCGCGAATTTTGTAAATTATTAGCTATCCATAAATCTGAAAATCATGTATTATAATAAGGCAATTTGTGATGTGTATATCGGTACCGGAGCCGGAAAAAAACTGATGGAAGAAATCGAGAATGCTAAACGATCCGTTAAAGTAGTATCTCCTTTTCTATCTCCTTTTTTAGTAAAAAAGTTGATCAACCTCCACTACAATAATATCAATGTGCAGTTGATTACCATGGATACGATAGAGGATTTTTATGGTGACAGACAAAGGAACATTCACCAACTTATTATTCAGGACAGGACAATAGATAAAGAGGCAGAAGAGCTGCGTTTAAAGTGGAGGAAAAGAAAACGACTGTTGCTCTATTTGGTAATCGTAGGGATCCTTGTGACATGTGCCATAGCATTTATGTATCAAGACCGATTAATTTTATTGGGGATTATGCCATTGGTCCCAGTATGGACATTGGTGCGGAGTTACACTTCGAAAATAAAGAATGCCAAAATCTATCAGTATACCTATCGGCAGTTATTTCCGTTCAAGGTATTCACAACGCCTACCAGTAACTCTTATCCCCATCGTTTTATCCATGGAAAAATGTATCTGATAGATGATGAAATCGCCTATTTGGGATCCTTGAATTTTACGGGAGGTGGAACCCAAAAAAATTATGAAACCCGAATCCGGATTGCCGATGGGAAAGCAATCAAGGAACTGGTCACTGAATTTAAAACCCTGTTCTACAATGAAGATTACCAGGAAAAGTGCCTAACCGAATGGGGAAGGGAACTGTATTTGGAGCCGGCGAATTGAGGGGATAGGGAGGTTACCCATAGAGGCTTCCTATACATGCGTTTAAACAGAAATATTATAATTGGGCCTGTAAATTAAACTCTGTCTGATCTTTTATTTTAGAAACCCATGAGTAGCTCAACAATATTTCTAGGATTTAATAAATCCTGCTTTCTGTTTCATTTTATATAGAAAAATTTGATAAATCTTTTAAGACTCTAGGTGAATCGGTTGGTGAATTATCATCCGCAAAAGAGGAGAAGTAGCATAATGAATATTTTTTTTATAAAAACAATCTAATAAACACTATATTATGACTTTAAGGAAATACATACAAGAATGTTCTAAGAAAGATAGCCATATCGGAGATTTAGCTAATGATATTTTAAGGGACAACGACTTCCCATTTAAAAAACACGAAAATGAGATTTGGAAATATTTAGATTCTAAAACCTTGTTAGGAGGGACCAATGACATTTTTTTGGAGTTTTGGAAGGAATACCAAAAGATCAAGGATGAAAAAAGAAAAAATCTATCCGGTTGGTCTCATAGCATAATTGCCACTGAATGCAATACTGTAGTTAGTATTACTAATAGAGATTTTAATGATCCGCTAGCTGGGTTTTTACACGAGCTATTTGATATTACTTTGAATACTCAAAGAAATAGAATCGTAACCCACATAAAAACAGTTGGTGCCGAACAATTGACTGAGGTTTTGAGAATATTTAATGACTACCAGCAGTATAAAGAAATAGAATTTCTTAAACCCTGTTTGAGTTATCTGCGTAAAAATGATTCTGTGAATAGCTTAACCCTGACTTTTCATAATAACTAATACTTAAGAATTGACGGGTAAATTTCTATTCAGTTGAGCGAAGTCTCGAATTTGGTGGACATGGCGACTTTTGACAGTATCATAATATCTAGGGAGGGATATTATTCCTTCCCGGACCAAGGGGTTTTATAAGCCCTTTTTTTTGCCGATTATTTTATACCTATGGATTTATGTACATTAATTATCTTTATAGTATGGAAACGGTAAATTACTCAGACTTTCGTTCTAACCTGAAGTATTGGTTCGATAAAGTAATCAATGATGTAAGCGATGTCATTATCAAGCGTAAAAACGGTAAGGACCTTGTTTTGATTTCATTGGATGAATACAATTCATTAAAGGAGACTACCTATCTTTTGACTGGGAAAAACAGGGATGTTTTATTAAATTCTATCAAAGAACTGGAAACAGGTAAAGGAATGGAAAAAGACTTGATCGAATAGATGAAATTAACTTGGTCTAGTTCTTCTTGGGAAGATTATTTGATTTGGCAAAAAGTCGGTAAGAAAATAGTAAAACGAATCAACGAACTTATTAAAAGTTGTATGCGGACACCTTTTGAAGGGATAGGGAAACCCGAAGCCTTGAAGGGAGATTTACAAGGATATTGGTCCTGGCGAATTACCACAGAACATCATTGGTCTACAAATATGAAAATGAACAATTATTGATAGCGGCTTGTCGTTATCATTATGGCAAATAACCCCCAGGACACTTATTAAACAAGCGCAGGAGGCTTTAGGAAAAATTGTACCCATCACTGTGAAAGAGTTGGTCAAGTATGGGTATTATCAGAAATAAACCCCTTATTTTCGAATTTTTAAAAAAACCATGATGACAATAGAAGATCTTATCTTGCCAGAATTTATTTTCGGAGAGTTCCCCATAAAGGACGACAGCTTTAACGATCAGCGCCAGTTTATTATCCATAAGGGAACATCCCTTATCGAGGTACTAGCGCAGGATGAATTTACCAATGTAGTTTTTGACGATAAAACGGGCAAGCAATATTCCTATTTCGGGGAGGATTTTACCTTATTCTATCAGACCAACAATACCGCTGCTTCTGGTCAAAACGAAATGGAGGTTTTGGACCGAGCCTGGGAATGGTACCGGGAATATTTGATATGGGAGGACACTCAAGAGGACTAAACCTTGGCAAATTTAGAAATGGAAACAATCCATTACAAACCCCAGAGAAATATCAAAACGTAAAATACTTTTGACCTTTGCCGGGCCAGTTTACCACCAGGGCATTTCCAAACTGCATATGGTTCAATATTAATGAATATAAAAAAGTGAGTTGGGGGTACTTTTGAATAGTTTTCAAAGGGGAAAAGATCGAACCTAACACAAAGATCCTATAAAAAAGCGGAAATACCCTTACAGTAATTCCGCTTTTCGATTCAAACTTGCGTTTGCTTTTTTCGAAGGAAAAAATACGGATTTTCTTTTAACTTCTTCAGGCGGTCCGTTTTCCAGGGAATTTCATTTTTCTGTGGACTGTGTAAGAAAGAGGCATTCTTATACCTATTCAAAACATTCCCCATAGAAAAAAACCGGATCTGTCAACCAGATAACTCAACCCTAGCTTGTCGGAGGGCCAACCTTAGTTATTGGCGCTACTTTTTTTATTCTTTGGTGTATTCAAATCGATATTCCCCATTTTTCAAAATCAAACTATCTTTAGTTAGTTTATCAATAATGTAGGTTTCATCATCAATAAAGGATGTACCATTTCCAATACTTTCAACAGTGAAGGTGATTTGGTTTCCTTGTACTTCCCAAGTTTTATAGAGTAAAGTTTTCATATTGTCAGAACTAGCGGAGCCATCTTTAAAAAGCGTGAAATGTAATGCAAATTCAGAATAGTCTTTCCAAGATCCGACAAGAAGATCTTTATCTATAGTAGAACTCTGTTTGTCTTCGTTTTGTATTTCAAAGGTGATTTCGCTTTCGGGGGTATTTTTTCTTTCGTTTCTACAAGAACCCAATAAGTGTATTCCAATTAGCAATAGGATTGGAATTGCCCTTGTCTTGATTACTAAATTTTTCATTGTTTTGTGACGATGTTAATGTTTATATAGTTTTAACAGCTAAATTATTTTGATTGATCTTAATAGAACGATGGCTAGTTATATCCAAATAACACAAACTGCATTTTGGGCAACTACTTTACTAAGACTATATGGTCATCTGCATATAAATGTTAGATCCAATATTATTACAATTATAAGGAGAAAAAAGACGACTAAAGGAATGAATCGACAAGTACGTTTAAAAATCCCATGAAGTAAACCATTGGAATTTTATGAAGTCTAAAAAAAAGCAGGGTCTACGTAATCTTTACTATACAGTGTTTTATTACTTGAAAAGAAGGTAAAAAAATAAAAAAAACAGCCTCAAAAAGAATGTAGCAAGAACAGCGATGAAGATCGTTACAATAGGTAGAATACCTACTATTTTATCTTTTTTTTAGAGTTGGTATTTTCAGCAGTTTTCCATGTTTATTCTTCTATTTCTACGATTTTGCGACATCATTTTTATTTCCACTTCATATTCTGTAGCCTAACAGCATTCAAAATTGCCAATAGAGCCACTCCCACATCCGCAAAAACTGCCTCCCACATTGTTGCAACACCGCCAGCACCCAAAATCAGAACTACTGCTTTCACCCCAAATGCCAAACCAATGTTTTGCCAAACGATGCGCCGTGTGGAACGGCCAATTTTAACAGCTTTTGCAAATTTACTGGGTTGGTCCGTTTGAATAATAACGTCTGCTGTTTCAATAGCTACATCGCTGCCCAATCCGCCCATTGCAACACCTACATCACTTACAGCTAACACCGGCGCATCATTTATACCATCACCCATAAAGGCCAACTTATTGTTTTTTGCAGACATCAATTTTTCGACTTCGTTCAATTTATCTTCCGGAAGCAGACCACCTTTCGCCCAATCCATGCCCAATTCTTTGGCAACTTGTTGGGTAATGGGATCCTTGTCCCCTGAAAGCATTATGATTTTTGAAATTCCCGACTCTCTAATTTGCTTAATGGCCTGTTGCGCATCGTCCTTCAACTCGTCCGCAATGGTTACATATCCGGCCAATTTCCCTTCAATGGAAATCATTACGATCGACTCTACGATGTTGTCGGTCTCAACTGGCACTTCCAAATTGTTTGAGGTCATCAATGCCTTATTCCCGACCAAAACTGTTTTGCCGTTTACTGTTCCTTTCAATCCTTTTCCTGCTATTTCACTTACTTCGGAAGCTTGAAAACTGTCGCCATCGGCTTTATATTCCATAATGGCCCTGGCAATGGGATGGGTGGATTGTTCTTCCATAGCCATTAAGTATTTCATCATTTCGGGTTCGCTCAATGACCCACTGCTTATAACGACATTTTTAATTTTAAAAACACCTTTGGTCACGGTGCCGGTCTTGTCCATCACTACGGTGGTTACCCTTGTCATTTCATCTAAAAAGGACGCCCCTTTAAAAAGGATCCCATTTTTTGAAGCTGCCCCCAAACCGCCAAAATAGCCCAACGGGATTGAGATTACTAGAGCACAGGGACAGGAAATGACCAAGAAGATCAATGCTCTGTACAACCATTCGCGAAAAACATAATCGGATACAAAAAAGTAGGGCAAAATAGTCAATGCAATTGCCAAGAATACTACGATGGGGGTATAGATCCTTGCAAACTTTCTGATAAACAATTCGGTTTTTGATTTACGCGCGGTGGCGTTTTGGACCATATCCAGAATTCGGGCAATCGAACTATCCTTAAATTCTTTGGTGGTCTCGATTTCAATTACGCCATCCAGGTTGATGGTTCCTGAAAATACTTTTTCGCCCTTCACAATCGTATCGGGTTTGCTTTCCCCTGTTAATGCTGCAGTATTAAATGAACCTTTTTCAGATAGTAAAATACCGTCCAAAGGGATTTTTTCGCCAACGCGTACCTGTACTTTTTCGCCAATAGCAACGGTCTCCGGACTTACTGAAATATAGTCGTTATTCCGATATACCCGAGCTTCATTGGGTCGTACATCGAGCAATGCTTTTATATTGCCTTTGGCACGATTGACCGCGGCATTTTGGAAGAGCTCGCCAACCGCATAAAAAAGCATTACTGCCACACCTTCAGGATATTCGCCAATGGCGAATGCACCTAAGGTGGCAATGGACATCAATAAAAACTCAGTAAACACATCTCCTTTTTTGATGCTTTCCCATCCTGCTTTTACTACTGGAAGACCAACTGGCAAATAAGCAATTCCATACCAAGTAATGCGAATCCAATCCTTGAAAAAGGTAACATCAAAATAGTCTAACCCAATACCAATAATTAGCATTGTAAAACTTATGATTGCTGGAATATAGGCTTTGATTTGACTTGAATTGGCACTATGATCTTGAGCACCATCCTGACTCTGTTGCTCTTTGGAATTTGGTTTTAGATCCCTTAAATTGACTTTCTTTTTTTTCATTTTACTTGAATAAATTTTTAATATCAATTGGAATAGGTATCGCTTTTAATGGTGGTACATTTGCACCTCCAGTATTGCCAAGCGGGATGTGATTTATAAAAGATTTCCAACCACCATCAACTAACCTTATTATTAGTCCAAATACCTCTTTGTTGTCTTTTTGCATTAAACCAAACTTTAGCATTAACCAATGCGAACAGGTGTGCTTGATTGGGTAAGATTGACCTATAATATGGCTTCTTTCTAAATGATACCAAGCATCGCTATACTGCTTTTTACTTAAATAATAGCGGTAGTGCCCCAATTCTTTACTATATGCCTGTTTAAGATGTTTAGGTGTTTTTATATAAAACTTCATATCCATTAATTTTGGAGAAAATAGTTTAATAGTTAGTGCAATGGAAGTGCATTTATCGTCCATTGCATTTATCGCAAATGCCCTTTACCACCAAATTCACATTCTCTGCCTTAAAACCTTCGGGCAAATTGATATGTGGTATTTTATGCTCTGTTAAACAAACTGTTTCATTACAATTTGCACAATGAAAATGCAGGTGTAGATCAGTATCCACTTCACAATTGCAATTCTCTTCACAAATAGCATATTTGGTACTACCGGTACCATCATCTATTTGATGGGCGACACCATTTTCAACAAAGGTTTTTAGGGTGCGGTACAATGTTGTCCTATCCGAATTATGAAAGTTCGCTTCAATATCGATCAAACTGACCGTTACTTTTTTGCTTAGGAGATATTGTAGGACCAACAAACGCATTGCAGTGGGTCTTACGTTATTATTCTCCAGTATTTGCTCTAAATCAGACATTTTGTTATAAATCAAAGCGTTTTAAAGAATCTCCCGTTTTAATCTGAAAGGCGTCTTCAATATCCGACAAATAAATAATGCCGTCAGCAGGTTCTTCGGTATTGCCATTTGTTACAATAATATCAATTGCCGATTGGGCTTCTTCATTTTGACATACCAACTCAATTTTTATTACTGGACTATTGGTAATATAAAAATCTAAGGATGGTCTTGCTCCTTTAGCCTTAAAAGCCCCAGTGCCTTCTGCTTGTGAAAGGGTCATACTTTTAAACCCATTATCTGTTAGGGCCTCAATAATTTTTTGTATCCTGTTTGGTTTTACAAATGCTTTTATTTCTTTCATAATTATGAATCTTTAAAATGTTAATCGATTTTGAACCGAGCCTGTTTTCTAATTTTTAACTAACTAATTAAGACGATAAACAAACTCGGAATCAAAATCTTTGATTATTATTGAATTAATGTCCGTGTTCCAGTTCGCCTTTAACCATTTCCGAAGAGAGGTTATAAGCTCCGTTTATCACGACTTTGGCATCCTTTGAAACTTCGGCAGGTAGATTGACTTCAACAAAGCCCAAATCAGTAATACCAACCGTTACGGGTATCATTTTAAATTTCATTTTGTTCGCTTTCATTTCTTTATCTTCATCCAAAATAAAAATAAAGGATTGCTCGCCTTCTTTTATAATGGCAGTTTCAGGTACGGCAAAACCTTTTTTCTCGCCCTGAACTATGCGTCCTTCCACGTACATACCCGGCAATAGGTTTTTATCCTTGTTTTCTATATCTACCAGAACTTCCAAAGCTTTTGGGTCAGTATTGAAGGTTTTGCCCACAGACCTAACGGTTGCTTTAAGCAGTTCATCTGGACGAGAAGCTGTTGAAAAATATATCTGTTGCCCTTTCTTGATTTGCTTTATGTCCTTCTCATATACTTTGAAGTTGACATAAATCTTTGAATTATCGCTTATTGAGAACATTTTGGATTGTTGCGCCACGTAATCGCCAAGGCTAATCATTACTTCATCCACATAGCCACTTATGGGTGTGGTAATGGGAACAGCGGAATATATCTGGCCTTCAGCCACTTTGTCAGGATTGATGCCCAACAGTCTCAATTGGGACCGCAAACCATTGACGCTGGATGTTGTGGAACGAAATTTTGACTGCGCCATCTGAAATTCCTTTCCAGAAGAAACACCTTTATCATAAAGGGTCTGCTTGCGCTCAAAATCCTGTTTCAAAAAGACCAGTTCATCATTTTTTTCCTGATATTCCTGTTGCATTGCAATGATATCTGGGTGTTCTATATATGCCAACACCTGTCCTTTGCTTACGTTATCTCCAGGTATTACTTTTATGGAACTCACATTTCCACCAACAAACGGACTGATGTTCGCCTTATCCTGTGGGAAAAGTTCCAGCATACCTGTTACCTTAATGTTGTTCCCTAAATTCCGTTCCTCCAGAGGCTTCGTTTCCAAACCGATGGTTTCAGCCTGTTGCTTTGTAAGTTCGACGACGCCTTCTTCCTCGCTGTGACCACCTTCTTCTTCTCCTTCATCGTGGCCTTCTTCTCCGTGTGTATCTTCGCCCCCAGCCTCGGTTTTTGATACGCCTTCAGCTTCGTTATGCCCAAATTCAGATTTTTGGCCATCGTTACAACTCATAAACATAAGTGTAAATAATACGGTACTTACTAATAGTATATTTTTCATTTCTCTTTTTTTAAGGTTATAAATTGCCCAATTGATATTGCATATCAATGGTTTGCTGGTTATACTGATTGATGTATTGTAAATGGGTCTGTTTAATGCGGATGGCACTGTTGAGAATCGTGATGTAATTGACGTAATCTATTTCGCCCTCTTTTGATGCCAGTTCTGCGGTTGTTATTTGTTCTTCCGCCAAAAGCAATGCGCCTTCTTCATAGTATGCAAGGATTTTTTTTGTTTTTTCCAATGATTTTAACAATTGGGAAACCTTGCTCTCGGTAACCGCTTTTTGCTCCAAATATTGATTCTCTGCTACCATTGCATCTGCCTTGGCTGCCTTGACTCTCGACTTCTGTGGAAAAAACCATAACGGAATACTAATACCTGCCTGATAGGTATTAAAGCCTGAAACATCATCCACAACCTGCCTGCCAAACGATAAACTGAATTTCGGTAGGAATTGCGATTTTTCAACGCCCACATTTGCTTTACTTACTTCAGCATTTTGCAAGGCATATTGCAACATTGGGTTATTTGCTACCGAAGTTGAATCCAACGTTGCTATAAAATCCAATGGCTCGTAAAAACCATCAACTGTTTCGATGGTTTCATCAGTTCCCAAATATTGTTTTAAAGCACGTTTGGCAATTTCAATATCATCAAAAGCTTGTTGTCTTAAGACCTGAATCTGTTGAAACTCGGAAGAGGCTGAAATAAATTCCAACTTGCCTGTTTCTCCCGTGTCATACCGAAGTTGGGCAGCGGACTTAAAATTGGCATAAATACTGTCCAATTGGTCTGCAAAACGCAACTGTGCCTTGTAGTAATTAATTAGGTCATAGGCTTGCATCACATTGCGCACCAATTGTTGTTCACTGGCCACATAAAACTTTTCTCCCAAGGCAATGCGCTCTTTGTAAAACTTGGATTTCGAAAATCCGGAAAGGAAGTCAATATTGCCCTGTTGCACGCCAACTGTTGTCTGCACTCCAGGAAGATTATTGCCATATTCTTCTTTGCCCGTGAAAACTTGTGTGCTACCAAGGTCAAAACTCGTTCCCTTTAGTGCCTTTTCCCGTTCAATAAATGCCTGACTTTCCTTAAGTGATGGATAATTCTGTTTTGCCATAGCAATGGCCTCATCTACAGTCAAGGTTTTTGGAATTGTTCCATCTTGATTGATATCTTGGGCCACCGCGGTTCCAGAAGCCATCAAACCGCCAACCATCAACAATACGGTTACAATGTTCGTTGATTTGTTGACATAGCTTACACCTCCATCGTTATTGTTTCGTTCCTTTCTCGATTCAAGCCAATAATAAAGAATAGGAATAACCACCAAGGTCAGAAATGTTGCCGTAAGCATTCCTCCAATGACTACTGTCGCCAAAGGCCGCTGTACTTCTGCACCACCAGAGGTAGAAATCGCCATTGGGATAAAGCCCATAATTGTTGTAATGGCTGTTAATAAAATTGGACGTAAACGTTCGTGCGTAGCTTCGTATATACGCTTTTTTAAATCTGCCATTCCACTGTCTTTTAGTTCATTGAATTTGTTTATGAGTATGAGTCCGTTCAATACCGCAACTCCAAAGAGAACGATAAACCCGACTCCAGCCGAAATACTGAAAGGCATTCCACGAATCAACAAAACGAAAACCCCGCCAATGGCTGCCAAAGGAACCGCCATATAGATCATTAAGGCCTGTGAAAATGAATTCAAAGCAAAATAAAGCAGAACAAATATTGTGATTAGAACGATTGGCACTACAATCGTCAATCGTTCTGATGCACGTTGCAAGTTTTCGAACGAACCTCCGTAGGTTACAAAATAACCTGGTGGCAGTTTTACTTCCGTTTCCAGTTTTTGCTGAATTTCCTCAACCATCGATTTTACATCACGCATACGAACATTGACCCCTACCGAAATGCGACGCGAGGTATTATCCCTTGAAATCTGCATCGGTCCGGGTTTGTAACTGATATCTGCAACTTCCTTTAAAGGCACTTGAGCACCACTTGGTAAATCGATATAAAGGTTTTTAAGACTGTTTATGTCTTGTCTAAAGTCCTCCGCCAAACGAATGACCACATCAAAGCGTTTTTCGCCCTCAAAAATCACACCTGCGGCTTCTCCTGAAAACGATGCACTCACATAATCATTCAGCTTGTCAACGGTTACACCATATTGTGCCATTTTCGCACGGTTATATACCACCGTCATTTGTGGTAAACCACTTGTAGCCTCCACATTAATGTCAGCCGCTCCGGGAACGGTCCTAATTACTGCCGCGATTTCCTGTATCTTGTCTGCCAAAACGTCCAAATCTTCTCCGTACAATTTGATGGCCACGTCTTCACGGACACCTGTAAGCAATTCATTAAAACGAAGTTCTACAGGTTGTGTAAACACAAAATTTACGCCGGGAACTACTGAAATTTTTTCTTGAATCTTTTCTATGAGTTCTTCTTTACTATCTGCGGATGTCCATTTACTCTTGTCCTTTTCAAGAATAATGTAACTATCCGCAATATCCATAGGCATTGGGTCTGTAGGTATTTCGGCCACACCAATCCTTGAAACTACCGTTGTTACTTCTGGAAATTCATTGATTAAATTCTGAAGTTTTTTTGAAGCCTCAATGGATTCTGTAAGACTGCTCCCTGGTTTTATCAATGCTTGAAATGCAATATCGCCTTCATCAAATTTAGGGACAAATTCTGCTCCCATATTGCTAAATACAAATCCTGCAATCAAAAGCAAGGCAACCGCGCCTATAACCACACCTGCCCGAAAGCGAAGTGCAAAATTTAATATAGGCAGATAGATACGATTCAGAACCCCCATAATTTTATCACTGAACCTATCCATCTTGTTTTCAAATTTGGCAAACCAACTATTTTGATTTTTAGCAGGTTTTAAAAATAATGATGACATCATTGGGACATAGGTAAGACAAAGTATAATCGCTCCTAAAACTGCAAATCCGAAGGTAAATGCCATTGGCCGGAACATTTTCCCTTCCACACCGGTCAAAAACAGAATAGGTGTAAAAACTATAAGAACAATTAGTTGACCGAAGAAGGCAGAATTCATCATTTTACTTGAAGAGTCATAGACGATTTCATCCATTTCAGCTTGGATAATAGCGGTTGTGGATTTTTTCATCCGTTGATGAATGTGGAAAACCGCTCCTTCCACGATAATCACCGCACCATCTACAATAATCCCAAAATCGATCGCACCCAAGGACATTAAATTTGCCCAAATGCCAAATTGTTTCATCAAAATAAATGCAAATAATAGGCATAAAGGGATTATCGACGCTGCTATCAAGCCACCACGGAAGCTTCCTAAAAGCAAGACCAAAACAAATATGACAATAAGGGCACCTTCTATTAGATTTGTTTTAACGGTACTTGTGGTTGCCTCAATAAGTTCACTTCTACTTAAAAAGGTATCGATATAAACGCCTTCAGGTAAAGATTTTTGGATTTCGGTTATACGCTTTTCAACATTTTCTATAACGATACTTGGACTTTCGCCTTTCAGCATCAGTATTTGTCCACCAACAGATTCGTGGCCATCTTGGGTAAATGCACCATATCGCACCTGATTCCCATAGCCCACTTTTTCAGCGACATCCCGCACTAAAACAGGGCTTCCGTTTTGTGTGGTTACAACTGTGTTTTCCAAATCTTCAATGCTACGCGCCAAACCTTCGCCACGGATAAAATTGGCCTGATGGTTTTTTTCAATATAAGCACCACCAGTATTGGCATTGTTCACTTTAAGGGCTTCAAAAACCTGATTCATTGTAATGCCAAAACTTTTTAGTTTATCAGGATTTATGGCAACTTCATATTGTTTCACATAGCCTCCAAAAGCATTGACCTCGACAACTCCTGGGACTAATGCCATTTGTCGTTTTACAATCCAATCCTGTATGGTACGAAGCTCCATAGCATCGTATTTATCTTCGTAGCCTTCTTTTACTTTTAGGGTGTATTGGTAGATTTCGCCCAGACCCGTAGTTATTGGTGCCATAAATGGTGTGCCGAAGCCTTCGGGGATTTCGCCAGCAACTTCCGTTAATTTCTCCTGCACTAATTGCCGGGGAAGATAAGTACCTGCCTCGTCCTTAAAGACAATGGTAACCACAGACAGCCCAAAACGAGATACGGAACGCAGCTCGATAACGTCAGGAAGGTTTGCCATTGCTAACTCTACGGGATAGGTTACAAATTGCTCAATATCTTCAGTGCCCAAATTTGGGGCAACGGTTATAACCTGTACTTGGTTGTTGGTAATATCGGGTACAGAACCCAAATTTATAGTGGCCATAGACCAAATGCCCGTACCTACAAGTGCCACTATAAATAGCCCAATAATAAATTTATTATTAATGGAAAATGAAATGATTTTATTAATCATAGAAAATGTATTAATTCAGTTTAAACATCGCAATGCAAAGAGATGCAATGCGTTTATGATGCGATACTTACTTTTAAAAGCATCACGGTAGGATATAGCTATCCTAAAAAAACTGAATTATACTTTAGGGGGTTGGAAAAGCGATTCCAGATATCTGGAAGTGAAGTTTACTTTATGTAAGTTAAACTGTTTTTTCTCTTCAAACTTTAGTCGATTGGTTAAAGCCGAATTGTTGTTCGCAATAATTAATACTAAAGGGTGACAACATTGATGATGGGAATGGACTGGTGTATTCTCCTTATCTGGGTTATTATGATGCCCTTCATTTTTTGCATCATTGTCAATGTAATCTTCAACTACATATTCAAGGAAAGAGTCTCCATAAACTTTATGGTCTTGATAATGGGTAATAATGCTTGAAATTTCTTTAATTGGGCCACAAAAGTCCATATCAATGCTAATTCCCTGAAAAAAGAATAAAAATGACATTGATATGGAAAAGAATATTTTCATAAAGTTTGACAAATTTACGGATTAATGAGTGCAACTGTATTGCAAAAGGAGGAATATCTTAGTCCCATAAAACGACCGTGGCTGTTGAGAACTCATGTAAAAATATTTACAAGATATAATTTAGTCGGTTAAACTCAGTTTACTGTAATCTAGTATCCTGTACCAAATCATAAAGTACAAGTAATACCCTCTAAGAATATTTATTTATTGTTGTACCTGAAATACAACAGCCGAGATGTAAATCTAGGCTTTCCCTTTAAGTACTCGACTTAGGAATACAATCTTCACTCCAAAGAAAGTGATTTTAAAACCCTGTTCCATAATGAAGATTACCAGGAAAAGAGCCTAGCAAAATAGGGCAGGGAACTGTATATGGAACTGGCGAATTGGGGGAGAATGATATTATTTTGATCGAAAATTAGTGTCATTTTGAGGAGTATTAATAGATATGGGGCTATTATAGTAGCATCAACTACCGTAATCTTCTATTAAAGTCTCAACCTCCAAACCACATCCCTAGAGCCATTCAACTCATCCAGTTTTACAATAAGTTTTTCATTGGTACCCAAAGTAAATTTTGGGTATACACAAATAAATTGGACTTTTTGGCCTTTTAAAACTACTCGTGGTATTTTAAATAGGTAGACAGGGGAGAGGAGTAGTTCTTGATAGGAAGCCTTTCGTCTTTTGTTTCCTGTTACCTTAAAGAGATTTAAGCTGTTAATTTCAAAATCAATAGAAGAGTTATTGGCTATTTCGAAAAGGATAAAGACCTCATGGTCATAATAGAAGCTTTTGGTCATGCGGATAGAAATCCCTTTCTTGTTTTTTAATTGGTTAAAGGGTAAAGGGTTTTTGAGTAATTGGGAGCTGAGTTTGGAATAGTCCGTGGTTTTAATAGTATCCTGTAAAGTTTTGTGGGATACCAGAACTTTTTTTGGTTTGTGTTTATGGGCACTACCAGATTTTTCATTTCCGATACTTTCGGAGGCGGCAATAAAATAACTAAGCTTGTCAAGTTCTTGGGAATAGTGTAACAAATAGGAATACACTTTGCCGTCGGAAGTAACCACCAACAGATTGCTTTCTTCTCCAGGGGTGGCCTGTAGCAATCCAAAGGACTGTTCTTTATCTCGGTTGAAACTAAAGGCGTACTTTGGGGAACCTGTGATTCCTTGGCGAATAGGGTTTGGGAAGAACAAGGAAACGACTTTTTTATCACTGGCCAAAATAGTGTCAGTGACATGGCTGTTTTGTGCTTCTGCAAATGCCAGAACACAAAGAAAACTGATCAAGGCTATTGAGTTTTTCATGTTTAATAGATTTAATGAGCGTTAATTGGCTTTTAGAATAAGCTTGTATTTATTGGTTACAGCCACTTTTACGTTTCTGTTATTGCGCTGGAACACCTTTTTGATTCCGCTTAATTGAGGAACACCGGCAATATTGATGTCATTCAATAAATCACCTGTCACTTCGTTCGTTACTTCACCACGGAAACTATTTTCTACATAAATTCCCTCCAATCCATCCTGTAGGTCAAAGGCTCTTAATTTTACAGGTTGATGGTTGATATTATCGATTTTTATATTAGTACGGTTCGGTTGAAAACTGATAACCCCATAGATTAAGGTGTTTTTCGGAATTGTCATTGTTCCCAATGTTATTTTATTAAGTAATCTCATCCGCAATCGGCTGTTGGCCTTCACCACTTGGTCACCATCTACTTCCACAAAAACATCCGGAACTTGAAGTGAGAAGGATAAAGGGGCCGATTGTGGGGCAGAGGCAAAAAATAGCTGATGCTCTAAGGCCAATTCTTTTGCAGTAATGGGTTCTTGAACTTCCTTTTCCTGGGGAATAGGAGGAATAGCCTTCAATAGTGGTTCTTTAGGAGGATCCGAATATCGGTAGCTACTTTCTGAATAATTGATCCGGCCCTGGTTGTAAATGCTGTCTACTATACGTTGCTTATCCTTATCCAAGAAATTGGGATCATATACGCCTGTGGCATCCAATAACTTGTCATCATATACACTAGGTGCGTTTTGTACTTGTTCTTCCTGGATGTTATCGATAGCTTCCAATTTGGTATTATACTCTTTTTGTTGCTGTTCCAATTTCGGTACCTCGGTATCTTCCAATGATTCATTATCAGTATTCCCGTTTTCCATGATTAAGAGCGCATAACCAAATATGAACAGTAAAATGATCAGCAATACAGAGCTAAAGACAATTTTGTTTTTCTCAATTCTCATGGTTCAATTTTTTTAAGGACTTCTCAAAAAAGTTCGTGATCAAAAGACCGTGTGTGTTTTTTGGGAAGTTGCGGTCTACATGGATCATATTCCCCGTAGTTACTAATTCATAGGTGTCCACGACGGTCCCCCTATTAATCTCAAATCTGGTAACGGTTTTAAAAGGATAAGGCTCTTTTGATAGATTTATTTCGGAATGGACTTTGAGGACCTTCTGGACCAACGAGTATTGCAATAGCCTGTTATAGACTCCGTCGAATTTCTTTTGTCTGTACAGTCCATCTACAGAGCTGTTTCCAAGCCACAAGGCCTTTTCCAAATTCTTTTTATAATTGCTCGCATCTATGTTGTAGAAATAGGTATGGAACAGGTCTAAATGCGATAATGATTCCACCGCTAAGTTTTCTTTTTGTGAAACTAATTTTAAGGGAATTACACTTCCGTCGGTATTGACCATAAGTACATTATTAAGAGTTTCCCGGTGCAGTTTTACAACAGATAAAATGGCAACGATACAGGTTACAGTAGAACCAATAACCAGAGACCATACAATAAATCGGTTTTGGTTCAGGAGACTATAAATGTTTTTATAAGGTGTTTTCATCTGTTCGTTTTTTTTGATAATTATCTGCAACCATATTTATTTTAACCTACCTGCTTATCAGTGATGTTTTCCTGTAGAAGGATCTAGCCTCCGATAAAAAGTCTAAATGTAAAAGAGATAGCCCTGCGGTATAATTTGAACTTAAGGAGTACGATAAACCCAATCGATGCCAATTGTACCATTGGTGCATAATAGCGAGTTCCCCAATCCGGACCGAACAAGCTCGACCAGAAATTGGTGTTCACTTCCGTATAGAGATTATTTATAAAAACATTTACCAAGAAAAAGGCCGGCACCAACATATAGACTCCTGCATAGAGTTTAAAAAAGTTGTAGGCCAATGACCTAAACTTTTCAAAAACGGCCAAGCTGATAACCAATGGGAAAAAGGCCTGCATAATGCCCAATAGAAAAAATCGTTCTGCCAAAAACAGCGGATAAATAAAAAGATCCAATAGCCATAGGAACAACCCAAGGATGAAGGACACGAACCTTAATACGTATAAGGGAGTCGCTAAGGACTCATATAAAAGCGCCATGGCTTTTTTGGCGGCTACCAAAGCACCCACATCCTGTTCAATGTCGATATCCTGCAACTGTAACGGGAGGAGTGCCGGAGCCGTGTCCCTATATTGGGCCTCAATGGCCACCAAAATGTTGTCGAACACTCCTAATACCTGTGTGGAAAAAATGACCAAAATCACAACGGTAAAATTCTTAGCAAGTTCAGTAGGGGTCAGTCCCCAAGTATAACCGTCTTTGTTCGCAACCCCTTCATTGTATTTTTTTAGGATATTGATGAGAAAAAATAGCAAAGCTAAAGTCTTCATTCCCGTAATAGTATATTGCGAGAATTCACTGTTTTTTATCATTTGAAAAACAGTATCCACATATTCGAGCCCTATTGCTAAAACAGTATACGACATTAGTATTTGGTTTCTCTATTGTTCATCTTGTCCTGCATCTCCCTAAAAGCGATGATTTCTCGGTATCGTCGTGTCTTGGCCTCTATCTCCGCTACCATTTCTTTGGTTTCAAGTTCTTTTTTCTTAAGGATTGATGCGCGTTCAGCATCGGTCATCCTAAGATTGTCACTGGATAACACTTCTTCGATATATTCCATTCCCGATAAAGAGTTTTCTAATATGTCATTGAATGAATCTGAAATCCGGATGACTTCATCAGGTTGTATATAGGTTGATTGAAAAATGTCCCTTAGATCAACCTGAACTATATCGAACAGACGTTGATGGCTGATCGCTAGTTCTTTTACAGCCCTTAGTTGTTTGATAACATTATTGACCTTATCCACGTTCTCTTTCTGTTGTTGTAGAAATTTTACGGTCTTTAATAATTGTGAGGTCTGCTTTCCCGATTCCAACAAAGATTTTGCAAATGAGATAAAATTGGTATTGTCATAAACAGGAAGGCCCTGTGCGCTAGAATTCACATGTACCAGTAGGAACAAGACGGCGAATAAAATGAGTTTCTCGATTTTATGTTTCATTTTAAACTAGTTTAAATTGTTATTAATTAATTCGGACTAAGACTCTTGCGTAAAAAGTTTTATGGCTTTTTCCATGTCTTTATGTTCTTGGTATAGCGCCATGATGGATTCGTTTTCAGCGCCATCGGTTAAAAAAGCAGCATAAACTTCTTTTGGCACTTCCAACCTGAAAATGTTGCTTTCCTTTCCGATCTTGATGAACATCTCGGTGTACTTTCGGGAACCCATGAGATTGTTTCTTATAGATTTTAACTGGTTCAAGTCATGGGAGGACAGGTTTAATCGGTTTTTTAATTCCTGGTATCCTTTTTCATTATTTAAACTATAGATGACCTGGGTATTTTCTAATATGCTTGCCGAGGTAGCATTATCCGGCAATTGATTAATAGATTGAAGGATGATCCCTATGGACCCGTTCTGTTTTCGGATCGCTTGATAGTAGAATTCCACACTCTCAAGGACATTGTCAAACTTCAGCTGTTTGGCAAACTCATCGAAAAGAATAATACCTTTTTCTGCACGATTTTTCCAAATGGTGCGTTGGATGGCAGATTTTATAAGCTTCAACATCACCGAGAGGATTTCCTTTTTATCCCGTACTTCATCCAATTCAAAAACAATCAATCTTTTGTCCTCAATTTTATAGGTTTGGTCCTCACTGACCTCGAATAGAAAACTGTAGAGTCCATTCCCTACATATTCGGACATGATGTGCAGAAAGGCAGGTATGTTGAAATATTCTGCTTGTATTTTAAGTTTGGTTAATAGTGTGTTTTGGTGCAGTTCTATAAAATGGTAAAAGCTGTCCAAGGAATGCTCATTATCCACATTTTGATAGTAGTGCCGAAGTATTTTTTTAATGGACACGGACTGTTCTTTACTGGCCTTTTGGTATGAAGCTAAAAGTTCGAAAAGGAATACAGCAAGGTCTTCTAAGCGTTCTGGACTCAGGTCTTCTTGAGAATTAATATAAAAAGGGTTGATGCCCAAACTTTTACCGTTTTCATACCTCAGTACGGTATATTGCCCAGGATATAACCGTGCAAATTTGGTGTAGGATCCGCCAAGGTCGATAATGACCAGGCGCACCCCGCTTTCAAAATATTGACGAAGTATATTATTGGCCAGAAAAGACTTGCCTTCACCGGTTGGGGCGAAAATGGCAAAGTTACGGGCCTTGATACGCTTTTTCTTTTCATCCCAGACATCCTTTATGACGGGGATATTGTGGACCCTGTCATTGAAAATAATACCAGTACGATCAGATTTGTAGTTACTGTTATTAATGGTGAGGCATAAGGCATGCTTCAGGTCGGTCACGTAAAGGTCTTGGTTGGAAAAATTGGAGGAAAAGCAGAAATAACTGTTTAGAATATAATTTTTACGTTCCTCGCCTCTAGGGTAGTAAGGGGTAATATCGAGCTCCTTAAATTCAGTCCTTATTTTTGAACCTATTTTTTCCAATTGTTTTTTATCTCGATCCCAGTAGATAATATTTAAATGTCCCCTGATAATTCGAGAACTGTCATCATTATTGATCCGCTGTAGGATATCCTGGACCTTGGCAAGAGTTACTTTGTTTTGGGAACCAAAATTTGAGCTTTTGCTCAGTTCCTCGATTTTTTTATCTAGAATTTTCCGCCATTTATGTTTGTCATCTAGATAAATGATCTGATTTACGATATGGTTTTCTTTCAGGGTAAGACCTATGCCATCTATAAATCCCTGATGGAATACAAAATCGTCCGAGGTAAACTGTGCGTTGGTCTTACTGCTTTGGACACTATCCCCAAAACATAGCTCGCTATTGACAGCCAATACATCAAAGTAGTTCTCCCCGATACTAACCTTTGATTTTTCTAAAAGGATGTCGGTATCTAAACCCACATTGAAACCATTGAAGTAATTATCGGTCACCTTTAAGACATCGTTGGAATCCAATGGTGTAAACATCAATTTACGGCTATTGTTGAGAAAGGAAACTGCATCGTTTACAGAAGCTTTAAAGCCTATGATCTGGTTATCCGCTTCGATATGGATTTCTTTTGTGGCCTTTCGAAAAGGGTTTACATATTTTGGATTGTTCAGCGTTTTGTTTTTGGTAAGGATGAAGAATAGCAGGCAGCGGTGTTCCATATACTCACGGCCTTTGAAATGTTGATGAGTAGCTTTTTCTAAAAAGGTAGTTTTTGGCAACTTTTCAGAGGAGTATATTCTTTTAGTATAAATGTCCTGTTTATGGATAACCGTTCCTGTGGGCAATGATTTTAAGGCCTGAAACCAGATTCCATGGATGTCCTCAAAATCCTTTTCGGAAAGGGAATAGATTTCTGGCAATATTCCCTCATAACAAAGCACCACATTGCCATTGTTGGCAAAAACAATATTAGATTGGATGTCCACAATGGGATGGCAGGCAAATAGTTCAATCTTTTCCATAGGTAAGGGATGTTGATTTTTTATTACTGATGATTTTAGGAAATAGACTCTTAAATAGGAAGGGTAGTGGGGTATTTGTAATCCTGGTCAAGGCTATATAAAGGATTGTATTGAGAGCGCATAAACTTAGGATTATAGTGAGGCTGAAGGAGAAAATGACAACCATTAATGAACCAACAATGAATAGTATCTGTAGGGCAAAAAAGGATATAGGCAGCCCGAAGATCAGCGCTCTTTTTCTAATGTGCCTGTATACCTCAAATTTTTTCATCCCTAAGTGTTTAGTTGTTTTTTATGGTCCAAATGCAATTGGCTTTAGACATCTCGGTAGTAATCAAAATTTCTTAGACTACGATTCCTATTAAGTAGCTAAAGATGCCAACAACTGCGCCTGCAATAAGAACAAAGACCAATACTCGGGTAATACCCTTTTTTAAATCTGCATTTTCTCCAAAGAAATGCCCGGCGTTAAACAAAAACCCTATAAGGAAAATGACTCCAAGGATAATTGGAAAGATGGTCCTGATGGTATCGGAAACATCGTTTACAGAATCTTCTATGCCCCCAATCTGAGCAAAAGACGGTGCCGTTGCCAAAAGCGACAGTACAAGTGATTTACAAATTTTTTTCATGACGATGTGGTTTTTGAAGCCGTCCCGATAGTAGGGGGAAGGACGACTTATGGATTATTGTTTATTGAATTTCTAAAGGATTGGCAAGAATGATGGGAATAGAATAAATTTTAACATTCTAAAGTGTTAAAAATTAATGTATTGGAAGTGAATTGAGGAAATCGATGAATATTGTGCAACACGCATTAAATAATCACTGAGTTATGAAGCGATTTTTGACGATTTGTTTTGGATTATTCCTTGGTTTGAGCTTTGCTATGGGACAAGAAAAAAAGGCTCCAATAATAATCTTGGACCTTGGACATGGGGGAGTAGATTCTGGGGCGGTAGGGGTGAATGGGATAAGGGAAAAGGATGTTGTCCTTGCAGTAGGGAAGGAAGTTCTACGCTTGAACAAGGAGCTATATGGCAATCAACTGAATATATATTTAACTAGGTATTCTGACACCTTAATTTCGTTAGGCCATCGGGCCAAATTAGCAAAAGCTTTACGGGCAAACCTTTTTGTATCTATCCATTGTAACCAGGCACCAAGGAAAAAGGCACAAGGTATTGAAGTTTTTATACAGCATCCCCACATTAAAATGGATACGAAGCATCTATTACAATCGGAAAACTTGGCGAGAACAATTTTATTGGAGTTCGACAACTCCTTGGGCTTTAAAATCAGGGGTAGGAAGTATGCCAATTTTCAAGTTCTCAGGGATACCCAATTTACATGCCCAGCTGTTCTTTTGGAACTTGGATTTTTGTCCAATTCAGAAGAAGCTATACATAGCATGAAGAAATCGAGTATTTCAGGGTACGCAATAGCTATACTTCAATCTTTGATAGAGGTTGTTGGTAAGTACTTTAGCCCCAGATAGGTTCGGAGGGATATTTCATTGTACATTATATCATACTTTTCTTCCAAGTATTCAATGGTATAATCGTAGATCGTCTTTTTCCTGGCATCCTCTACCTTGTAGGGTTGACCCCGATGGTCGCCGACTATCATGGCCGTCTTTTTTTTAGGGTGTGTCTCAGCGCCTCGTTCTCAATATCGGCCTTGGATTTTCGGCTATTTTGGAGTAGCCAACTGTTTAGTTTCTTCTTTTCAAAGAATATCATTTTTCCGTTGGGCTTGGAGTGGGGGATAGCCCTGGAGGAAGTCAGTTTGTAAAGATAGCTTCTCGATATTCCGGTGTAGTCACAGGTTTCCTCAAAAGTTAACACCTCTTTATGGGCGGTTAACAGTTTTTCCAAACGATCTAAGCGATCAAAAATTAAAATAGTGTCCATTTGTTTCTCTTTTAAGATTAAGAAATGAACAAAAGCGCTTTTGTTTACCTTTTATAGGTTTGTTAAAATAAAAGTAAGGAAATGGATGCTTTAAAGCGAAATTTATTATTACAAGTTGTTCACAAATATCTAATAATGAGTTGTTTGTGTTAAATGTAGTCAAATGGTATCAAGAATAATGATCCAAAATTTATTTGAAATTATGAGATATCAAATAACGGTAGATTTAATTATAGAAAAATACCGGTTTAGCCCAAGAATTCATAGTTATTAACAATTAGAAAAATTAAATTCAGAAAAAAGAAAGAAAAAAACGCAGATTCCAAGTCAGCAATTGTCAATAGGTGATTTTAAATTTAAACTGGATCTATTTTATGATTGATATTGTAACAGGGGAATCATCCTAAATCAGTTCCTGACGATCTATGAAAAAAGAGTCAGACTTTAGATAAAAGTCCAACCCCTGTTATTTTAAAGGGACTATCTCATAAAGTGTGTAAACAAAAAAATAACGGGGGCCGGCCCCCGTTATTTTTTTGTTTAATTTTAATTTTTTGCACTTTATGAAAAAAGAAGATCTATTTGATGATGATTTCCTTAAACAGTTCA
>NZ_JAAXCQ010000024.1 GCF_012272855.1 Arenibacter sp. 6A1 | reverse complement strand
GCCCCTACCTCATATAGTGGCAAAGTATCCTTATTAAACCCTGATCAAAGAGAAAAACTCGTTATCTTTAATAATGAAATTAATATCTAAAAACGGTCAACGCTAATCAGGGAAGTACATAGTTTTAAAATTTGGCCATGTGTTAGCTTTAAGAACGAGCGGTGGTAGAAAAGACTGTCTTATTACTGGAGTCTCCCTGACGGCACAAGCGAGCCCCTTGCCCAAGGGGGAACGGTAGCCATTACCACAGAGAGCTCCTATTTAGGGCCCACTAGAAATTTATTTACTATATTTTTTCGCTGCACTTGCCTGTCATTAAGAATATTGACAGGTTGATTAATTACGACCATTTTCATATGTCGATATCTATTGTTTTTTAATGGTCATTTGTCTTTACGACCAGTTTTCGGTCATGCTCATTTCAAAGCTTGTTTATGGGCAATCTTTCATCCAATTACTAATGCTCAATTGAAAAAGCGTTAGCTATTGCAGCGGCATCCTTTTTTAAGAGGCTATGGCCGTTTAAAAAAGATACAGCGGAAAGAGCGACCCGGAGGGGAACGCCCAAAATAAAATTATTCTCTTAAGAAGTGGTAATATCGGCTTATAGGGAAAGAAATTCTGCAACCGATTCCTTATCACTATTTTTGGAACAACCTTGTCTATAAGAATATTTAGACAAAGGTTGCTCCAGAACCTAGTAATCTTTTACAATAGTATTGTTCTATAAAAAGGGTTCCTTTCTAATAAAACGGTAAAAAAACGTAGCGTGTCGTATACCTTAATAAGTATAGGTACCGAATTCGCTTTCTATAGTAAGCTTTTTATCATCGCTCGCCTCTACTCTTCCAATAATTTGCGCATCTACACCAAAACTTTCGGAAATTGCGATTAAATCCTCAGCAATAGCAGGATCTACATATAGTTCTAACCTATGGCCACAATTGAACACTTGGTACATTTCTTTCCAATCGGTTGCGGACTGCTCTTGTATTAATTTAAACAATGGCGGTACCGGAAATAAATTATCCTTTACGATATGAAGGTTGTCTATAAAATGAAGGATTTTTGTTTGTGCTCCCCCGCTACAGTGTACCATTCCATGGATATCCTGAGCGCTATACTTGCTTAGTATTTTCTTTACAATCGGGGCATAGGTACGGGTTGGCGACAACACCAATTTCCCAGCATCCAATGGCGCACCTGGCACGCTATCTGTTAATTTTACATTTCCTGAGTACACCAATTCTTCGGGTACGGCGGCGTCAAAGCTCTCTGGATATTTCTCTGCCAAGTATTTAGAGAACACATCGTGTCTGGCCGAAGTAAGTCCATTACTCCCCATTCCGCCATTGTATTCCGTTTCATAGCTGGCCTGTCCTGAAGAAGAGAATCCCACAATAACATCGCCTGCTTTAATATTGGCATTGTCTACTACATCTGTTTTCTTGATCCTTGCGGTAACGGTAGAATCTACGATTATTGTACGTACCAAATCCCCAACATCGGCAGTTTCCCCTCCGGTAGAGCGAATGGTAATTCCGTGCGCTGCCAAATCGGTAATCAATTCTTCGGTACCATTAATAATAGCCGAAAGCACCTCGCCCGGGATCAGGTTTTTATTTCTACCAATAGTAGAAGAGAGCATTATATTGTCTGTAGCCCCTACACAAATAAGATCGTCGATATTCATGATCAATGCATCTTGGGCTATTCCTTTCCATACAGAAATATCACCAGTTTCTTTCCAATACATATAAGCCAAGGACGATTTTGTCCCTGCCCCATCGGCATGCATTACCAAGCAATAGTCGTCATCATTGGTAAGGTAGTCTGGTACAATTTTACAAAAAGCTTTTGGAAACAGCCCTTTATCAATGTTTTTGATGGCGTTATGCACATCTTCCTTAGAAGCAGAAACGCCTCTTTGATTGTATCTTTTACTATTGGATGAACTCATGATTAAAACTTTGCTGCAAAAATAGTTCAATCCACAAAAAAAGCCCACTAAATGTGGGCTTTTAATCCAAGAATTTAAAAATTCTTTATTATTTGATAAACAAAAGCTCTCTGTATTTGGTCAAAGGCCATATTTCATCGTCTACCAAGCGCTCTAACTTATCGCAGTGGTATCTGATTTCATCAAAGTAAGGTCTCACCTTATCACAATAAGCAAAGGCTTTTTCAGTAACATCGACCATATTGTTGGCTTTTTTCCTTTCCTCTACCATGGCATCGGTTTTTGTTTTAATAACGCCAATATGTTCTGAAATGCGGTTTACAATATCCAATTGACTGTTTGCCATTTTTTTATAGTCGGCCCCATATATTTCTTTTAGACCTACAATATTTTGTATCAATTTGTTTTGATACTCTACGGCTGCCGGAATTATATAGCTATAGACAAGCTCATTAAAGACCCTACCTTCAATCTGAATATGCATAATATAATCTTCCAACTCTACCTCATGGCGAACATTTACTTCTGTCTCACTTAAAACTTTCATGGATTCAAAAAGTTCTAAACTATCTTTAGAGGTAAGCACCTGAAGGGCCTGTGGCGTATTTTTATTATTGCTTAACTTTCTAGTTTTAGCTTCTTTCTCCCAAGCCTCACTATAACCATCGCCTTCGAACCTTATTCTTTTTGAAGTTTTTATATACTCTCTTAATACATTAAAAATAGCTTCATCTTTTTTAAAGCCTTTTTTATCGATTAAATGATCTACCTCCTTTTTAAAGTCCAATAGCTGTTTGGCAACGATGGTATTTAAATAGGTCATTGGTTTGGCACAATTGGCGGTAGAACCTACCCCTCTCATTTCAAATTTATTTCCGGTAAAGGCAAATGGGGAGGTACGGTTTCTATCGGTGTTATCCAATAATATTTCAGGGATTTTCCCTACCACGTTCAATTTCAATTCCGTTTTTTCTTCCGGCGACAATTTCCCTTTGGTAACCCCTTCTAGTTCATTAAGAACGGCATCGAGCTGTTGTCCGATAAAAATTGACATAATCGCGGGAGGTGCTTCACTAGCTCCTAGCCTATGATCGTTACTGGCCGAACTTATAGAAGAACGCAATAATTCTTCATAGGTATCTACCGCTTTGATGGTATTCACAAAAAAGGTCAAAAACTGCAAGTTCTTCATTGGGGTACTTCCCGGGCTTAATAAATTAACGCCGGTATCTGTTGCCAATGACCAGTTATTATGTTTTCCCGAACCATTTACCCCTGCAAAGGGTTTTTCGTGGAAAAGAATAGTAAAGTTATGTTTATCGGCTTTTTTAGCCATGATATCCATCAGCAATAGGTTATGGTCTACTGCCAAATTGGTTTCCTCAAAAATAGGCGCTAATTCGAACTGATTCGGCGCTACTTCATTATGTCTTGTTTTCACTGGAATACCAAGCTTGGTACATTCTATTTCCAGATCTTTCATAAATTCGAGCACTCTACTAGGTATTACCCCAAAATAGTGATCGTCTAGCTGTTGTCCTTTTGCGGCAGATTGCCCTACTAAGGTACGTCCGGTCAAACTAATATCGGGACGGGAGTCTGCCAAGGATTTATCGATCAAGAAATACTCTTGTTCCCATCCTAGGGTAGCGTTTACTTTGGCGACATTTTTATCGAAATATTTAGCTACTGCCGTTGCGGCTTCGTCTATAGCGCCCAAGGCTCTAAGCAATGGGGCTTTATTATCTAAGGCTTCCCCTGTATAGGCCACAAAAACGGTTGGTATACATAAGGTAGTACCATACAAAAAGGCCGGAGAGGTAGGATCCCATGCGGTATACCCTCTAGCTTCAAAAGTATCTCTAATTCCTCCGTTAGGAAAACTAGAAGCATCCGATTCTTGCTGTACTAGCTGTCCGCCTCCAAATTTCTCCATCCCACGACCATCTGATCTGAGATCAAAAAAGGCATCGTGTTTTTCTGCTGTAGAACCTGTTAGTGGCTGAAACCAATGCGTATAGTGTGTAGCTCCCATAGAAATTGCCCAGGCCTTCATTCCTTCGGCCACCTGATCGGCAACTTTTCTATCTATTTTTGTTCCAGAAACCATTGCTCCTTTTACACGCTCATACGCTTCCTTGGTTAAAAACTGCAGCATTCGTTCTTCATTAAAGACATAGGTCCCGAAATATTCCGAACGTCTCCCACTTTCCTCAATAGATAACTTTTCTCTAGTATAGCTTTTTGCTATGGCATCAAATCTTTGCTTTGACATAAGTGCTTTTAATTTTATTTAAAAAAATAACAATTCATTAAAATTGACAAATAATAATAATGATTTAATAAAATACCCCTATAAAAAAAGGGGTGTACAAAAAAATACAAGCAAATATACCATTAACCCCATTGAAAAACAGCACTTACTCAGAAAAATATTATATTTGTATCATATTAAAATCAACAAAACGTATCATGAGCAAATCAAAATTAGAATACATTTGGTTAGACGGTTATATGCCAACCGCAAACCTAAGAAGCAAAACTAAGGTAGAAAATGATTTTAGCGGGAAGTTGGAAGACTGCCCAATATGGTCTTTTGACGGTAGTTCTACCAAACAAGCTGAAGGCGGAAATTCGGACTGTTTATTGAAACCTGTATCTATATTTCCTGATCCAGACAGAAAGGACGGTTATTTAGTAATGGCCGAGGTTTTGAATGCTGATGGTACGCCGCACAAAACGAATTCTAGAAACATGATTGATGATGAAGACAATGATTTCTGGTTTGGTTTTGAGCAAGAATATTTTATTATGGACACTCATACCCAATTGCCATTAGGATTCCCTGTTGGCGGATATCCTGGTCCTCAGGGTATGTATTACTGTTCTGTTGGTGGAAAAAACACTCACGGAAGAGATATAGTAGAAGAGCATGCTGATTTATGTATCGCTGCCGGACTTAACTTTGAAGGTATTAACCAAGAAGTAGCTTGCGGACAATGGGAATTTCAGTTATTTGCCAAAGGAGGTAAAAAAGCAGGAGATGAAATCTGGGTTGCTCGTTACCTATTAGATCGTTTGACTGAAAAATACGGTTACTATATTGAGTACCATCCAAAACCTGTAAAAGGAGACTGGAACGGATCTGGTATGCACGCCAACTTTTCTAACACTACCTTAAGAACCTGTGGTTCCAAAGAAATTTACGAGAAAATATGTGAAGCTTTCAGACCTGTAACCAAAGAACACATTGAAGTGTACGGTGAGTTTAATGACGAGCGTTTGACAGGCTTGCACGAAACTGCCGCTATAGACGACTTTAGTTATGGTGTAGCTGACAGGGGAGCTTCTATTAGAATTCCGATTATCACTGTAAACAATGGTTGGAAAGGCTGGTTAGAAGACAGAAGACCTGCTTCTAACGGTGATCCTTACAGAATTGCGGCTAGAATTATCAAAACGGTAAAATCTGCCAAAATATAAGGACAACAAAAATTGTCTCTCTATTAAAAACCGCTCCTTTTGCATTTAAAGGAGCGGTTTTTTTATACCTTTTATTTTATAATTATATACACAAAACCGGCATATAACAGCAATAATACTATTCCGTCTCGCCATCCCAATCTCAGTCCTTTTGGAGTAAACATCAAGGGCAAAACCAAATTACCGCAATCAATGGTTAGAAAGATAGGCTAAAGGACAAAAGACCTGCTTCTATTACAAATCATCACAGATGTGTACTAGAATCCTCAAAACGGTACGCCCCCAAAATCAAAGAGCAACAAAAAACCGCTTCTTTCGCATGTAAAGAAGCGGTTTTTTTTATGATATCTTATAAAATCTATTTAATGGTTATATACACAAAACCGGCATATAACAGCAATAACACTATTCCGTCTCGCCACCCCAATCGAAGTCCTTTTGGAATAAACACCAAGGGCAAAATCAAAAATGAAATTCCCAACATCCAAAATACATCACTTGATAGCAAGCCCTGATCTACTACTTTTATGGGCGTTATGATAGCGGTAATTCCCAATACGGCCAATAGGTTAAAAATATTGGACCCTAAAAGATTTCCCAAAGAAATCGCCTTTTCCTTTTTTATGACTGCAATTACAGAAGCCGCCAGTTCTGGAATACTGGTCCCTACCGAAACAATGGTTACCGCAATAATCCGCTCACTTACCCCGTAAAAGGTGGCCAAACCAACCGCACCATTAATCAATAGCTCTGAACCTCCCCAAAGGGCAGTTCCTCCCAACCCTAGAAACAACACTAACTTATATAATGGAAGAGGAATATCGTCTTCTGGCATTTCATCTACAACGGCAGTTTTCTGAAAACGCAACAGGTATACCAAAAACAGGAATAGACTAACCACCATTACAATCCCTTCGGTTCTTTGTATCTCCCCATCGAAATATATAAACCCAAAAAACAATAGCGACGCCAACATCATTACAGGCCAGTCTGTGGTATAAAAACTTTTACGCACATCTATACTCCCCAGAATGATTGTGATAGCCAGAACCAACCCCAGGTTAGCAATATTAGAACCTACTACATTCCCCAAGGCCAAATCTGGAAATCCATCTAAGGCAGCATTTATACTAACAATAAGCTCTGGTGCCGAGGTAGCAAAAGACACCACCGTCATCCCAATTACAATTTTCGGAATATTTAATTTTAAAGACAAGGCCACCGCCGCCTTCAACAACCAATTTCCTCCTAACACCAGAAGGGTCAATCCTAAAACAATATATATTATATCTAGCATTATTAAATTTTTGGACAAATATAACGAAGTCTAAATACTATTACCCCTAGAAAAGCTTTTAGAAAAATAAATTAAAGTTGTAGTCCCAAGACTTGGGCACCCACTAGTCATTCGAATAATTCTTGCAGCAACCCTAGATAATTCACCATATTCGGGCCCTTTTTACTCTGCAGCTATACCTATCATCATTGGCCATCTTATAAAGGCTTAAGAATTTCCGTAACCAGCCAATTAATTAAGTAGCCTACTTTCTTTATATATTTGAAACTTAATCTAGAAGAACCTAATGAAGCTCAACTATTGTATAACAGCAATTTTAAAGTTAGCAAACACCCTAAAATAGGCACCTTATGAAAAAGACCCTTTTTAAAATTATAGCAAGGATTAATAAGTACCTACTACCGTCTTACAGCAAACAACAGTTAAACCTTGCCAAAGCCACAAAACTTCAAATGGCGATAATTGGATGGCGTTATTATATCACCACCAACGCTTTGGATTAGTATTGCATTAGGGAAGCCACTTCATAGCCCGGCAATTTCTCCCTTCCGTTTAAAAACTGCAGTTCCAACAAAAAGTTGCATTGCACCACTTCTCCCCCAAGACGTTCTACAAATTTACAAACGGCACTTGCAGTACCCCCTGTTGCCAAAACGTCGTCATGAATTAGCACTCTATCACCTTTTTGAATACCATCGACATGTATTTCTAACACATCTTGTCCGTATTCCAGATCGTAATTTTCGCTTATAGTATTAAAAGGCAATTTTCCTTTTTTTCTAACAGGTACAAATCCGGCATTTAATTGTGCCGCCAACATAGGTCCAAAAAAGAAACCCCTACTTTCCATCCCCACTACCTTATCGACCTGTTTGTCTTTAAGCAGTTCACAAAGCGCTTCTTTAGCTCCTTGCAAGGCAGTTGGATTTTGAAGCAGCGGAGTGATATCTTTAAAGGAAACTCCTATCTTCGGATAATCAGGCACTTCCCGAATAAATTTAAAATAATTCATTTTTTTTTGCATTCTTATTTGGTGGCAAAGGTAAAAAGAAATATATTTGCAGCCCGTTAGGGAACAAAAAATAAAAACGGCCTCGTGGCGCAACTGAATAGCGCATCTGATTACGGCTCAGAAGGTTACAGGTTTGAATCCTGTCGAGGTCACAAAATAGTAAAAAAGAAGGCGTAGTACCTACAGTGGAAACACTGTAAGTACTACGCCTTCACCGTTTTACAGCCACTTCGAAAAAACCGATTAACATGCAAGTAAGTTTAAAATACCTAGACTTTGTCCCACAACTTGTCCCACAGAATATGAATGGGAAACTTTCATACAAGATTAGAATCAAAAGCGACTACAAAAGGGCGGATGGTACCTGCGCGCTATATTTGGCCGTTTATCTAGATCAGAAGCGAAAAAGGTTGCCGTTAAACATTTCGGTGCCGCCCAAAATGTTCGATAAAAAGGCGCAACGTGTGAAAAAAGCCTTCAAATTCTCAAAGGACTATAATTTGTTAATTGAAAAGCTGCTGGCCGATTTAAACGCTATTGAGGTAAACTATCGTTTAAACGGGGATGTTATGACCTTGGAAAAAGTTATAGAAGACCTGCAACAGCCATCGCTGAGAGTAAACTTCAATACGTTTGCAGAAAATTATCTGGAGCGTACCAAAAATGCCATTAAGCATTCTACCTACAGGCAGCAAAAAGGGGCCTTATCTAAAATCAAAAAGTATAAGGACCCTATTCTATTTTCTGAAATAGACGAATCTTTTTTAACGGACTTTAGGAACTATTTAAAAAACGAACTTAAAAACGTCCCTTCTACCATAGAAGGAACTATTAAGAATTTTAAGAAGTATTTACACGCAGCCAACAAAAGAGGCATAAAGACCAAACTGGCCTTTTCTGATATTACCGTAAAAGCAATGACGGGCAATTTCACCTTCCTTACTCCAGACGAAGTAAAGATGATGCACGAATACTATATGAGCGATTTTGTAAACCCCACTTGGAAGAGCATATTGCAGCAATACCTGTTTTCTTGCTTTACGGGCCTACGCATTAGCGACATTGAGAATCTTACCCATGAAAACATTATAGATGATGTGCTTGCCTTTACGATGGTGAAGACTAATAAGTTTATACGCCTGCAGTTAAACGAGACCGCAAAAGGGCTTATTGGGCACCCGAAAGTGTTTTCAGGTTCCTACACCAGGGAATACATTAACCGCGAACTTAAAAAAATAGCGAGTGCCCTAGGGATTAAAAAAAGACTGTACTACCACAGCAGCCGACACACCTTTGCTACCAACTACCTTATCTCTGGTGGAAGTGTAGAAAACCTTCAGAAAATTTTAGGCCACTCTGAAATTAAGACCACCATGGTCTATGTACATATAGTGCAGAGTATGATAGATAAAGAGGTTAAGCTAATGGATTCTATTATTAAGTAGCTTAAAAAATAACCTCGCTCTCTACTGTAATCTCCAAATCTTCTTCGTCTCCAGAAAAGCTTCGGGTAATTTTCTTTATGATGTGCTTATTATCGTATTTAAACATGCCCGAGTCTATATTTAACTGGTCATTATCAGTCTTATAACGATCCGTAAATAAAGAAGTGTTCAACCTAAAGGCAACCCACTTTTTCCAAAACCTATTAAACACAGCATCCACCGTAAAAGAACGGCCAAACACCGACTGCGGAGAAATATTGTATCCGCCTTGCAGGCCATTGTACAACAAAAGTTTAAAAGACTCCTGGTCTTCTGTTACCTTGGCCGTTGTAAAAGTGTCGTGGGTAGCTTCCTTTAAGACGGACAGCCCCATATCTATGGTTTCTACATCGTTTACCGTGTAGTTGGCGCCTGCTACCAAGTTGCTCTTGGCGTCAATGCTTATTTTATCGTTTTTATCGTATTTAAGGGTGTAGATTTTTTTGTTGTTCATATTGATGCGCACCCCGTCATTCTCCAGATGGCTCATATTAGGGAACGCAATGTTTTTAAAATTGCTCTCCTGGTAATTAATAGTCACAATGTTCTTCCGAAACCTAATGTCTAAGTTTAACCAGTTTTTGATCTTATTAAGGAAAGCCCCAAAAGTCATTTCAGGGATAAAATCTGTCAGCTCAAAACTACTGGGCGGCATGTTTACCTTTTCAGGGGTAAAGTTCTCCAGGTACTTATCTATATAGATCAAAATCTTCTCATTTACCTTGTCCTGGACAAAATTTCCCGTCATCACAATGTTGGCAGAATCGAAGCCTACTTTTAAGATCTCCATAAGATACATGCAGGGCGCCATGACATTTCTATTGGACGGCACATTTTTACCGTCCTCTAAAACTAATGAGTTGGTTATAAAATTGCCATTTTCACCGATCTTGTTTATGATGCCTTCAAACTTGTCATAATTGCTTTTCAGCACAATAGCGTCGTCTATGATCATAGGGAAGTTGTACCGCGCCTCTGGCCAATGCTTTTCTAATTGGCTCTTTGCGTGCCCCAAGATACTTGGCACATCTACTGGCTCAAAAGGCAATTCTCGCAACGGAATCTCTAACAATTGTATGGCCGATTTTCCATAGTTTACAGTACCCTGAACCACGCCTCTAGACACGTAAGACAATAAAAGGTTTCCTTCTGCAAAATTGTTGCCGTATTGAAAATTACCCAAATGCTTCACCTTTCTGTTCCTAGAGTTATAATCTCCTATAAAGCCCAATTTCTTGCTGGTTTCATCGTCCAGTTTAAAACTAAAAGGAAGGGAGTAGTTTCGCAAAAAGGACTTGTGAAAGATGTTATTTTCTTCCACAAGTGTAATTCTTAGGTGAGACATATCTAGCTCAAAATTTTCACCAAAAAACTTAATCATACCGTCGCATTATCAAAGGTTAAACTAAAAGAGGGCTCGTTATCGTTGGTTCTGGAGCGTTGCAGTTTTCTTGTGGTAGGCACCACCTTAATAAATTCGCCATGTAACTGCAGGTATATATTGGTGGCCCCTAACATTTTGGACAGTCCGGTAATTTCTTCTGGAGAGTAGACCCAACCAGTGTCTATTTTATAGTCTGCCGTGGTGGTGTTCTTAAGCACCCTAGTCTCTTGGGTGTTGTGGTTCTTTCTAAAATCGAAGGTTTCTGCCCTATAGGAATCGTTTTCTATAATTTCGCCTTTGCACTCAAAAGCATCCCAAATGCCCCATTGGTTTTCCCAGAACACCATACAGTGATCTATGCCTTCTGGTACTATCTCTATATTAGCCGCAATATCTAACACAGAAACCTTTAAAGATTGCCCCGTCATTAGACTGGTTATTTTAGCTAGAGGCAAGGTTGCGGCATAAAAAGGATTGTTGGGACTACTCTGTAAATAACTGATTTCCTTATCTCCGGTAACCTCTATTTTGGTAGGCGATTGCCCATTAGCCAAAAAGCCAAAGGTTAAAATGCCGTTTTTGGTAAGATGACGGTTTAAAGGCATATCAGACAACCAATTGGTTGCTGGCTTATTTCCTTTTATGAATTTAATACCGTTAGAATTTACCACCTGAAACACCTGATCCGAAACAATATCCTCTTCGGTAATGGTCATATTTATTTCTGCCGGCAAATATGGAATATACAAAGAGACATCATTAAAGTTTCCTGGCAAATTTTGTTGACTGATAATTTTGGACGGAAATTGTCCAATTCTTCTACGTCCCGATCCCTGATAAAAAGGAACTGCAAATTCTCCCGTATAAACATTGCCGTTAAAATTAGAAGCCAAGGAGAGCGACAAAAAGGTATTCTCTCTCTTGGACGACAGTGCAATATTGTTCTCGTCCTCGGTAAAATATAATGTTTCCGGATCCAATAGTTCCTGCACCAGATCGTACACCTCTAACGTGACAAAAACATTCTTTACCAAACCATCTTGGGAGAAGGTTACCTGTGCAATATGGGTGCCCGGTGTAAGGGTTTCTGTGTTTTGAAGCGACAGTTCTATGTTTCCTACTCCTGCAGTTCCTGAAGCCAAGGAAAGACTAACCCATGTCTTATCTGCCACAGCCGACCAATTGCCCGAAGCGTTGTATTCAACATTCTTAATAGGCAAATACCCCTCCAAGGTGTATTCCATATCTATTGATGATGGATTTACATATAAGTAAGTGGTGCCAGTGTCTGCCTCTGATACGGTAAGGTTGACATTTACGGTTTTGGTAAACAGATTATCTGTAACGGTAATAGTGTCTGCGTGGGTCCCAACTGCCAAGCCCGAAGCTTCTACGCTTACCGTAAACTGACCATTGCCACTGCCCGAAGCGTTTGAAAGGGTTACCCAAGTCTTTGTTTTTACTGCCGTCCAAGCGCTTTCACTTGTAACAGAAACCACGGTAGGAGAAGGCACAGCGCCTCCTAAGGTATAGTTGTGGCTTATATTGCTAGGCGCAGCTGTTAGTTCTACGGTGTGCTCTACCGTTAGATTAATAGTAACCTGCCCTAGTGTGTGGTAAGTGAATTTTTCCCCATTTTCAGTGTTTTCGTAGATAGTCATTTTAAGGGTTACCACGGCAGAATACTGCCCTGCCGACAAATTCTTGGCTGTTGAAGCTACCTGTAGTTTAGCTTGCTCTGGAGCAGGTCTATAAATGTTAAGCCAGCTTGGTTGGTTGTCCCAATCTAAAAACCTAGCAACTTCATTTGGTCTTTCTCCAGGTTCTATATAAGACACATATTCTGATAAATAGTCGGTCGTTCCTTTCTTGTAGGTAAGGTTAACCGTATTGGGTGTAATTGCCATGTTTAGTTGATTTTAGCAGATTCTCTTGCGTTTTCTATTTCGAGGATTCTTTCTTGTAGCTGAATAATTTTATTATCGCCAATAAGAATAGGCCCTGTTTTAATGCCGTTGGTCAATGCCTGGTTAAGCATGTATAATTGTTCGTATAACTGCATAAGCAATTCGTTGTCCTGATCCCCTACTGCATCTATAGCAGGCAATGTAGATGGCGAAGTACTGCCACCGTTAACATAACCTTTACCCAGCATTTTTAAACGTTCTTTCTCTAGCCATTGAAAGGTTCTTGCATAGCGCGGATGCTGCGTCATAATCTTAGGACCTACCCATTCTTTGTCGTGCACTACTCCTGTCACGGCTCCGTACTGGTCGTGATACATGGCTTTGCTTCCGGTAGGTCCGCCTTCAAAAAAGCCCGTAGGCGTTATTTTCTTAGAGGCACTGGCAGCCGATTTAATGGCAGAAATGATGCCTACCGCCTGCGCTGCAAAACCAATGAGCAATGGAATGTTCTGAGGGAAACCAACCTTGGCAGTCTGTGCCGTACCTGCCGCAACGTCCGAAGCAGCACTTGCAGCATTGGTCGTTACCTTATTTTTTAACACTCCTAACTGAATTAAGGAATCCTTGGCGGCCATGAGTCGCTTTGCAGCCAACAAGGCTTGGCCTACCTTGGTTTCTTGCCCGGCAAGATCTATGGCGGCATTTATTATCTGTTGCTTTAATTTTTCACGAGCAGCCAATTGGTCGGCATAGTGCTTTTTGTCTCTCTTTAATTCTTCATCCTTTTTCTTTTTATCGTCATTAGCGGCCTTATCGTCCCATTTCTTGGAGATAGCATCGAGCTCTGTTTTCTTGGCGTTTTCTAAGCGCTTCAAAAGTTCTACTTCTCCATTGGCATCGGCTTCTAGTTTGGCATATTTAGCCTCGAGCTCTAATTCTTCCTTTAATTGGGCAGCTTCATCTTCCTCCAGGTCTTTTAAAAGTTCCTTTTCTTTTTGCTCTAAATCCCACAAGTCCAGAAACTCCGTCAACTTCTTTTTAGAGTCTATAATTCTCTGGTCTTCTTTGGTTAGTTTGTTTTTCTCTGAATTCTTATCATTGCTTTCTGCAGGATCGGCTTCCTCCTTATTGGTTCCTGTAGGGGTTGGCGTGTTGGGCGCAACACCGGTAGCATTGTCGGCAACCAAATCTTCTAGAGATATTTTTTTAAACTTATTTTCACCATTAAAGGCACCATACACGTCTAATACGTCGTTTTTTATTTTGTTCTTAAAATCTATAATGGTATTGCCTAAAGCATTAAAGTTAGCGGCATAACCACGTTTTATCCGGTCCCAATCCATCGTAAAAATCCCCCCAACGATATCTCTCAAACCCATAAAACTATCTTTAGCATTAGAAAGCAGGATACTTATGACATCGAAACTGTAAGTAGCGGCTATTCCCAAAGATTTTAATATAGCCGAGAACACACCACTCTGATTATTAAGATCTACAAACCAGTTGTACAGATCTACCCCCCATTTTAAAATAGAAAGAATCCCCTCTGTCACAAACAACTTGCTCTTTTCAATCATCAACCCAAAACCACCATCGGCAGAAGCAAACAATTGCGTGTACACCCCGGAGAGCTCCTTATTAACTTCTAATTGTTGTTTTTGAATTTCCTGTAGTTCTGTTAACGGTTTTTGTTGATCATTTAAGGCAATGTTTACGGCTTCAAAAATCTTAAGAGCACCACCAGCGTCTTCACCAGCGCCACGGAATAAATCTGCGGTTAATTGTTGGGCTTGCTGTGCGTTTAACCCTATACGGTCTGCCTCTTCGGCAATGGATGCCAAAGCTTCTTTTGGAGTCCGCGCGCCCGATTTAATATCGGCAAACAATTTGTCCGTGAAAGATTTTCCAAAGGCATTTATTAAAGAATCTCTAGACGACTTTGTTGCTTCATTTATAGACAGCGTAAATTCCTTAATTGCATCGGGAAGTTTATCCTGGTAAATAGAAAGATCTATCCCTGTACTTACTATATTGGCAAATTCCGAAGCAGAGAATCCTGCATTTTGAAAATGGACTGGATATTCTTTTAAACTATCTAAATACTCATCATTACTAAGCTTGCCACGGATAGCCCCGTCTTCTATAATATCAAAAGCTTCATCATAAGAAATACCAAAGCTCTTTGCCAATGATTTGGCCGTATTAATACTTTGACTAACATCTAGCTCAAAGGTCTTTGCCAACACTTCTGCACGTATACGGATAGCATCAACGGCTTCTCCTGTTTCCTGTGTAAGATCCTTTACCAGTTTATTGCTCTTTTCTACTTCTAGGTTAAAATTTACCCACGCCTTAACACCCAAGCCTATAGCTGCTATTCCGGCAATGGCTGCCCCTATCGGAGTAGCTATAAATGCCCAAGCCGCTTTGGCCATTCCTAGGATATTCCCTCTTATCCCCTCGAGACCCGCCTTGGCCGTCTCTAAGTCTCCAGACATAAAGCCGCCTATTAAATTATCCCAATGCCCTTTGGCTTCCTGCAGAGTATCATTGGTTCCGTTTATTTCGTTCTTAATATCGGCATATTGCGCCCGTGCCTTTTTAAGCTCCTCGGATTTTCTTATAAATTCTTCCGTACCAGGGGTTAGTTTTTTTAGATCTCTATAAAGTACACCTACTTGCTTACCTACTTGGTTTAAGGTCTTATTAACTTCCTTGCCGTTGATCTCAATATCAATTTTCCAAGCACCTTTCTTAGTTACCGCCATTATTTTACGATGATATTTGTGCCCTTAAAGGACAGAATTACTTCTTCCATTCTAATTTTTCCTAAGGCATCTACCAAGTATTCAAACGCTCCAGAATCTTCCAGACCCTCCGTGATAAACGGTTTTTGCTGCAGCATCATGGTATGTTCCCTAACAGAGTATTTGCCTCCTCGTTTTCGAAGCTTCTTTTCATGACTGGTACGCTTGGTATTTACCCCTTGCTGTAGTATATATCCGTGCCGTTGCATTCTGGTTATAATTCCGAATAGCCGAAGATCTCCCATTTTCTCCTCTGATTTGATCGATTTTTTTAAACCGCCCGTATCATCTAAGCCATACTCTAGCAAAAGCGAATGAACCCGAGTTTGAATCATCTTAGCGGCTACCTTTCCCGCTTTTTCTTCCTCGTCTCTAATTTTGTTGTAGTCTATTTTGGGACCTGACATGCCTTGTAATTTTAAAGCAATTTAGGAGTAGCGGAGAGGCGATACTAGGACATAAAAAAACCACCTGATTAGGGGTGGTTTTTGGTAATTGTAATACTAATAGGTACTAACCAAAAAGCGGAATTACTTTAGGGCTTTTGTGAATGCATGGCGATTTTAACCCTTCCTTTAAAATACGGCATTTGTATTCTAGGTTTTGGGTGAATATTTCCCTTACCGATAAGATGGTGGTAAAAGATAATTGTCCTTTAAGATAAAGTTCTTTTAATTCTTGTAACGCCTGCTCCCTATCTAAGGAAGACGCTGTTTTGAAAATCTCGTTGTTGCTGTGCATAGCTTTGAGTTTTAAAAATACCTACGAGTGGTGCACAGCAACAACGAAAGGAAGTTGAGAACGGACTTTCACCGTAACTCTCGTAGGATTTATTATTAAAAATATGTTTTTCGGGTATCATGAACCTCGTTATTTACTGTGCAAGACAAATATATATAAAAAAACCAATCAAATGATAGTTTAATGATATTTTAATGACATTTATAAATCTTTCCACTTAGAAATGTCCGGAACGGTAGGTATTTGATTTTTCAAGGTTACCTCGCATCGATAGCCAAAAAGCCCGTCTACAAATATTGGCCCCACTTTTACGTGGTGAAAACTATTCTCGTCTACCAAGCCGTACAGCCAATTTTTTACATTGTTATCATCCCTGGCCACACTCGCAGTAAACAGAATTCTATCTTCAACGTCAAAACAGATTTGTTGGCACGCATTCAACACCTGGTTCTGTGCCTGGTACTCGTCCAACATGCCCGAATTAGTGTCTGGCTTATCTAAAATGGTAAAGGCGGTTGAATTACCATGAAAGCGCTTAGATTTATCTCCGGAGCTTTGGGTTTCTACGGCATCTATAAGCATCACCGGCAACTCAACGCCCTTGCGCATTTTTCCCGTGAACTCTGCCACGTTCCAACGGTAAGAACCTTTAATATCTTGGTGAGCTTCCGCCAAGCTTTCTAGGAAGCTTACTATATCTAAAAATGAAATTCTAGGCATGTTTTGGTTGTTTTTTCTGGTTCTTAAATTGCTCTTCAAATTCGGAAAAGAAAGTGTATACATTGGTGTTTTTGGTCTCGTTATAGGTCCCGAATTTACCACCTGAGAAGGACAGTATTAATTTTCCCAATCCGCTACTGCTTACTTCTCTTTTTGTTTTATTCTTGGTTTTAGGGAATACAATAGGATTCATATTAACCAGATTGTCCCGGCTTCCTTGGTAGCACAAATAAATAGCCAAGAGGGTTTTGGGCGATAGTTTTTTGAACCATTTGGCACGCTCTTCCAGATCTTCCTTAAAAAAAGGCAATCGCTTATTGTCCGAACCTAATTCCCTATACAACACAGCGGCTAAATACTGCAGATATTCCAAGTCCTTAGTATTGTAAAAGCCAATAGCCAAATCATCTGCATGGGCAAATTCATCTATGGTAGCATTGGTCATCCTATCTGCAGGGGGGAACATCTTTCTGCCTTTTAATTTTTTGATAGGAACAAAGATGGTAAGATCTGTTTTTTCGTACACCCAAGCATAATGTTCCTTAAGGCCAGAAATGCCAATAGCTTTCAGGACCTTGTACACTTTGCGGTACTTGCGGAACTGCCACCAACGAACATCTACCAATACAAAGAAAATCATTAGGTCTATTGTTTTGGAAGATTTCTCGGTACCGAACAACCACGCCAATTTTTTAATTTGACGTGGCTGGAGGTCGTTCCACTTCTGCGGGATAGTTATTTTTATTGCCATTATTTCTTATTGTTTCCAAAGAGCCTTTTAAAAAAGCCAGGGCTTTTAGTTTCTGGCACAAATGAAGAGTCGGAATCTTGTTCTGTCTGGTGTATTTCACTATTCCAATTAGGATCTATGTTGATGTTTACGGGATCGGTCTTTTTGCCTTTAATCTTCCGAATTTCCGTGGTAACAGAATTGGTAATATTGGTGGTTTCCTTACGGATGGCCATCTCAATAATTTCCTTTTGCTGTTCTATCATTCGTTCTGAAGACTGAATAGAAATAAGGTACCCGGCAATAAGCCCGAATGTAGCGGCTATAATGATAAGGCCAAGATTTTCCGCGGTGTTCTTCCAGTTAATCATTTATTCGTTTATTACGGTTAGTTGAAATTCTTCTGGGACCACCTCTAGCATTTTCTTCATGGTTTCCTTACTGCTTACCACATCTCGATATCCATCCTTATTAATATCCGAAAAGCTTTTCCCTGCCAAAATACATCCCAAGGTATCGGTGTAGTAATTTCCAAAATGAATAAGAATAAGGGTGCGCCCTTCAACATCTAATATGTGATAATGATTTCCGTATTTTGCGCTATGACGCTTTACAACACGGTAGGTTCCATCGTTTATGCGGCTTATTCTGTTCTTATTGCCTCTGTCTGGTAATTCAAGAATTTTGCAGTCAAATATTTTATCCAAGCCTTTATAAACAAGCATTTCCCCAAGGGTTTGAACGGGCTCTTGCACCAGCCTCAGTAATTTCGCTTTTACTTCCATTTTATTTTACTTCTGTAATTTATGTTTATCAATATTTTCCAACATTCTGGTGACGGTTTCATTGGATATAAGCCCCACTATATTCATGTTTTTAAGGATGCTAATTACTTGAAATAAGAGTATTGGAAGTAGAATTGCCTCACTTAAAAAACTAGCAAACGGGAAGCCTTTTTCTATCACTAGCACCGTGGCCAATAATCCCCAAAAAGCTACCAGCCGAAAGACGGACTTAAACGTTTTTTGGGTTTCAAAATTCTTAAGATACAGCGCTTTTGCCATCCCAAACACGGAGTCCAAAATCACCACAGCCGCAATAGCCAAAAACTGGTATTTATGGTCCAGTAAATGGGCTATTAGATCTGATAGGATTGCTCCTATAGAGAAAGTGGCGAGGGTAAGGGTGGTTTGGTTAGGGGTCATTTGCTTAATAATTATCTACAAAAGGTCTTTTTTCAACTCCTTCAAATTGGCCTATACCATGCACATACTGCCAATCTTTTTGCAGAATGTCCTCCACTTTTCTTCCGCTCACATCCAAATCTTCGATGAATGTTCTATAAAAAGCCGCACCTGTGGGGGTTCCAACATTAGAATTAAACAATCCGAACTTATCCGCAGGAATAAACCCAGAAGACACAACACTTCCATCGCCTATGAAGTTTTTATTTAAATAAACCTTATTTTTTTGACCAGAGGTGAATTCTATTGCAAATTGGAACAACTCCCCTTCATTAATCGGTATTTGGTATGACCCCCCCCCAAATGTAGGAGTGAGAGTGTTATAGGTTATGTTGCTCCTGATGTTTTTAATAGAATAATCACCACCCGACACTGATCTTACAAGCTCGTTATTGGTGTCGTCTGCATTTATCTTTCTTCTTGCCCAACCAACCCATACACAATGCGGTTGATTGTTAACAAGATAACTCATTAGATCGGCAGCATTGAAGTACAGTCCTTGATTTTTGTTGACAGGGAGGTTTGGATTTTCCAAAGTAAATCCTTTACCATCTGTTAACGTTAGATCTATATCTGAGATTAAATTAACGCTTCCAGTTGTTGTTATACCTAATGGAATTGATGACTCTCTAGAGAGGTCGTATACTAAAGAATCTTTCCTAATGTTGAAATTATTAAGTGAACCCCTGTTCGAGAAATCGACATGAAAGAGCGTACCATTAACTACAAGAGCATCTCTATATAATTTTTTAGCTCCAGATGGAGCTGTTGTTCCTAATGATTTAATTACTAGTGTCATAGTGTCTGTGTTTAATTGTTTATATTATTTGATGTGTTTGTTAATTTCAGGGCTTCGCTTATACACAAGAACAGCCATCTTGTTGCATCTGTCGATTGCTTTACCGTGGCCTCCCTCAGACCACTTCCCCACTCTAGTGTGTAGAATAATTTACCCTGATCTCCATAATAATTTAGCGGATATGGTGGTACATCCCAAGCAGGCCCTAATTTTTCAAAATCCGAAAGTGAGAAAATTGAGGCATATTCTTTTATATTATCATAAAACTCTAAAGATCTAGGTGTTTCTAGAACTTTTGGATAACTTAAATAGTGATCCCTAGCAGGGGAATGACAATCAATAATAAAATCAAAATACTCGACGTCCGTTATTGACTTTAAGGCTCTGTTTTCGGGAAGAGAAAAAGGCATAGTCCCTTTTTCGTCATATACTCCATACTTAAAAACATCTCCCTGCTTAGATGTGAGAGTTGGTGTAAATGATTCCCAGTTGTAGTCTGCGTTTCTATTTGCATCTACCCACACTTGCAATTCACCCGTACCAGATTCATCACCTAAATCATCTGGCGCATCTACTATTATGGTGTTACCGTTAACCACTTCTTTTATAGTGTAAGCATTCCTAGGGAGTCCTACAGTGTCGGAAGTTGCCATTATACCTACAGTAGTCTTCCCTTCCAAACCTAACGAGGAAGTAAAGTAGGTATTGACGTTAAAGTATGTTGATGGAAAACTTAACTCATCTAATACAATTGTTACCTCGGATCCATTTTTTATCCAAGAAACAGGTATAGGGTCTGTCTCTGCGCTAGTTCTAGAGCCAAAAGGTCGCTCGCTCCAAGAGAGAGAATTTGGACACCTAACTGGAATAACCGTAAAATCTACATACCTTCTAAAATATTCTAATACGGGGCTTGTTGTCCAATCCTCGGTTATTATCTTCATAACCGAAAACAAGTGCTTTATATACATTTTTTCATTAGCATGTGTACCTGCCATCAGTAGCACCCTGTGTAGGGGTTTCCTTGGCTTAAAGTTATACCTATATATAGGCTTATCACCTGCCCCTGACCTACCTATCTCTGCTTTGGTTATATAAGGTTGAACCTCTGGGTTAGTGGGGTTGTCATTTACTAGTGAATCCCAATTTTCTATACATAAGTCATAGTCTATTAGCCACGAAGGATCCACTTCAACATTGAATGCTTCCTGAACTGGTGGATTATAAAATTCGCTTACATATTTAAGCTCTTTTGGAGGGACTTCTTCTCTGGGTGTGGCTTTGCTTTGAACGTATATAATATTTCTATAAAGATCTACTAAAGCAAAGCCTAAATCAGGTCTATCGATTTCTCCAGAATCTTTGACAAATAAATTTTCTGGATTATTTACAGTACTTTTTATATTGAAGTTTAAAGCTAAACCATCTTTATCCACCGTTACACTTTCTATATCAGGCCTATCAAACTCCTCGCCCTTTATAATTTCCTTCGACAAATCATTTAGTATATTGAGGTTTTCATCTACACTAATAATTTGACCATATATTTTAGCTAGATCAGGTCTGTCTACATTAAGAAATTCTTTTCCTTCATTCAGTAAGCGTGGTGCGATTTCTTCTTTATATGTATTAAATCCTGAGTTTACAACCACTTTCGAATAATTATCACCTTGCTTTACAATAGTAGTGGCTCCTTCGCTTAAATCAACAACCAAGCCGCCTGCATTGGCATAAGTACCGCTTTCTGTAGCAGAGTAATACCCATCTTCCGTAGGTGTGTCAGCAATAGCAAGCGTGCCTTTAAAGCCACTCACCGCACCATCAACCTTACCATCTACATCATTTACTTTCTGGTCAATAGTCTCAGCTAAATCTTTTAAAAAATTATCGTTGTCAATAAGCTTTTTTAAGTTGGTTCTTAGTCCAGCGCCTTTACCGTCTCCAGGAACAGTTCCTAATCCTATTTCGTCACTATATGCCATATTAATCTATATCACAGGTTACATCGTCACGGTCGCAAGTGATTGCTTCCGTGTCCGATTTTAATAAAAATACTTTGGTGCCTACGCCTTGGGAAAGCACGCTATAAACGTTTATCATATTACTAAATTCAATAATTTGACCATTTTAAAATAGGACAGATTTTACATACCAACGAGACCTTTTGTTTTAATCAACGGATCCACTTTTGCTACTTCTGGAGTAGTGTACTCTGGGAAGTCGGCTGTGTTTTCTTTTATGATATTTAAGGCCATTTTTAAATATTCCTCACCTTCTATTTGTTTGGATTTCTCGGTGTGTTCCAAGAAGTCGTTCCCTTTTGTATTGCTGTTAGACCCCGTGGTTTCATAAGGCAATAGATCAAACCTCATGTGCATTCCAGCTGCATCCATCACAAAAAGGCCGTTGTATACCGTCTTCATGATCGTGAAGGCCACAATGGATTGCTGCAATAGTTTCTTTACTTCTTTTCTGGTCTCCTCGGTTTGGTCTGACTTTAAATCACGCAATAGAGCATCCCCAATAACAGGTTTAATGAACTGGTCCTCGACCACCTTTATATTTGGGCGGAGTGCCAAAAAGGTTTGGCGACTATTAAAAATATGATAGTAGCTGTTGAAGGTTGCAGTGTCTTTTACGAGCAAATCCTTGTACACCGTATAACTTGCAGATGTGGTCCATGGCTCAAATTTTGCTGCATTCTCTTCCATGAAGGACAAGAGGTCGTCCAGAGCTTCATGGCCACCTCGCAAAAGGGAACGTTGCAATTCTTTAAACTGCTTATCGGTTGCAGTCTTGGTGTTTTCGCTATCTACGGTGTAAAAACCGTTGTCGCTAACTTGTAAAGCGCCAATGGGCATGTGCAAATAATAACCAAAATTGGCCACGGCCTCCTGTGCTAATGCTAGGGCCTCCCGTATAATAGGATCTGTAACTTCTGCCTCAAAGACTGCCAGTTGTGCCGTGCCAATAAATGGTTTTAAATAATTTCTTTCGGCCTTCCTAAGTGCCGGTTTAACATTGTCTATATCAATTGATCCGTTAACGGATAAATATTCCTGTAATGTTGGAGTGTTTTTTATGATCATATCTGTGCAGCTTTTTGGGTGCCGGTTGGATTCTTATCTAAAGTCGTTAGTACGGTGTCTTCAAAGGCTCCGGACAATGTTTGGTCCCAACCGTTGTATTCCTGAATAAATTCAAATGGCTCTAAAGTGGTGTCTCTGTTCGTCTTCATTAAGGCCGACAGGATAAACCATGCCTCGCGCTTATCTGATCCGGAACCTGCTCCCAATTTCCCTCCTGGTATTCCTGCACCAATCAAAGAAGGATCTACACCAATAGCGGTTAAAATCTCCTGATTCCCTGCCGATGTATCGTCCAAATAGGCGCCATCCTTCAGTTTGTTGTCTACAGCTGTAATTTTTAGTCCAGGCAAAGGCTGTCCGTTGTCATCTTTGTAAACAATAGACATAATACTTTTGCCCGCATTTTGGGAATCCCTTAAGGTAGAATCTAGTTCTTCTACAAAATTGGTTCTTATTTCTTGGCGCTTCTCTGGTGTAAATGTTTGCCAGTCCTCCTTATATTTTCGGTCAAAATATTCTTCACTGACCTCAATTAAGAATTTAATGTTCAACTGGTTCTCCAGGAACGCTTTTTTGAATTGTGGAATACTGTTCGCAATATCCAACCATCCGCTATTTTCCACAGATTGCCATTCGGCCTTAGGATAGTAACCTTCATCTACCAATGGGTAGAATATTGGACGCACAAAGTTTTGAATCTTATGCTTCTTGCAGTGCTCCCTTACTTCATCGGCAGACCAATAACTGTCTATTAACGGGACCTTTGCCACGTATTTTGAAGTAAGTTCTGGGTCTTGCCCCCATTTAGATGAGATGTATACATTTTTGATAAACCCCGTTTTTTCGTCCATCAATTCAAAACGGCATTCCGCTGTTTTTTGGCGCTTAGCCCTTGTAATCTTGGAGAAATCCTTGCTTAAAACATACTCAGGGAAGCCAATAGCGAAATATTCCAAATCCGTGATGGTTTCCTTATGAAAACGCTTCATTTGGTTGCGTTTAAAGAAGTTGTGTATCTCTGGGTATTCGTGAAGGCATTTTTGCTCTACGATTCGCTTGCCTTTTTCGTGCTTTTCGGAATATAAAATGAATCCAGAACCATAGTGTGCTTTCCTAGAAACACGCAAACCGGACAGCGCAGCACTGTTTTTGCGGATTTTAGCCAAGATTTTCTGCGGAAAGTCGTTGTTCTTTCCCCAACTGGCTACAAGGCCAACGGAATCTTCGGTGTAAATCTGAACGCTAGACACTTTGGAATCTGTTTTTTTTGCAGAAGCAAAGGAAACCAACGCCTTGGTGTCTCCTCCTGTAATTGCTATATCGCCATGGAATACTGTACTCATTAGTAGGTGATTTTTTTACCGTTAATGGAAATGATTAAACGGATGTGTATTTTTTTAATATCTCCATTTTGCAGCTCTAGATTTCGGGTTCTATTGGAAAAATGGTTTGGGTTTTTTGAGACAGAATCTATAGACTGAACGGCCTTTAACATATAAGATTCTCGGTTTTTTACGGGTTTGGGTCTCCTTTTCTTTACCTGATCATACGTGTAAAGTTTGCCGCCAGTCTTAGAATTTCTTTGTAGTGATCTAAAGGTTATATCGAAAGGAAAGGCATTCCCTGCCTTATCCTTTCGGTCTATGATTTCGATAGCCTCCTTTAAAGAAATTGTTTCTTTCATATTGCTAAATTCGGCCTCTTCCCATTTTTAAAATAGGACATAAAAAAAAGCAGTGTTACAGTATCAAAATGGCGGTATTTTACTCGGATACCATCATTTTTTCTGTAGGAAACGCCTATTTTCTTGCTATAACCCTCATTTTTTTGCGTATAATCTCATTTTTAAAAACACAACTACTTGCATTACAATTAAATAGCTATCAAAAAAAGCCCTGAAAATATCTTTTTCAGGCTTGTGGTACGACGGCCCCTAAGCAGAACGACAATTGCCGTGTCGGTTTTTAGCGATATATGAAATTTTGTTTTGAAATTTTAAACCGTCACCGGCAGATCCCAACGCTCTCTCTCGGGCTTCAATAAGTCTTTGTACAAAGCATAGATTGGTATGTCAAAGGCATCCGGTAGGTGGGTGGTATGCTCCTGCTTCATGGATGCATTGCGCTCATCCTTCTTTACCTTCTGCACTCCGTTAGGACCTTCGGTTGCTTCGGAGCGTTCCAGACCAATGATAAGATCTGGATTGTTTTGCTCGTTGATCTCTATACCAGGATAACGAGAACTACTTCCCTTCAGCATCATATTGAGCAAAATGTACTTATCGTTGTGCGGAGCTACCGGCTTTCGCTTGCTCTTGTCGTAGACCGTCCATCCTTTTGCTTGTAATAGCTTTACCAGTCTGTCTCCATAGGTTTCGTTGGTTCCCTTCATCACCTTGGCATTGCCATCATGGCCATAATAAAGATGCACCCTTTTAGATGGCAGCGCGCTGTAGTAATCGTCAAAATCATTCACCAGGTCTTCTACGTCTTGAGGCTGTTTGGCCCACATAGATTTTAGTACCCGGTATTTGTTGGGCAACTGCTGACTGATTACAGCAGAAAGGAATACACCCCAGTCAATGGACAATATCAATGGACGGCCCTTGTCTATATCATTGTCCTGTCTGCAGTTGAAAGAAGCCTGAGTATAACTTCCGGTGATGCTCTCCAGGTACTCGTTGTCATAGTCTGTATAGTAATGTTTGTCAGCCTTTAACTGCGGATAGAAGCCGTTAAGGATCTCCTTGGGTCTAATATTCAGTATCTCCGCATTGTAGATAAGATCCGAAGGGGATTCGTCCTTCATCTCCTCGAACCATTCTTGCCTAAGATTTAATTTATTGATAAGAGCAGATGCCTTTATAAAGGCGTACTTCTTAGGACGCTTCTTGGCTACTTCTTCCATGTCCGTGAACCAACGGCCCTTTTTGGTTAGCGGAGTAGACGAAGCATATATCTCGGCCCCTAATAGACTGGCCTTTTCAAATCTTGCTTCCTTGGCCCTGTTGGTAGTCTTTACGTTGTTGAACAATTTCTCGGCATCGAACAGAGCGGCTTCATCGCCCAAAATACCAAAGGAGTTAAGACCACGGCCACTATTGGGATTGTCTAACGATACCAGCTGAAAGATGGCGCCATTGCTAAAATGTATAATGTTATCCCACTTGTCTGGCGGATAAATGGGTTCTGCAAAGCCAAAACGAGCGCCATTCTTCCCTACCACATAGTCATAACCTTCATGTATGCCAAGAATAGAAAGACCTTTCTTGGTCGAGGGCAAGGTACGCGCCAATATCTGTTGGTAAGTAGAACCGACCAACGCAAAGGAGGCACCCGGCATTTGCTTCACCATCTCCTTCATAAAGAAGGCAAGTATAAAGGACTTGCCAGTGCCTCGCCCCCATTCCAGATAGATCTTTGTTTTCTTTAATACCGTCACGGCCAATACTGCAGCTAATTGGGCAGCGTTTAAAACAACTTCTTTGTAGCGACTAATTTTTCTCATTACTTATTTTCACTTTCATTATGAGCATCCATTTCGGCAAAGTCACGAGCTGGAGAACCATACTCTAAATCTTCATCTTCTACTTCTTCATGGTCCACGTCCTCTACCTCTAGGGTATTTAAATCTATTGTTCCGCCCGTCAAGGCCTTTAGGATAGCATCGGACACTTCTTTTGGGACCGACATTTTAATTGGTTTGTTCTCTAGCTTCTCAGGGTTGAAATTGATAGAATTTTCTTTGTCAACTTCAGCATATTTACCCATAAGCTCCAGAGCCTTCCCTATAGATTTTAGGTCTTTTGCTTTCACAGCCATTAGTAAGAATTTATGGGAATACTCCAAAAGTATAGCCAGAGAACCATCCCTATCTGCTTTCATAACATTGCCAAACAAACGTTCGGCATTTTTTAAATCTCTATAAGCTTGAGCGCGACTGATGTTGTATTTTTCCATCAATACATTGGCAGCCTGCTCCCTAGAATGCCAATTTTGGCGCAAAGCAAAGGCTGACAACCAACGGTCTTTTAGTTCCGTTTGCTTCTCTGTTAGTGGGTATTTTGCAGCGTCTTTATAATAGGCGTAAATCTTATCAAAGGAAGAGTCGCCTGTTTTTATTGTGGGTAAGTGTTCTATTGCCATAGTACAAACATGGCAATAGTCAATAGGCTAGAATAGGACAGAAAAAAAGCCCCTAGAAAGAGGCTTTTTTTATATTAGGGATATTTTATTAGAAGTTTTTTATTTCAGCTTCAACCATCCGCCAATAAGCTTTAGTCTGAACAATCATTGTTGTTAAATCATCAGAATTGCCTTTAATAGTTGGGTTTGTTTGCTGCACTTCGTTAACGCAAATTAATGCTAGTTTTTTAGACAATTCAGTTTTTTCTTTAGATTCCCAACCCTCTAATAAAGGCAAGAACTCCCATATTAATTGTTTAGCTTTTTCTTTTGGATCCATATCATTCATCTAATAACTGAAAATTCAAACCACGGCCAGTATCAACTCTATCTAAGCCTTTAAATGTTATAATGGTTTCATTTTTAAAACGAATGGAGCTATTGGAATTTTTCAATAATTCCAATGTTTCTTGCGCTACCTCCGTAACTTCTTCAAACCAAAAATTATTATCTGTAATTGTCATGCCTAAATTTAATCAATTTCCAAGAGGCACCAAACAAAATCTAAGCTGTCCTTTTTTTGAGGAGTATATCCAAGCTGACCAAGTAACATTTGAAGATCGTAATCATCTATACAACCTACAGGGAAAACTTGAAAGAGAAGCTCTAGAATAGCATGGTTATTCAATTGCAGTTCTGGCTTGGTATTATTTAAAGTGCCAGGGCAATAATTCGCTTTTATAAAAGCTTTAATTTCTAATGTCTTATCTATCATAATTTATGAATTAAGGCAGGCGCTGTCAGGCTCACTCAAACCAAATAGGCAGGGTAAAACCCCGGGACATTACTGTACACCGACACCTGCCTATATCTATATTAATAGCGTTCATTAGTATTTGTTTGAGTGATTCGACGCTTCAAATATACTATTTATCTAAATATATACGCCATTCAATTTCGCTCAAAGATTTACCGTTCTTTTTAACTTCAAATTCCAAATCATTATCTAACATATAACTTATCCATCGTCGAATATCTACATCGGCATAAATTGGATCTAATTCCATACCGTAACAGTTTCTCCAAGTTTGCTCACAAGCAATTAAGGTAGAGCCGGATCCTAAAAACAAATCACCCACAATATTCTTTTGTTTAGAACTGTTTTTTACTATGTACATTATAATTTCCAACGGCTTCATTGTTGGATGATCTCCATTCCTTAGAGGTTTATCAAACTCCAGTACAGTAGTTTGTTTTCGATCGCTATACCATGGATGGGCAGCCCCCTCTTTCCATCCGTATAAAATAGGCTCATGTTTCCAATGATAGTCTTGACGCCCCATCACCAAACTATTTTTAAGCCATATTAAACATTGAGCAAGCTTGTATCCTGAATCTTTTAAGGCATTTCTAAAGTTTGCTCCTTCACTATCTGCGTGAAAAACATAAATAGACGCTCCTGGTTTAGCGTTTAGAAAAGTTTCTTGGTAAAACATGTACAGAAAAGTATAGAAGTCGTCATTAGACATCTTATCATTCTGTATGGTAAGCTTTTCTTTGGTACCTCCCTGGTAGTTTACATTGTATGGAGGATCCGTAACCACAAGATCAAATAATTCTCCGTTTAAAAGAGTTTTGTAATCTTCGGTATTGGTACTATCGCCACAAACTACACGGTGTAATAAGCCTTTTTCCTTGCTCGACAGCTCGTAAACATCTCCAAAAATAGTAATAGGCGTTTTGGCAGGTGTAGGATCAAAATCCTGTTCTTCTTCCTGTTTAAAACCAGATGGCACTACATCCTCAGGGAGCTCTATGTTATTAACATCTAAACCTAAGTCCATTAAATCAATATCAGCAAAACACTCTTCTAATATCTCAGTATCCCAATATCCAACGGACACATTCGATACAATATTATATTCTTTGAACTCCTGTTCTGTCATAGCTCGGTTAGGGACACGAACATCAATTAATTCTTCTCCACGACCCAAAGCCATAAGAACCTTAACCCTTTGATGACCAGCAACAATAATGTTTTCGGTATTAATTACCGGTATTTCGGCTAGGTTGTATTTTTCTAAACTGTTTTTAAGCTTTTCTAAACGTTCTGGTGAAATTTTACGAGGATTGTAGTTATACGGCACCAGGTCCTTTACAATTCGCTTTTCGGTATGCCATTCTAATGGGGCTAAAATATCTATCATTTATTATTGATCATTTCATTAAGTTGCTGCAGCTCTAATTGATGCTGCATTAATCGTTCTGTTGTTTTTTGTAATTGCGTATTGGTCTTGGTTTGCTCTGCCAAAGGCAAATTGGTAGCTAGTTTTTTATGATATCCCTTAATTCGCCCTTTTAGCTTGGTAATAGAAGACCGCTTGTTTAGTTGGCGCTTCACCAGTTGTGCAGGGGTGAGGCTATTGAAATCCCTAGGCGATACATCCAACACCACCTTATGTTCTATATAATAGCTAAGAATCTTTTGGGCTTCCTCTATGGAATCGAACAAGTTTTCTATCTGGAGACACAGTTCCAAGGCCACGCCTTCTTCATCTGGGTGCAGGTCGTTTAGTTGTAGTTTTAAGGAGATAGCGGTTTGGTAGTCAGATCGCTGTTTAATCGCCAACGGGTGCAATTCTAACGGCAACTGGTTAAGCCGGTAAAAATGCTGATTGCTTTTTTTTGCCTCAGAATTAACCTGTAGGTTAACTTTTGGCTGGGAATTGTCTTCAACCATGGACAGAACCGGTGCACTCTCCGTCCGGTGCTTCTCCAGTTCGTACTTTAATTTCTCCCTATTTCTAGGGCTATCTTTTAAACAGAACAGCCGCACCAAGTTTTTGCTATGCCCTTTTAAGGTAGCATAAAGGGAAATTCCCTCTTCATAATCGCAGCCGTTTTTAAACCAATTTTCTATTTCCATAGTACAAACATGGCAATTGTCAATAAGCTAGAATAGGACAAAAAAAAGCCACCCGGATACAAGGTGGCTTTTACATATAAAAAATATAGGTTAACTATTCAAAACAATCCAATCGTCCGAAAGAACATCAGACGGCGATGGAGACCACCCACATATAACATTGTCGGGATAGACCATAGCAAATTGATCTCGGTATTTAATGGATTGATAGGAGCAATTAATCGTATTGTTTTTTTTTCGTTTCAAAAACTCATCCTTTACAGATTGTGGTAATGATGTCATTTTAGGAACAATATCCATTGGTATCTGGCTTGGCACCTGCATAAAAACAAACAGCCCTTTTCCAATCCAATCTTGTCTACACACTCGCTCTCCTTGTTTTAAAGCTTCGTTCGCTTTTGCATAACTTACTGTTTTCATTTTTACTTTATTTAAACTATTATCAATAATTAATTCCGCGCTAAAATCAAGATCAGCACTAAATTCGGTTTTCGTTTTTTCCTTGTGGTCTGATCCTGTAACAGCCACAGCACTCATATTAAAACCTAACACGAGAGCAAAAAGGAATAGAATTTTTAATTTCATAGTGTAAAAATGACAATTGTCAATTTTTTAAATTAGGACACAAAAAAGCCACCCGGATATAAGGTGGCTTTTAATCAAACAATCAAAAAAAGGAACAAGAAAAGCTATACAGTAGGCATTAGGGTAATGTCTCCTTTATAAATTGGGGCATCGTACATTTGTTTGTCCTGGACAACAAAGGTTGTTGCATTTTCACCTTCTACAGTACCGTCTATTTTAGAGGTACTTTCTATCACAGCCGCAGCATATTTTGCAGAGCCAATTTGGCGAACATTGCCAGAAGCAAATTCTTTACCAAGAACAATAAGGTCTTCGCCTTTTACATGGCGTTTAAATCCTAAAATCTCAGCATCGGAGCCTAACATCTGGAACGTCATTTTATTCTCCTGTACCGGAGAAGGTTTGTTGCCAAGTTGGGCGGTCTCTAGAATTACGGATTCCTGAATAGCCTTCACCTTGGTAAATCCAAACCCCACTTTAAAAGTGTGAGGAGCAGAGATCTCTACCAATTCTGCCAAGGTAGTAGCGGCATCCGTACCATATTTGCCTTTAGGCTCCGTTAGGGTTTCAAAATCCCTAAGCAGACCTACATAAATTTCGGTGTGCGAAAACGCTCCGGAGACTTCCGAAGCGGCTGCACCAATAGTTTCTACTTTTATAGCCATGGTCTATTGTTTTTTAAGGTTTGGATGTTTGGATTTAATAAGGGCCGTCATAAGCTCCTCATTTTTCACCGCTTCTTCAGCCGTGTATTTAACCCCCTTAAAACGTATGGCTTTACCTGTAAGCTTGTACACTGCCTTACCTTTTTCATAGGTAACCGCTTCAGGATCTTCCGCAGCTTCTCCCAGAGCATTTATTTTGGCCTCTTGGGCTTCAATAAGTTCGTTGGCCGTGGCAAGTTCATTGGCAAGCTCCTTGTTTTCTGCCTTTAACAAAGAATGCTCTGCAATCTTAATAAGGTCTTCTATCTGTGGGTTGGTAGCGCCATCAGGAACTTGAATACCAAGTTCCTGTGCGCGCTTTAACAATTGTTCTTTATTCATATCAGAAGTAAAGTTTTATAATTAATAGATTAAACCCATGTAGCTACGTACACAAGCTCGTTGTAGCCGAAGCCAATTCCTTCCCACCAATCGGTCATCAAGAATACTTCTCGTTTGCTTTCCTCTACTCTTGGCTTCTTCATTCCGTTCTGTCTTCTTAAATAAAGAAGATTCGTTTCTGGAGTGGCGAAGAAATACTTTTCTCCTGCCATAGACGGCAAGCCTACCAACTCGCAAGTAGAGAAGTCTACTACTGGTTTTTCTGGATTGTAGTTCACATCAGAACCGTGCGTATTACGCTTGTCTTGGTGGTACCAACGTAAAATTTTTGGATCGCAATAGAAGCGCATTTTAGTCCCTTCTAACAACGGATCAAAATTATCTACGAATTCCTCTACCATATCAAAGGCATTGGTTTTAGATACGGGAGCAGACAAGGTTACAGACTGCATAGAGCTATCAGATACACCAGCATCTAACAATTTCTTAATTCCGTCCAAACTTCCTGCAGCGGTTCCCGGTGTTCCTGGTGTAGGAGCAACATAACTACCTTTAAAGTAAGCCTTCAACTCCATATCGCTATGCAACTGAGGAACTACTTCTTTCTCTAACATATACCTAACGATAGGCCATTTGGCGCGCTCTTGCTCATCCAATGAGCTTAAGAAGCCCAACCAAGATCCTTTTACATCGTCTGGGTAAAGGCCAAGATCTATCTTGATATTTCTAAGCGGAATAGAATTTGGCTTAAACTCAATATCGCCCTTAGCGGTAAACTTCTTTTGAAACTGCTGTACAATCTCCCCCAAAACAACATTGGAAAACTTGTACAACTCCCCATCGTGCACAATTGGCTTGGCGTAGGAGGTGGTCACTGATTTTTGACGAATAGCGCTTAAAAGCCTGCTTTCGTTCTGCCCTTCTGGGTTGTAGTAGCCTCCAAATTGGCTTACTAAGTCTGTTTTTTCTATAGACATTTTAGATTGGTATTAAATTAATAGTTCATGGCAGCGGAAATGTCTAGACCTCCAACTACATTAAGATTGGTTTCTTCTTCGGTTTCTTCCCCGTTGTTAAGGATGTTGGTTGGCTTTCCGCCATCTTCACCACCGTACTCGGCTACAAGGGCAGACAGGGCGTTAATCCCTTCTTCGTTGCTCATAGTTTCGGCGCCTTCTACGCCAGCAGCTACCAAAGCATTCTGAACGGCTGTAGTTGTATCGGCAGCAGCAGTTTGCAAGCCGCTAATGGTTCCTGCAGCAGTAGTTGCAGCGGTGTTTGCAGCATCTAAAGCAGCCGCATTTTGCACCAAAACACCTTCTAAGGCGGTGGCTTGGGCATCTGTAAGCAAGATGCCGTTTTCTGTTTCTCCCTCGGAAAATTCTGCACCAATAGCAGCCTCAATCGAAGGAACATTTAATTTATTCATCGTAGATCTAGATTTATGTGATTGTGTTTGTGTTGTGTCTTGTTTTTGGGATTCCTCCTCGCTTAGTGCCATCACCTTATCGACAGCCGTTTGCAAAGTGCCTATTTCATCGATAAGCCCTTTTGCCAGGGAAACGTCCGCGCCATAGGTTCCGCCCTCCAGAACATCCTTGCTAATGCCGGGCCTAACACCCAACATATCTTCGTGGAAGGTATCCGTGATTGGGTCTAGTACATTTTTAATATACCCTTTGGAATCACCTGCAAGAAGGTCCTGAAAGTCTTTGTTTTTTTGGGTCGATTTTGTGGCGTATTCAGTGATCACCTTTGCACCCATCTTTTCGTAAGCCCCGGTAAAATCGATAAAATTGATCATGGTTCCGATACTGCCAATGTCATCGGCTCTTTTGTTGGCCACTATGTGCTTGGCGGCACTACCAATGTAATAGGCAGCAGAGCACATTAAACCGTCCGTATAGCTCACTACTGGCTTAGGGTACGATTTAATGTAATCGTGAAACTCTGGCGTGCCAGATACCTGTCCGCCACCGCTATCGATGTCCAACACCACGCCTGCACAATTAGGATCGCGCCTAAAGCTTTCCATGGTGCGTTGCTTGGCCTTGGTTCCCCTTGGGCCACATTCTTGGCTGTACTTGGTAATAGGGTCTTTTAGCGGAATTATGGCCACATAGGAATCCGTATTACTCGAGGCATCAAAGGAAGACGCATTTACAACCCCAAACGTAGCAGAGGCTACAAAAGCCTCTGGTTGTTTGTTGCTGGGGACCGCCAATGGTTGGTTGCCGTTAAGCAACGTAAACAGGGTAGGTAAAAGAGATTGGCCGTAATGTTCATCAATGAACCAACGGCCGTTTAATAAGGAATGTAAATTATTGATACTCATTCGTAAGGTTTAACCACCTTACAAACATATAAGTACCTCTATTTTTAAAATAGGACAGAAAATCACAGAGGCTTAATCGCTCATAATCACGGGTTTTTGGGGTATTTTTCCAGCTATTTCTATACGGGTGTAGCTACCGTCTTCAAAATTTTTACCGTTGCTGTACTGATAGGAAAACGTGAGGGGGAATTTTTTACTGCCGTACATTTTTTGGAGTCCAGACGGTTTTATGCCAATGATCACCACTTTTTGGCGGTTGTATTTATCCAAAAAAGAATCTAGCGCCTTGGATTGCACGCCAAATTCCACTGCCGCCTTTATATTGTACATGGTTCCGGAGGTGGTTTCGCTCGGGGTCTCATTTATGCTGATAGACTCCCCAACGGGCAGTACGTCCAACACATCTTGCGAAGGTGCTATATTAACCAGATGCGCATTTTCGTTGGTTATATGCGCTGGACATTTGGCCAGTTCTTCCAAGGTAACTATGTGAAGGTGAAGCCATCCGCCCGGTTGTTCTTTATTAATAGTGTCTAGGGTAGTCATATTCTTTTTTAAATTAGGACAAATAAAACATTTGCGAAAACTGTCACACTCGGAAGCCTTGTTTTCATTGGGCTTAACCGTTTTTCTGCACGCCCATGTTACGGGTTTGTCACTTTCTTGTGCCTAAAGAAGTCTCTATAGATAGATTCTGGCGATAATTCGTCCTCGGAAATGTTGTAAAACCTTAAGAATTGGTTGATCGCCTGCACTGTACTTTGCTTGTTAAGGCTATTGTGCTCGGGGTTTATAAACTTTAGATCGGCACCCATAGAAACTTCTATATAGCCGTACATGTCGTTACGGAAAACCTTCTCTATCATTTCCTCCAGACTCTTTTGCTTTACGGAGGAAAAGGAAAACCCTTCCCTGTTGACGATCGATGGCGGAATGTTTAGCTGGTAGTACGATTCTTTGCTCAGGTTTACCGGTTTTCTACGGTATTGCTTATCTAGCACATCTACAATGTACTTTCCTAACCAGGATCGTCTGGTTACACAGTGAGACCCTCCGTACTTTTGAGACAGGTACTTGGTCAGATACGATTTAAGCGGCACGTTTACAGTTACAGTTCCAGGCATAATTCAGGGCGGTTTTTAAACCTATTAAAGTACGAATTATCCCTTAATAAAGGAAGTTTTTACCTCGTAATTTTGCCCCGAAAGACCAATAGAATAGGCAGTTTTAGTGTTTTTATGAGTGTCCACAACTTCAAAATATGGATGCTTGTTTTTTCGCAACGATTTTATGGCACTGGCAATGCTTGCCGGGTCCCCTGCAGTCTTAATTTCTCTTAAATAAGAGGTAGGTCCGTTTTTAACGCGTTTTTGCTCTCTTTTGAAAATTTTTACAAGATCTTCCATGTGCTTCTTTTTAGGATTAAGTGTTAAAAAATTAACTTTTATCAGAAAACAAAGAAAAAAAAACGCGCGCAGCTAGATTAGGACGTCATTTTAGAAACAGGAATAATTTTTGGCAGGAAAAAAATTTAAAAGCTCTCAAACGCAACATAAAACTGTAACTCTGTAACCTTTTACTTATTTAGTTTGTAACTATTTTATTTTTAAATAGTTAAGTAGTTACAGTTTAATAAATTCTTTTTGTAACCAGTTCTTTTTATAGAAAATAAAACTGTAACCGGTTTATTCTATAGTTAATTGGTTACAGTTTTTTTGTAACCTTTAATAATAGTTACAACTTATAAAATAAAACTGTAACCAATAGAAACCCAATAAAAACGGCTCTTCCCAAGCATTTTTTCAAGTCGGTTACAAAGTTACAGTTTTTTTTACCTTTTTATTGGTGGGGGGAGGGGAGGAAAACAGCCCCGAAAAAGAAAAACTTTTAGGTTGAAATCTGAAAACAAAAAAAGCCCTAGACGAATAATCCAGGGCTTTTCTGAGGTGATAGATTTAATTACTTATTCAGGGTCGTGAAAACCTTCTTAGGTATTAAGGTTTTCTTTTTGGCTTATCTTCGGAAGCCATTTTTTTATACCCTTGTTTTAATTCTTTTCTTACCTCGGGCAATTGTTTTTCTTGAGGGAGGTTTTCCGGAGATTTACCAACGTTCTCTGCTACTATCTTTCTTACTTCCCTTCCTACTTCGTAATGGGTCTGCTCCAGGTTCGATTGTCCTTTTACATCCTTGTTTTTAATACGTTCTTCGGTTTGTGTAATACGGAATAAATTTGCAGCCAATTCGGTACGCCCCATGTTATCCATTAACTTCCCTTTTTTTACACCTCTTTTCTTCTCTAATTGCCAAGACTTCATATTATACATACCAACATATCCGGCATTTTGAAAATTAGCATAGTTAACCACTCCAGCGCTCTTTGCTGCAGAAGCCAAGGACTTGTTTCCTTCTGTTAACTCTTCCCGTATTAACAGCCTATCAATTTCCGTATTGTCCTGAATATACAATTCGAATTTTCTAGTCTGTTGAGCAAAATAAGATTGTGCTTCTGCTACCTGTATTTTCTTAGGATCACCATTCATCACCGTTATGTAGCAGGCAAAACGGGTAAGTTTAAAATCTTGCGTATCCTGCCCGTCAACTTCTCTTTGTTTGGCCACGATATTATCGTAGTGCGGAATGTTTAAAGAAACAAGTGCTTTAGTGGCTCTGTCCAAAACTTTCTGAAAAGATTTCATGTTTGGGTATCCAAGCATTTTCATTAAATCGGAAGCCCACCAATAGGTCATTCCGTTTTCGTTTTTAAAATCCTCAAATGTCGGATTCGTATTAGGGTTTTCTGTAATATCAGTCATGATAGTTTGTTGACATTAATCTGTTTGCGAATGTACAATTTAATAAAATTACCTGAATGTATTTCGCTTAAATTATTATAGTTCTATATGTAACTGTTTTAACCACAAAACCCCCGACAAATTGCCGAGGGTTTTCGTTTTAGATGTATGGGGGCCGATTAAAAAGGCAAATCGTCTTCTTCATTGTTGGCGGTAGTTTGCACTCCTTGTGGTTCTGGTGGCGTGCTTTGGGCTCCAGGAGCGTTTTGCGGCTTGTTGTTTAGCATAATCATATCTTTTACCACAATCTCGGAAACGTTCCGGTTGGTGCCGTCCTGTGCGGTATAGGTTCTATGGGTAAGCTTCCCTTCTACAAAAAGCCTATCGCCCTTCTTTACGTATTGCTCGGCTATTTCGGCAAGCTTAGCCCATAGCACCAGATTGTGCCAATAGGTAGTACTCTGCTTTTGTCCCTGGGCATCCTTATAGGTTTCTGTAGTGGCCATAGACATGGTGGTTACCGTAGTGCCCGATTCTAATTTTCTAACCACTGGCTCTTGCCCTATGTGGCCTATTAATTCTATTTTATTTAATGATTTCATTTGTGTATTGTTATTTTAATGATACTTTAGTGATTTTTGATTAATAAGTTATGGAAGAGATAAAAAAACATACTGAAGGCGAGGTTAAAGACATTATTCTTAAACACGCTTTAGAAAAGAGCAACAAAACCATTTCGGCAAGGGAAATAAAAATTATTTTTCCAGGAATAACTTTTGAAGAAATTCAATTTTTGTTGGAAAAAATGCAGAACACGGTTGATAAAGTTGCTGATGTTAGAATAAGTAAAACAAATTGCTTTTTAATTGCAAATGAAATTACCAATCAATTTTTAACTCAAGGGGGGTTTTCAAAAATTGAAAAAGATGCTGCGGAACAAGAAAAAAAACGAGCCCATAAAGAGCATTTAGAGTTAGAGGGTTCCATAACTAGTTTAAGATTAAATAAATGTAAACTGAAAACATTTCCTTGGTTTTTTTCTTTTGCCTTGATAGGGGCCGGGCTGAGTGTTTATAACTTTATACAAAGCCTACGGCCAACAAAAACTGCAATACAGCATTCAGAACGACTAGAGAAAATGCAAGCGGAAATAGAAACATTGCATACTTATATTTCACTCCAAAAAAATCAAGATTCTTTGCAATCGACCAAGGTTTTATATGAAAATACATATACGCCAACATTGAAAAGTAAAGGAGAATGAACGCAATAAAGATAGTTGATAACATACTGTTTTATTTTAAATTAATTTTTATTGTTTTAGTTGCAGAATCAATAGACAACATTGCTTATTGTAAGGATGCAAAATCCGTCTTGCAATCCGTATACACCTCCCTCGAACACATCAATAATTTTTCTTCTATACGTCATACCTGTTGGGGTGTTTCGATTAGTGACTACAACAAAAGTTATAAAATCGCCCTCTTTATAGTTTCTGTCATTCTTCCTTAATTCCCAAGGCTTAACACCTCTAAGGTGTTTGCTTGCGTAATCTGCTAATATTTTAATTTTGTGATCCATTTTAAGTGTTTTTACTTTTCAATTCATTTATAAATATTGGCCAAAATTTGCTCCAAAAATTATCAAACGATGGACTTATGGTTTCCACTAAATCTGGACAATTATTTTCCATTTCTAAAATCTCATCGCAATTCCACATTTTACGAATAAACTCCTCTTTATTAGAGGAATTCTTTAATGTTTTCAATTCTCTTTTAAGTTCTTTTTTTTCATAGCTATCTGTAGCGTACTCATTAATCCTGTCCTTTAAGGATGATATTGTTTTTTCCAGATCAAAGTATTTATCCTCCCCAAACTTACCTGCCACATAATGCTTGTCTAGTCCAATAAGAAACTCTTTAAATGGTATGCCGCATGCTCCCCAGTAAAAGGACCATGACCCATAGTCAGAAGATATGGATAGTCTGCCTTGGTTTTCGCTATAGTCAAGGTAAAATTTAGCAAAAGAATAGTGCTTACCTATTATTTCTATGCACTCTATCTGTGTTTTAGTTATTCTATATTCTAAACTCATACTTTTAGTTTTCTTGGTTTAATTATTAATCCATATCACGTACACTAATCCTGCCGTTGCCCCTATTGAATTAGCTATCTTGTCTTTGATGTCTTCATTTCCTGCAAGCTCTCTTATAGCTCCTATGACTATGGTTATTACAAAGGCTAATAAAGCTGCTAAATTGTTGCTTTCGATGTAAGGAGATAATAATCTATGAATCAGTACCACTCCTATTAAACAGGTCTCTGCATGGACTATCTTGTCCAGACCTATTATTGATATTAAATTATTTAAATGCTTCATGGTTTGTTTTTAATTGGCTTTAGTTTAAATTCTTCTCTATGAACGTGCTCTATGGTCCGTACCATGGCATCTTCCCACTCGTTTACTTTAACAATCTTTTTAAAGGTGTGTGGCATTCCCCATTTCCCAGAGTTTAATTTACGCTCTACACGTATCTGATACCCTTTTACCGTGTTGCCGTAGCTAACAACGGGCTCGGGAAACACCCGAACCCCTATTTTTAGAAGTTCGGACGTTAATTTCTGTGTTTCCAAAGTGTTAGTACGGAATGTCGTCTTCATAATTTGGAGTTTCTGGCTCCTCTGGGAGCTCTGTTAATATGGTGTCTAGCTTGGTCTTTATGTAGAAGAGTTCTTGGGACTTTCCTTCAAATTTTTGAATAATACGCCCATCTCCAGATTTGTCTATTTCTTTGGGATTTAGAATGAAGTTATTTAGTTTGCAATAGGCTTTTACGGACTTCTTAAAATTGTTGGCCGATTTCTTTCCTTGCGCTACACGCTGGTAGTCCTGAAAAGCATCTACACGGCTAATAAGACGGTCTAGCTTATCATTGCTCTCAGAGAAATATACAGTAGCCCAGTTGCGGAATGCATCTCCCATTTCGCTCATTAGGTTACGCTTGTTTACGTTGTCCATTGGCGGGTTAATTTTAGTAGGGCTAGCCAAAAAGAACTGCACGCATTGCGCACAAAAAACATAAAAAGAATTATACTCTTCTTCCGTAAAATCATCAAACAAGTTTCTACCTCCAAAATCATCGCTCACACGCCTAGTCTGCATATATTCGTTGTCTTTATTCTCATGGTAATAATCGCTGTTTACGGTAAAAAGAATTCTTCTTGAACTTGAAGGATCCAATGCCAAGGGCGGAAAGTTAGAGGTGCCGCAAAGCTTAGGAGAATCTATAAAGTCTATAGTATACCCTTTAGAGTTCTTTGGGTTTACCTTCATCTTGCCGGTGATTTCTGAAAAGAACTGTTGAAAAGGAAAGTACTGATTCATGTCGTCAATAAAGATATAATCGGTTTCTTGCGTAACCCCGTCAAATAAGAACTCGCTATCTACCGCTTTTTTGCTTCGACCAGGAATAAAGAACTGGTTAAACATTATTTTTTGCAGATAATCGTACATCAAGGACTTTCCAGAGCCTCCGTGGCTTTCGCCCATGTCGCTCAGCTTATTATCCATTCCAAAAACAAACCACGCTTTACTTTTATTCTTAAACTTATGCAGCAAATACCCTAAAGCATATATTTTATTTATAAGGTGCTGCTTTTGCTCTAACTGCTCGTCCGGACTTAGGTTTGGACCCGATATACTAAATTGATGCTCTTTAAAATACGCTTCTCTATCGGCATCGTTTTTCCCTTTAAAACTATCCTCTAGCTCCTTTCGCCAGTGTATACGACTGGTATTTATAAGGTAGTTTAAAAAAGGATTGTCCTTCTTAAGAATCTCTATAGTATCATCCCCGTCTACGTCTTTGGAGATTTTAAAATGTGGCTCTTCAAAACTAGCTTCAAAATTTCGCTCCGAAATATTGGTGGGGTGCTGAATCACCTTTTCTTCCATCACCATTTTATCTATGATGCCTTTTTTATGAACCGTAATTCCTTCCTTTTTAATCTCGACCACGTTTTTCTTAAAGAACCAGTATTGCGTATAAGCGTCACAGTCCTTAAAGTCTATATCTACCATAGGCAGCTTAGAAAGCATGGCCTCCTTTAAGTAAGGGGTTTTTTTAACCATATTCCTCAGCGGAACAGGCATTTGCCTTTCTTCTAAAAATTTATTTACAAAATTCTCTATCTTGTTAGGAGATGCCCGGCACACCGTATTACCATCAATATGTATATAACAGTATTCGTCTTTCTCAAAAGGTGTATCTAGTCTAAAAAAGCCCTGGTGCTGTAAAAAATGTTCGGCATGTACAATATTGTAATGATACTTTACGCCTTTATCTGTCTTTTGCTCTTCCCAAAATTTCATTGGCAAGGCGTTGTCTATCATTTTCTTTAGAAGCTTGCTAAACTTAGAAGGGTCTTTACTGTTGTATTTTAAATTAACGAAATCTAAAAAATCCTTCCTAGGGTTTCCTCTCCAGTCCTTAGATTTAAGCATATATTGAGGCAGCCAGATGGTTTTAATATCTAAAAACTGCATCCCTAATCTTACACCTTCGCGCACTCCGGTATTATCTATATCTGGCAAGTTGTAAATGTTATAGGACAAGCCGCTAAGAACCTTGTACTGGTTGCCGTTTAGGCCGGCAGTCTCACTGTTTAGCCAAATAACATTATACCCAAAAGAAGCCATATTTAAGGCATCCCTGTCTCCGGAGCAAAGGATAAGATTGTCTAGTTTAAACTTAACATCCTTGGCCGGACTCTCCTCGTCCACGTCTTTTTCTGCCTGTTTTTTAAGCCTAGCGAACTCTGATTTTACATCGTCTAGCCCAAAAATATGATCTTGCGGCCTACCTCCGGCATACCTAAAGCGGTAAGACTTATCGGCAGATTTTGGCTGGTATATTTTTTGCCAAGTCCCAAAATCGTACACAAAAATAGGATACTCTTCCGTAGACGCTGTTGTTATTACTTCATTGTCCTTAACGTAACTATAACTGTTTACGGCTTTTAAACAGAACCTTTTAGCTATTGCATTGGTTACCTTGGGGCCAATAACAGCAAGCTCGCTGTCGGTCAGTTCTTTTTTATAATCAAACAAATAAGACCCCTTAGTTTCTTCCGCAGTTTTAGGACGCTTGCTAATCTCTGGTTTTGCAGTATGTGTAAAATCCTTGTACGCTACATTGTAAAGTTTCGCTAGTTTTTTACATGCTTCCCCAAAGGTTAAATTATCTTCGAACATGCAAACTCCTATGCCGTTTTTAGGCTTATCCCAAGCTCCCCAATCAATGACAAGCCATGTTCCTTTATCTGTTTGCTTAAGGGACGAGGAAGCGGTTTTATCATCGCTTCGCATTTTAAACTTCTTGCTTTTATTTTGCTCACTAATATGAGCTTCTGGATAATAATCTAGTATTATCTGTAGACCGCCATTGGTTTGCTCCAATATGGCGTCTGCGAACGGAAATTCTTTCATTTGGTTAGTTGTGCGTTGAAATTAATTCTGGGTTAACAACTTCTATTTCTTTAATTGCCTTCCAAAGCGGCACCTTGCCTTTATCTGTTGGAACTGATTGTCTTTTCTGCAGCAAACTCTTTAATTGAGACTGATACCCAACCCTAATAATTTCCCTATCCTTTAAAGGAATGTTGTTGTTATGGTCATAAGTGGCAGCAATTTGCGCTTTGCAACGGTCTATAGACTTTTCTAAGGGCGTCATAGTTTCCGTTTCATATTTATGCTCAAAAAATACGCGGTAAGAGAAATCTATTCTAGGACTGCCACATTTAGGGCAACAAACTACCTTGGGGAACATTTCTTTTATAGTGTCTTGGGTGTGCTTGGGAACCGGAAAAGATTCTATGGTTACCAACAGGTTTTTTTCTGCTATAAACTGGCTGCAATTAGCGCATTGGCACTTTAATTTTACATTCTTTAAACTCATGGCTAGGCAATTATATGTTGTTGAAGAGATAATTTTAATAGAGCGGTTTTGGTAGACACCCCTACAGATCTAAAAAGGTTGGCTTTATGAAAGTCTAAGGTTTTAAGACTAATACCAAGGGCATCTGCAATGGCCTTGTCTGGCATGTCGCTCCCTATAAGGTCTATTATAATAAGCTGTCTGGGCGTTAGCTCGTGGTCGTTAATGGTAATTTTCTTAGAGTTCCACAAAAGACTTGGGCAGTTCTGGGAATCTCTAAAGTTTTCTGAGGGTGCCAATTCTCCGTTTACAATATCCGGGGTATTGTCTAGCTCCCCATATATATAATAGGTATATAGCTCTACCTGTCTGCGCAGGTCTTCGGAAACACCCTGTAAAAACTCTACCGCCTTATGGTCTTTTAGGTAGGAATTTCTTAGAAGTTCGTAAAAGTGAAAAGGGAGATCTGTAAAGTAGCGGCTTTGGCCGTTCTGCAACCAAATAACCTCTTTGGTCTTGCGGATTCCGACAAATTCTACGTTACAATCGTTGGGCATCACCCCTGCTACTTGCGGGGTATTGGTAAAATGGGTACTTTTGTAATTGTTAATCATTGTGTAAATGGTTTTTGATTAATGATATTTAAAGCCCATAGCTCCTAACTATGGGCTTTTTTGTTTTATATTGTTTTCTGAACAAGAAAATTATTTAAAATGGACATTAAAATTAAATTACCCAACGTCACTACCACGTTGGAGATTGACAGAGACTCTAAGCCCAGAGACATTATCCTTGAGACCAATGGAATTTTGCAGTTCCGTATTATTGATCGTGATAGAGAAGAGGTCGCTATCAGTCTCAACAGAGAAGAAGCCCTTAATCTGCGAAACGCCCTCGACTTCATAGTCAACTCTAACACGCTTGACGACCTTTAGGTACTTACCAGTTGTATCAGTATCCCTTATTGGAGTAAGGGGCTTATTGCACTGACAGCATTCTGTTCTATTTGCCCTTGTTACTCGTCTGCAATGAGGGCATCTTATTACTAGCGGACCATCCGTTTGCTTCTCCTTTTTCTTATTCTTCACAGATTTAATAGCCTCTTGCAATACCTCAAGAATAGTTTCTGTAGAATTTTGATGCTGATTTTTTTCTTTATCTGACATTTTGTGTAAGTATTAAGTGATTAATGATTTTAGTAGTGGTTTAAAACATTTTAAGCTGATTCCTAATAGCTTTGGTCTTGTCGTTCTTGGCTAATTTTAATTGACGTTCCAGTTCAAAATAAGCCGCGACACTTTCTTTGGTAGGCTCTCTATAAAGTATATCTCTTAAGGTCTCCATAGCTTCCTTGGCCTCTTCTTGCCTTGCATGGGCTTCCCAGTGCTTTTTATAATTGCCAAATACTATTTCGTCAATAGTTGAATAAACCCAGAACTCGAACTCAACATCTAACCAAGCCGCAAACTTTAAAGCTAAGCGACGGTCAAAATAAATACCCATATGACCTCTGTTGTCTATTATTTTTCGATCTGAACGACCCCCATTTGGGGTTTGTTCAATGTGATTTTGAAACACTTTTATAAATGCCTTTGCATGGTCTGATTTTGTAAAGTGGTCAACTCTTTTGCTGAATAGTTTAGCCATTTCTGTAGCGTTCACCATAACGTTTCCGTCGTTTGGATTCACTAAAAAGTGAATGGTCGATTCTTTGTAGATAAAATCTAATGCTTTCATGTGCTTGTTGTTTTTAATGAAATTGTCTGAAATGTCTTTATGAAGGAAATTCTTAGGCTGTAAGAATTATTTTAAAAGACTTTTACGTGCCTTTATAATTTCTTTCTTTCTTTTTAAGGCCATATAAATAGCATGCTCTATGTCTTCATGGGGGTAGCCGTTCATTACATTTATAATCATAGACCTAGAGTGTTCCTCGCCCCTGGCATTTACAATCTTTAGCTCGCTAAGCATGTCTTGTACCGGGGCCACGTACCGGTAGCCCAACACGGCTACAATCTTCTTTTTTTCGGCTTCTTTTATCATAGTTTTACCCTATTTGTTTACTGATATTTTTATACTACCTTACTGATAGTTTAGTGATGCTAAATAAAGACAATTATACCTACCGTGCAAACAATTATATCTTTTTATAATGAGTATAAATAATAAAATTATACAATATCTTGATTTTAAAGGAATTAGCCAAAGACAATTTACTTCTAAATGTAAGTTATCAGAAGGAGTTTTAAGGCGTGGGAAGAATATAGGAAGTGGATATTTAAAGACAATAAAGACAAATTACCCTGATTTTAATATTAACTGGCTCCTCTTTGATGAGGGAGAAATGATCATTAAGCCGTCTATGCCTCTAATGCAAGAGCCTCAATCAGAACAAAAAGTAGCCAACTGTATTAATTGTAAAAATTTGGAAAGATTGCTAGAAAGCAAGGAAGAACTATTAAGGTCTAAAGACGAAACCATTTCAGCTTTAAACAAACTTTTAGGAACAGATAATGGTGGGAAAAGTAAAGCTTCCTAACGATTGTATAAGGACGGATTTTCTGACGAGCGCGAAAATAGAATTAATAAATAACCAAAAAAACCAAAACATATGTATGAACAAAGTGAATTCGAAAACAATGATTTCTTGACAGTTCTAAAAGGTGGCTTTGAAATATCCGCTTGGAGCGTTAGCACTATTAAAGAAACACTAGATATAGACGATATGACCTTTGCTTATTTAATACAAAGAGCTACAAATGAGTGTAAACACCAAGGAATAAAGAAGGCTTTTAACGCTGGATTCATCTTTCACAAAAATGAATTGCAAGAAATTACCTCAATAGGAATGCACCTACTGTGCTCAATAAACTACGCTCTTAAAGGTCAAGATTTTTTAGTCGATCATTTGCATTATTTTAAAGAGAAGGCGCTTAAAGATCTAATTAGGTATCACGGCTTTAGCCAACACGCTAGTCGCCCGAAACGAAAAAACAATGTCCCTGAAGAGTTTAGAGCAAAATCTTTTGAAGACATTGCTGTATATCAAGGAAAAGTTATTTCAGATAATTTAAGAAATCCAAATCTTGACATCCAGGATAAGACTCACAAGTTCTATAATAAGAAGGTTTTAATTACTGGAGACTTTGAATTATTGAATAGGGCTCAAATGGCCTCATTAATTCATGAAGCTGGCGGATTCAATAAAGGTATAGCTAAAAGCTTGGACTATGTAATAATAGGGATCAACCCTGGTCCTTCAAAAATGAAAAAAATTGAGCAATACGGAATACCTACTTTAAACGAATCTGAATTTTTAAAATTATTCCCAGATATAAAAAATTAACAACATGATAAATACCCACATAGAATTCACTTTTAAGATCACCGAAGAAGAAAATGGGGAACTGAGCAAGGCCATAGATAGGGTCGTAAAAAAAGAGCAAGACAACAACGATAAGTAAAGAAATTACCCCCTTTGTCCCACTCGTGTCCCAATAAAATATTAAAACGTTAATTATTAATAACTTATAACGCATGTATAATCCTGTCGAGGTCACATCACTCAAGAAACCACACTAATTTTAGTGTGGTTTTTTTGATTTTAGGAGCTTCAAAAGCAGTATTGCTGGATCAAGCTCAAAAGTTGTGTGTAGTTAAAATTATCAGGTAACACAATAACAATAATCAACCTTTGATCGGTCTTTCAATACTTTTTTCCATCGATGAAAAAAGTATTCAAAAAAATCAAGACTGATTTCTCCTTTTTTGAAATCTACGGATTTTCCACCCCCACAGCACCCAGGCCGCTTTCACTAAGGTAAAGATGGGCTGCCGGACGCCTTTCTTAAGCCAATTTGAAAACTCCTTGATTTACTACCAAAGGAGAAAGTAAGCCGAAAACTTTTGGCAGATGCCACTTGTGAGGTCTTCAAATGCTGTTTACCACTATTTAGGAGTACTTCAAAGCAACAGACTCAAGTTGTGGGTTTTTAATTAAATTAATTTAACAAGCTAGAGTCCTATTACCATCTTAAAGGATACTGAATTCGCTGCTTCTTCGGCAGAACTCTTCGCTCACTTATAGCGTTTTTAAGCCGCTTCATCAGATTGCTTCAAGCAAGGGCCCAAAAAAAAGAAAAAACACTAATAGCAACTGGCTAACGCTTTATTTTTTAACCAACTTCACATATTCAATAACTTTTTTAATCGTTTTATTTGGTTCATTCTTTCTCCAGTTGATGTATAAATCTATTTCCTCATCTAATTCAACAAATCGCACATTCGGTACCTTCGCTAATTTAAATGACAACGGAAGAATAGAAATTCCAATTTCTTTAGACACCAGATTTAAAATCATCCCTCCAAAATCAGATTCAATTATTGTTTTTGGCTCAAACCCATGTTTGTTAAAAAAATTTCTTAACAGTGAAGCAAAGAATGTTTTTTGATGCAGACCAGAAATAATAAACTTTTCATCCTGCAATTCATTGAAGTCCCTTAAGGATTTTTTGTTCAGCCAGTGATTATAAGGAACTACCAAACAAATTGGTTCTGAGAATAATTTTAAGGAATCAATGCTAGCATTACTTATTTTATCTCTACTAAAGGCTATATCTGTTCGATAATCAGATAATAACTTTTCGTGATTTTCATCTGTCGGCTCCGTCAATTCTACTTTTAAGTCGGGCAAATTTGCATTCAAAGTTTCTAAAAACCGTGGCAGAAATCTAAAGGTAATGGATCCCGGATAGCTTATTGAAACAAACCCGGACATACCTTCATCAATTTTTTTTGCCTGCCTATGAATTTGGTCCAGCTCATTAATGGTAGCCGACCAATGTTCTTTAAGAAACTTCCCGGCATCGGTGAGTTTTACATTTCTTTTATCCCTTTCAAAGAGCTGGATTCCCATCTCATCTTCGAGAGATCTAATTTGTCTGCTTAAGGTAGATTGGGAAATAAAGACCTTTTCGGCTGTTTTCCAAAAATGCAATTCATTCGCAAGCTCTAAAAAGTTCTTTATTTGCTGAATAGTCATAATTAATGCGTTTTCTGCATTATACTATCAAAAATATGTATTTTTCTACGGGTAGCAAAACAGTTCCTTTGGCCCAAGATTTAATTTTAAAAATAAGGAACTGATGGGTATTGAAAATTTCATCACTTTTATGCTTACCGCGTTGATTTTTATAATGACGCCAGGAATGGATACAATTTTTGTATTGAACAAGTCTATTATTCAGGGCAGGCGATCTGGGATCTTTGCTACATTAGGTATTAATACAGGCGTATTAACCCATACCCTATTTGGAGCCTTGGGCTTATCGGTTTTACTTTCCAAATCTGAATTTGCTTTTTCTATGATTAAATATATTGGGGCTATTTATTTAATTTATCTAGGATATTTGAACCTTAGAAACAACAAAAATGTATTGAGTCCCCAGGAAACACCCCAACCACAGAAACGTGTAAAAAGTGATTTTTGGTCTGGATTTTTAACAAACTCTTTAAATCCGAAAGTTGCATTATTCTTTATAGCTTTCTTCCCTCAATTCATTAATCCTACACAAATAGAAAATCCTGTGCCTTTCATTTTATTGGGCTTCACATTCGCCATAATGGGTATAGCATGGTATTTAAGCCTCACTATATTTGCTAGTTTTTTTTCTGATAAAATCCTGAACAATCCAAGCACTAGCTTATGGTTAAATAAAGGAAGTGGTTTAATTTTTATATTAATGGGAATTAAAATTGCACTCCCTTAAAATTAAATACACTCCCACTTTTTGTTTATAAGGGAGTTTTACTTCAAAATTGATGTCCCTGCTGGGATAAAGCAAACAAGGGGAATTGAATAACTATATTCTAGAATCACCATTTAATCTTTCTGTAAGAACAATTTCCTTATGTAAAAGGACATCCATTGCACTATAATAAAAAGGCCAAAATCAGCATCTTACCACAATAAAAACATTGTAAGACGCCCATTTTAGCCTTGGTAATTCACGATCGATTAAGAGTATTAATCGTCTAATAAATCTATAATATCCTTAAGTTTTTCTTTCAATTGGGCAGCAATTTCATTGTTACCATCTTTATCTTCAGGGCTTATTTCAATAATCCCGTCTTGATTTCCATCAGTCGCCTGGGAAAGATCTACCCCTCCTACTCCATTAAGAAGTTGGGTCATATCGAATTGAATGGTTAAGCTTTGTTGATTTTCTACAATAACGAGATCCATTTTCGGATCTTCAAAATCGACTTCAATATCTTCATCAAAGTCGTGCCAAAAGATAAAGGGCACATTGTCAATCGTACCTTTTATTAATATAGATTTTCCAAAGAGGTCGCTGGTAGCATCTGCACTTTTATCTATTTTAAACTCTAATTCTTCATATGTTCCCACAGGAATTTCTGCATTTATAAAAGAAATCTCCCCTTTTAACAGATCTAACTCAAAAGGACCTTCCAATTCTATTTCATCTTCATAATCATAAAAGCCATCGTCATCCCATTGTTCATTTTCATCATCCTCGTAATCAAGGTCAAATTCCAGTTCAAATTCCTTAAGGTTGATTAAGAAATCACTCAGCACTACATTAGCACCCATTTCTTTTCCTGTTTTGGAAGATTCACCGCTATTATCGTCAAACTTAGCTTTGGCACTAATAGCCATGTTACCCTGTTTGTAAGATGTGCTGTCCTTGTCGCAACTCACTACAGTTAGCAACCCAAGAATTCCAACACCTACCTGAAAGAAGGTACTTTTTACCACGGATAAAACATTTCGATTTTCTGTACTCATCACTTTTAGTTTTATAATTGATTAGATATAACAACTGAAAAAGGAAATACCCTACCATAAAATAAAATATTTATAAAGACATCTCTTACACACATAAAATACATGTAGTTACCTTAAACAAGGTATACTATTCATGATCATTGAGACCATTCAAGTCGCTTATTTATTACATCCCCTATTCCCTTCTTTTCAAAATGTTTTTAGAGTTTAAAAGGAAGACTTCCAAGCTATAAAAGCTACAATCTCAAAAAATAAAAGATATGGGGCAAAATTTTTCGAAATATGTGGTGCTGTATTTCAAGATAATTATATATTTGCAGTCCGAAAAAATAGCAACTGTTTTATTAGAACAACCGCTGATATTTTCTTCGGGGTGTAGCGTAGCCCGGTTATCGCGCCGCGTTTGGGACGCGGAG
>NZ_JAAXCQ010000023.1 GCF_012272855.1 Arenibacter sp. 6A1 | reverse complement strand
TCCCTTTGGGTTGGGGCGTTTAGAAAGAATTGTTGGCCGTCCCCAAACCGTTAGAGTAGCTGTAATTTATTGGTTATCAAAGGTTATTTCCATCCCCAATCGGTTAGCGTATCTCCCCGGTCCCATTGCGTTGGGGCGCTTAGAAAGAATTATTGGCCGTCCCCAACCCGTTAGAATAGCTGTAATTCCCTAGTTTTCAAGGGCTATTTCCATCCCCAATCGGTTAGGGTTCGTCCCCCACCCCATTCAGTTGGAGCGTTGGAATTTTCTTGCTGATCATCCCCAACCCGTTAGCGTAGCTGTAATTCCCTAGTTTTAAAGGCTTATTCCCATCCCCAATCGGTTAGGGTTCGTCCCCGATCCCTTTGGCTTGGGGCGTTTAGAAAGAATTCTTGACCGTCCCCAATCCGTTAGAGTAGCTTTAATTCCCTAGTTTTAAGGGTTTATTCCCATACCCAATCGGTTAGGGTTCATCCCCGATCCCGTTGGGTTGGGGCGTTTAGAAAGAATTCTTGACCATCCCCAATCGGTTAGAATAGCCGTAAATCCCTGCTAGTCAATAACTATTTCCGTCCCCAATCGGTTAGAGCAAGGGAAAACCCCTGTGTTCAGGGGCTTTTCCCATTCCTATCGGTTGGAATTTTCCGCATTTTTCTGGAACAGGTAATCGTAATTGTCCAGGATGACCTTGTTGATGGCATTGGGCAGGTCCTTCATTCGGTCATAGTTGTCCTTGACATCGAAATAATGGGTGTTTATGATCGATTTAAGGAAGGTAAACTGATATTTGTTGATAAGCCCAACCAGCCTGCTCTTGTCCGCCTTGGAGAGCTCGAAATTGCACTCCAGAAGGGAGAAGATCTCCTCGACCCTTTCCACATTGTGGCGTACGGGGGCCTTGTTGTTGGTCTGATAAAATTTGAACACAAAACCGACAGTTTTCCTTCCCTGTTTGATATCCGAGTAATTAAAGCTTACGTCCGCTATCTCGTCGAGCATCTTTTTGGCGGGATCGATGATCTTTTGCTTGAAAGCGCTGGAGGTATTGGTCGTATACTTGTCCTTGGGGATTTCAAGTTCCTTTCGGAACTGTTCCAAAGTGACCTTGCGCCCCCCGGTCTGCATCCATTGGCGCACGTAGTAATAAAATTTGATGTTGTAGGTCCCGGTCAGGTTAAAGCTGCTGTCGGCCAAAAACTCTGTATATCCCTTGCTAAGGTCCGTCAGGAAACCGTAAAAGCCGGCATCCAGGTCGATCTTCACGTGCGACCTGCTTTTGGTCCACTCCGGTTTTTCGATGACCCCTACCAGTTTTATGGACTCTTCCTCCCTTCCGTCCACGACCATTTTACTGGTAATGGGCAAGGTTTTTTCCCTTAGCTTGGTCAAGGCGTCGTCCAATCTTTCCTTGGTGTTGGTGGAATCCAAGATCAGGTCCCGGTAATGGTACTGAAGGGAGATGTTGCCATTTAGGTCGATCTGAGGGGTATAATTGATCTCTTGGTGTACCTTTATCCTTTGAAGGATACGTACCAATACCCTGTTTTCACCTGCCGAAAAGTTGAACTTTACAAAATTGGCGGTCAATTGGTAGGGTTGCCTGATAACTTCAGGAAGTTTTATTTTTTTGTTGGTAAAGTCGTTCATATCCAAAATGGTTATCCCCAATCGGTTAGAGTTGGCCCCTCAAATATATACAATTTAGTTAGAGTTCCATCCCCAATCGGTTAGTTTATATCCCCAATCAGTTAGCGAGCCATCCCCAATCGGTTAGAGTAAACCTTTGGGAAGCCCTGATATATATAGAAAAACGGTTACTCGCAATTTAGTACTATAATTCTGTTATATTTATTTAGTCTTTTAAAAATGAAAAAAGCAATTTTGATAAGCATTGTGAAGATGTTGATAAGGTTTCAAAACCGTCATGATTTTTGCAAAAATCACGCCTGTTTATCATCATATCGGTTTTGCTCCGCAAAATTTTAAATGCATCCAACACCGCAAAATAACCCTAAAAAATGAAAAAAGGTCAAAAAAGCAGCCCGCAATTTTTTTTGCATAGATTTTATCTATACCCCTCCCCTTTTCGTGTTCTTAAATAACTCCGGGAACGCAAAAAAATTACTTTTTTGGAATGGTTTTTTTGCGTTCTCGGCATTTTTTGGGGCACTTTTTTTGGTTTTTTCCATGTTCACAATGGTTTTAGGGGCTTTCTATTTTCTTTTTAAATGGTCGTAATTAGCTGTTATTAAGTATTTTATGTTTTGTAATATGTATAATATATATGTTATTTGAAATATATATAATATGTAGTATATGTTTTATCCTTTTGTTTTTCTTCCGAGCACCGTTCCATTTGGATGCTTTTCTGGGGTTTTTCCGGGATGGGGGCGTTATCTCCACCGGCCATAAAACGGCTATTTCCTTGTTTCCCTTGTACGTTTTTTTTGGGGTTTTTGTAGGATCGGTGCACATTTTTGGAAGGGACCGTCTGGGAGGAGTAGGATATTTTTTTGCGGTACCGTACTGTTTTGGGCGTTCCCCTATCGGGTCGCTCTTTCCGCTGTATCTTTTTTGGCCGCCCAGGCCGGCCAGAAAAGGATGCCGCTGCAATAGCTAACGCGGCCATTAATGGCAAGATCAGCTATTTTCCTGTATGGTGGCCAAGGAACATTACGTCCGTATAGACCATAAAGGATAATATACAATCCCCTTTTTTTCTGCAATAGGTCTGAAGTTAAACCACTGTACAACACTGAACTAATATGTTCATTATATTATATATATATAATATATTTACTATAACAAGTATATGAAATATATGCATCCTTTTTTTGCCGGAAGCTTGGCCCGGGAGCGGTCTGCGCCGCTTTTAAGCGGGGAGTACTCCCGTAGTAGCGGCGCCATGGTTTTTTTAGGGCCTTCTCCCCTGCCCGCTTCCCAATGCGGGACAGCGCATTGGCTCCCCTTAAAGCGGCACAGGGCGTTTTTTTCGGCAGGTATTTCGGGCTCTTTTTTCCTTTACGACAGCAAAAATAAGCCGAGGGCCCCTTCGCCCGAAATCCTTTTTATAAAAATAGCCCTTCCAAGGAAGACCGATTTTTATAGGCGGTCGCCAGGGCTTCCAAAAGGTTTTTGCCGAAGGCCCCCGGCTTGTGGCAATGGCGACGACAGGAGGGATGAAGTCCCCCTGAAAATCCATGCACCTCTGGAAAGGGATGATAGGGGGCTTTTCCGCCTGTACCAAAAATGTTAAATCATTTTGGGTCAATGGGTTAATATATTATATATGTTTAATATATAGCATATATGAAGTATATTTAGTATATTGCAGTTGTTGCGTCAAGAAGCGGGATGGCCGCAGTGTGGCCGGCGCCATTCCCCAGGAGGATCCCGTCCGGGGATACGGGCGAACATCAAAGGCGCGATATCCGTAATTGTGTCGTACGAAACAAAAAATGATCTTATGAGCACCTTCCATTACCGCGACAAGCCCAGCTCGAAATTCTACGGGCTGTTCCAGTTTATTTTCGATTATTATAACCGCGCCCTTTTTCAGGATCGGATCAAGGATTGCCTGATCGTGATCACCAGGCGCAAAAATGTCATGGGCCATTATTCCTATAGGCGCTGGTACCATGTGGAGGAGCGGGAAACGGACGAACTGGCGCTGAACCCCTCCATGTTCGTGCGCTTTCCCCTGATAGAGATCTGCCAGACCATTGTGCACGAAATGTGCCATGGCTGGCAGTACCATTACGGCAGCCCCTCCCGTCCCGGCTACCACAACGCAGAATGGGCGGAAAAAATGCAGTCCCTGGGGCTGATGCCCAGCCATAACGGGGAGGTAGGGGGGAAGACAACCGGCCAGCGGATGAACGATTACCCCATTCGGGGCGGGCGCTTTTTGGAGGCCACGGAAAAACTAATCAACGACCAGGTCTTTGCGGGTCTCTACCTGGAGGTGAACCCCGAGATCCTATCCAGGATCACCCAGGACCGGCCCCTTTTTGAACAGGTGAAGGATTTGGCACTGGTGCAGGAACAAGCGCGGCCAGCGAACAAAAAACAAAAGGTAAAGTACTCCTGTGGCTGCGCCAACGTATGGGGCAAGCCCGGGCTGTCGATGAGCTGCAATCACTGTGGAAAACTTTTTACGGCATAAGGGCAATATATTATCAATGTTATGTATATTTAACACATTGAACAAACGCTATAAGTGGCACATATGAAAACCATTGCAATCATGAACCAAAAGGGGGGGGTGGCCAAGACCACTACCTGTATCAACCTAGCGGTACAGGCGGCCCTGAAGGGACGCACCCTTGTTATCGATATGGACGAACAGGCCAACCTCTCGCGGCAGTTCGGGGTCAACGAGCCCGAAACCACCATCAGGGAAGCCCTGTTGGGGGAGAAGTTTTCCCCGGTAAACGTACGGGAAAACCTGGACCTGATCCCTTCCTCTACCGACTTGGTAGGGATAGAATCCCGGCTTTTCAACGAACTCTCCCGGGAGCGGAAACTGGAAAAGGCCCTCAAGGGGATCAAGAAGGACTACGACTTTATTTTTATCGACTGCCCCTCGAACACCTCCCTGGTCACCGTGAACGCCCTTTCCTGTAGCGACTACGTGATCCTGCCCATCAAGGCGGAGATCTTTTCCATAGAGGGGATAGACCATATGATCAATTTTATCCGCATGGTGCGGGACAATATCAACGACAGGCTCAGCATCCTTGGGATCGTGATCACCCAATGGGACGAACGGCTGAACGTGGGCAAGGACGTGATGGACAAGATCAGGGAACAAAAATGGGATACCGCCCTGTTCCATACCAGGATCCGCAAGAATACCGCGGTATCGGCATCCCAATTGCACCACCAGACGATTTTTGAATACGACCGAAAGAGCAACGGGGCACAGGATTATACCGCCCTGGGCTATGAGGTCCTGGAACGAATTAACAACCATAAATAAAAGAACTATGGGACTAGATGATCTATTGACGGGGAGCTCGAAAGAAGGCCCCAAGGCCAAAAAAAAGGCGGCCCCTAAAAAAGCGGTGCCGGCCCCGGAAGAAAAAAAAGAGTACAAGAATATCTATTTGTCGGAATCGGCCATAAAACTGCTGCACCAGGTCACTTTTATGGAAAAGGTGAACAACAGTAGCTATACCTTTGGAGACGCCGTCCACGAGGGACTAAAGCTCCTGGCAAAGAAGAAAGGACTTTAAAAGCTTGAAAAGCCTTTAAAAACGCCCGTATAGGGCCAAAATCATTGATATCAGAAGGTTTTGGCCTTAAAACAGGGTGTTCCTTTTGAAGATAAGATTTAAGAAGGAAAGCGGCCTAAAAACTCAATTAATCCGCATAAATGGCCCTTGATGACAGCTACCCTTCCTAAAAGGGCAAAAGCTAAGAAACTGAAAAGGACAGTCAATTAATTTAGTAAATTATATAAACGCTATTCACAAAAAATCAATGCTAAACAAGCTATATCCAGTACTAATACTACAATTCCTTTTAGGTACACGAAATCCAGTTGACAATGTCCCTGTCGATCTTACAAACCCATTTGATGTTATTGTATATATAATTCTACCTATACTTTTGGTCGTTTGTTATATCCTATGGAGGAAAAAGAGGAAGAAGAAAAAAGAATTAAAAGGCCTGTAGATAACTTGCTAAATTAATTTCTAGCCTAGTTTAACGCTACTCGTTTTTGAGTGCTAAGATTCATTGTGTATTGCTAACTTGACTTTTTTCGTTAACTAAATATGCCTTAAAGTATTCTGAACCACTCTAATGCTATCAAGTATACCCCAAAGGCCACTTGAAACTATGGGAGGCTTTGATAGTGATAATTATAGGGCTTTCCCTTTAACTCCCAAAACGCTTAATTTTAATTGTTTTTTGCTCCGCAAGAATTTTAAAAGGCTCTAATCGTGTCGTTTTTGCAGACTCTATAGTGAAACTTTGGGTGGTTTGTTCGCAATAGGTTTTGCTGGCCAAGGAACTCTTATCTAAAGTGATTTGATAGGTTCCATTGGGCAAAAATACCGTAAACTCCCCATCGTTGTTGGTCATGGTCCGTTGAATAAGTTTCCCGTCTTTAGAAATATTAAATAGGATGCCAGCTGTTTTAGGCTCAAATTTACGAGCTAGTGTAGCGTCATACTCATACGCTACTTTTCCAATAACAGTGCCGTTTTGATGTAATGGGATCGATATACGCTGGTGGGAAGCGTCTAATAAAATGGTTGCTTCCTTGGTAAACCAGCCTTGGGAAGCAGCAGATTTAAGGGTATAGGTTCCATAAGGGACAGAGCGGTATACAAGTTGACCTTTATGGTCTGTTTTAAACATGGCATCGTTCAGTGTTATAAGATAGTCTGGGGCTATTTCATCACCTTCATCAAATACATTATTGGCATTTCTATCATAGTAGGCCTGTGCCGTAATCTTTCCTTTTCTGGCGGTAGAAGGTGCTTTCCCTTTAAAGTTAATGGAGAGGCCCGCTTCTAAAGAAAATTGATCGTTATGAGATGAAAACGAATTGTAATTTGATTGGTACCCTGACCAAGAGGAATTCAAAAATAGGCGGTACTGACGATTGGGTTGATACTGTATATTTAAAAAAGACGAAGCGCTACTGCCTAATGGAAAATCGTTTGAATAGTTTAAGCCCGAGTTTAAAGAGAGCTTATTTTCCATAAAGCTCTTGTTGGCAGCAATCGAAAATAGCATTCGCTGGTAGTCCTTATTGGCGCTGGTATTTTGAGAAGCGATAGCGTTCTCCGACAAATAAAAACTGCCATACTGATAGGTGGCATTGGCATTTAACCAGGAATAGCGATACGTAAGGTTGGTTTTTAGTTGGGGTTGAATAGTGTTTGTACTCGCGTATTTAACAATCCCCTCTTCCATGCCAAGAAATACGGAGTGTTTATGATTCTTACTAGACCAATTAAAATTATTTGTAATACGATTTGCCGTCATCACTGTGGGGCTTGCCTCCAGGGAACCGTTATAATTGGTAGTGCTAGTGCGCGATTCTCTTTGATGTTGAAAACCAAGCATTACCCCCAAGAGTTTTTTTCGAGGGAAATTAATGCCCATATTAAAGCGAATATTGCTTGACTCCATGTTCATGTTATAGGTATGCGATTTTGGGGAATAATTAGAAACGGAAATATTAGAATATACAGAGCGGTTGTTAGAAAGGGTCGTAGCTATATTTTGATGAAGCTGCATAACCCCACGCCTATTGCCTGGAAAATAAGCGCTGCTTAAAAAGTAATTCCCGGAAAGTCTTACCTTTTGTATACTACCGGAATACCGGGTTTCTAAGGCATAGGAGGCTTGGCTTATATTTTTTTCTTCATATTCACTGAACGCCCCGTGGCCTTTTAAATTGACACGCCACACATCTCCAAAGGTATGGGCTCTTTCAATGCCTACCATATGATTTCTGGAATGGTCCATGGCTTCTTCTTTAAAAATATAGGAGGCTCCACTGTAATCATTTGACTTGGCATCTGCAAAAACGCTGCTCGCATACAACCCATATCCCCTTTTTAAAAAGACGTTTCTCTCTATTAAATTATAGTTTTGATCTATAAAACCTATTTGCAGTGTTTTGTTGTTAGCCCTATTGGCGGTACTCGCTTCTATACCACGACCATATAGTGACATTTCCAATTCCTGACTAATATTCCCTACTTTTAAACTAGCGTTTTCTAAATAATAGGTTAAATTGGTATTGGTTATTAATGGGGTGTCTGTATTTTCGGTCATATAAATGTTGCTATTCATAGCAAGATATCCAGCCGAAAGATCCATATCGGCAGAGCCAATGATTTGATAAATATTTATGTTTTCTCCTACTCTTCTGTAAGTGGTGGTTAGGCTGTTTCGCTGTGCGTTATGGGCATTTCTTGTCGCTGCCAAATCTTGGTGCTGCTTTACCGAAGAAATGTTTTGGACCGTAATGTTTAGGTTGCCAAATAATTCTTTCCCAGAACCGCGCATCGCGGCAACCTGAACGGTAAACTGTGGTACTTCTAATAAGGCTTTTGGCGGTAGAAAACGGAGTGTAAATTCCCTGTCCTTTTGTAGGTTGACCACCCCTTTTTGTTCAAAAAAATTCTTTTCACCCCTAAGGTTGGGGATGCTAAAGACAAGGGTGACATCTTGTATTTTGTTTCCCAAATTGCTTACGGTCACCTTTAACGCCAAGGAATCATTGGGGTTGGTCATGTAAACCATGGGACTCTCCGTAAAAAGGCGCATGTGATTATTTTCTTTCACCGTTTGCGCTGTGTGCCTTGTTTGGAGCACTTTTTTTTCGGTATCCAAAAGGTCCACTTCAATGTTGGAGGTTCCTACCTGTGCAGACTGCTGCCTTAGTATTTTTAAGGAAATAAAGCGTTTTTCTTCCGGATGTAGTGATATTGAAACGAGTTCATTTGAAATTATCCTAAACCCCTCTGGTGTTCTTAGGCGTAAAAAACCATCAAAAGGAATACCGGTAGTATTGGTGACACCAATTAATACATCTATAAGATTGTTTTTTGCTTTTCCCTGCGCGACCGTGACTGTCATTTCAAGGTCTTGTTGTGCATAGGACACAAAACAAAACAGAATTCCTACAAGACAGACGAGTTTCCTAGAAACAGAATTGAGCATAGATAGGGATAGGGGGCTTATTGGGGCGTTATTTCATATTGCAAAGTAGTGCTATATGTTTCCATAGAAGCATTAATGAGATTCATATCGTTGGGATCACTGCTATAGGTAATATCGAAACTTACTGTTGATTCTTGGGTTGATCCTCCTGAAGCTATTTTTTGCGGGTTAGCGTTTAATGCTCTTTTAAAAGTGGAGGCAGTATTATTAGGGCCAGGGGTTAACAAAATGTTTATGGACTCTAGTGGAAATGTGTTTCCAGTACCAGTGGTAGATGTAAAATTTTCCTGTATGGATCTTACGTGTACTTGATAATCGGTATTAGCCTTAATTGAAAGTCCGTTGCTATAGGTTTTTTGAGCGCCTTGTGTATAATCATTCATTGTTTTAAGCTCTAATAAGCCATTAGTTGCGTTGGCATCAACTTTTATAGAAAATTGGGGTGTTGGCGCTGAAGGTATTTGTATTTGTACCATTATATTATTTAAATCAACGGAACCCAATAGTTTGTTGGTTTTATGATATGCGGTAAAATTTAATGGCAATGTAAACTTGGTCCCTTCTGGGTAGTCATTGAGATAGGTGCCTCCCGCTATGGTAATATTGTAGTACAAATAAAAAGTATTGCCGCCCTGAGTATAGACATCAGCATTCGAATTAGGAACTAAATACACATCCTGTTGTCCTAGTAAATCAACATGCATGGGCATGCCAATTTCAGCTATTGAAGGATTGTCAGTAGTGGAGGATGGCTGAAAACTAATTTTATCTGCAGGAAGCGTGTAATTGCCGTTATTTGAGAGGATCGGAGCGTTGGTTTTTACGGATACCTTCCAGTCTTTCATAGCTGAATTTCCGCTTGTTATTTGAAAACTTAAACGGAATGCGTCTGAATTTGATTGTCCACTGTCCGTATTGACAACTATAGAATTGTTTTGCGGCTGGACGCCATAATTAATATTTTGTGCCGTTATCGTTGCAAACGAAGAAACTAAAAGAAGGCCATATATAAAACTATTATTCATAGGTAAAAGATAATTCCGCCATTTCTAGGCTGTTATCATTGTCAAAATCCATAATAATGGTTGCTACGTAACTGCCTTTTTCTAAGTCTTGGGGCACGGCCAATCTTGTTTCTCTATAATTGCCCGGCATGGTATAAAAAATAAGATGCTCCAAGGTCGTTTTTTTTCCTGTTTCCCTATTTAATAATTCAGGATACATGATGCCATCGGTCCAAATATTCCCTTTGTTTTCAAAATGAATACTGATTTTGTTGCTTTCCTTTTCAAAGAACATATTTTGTATTTCTATATTTTTGTGCTTTGCAACATTCCTGCGATGATATAATTTTATACCTGATCGGACACTTATTTTCATGTTGGAGCCATCTTTGCTCACATCGTCTATAGGGTTCATTTGTGTCACATACAACATGGCAGTATGTACGGGGATCCCTTCGGACAAAGATTGGGGAATTGTGAGACTTACTTCTATGTCTTTGGACTCTCCGGGTTGTAATGAAAAGTAATTCTCATCCTCTGTAATACTGACCCAACTGCTACAGGAGTTGGCCAGGCTATCGGCAGGGAACATCCTATTATTTCCTTTGGCATCGTATTCCCAATCGCCTAAACTAATAGCAAGGTCTAGCGTGTTAGTCTTGCTCACATTACTCACAGTAATTTTCTGAGTACTATTTTCTCCGGGATCGGCTTTATAATAAACACGTGGCGGTGTTACCGAGAGCCCCGTTTGCGCATATAGGACGCCCTGTAGTAGGAAACATAAAATGAGAAGGGGTGTTTTCATCAGGAATGGTAATCGTTGCATAATAGAAATAAAAAAGTGCTATATAAACAATATAGCACTTTTCTTACAATTTATGATAGCTAAAGTAAAATTATTGAGCTGTAATAGTATAAGTTAATTGTGTAGTGTAAGTAGTTGGCTTTTGACCAGCAATATATTTGTCCACATAAGTATCACCACCTGCTGCTTCATAGGTTATATTAACATTTTTATTAACCGCGCCCTTTGTAGTTGATAAGATACTTTGATCTGAATCAGTTAAAGAAACAGTAGCCTTGTTGTCAACATCAGCAATAGGAGCTGATCCATTGGTAGCAGTAATTTTTATATCGCTCGCAGCAATGTCACCATTGATTTGGGAAGCATTTGTTAATTCAGTACCTGCGGCCTTCACATATACTTGGAACCCACCTGTACTATATACTGATAAATGATCCGCTTGCGCAAGGGTTACACCAGTTGCATAGTCTGTTGTGGTTTTATAGTCTAAATCCACAGTTTTTTGTGAAGCATTAACCGTTATTGATTGTATAGCGTGTAGATTTACATTTAAAGTAACATTGTCTGAAGCTGTTTCTGTTTCTGTTTGCGCAGTAACTGCAAATCCGATAAGTAGTGCTACAATTGCTAAAATGGGGGTTTTTTTATTCATAATTAATAATTTTTAATTGATTAGGTTTTTAATATAAATTCAATAGCTGTGTGCTTTTTATTACAGCTTATGATTTAAACGAAACGGTAATTTGTGGGGTTTATTATACTTATTTATGTTGTGATTTTATTATTTCTATTGTTAATTATAGTACAAACGTGAAAATAACATTAGCTGTTTTGCAGGTTAAAATTAACATGAAAATTGTTCATTTAGGTAATTTTATATTAAACTTTACCGTTCGTCGATATAACCCTGTATTTAAACGGTCTAATCCATTTTTAAGAACAGCCAGAACAGCTAAAAAAAACGAATATTTTGTAGGTAGACACAAAGGAAAGTTTGCCTGTACTTTATAATCGTAGCAGAAATATCATTCCGTGTGTATGGAAACCTTTAAGGAGAAGGTTTGTTTTTGTAGATGTGAAGTTGATGCTACCTCAATTCTTAAAAGTGAGCTATAAACAATGGCACATTTTCATAGTAAGTATGTTAGCTATATTTTAATTATTGAGCTGTCACTGTATACATTACTTGTGTCTCGAAAGTAGTTTCGGTTTCTCTTCCTGCATATTTTTCTATAAAAGCATTGCTGTCATCTTCTTTATATGTTGCCATGCTCTTGGAAATATTTTCTTTTGTAGGATTAGTGATAATAATCGACTTTTCCGTAGCGTCATTGAAAGTGTTTTTTGTACCGGCAGCATTGGTGCCATCTGGTCTACCGCCGGCATTGTTATCCACCAAGGTTTCAGTAACTGAATTTACGGATACTACGGAGCCACCTGTGCTGAAAACTGTTAAATGGTCTGTTTGCATTAGATCTACACCATTTTCATAATGGGCCGCTGGATTTACCTTCAATATTTGAATCGGATGTAATATTACCCTCAAAGTAACGTTCGTGCTTGTTTGTCCTTGAGCTTTAACTGTGAATCCAATAAGCAGTACTACAATAGCTAAAATGGTGTTTTTCATATTCTAGATACTAAAGGCCGGGTAAACATTTTACCGTTCATCGGTTAAATTAAGCATTTAGACGTGGCTACATGTTAATATTGGGTTATTTTAGATGAAGTGCACACTAATAGCTTTTAGAAAAATGCAGATAGGCTAAAAACAGTAGGCCAAAGGGGGAGTGGGGAAATAAAAACTTGTAAGTGCTTTAAATATGGTATGGCAGGATTAAGTATACTGTTGAAATCCTAATGAAGATATAAGAGTGGGACAGTCCTAATATCAAAATTATCAATGAACATTTTACGGGCTTTAATAAAACGACTTCCATTTTATTAGTATTCCTATTGTTTTTTGTTTTTCATAATCGCTTCCACAGCTTTTGTAATGGGCAGTGCTCCCAATACATCCTTTAGGAAGTTCCCGAACGCTTTCAAGCGCCTCATTGGCAGCTGTGTGAGGTAGACCACCAGAACCAGGGACCAGATCAATACATATAAAAGATTATTTTCCATAATTGATATATTATAGGTCCGCCCTAATTAAGCGTTAAAATTTTTTGATCGAGCGGGTTTAAGTTATTTTTTTCTTCCAGTTTAAAAAGACAGCTTGGCCAATTATCCCCTACGGAAGGTGCCGTGCAAGATAGCTGCCTCACCCTTTTGAAAATAGGACAGTAAAAAAGACCTTTTTGTTGCAAGTAAATAAATAGCTTCCAGATCAGGTGTTACATGAACATTTTTGAGATGTAGTTTAGGTCTTTTAATCAAAACTATATATTAAAATCTATTAGTGTAGGTATCCATTGGTATCCAAGCTATTTTCTCAAAGTGCGGTCGTATGGTTCTTTTTCGGAAAGCTATATTCAGACTTTGTAAAATAGTTTTTACAGCCATTTCCTAAATGGCACAACCCTCTCTGCTCATAGTATTAGTTTTGATTAAAATTGTGCAGATGGAAGTTAGGCTTGATCGTCGGATTTGGTGAAATATTCCTAAAAAATGGTAATTTTTCGTGAAGGCAACCTTTTAAAAAAAATTGGCAAGAGTGGGCAACGGTGCGTAGACTTTTCCATATTATAATAATAGGCAAGCTGGATCATGTCCATTAGGACATATCGATATGTTCTACTCCTTACGGGGTTAAAAGATGGTATTCAAATGGCTGAAGAACGAAAATCCATAACGGATATGTTCCAACGAGTGGTTATTCATCCTTTATAAAAAATGATTATTATGTTTCCTAAATCGTTTAATAAAACTATTTCAAGAGTATGAAAAACAGTGGAGTAATATATTATATATACTGTATATTAAACTCATATAATCTGTTGTGTTGGAACCCTGTTCTTGGCACAAATCGCACCGAACCATCGGCCAACAACTTTTTGGCTTTTTGACCTTTTTCAGGTGGATTTAGAGGGAAGTTTTTTTTATGAGTGTGGTTTTAGAAGGCGGTATCCCTTTAGCCACTAAAGGATTTTTTTATAGAAGGAAACCGGATTAGCCAACTTTATATTCATCTCTATTCTATCTAGGAGCCGAATACTGTAAGTTTGTTATTTATTAAATCCAATTAGATGATCCCCTTCGACCATGCCACAAGTCCTGGTTAATTCGATAACAAATAGACGTTTATAGAACTCGCCTTGGTTGTTATATATTTTCTTAATCAGTTTAGTGGCAATAAGTGATAAATTCGATTCCACCATTTTATCAAATATTTCGATCTCTTTCATAAAATCTAAGTTTTCGAGCTCATTTTGATTTCTTAGAAGAGAAAATACAAGGCTATCTGATTTTAGCACGGATAGTTCCTCTACATCGAAAAAGTGTTTAAAATCAACTTTTTCTGTTTTTACACTAGTAGCGTGTGCCACTATTTTATTTCTGAACGCTAGAATTTTAGATTCCGATAATTGTTTTGATAATTTTGTCTTGTTTGCCACTTTATGGATCGTAAGCAAATTATCAATTGCTAATTTTTGTTGGGATACGGCATTTAAAAGACCATAAAGTCTTAAGTTTCTTTCTGCAAAATCAAGAGTTCTAGATGGTTTTTGGCGTTCCAATTGTTTAAAATATGATTTTGCCAGTTCGGAGTCCTCAATAACCCGGAAACTGTTGCGCAAAATATTCCAGTCATAATCTTTTTTGAAACCATAAAGATTCTTTATTGCATTGTGGAATGTAGACTCGTTCTTTTTTTCATGCCATTTTTCATGCCATTTTTGGGCGAATTCGCTCCATAGGTCTTTTTGTAGGGCATTGAACCGTTGAATGTTATTTTCGTCTCTCATAAAGAAGCATAACGTTATGGACAATTATTTCGTATAATATAAGACTTCCGGAGCGTAGCACATTGGCCTGATCCAGCGCTAAAACTCCGATGGAACGTGGGCAGCAACATAGTTATGGAAGCGACCTAAAGTCATCAATTTAGGAAAAATAATTTTTGTAAGAAAATTTATCAGATTATATATGAGCGGAAAAGTCAAAAAACACCGGAGGAAAACGGAAATAACTATTTTTGATTGAGCAGATATTCTGGAGCATACGGACCCCTTGGGTTAAGAGGGGCCGCCAAATTTCTAAATTATTCCAGAGCAAACCGACCCCTTTATCGCTCGACTGTACATTGTTTATGCTAATGTAATTAGTTGATATATAAGGTAGTAATGCATGTTATATATTGATGATGTTTAATATATATATAATATATTTCTTTGGGACCGCTGTGCCCGGGAGAAATCGAACCGAATTATCGATCAACAACTTTTTGCTTTTTTGACCATTTTCAACCCGGTTTTTTTAGGGAAGTTTTCTTCTGAAAGAGAGTAGTGGTAGCCCTCTTTAGTTCCTTCCTTTAACAAACTTTTCAGCCCTGGCCCATCGGCGGGCCGAATTAGTTATTATGCTGCGTTTTATTACAAATCTTTCTTTAATTTTTTAAGATCTTGACGGGTATCGAATATGGTAAGAATGTGAATTTCATTATCATTAAACTCGTAATAAAGAGTACTGTGTTTAGTAATTACACATTTTCTTAATCCATTTTGTTTATCAGATTCCGGAAAACTTTCTGGCTGACATTTAATAAACTCAATGTTCTTATCGAGCTTTTTAATAAAATCAGATTTCACTTTGTAGGACCATTCTTCAAGTAGATATGAAAAAAGAAATTCTAATCTTTTCTCAGCTATTTGAGAAATTATAATTTTTCTACTCATTATCTATGTTTGCTCATAAATGAATCGTAGTCGGAAGTTTTACCTTCCTTTATTTGTTTTTTTGCTGTTTTAATTTCATTTTTTTGGTCAGAAGAGAGTTCGTCCCAGAAATCAGCAGTTTTTTCTTTCTTGAAAATCTGCTTTATAGATTGAATAATCTTAGGATTGTTAGTGTTTAATAACAATTTAGCCAATTCTATTTTTTCAGCTTGAATATTCATCTTTAAATCATTTGTAACAAAAATAAGAATTATTGATTTAATAAAGCTCTTACTTCGAGGATTTTCAATGGTTGTCTAACGTCTCGGTTTGTATGATTGATTGTTGATTTAAAGATGGCACTTTAGGTAAATGTATAGTACTAAGTATAGCACGGGAACATTTAAGTGATAACTTTTCGCTATGCAATTAGCAAAATTTTATTGTTTTTAGGTTCCGTGTGTGCCTGGATATTCTGGAGCATATTGACCCCTTTATCGACTGTATATTGCTTGTCTTTATTACAATTAGTTGAAATATAAGGAAGTAATATATGTTATATATTGTTGATGTTTAATATATATAATATATTTCTTTGGGACTGCTGTGGCCGGGAGAAATCGAACCGAGTTATCGATCAACAACTTTTTGCTTTTTTGACCTTTTTCAACCCGCTTTTTTTTAGGAAGTTTTTTCTGAAAGTGGGTAAGAGGTAGTTGAAAAATCAGGTTGAATTCCCTTGTGTTCTTGCTCTACCTTAGCGATACGGATTTTGAGAAGGCAATATATTGTTTTTGTGATAATTTTAATTAATTTAATAACCAATGTCTATTGGGGTTTAAGGCTTAACAATATGTTGAAAAGTCATGATTATTTATGTTTACGGATCTTAATTTTACAATTCTACAGTAATTGTGGTTTTTTTAAAATATTATATTTACATATTCGAATACAATAATTTAAGCTGAAAGGGTTGATGTTGATAAAGAATAAAAACGGTTAATATCCAAAGTCGTTTTTCTTTAATAAATTTATCATGAGGAGGAAAGTAGTAATAATAGAAAATGACAAGGTAATTTGCTTTTTGCATACCAAAATTTGCAAAAAATTAGGATATGAGGAGCCTGTTGTTTTTTATGATGGTTATGATGCGCTGCAGTACCTTAGAGAACAGCCTGAAAAATCTATAGATTTTTTGATTTTATTAAATATCCATATGCCCTTGATGAATGCTTGGGAATTTTTAGAAAACTTGCCTGTAAAGTACAATAAGTACAATACCTTTATAGCCATAATTTCATCATCGCTTTCTAATGATGACAGGATCAAGGCGAAACAGTATGAATTGGTACAAAAGTACTTTGTGAAGCCGTTCACTATTGCTCAAGCAAGTCAGTTAACAAATGAAATTGCTTTAAGAGAATTGTAAGAGACGTAGAGTTTTTTTTTATACATTTCAGGTAAAAATAAATTATCTCCACTATTTCTTTCCATCTTTAGTTTGTGTTTTAGGATTTGAACAGCTCTATCTATGTCTAAAATTTTAAAAATAACATAATATGAATCTTAAGATCTTAAATTTTAACAGCTTAAAAAAAGATCATGGATTCTGTGCATTTTGTCGGAAATAAGACAAGCTTCCTATCAGGGCTTTGTAATTCTTTTCTATTCTGTATCAGTTGTTTATATGTAGGATTGGAGGATGTTTTTTGTCTTTAAAACGAAGTGAAGAAGATAAAAAAGCAAGCAGTAATCACGCAGGGCGTGATTGTGTTTTTATAATCTACTGATAATCAGATGATTATAAAATAAAGTTAGTAATTTAATTACTACTTTTTTAGTAAAAAAAACTTTTTATCTTCTGTAAGACCTTGTAATATAGGGAATTAATCATTGTAAGTCAATTAGTAAGAATCAAAAAGATTGTTATAATTTGTAGGACAATTCAGTTTTACAAAAAGGCAAGCTCCCATGAACAGAACCATGAAAATTGAAGAGGAAGTGGCCGTTAGACTGGCCCTTTTGAAGAAGAAATTCAAAAAGGGGAGCTATTCAGATCTGTTGGAAGTCTTTTGCGATTTTTTTGAAGTGACACGAATGGGCCCCGGGGACCTGGATTCCTCCAGAAAGCCCGCCGGTGCCGTTATCACCGAACGCAGCAACCGAATAATAGCCTTTATAAAAAAAAGCGAGGACACCTATTTGAAGGAGATCCTCCACCTAGTCGAAAAAATATACGTTACCACTAATAACAATACAAGTATTCCTCCTACCCCCCGTACGGAAGCAAATGCTATGACAGTCCAGGAAGCACCTTCATTTCCCACAAAGGAAATAGAGGCCATGGTCGAAGAAAGGACCCAAAAGCTGCACTTGGAAAATAGCCGGTTAAGGCAAGAGGCCACCGATGCGAAGTATCGTCTGGAGCACCAGCGGAAGTTTATAAGGGAGTTTTTGGGGATGATGAAAAAACAAAGCCTCGGGAACAATTGGACCGTTACTAACGAACAATACCACTACTACAAAGAGGAATTGGAGAGACCATGATCGTCAAGGTACACCGGCAGAGAAATACTCCCGCAGCCAATAACAAAGGCAGTGCCTCCAACCTTGTGTCCTATCTAGAAAAGGAAAACAATAGCCTTGAGAACCAAGGTTTTTTTTTCGGCCGTAGTGCCGACCGGGACACGTTCCAGGAAAATATTACCCGTACCCAGGCCGTGATGGCCATCGACCACAATGTAAAGGGACTTCGAAAGAGCGACACCAAGTTCTTTATGCTCACCATCAACCTTTCCGCCAGGGAACAGGCCCATATAGCGGGAAAGATCGCCGGAAAAAAGGTGGATCATATTTCCGAGCTCTCCGTTCGCCAAAGGGAGTTGTTCGAAAAAAAATTGCGGGACTTTACCCGTGGGGTGATGGGGGAGTACGCCAAGAACTTCAAAAGGGGCCTAGAGGAAAAGGACCTGGTATACGTCGCAAAGATAGAGCACCAACGCCGTTATAAGGGCTACGAGGAAGCCGTAAAATCGGGAGAGAAAAAATCGGGCGCCCTCAAGGAGGGGTTCCAGAGCCATGTACATATCGTGGTCTCGCGAAAGGACAGGACCCAACGGATCTCCCTTAGCCCCAATGCCAAGGAGCGCATCGCCAGGGGCGGGCACTGTCTCAACGGGAAAGAGGTCGTCAAGGGCTTTAACCATGAGACCTTCAAGCTTAAAACCGAAAAGCTGTTCGACCAACAGTTTGCCTATAACCGCAAATACCAGGAAAGTTACGCCTCCAAATCCAATAGCGAGGCCCTCCAAAGCATTACCCGGGCCTATAAGGAGGCCCTTACCCCCAAGGAATTCAAGGAAATGAGCGCCCTATCGGACGCCAACCTGATAATGATCTATAAGTACTTTACCAAACCCAGTAAGGCACTGTTGTTTAAGATAAGTTCCCAGATAAAGGGACAATTGGACCTCAAGGCCAAGGTGGCCCAACAAACGATACACACCCTATGAAGCTGGATTTTTTGGATATCGGACTTTTATTGCTGTTCCTCTTTTATTCCTATGCCGTGCTGGAATTTATAGAGCGGCGGGAGAAATACAGCATCCTATTGTTCGGGAATTTTATTTTGGCCTTTTCGGTCTATACGCTCCTTAAAATCGCCTTTTTAAAAAGTATCGGCCTTTCTTTTTCGGGACTGACCGCCAGTATTTTTCTATATGTGGTACTGAACGTCGGCAGCGATAAAAAGGAGAACACCTCGAACAAAAAGTACAAGAGCCCGCCCTTGGTCCTTGGGACCAAGGATAAAAAGAGCCTTCGGTATTACGAGCCCTTGGAGAATTTTTTGGTCTATGGCGGTGCCAATGCCGGAAAAACGGCCTCTTTGGGAAAGCCCCTGTTGCTCGAATACCTGAAACAGGGCTATAGCGCCTTTGTGTACGACGCCAAGGAGTTCGATTACGCCAAGACCATTTTCAGTTATTACCGCACCCATAACCCGCCTTCCAAGCTCTACTATGCCAATTTCAACGATGCCAATAAAAGCCACCGTTTTAACCCTATCAAGCCCCAGCTTTTTGCCAATAGTTCCCAGTTCGAGGAGATCAACGAACATTTCCTAAAAAGCCTCCGGGGCAGTCAAGGGGAGGGGGGCACCTGGTTCGATGCCGCCCTTGGTTTGTACAAGGGCATCAGTTGGGTCTTCTTTAAGCACTATCCCCAGTGGTGCACCATTCCCCATATCACCAATTTTTTCCTGCACCGTAGTACCGAGGACCTGTTGCTGTTTTTGCAAAAGGACGCCAAGGCCATGGGCTATGCCTCTTCTGTTTTTAAGGGGGCCAAAAGCGAGAACACCATAGGCTCGGTACTGTTCAGTTTGGCGAACTACCTGAGCAAGGTCGCCAACAACGAAACGGTCTGCTATATTCTATCGGGGGACGATTTCGACTATAATTTTGTGGATCCCGAGCGTCCCATCAGCTTCTGCCTTTGCAATTCCCATCAGATTTCCGATACCCTTTCCCCCATCATGGGGGCCCTGGTGAACATATCCGCAAAACAGTACACCTTGGACAACAAGAACCCTGTGGTATACTGCCTGGACGAGGCCACCACCTTCCACATCCCCAATTTCGAGAATTTGCCCTCCCTTTTGCGGGAGTTCAAGGTAGCTTTTTTGATGCTGACCCAAAGCGCTTCGAAGGTCGAAAAGCTCTATGGGAAACTGGACCTGAACAGCATCCATTCCAATTTCACCAATAAGTTCTTTGGAAAGACCGGGGATGTCAATGCCGTAAAAATGTACCAACAGCTCTTTGAGATGGTGATGCACGAGTACAAGAGCGAGTCCAAGAATTTCGGGGACCGCTATTCCGAGAGCGAGACCACCTCCAAGCGCAAGGAGCACAAGTACGAGGCCAGTTTTTTTAGCCATTTGAAGCCCGGGGAATTCGTGGGCCTCTGCGGGCAATCCAACTATGTGGACTTCCACAAGGAATTCGTCCCCTATGACCGAACACAGGATATGGAACCCAGGATGATCAGTACCGCCTACCTCTCCAATTCCGACCTGGAGGCGTATCACCAAAGCATTGTAGAAGAAGTAAAATCATTAACCGTTTAAAGCAAGAAGTATTATGAAAAAGCATTTCAAAAAAACAGTATCGACCGCCCTGGGGCTATTGTTGCCCTCGCTGATATTCGCCCAGAGCTCCAAGGGGTTCATGGGGGCCGTCAAGGAGATCATGAACGACTATATGCTCCCCATCCTGTTGGTGGGCATGGTCGTTGCGGCAGGGGCCGGTTTTCTCTTCAACCTGGACGATTTTGTGGATAAAAAAGGGGAGGGCACCCGGTCCAAGGCCCTGGTCAATATCGGGTGGATCGTCGGGATATCCTTTGTCTCCGTACTGGCCCTTATTGCCATTATCAATTACATCGCCTCCAACCAGGTAAAGATCTAAAGCTTATGATGGAGTACAAGGTGCTAAAGGGAACAAAAAGAACACTTTACCTCAAAGGGCTGAAGTCGCATTACTTCTATGTTTTTTGCTTTACCGCGGGCATAGGGGCCATGCTGATAGCCTTTACGGGGCTGAACAACGGGATCGTGCTGCACCTCTGTTATGCAGGGGGCTATATTGTGGTTCTCTACCTTGTTTTTTTCTACTTGAGCCTTGAAAAGCCCTATGAGGGGGTCAAGAAGACCTATTCGGTCATACAGAACATAGACCTTTTAAAAATCCTTAAAAAATGATCGTCAACGCCCAACAAGCCTATTCCATCGACACCATTGTCGGGAACACCCTTATTTCCACCGATGGGAACATTTCCAAGGTATACGTGATGGAGATGCCGGAGAAGTACAGTCTTTCCGAGACGGATTTCGACCGTCAGCACGACAGGCTTTTTAAGGCCCTGCGTTCCATGCCGGTGGATTGTTGGGTACACAAACAGGACATAGGGCTGGTCAAGTATTACGACGCTACCTATATGCCCGAGAACAACCTGTTGCAAAGGGCCTATAAAGAACATATCCACCGCCGCAAATACCTGCAGCACCAGGTGCTGCTGATATTCACTCTTTCGGGACTGAAAATGCTGCGCCCCGGGGCGGTCAAAAATCCCCTTGGCTATAGGGAATCCTACCAGGAGACCGACCGTCATAAAATACAGGCCTTTGAGGAAAGCATCCGTTCCTGTACCAATATCATCGGGCAGTCCCGCATCGGGATCGTTCCCATCGACGAGGGGGAGCTAAAGCTGTACGTCAAGGAGTACTGCAACGGGTTTACCCAAGAGAATACCGATATCGATTTTGGTCCCTCCGAAGGAAATATGGATATCTTGGGCAACCGATATGAAATCCTGACCGTCCCCCGACAGGAGTACCTGCCGGAGCGGATCACCAATATCATCGAGGATTTTTCCGATCAGGAATATGTGTTCTTCAAAGGGTTCCTGGACGATCTCGGGGAAACCTTTTGTTACAACCACATCTACAACCAGATCCTTTTCTTCAAGGGGCACAACCTGATAAAAGGGGATATAGAGGCCTCTTATCTTACCCATGCCCAGAACAAGGGCTGGAGCCCCACCATAGAAGAGGAGGCCGGGGATATCGCGGCCAGTCTAAAAAGCATCAGCGGCCAAAGCGCCAATGTACTGGTACAGGCGAATTTTAACCTGATCCTATGGTCCGACAGGGAACACGAGCTCGAGGCGGCCCTGGAACGTGCCAAGACCATATTCCAGACCAATGGGATGGAATATTACCGGGCTTCCAAAATAACCATCCAGAACCTTTTCCTTTCCTCCATCGTGGGGCGCAATACGTTGATCAATCCCAAATTCCTTTTTGACCAGCCCCTAAAACAGGCCCTTTGCCTATTTACCAATACCTCCAACTACAGCTCCGACGATACCGGGATCCTCTATAACGACCGCTTGTACGGGGTCCCCGTAAAAAGGGACCTTTGGGACCTGGACAAAAAACGTATCAAGGCCCGTAATTCTATAAAGATAGCCCCAACGGGGGCGGGGAAGAGCTTTTCCATGCTCTGGGAAATTTTTCAGGAACTGATGGCCGGCATCGTGGTATGTCTGATAGAAATTGGCAGTTCCGCGGATGTCTTTGCCAAGCTTTTCAAGGATATATCGGTACAGATAAAATTTGATTTTGGCCGTCCCCTGGGCGTCAATCCCTTTAAAATGGAGGCAGGGGAGGAGATCGACAACCATAAGATCATGTTGCTCTCCGCCCTTTGTTTTAAGTTTTGGCAACAGCAGGCCTATAAGGAAGATACGGATACCGACAAGGCCATGAAAAAACTGCTCCGCCATTACTATCGCTGTGTGGTGCGGGAGCATAGCTTTCCCTCCTTTTACAATTTTGTAAAATCCCGCCAGGAAAGCATCCTGATGGATTTGGAGATCGAGGCCAGGTTTTTTGACCTGGGCAGTTTTTTGCATATCTGCGATGATTTTCTTCCCGGGGGAATGTACGAGAACGTCTGCGCGGAGACCGATAGCCCTTTGGAGGAAAAGATCGCGAACAAACAGTTCATACACTTTGAATTGAGCAAGATCAAGACCGACCCTTTTCTGGTCTCCATCATGATCCACTTGATCAATTATGTCATCGATAACCGGATCCTAAAGGACAGGAGCAAGCGGGCCAAGATCAAATACGACGAGTTTGCCGAGACCCAAGAGCTGAGGACGGCCCTTTCCGACGATCACGTGCTGGCCTCGGTCGCTTTTTTGTACCAAAAGATCCGAAAGGAAAACGGAGGCGTGGATATCGTTATCCAGTCCCCCAGTCAATTGCCCGACAACGAATACACCAAAAATATTATCGCCAACCATCAGATCCTGCACGTGCTGGAGGGCAGCAACCTGGTGTACCGTGAAACCAAAAAATTGCTGCAGCTGGGGGACCACGACGAGTACCTGATGAAGTCCATAGAAAACAATTTCAAGGGGGACCTGCCATATTCCGAAGAATACCTCCGGATTGGCAACAAGTACAGGAACATAATGCGGCTGCAGGTACCCAGAGAGGTGTACTACGCCTTTCAGACCGAAGGGGCGGATTGGGACTGGATGCAAAAGGACTATTTGCAGACCGGAGACATGGAACAAACGATTATGAACATAATAGCTAGAAAACATGAAAAAGTTACTACTACTTAAACTGTTGAGCCTTTCCGCGCTCGGGCTTGCCCAGATCCCTGTGACGGATGCCGTGGCCAATGCCAACCTGATCGAGCTGAACGCCCAGATGGCCCTGGGCAATACGACCCTGGGGGAGATCCTGGCGATACAGACCACCGCCAAGGCAGAGGCCGTGGAAACCACGGGCAATACCTATAACACCCTAAGGGAGGCCGAGAAAATGCGGGAAATGCTTGAAAAAGTAAGTTCCGCCGTCAGCAATGCCAAGCTTGTCGATGAGATCTGGAACACCTCCAAAAGCCTGATTGAATTGACCTTTAACATCCAAAGGACCGTGGACCGTTCCAGTTTAAAACCTGAAACAAAAAGAAGCTTTATTAATTCTGCAACCGATATGCTTAATAAGGCGGAACCTTTGTTAGAACTGACCAATAAAATTTTAACCCCCGGGATACTCAAGGCCAATGATTTAGAAAGACTATCCTTTTTAATGAAGATTAAACAAGATTTGGATCAACAACTGGAAGATATGCAGGTATATAGTTATCATACAATTACAATTAATGGGCTTTCCCTAAAGGAAATCAGTGATCGGTAATGGAAATAGAATCGATCTGGAACATATTGGAAGGGTTCACTCCCGAGGATGTCTATCAAGGATACGTCATCACCTCCGACCGTTTCAAGGTGGTGGGGATAGGCACTTCTTTGGGGATTATCGTCAGCCTTTTTTTGTTGTTCAAGCGTTCCGGGGAGATCATATTGTCGGCCCTTGGCTTTGAAAGCGGGCAATTCAGTTCCAGGCCCAACTATAAAAAGATATTGGAGATTTTTAGGCCTACCTTCTATATCCTTTTTGTGATCGTGGCCTATCCTTTGGTCTTGGAGCAGATCGAGGCCTTGCTGGCCAATTTGCAGACCGCTTTGGGCGGGGAGCTTAGTCCGGAAAGCAATTTGAAAAACTTATGGCGTGCAGAAGCGGAAGATTATCAGGAAAAGATGAAAACGACGTTTGCATGGGAAATTGGAAAGAAAGCGGTTATCGTAGTAAATTACTTTTTGATCATGCTCATCAAACCGTTTTTCATCCTATTGGAGCAGGACACTTTTTCCCTTTTTATGATGCTTCGCTACCTGTACCTAATAATTTTAGAGCTCTTCGGAGGTGTGGCCCTGGCACTGTACCTGGACAAGGAGACCCGTAGCCACACCTTTACCTGGTTCAAGCATATGCTCTTCAATTATTCCATGGTAGGGGTGTTCGGGATCGCCAATTTCTTTTCCGATACCACCATAGATATTTTCGTGGGCAACAATTCCGTTTACGCCTATAACCTCGTGGTAATGACCTTTGGACTGGTGGTCAAGCTCTTTCTTTTCAAGCAATCCTTTAACCTGTTGAAATCAAATATCTTCTAAGATGAAATCAGAAAGCGAAATACTGTACAATCAATTCTCTAGAGCCAAGCAGCAGCAGAAATACATCTGGATATCTTCCATGGTATTTGTGATGGGGGCCTTTATCGCCGTCTTGGTCTTTTTGTTTTTCTGGTCGAAAAACGTGGTGGTCATCAAGGAAAACGGACAGGTCGTTTCTGCCGTGGTACAGTCCCGTGAAGCTACTTTCAGCGCCATGGCCAAGCATCACCTGGACCAGGCCTTTCATTTTGCGAATTCCTTTGACCGTTTCACCTATAAAAAAAACCAGGCCAAGACTTTGTTCTTAATGGACTCCAAAAGTGCCAATAGGCTGTGGAGCGTTTATGAAAGGGAGGGAGTATTTGCCGATGTGCTGAGCAAGGGGACCCTCTATGAAGCAAGGATATTGCCCGAAAGCATACAGGTCGTTGGGGATCAGGAGCCTTATAGGGTCCAATTTCAAGGAATCATTAAGGTCGATGACGGAGGTTTTATCACCACCTACCTGGCCATGGGCAAGGGAAAGCTTATTTATTACACCCCGAGCTACCCTGAAAATAGCACGGGTTTTTTTGTTACGGACTACGTCCAAAAAGTAAAGCTGTATGACAAAGAACAAGATTAAAATCATTCTATTGGCGGGTATAGGGACCATTGCCGTGGTCTTCTTGCTGCTATCCAGGGAAAGGGAGGTCCCAAAAGGGGATTTTATAAGCGAACCCCCCATTTCATTGAAAGAGGAGGACTTTTCTTTTGATGAAGTCACCAATGCCTATGAAAAAGCGAAGGAGCACGGGCAATTGCCCTCCGATACGGAAAGCAGCGTGTACAGCGAGGAGGACGATCCCAAGATAAAGGAGCTACAGCGCCAGATAGAACTGTTGGAGCAACAGCGGGAGCAGCTAAGAACGCAAAACAACCCTCAAAGCGCACCCGTGACAGCAACGGCTGCCCCCGTACAGACCGAAATGGAGCAAAAGATGGCCTATAGGAGGCAGTTGTTAAAGGCCCGTGAGGAGCGCTTGGCCAGGAGCCAGGACTATTCCGCCCCACAGGAGGATCCCCCTTCCGACCGGACCAAGGAAAGGGAGGTACTGGTCTTTAGGGCGGCGGTCTACAAGGACCAGTTCATATTGCCCGGGGACCGGGTAAACCTTATCCTTACCCAGCCCTTGGTGTACAAGGGAAATTTGTTCGAAAAAAACACCTTTCTCTATGCCACGGCCAATTTACAGGGCTCCCGTATACTGCTGCACATCAGCAACATCAATCAGGTACCGGTCAATTTGATCGCCAAGGACCTTCAAGACGGGGAAATCGGGCTCTATAGCAAACGGGCGGGAGAGCTGTGGCGGGAATATACGGCCACGGCCCAGAGCGGTGCCGTACGGGAAGGGGGCGACGAACTTTCCAAAGAATTCGATATTCCCTTGGCGGGCGCCGCCATCCGCGCCTTTGGGACATTTTTTCAAAAACAGAAATATCGCGCACAGGACAAAATACTATTGATCAACGACCATGAACTTATTCTGGTAAATACCCGACCATAAATATGAAACAGCTAGGACACCTTTTTATCATGTTATTAGGAAGCGTATTTGGTATGGCCCAAAACGATACCATAGAGGTTTCCAAACGCTTTAAGGCCATATTGGTCTTTCCCGACAAGGTTGCGGAAAGCATTGTGGGGAACGACCTGAACTTCAATATGGTCCTTCCCGATTCCGAGGGCAGCCAGTATAGGGGACGCATCCTAAAGCTCTATTACAACGAGATGGCCAAGGAGACCAATGACATTACCAATTATACCGTGATAACTGACGATGGGCTTTCCTATGATTTCGTTTTAAAGCTGGTCCCGCTACCAAGCCGGCATACCTGGTATATCGACCGGAACATGGCCGATCATAATATCAAGCCCCGCCAGCCCATCGCCGAGCCACTGGACTACATGCCATCGGGGGACAGCCTAAAACTCGTAGCGGCCCCTTCCCATTATTACAGTACTGGAACGACCACGGCCGGACCTTCCGAAAAAACAGGGGACAGTACGGCAACAGTGGCCAATTCGGAACTATATGCCAGGGACCGGGAGGAATATTACCGTCTAAAATGTCTTTACAGCCAGTTCAACAGATCCGTCATCCCCAGGTATTTCGCCCGTCATGACGGGCTTATCCTCTGGCTAAAGGGCGTCTATTACAATGAAAACGAGATCTATCTGCAGCTGAAGATCGAAAACAGGGAAAACGTGGACCTGGATATAAACTTCATCAAATACGGTATTGGCACCACCTTTAAAAAAAGCAGCAGCAACCAATTGACGGCCTATAGGCCCCTGTACACCTTTAAGCAGCCCAAGAGGGTCGAAGGCAAGGAAGAAAACCATTTTGTAGTCGTTTTTAACAAATTCTATCTGGACGAAAATAAAGCCCTCGTGGTAGAGCTGGACGAGGAGCTTGGCAACCGGAACATCAGCCTGTACATCGATCACCATATCATCAATAACCCAATACGATTCTAAGCTATGAGAACCTTGATACTATGCACCATGGTCTGGATACTGACAACGACCGCCTGCCAGGCCCAGGGATATGGCAACTACGCCTCCTCCATAGGGCTCAGTACCGGTTATGCCGAAGACGGCATCGGTATAATGGCCAATTACAATTACCACCTGAACAGGTACAGTTACGCACAGCTCGGAGTTTTTGGCGCCATTGCCGAGGACAAGGGAACTTACGATATCCCCTATACCATATTTACCGTCCAGCCCGGGTATTTCAGAAAAATATGGGAAGAGCGGAACTTTAAAAGATACAGCCTCCATTTGGGAGGGGGCGGGCTCCTCGGGTACGAGGTCATCAACAACGGCAACAACGATCTGGAGAACGGTGCCCTGATCAATGGGAAGAGCCAATTTATCTACGGACTTTTTTTGGGCCTTGAAGCGGAGATCCGTCTGGGAAGCAGTTTTTCATTGCTGCTCAAGGGCAATGAATTTTATCATTTCAACAGTGATGTGGGGAATTTTTACCCCTATATAGGGCTCGGTCTCCGGTATTTTTTATTCTAGGGCCGCCCATCAACAGTAATGCAACAATGCTTAATAATGCACTATTATGGAAAAACGAAACGACCACAGCATTTTTGTTCCCCTACTTTTATTTTTGGCCCTTTGGGGCTGCAGCAAGGATTTTGACCCTATAGTCCAAGATGCCTTTGATTTTCAGTTTATAGAGGACCATCAAGAAAACATCTATGTATTCGAGGCCTCCCCAACAGGCTTTGCCCTGGATCCGGAAAAACGGATCGCGGGCGTGGAGTATTTCTTCCAGTACGATATCCTAGAAGGAAGCGGGTATTTCCGGGATCAAAAAGGGGATACCGTACCCGAGGGAAAGCCGCTAAAGCTCCAGGACCTGCAGTGGGATTTTGCCTATATGGCCACCCAAGTGGGTAGCCACAGGGTACAGGCAAGGGGATGGGATTCCAACGATCGGGAAAAGGCCTTGGAACTCAATTATAAGGCCGTACATACCCCTTTTGCCTTTTTATTGGCCAAGGGCTCCAATGATTTTATCATCAATGCACGAAACGGAATCAATGCCACCCTATTACGCGATAAGGGGGCTACCGTTTCCGAGATCCCTCAGGACTTTCAGCTGAAATATCAGGTGGCCAACGGATCCGGCACCCTCTATCTGGGGGACGAGGCCTTTGGCCCTGGAGAGTCTTTTATCCTGGGGGCAGGGGTATCGGCACTCACCTATATGCCCACCACCCTGGGGGAGCATAAAATCACCATAACGGCTAAGGCCGGGGACGGGGCAGAAATTGAGCAGGAACTTTTGGTCCGGGTGCAGCACCTGAACTTTACGGTGGATGTAACCGCCGAGGGCACCGTGGTAAAACGCCAGACCCTGCTGCCGATCAATATCAACCTCCATAGCCAGGATCCGAACTCGGAAGTGCGTTATGAAATGACCCATTCCTATGGCAGTGAAAGCCAGGGAAGCGGTACCATGTTGGACCATTTGGGCAATATAATCGCTGCAGGGGAATATATTTCCATGGTACCGGGTACCTATAAGTACCAATTTGAAAGTGGGGAAGTAGGGAGCAAAAAAATATATTTTGATACCAGGGACAGCAACGGGCAGGCCCAAAGGGATTCGGTGATCGTCAATATAGAGAACAATGATTTCACTTTGGCCAGTATAGCCTCTCGGCCCACCGAGTTTGTCAATACCCCTGTGGGGCTGGTCCTGAATCTGGAAGAGCTCCCCGAAGGAGCGGGGGACAGCTATGAGGCCTTTTATTCCTCCAACAAGAACAGCAATATAACCATTGGCGGTATAGCCTATGGCCCCGGGGAAAAATTCATGCTAGTTCCCGGTACCAACGCCCTTAGTTATCTGGGGATGGAGCCCGGCAACCACCAGATGGTCTTCAGCGTTTCCTCCAGTTCGAAAATTACCCATACCAGTGAGGCATCCATCACCTTCAACCAGGTCGATTTTACCTTTACCGGGGGAAGTGGAAAAACCGATATTTCGGTAGGGGAGAACAGCACTTTGAACTTCAATATTTCCGAAAGCACGGGGAATTCCGATTATACCATGCGCTATAGCATCAATGGCAATGCGGCTATCAGCGACCATAACGGGAACCGGGTAAGCGCCGGGACCCTATACGATATACCCAAGGGCAATTTTTCATGGGATTTTTTAGGAACGGACCAGGGCAATGTGAGCATGACCTTTTATGTAAAAAACGGGACGGAGCTGGAAAAGCAGTACAGCCTATCCATCAACGTAGCCCCCAAAAACTACACCTTTACGGTAGCGGCGGAAAAAAGCCAAGCCTATACCGGGGAGTCCGTCGCCGTATATTTCAATATTTCCGAAATAGGCCTTGGCGGGGATACCTATACCCTTTATTATTCCTCAGGAAACCAAAACGGATCCTTTGAGTACGGGGGCAGCGATTATCCCCCTGGGCAGGGTTTTTCCGTACCGGTCGGGGCTTTCGTCGGGCAGTATACGGGCCATAGCGAGGGAGGGCACAACATCATCTTTACGGCCAAGTCCTCTTCGGGAGTCGAGAAAACCGCCATGGTATCCATCGATTATGAAAAATACGAGGAGTATTTCGACCTGACCGTCAGCCAGTCGGCAGAGGACAAATACAAGGACGAGTCCTTTTCCCTTTCTTTGGTCACCAATGCCGTCAACGGCGCCCATGACCCTTCGGTAGGCTATACGGCCCGTTTTAATTTTTCAGGAGTCAATGCGGGACATATCGTGTATCAGGGCACCATCTATCAAGAAGGGGAAGTGATCCCCTTGGATTACGGCTTTGCGTCCATGCAGTTCTACCCTTCCATCGAAGAAGATTTTACCATAGACTTTCAGGTAGAAAATTCAACGGGAATTTCCCAAATGGAAACCGAGGCCGTCACCATGTTCAGAAAACCGATAGTCTTTGTCAAGGGAGAAAAGCACAATATTAACTGTGGAGGCCTCAATGGCTGCGATTATGAAATAAGGATCTACACCTGTTATACCGGAGCCTGTTCTGAAGCTTTTAACGGAGCTAGTCTAAGCCAGGTCGAGATAAGGATCTACAACAGAAAGACCAGTATGTGGGAGACCAAGATATTTAACTATAGCGAGGCCAAAGGGGAAGGGGTAGACCTATATTTTGCATTGGAAAAAGAAGGCAAGGAAAGGGACTTGAAATATCAGGATCAAAACTTTGAGGTACGGGTCAAGGATACCAATGGACAATGGAGTGCAAAAAAAACAGGAAGAGTCATAAGGGTATAGGGCTGATCTTGCCCTAGCTCCTTTTATAGGTGGTGGTAACGGTCACAAGTTCGTCGTTGATGGTTTCCTGTATTTCAGTGACCAAATTACTTTTGTCAAGGGACATTATTTTTTGGTCTTTGCCATTTTGAAAACGGATGATAGTGTTGTTCTCTTCTAAGGAATAAATATCGTCCAAGACATTTATATAGGGATCATTATCATCGCAGGCCAGCCCGTTCTCATTGATGGAGAACATGCCCCCTTCGGTAAAAAAGGTCAGGTTGTCCTTTAGGCATTGGCGCATTTCCTGGGTATTGTAAAGATCGACACTATAATTCCCGTCCCCGTTCATATCGACGGCGCGGTCCGTGGTAACACTTTCATATTCCCATTGGCCCATAATGGCCGAGGCGCGATCCTCGGTTTTAATGGAGGAATCCTTATTGCAGGAGTAAAACAGGGCAATCGTCAGAAGCAGGTAGAAAGAGTGTAATTTCATGATATTAAGTGTTTTAGTGTACTAAATATACATAAAATTCTTATTAAATATACTATATAAGTTATATATATTGAATATATATTATAAGTTCAATATTGATGAACATCAAAGGATGCTTGAAATAAGGAACCGGTTAAGTTAAATATAGAATATTATGAAGGGGATATTGGTGGTGTTTTTTTTACTAGTGTTTGGGGTTTCCCATGGCCAGAACAGCTCAGAAAAGGAGCTCAAAAATATGGTCCATATTTTTTTGCACAAGGCCCAATCTTCCAAGGATGTGGAAACTTTGGTGGCACTGTTGGGGAAAAATTTCAACAACTTTACCAGGGAATTCAGTTATATCCCCACTATAAACCCTTTAAACCCGCAGCGTTTAAAGGGTTTTTCAAGTCGGTTCGGAAGAAGGTTCCATCCATTGGACGGCAAGACAAAGCCCCACATAGGGATCGATATATCGGCCAGGGCCGGCACTCCCGTTCATGCAGCCGCTTCCGGCACCATAGAGCGCACGGACACCTCCGATAAAGGCTATGGCAACCAGGTAGTAATAACCCATGATTTCGGGTTCAGGACCCGCTATGCCCATATGTTCCTTTTTATCGTCAAGCAAGGGCAGACTGTCAAGAAGGGGGAGATCATAGGCTTTGTGGGGAGTAGTGGTAAGAGCACCGGAAACCACATCCATTATGAGCTGTGGAAGAACGGGCAGCGCATCGACCCTTATCCCTTTTGTCTACTGGATTTAAAAACAAACTGAAAGAATTTTTCAGAAGTATAGCTTGGATATCCATGTTCTTGCGGAAGGTTTGCTATGCAGTACTTCGTACGGCTTCGCTCACCACCCTCAGAACCGCCCACAAGAGCAAAACGTTCCTCCATTTCCTGCTATGGGATAGTTTCCCAGATAAGGACCAGTAAGGGGGAAGGGGATGTATCCAAGCGTTCCGGAAGTTATGCCCTTGTCTTTCCCTAACTCGCTTTTTAAAGATGTTTCTATCAGGACTAGCAAAATTATGGAGGGGCATTTTAAAAATAGAAAGGAAGGAACCCTTTTATTTAAAGGAGCAAAAAAATAATCATCGGTATTCGCTCCACGCATCTATCAAACAACTTGTTTTCCGAAGTTAGGCCCGTAAAATATTCCCATCAAAATAGTATTTCTAAAATCGGGACCCCCTAAAGGTTTCCCCCAATTTTAAAAATCTCCAATTTGAGCTGAAATTTTAGCTAGCACCGGTGTTTTGAAAAACAATTGTTTAATTTAAAATACTGTTATTATGGAACATCAAGATCAATTCAACGTTCAAAAATTTTCAAAAATGAAAACTTTAAAGGACGGCAGGGAATGGCCAGTATGGTTTTATCAGGATATCGAAAATTCTCCTGAATGTCAATATCCATCAATCGAGGATTATTTATAAGGGGTAACGCCCCCTTTTTTTTGTGGAAGTTTTGTATCATGGTTTTTGAGAAGTTTCAAAAACACACGCCACAACCCTAGCTAGGCCTAAAGAATGATGAAGGAGCGAAAACAATAACGAATGGGGCTATAATTGTTTTTGTTTTTCTGACCTTTCTCACAAGGGCTAAGGGACTAGTTTAGACTTTGAGGTCGGCCTGTAATTTGCCTTTGGTAATTTATGATAGGCGTAGGGATAGTGTCTTATTTACCATGACAGTGTTTATATTTTTTACTACTACCACAAGGACATTTTTCATTTCTTCCAATCTTTTTGTTTTTAGGTAGTGGTGATGGCTTGTTTCCCACAATTAACTCTGATCCACCAAGCCATATGTCGACTTTCGCAGTCTGCTTTTTCTCATAATCAATTAGAAGAGTTTTTAGAACTTCGTGGCCAATTTGCCGAATTGCGGCTTTTTCTGGATTTGGTATTGGACTGGAGGTTTCTCCATCAAATATACTAGTTTCGAGAGAGTTATTTTTTGATAAGTCGTAATAAATTTCATCAAGTGCTTCATCAACATGGGCACCACCATCTTGATTTGTTGAAGTTTTAATTAGAGAACTACGCGATATCTCATTTCCAAATTTATCTCGGAAGACTATCTCTTCCCACCAATTTTTAAATGGGAGCCAATTGACACTAAAAGCCACCATCTCGTCTAATTTAGGATAATATATAGTGTCCTTACCTTTCATTCCAATCATTGTTAATCCAGAGTAGGTACTCAATGATTCACTGGCTAACGGAAGGTTTGTACTATAAAATGAGTCGGATTTTCGGCCCAATTGTCCCAATAAAGATTTAGAGTGTCTGGTGTCATGGAATAATACTCTGATGATTGTTGCTATTCGTTTGGCTTCTGCAAACTTGCCATCATCAAATAAATCACAAGAAGTATTGAGGAATTCTATTTGTTCCTTAAGATGATCTTCTAGATCTTCATACTTCAATTCTACTTTACTCATATTTGAGTTTTTTTAATTCTGGCTAAGGCTTAATTTTAGTATAATTTTCTTACGTAAAATTTAACTCGTTAGCTTAAGAAATTAATAGAGTTTTTTTTATGTGGGGAATTAAGCACAACGTCTCGGCAAGTAGGGTGGTAAGGAAACATTTTCGTTTTCGTCTGGTCTGCGAGTCAAAGTTTTTTGTTTTGTAATTATTTTTTCTTTTTTAATTGACAAATCCAAAAGATTTGGCGACTTGGCGAACACGCCCAATCCATTAATTATAGTACTTTATGCCCTATTTTCTATAGGTATTGTACGTAGTTTTTTAATCTTGATGTTCGTAGCCAAGTTCTTCGTTTTTATCCCAAAAAGCCATAAATAAATCGGAAGCAGAACCTTTTTTGGATATCCAATCTGCAACAATCTGGATTGCAAATTCTAAATCTTCGATGTAAGCCATTCTTCCATCACTTCCCCTAATACCTTTTTCGTCTTTTTTGGCGCCTCTATTAATTAATATGTTTTTTTCATCATATACTATTCTTCTTACTTGCTCGTTTTCTTTACCTTTTGGTAAATTGTCCTTAAGAAGTTTTGTCAATCCGTGATAGTAAAGCTGAAATTTCTCAACTGGGTCATCAATAGTTTTCCCGAGTAATTTTAAAGCTTCATTTTCTACTGTTAATTCTGAATCTATATTAATTGAAAGCTGTTCGCCTTTCACTTCTTCCGATTTTTGAATGATTTCTAATCTTTCAATATCAGCTTTCGATAGTTCTCTTTTTTTCTTTTCTATATTTTTGTTGTCTTCTTTCATATTATACTGTTAAAAGTTCTCTTATATTTTCTGCTGCAATTCTCAAAGATTCAGCATCCCAATTTGAAACATGTAGATTTTTAGTAGCCAAATTGATGTCTGGAAAATGTTCTTTAAAATAGCCCCAATAGTTGTTTCCTAATTCTGATTGCCTCCATTGATACTGAGAATAAATAATACAAGGATGTATTTGACATTCTTTTGCAAATCGTTTTACAATTAAAGGATTGTCAATCAATTTCTCGATATATCTCATTTTTTCAGAGGATAATAGATACTCTGATGCAAATTCATTCGCTTTGTCCTCTTGTAATAGAAATAAATCGGGTTCTCCAGATAAATGGAATTTTGTGTTTTCAATAGTTTCTAAATCGAATAGAACGTGATTTAATTCATGAATAAGAGCGAACCAAATAGTAGCATAATTTTTATTGAAATCTGTAATTACAATACAAGGCTTATTATTGATAAAAAAAGTTGCACCTCGGATTTGTGTTTTAGGTAAAGAAGGTTGAAACACAACTGTAATTCCTATATTAAATAAAGCTTGAAAAACTGTCAATAATCCTTTTTCGACATTTTGAGTGTAAGGTTTTATTTTTGGAATTATATCGATTAAATCTTTTCTTGAATATTCATTTGGATTATCAATCAACTCAAAGTACTTGTATGAAGATTTAATCCAAAAGTCTTTCATTTTATCACTATATGACCTTTTTGTTCTACTGTATAAAGCATCATTCAAATCCTTTTCGTAGTCATATATTGAATCGAGTTCGAAAAAATTACATATACGTGTAGACAATTCTTCTACAGAATCATCAATATTAATAAAGCCTAGACTTGCTAATGTTTTTAAATCAAAATTCTTGTTAATATAGGTTATGTCCATTGAGTTTTGTAAATCTCTTATTTCTTCACTTGGTCTATCTTTGAAATGAAGAACTATTAAATCTTCTAGACTCAATTCTAAAAACTCTCCAAGTTTCAAAAGGTTTAATATATCGGTTTGCTTTGATGATTTTTTTAATATACCATCTAGACTTTTTCTTTGAATTCCTGAAAGTCTTTCAAAATGAGTTTTACTTAAACCTGTTGATTTAAGTTTATCCTTGAGAAGTTTCTCAAAGTCTTTATTAGTTTTAAAACTTCTATCTAATAAATTACTAATCATGCTTTAGAGGTAAATTTACCTCAAATATAATAAAAATTACGGTATATAATATTTAATAAAGGTAAATTTACCTCGATTTATGTTTTTTGTATTACGTGCAACGATTATGTGTATGATTTGGCAAGGTTTGACCAGTTTTGTGCCCTTGGCGTGCTTACAATGGGATGATGCGTGGGGTAAGCACTCTTGGCGGCCAGCAAAACTGGTTTGCTCGATTAGCCTCAGGCTTCCTTGACCATTAATTCCAGTAATATTTTTCTTTTTACTAGGTAGCCTTGCTTAATTATACACGCTGTTGGCTGTAGTTATTTTTTTAAATAAGAATCTCTAAATTTTTCATCTTTTGGATTTTCATCTTTTGTTAATTCAATGAAGTATTTTTCTAAAACTGTATTTTCTTTCAATGTTTCATTCAGAGATATAGTACTTTTCATAATTATCAATAAATTAAAAAATCGAATAAAAGATTTAACCAATAAAACATCTTCCTCTGGATTAAGGTCATCAAGAGATATTTTTTCGTTAATATTTAAATTAGGATAATATTTTATTAATTCTCTTTTTGGGAAAAATCGATTGTGCTTTATTGAATTAGAAATTAAGCGTAGTCTATCTCTATCCTCAAATAATTTCTTCTTGTTTTTTGTATCAATACCAATTTTATAAAGTTCTTTAATATTAGTCTTATTTATTCTGTTATAATGTTCTAATATTTCAGTTTCGTAATTTTCAATTTTATGATAAAGCCCAACATAGAACAATAAAGTTATTTCATCGGGTAACTGGTGTTTCGGGTTTTTAAATTTTTTTATTAATTTTTTTTCATTCTCGCTATAATCCTCATTTAATTTTGATTTGTAGAAGTTTATAGTTGAAGGAAAAATTTGGTCCATATATAGTTCTTTATATAAGTCTAATTCTGAAATTATTAATTTCGTTCTAACCTTAAACAGTAGTATATTTGTAAATGATTTAAATACTGATTCCCCATTTTCTTTCCCAAGTTTTTCAATTAACTTTTTCTCAATATTTATATAATCAGAAAAAAAATCTACTAGCATATATTTTATTTAGATTCAATTTTATCGGTCAGTTTTAATTACAGCCAACTCATTATACCCGTGTAACATACACTGTTTATCGGCTTATTACTTTGGATAACAGCAATAATAAGGTACGGTTATCTATTTATAAACGGCAGTACCAATATTATAATTTAGGTAGGGGAATAACAAATAAAACATTAAGAAAATACAACAAATATGTTGTGCTTAAGGAGGAAGCCCCACACTCTTCATATTCTTGCTGGAGGTTCGCTCCCAGCACTTCGTACGGCTTCGCTCACCACCCTCAGAACCGCGCACAAGAGCAGAACTTTCCTTCATATCCTGCTATGGGGTAGTTATCCTGGGTAAGGAGCAGTAACGGGGGAGTAGGCTATATCCCAGTGTTCCGGAAGTTATGCACTTGTCTTGCCAAGAGCAAAACCTAACCCTTACAAATTCAATAGAAGTGTAGTTTAATAACTTTTTGCTTTTTTGACCTTTCTCACCGAACCATGCTAGGCACACAGCCCCTTCTTCCAAGAAGGCGATTCTCACATAAAAAGCAGGACAAACAACAAAAAAAACCTATTTTAGGAGGTTAAAAAACACAGGGGCAACGGCCCTCAATCCCTAAAAACGACCACCAGTGGCCAAGAACAAACACCAACATATCCGCTACAACACCCTGGACAAGTGCTTTTCCAATTCCTATATCGCCTATTCCTTCGACGACCTGCTCCATGAGGTCAACAATGCCATCGCCGAGTTCGACCCCACCTCCGGGGGCATCAACCAACGGCAATTGCGCAAGGACATCGCTTGGTTTAAGCACCCCGACGGCTACAATGCCCCGTTAAAGGCCCATAGGGGCCCCAAAGGATACTACTACCGTTATAAAGATAAGGCCTTTTCCATAGACAAAAGCCCGTTGAGCGAAACCGAAATGGCACAGCTCAACAACGCCCTATCCATCTTAAAACGGTTTGAGGGCAGCCCGGAATTTGATTGGATCAACGAAACCACCACCATTCTGAACGATAAACTGGGACTTCGCGATCCCGACCAAAAAGTAGTAGTCCTGGAGGCCAATGTAGATTATACCGGATATGAGCATATGGCGCCCATTTTCAATGCCATCATCCACAAAAAAGTACTGCGGATAAGCTACGGCCCCTTTGGGGGGGACAAGCCCATCAACACCTTCAATTTCCACCCCTACCTCCTAAAACAGTACAATAACCGTTGGTTTGCCTTTGGGAGGAACGAAGCCGCCGACCACATGCAGTGGAACGTCCCCTTGGACCGTATAACCGCCCTGGAGACCCTAAAAGAAGTGGCCTATGCCAAGGACACCACCGATTGGAACGCCTTTTTCAAGGATTTTGTAGGGGTCACCAAGGAAGAAGGACCCGTAGAAAAGATAAAGCTTCGCTTTAAGGAGCACCGCCTACAGTACTTCACTACCAAGCCCATACACACCGAATGGGACGAGGTAGAAGAAGATGGCACTACCTATATCACCTTGGACGTGCTCATCAATAAAGAACTCATCCAGCAGCTGCTTTCCTATGGGCGGGACGTGGCCGTTATAGAGCCCGAATCCTTAAAAAAACAAATGAAAATACACGCCGATGCGATGGCCGACTACTACAAAAAATAGGAGTGCACCTAGAGTGCACTCCTCGCTTTTACTTTTATCCCGTAATTATAAAACGGATAAAAAAATGCAACTAACGCCCATTGCGGACCAGGTGGATTTTACCCCTGGGGAAGTACTTGAATTTTTAGAAGATGCCATCCCTCTGCCGATGGACAAAAACGATACCCTGGCCCTAATAAAGATCAGCGGCCTTAGTTTTTTTGATCTGTATAGGCTAGCTTTGGCGGTGAATGAACAGCTGTCCTTTTTAAAGGCCAATATCCCCAAGGACACCCTCACCATAGACGTTGCCCTGATTTTTATGGGGACCGTATTAATGCTGGACGAGGCAGCCTGGGAATTCAATGAAAACGATCGGGCCATCGCCAAAGCACTAAAGACAAAATTGGGCATGGCAGAAGCCATAGACATACACAACAACGATTTAGAAAAAGAATAATTTATATGATCACCGGAGAATTAAAATCGCAAATAGACCAGATCTGGAACACCTTTTGGACAGGCGGTATCAGCAATACCATTACCATTGTAGAACAGCTCACCTACCTTATCTTCATCAAGGATCTGGACGAGACCGAGACCCGCAACGAGCGCAAGGCCCAACGCGGTTTTGTCCACACCCCCATTTTTGGGGACGACCAGCAGGATTTTAGGTGGAAAAACCTAAAGGAAATGGACGTCAATGCCCGCCACAATATTTTTAGCAATACCGTAGACGGTATTTTCCCGTTCATACGCTCCCTGGGGAGCGAAAAAAGCTTGTTCAGCACCTATATGAAAGGGGCCACCTTTGGGATTTCCAAACCGGCGGTATTGGACCAGGTGATGGAAAAACTGGAGCGCATCGACATGAGCAACCAGGATACCAAGGGAGATATCTACGAGTATTTGCTTTCCAAACTGGAAGGCGGGGGCACCGCGGGACAGTTCAGGACCCCTCGCCATATCATCAAGTTGATGGTAGAGCTGATGAAGCCCGGCCTGGAAGATACCATCTGCGACCCTTCTGTGGGGACGGCCGGTTTTTTGGTCGCCGCCAAGGAATATATCGACAAACACAATGGGGTGACCGAGCTGGACAGGCACAGCGCCCATATTAATAAGACCATGTTCAACGGGACCGAGTTCGATGCTACTATGCTGCGCATCGCCTCTATGAACCTGTACCTGCACGGGGTAGAAGAACCCAATATCATGGATGTAGATGCCGTGAGCAAGGACAATACCGTTTCGGATGCTTATTCCTTGGTACTGGCCAATCCCCCCTTTAAGGGCACTATTGACAAGGATAGTATTGCCCCCGGACTAAAGAACGTCACCGATACCTCCAAAACCGAGCTGTTGTTTTTGGCCCTGATGCTGCGCCAGCTAAAGACCGGCGGCCGTGCCGCCGTCATTGTTCCCGACGGGGTGTTGTTCGGAAGCGGCAAGGCCCATAAGAGCATCCGCCAGGAGATCGTGGCCAATAATAAACTGGAAGCGGTGATCTCTATGCCCTCGGGGGTGTTCAAGCCCTATGCCGGGGTGAGCACCGCTATTATCATTTTTACCAAAACCGGTTCTGGAGGTACGGACAAGGTGTGGTTCTACGATATGCTGGCCGATGGAAAGAGTTTGGATGACAAGCGTAACCTCTTGGTGGACCAAGAACTCTTTGATGCCTTTAGTTTTGGCGATGGCGCCGAGGCCCTTTCCGAAGCGGAGCAGAAAGCGCTGCACGATAATTTTAATTTACCCGATATTATAAAACGCTACCCTAACCGTGCCCAGGACCAACGTGCCCGTACCGAACAGAGCTTTTTGGTGCCCTTTCAGGAGATCCAAGAGAACGACTGGGATTTATCGATCAACCGTTATAAGGAAATCGTATACGAGGAAGTGGAATACGATGCGCCAGGGGTGATTTTGGAAAGGATTAAGAAATTGGATGAGGAGAGAAATTTATTAATGTTAAATATTTTAGATTAATGATTACGAAACAATTATCTGAAATATTAAAAGGGAATTTGTTCACTGATGGAGATTGGATAGAGTCTAAGGATCAAGACCCTAAAGGGGAAATAAGATTAATTCAACTTGCTGATATTGGTGATGGATATTTTATTGATAAATCCTCACGATTCATTAATCGGGAAACTGCTAAAAAATTGAAATGCACATTCATCAATAAAGGTGATATTCTTGTAGCTAGGATGCCTGACCCCTTAGGTCGTTGTTGCATATTTCCATTTGAAGGCGATGAAAAGTTTGTAACCGCGGTTGATGTTTGTATTCTAAGGCCATCAGAAGAAAAAAATGCCACTTATTTGGCTTACATGATTAATAGTCCCTTCAATAGAAGTGAAATAGAAAGGCAGAGTACAGGTACGACACGAAAAAGAATAACACGAAAAAGATTAGGGAATCTTAATATCCCCCTCCCTCCCCTTGCCATCCAACAAAGGATAGCGGGGATCTTGGATGCTGCTGCGGCCCTGCGCGATAAAACCGCCCAACTCCTGACCGAATACGACGTCCTGGCACAGTCCATCTTCTTGGAGATGTTTGGGGATCCGGTGACCAATCCGAAAGGGTGGAGCGTGTTTAAATTAAAAAATGTCACATCGAAAATTGGCAGCGGCGCCACTCCTAGAGGGGGTAAGGAAGCTTATAAAGAAGAGGGCATCTCATTAATTAGAAGTTTAAATATTCATGACAATTTCTTCAAGATGAAAAATTTAGCTTTCATTGATGATAAACAGGCAGATAAATTAAAGAATGTTACCATTGATGAAAATGATGTTTTAATAAATATTACTGGTGCATCAGTAGCCAGATGTGCTATTGTTCCGGCAGAGATTTTACCAGCCAGAGTCAATCAGCATGTTTCAATTTTAAGAACTAAGAGAGAAAAATTAAATCCAATATTCCTTACTCATTTACTAATATCTCCCAATTGTAAAGTTAAATTATTGGGTGTAGGCACTAGCAACGGGGCAACAAGAGAAGCTATAACCAAAGAGCAATTGGAAAATTTTGAAATACCAGCACCACCCATAAATCTCCAAAACCAATTCGCTGAAAAGATAGCCTTGATAGAGCAGCAAAAGGCACTGGCCAAACAGGAGTTGAAAGAAAGCGAGGATTTGTTTAATTGTTTGTTGCAAAAGGCCTTTAAGGGGGAGTTACAATAAACAATTCACAATAACCAATTAACAATGTTACACGTCCCTGATGTGCGTTGACAGGTTTTAGAAATTCAGTTCATTCAGTGGCGCCCTTCTTCCTCCTTTTACCAAGGACAAGAAGGGCGTTTGTATACGCCATGGGGCAGCTACCTTCTCCTACTACCTAGGAAGGTTCTTGGGCCGCTTTTCCTATCGGGAAGGGCGCAGGACTACAGTATACGGCCTTAATAGTAGGAAATAATCTACTTGAACGTTTAAAATTACTGTATATTTAACCATTCATTTAACCTTCTAGTATGAGTACTAACTTTCAGTTTTTAAAGGCGGAGTGGCCTATCTTTTTTGATAGGGCCCAAAAAGCGGAACAATTGGTTATTACCGATCCAAGGGCCTCTCTTTTTTATGCCCGTATGGCCCTGGAAGTGGCCGTGAACTGGATGTATACCAATGATGCAGAATTAGAATTGCCCTACGATAAAAGCTTGCACAATCTTTTGTTACAGCAGGAGTTCAAGCAGCAGTTTAAGAACGCTGCCCTGTATGATGACTTGCACCTCATTAAAAAAAGAGGAAATTTAGCGGCCCATAACAGAGCGGTAACCGATGTAGATGCCCATATTACCATTGAACAGCTCTATTATTTTGCCAAATGGTTTGGAAGAAGCTATTCTCAAGAAGCCCTAACAATCCCTGGGGTCTTTGATTTTGAAGTAATTCCCAAAAAAGGGGACAATGCCCTTTCGAAAAAGAAAATACAAGATTTAGAAAATAAACTGAATACGGACTTGTCCAAATTTCAGGAGGAACTACAAAGGAAAGAGAAAGAAAGGTTGGCCTTGGCGGCCGAAAACGAGCTGCAGAAAAAACAGCTGGAAATCCAGCAGGCACAAATTGAGGCCAATAAGATCGTCGCCAATACCCAGGAACAGGTACAGCACCCCAGGAATGAGGCGGAGACCCGAAAACAGTTTATAGATCTGGCATTGCGCGAGGCCGGATGGGAGCTGGAAGGGGTAAACGATAGGGAATTTAAGGTAGGCCATATGCCAGTGTCTACCAATCCCTCGGGCACCGGCTATGTAGATTATGTCCTTTGGGACGATGACGGACGGCCCTTGGCTTTGGTAGAAGCCAAAAAATCCCTGGAAAGCGCTACCAAAGGGGAGAACCAGGCGCAGCTATATGCCGATTGCTTGGAGAAAATGTACGGCCGCCGTCCGGTGATGTACTACACCAATGGCTTTGAGACCTTCCTTTGGGACGATCGCTTCTATAAGCAGGCAAGAACGGTACACGGCTTTTATACCAAGGCCGAGCTACAGACCGTGATGTTCCGACGAGAGCACAGAAAGGATATCCGTACCGCCCCCATCGATACCGATATTGCGGGACGTACCTACCAGATGCGGGCCATTAAAAGTATTGCCGAACATTTTGCGGGCACCAATAAACATACCGGCAACCTTATAGGTACCCATAGGGGCGCCTTATTGGTATTGGCCACGGGGACCGGAAAGACCAGGACCAGTATTGCCCTGGCAAAAATGATGCTGGAATGCAATTGGGTAAAAAGGGTACTTTTTCTGGCCGACCGCAAAAGTTTAGTGAGCCAGGCGAAATCTAATTTCGTGAAGTTCCTGCCGGAGCACTCCAGTGTAAACCTCATTAAGGAAAAGGACAATCCCGATGCCCGTTTTGCCTTTTCCACCTATCAGACCATGATGGGCCTTATCGATAATTCCAGGGAGGAGGAACACCGCTTTTACGGGGTAGGCCATTTTGACCTGATTATCATAGACGAGGCCCACCGTTCCATCTATAAAAAATATCAGGCCATTTTCGATTATTTCGATGCCCTTTACCTGGGGCTAACGGCCACCCCAAAACATAGTATCGATAAAAATACCTATGCCATTTTCGGCCTTGCCGATAAATCGCCCACGGATGCCTATACCTTTGAGGAAGCCGTTGCCAACGGCCATTTGTCGCCCTACCGCTCTTTGGAGGTGCCTACCAAGTTCATGAGGGACGGGATCCGGTACGAGGACCTGAGCGAGGAGGAAAAAGAAGCCTTTGAGGAGGAGATCCTGGACGGGGAGGAAGCCACTGGGAACGAATGGATAGAATCCTCCGAACTCAACCAATGGTTGTTCAATAGGGATACCGCCATCAAGACCCTTCGCTTCGTCCTGGAGCACGGCATTAAAAAACGCGGCGGGGACGAATTGGGGAAAACCATCGTTTTTGCCCGCAATAAAAAACACGCCCAGTTCCTAAAGGATATGTTCTTGGAACTGGACAAGGAACAGTTTAGCAACGATTACGTAAAGGTAATTACCCACGGGGAACCAAAGGCCGAGGAAATGATCAACAGGTTCTGCGACGAGGAAAAAGACCGCCTGCCGCAGATAGCCATTTCGGTCGATATGATGGATACCGGTATCGATGCCCCTAGTTGCGTGAACCTGGTATTCTACAAGCCCGTAAAGTCCTATGCCAAATTCTGGCAGATGATAGGACGTGGCTCCCGTTTGCGCCCCAATTTATTTGGGGAAGGAAAGAACAAGGAACGTTTTTTGATCTTTGATCTCTGTCAGAATTTCGAATTCTTTAAGGAGAATCCGGAAGGGATGGAAACCAGTGCCCAAAAGGGGCTCACAGAACTTGTTTTTGGACTAAAATTACAGCTGGCAGAATACCTGAAATCCGAGCAGTTCAAGGACGATACCGATTTACAGGACTACCGCACCGCTTTGTTGAACGATTTGCACAAAACGATTGCAACGATGGATACCGATCGATTTGACGTAAAAATGCAGCTGAAAACGGTATTGGACTATGGCAATGAGAACAGGGAACTATGGGACCATCTTACCAAAAAGGACGTCAAGACCATTACCGAGGTATTGGCCCCCTTGGTAAAACCGCCAAAGGGCGATAACGATCTGGCACGCTTCTACGACAAGCTGTTGTATGCCCTAATGGTCAAAAGGCTGGAAACCCCCGACACCCCCGAATTCCTTTCCAAACTGAATGTCCCGATTACTAAGGTAGCGACCACCTCCCATAAGCTGTTGAAAAAAACCACTGTTCCCGAGGTAAAAACGCAGGAAGCCCTGATAAAACAGCCATTGGAAGAGAAATTCTGGGAGAAGGACGGGATCCGCCATTTGGAGAAAATAAGGGCCGGCATCCGGGAACTGGTAAAATATATAGACCCCGTAGACCAGAAATATGTGACCACGGACTATATAGACCACTTGCGCGAAGACCAGGTAGTAGTAAACGACTTTGCTGCGGAAGCCCCGGAAAGCTATCGGACCCCATTTACATCCACCCTCCATCGATTGGAGAAGCTCATCCGGGAAAATAGCAACAACCTGACCATAGCAAGGATCCACAAGGGCGAAACCATCACCGAAGAGGAACTAAAGCTCTTGGAAGGTATCCTCTTTTCCGACGGGATCCAAAAAGAACAGGTAGAAAAAGAACTGGGCGCACGTTTGAATTTGGTACAGTTTATCGTCTCCCTCATAGGGGTATCCGCCGAAACGGTCGATAGGGCATTTGCCGATTTTATCAACCAGCACCGGTTGAGCGCGGTACAGATCCAGTTTTTGGATACCATAAAGTTGTTTTTGACCAAGAACGGAAGAATAGACCCTACCAAACTATACGATTCCCCCTTTAAAAACTACCATACCATGGGCATAGACGGCGTATTCAACCCCGAACAGGCCGATACCATCTTTAGTATCATCCAAGACTTCAACAAAACCGAAGTAGGCGCCTAGGCGCTCACTTTTATTGGAACAATAGTAAAAAACCCCGCTGTGCATCTAAACTGCACAGTGGGGTTTCATATTTGCAGTGTTCACCAAAAAACACTGTAGCTATGATTACAATTTTAAACCCTTGGTCTTTCCATCGTGGAGACATACCAAAAACCATCAGGGGCTTCCCTCAAGCCTATTTAATATTAATTCCTATCCCTTAGAAGAAAGGAATATCGATACCATTCCTGCCCTTTCTAGGGAACCCAATTATTAAAAAACATTATTAACACAATCAGAATCAGTCACCAAATGAAAAAACTATTGCTAGCCATTTTTTCTGTAGCAGCGACCACTGCTACCGCCCAAAAACAACTCGATGAACTAAGCTTCGAGCAGAGCCAGGATGCAGCAGTATTCCAGCAGATAAAAAACAACACCAAGATCCTGAAATACACCGCCGCGGACGGCTCCGTGCTGGCCGTGGGCGATACTCTGGTAATAGGCTATCCATCGGGAAACATAACGTCCACCACTGCCGTAGGCGGCGGGTATAGGGTCGGTGCCGCCAAGGCCCGGTCCAAGACCAAGAGCAATTTCCAGACCATCATCATGGGAAAGCCGGCAGGATTCGGCAATGTTATGGCCGCTATGGGCGGAGAAGAACCCAGCACTGCGGGGGCCGAAATGCAGGGAGAAATAGTGGTGATCTCCGAAATGTCCGTATTTCATAAGGGCAGCAGGAAGAAGCCCTTAAGACTCACCGTCCTATTGGGAGAACCCAATGGTAGGGCCTTTGGGATCAACAAATACATGTCCGTAACGGACTATGAAAAGTCCGTCCTAGGCGGCGAAATAAAGAGCATCAATGCTCCTATGACCCGGGAAGAGGCCATCGCAAAACTAAAAGAATCCAAGGATTTGTTGGACCTGGGCATCATGGCAGAGGACGAATACCAGGCCCTTAAAGAAGAGCTCACCCCTATCATTGTATCACAATAAACGCTATAAAAAAACAGAAAAATGAAAAGAATATTGGTATTGATGGTATTGGCCCTGGTAAGCACAACAGCTATGGCCCAGCAGCACTATCGGGACATAGTGTACTTAAAAAACGGCAGTGTGGTCCGTGGGATCATAACCGAGCAGTATCCGAACGTTTCCATAAAAATAGAAACGGCGGACCAGAGCATCTTTGTATTCCGCATGGAAGAGATCGAAAAGCTCGGCAAGGAATTACACCGTCAAAAAGACGGGCGTATAGACCTGGCCACGGAGCAGGCATCCAGGCATATCAGAACGGTGGACATAGGCTATCAGAAAGGAATATGGGATTATGGTATGGACCGTTGGAAATTGAATATCGTGAACAGCTATGCCTTTAGCCCTATTGTATCCTTAGGGATAGGAACAGGACTACGGTATTATAAAGAGTCGGAGGCCGCCCTGATCCCTCTTTTTGCCAACGCCAGAATAAACTTTTTGGACGCTACACACACACCTTTTATCGCCTTTGATATCGGCTACAGTTTTGACGCCACCTATAGGCTAGAAGGCGTGGGAATGCTACTGAGTCCCACAATAGGGGCCCGTTTTGGCACCTCGGAGGGAACCACTTTCACTATAGGGGTGGGGTATGAGATGCAGAAAATGGACTTTTTCTACATCTATGATAATGGGGGGTACTACGATGTAGGGACCACCTCCGAAAATTCAGGCGCCGTAAGCATCAGTGTAGGGATAATGTTCTAAATCCAGCGGTTCCTATCTTTTTTAGAACGAATAAAAATAAAACAACCGGATAAAAATTTTAAAAAATGAATAATAGAAAGAGAAAAACCACAGGGATATTGACCAAGCGAGTGGTGGTATTATTTTTAGGTGTTGCCATTACAACAATAGGCCTAACATCTTGTGAATCCCATAAAGCCCCTACTCAGCATGAGATTGTAAGGAGCAATATCGAGGAACATATAAAACCAAAAATGAATGATCCTGAAAGCTATGAATTTGCCGAGCTCATATTGGCAGATTCGGTACTCTACAAGGACAATATAGAGTATCGCAAGGAATATTTTGAAAGGAATCTGGGGTACGACCAGGAAAATCTAGAACGGCAAGAAAAGTATAAAAAGGAGATCCCTAGTATATTTAATCCCGAAGAAGTCGAAGAGCTCAATTCCAAAATAGAAACAAACAAGAAAATACTATCAGAAATAGACAGGCTAGAAACAGAACTGGGAGAAACGGTCCATGAAGTTGCATCCTACACCTACATTTTTAGGTTCCGGGCAGTAAATGGATTAGGGGCCAAGATGTTAAATGAATACTTGGTACAAACCAATCCCGCACCGGATCTGGGAATCATAAATATTGCCGATGATAGAGATGAACTACTACTAAACCCAAATGATTTTCCCGGGTATAAAGCGATGCTCCAAGCGACCGATAAATAATGGTTAAAGGCATTCCAATTGGAATGGAACAGTAGTAATAGGCCCTAGCATGGGAATTAATAGGATACATGCTGGGCAATACCAAGACCTAGGAAATAGTATTGATTAAGAATAAGCTTGATTTAGCAAGTGCTAAAAAAACATAACAACTTAAACCATTTAAAATGAAAAAATATGTAATTCTACTAAGCATTTTACTTTCTTCTTGTTACACCTATGAGAGAATTCCTATAACGATGGAACCTATTGATAGGACGATTATGGTTGACGGAACAAAAAACGATTTATTTGTAAAGGCTAATAACTGGATGGTTGAAATTTTCACTAGCCCAAAATCAGTGATTCAATTTTCGGACAAAGAAGCAGGCGTAGTTACAGGTCGTTATCTTTTTAAGGATTTTGGATCCACGGTAGTAATGGGGGAAGTGGTCGATTTCGGACAGATTTATGCTATCATCAAATTAAATGTCAAAGATGGGGCCACGAAAATAACGATAGATGCAGAAAATTTCACAGAAGTACATAGCAAAACAAATGAGAGCTACCGATATACCAAAGAAAAGGCAGTTCAGGAGATACATGTTCTAATGGACAACTACGAACAATATTTAAAAACAACTGATATTTCTTTTTAAAAAGAAATTATAAAAATGGAGAGCTATATCAAAGGTCAGAATGGAGGATTACTATCAAAAATATTATAAATAGTAGTAAAACAGTGTAGTAATATATTATATGTATGGATCATATTTAATACATATAAGATGTTATATATATCTATTATTGGCACAAATCGAACCGAGATAAGGAGGAACAAGTATTTGCTTTTTTTGACCTTTATTGATATTCTTTTTTCAGCCTCCTAGTTAAACGAAATGTTTTTAGGACAGTTCAATTCCCGCGGCAAAGAACTTGAATTTATCAAGAATAAGCTTGCTTCAGTAAGAGATAAATAAGGAGTATAAACTTCTATGTACCTATGTTACCAGTAACCTTAAAAAAAACACGACTAAATGAATATTAAACATAACGAAATTGAAATTGAACAGGAAAATCCTTTTGCTAATTGTAAATTGAATAGGCAAAAATATTCTGGCGTTTTAACCAATATAATCAAATCATATCCTTACGGATTTGTACTCGGCCTAAATAATAAATGGGGCACAGGAAAAACAACATTTGTAAAAATGTGGGAGCAAGATTTGAAAAATAGTGGGTTTCAAACTTTATACTTCAACGCTTGGGAAAATGATTTTGAAAATAATCCTCTCATAGCTTTAATGGGCGAATTAAAAACCCTTACAACAGAAGATACTGAACCAGAATTCAAAAACACATTAAAGAAGGCATCGACTTTAACGAAGCACATTGTACCAATATTAATAAAAGCAATAGCTGATAGATATATTGAAACCGAAGGAATTAAAGAGGCTATCGTTGGAGTAACTAAAGGATTATCAGAGACTTTTGAGAATGAAGTGCACGAATATGATAAAAAGAAAAAAAGCATTTCAGATTTTCGTCACGGCTTATCCAAATTCATCACAAATACGAACGAAGGAAAACCTTTAATCTTTATTATTGATGAATTAGACAGATGCCGACCAAATTATGCTGTTTCTTTATTGGAACAAATTAAACATTTCTTTTCTGTTCCAAACATTGTTTTCATTTTATCTATTGATAAAGAACAACTTGGAAATGCAATTAAAGGAGTATATGGAAGTGATGACTTAGATGCTGAAGAGTATTTAAGAAAATTTATTGATTTAGAGTATTCCATTCCAGAGCCAGGAGCAGATATATTTTACAAATATTTATATGATTATTTTCAATTCGATGAATTTTTACAGTCACCAGAAAGACTAAATAGTTATGAACTAACATCAGACAAATCAATTTTTCTTGAAACTTGTAAATTACTATTCACAAATGCCCAAGTTCCTTTAAGACAACAAGAAAAAATATTTGCTCATTCGAGATTAGCATTAAGGAGTTTTACATCAAATATGTATGTTACCCCAAATATTTTTCTTTTACTTACATTCGTTAAAATCAGAAATAATGATTTTTATGAACAAATGAAAAGTAAAAATTTAAGTATTTCAGAAGTTCAAGAAAGCTTTTTAGCCCTAATCAAAATTAATATCAATGATGATACTGAAAGACAATTAATGTGGTTAGAATTATCCCTAGTTAATGCGTATAATAATTATATTCAAGACGGGTATAATCGAAAGCCTTTATATGAAAGAGATGGGGAAACTGGAAAAAACAAACCACTAATAAGCTCAATCATCAATAAAGAAGCGGATAATGAGACTATGAACATCATTGAAGGTATAAAACATAGTCGTAGAGAAGGAGATTTAGATTTATCTCATTTCACCAACAAAATAGATTTATTAGAAGATTTAAAAACTTAAAATCGGTAAAAATGGTTTAGGGGGGCTCCAAACGAGCCCCTAAACCATAGATGGCGGAGCCATCCCCTCGATTGTACACAGGTGTTTATTTAATTTTAAAATATGGTTTTAAGTAAGAATTCAACTTTCTTTTATAACTATCGATGCTTTCGTGAATGACAGTGTAATATTCCTCATAATTTAATTGATTATGATTTCCATTGTTATTGAATAAATCCCATCGTTTATATTCGATGTCGGTCATTATAAATGTTTTTAAAGCTTTAATTTTTCTATTGAAATTTCCATTTTCGTATTTAAAAATATAACAAGCTCTATTTTCATTTATATTTTCCCATATTACAAAATTATATACTTTATGCTTTAAGATAATTATTAGTGCTTCTTCCGAAGTTGAATTATTATTTTCCCAGAGAGCAACAGCCTTATTGTCATTTTTTATTAGTTTTGATGCTTGTTGTATGAATTTATTGCTTTGAAATATTGTGGCAATATCTTTTATATTAATTTCTTTATCTTGATTCAAATTAACTCTTGAATTATTTCTGGGTTTTTCTAGAGTTATAGTGCTTATTTTTTTCTCTTTCTTTGAGTTATTTATATGTTCCGAAACAATATTTTTAATTTTTTGAATATCATCTGAAAGTGTAAATTCTACTTTTTCATTAAATTTATTAAGGTAGACTTTGTATAATTCTTTCGAGAATTTTTTTTGAAAATAAGAGTTGCTAATTTCATTCAAAATTTTTGTTGGTCCATCAATGTTAATTGAAAGATATAATATATTTGGATTTATTTTTACTCCTTTTTCCGTGAAAATTATGTCTTTCCAAGTGAAGTATTTTTTTTCACAGTTTTCTAAAATGTATTCTTTTTTGTTAGGTAGTGAATTATAAATAGAGTCAATGGTCTGTATAATACGTTCATCGTTAACTTTTTGTTTTAAATCAGTTACAAAGTCCAGTATTTTCTCCTTGTAACTAGCTTCCTTAATTTGTTTTAATTCAGTTAAGTATTCGTTTCTTTTAGATGAAGAATTTTTTCTTTTCTTTTTTGATTTTAGACTTAATGGCTGAACTCCTAAAAAGGTTGCTATTTCATTATTTACAGATGGTGGTAATTCTGTGAGTGATTTATCATTAAATTTTTCAGCTGTCCAAATTTTTAAATTTTCAACATCTGTATTATATACTTTTGATATATGTTCAAGAGAATATAGTTTTTTACTCATAGTTTTTTCACACTTGTGTACAACGGTCTGGCTATGAACAGTACGGGAGCAAACTGGCGTTTGCTTTCCGCCATGCACGTAGCGAAATCTTTTTGTTTTGTTTTTTCTTTCCCTTGTTTAAAGCAAAATCCTAAAGATTTTGCGGACTTCATAAAAATACGTAAACCTTTCGTTTAAGCCCGAAGCCCGTATTGTTTATAGGTTTTGTTAGCCACTGGCTTTTATTTATTCATAATTTTTCCTATAAAATCATTCGGCATTGTTGGTCCTGAATCATCTTTTAACAAACCTGTTTCTGCTCTACTAAATAATGATTGTAAAATCAATTTTCTATCTTCATCATTAATTGAGGAATCTTTCTCGGAAAGCAAAGACAAATAGAAAAAAGTTAGAGTATGTCTCTCTTCAGCGTCTCTAGCCAAGTGAAATGAGCTAAACATAACTTTTGTAATTGCTCTAACAGTAAATGCTATAAGAGATATAAGTGTTATAAAAACAAGTGACCATCTAATAATTGCCGCTCTATTTTCCGAAAATACTGTTTCGAAAATCCATTTCGGGGAAATTATTAAAATCAAGGCAAGGAAAAGAGATGAAAGTCCGACTACCCACAACAAAATCTTTTTCATTTTATTAGCATCTGTATAGTATTTCGTTGATTTTTGTTGCCAATATCTTGCTGGTTTGGAAAGTTGTAGTTTTCTAAAATATGTTTCTTCTAAATTTGATATTTTTTCTTTTGAATCAGTGTCAAAAGTATTGAAGTCGGTTTGTGTTTTACCATACCATTCATCAAAAAGTTCTTCTTTTTCTTTTTTATAATCATCTATCTGTTTAACATAATTTGCATAATCTTTATTTGCAGTTGTTAAATGGTCAGTTAATTGTTTTTCAGATTCTGAAAGTTGGTTTCTAAAATCATTTCTTATTCTACTGATAGATGATTTTTCTTTATTTCTTCTATTAATTATTTCAGTGTGGTCTTTCAACTGAAATTCGTATGCAAGTAATCCGCCCGTAAAATTATCTTTCGTATTAAAGTTGTACTGACCTATTATATAATGGTAAGCTCCTGCAAAATAGTTTGGAAATTTTCCTTGAAGTTCAACAAGAAAGTCAGTTGCAGGTGAATCGTAAGTAAAAAAATTGCTATTACTCTGTAATTGTCCAATTTCGTTACGCCAATTACTGTTTAAAGTGCCTTCTGGCTGTTGATGATTACTATTTATAAAGTTATCTAATCGGTTTCTTAAATTCGTAAAATGTTGTTTGGATGTGTTGAATTCGGTTGGTATAGTTCCTAGTTTTTCCCAACCTTCTATTTGTTGATTAAGAAATTTGTGAATAGAACTAAATCCCTCAAATTTCTGTAAAAAATTGATGTGAGGATATTGAATCGTAATTTCAACCGAATTAAACCAATTCGGTTCTTTCGAATCTGCAATTTTATTCCTAACTTCAATTGTTGTCATATGTTCAGTTTTTCAGCTTGTGGCTAACTAGCTTATATCAGTTTATTATATACTGTTTATAGGTTTATTGCTGTGCATAACAGCAATAATAAGCTACTGTTATCCATTTATAAAATGCAGTACCAATATTATGATTTAGGTAGGTGAATAGCAAATTAATTAGAAGGAAAATACAACAATTTACTTATGTATTGCGTGTGGTGTAGTGTGACTCCAACCAGTGGCATAAATCGAACCGATATTTTTCTTTCCCCCAATAAAACCAACTTTTTTGCTTATTTGACCTTTCTCAGGCGGTCTTAGATCCTATTTTTTATAAAAGGGTTTAAGTCAGTTTCCCTTACTCATTTATTGTCCCCTAAAACGTCCGTTTTACGGGATAATGCCCCAAGGGATAAAATATGCCTGATAACTGTCCTTTTTACCGTCTTTTTTAGTAGTTTCGTAAAATAACGTTTTACGGGACTATTATGATTGTTGGATATGCCAGGGTTTCTACCAGGGACCAGAAATTAAAAGTACAGATCGATTTATTAAAAGAAGCGGGTTGTGAAAGTATTTACTCCGATGTTGCGAGTGGGGTGAGACAGGACCGGTCTGGACTGAACGAAATGATCGGACAGCTTCGGAAAGGCGATACCGTGATTACCTATAAGAACGACCGTATATTCAGGTCTTTAAAGAACATGATCGATTTGATAGACCTGTTCAATGAAAAGGGGGTACATTTTAAAAGCCTTAGCGAACCGGAATTCGATACCACATCAGCCAACGGCAAGTTCTTGTTGCAGATATTTGCGGCCGTAGCCGAATTTGAACGGAACCTTATTCGGGAAAGGACCAAGACCGGGCTGGATAGTGCCAGAAAGCGAGGCAAATTATTGGGAAGGCCCCAGGGGGCATCTGAAAAGACCCGGGAGAAATACCAATATGCCAAACACTTGTACGACAATAAGGACATCCCAATATTGGAAGCCTGTAAAAAAGCAGGGATTAGCAAAAGCACTTTTTATAGGGTTGAAAATGAAATCCTCAAAAAAGACTTATAAAATAGAATGGATGAATATATCCCTAAAGGCCGAATCCAAAAGATCCTTATAGATGGAAAACTTCCATGTTCTTGCGGAAGGTTGGCCCCATAACCCTTTCGCCGCTACTAGAACCCCTGATATAGATCAAGACCTTTTTAAAGAAGCTTTGTTTCCTTGGGGCCACCACCTTCAGAACCGCGCCACAAGACCTTCATTGTTTCCGCCAGCTTCAACAACAAAGCCCTTGTCCTTGTTCTTTTTTAGGAACCTTATATAAGTGGTATGATCGCTTAATTATAGTTTTGCGAATCATGTAATACTTTTTTTGCCTATTCTACAATTTTTATTGCAATAATAATTATACTTGTTAATTATGTAAGAATTTTAACTAATATTTAGGTGCTTTGGAAGGTTAAATTGTTTCTTTTGTAGAATATGAACTTACTTAAGCAGTACTAAAATCATTCAACTATGAAACTAAATTATTCCATATTGGAATTTCTTTACAGAAACCGAAAAAGGGGATTTTCTAGGATAACGCATATTTGTTTAGATCCCAATAGAGCCACGCAAATAGCAAGAAAAATGAAGGAGGAGGGACTGATAGATTTTAAACAGCGTAGGTTTATGGGAAGCAACGGAGAACTTTCTTTCATTGCACCACCGGCATTGATGATCACACCATTGGGAATAGAGATGATCGAGTCCCAGGATATGGAGTAAAATCACTCCGTAGGAAGCTCGATCGGTAAGTTTACAAAACATGTTATTTTAAACTTACACAGTTAACAGGATAGTGTCGTTGTATGTGAATCCCAACTCTTGGTACAAAACCAACCGAAGGATGAATCAACATCTTCATGCTTTTTTGCCCCTTTTTTATTTTATAACTATAACATATAGAGTATATGGCCTCTGGTGGCTGCTACACTTCCACTGGTGGGCCTATTTCAAATTCTTACTTAATTTGTACTTGAGTTCTTAGCGTACGTTTTCGCGCCGATGGGCTTCATACCCCTTTTTCTTTCTAATGATTTTTACAATTCGGTTAATTATAATTTCCGATAAATTCCATTCATAACCTTCAAAATCTGTTGTATTAATAAATTGAACGACTACTGCATCAATATCTTTATGGTATTCCGCAAGGCTTTGATAACCAACTACCAAACCTCCATGATTATATTCATAAGGATAGATTTCTTGTTCTTCTTCATCAAATACCGAACCATCGTTCAGTGCTCGAAGGAATATACCCACATCTTCTGCTGTGGTCAACATTCCGTATTCACGATCTTTAAAATCTTCCTCATAACCCACATAATATCCACTCATAACATCATCTAAATTGACTTCGGTAATCGAAAAAAAGGTGTTTTTCAGCTCTAAGGGAATCAATATTTTCTCTTTGATATACTTATTGTGGCTATACCCTAAGACATCATCCATAATCCTACGCAGCAGTAAATAATTTGTGTTTGAATATTCATATCCTTTATCAGGTTTAAAACTGGCTGGTAGGTCGAGGGCAAAATCTAAGGCATTTTTGCCATTTTGCTGTTCATTTTCCCAATAAGATGGATTATCAGTGAAATTTGGAATACCAGAACGGTGTTGAATCATCATCTTCAATGTGATTTTTTCAGCATTTTCAATTCTACCTTTGAGCTCTGGGAGGTAGTCAGTGAGCGTTTTATCAAAAGACAAACGCTTTTCCTTTACCAATTTAGTAGCTACTACTGCCGTATAAAGTTTGCTAATGCTGGCAATCTTGAAGAGAGATTTTGGGTCGGCTGGTATTTTTTTTTCTCTGTCTTTCCAACCGCCTGTATAATATGCTGGTGGTTTCCCTGCTTGGTCTACGTAAACAATCATTCCATCAAATCCATATCCGATGGCTTCATCTACTTGTTCTTGAATAGTATCAGGAAGAGGTAAAATCCAAGCTTTTACCAAAATCCACGGAACGAAGTATAATGATATTGCTGTTCCAATAAACAATAAAATGCGTACAATCCACTTTGCTTTTTTATTTTTTATCATATTATTTAGTCTGCGGTTGTCCGATCTATTTCTTCAATTATAAGATGCCCTAGTTCTGTTAATTCTTGATATTGTTCAATCATAGTATCGAATTGCCACGCTGCCAAACTAATAACATTTCGGTAGGCTGGTTTTGCGGTGTACTCAATGAATGCTTGATCATATTCGGACTGGGGTGTAGCTTTGTTTGCTAATGAATCTAATGGCATAAATGCAGAAGCTAAAATAACTGACCTGTCGAATTGAGTATCGAGGTAATTTTCTTGATGAACGGTATACTGATTATAACTCTTTTCGTTTTCTGCAATAATGTCCACTAATCCGTGGTATTTAGCTAAAAGCGAATCGAGTTTTGTATTGTTTATTTTACCATAATAGGCAGAGTTTTTCAATGATTCATAACCACCTGAATTGGGTTTGAAATAGAAATCGGCAAAGGCAGTACCAGCTATCATGAATAAAAAAAGATTTTCATTTTCAGTCTTTTGCAAAATGCTATTTCGCGCTTTTTTACAGAGGTCTGCAATCTGTTTTCTTCCTTTTGATAGTTGTTCTAATTGTTCTATATCTTCCGCTGTATGTGTTTTAATTTTAGTTAAATATTCATTTAACGAATCATTATCCTTAATCGACTGGTTCCAATTATTTATCTGTATCGCAATCAAAATTCCAATGACAACCAGAACGATTTCTCCTAAAGCATACTTCAGGTACTGAGTTTTTTTATTGTCTATAATCAACTTATTTCGAATTTTTCTAAATAATTTCATGGTTGATTCAAATTAGCCACAACGTTCTTGTGTATGATTTCGGTCTGGGAAATCCTTAAGGATTTTTCGGGAAAGGAATCGTTCCGGATTAAAAGTAATGAATTTTCTCTTTTGCAGGAAGTAAGACTGAATTATAGCCACTATTGTAAGCAGTTTATTCTAAGAGCTATTGAATAGGCACGGATTTATATATGCGGATTTAAATGTCTCTTGGCAATAAGAATTCGCTTTTCAAGAGTCTAAAAAACAGAATGGAATTGGCTTTTTTTCTTGTATAATCAACCATTTATGGAACTTAGAATTAATCAAGTTCATGAGTGGTTATATGACGTTAAATTTTAGGTTTTCATCTCATGTTTTCAATAATTAACGGTAAAGCAAAAGCCAGTCGTATGGGAATCTAGACCGTAATGATTTGAATCATTCCATAAACCTTATTAACCTTGATAATCCCTATCTACATAACATTTAAAGCCATTTTCACAACGTATAATGGGATGAAACATGTTATTTACCTACTTTGTTGATGATATAAACTGCAAATCATCCCTTATGAAATTAAGAAGTGTAATTGTGGACGATTCATCTTTACAGCGGATTGCCGTGGCAAAGTTAATAAACGATCATCCAAACTTATTACTGGTAGCGGAGTACAGCAATGCTCTTGAAGCAAGGAAAGGCATCGAAAACAATGAGATAGAGCTTATTTTTCTGGATATCGAAATGCCGATCATTAATGGTTTCGATCTTTTGGAGTCTATGAGCAGCCGTCCACAGGTAATCTTGATAACCGGTAAGGCCGATTATGCCCTTAAGGCATTTGATTACGATGTAACGGATTATCTTCAGAAACCCCTCTCTTCAGCTCGTTTTAATATCTCGGTTAAGAGAGCAGTAGACAAATATGAACAGGTAAATAAAGAGAACGAAAATGAGGAGCATATCGTTGTGAAAAGCAACCTGAAAAATCGAAAAGTTTTTCTTGACGACATAAAATGGATCGAAGCTCTTGGCGACTATATTAAATTGGTAACGGATGATGCCAATATCGTTATACTATCTACCATGAAATCCTTTAAACAAAAGTTGCCGGAGGATAAATTCCTTAGGATACATAAATCTTATATCATAAACCTGGATAAGATCGAAAAGTATACTAGTAAGAATGTTGAAGTTTCCGGAAAACAAATACCGTTAAGCCGAAATAAAAAAACAGAATTGATGGAAGCGCTGAATACACCCTCTTAGAAATTAATGAGCAATGCTTCTATTTCTTCAATTCCATATGTAAAATTGGATAAGGTTTTCCAGAAGAATCCAATTCAGAGCGACTTGTTATTTCAAATCCACAATGTTTGTAAAAGCCAACCGCTTGTTCATTCTGTTCATTTACGTCAACTTTAGTAACATTTAGATTGTCAATGGAATAATCGAATAATGATTTACCTATTCTTTTCCCTCTGTAATCAGGGTGAATGAATAACATTTCCAAGTTCTGTTCAGCGACACCTACAAAACCGACTATATGGTTCTTGTTGTTCCTTATACACCGCAATTCAACTGCATCCAAATATGTGTTTAAGATTAGAGGTTTAAAATATTCAATATCTTCTTCACTTATAAAATGATGTGTTGCTCTTACCGAAGATTCCCATAGATTTACTACTTCTTGGTATTCAGTTTTATTTATTGTATCTATTTTTTGCTCCATTCCCTTTATTACTGCTAACTCCTAACATCAGTTTAATACATACTGTTTACCGGTGTTTTGGATAACCAATATTATTACAATTATAGGGAAAAAAATACGACTTTAAGAAAACAGAACAATCGATAATTGCTTTAAAAATAACCTTCTATTACTTATAGATATTTCCGTAGGTCCTAGCTGGCTACCGCTTCCTTGGCCTTTTCGGCAAACTTATCTTAATACAATGCCGCTATATTTTATGAATAGAATTGATTATAAAATATTAAAGAAGAGTGTCATAGTATATTATATATGTTCGGTATATAGTATACATGAAATATATAAAGTATGAAATCGGGTGTCCCCTATGTTGTGCCTATTTTGGCGGCATTCATTTTAAAAGGGTATCGAACCCTTTTGAAATGATCAGGGAGTTGTTGGTCTATTAAGGTCCGCGCTGGCCCAAAGATTTATTTTTCATAGGAATGCTGCAAGTTAATCAAGCCGCCTTTGCCCTGTCAATGTAGTATTTTAAAAAATGGGGTATCCCTCCTTTCGGGGGAACCCACCGCAATTTTTTAAAATCTCCACATGGACTTGTCCCCACCGCTGCGCTGCTGTTGATTGTTTTCGCCGCATAACCTTAAAAATATACTATCATGGAAGACATTCGAATCGCAACCTTCAAAGATTTCGTCGGTGAGTTAACCGCCATTTACCGAAGAACAGAACTGCCCACTATTAAAATAGATACTTCCCGTTCGGTGAGGGAGTTCATTTACCCCTTCTTTGAGCAGATTATGGACGATCACGAGCAAGTGAAGGTCATACACCTGAACCGCAAAAATCAGGTCGTGAACGTACACCATCTATCCTCCGGAACCGATAACGGGAGCCTGATCTCGACAAAGGACGTACTTAGACAAGCGGTCTTGATCAAAACGAGCAGCATAATTCTGGTACACAATCATCCCTCCGGGAATCTCGTCCCCTCGGAAGCCGATAAACATATTTCGAACAAGTTGAGCGAAGCCTCCAAATTATTGGACATAGCCACCCTTGACAGCATCATAATCACCAGGGAGGGATATTATTCCTTCGCGGACCAAGGGCTTTTATAGCCCTTTTTTTTGCTCGATTATTTTTTAAATGTACGCTTTAGCGTACATTTGTAATAGCTCTAAGAATCTATGATATTATGGATTACAAATATATACCACTACGGAATTGGCTTTTGGAAAGAGATGCCCTTTCCATCAGAAAGTTGGAGGTCAACTGTGGGATTCCTAAGGATACCCTACGCCACTTTCTCAGCGAGCGCAGGGACTTTCCAGAAAAACATTACCGATCCTTGTTAAAAGAGTTGGTAAAGTATGGCTTCGATCAGGAATAAACGCTTTATTTTAGAATTTTAAAAACTCAACTATGAGTAAAGATTTCACATTACCGGAATTTCTTTTCGGAGAATTCCCGATCAAGGACGACAGCTTTAACGACCAGCGCCAATTTATTGTCCATAGGGGAATATCCCTTATCGAGGTGATAGCGCACGATGAATTTGAAGATATCGTCTTTGATGGTAAGACGAGCAAGAAATATTCTTATTTTGGGGAGGATTTTACCCTTGCCTACCACACCAACAATACCGAAGATTCAAGCCATGGTGAACTGGAGGTTCTGGACCGTGCCTGGGAGTGGTACCGGGAATATTTAATATGGGAAGATACCCAAGAATAACAATTAAACAAACTAAAAATTATGGACAAGGTGTATACGGTAGAATTGGAAACGGAACAAATGGACATTGAATCATTTTGGATGTACCAGGGTTTTGGAAATGATCTGGCCGAAGCGGAAAAATGCGCTGAAATGTTGAGCAGGTTTTTTCCTTATGATGAATATCCTACCAGGGTTTTTCTATATGTGGAAGATGAAATGGAAGATGGCCGTCTTATCAATAAACGAGTTCTAAAGGAATATGAACTAAAAAATGAAGATGGTGCCATTGTAAGGGCTAAATAGGCCGTTAAAGGGGAGAGTGAAATTTAAGGAGGTATCAAAACTCCGGGGACTTCAAAGTAAAAGAAAAAACCTCCGTATCGGTACCTTTTAAAAGGTATCCATTATATCTGATCCCTATAGCGGCTTGCCCAAGAAAAATGAAAACAATAGATCATAAAAACACCCATAGCATATGGCTCATATCCGTTATAGAGCAATCATTAAAGTCCTTTGTGGAGAATGCCAGACAAAGGTCAACGAGAAAAAAAGAATCGATGTCAAATGCCCTAACTGCTCTTTCAAAAAATATCAGAACGTCAACAACCTTTTGAGCTTTACCAGTTTTATCACCAAGGCATTTCCCAACTGGATATGGTTCAACATTTATGAGTACAAAAAAGGGGATTTAGGCGCGCTTTTGAAAAGTTACCAGAGGGGAAAGAACGAACCTACGGCAAAGACCCTATAAAAATAAAAAAAACGGAACCACCATTAAGGTAATTCCGCTTTTCGATTCAAACTTGCGTTTGCTTCTTTCGAAGGTAAAAATACGATTTTTTTCCTTTTATATTGTTTTCAAGCAACCCGTTTTCTCAGGGAAGTTCTTTTTTAGTGAAGTGCTTAGGCCTTATAAGGATAAATGGGACGAAATTACCGTTAACAGGTAATTTCTTTAGAATCCAGCTTTAAAGCTATTATTTTCTCGCCCTGGCCTGTCGGCGGGTTGAACTTAGTGATTGGCGTTTCTTTTTTATTCCTTGGTGTATTCAAATATATATTCTCCATTTTTCAAAATCAAACTATCTTTAGTCAATCGATCAATAATGTAGGTTTCATCATCCATAAAGGATGTGCCATTTCCAATACTTTCAACTGTGAAGGTAATTTGGTTTCCTTGTACTTCCCAGTTTCTGTAAAGTAAAGTTTTCATATTATCGGAACTAGCGGAACCATCTTTAAAAAGAGTGAAATGTAATGCAAATTCAGATTGGTCTTTCCAGGACCCGACAAGAAGTTCTTTATCTACTGTTGCACCATGCTTTTCCTCATTTTGTATTTCAGATGTGTTTTTTTTTGGGTTTTTACAAGAACCCATTACAAGCATTCCAATTAGAAATAGGATTTGAATTGTCTTTATTTTGACCATGTAACTGTTTTTTTAACTGCTCATTGATTTTAAATCCACGATGGTTAGTTATACCCAAATAACATACACTGCATTTCGGGCAATTGTCTTGGATAACGCTATTAATGGCGAATGGTTTATCCGTATAATAAATATTGGACCCAATATTATTACAATTGTAGTCTAATAAAAAATAAAAACTTAGGAAAAAACAATAGATCAAAGCTTATAGGTGAAGTTCCATCACGGATATATTCTAGCGTCAGCTTCATTATACATTATATATATGCATGATATATAACATATATAATTTATGAAGTCCATTCCTTTTCATGGCACAAATCTAACTGAGTTATCGAAGAACAACTTTTTTGCTTTTTTGACCTTTCATCATTTTATTACTATAGCATATTCAGTACATGTTCCCTGTTGAAAGCTACCCTTCCATTGGGCCTATTTCAAATTCTTATTTAACTTGTACTTGAGTTCTTAGCGTACATTCTCGCCCCGATGGGCTTCATACCTCTAGTTTCGCCTTTATTTTCGTCTGCAAATCGCTTGATTAAATATTCATAAGCATCTCCTAAAACATCAAAAGAAGCATTTTTGTTGCTTAAATCCACAGCATCCAAATAACTAACTAAAGAAGTTAAAACCTGTGGACTTATCTTTTTACTTCCTGAACCATCAGGTGCTTGTTCGTTCCAATGAACTGTGTTAATTACACCTTTTAAAACTGCTTTTCCTTGTCGGTCAACGTTTGCGTCTGCAATTTCATTTACCGCTTTGTTCAGCTTTTCATTTTTCTTGTCAGGTGAAGCATCACGTACATCTTTCCAGAAACAGCCTTCTGGAATTTTAAAATCGTGTTTTTGAGCTACGATTATTCTTCTTTCCGCTTCGGTTGGTTGTCTTCCTTCTCGTTTTACAAATTCCTTGATTTCGTTTTCCGTTTCCCATTCGTAATTGTCTGAAAGACGTTTGAAAAAGAGTAGAGAAAGTATGTAGGCTTTATAATCTTCTACTTTGTCACGTAGAATATCAGCCATTCCAAAAAGTGTGCTTCCTAATGCTTGTTTTGTAATCATTTATTTAGCTCTGTTCTTTCAATTAATAATTCTTTGACTTCTACATTTAAGATTTCCGCAATCTTGTATAAGTCTTCTAAACTCGGTTGTCTTTTGTTTTGAGCGTAAGAGTGTACCATATTGTAACTCTTTCCAAGCTGTTCAGCCAACCAGATCTGTTTTATTCCTTTCTGTTCTAAAACCTCTTTTATTCGATTATTTTTCTTTTTTATCAAATTTCGATTTCAGTTTAGTTTCTGTTTTGTAAATACTGAAAAATGCCCATAATAGAGTACTTATCATTACTATTCCAAAACTCAAAACGATGTTCTGTATATCGATTAAAAATCCAAGTATTGTTGTCAAAAACGGAATTGATGAATACTTCATCATATTTTCAGCACCTATTTTTTGTGCATAATCCCATTTTTCTTGGTTTTCCATTGAGCGTTTTGTCCGATATCCGTACCACCAATTAATTTTTTTTGGAGGGTTCTTTTTAAAAATCATTCCACCAATTAATCCAATTGATCCAGTTACGATACTTGAAAATACAATGAAAAAATTGAAAGTCATAATCGGCAATGAGTATTTCAGTTTGTTTATCAATATGTTGCACAACTAGTTATATCAGTTTAATATACACTATTTATCGGCTAATTACTTATGGATAATAGCAATAATACCGTATAGATATCTATTTATAAATGGCAGTATCAACATTATAATATTGGTAGGTGAATGCCAAATTATTTAGAAAGAAAATACAACAGTTTAATGATGCTTGAGGTGAGGTATAGAGAATATGCTCTTGAGTGTTTTTTGAATCCTTGCTCTTAGCACAAATCGAACCGCTATCTTTCTTCCTCTCTAGATATACTTCTTGCTTTTTTGACCTTCTTCATTTTATAACTATATCATATTTAGTACATGTCCTCTGTTGATAGTTATCAATCCACTGGGCCTATTTCAAATTTTTTACTTAATTTGAACTTGAGTTCTTAGCGTACGTTTTCGCACCGATGGGCTTCATACCCCGTATTCAAGATATTCAATCCTGGCCTATCGGCGGGCGGAATTCTTAGTTGTTGTACACAGTTTTTGTCCATCTAGTTATTTAAAGACCGATTTAATCTCTCCAACAAATCGCTTAATTCTTCAGTGAAATTCCGAACATTTTCGAACCCCTCGGAGTAAATTGTCCTTCCCATTGTGGACATTTCTTTCGGATAAATTTTGTCAAAAAGAGATGGGTTATTTTCGATTTTTCTTTCAAAAAGGTACATTTTTGACCGTAAGTCCTCCTCTGCGGATTTTCTTACTTTCTTATTTGTTCCATTTTTAAATTTTCTTTCTAGAGGTACCACTTCTTTGTGCAACTCTGTTAACCAATCTATTTCTTTTTTGAGTTCTGATTTGTCCATTACTTGCCTTTTTTCTTAAAAATATAAAATATTGGAACAATAAAAATTCCTAGCCCCCAGACAAGTATTTTAAAAAAATCCCTAAGTCCAATAATATCTTTGGTCATGCTACTAGAATTAGCTACAAATACAGGACTATCATATCTCAAATTGTATTGTTCGGTAAGCCAATAATCAAAAAAGTTTTCATAAATATAGACAAAACTTTAGATTGAGGATCAGAGCCCGCATTACTTCATAGGTTTTGTTGGCAACTGGCTTTTATTAGTCGTAAATTCTAATTATTTCGCCATTTCCTTTTCCGTTTACACTTCTCACATATCCGTTAATTACTTTTTTCATTGGTATCGGATTGTGTCCTGGGAAATAATCTTTGTATTTTTCATATGCATCTTCCACCATTCCAGAAGAAACCACATTTACTCTAATTCCGTTTTCAATTTCAAGTGTAACAGCTTTTACAAAACTATGTATTCCACCATTTACCATAGATGCACTTGTTGTTTTTACAACTGGGTCGTCTGCCAAAATTCCTGTTGACAAAGTAATCGAACCATTTGGATTTAAATAATTTTGTCCGATTCGTACAAGGTTTACTTGTCCCATTAATTTACTTTTTAATCCAATGTAGTAGTCGTCTTCAGTAAGTTCATTAAAATCTGCCCATTTGGCTTCTCCAGCAATACAAATTATAGCATCCACTATACCAACCTTCTCAAACATAGACTTTATTGAATTACTATTAGCAATATCTACAGTCACGTCTCCGTTAGTCCGCCCAGCTATTAGGACTTCGTTCTTTTCTTTAAAGTGTGAAACAACAGTTTTCCCAATTGTTCCGTTACCTCCAATAATTAAAAATTTCATTGTGTTTATTTTTTAAGTTAAACATTGAGTTTTGTTGCATTTCTCTTTTGTACTTATATATCGTTAAAGTTGCAATGACACTCCAAAGAAAATTGGTGACAAATGGTGGGATTGCATTATAATAATAACAGTTTATAGCTATTAAAAGTCCTCCAAACAAGTTTAAATACTTACAATAATCTAAATACTTTTTATTTGAAATAAGTGTTAGGGAATAGGCAAGAATTATGAAGCCTGAACCTGACCAACCAAGAATGTCAATTATAGTTTTCATAGTTTGTTATATTGCTATATGTAGATATGTTTGGTCAAATTTTTTTAGCTTATAAAATTGATATATTCCTTAATTGTCTTTTCATTTCTCTTTAGATAAGACCATTTTCCGTGCCTTGTTGAAATTAAAAGCCCACATCTTTCCATATTGGTTAAATATGTTGAAATTGTGGATTGAGAAAGCCCTGCTTTTTCGTGAATATAGGTTACGCAAACTCCATCTTCAAAGTGCTTCAATGTTTCGTGTGGTGGAAAGTTTTTTTCTGGTTCTTTTAGCCATTCCAATATTTGCACTCTGGTTTCGTTAGATAAACATTTTCCTATTTCTGTTGCTATTTTTATATCCATAAAGCAAACATATCTACAAATCTCGATATATAAAAGTGAATTCTTGTTTTTTTGAAGTTATTGGTTTTTTCAGCTTATTGATTAGTTTTATTTTTTCTTGTTCCAAAGCTAAATCCATAAGATTTAGCGACTTTATAAATATACACAGACCTTTCGGTTTTGCCCTAAAGTCCGCATTACGTTTAGGTTTTGTTAGCTACAGTTATTTTTTAGCATTAGTTATTTATAAATGCATCAGACTTTGGCCTTTTAAAAGGTTCTGACAAAAATCTATTCGCAATACTGTTAAATAAATCTGGATTAGAGGAAGGAGTAAAATGTGTTTCACCTGGCATAATACAAAGTTGTGCCTTTTCGAGATTTTCATATATTTCAATACTATGCTCGCTTTTAATTACATCTTCATCTCCAGCCAAGATTAATACTTTTGCTTTAACTTTGGAAAGATCTGTGATTGGTATATTAGGTTGTTCTCCAACTAATCCTAAAAGTTGTTTTTTCAAATTCCAATTTTGGGTTTTGTCTTTTTCTTTTATTTTTAATTTTACCACGTCAAATTCTTTTTTGATTATATCAACCACGTATGGATGAACTGCTGTTGTATCTGGTCTTAGATTTGCAGCCATAGACACAATTTTTTTAATCTTGACTTTATTGTTAATTCCCATTTTTAGACCAATTATTCCACCGTCACTCCAGCCAATAATATTTAGGGAATCAAGTTTTAAATGATTTACCAATCCTTCCCAATCTTCTGTGATTTGCTTATACGTCAATGAATCAGTTTTTAATTCAGACTTTCCTTGCCCTCGGCTATCCGCAACAATTACTCTGTATTTTTTTTTGAAATAATCTATTTGATTACCCATCCAAATAATACTTCCACCATTTCCATGAATAAGTAAAAGAGGCTCTCCTTCACCATACTCCTCGAAATAAATCCTAGCTCCATTAATTTCAACATATTTCCCAACAGCTTGGTTGTTGCCATATGGTGTATCAAAATCAAAGTTTAATTGAACTTGAGCTGTTGAGATTAAAGAGAATAAACCTGTAAGAAGGAAAATGAATAATTTTGGTATAATTTTCATCTTGTTTTAATTGTAGCTAACGTTCTTGTGTATGATTTGGCAAGGTTTGACCAGTTTTGTGCCCTTGGCGTGCTTACAATGGGGTGATGCATGGGGGTAAGCACTCTTGGCGGCCAGCAAAACTGGTTTGCTCGATTAGTCTCAGCCTTCCTTGATCATTAATCCCAGTAATATTTTTCTTTTTACTAGGTAGCCTTGCTTAATTATACACACTGTTATATTTAGTGGTTTTGGTTAGAATTATTCCTTTTAGAAGAAATATTCATCTTGTTTTTTACTTTTTAAAGTTTGTTTCATTCTCAATTTTTCATTTTATGGAGAAGGTTTCCCAACTACTTCAGTCATTTAATCCATAAATCATTATGGTTCCATAAGATGTTTAAAAAATATCGAGGTTCAGTTTTGAATATAATAAAGGAACTCCCCTAGTCTTTCGCCAGCAAAGTAGATCATTGAGGTGGCAATTATCAATAGAAATATCCTTAAAGACATTCTATATTTTCCCTCACTGAGATGCTCATTAATTACAACTGATAATCCTCTTATTGAATTTATTAAATCATTCATATTAATCCATAATTCCTGCCATTAAATATAACTCGTTATATCAGTTTAATATATACTGATTATCGGCCTATTACTTTGGATAACAGTAATAATACGGTACTGTTATCTATTAGTAAATAGCAGTATCAATATTATACTATTGGTAGGTGAATAACAAATTAAATAGAAAGAAAATACAACAATTTTATGATGCTTGATGGGAGTTATAGAGAATATGCTCTTGTGTTTTTTGAATCCCTGCTCCTGGCACAAAACGAACCGATATCCTTCTTCCTCTCTAAGAATACTTCTTTTGCTTTTTTGACCTTTTTTCATTTTATCAATGCCACTTTCATCCATCCCCAATCGGTTAGAGTAATTCCTTTAAGTTGGGACGTTTAGAAATTATGATTGACCGTCCCCAATCCGTTAGAATAGGTGCAAGTAACTGGTAGTTAAGTATTATTTCCATCCCCAATCGGTTAGAGTATGCCCTTAATTCCTTTAAGTTGGGACGTTTAGAAATTATGATTGGCGGTCCCCAATCCGTTAGAGTTGCTGTAATTCCCTATTTTTCAAGAGTTATTGTTTATCCCCTATCGGTTAGTGTATGTCCCCGATCCCTTTGGGTTGGGGCGTTTAGAAAGAATTGTTGGCCGTCCCCAAACCGTTAGAGTAGCTGTAATTTATTGGTTATCAAAGGTTATTTCCATCCCCAATCGGTTAGAGTATGCCCTTAATTCCTTTAAGTTGGGACGTTTAGAAATTATGATTGGCGGTCCCCAATCCGTTAGAGTAGCTGTAATTCCCTATTTTTCAAGAGTTATTGTTTATCCCCTATCGGTTAGCGTATGTCCCCGGTCCCTTTGGGTTGGGGCGTTTAGAAAGAATTGTTGGCCGTCCCCAAACCGTTAGAGTAGCTGTAATTTATTGGTTATCAAAGGTTATTTCCATCCCCAATCGGTTAG
>NZ_JAAXCQ010000022.1 GCF_012272855.1 Arenibacter sp. 6A1 | reverse complement strand
GGGAGAGTAGGCCGCCGCCTTTTTTTAAGAGTCCCTTCATGAAAATGAAGGGACTTTTTTTTTGCCCTTCCGCAAAGTAGATCCGCAAAGTCTCCCGACTTTGAGGGCCATCATACTTGAATGTTTCAATGGTAATAAAACAACCATACAGCCAAAAACACCTTCTTTGTACGCTCAATGCAAACTCAGCGAAGCAAACTCATGAAGCATACGGAAAACAGCAACAGATTATTACATTTCCAAATTGATTCATTATTACATTAATCAATTGCTACATTAACCCATTGGTACATTCCCAAATTAATTCATTGCTACATTAACCCCATTGGTACATTTACACATTGATTCATTGTCACATTAATTAATTGGTACATATTGGCAATCCACGGTTTATGGGGGAGGCTTCTAGATAGGGATTTATTCGATTTTGATGATAGGTTGTATCGTACGTGTTTATATAAAATATTTAATAGCCCTATGAGGGGTGTTTTACTTTAAACTTAGGGTTAAGAGGGCTTTAAGATAGGTGTCTCTCAAAGATCAAATTAGGTTGAATGCCTTGGGTATTTTATAAAAATAAAGGGCTGTTCTTTTACCAGAACAGCCCTTTTTATATTTAGAAGGTTTTGAACCTTAAATTCTAGGTAAATCTCCTTCTCCTTTTAACGGTAAATTAGAAGATCCCATTAAATATGCATCCACGTGATGGGCTGCTTGTCTTCCTTCGGAAATGGCCCAAACGATTAGGGACTGTCCTCTTCGCTGATCTCCTGCGGCAAATACTCCAGGCACATTGGTTTTATAATCGCTTTCCGATGCCTTTATATTGGTTCTTGGGTCTGCTTCAATGCCTAATTGCTCGGCAACGGTCATTTCAGAACCTGTAAATCCTAAGGCTAGAAGTGCCAATTCACATTTCCATTCTTTTTCCGTACCGGGAATTTCTTGTAACCTAGGACGTTTTCCGGTTTCTATGATCCATTCTACCTCCGTGGTAACAAGTCCAGTTAAATTCCCGTCTTTGTCACCTGTAAATTTTTTGGTCGATATACTAAAAAATCGCTCGGCTCCTTCTTTGTGCGAGGTACTGGTACGCAAACGCATTGGCCAAAATGGCCATGGTTGGTCATCTGGGCGATCAACGGTTCCCTTGGGCATGATCTCAAAATTAGTAACCGAGGTGGCGCCATGTCTAAAGGAGGTTCCGATACAATCCGATCCGGTATCTCCACCACCAATAACGATCACATCTTTATCGGTAGCTTTTATTTCTTCGCCCAAGTCGGTAATTCCATCGACACGTTTATTGTTCTGCTTTAAAAAGTCCATGGCTTGTACCACACCTTTTAAATCGGAGCCTTCAATCGGTAAATTTCTGCGGACCGTTGCACCTCCACAAAGGACAACAGCATCGAATTCTTTTTTAAGGTCTTCTGCGGAAATATCCGTTCCTACTTCTACACCTGTTTTAAATTGGATACCTTCTTCTTCTAAAATACGAAGCCTTCTGTCAATAACCGATTTGTCTAGCTTAAAATCAGGAATCCCATATCGTAAAAGTCCGCCTATTTTTTGATCTCTTTCAAAAACGGTTACCAGATGACCAGCCCTATTTAATTGTTGGGCAGTGGCAAGTCCGGCTGGACCAGAACCTATAACGGCTACTGTTTTGTCGGTTCTTTTTACTGGTGGTTGTGCTTTGACCCATCCTTGTGAAAAGGCAGTTTCTGCTATATTTTTTTCTATATTTTCTATAGAGACCGGGTTTTCATTGATTCCCAATACACAAGCTTCCTCACAGGGTGCAGGACAAAGCCTTCCTGTAAATTCAGGAAAATTATTGGTAGAATGTAATATCTCCGCAGCCATTTCCCACTTTCCACGGTACACCGCGTCATTAAAATCGGGGATCAGGTTACCCAGAGGACAACCACTATGGCAAAAAGGAATGCCACAGTCCATGCAACGAGCACCTTGCTCTTTAAGTTCCTTTTCCTCCATAGGAAGGGTAAACTCCTTATAGTGTTTGACCCTATCTTCTACGGGAGCGTATTCTTCTACTTTTCTATCGAATTCCAAAAATCCTGTTATCTTTCCCATATTTCGATTATATAGTTTCTAGTTTTTCTTTTTCTAGGCGCATTAAAGCCTGCTTATATTCTTCTGGGAACACCTTGACGAATTTAGTAAGGCAATCTTCCCAATTTTCCAATATGCGTTGGGCTATTGGACTTAAGGTGGCATTGTAATGATTTTCAATAAGCCCTTTTAATTCTGCAATGTCATTGTCGTCATCTAATGGCAATAAATTTAAATCGGGTGACTTACAATTTTTGTGGAAGGTCTTTTTCTCATCAAAAATATAGGCTATACCACCGCTCATTCCTGCACCGAAGTTTCTTCCTACCTCTCCAAGAATAACCGCGATACCACCGGTCATGTATTCACACCCGTGATCGCCAATACCTTCAACAACGGCTTTGGCTCCAGAGTTTCTTACACAGAACCTTTCTCCGGCCTTACCATTGATATATGCCTCTCCGTTGGTAGCCCCGTAAAGGGTAACATTCCCGGTAATGACATTTTCTTCTGGTTTTAAGGTAGACTTGTAAGGAACCTTAATGATTAGTTTGGCGCCCGATAAACCTTTTCCTAAATAGTCATTGGTATTTCCATTGACTACCATGGTAAGGCCTTTGGTTGCAAATGCTCCAAAACTTTGTCCGGCCGAACCCGTAAAGTTTAGTTTTAAAGTGTTTTCTGGCAATCCTGCGGCACCGTAGATTTTTGAAATTTCATTACTGGTAATGGCGCCAACGGCTCTATCGGTGTTTTTTATAGGGAAATCTAAAGATATTTTCTCCTTTCTAAATAAGGCAGGATGTGCTTTTTCAATGATTTCGAATTCAATAGACTTCTCTATATCGTGTTGTTGTTTTTGTGTATTGTAAAACTTGGTTCCTTTAGGAACGTCTATTTCATGCAAAATAGGGGTTAAGTCTATTCCGGCTGCTTTGTAATGCTCTAAGGCTTTTTTACGATCTAATTTTTGGACTTGTCCCACCATTTCTTGGATGGTTCTAAATCCTAATTGCGCCATAATTTCCCTAAGTTCTTGGGCGACAAAATACATATAGTTAACTACGTGTTCTGGCTTTCCATTGAACTTCTTCCTTAATTCGGGATTTTGAGTTGCAATTCCGACCGGACAGGTATTTAAATGGCAAACCCGCATCATAATACATCCGGAAGCTACCAATGGAGCTGTTGCAAATCCAAATTCTTCTGCCCCTAACAAACAAGCGATGGCTACATCTCTTCCTGTTTTTAGTTGTCCATCACATTCTAGAACTACTCTATTTCTCAGGTCGTTCATCACCAAGGTTTGCTGTGCTTCAGCAATCCCCAATTCCCAAGGCAGACCTGCGTGTTTTAGGGAGGTTAGCGGCGATGCTCCTGTTCCCCCATCGTGACCGGAGATCAAGATAACATCGGCTTTTGCCTTAGATACACCTGCGGCTACGGTACCAACACCTACTTCTGATACCAATTTTACATTGATTCTAGCTTTTCTGTTGGCCGATTTTAAATCGTATATTAATTGTGATAAATCTTCAATGGAATAAATATCATGATGTGGTGGGGGCGAAATTAATCCTACATAAGGGGTAGAATTTCTTGTTTTCGCAATTGCTGGATCCACTTTTGCTCCCGGTAATTGTCCACCTTCCCCAGGTTTTGCTCCCTGGGCCATTTTAATTTGTATCTCTTTGGCACTGGTCAGATAATTGGAAGTAACTCCAAACCTACCAGAGGCTACTTGTTTTATGGCGCTGTTTTTCCAGTCTCCGCTTTGGTTTTTGTAAAAACGTTCGGCGTCTTCTCCTCCCTCACCAGAATTACTCTTACCGCCAATACGGTTCATGGCGACCGCTAAATTCTCATGGGCTTCCTTACTGATGGAACCATAAGACATGGCGCCGGTTTTAAAACGTTTTACGATTTCGGTCCACGGTTCTACCTCTTCTAATGGAATAGGATCAAAATTTGAAAATTCGAACAGGCCGCGAATGGTCATTAAGTCTTTTGTTTGCTCATTTACCATTTGAGCAAATTCCTTATAAGACTCCGGTTCGTTGTTCCTTACCGATTTTTGTAGCTTGGCGATACTCAAAGGGTTGAATAAATGTTTTTCTCCATCCCTTCTCCAACGGTACTGTCCGCCTATTTCTAAATCTAGGCTAGCGGCAACTTCTTGTGTTTTATAAGCTTTATGGTGTCTTTTTGCAATTTCTTTCTCAATTTCGTACAAACTAATTCCTTGTATTCTGGTAGGAGTGTTTGGGAAATATTTATCTACAGTTTTGGTATTGATCCCGATACATTCGAATAATTGGGACCCCCTATACGAGTTAAGGGTAGAAATACCTATTTTATTCATGATCTTAAGAATTCCTTTACCTACTGCTTTGTTGTAGTTCTTTATGGCTTCTTCAAAGGTATATTCCGTAATATCGAGGGCAGTAATTTGTTCTGCGATTATTTCATTGACCATATAAGGGTTAATGGCACTAGCTCCATATCCGAACAATAAGGCAAAATGGTGAACCTCTCTTGGTTCAGCAGATTCTATGATGATACTCAGTTTAGATCTTTTTCCCAATCGCTGTAAGCCACTATTTACAAAAGAACAAGCTAGCAAGGCAGGAATAGGAGCGTTTTGAAGATTTACATTCCTGTCGGATAGTATAATGATATTGGTACCTTCATCGATGGCTTTTTCGGCCTGCTCTAGAAGCGATTGCAAGGCATTTTCCAAACCGTTATGTCCCTTTTCTATTTCGTATAACATTGGAATAGAGACAACCTTATAATCTGGACTTGCGTCGTAATTTTTTATCTTGTCCAGATCCTCCTTGGAAATAACAGGATTTTGGATCTTTAATTTTCTACAGTGATATTCAGAATGTTCAAAAATATTTTGATCACTACCCAGGGTTAAACTAATATCGGTAATAAGCTCTTCGCGAATACCATCCAATGGCGGATTGGTAACTTGAGCAAAGAGTTGCTTAAAATAATTATAGATTAACTGAGGGCGCTCTGATAGAATAGCGATAGGGGTATCCGATCCCATAGAACCTAGGGGTTCCTTGGCGGTTTTTCCCATCGGAAGGATAATGGTATTGATATCTTCTTGGGTATAGCCAAAAATAGCTTTACGCTTTTGTACGCTTTCTTCGTTTAAAAATAAAGGACAGTCATTATAAGGGATATCTTTTAGGTGTACCAAGTTTTTGTCTAACCACTGTTTGTACGGGTGTCGGGTAGCAATTTCTTCCTTAATTTCTTCATCGTTGACAATACGGCCTTCTTCCATATTTACCAAGAACATCTTCCCTGGTTCCAATCGGCCGTGCATTTCAATGTTTTCTGGTTCTAATTCAACCACTCCTACCTCCGATGACATAATTACATATCCATCTTTGGTAACGGAGTATCTAGAAGGTCTTAGACCGTTTCTGTCCAATACGGCACCAATATAGTTTCCGTCCGTAAAAGGGATAGAAGCCGGACCATCCCAAGGCTCCATCATACAAGAGTTGTATTCGTAAAAAGCTCTTTTGGCCTCGGACATCTCCTCATTTTTTTCCCAAGCTTCAGGAACCAATATCATCATCACTTCAGGAAGCGATCTTCCTGTCATCAATAGTAATTCTACCACCATATCCATAGTGGCTGAATCCGATTTTCCCGGAAGGATGATAGGGAGAATATTTTTTATTTCATCACCAAACAATTCACTTTCCATTAATTCCTGTCTAGAAAGCATTCTGCTGACATTTCCTCTAAGGGTGTTTATTTCACCATTATGGCACATGTAACGGAAAGGCTGGGCTAAGTCCCAGGTAGGGAAGGTGTTGGTAGAGAAACGTTGGTGAACCAAAGCCAATCGGGTAACTACTCTAGGATCCATAAGATCTTTGTAGTATAGGCTTATATCCTCGGGCATTAAAAGGCCTTTGAAGATAATGATTTTGGTCGATAAACTAGGAACGTAAAAGAATTTGTTTTCAGATAGTTTTGAGTTATTGACAGTGTGTTCGGTAACTTTCCTAGCAATAAATAATTTTAGATTAAAATTAAAGAAATCCTGATCGCTATTTTCTTTCGCTACGAACAACTGTTTTACAAAAGGTTCTGTTTCTGTAGCAATCCTTCCTGGTACGGATCTGTTCACAGGAACATCTCGCCAACCTAATAATTTTAAGCCTTGTTTTTTGATGTTTTCCTCAAAAACATCTATACAGTAATTTCTTTGGTTTTCCTTTTGTGGTAAAAATATATTTCCGACGGCATATTCGCCAGGTGCAGGAAGCTCAAAGTCGCAAACCTCCTGAAAAAAGGCATGTGGGATGTCAATTAGAATTCCAGCTCCATCTCCAGTTTTGCCATCAGAACTGACGGCTCCCCTATGTTCTAATTTTTCTAATATCTCTAAAGCCTTATGGATAATATCGTTAGACTTTTTACCTTTTAGGCTACATATAAATCCTGCTCCACAGTTATCATGTTCAAATTCCGGTAGGTATAACCCTTGTTTTTTCAGCATCATAGATTAACGTATTTCTTCAAAAATACGGAAATTCATGCATTAAAATCAACGTATTGACTTAAACCGTACAAAAAATTCAGCGTTTTCAATTATTGCTTACCTAAAATGCATATATTATTTTTTTGAGCCCAAATATTATGATTATGATAATTTAATATTTCTTTAATAGAGTTGTTGGTGCTTTTTTTGTTTGTCTCCTTTCGTTTCTAAGGGGTATAAAAAGGCTCTTCCTGAAACTAAGGAGTAGATATGGATATTAGAATCTCTACTCCTGAATTTGGTTTTTGAGGTAATAGCGGTATTTTTAATACTAATTTTTTAAGATACTTCTCGAGATGACTATCTTTTGGATCTCCGATGTACCTTCATATATCTGGGTGATTTTGGCATCTCTCATATATCGTTCTACGTGATAATCTTTAACAAAGCCATTTCCGCCATGAATTTGTACTGCTTCTATAGCGGTATCCATGGCTACTTGTGAAGCGTATAGTTTTGCCATGGCTCCAGAAAGGTCGTAATCATTGCCCTGATCTTTGTCCCAGGCGGCTTTGTATACCAAATGGCGTGCGGCTTCAATTTGGGTATGCATATCGGCAAGTTTAAAGGCGATAGCTTGGTGGTTCATAATTTCAGTTCCAAAAGCTTTTCGTTCTTTTGAGTATTTTTTAGCTAATTCATAGGCGCCGGCTGCTATACCCAGTGCTTGGGCGGCAATCCCGATTCTTCCGCCCGCCAAAGTTTTCATGGCAAACTTAAATCCGAAACCATCTTCGCCGATCCTATTTTCTTTAGGGACCTTAACATCATTAAAAATCAACGAATGGGTATCGCTTCCGCGTATTCCGAGTTTGTTTTCTTTCGGCCCTATTTCAAACCCGGGCATATCCTTGGTCATAATAAGGGCATTTATTCCTTTGTGGCCTTTAGAAATGTCTGTTTGTGCTATAACAAGGTATACCTCGGCAGAATTACCATTGGTAATCCAGTTCTTAGTACCGTTTACTATATAATGATCGCCCTTGTCCAAGGCAGTGGTTTTTTGTGAGGTGGCATCACTGCCGGCCTCGGGTTCTGACAAGCAAAACGCACCAATACTCTTACCGCTGGCCAAGGGGATTAAAAATTTTTCCTTTTGGGCTGCTGAAGCATAATGTTCCAGTCCCCAACATACCAATGAATTATTGACAGATACAACAACAGAAGCAGAGGCATCTATCTTGGAGAGCTCTTCCATAACCAATACGTAAGATATAGTGTCTAGTCCACTACCACCGTATTTAGGGTCCACCATCATCCCCAGGAACCCTAATTCCCCCATTTTTTTCACCTCTTCAGAAGGGAATTTTTGGGCTTCGTCTCTTTCGATAACCCCAGGGAGTAATTCGTTTTGGGCAAAATCCCTTGCGGCCTGGCGTATCATTATTTGTTCTTCTGTTAGCGAAAAATTCATAGTTTAAAAAAGTTTAAGTGGTTTGTATCAAATATAAGGGTATCCATTGAAATAATTATGATTAAGAAAAACTATAAATCCTAATCTATATTTATATATTTGTTTGTCGAAAACTTTTTTTATTGAAGATTAAATTAAAATTATGAGACAACATTAGCTTCGGTAGCAGCAATGAATTACGAGAAGGTACGGTAAATGAGATTTTGCCTATAATTGTGTTATAATCAAATAATTAAGCTATTACAATGAAAAAGTTACTTCAGATATATGAAAACAAAGCTCCTGAGATTGTTTTTAACTGGAAGGATCCTGAAACCGAAGCAGAAGGTTGGACCGTCATAAATTCACTTCGCGGCGGTGCTGCAGGAGGGGGTACTCGTATGCGAGAGGGATTGGACATGAATGAGGTCCTTTCTTTGGCAAAAACAATGGAGGTGAAGTTTACAGTTTCCGGCCCACCGATCGGAGGGGCCAAATCTGGAATTAATTTTAACCCCAATGATCCACGTAAAAGCGGGGTTTTAAAAAGATGGTATCATGCCGTAGCTCCGTTATTAAAAAGCTATTATGGGACCGGAGGCGATTTAAATGTCGATGAAATTCACGAGGTTATACCTATTACGGAAGATGCCGGGGTTTGGCACCCGCAAGAAGGAGTCTTTAACGGACATTTTAAGCCCACAGAGGCCGATAAAATAAATAGGATCGGTCAGTTAAGACTGGGGGTAATAAAGGTTTTGGAGAGCAATAAGTATTCTCCTTCTACCCAAAGAAAATATACGGTAGCCGATATGATTACCGGTTTTGGAGTAGCCGAAGCCGTGAAGCATTTTTACGATATACACTCGGGTTCCGTGGTAGGAAAGCGTGCCATTGTACAGGGTTTTGGTAATGTAGGGGCTGCGGCTGCGTTTTATTTGTCCCAAATGGGGGCTAAGATCGTTGGGATTATCGATAGGGACGGGGGAATAATTAAGGAAGAAGGGTTTTCTTTTGAAGAAATTACGAACTTATACCTAAATAAAAAAGGGAATACCCTTGTGGCTAAGGAGCTGATTCCTTTTGAAGAAATCAATGAAAGAATCTGGAGCTTGCCTGCAGAAATATTTGCCCCATGTGCGGCTTCTAGGTTGGTGACCAAAGAACAGGTTTCAAAAATGATCGATACAGGGTTGGAAGTTATAACTTGTGGCGCTAATGTTCCTTTTGCAGACAAGGAAATTTTCTTTGGGCCTATTATGGAATATACCGACGAACGGTTGAGCTTAATTCCCGATTTTATTTCAAATTGCGGTATGGCACGTGTCTTTGCTTATTTTATGGAAGGCAGAGTGGCCATGGACGATGAAAAAATATTTAACGATACCTCTCAAACAATAAGAGAGGCATTATTGAATATTTATAAAAATAATAGTACCAAACGGAATATTAGTAAAACAGGCTTTGAAATAGCACTCAAGCAGTTAATTTAGTATTCGGGGATCATAGAAACTTTTTTGTTTTTAGGTATTGGTTCTGCAATGATAGATAATGTACCTTTGGTGTAGGGAAGTATGAAATGATATCTGAAGGAGTAGAAACGCTGTTTTGGATTATATGGCTTACTAAACTGTAATAAGAGGTTGTATGTTGATTATTGGTTCTGCTGCCGAAGGGGTAGTTAAAGGAACAGAAAAGAAGAATTATTTAGGATCTTAAGGAATTGGCATGGTTGGTTTTTGACGGCTTCCCTTGCTTTTATGCTCATTAAGAATTTTGTGTTAAACACATAATATAAATCGGGTAACACCGTTATTAAGGCAACTTTAATAAAGTAAATATATGTTATTGTTTCAAGGCCTCACTCAGGAGGCAGGTATTGAGGAAGTATTGTCTGAAGAAAAGACACTTTCGGTTATAGATTTAATAGTTAATGGTGGAACAGGAAGTATTCTGATCATCTCCGTATTGTTTGTAATGCTCTTTGTGGCATTGTATATCTATTTTGAACGGATTTTTGCCATCAAGGCGGCCTCTCAGATCGATAGCAATTTTATGAACCAAATACGAGATCATATTACCAATGGAAAGCTAGAGGCAGCAAAATTGTTATGCGCTCAGACCGATTCGCCAGTGGCCAGGTTAACGGCCAAGGGAGTGTCTAGAATCGGGAAGCCTTTAGACGATATTAATACGGCTATAGAAAATGCCGGTACCTTAGAGGTATATAAATTAGAGAAAAACGTTAGTGTTTTAGCAACGGTAGCGGGTGCTGCCCCAATGATTGGATTTTTAGGAACCGTTATCGGTATGATTTTAGCTTTCCATGAAATGGCCTCCAGTGGCGGTCAGGCAGAGATGGGGTTATTGGCATCGGGTATTTATACGGCCATGACAACCACGGTGGCTGGTCTTGTAGTCGGTATTATTGCGTATATAGGGTATAACCATGTGGTAAATAGAACAGATAAGGTGATTCACAAAATGGAAGCTACAGCAGTGGAGTTTTTGGACTTGTTAAACGAACCGCTATAGTGGAGATAATATGAAATTAAAAGGAAGAAATAAGGTTAGCCCAGATTTTAGCATGTCGTCGATGACGGACATTGTATTCTTGTTGCTTGTTTTTTTTATGTTGACCTCCAATTCTCCCAACGCTTTAGATCTATTGTTGCCTAAAGCAAAGGGGAAGTCGACCAATACACAAAATGTATCGGTGAGTATTAACGAGAAGTTGGAGTATTTTGTCAATAAGGATAAGATAAATGGAGAATATTTAGAAATTGAATTAAAAAAGGCACTCAAAGGTCAAGATAAACCTACTATTATTCTAAGAGCTTCGGAAAGTATAGCATTAAAAGAGGCTGTGAATGTTATGGATATAGCTAATAGGAATAATTATAAAGTAATTTTGGCCGTGCGACCCAACTAATGTCATTATTAGATACCCCTTACAAGAAAAAATCCTTTACCCTTACAACCTTGTTGTTAAGTGTATTGTTGCTGTTGCTTTTTTATGTGGGACTCAGTTATATGGACCCACCGGTAGAAAAGGGTATTTCTATTAATTTTGGAACTACCGAATTTGGTAGTGGTAGGGTACAGCCTAAAGAAAAGATAAAATCCGAACCTGTAAATACACCGCCAAAGGAAACTGCGGTTCAAGAAACCAAAGTAGAAAAGGTAGTAGATAAAATTCCTGAAGAAAAGATAGCAAAAGATAAGCCTACAGAGAAACTGTTGACGCAAGAAAATGAGGAATCTGTGCTTATAAAACAACAGCAAGAAGAGAAACGAAAAGCCGAGGAAGCAGTTAATAAGGCAAAGGCCCAGGCCGAAAAGCTAGCCCAAGAAAAAAAGGCTGCAGAAGAAAAATTAAAAAAGGAACAAGAGGCTAAAAAGAGCAAGCTCGATGCCTTGATAGGAGGTATTAATAAGGCCGAAGGGACTACAGCTGGTGGCGAAGGAGACGATAAACGGGCCGGTGACAAAGGGAAGCAAGACGGAGATCCGTACGCTACCAGTTACTATGGAGCCCCAGGCGCGGGTAGTGGATCAGCAGGCTATGGCCTTAGTGGAAGATCCTTGGTCAATAAGGGAAAGGTGGTACAAGAGTGCAACGAAGAAGGTAGGGTAGTGGTGAAAATTATAGTCGATAAAAACGGTAATGTGGTAAGTGCCATGCCAGGAGTGAAGGGGACTACCAATAACCATCCTTGCTTGTTAGAGCCCGCAAAGAAAACAGCCTTTATGCATAAGTGGAATTTGGATACCAATGCGCCAAACCAACAGGTAGGTTTTGTGGTGGTCAATTTTAAACTTGGAGAATAAATCCTTTCTATATTTTTTTTAAAACAGTGTACTACTCAAAAGTACTTAGTGCTCTATACCCTAGAACAATGGGTGTAAAAGAGATAATATTTTAATTCTAAAAAAAAGATTCGTCAAAATGACCTATCAGGAGACTCTGGATTGGATGTTTAGCCAGCTTCCAATGTACCAGCAAAACGGAAATTCGGCTTTTAAGGCCAAACTAGATAATATTTACGCGCTGAGCTCTTATTTGGGGCATCCCGAAAGAAAATTTAAAAGTATTCATGTGGCAGGTACCAATGGTAAGGGGTCTAGTAGCCATATGTTGGCCTCTATATTACAGGAGGCCGGATATACTGTGGGCTTGTATACCTCCCCCCATTTAAAAGACTTTAGGGAGCGTATACGAATTAATGGTGTCCCAGTTTCAGAAGGTTTTGTCGTAGATTTTATAAAGGACAATAAATTGTTCTTTGAAGCCCATAGTTTGTCGTTTTTTGAGATGACCGTAGGAATGGCTTTTGATTATTTTGTTAAGGAAAATATCGATATAGCGATTATAGAAGTCGGATTGGGAGGGCGATTAGATTCTACCAATATCATTACGCCAGAAGTATCCCTAATTACCAATATCGGTTACGATCATGTAGATTTATTGGGAGATACTATCGAAAAAATAGCTTTTGAGAAAGCTGGTATTATTAAGGAAGGTGTTCCGGTAGTTGTCAGTGAGCTTCAAAAAGAAACGGCAGCAGTATTTAGTACCGTGGCCCATGAAAATAATGCCAAAATTATTTTTGGGAGTGAAGTAACTCCTGGAAAGTATAAAACATCTTTGTTGGGAAATTATCAGTCCAAAAATATCAAGGGAGTTGTGGCGGCTATTAAGGAGCTAAAAGGATTTGATGTACGGGAAAGTCATATTAAGGATGGATTGATGAATGTGGTGAAGAATACTGGCCTTTTGGGGCGTTGGCAGCTTTTAGGGAGTGAACCGACCGTAGTTTGCGATACAGCTCATAATACGGAAGGGCTGACCATAGTTATGGAACAATTAAAGCAACAACAATACGGTAACTTACATATGGTGTTGGGGTTTGTAAAGGAGAAGGATTTGGAGCGGGTTTTTCCTCTTTTTCCAAAAAATGCCACCTATTACTTTTGTAAACCAAATATTTTAAGAGGACTAGATGAATCGGTGTTAAAGGCCCGTGCCAATGGGTTTGGTTTGGTTGGCTTGAGTTATAATTCTGTAAATGAGGCGCTTGAGGCGGCAAAAAAGGCTGCGGGTAAAGACGATTTTATTTATGTTGGAGGGAGTACTTTTGTAGTAGCAGAAATTATTTAATTTTTTTTTCGATTTTATTTTGGTGAAACGAAAAACAAGCTTACATTTGCACTCGCAACGCGGTTATAGCAACCGAAATTGCACTCCTCGAAAGAGGGCTCTTAGCTCAGTTGGTTCAGAGCACCTGCCTTACAAGCAGGGGGTCACTGGTTCGAATCCAGTAGGGCCCACGATAAGAAGGAAGCTTCTAAGTAAAATTGGAAGCTTCTTTTTATCAAAGTCGAAAGACTGAAATACAATCCTCGAGAGAGGGCTCTTAGCTCAGTTGGTTCAGAGCACCTGCCTTACAAGCAGGGGGTCACTGGTTCGAATCCAGTAGGGCCCACAGTAAAAGAAAAGGCTTCCAAGAAATTGGGAGCCTTTTTTGGTTACTATACCTTTTTTCTAGAATGAGGTTGTAAAATATAGACATCCATACAAATTTGTTAGATTTAATTAATATGAGGCTAATGTTTTATTTAGACTTGTGTTAACTTCGTATGTTTGGTTAATTAAAACGATTGTAATGAATATTAAAAGTGTTAGTGTCCTAGTGTCTATTGCTGCTTTAGGGCTTGTTTCCTGTAATTTTTTAAACAATAAGTCTACCGTTGCCCAGGGTAGTAGTATATCATCTACAGATGCGGCAAGGGTAGGGAAGCCGAATATTATTTATATTTTGGCCGATGATTTAGGGTATGGTGATCTCGGTGTCTATGGACAAGAGAAATTTGAGACTCCCAATATCGATAAATTGGCTGCTGAGGGTATGTTGTTTTCCCAGCATTACTCTGGTAGTACCGTCTGCGCACCTTCTAGATCTGCACTGATGACGGGGATGCATACAGGGCATACTGTGGTAAGAGGGAATTATGAAATTAATCCAGAAGGACAATACCCGATTCCGGATGATACTTATACGATTGCTGAGCTTTTAAAAGAAGCAGGGTATACTACAGGTGCTTTTGGAAAATGGGGGCTTGGGTATCCTGGTTCCGAAGGAGATCCAAACTACCAAGGTTTTGATACTTTCTACGGTTATAATTGCCAAATGATTGGGCATAACTATTACCCGTATCATTTATGGTCAAATCAAGATTCTATTGTCTTGCCTGCGAATGCTGGTTTTAATAAAGGAACCTATGCACCGACGCTTATTCATGAAAAAACCATAGCATTTATAGAAGAGAATAAGGATACTCCTTTCTTTGCTTATGTGCCTTCTATAATTCCGCATGCAGAGTTGGTAGTGCCAGAGGATATCCACAACAAGTTTAGTGGGAAATTTGCCCCTGAAAAACCTTATAAAGGCGTAGATAGTGGTCGTGGTTATAAAATTGGGGGGTACGGTTCGCAGCCAGAACCCAGGGCGGCCTTTGCAGCCATGATTACCTTGTTGGATGAACAAGTAGGCGAAATTATGAAGAAGGTAGAAGATTTAGGGATCGCAGACAATACCATAATTATTTTTGCTTCCGATAACGGTCCTCATAAAGAAGGTGGTGCAGACCCGGATTATTTTAATAGCAATGCATCTCTTAAAGGATATAAGAGAGATTTATACGAAGGTGGGATTCGTGTTCCAATGATCGTTAAATGGCCAGGAAAAATTAAGGAAGGTTCTAAAACGTCACATGTGTCGGCTTTCTGGGATGTATTTCCTACAGTCGTGGAAATTACAGGGCAGGAAAAGAAAAATGGTTTAGATGGTATTTCTTTTTTACCGACTTTATTGGGGAATGAAGCGCAGCAACAAACGCATGAATATCTGTATTGGGAATTTCATGAGTTAGGTGGTAGACAGGCAGTGAGAATGGGCGATTGGAAGGCTGTAAAATATAATGTATTGAAAAATCCTTCAGCAAAATTGGAGCTTTATGACCTTTCTAAGGATGTGAAGGAGGAAAATAATGTGGCGGATGAGTATCCTGAAATTGTTGAAAAAATAGACAAAATACTCCGTGAGGCAAGAACCCCTTCTAAGGTGTTTAGTTTTGGAAACTCCTAATAAAGGTAGGTTTACAGCTTTTAGCAACGACTAGTATGTTATGGTAACTGTCTAAATTTTTTAAAAAGAATTTTAGACAGTTACTTTATTTTGATGTATGTTTGTTGCGGTAATAATTTAATGGGGTATTAGCTCAGTTGGTTTAGAGCGCTGCCTTGACAGGGCAGAGGTCACTGGTTCGAATCCAGTATGTCCCACTACAATAATTTTCTTTTACACTGCTATTTTCTACAGCAGTTCCAGTATTCGTTCTAGGGCCATGCCTCTAGAACCTTTGATCAGAATAGTGGACTTTTCAAGCTTTGTTGCTTTTAAATATTGTGCCAACTCATCAAACGATCTGTACTTGGTAAGGCTGTTTTGTGTTTTGTTAAAGTTTTCACCTACCAAAAACAGGGCATTAAAATTCATGCTTATGGCAAGATCTGATAATTCTTGATGTTCTTTTTCTGATGAGCTTCCTAGTTCAAACATATCACCTAAAAAAACAACCTTATTGCTCGCTTTTAGTTCCTTAAAATTTTCCAAAGCCAGTTTCATGCTTGTGGGATTGGCATTATAGGCATCCAAAACAATTTGGTAGCCATCTTTCTCTATAATTTGGGAGCGGTTGTTTTGAGGAGAATAGTTTTCTATGCCTTGTTTAATGAGGTCTAATTTTATTTTAAAATAGTGTCCTATTAAAATAGCGGCACAGCAATTTGTAAAATTATAACGCCCTACCAATTGAGTTTGTATGGTTAAATTTTCTACGGTTAAGCGCACAAACGGATCGGCATCTATAAATGTAATGGGATAGTATTGTTTATTATCGCTATAGCCCGATTTATGAGGGTATGAGTGAAGTCTATTGGTTTGTATTGGGTCGTCTCCGTTAAAGAAAATGTGTTTTTTGTTTAGTATAAGGTAATCGTATAGCTCGCCCTTGGCCTTAATAACGCCCTCAACACTTCCAAAGCCTTCTAAATGTGCCTTTCCGAAATTGGTTATATAACCATAATCGGGTTTGGCGAGGTTACAAAGGAATTCAATTTCTTTTGGGTGGTTGGCGCCCATTTCAACGATAGCGATGTCGGTCTCAGGGGTAATGGTAAGTAGTGTTAAAGGAACACCGATATGGTTGTTTAAATTGCCTTTTGTGGCGATGGTTTTAAACTCTGTGGAAAGTACCGCGGCAATCAGTTCCTTGGTAGTTGTTTTGCCGTTGCTCCCAGTAAGGGCGATAACAGTAGCTTTGCAATAATCCCTATGCCTTTGGGCAAGTTGTTGCAAGGTGGTAAGGACGTCCTTAACGACAATAATGTTGTCATGGTGATCGGTAAGTTTTTCATCGACTACGGCATAAGAGGCACCTTTTTTTAAGGCTTCTTGCGCATAGGTGTTACCGTTAAAATTATCGCCTTTTAAGGCGAAAAAAATACAGCTGTCGGTAATTTTTCTGGTGTCCGTACAGATGTTGGGAAACTCTAAGAAGAGTTGGTGTAGGGCTTCAATTGTCATAAATCGAAGATATAAAAAAAGCCCTTTTTGAAAAGGGCTTCTTATGAATTATTTATGAAATTCTTATCTGACTTTTTTAGCTCTTGGAGTTTTGTTTTTGCTCTTAGATTTTGAGCCGACCCTAGACATGGCGCATCTAAAACCTATGTAATCTGTTGCCATGTATTGTGGCAGATATCTTCTTTGAGCTGGATCTAACCAATAGGCTCTGTCTCTCCATGAGCCTCCCTTAAACACTCTTACCTCGTCATTTATCAAGGAAGTTCTGGTGTTAGATTTGTCATAAGCCCTAACGAGTTCGCCTCTTTCGTCTACTTGAACCTTGCTAACGGGAGCGTTGTACATTTTAATTTTATTTTCTTCATCATCATCTTCATTAAAACGGTCGTAGAATCTGGTAGATCCAGGTTCGCCATCCCTATAACCACGGTTGTCACTAGAGGAGAAATTGGTTCTTAAAAAAGTTTCTTCTTCTCCAACTGGAACCATTTTTATTTCTCCGGGTAAATTGACGGCCATGATCTTTCCGTTAGGAAGGGTGTCGTATACGATTGAGTCTCTTATGACATGTACCTTGCCGTCTTTTCCGATAGCTGTTTTCATGTACACGTTTCCTCTAAAATAATTAAAGTCGCTTATTTCATCGTCTACAATAGGTCTGTATACATCTGCCACCCATTCGGCAACGTTACCGGCCATATCGTAAAGGCCAAAATCGTTAGGTTTGTATGATTTCACTTCTGCGGTAATGTCTGCTCCGTCGTCGGACCATCCTGCAATACCACCATAATCACCTTTTCCTTGTTTGAAATTAGCTAATTGGTCTCCTCTGCCTACACGCTGACCGTTTCTGGTATAATCGCCGGCCCAAGGATATTTTTTTCTTCCCTTGTAATTGTTGTATTCTCTATTGCCAATCTGTGCTTGGGCGGCATATTCCCATTCGGTTTCTGTAGGCAATCTGTATTCTGGTAAAATAATACCGCTACTTCTTTTGGCAAAAGAAGAAATGGAATCTTTCTTTCTTTTTCCCTGAAGCGAATCTATTTGGCCGTTGTATACAGATTCTGGTCTGTTTAAATAGGCTTCGGTGCTAAAACCGCCTTCTACTTCGCCAGAAATCACCTTGTATTTGGCATCCTTGGATAGGTATCCTTCCCTTTCAAGCATAATCTCGTTTACACGGTCTGTTCTCCATTCCGCAAATTGAGTTGCTTGTATCCAATTTACCCCAACCACAGGATATTCCGCATAAGCAGGGTGGCGCAGGTAATTATTGGTCATCGTTTCGTTAAAGCCTAACCGATTTCTCCATACCAAGGTATCTGGTAAGGCTCCGGTGTAAATGTGGGCATACTTAGAATCCGATGGGGGGTATACGCTTTTTAGGTAATCCAAATATTCCAGATACATAACGTTTGTGACCTCTGTTTCATCCATGTAAAAAGATTGCACATGTTGTGAAGTAGGGGTGTTGTTCCAATCGTGCATCACATCATCCTGTACCTGGCCTTTTGTAAATGTACCTCCTTCAATAAAAACCAGGCCTGGAGCTGTTGCTTGCTCTTTAAAGTCTGAATTGTACTGAAATCCACCTTCTTTGGCATTGATCTTCCAGCCGGTGGCTCTCGAGACATTTTTGGACGAGGAGTTTTTACAACTTGTAAAACCACCTGCAATCACTGCGAAAGAAAGTACAACTTTGATGAATTGTTTTTTCATAATTTGGACTTGTGTTCAAAAACAAACCACTGTTAAATGGGATTGTTGTTCTTATTTTTGTTAAAAATTTCTGGCGCTATCGGCTTATAAAACGGCAATTAAGATAGAATATTTTATCACTGGTCTGATATTTTACGAAATAAATCTATGGCTTAATGCCGACGCTTCACAAGAATAACGGCTTAAAATATAATATAGTATGGACTTTTATTTTTTCTTCCCAAGAAATCTGTAAAATTAAAAAAGAGATTCTTAATTGGGCCGTAAAATTAATAATGTTTATCTCTATTTATAACTAAGGAGCAGAATTCTTTAAAAAAAGCGGTTGTTTGCACAAGATATGTTGAAAAAGATCGTTTCATTGTTACGGTTAGGTTTTATTAGTTTTAACTAGATTTACGTTTTTTATAGAAAACTACTACATTATAATGGGGGAAATGAGAAAAATATTAACACTGGTTCTTATAGTGTTTATGGGGAAAGTTGCGGCTCAGGAAGAGCGGGTTATTACTACTGCAGTTCCATTTTTAACCATCGCTGCTGATGCGCGGGCATCTGGTATGGGCGATATGGGAGTAGCTACTTCTGCAGATGCTTTTTCACAACAATGGAATCCGGCAAAATTCGCCTTTTCTAAAGTGAGAACGGGACTAGGCTTAAGTTATACTCCATATTTAGAAAGTATCATTACCGACATATCCTTGTTAAGTGCTGGTTTTTTTAGTAAAATAAATGATCGGAGTGCCTATGCTTTTGGAATACGGTATTTTACTCTTGGGGAGATAGAGCTAAGGCAATTTGCCGGGGATCCGGGAAGGCCTGCCAAGCCTAATGAGGTTGCTTTTGATGGGTCTTATTCCTTAAAGCTCAGTGAAACTTTTTCTATGGCCGTAGGGGGGCGTTTTATCAGTTCCAATTTAAAGCTGCCCGATGATGGTTTTGAAGATTCTAGAGCGGCTAGTTCCTTCGCTGTTGATGTTGCAGGATATTACAAGTCACGCGAAAGGGCTTACAATACTTTTGATGGGCGTTGGAGAGCGGGCTTTAACCTTTCTAATCTTGGGGGAAAGATTAAATACGATAACGGAGGACAGGAAAACTTTTTGCCGACCAATTTAAAAGTTGGACTTGGTTTCGATTTCATTTTAGATTTTGACAATGTAGTCTCTGTTACTACAGAGTTTAATAAATTATTGGTGCCAACTCCGAAAGATTTTAATGACGATGGGAAAATTAATGAAGTAGATAATGAAGAATACCAAAACATTACTTTTTTTGAAGGTGTCTTTAAATCTTTTAATGATGCACCAGGTGGATTTAATGAGGAGCTAAAAGAAATTACATGGGCGCTTGGAGCAGAATACGTCTACCAGGAATCGTTTATGTTAAGGACCGGGTACTTTCACGAAAGCGAATTAAAAGGGTCTCGTAAATACTTTACCCTAGGAGCTGGCTTCAGATTTAAATCTGCTGAAATAGATTTGTCATATCTATTCTCTACCTCACAAGTAAGAAATCCATTAGAGAATACCCTACGCTTCTCTCTTACCTTTAACTTAGGACAAGCGTTGTAGGGAAATGGCTGTGGTCAGGAAGTATAGGAGTCATAGCCAACAACTGTTTTTAGGTGGTTTTTTACTAAATTTAGCCCATAATATATAAGGTGTAGTCCATGAAAAAGCAGAAAATAAGTTTCGATCTTATGGTTTATGAGACGAAGGATGAATTGGAACAGAAGGATCAAGAATTAATGGAAGCTGCCATAAATGCCCGGAATGATGCCTATTCGCCCTATTCAAAATTTAATGTCGGCGCTGCTATTTTATTAGATAACGGGGAAGTGGTGATCGGAAACAATCAGGAAAACGCCTGTTATCCTGCAGGACTATGTGCAGAAAGAGTAGCCATATTTTACGCCTCGGCAAAATATCCAGGTACAATTATTAGAAGTATTGCCATTAGTGCCACCTCCCAAAATTATTGTATGGATAAACCAGCTGCCCCTTGCGGGAGTTGTAGACAGGTTATTTCAGAATATGAAGTAAAACAAGAGCAACCCATTGCTATAATTTTGATGGGAGAAACAGGGGAGGTACTTAAGTGTCAGTCTATTTCTGATATTCTTCCACTTGCCTTTAACAAGTCTTTCCTATAAAAAATTGTTTATTGCCTTTTTTTGAATCCTATTTTTGAATTTTTCTTAAAAATAGCTGAATTTGGTTCAGATTATAGCTTTATGAAAAGCTTTTTATTTAAATTTTTTTCCTGTTGAATTATATATGTATTTTTGTTCTCCGTTTTTATCATAACCAGGTATTGGGTAAAGGGAAATATTACAAAATCAACAATTAATGGAAAAAGTAACCAAAGAGGTCTACCTTAAATGGTATGAGGACATGTTGTTCTGGAGAAAGTTTGAAGATAAACTAGCTGCAGTATACATTCAACAAAAAGTTCGTGGATTTTTACACTTGTACAATGGTCAAGAAGCAGTTCTTGCTGGAGCATTGCATGCAATGGATTTGACTAAGGATAGGATGATCACAGCTTACAGGAATCATGTTCAGCCGATAGGAATGGGAGTCGATCCTAGGAATGTAATGGCAGAATTATATGGTAAAGTTACCGGTACTTCTAAAGGAATGGGTGGCTCTATGCATATTTTTTCTAAGGAGCACCGTTTTTACGGGGGTCACGGAATTGTAGGTGGACAAATACCTTTGGGAGCTGGATTGGCTTTTGCTGATAAGTATTTTAAAAGAGATGCAGTGACCCTATGTTATATGGGGGACGGAGCGGTAAGACAAGGAGCGCTTCACGAAAGCTTTAACTTGGCTATGTTATGGCAGTTGCCAGTAGTTTTCATATGTGAGAACAACGGGTATGCTATGGGTACTTCTGTCGCTAGAACCTCACACTCTACAGAAATTTGGAAACTAGGATTGGGCTACGAAATGCCATGTGGTCCTGTAGATGGTATGGATCCTGTAACCGTTGCCAAGGAAATGAGCAAGGCTATAGAACGTGCTAGATCTGGAGGAGGTCCTACTTTCTTGGAAATGAAAACGTATAGGTATAGAGGACATTCTATGTCTGATGCCCAGCATTATAGAACGAAGGAAGAAGTAGAGGAATACAAAAAAATTGACCCAATTTCTCAGGTGTTAGCCGTAATCAAGGAAAACAATTACGCTACAGAAGAGGAAATAAAAGGAATTGATAAAAGGGTTAAGAAATTAGTGAATGAATGTGAGAAATTCGCGGAAGAATCGGATTATCCACCAGTAAACCAATTGTATGACATGGTATACGACCAAGAAGATTTTCCATTTGTACAACATAAACTATAAGTAAATGGCAGAAGTAATAAACATGCCGCGACTTAGCGATACCATGGAGGAGGGTACTGTTGCTAAGTGGCTGAAACAAGTAGGAGACAACATAGAAGAAGGAGATATCCTAGCAGAAATTGAAACAGATAAGGCTACAATGGAGTTCGAATCTTTCAATGAAGGGGTATTGTTATATATTGGTATTAAAGAAGGCGATACCGCACCGGTCGATTCTCTTTTGGCTATCATAGGTGAAGAAGGTGAGGATATTTCAGGACTGATTAACGGAGCTTCTAATGCAGAAGTGGAAGAAACTGTGGAAGCGGCTGCCGAAGAAGAGGTTAACAATGAAGATAGCGACCAAGATATTCCTGAAGGAGTAGAGGTTGTTAAGATGCCTAGGCTAAGCGATACCATGGAAGAAGGTACTGTGGCCAGTTGGTTGAAAAAGGTAGGGGATGATGTTGAAGAAGGTGATATCCTTGCGGAGATTGAAACCGATAAAGCTACCATGGAGTTCGAATCTTTCTATTCTGGGGTGCTATTATATGTAGGAGTTCAGGAAGGAGAAACCGCTCCTGTTGATTCAGTATTAGCAGTTATTGGGCCAAAAGGCACCGATGTAGATGCTGTATTGAATGCTGGGAAAAGCAGTGCTCCCAAAAAGCAGGCTGCTGCTAAAGAAACTGAAAAAGTAACCAAGGAAGCAGCTCCAACGGCAACATCTACCGAGGCTATTGCTCAAGATGGTGAACGTGTTTTTGTTTCTCCATTGGCAAGGAAAATTGCCAAGGATAAAGGAATAAACCTAAGAGATGTAAAAGGTACTGGCGATCAGGGCAGAATTGTGAAGAAAGATGTGGAAGCATATCAGCCTAAACAAGCTGCACCAACAACTGCTGCTGCAACCCAAGCAGCTAAGCCATCGGCCCCTGCGCCTATTGCTTTGGCTGTAGGAGAAGAAAGCACTACTGAGGTTAAGAATTCGCAAATGCGAAAAGTAATCGCTAAAAGATTGGGTGAGTCTAAATTTTCGGCACCACACTATTATTTGACTATTGAGGTCGATATGGATTATGCCAAAGTTTCTAGATCACAGATCAATAGTCTGCCAGATACTAAGGTGTCGTTCAACGATATGGTGGTTAAGGCTTGTGCTATGGCTTTGAAAAAACACCCTCAGGTAAATACTTCATGGAACAACGATACTACACGTTACAACCAACATGTTCATATTGGTGTGGCCGTGGCAGTAGAGGATGGTCTGTTAGTTCCTGTGATTAAGTTTGCAGATCAGCAGAGCTTAACTCAAATAGGTGCCTCTGTTAAAGATTTGGCGGGTAAGGCAAGAAACAAAAAAATTGCTCCAGCAGACATGGAAGGCAGTACTTTTACCGTTTCTAACCTTGGAATGTTTGGAATAACCGAGTTTACTTCGATTATCAATCAACCAAATTCTGCTATTTTGTCCGTAGGGGCGATCGTAGAAAAACCTGTTGTTAAAAATGGTCAGATAGTTGTTGGTAGTACTATGAAAGTTACTTTGGCTTGTGATCATAGAACTGTAGACGGAGCAACAGGAGCTCAGTTTTTACAGACGCTAAGAGCATATCTAGAGAATCCGGTGACTATGTTAGCATAAATGATAAATTCATTCGTCAATTTTTTTCAAGACGGGACATTATAATTCAAAAAAGCATCCTACTGTACGGGATGCTTTTTTTGTTAAATTTAATTCAATAATAAACAACGATATGAAGGGAATTTTTAAAAGTTTACTGTTATTGCTATTAATAGCTAGTTGTGGGGTTCATAATACAAATGAAGTCGCGCTAAAGAAATCAACTCCTACTACGGGAAGTGCCCAGGGAGATCAAATAACCACAGTTGAAAAATATCTGGAGGCCCCTTTGGCATTTTCAAAGAAGGAACGGGTAGGCGAAATTTTGGGGTATTTGGCTTCTGACGAACTAGAGGGAAGAGAAGCTGGAAGCGAAGGTATAGATAAGGCTGCAGCCTATATAGAAGACCTTTTTAAAAATTATGGGATAGCACCTTTTTTTACTAGCTATCGGGATACCCTTGCTAATTTTGAGAAAACAACCTTTAATATGGTTGGTTATATCGAAGGTACCGATGAGAACTTAAAAAATGAATATGTTATCATTGGGGCGCATTACGACCATATCGGTAGAATTGCCGGAGTAGCCGGAGATGATATAGCTAATGGCGCTAATGATAATGGATCTGGAACTACTGCAGTGTTAGAGTTCGCTCGTTATTTTGGACATACCAAGGCCAATAAACGATCTGTTATTTTTGCCTTGTTCAGTGCGGAAGAACAAGGGCTTTTAGGGTCTAAGCACTTAGCCGATCGATTGAAGGAACAAGAGCTTGATTTATATACCATGCTCAATTTTGAAATGGTAGGGGTTCCCTTGGTCAATAAGGACTATATGATGTATGTTACTGGGTATGAAAACTCTAATTTAGCGGAGGTTTTTAACGCCTATGGTAAGGATAAACTGGTTGGATTTTTGCCAACCGCGAAGGAGTATAATTTGTTTAAAAGATCTGACAATTATCCGTTTCATGAAACCTTTGGGGTACCGTCTCAAACATTTTGTACTTTCGATTTTACCAATTTTGACCATTACCACAAGGTAGGTGATGAGGTTTCTGCGATCGATATGGAGCACATGAGCTTATTGGTAAATAGAACGATTCCGGTTCTGGAAAAAATCATCAACGCACCAACAAAAGAAATAAGTTATAAGTAATGGCAAATATTATTATTACAGGAAGCAGTAGGGGGATAGGATTTGAAATGGCAAAGTTGTTTGCAGATCAAGGGCACAAGGTTTTGGCTTTGTCGAGAAACGACGGGCCTATAGCGGCACTGAACAACAAAAATATTTATAGTTTTCCCTTTGACCTTTCCAAACCATCGGACTATGCGAAATTGGATGCTTTTTTAGCCGAAAATTGGAATCAGGTAGATGTTCTTATCAACAATGCTGGGAAATTGTTGAACAAGCCCTTTTTGGAATCTTCTATGGAGGAATTTGAGGCGGTGTACAAGGTAAATGTCTTTGGGGTGGCCGAATTGACTAAAAAAATAATCCCATTAATGCCTAAAACCGGGCATGTGGTTACGATTAGTTCTATGGGAGGTGTACAAGGGAGCATGAAATTTCCCGGTCTATCGGCCTATAGCTCTAGTAAAGGAGCTGTAATTACACTGACAGAATTATGGGCAGAGGAATTTAAAGAAGCAGGTCCTTCTTTTAACGTCTTGGCTTTGGGGGCGGTAAACACAGAAATGCTGCAGGAAGCTTTTCCGGGATATGAGGCTCAAGTATCGCCCTTGGAAATGGCTAGTTATATTATGGACTTTGCCTTAACAGGAAACAAATTGTACAATGGGAAGATGTTGCAGGTTTCTAATAGCACCCCTTAGATTAGATAGGTGTTATTTAAAAGTGTGTTAACAGCATCTTCTCAAAACCAACGATGAGGGATGTTGTGGTATCAGAGGTAAATCTTCTATTAATTCGAAACCCCCTAATGGATATTATGATATCCGTTAGGGGGTTTATATTGTTGGTTTTAGAATAATTTCTAAGAAATAATTATTTTTTTTTCAACGGTATATTGATAGGTTGCCCCGATCCCGAAAGCAAATCGGCAATGAGTTTTGTTTGCGGAAACTGTTCTAAAATAATTTTTAGGAATACCGTTATTGGGATGGCCATTATAAGTCCAGGAATCCCCCAGATAAATCCCCAAAACATTAACATTACCAATACGGTAATGATGTTTATAGAAAAAGATTTACCCATAAAAATAGGCTCCAAAATAGATCCAAATAGTACTTGTACTCCTGTAATGGAAAGCGTAAAGAACAATAAAGTACTGCTCGGTTCTAATTCCACAAAGGCGAAAATACTCAATAAGATTACCGTGGCAAATGATCCTACCATTTGTATAAAGTTAATAGCAAAGGCAAATAGTCCCCAGAAAATAGGGAAACTAACATCGAAAACAACACAGGCAATTCCAGTGCCGATTCCTGTAAACAAACTTACGAGGAATTTAACCTTGATAAATTTTATAAGGTCATTTTCAATTTTCATAAAAGCCTTTACTGAAGTGTGTTTTTGCTTCAATATGGTGCTATTCATCAATTTTTGAACATTGATGGATTCTGCTAGCCAAAGAACGACGAAAAATACAGTCATTAAGGTCATCGTCAATGTATTCCCCAGAAAATTAAGGGTGGAGCTAAAGTTTTTAACAATACTTTCCTTGGGAACTATATTGTTAAAGATAGATTCGTCCTCAGAATAAGGAATACCGAAGTATTCTTCCATACCAACTAATAAGGTCTTTAGTTTTGGTTCGGCCTTTTCAAGGAAAGCTTTATCGCTAGATAAGATTTCTTTGCTGGTAAGTTGTATCAGTTCGCCTCCAATTTTTAAAGCCCCTATGATAATTAGGATTACTATAAAAATACTAAAGGGTCTAGGTAGTTTTTTTTTGCTCAACCATCTCATTAAAGGTAAAAACAAGAGGGCTATGAACATAGAAAATACCAAAGGTATGAAGATGAACGATAATAGTTTCAGCAAATAAAATACTAATGGGATCACTATAATTAGTAATAGTTTATTGGTGGTTTTTATACTATTCATTTCTTAAATTCGAGTTTATAAAAGCTATTGGCACTAGAAAGTGCAAAGTTAGGTGAAAGATGTTATCTTTAATCGTTAATTAAAATCTAAAAAAGGCTGTAAATTATAGTTTTTATGTCTGGTGTTGACTAATTTATTTAAATATCGAGGAGCACATTCAAAACGGATTTTAAAATTTCTATTTTTGCGGGTATGCAGGGCATCTTAGAAAAGTATCTACCAGAAAGGGCAGTGAGTCCATGTTTGGAATTAATAAAGCAATTTGGGGTTAACCTTAAAATTGTTAATCAAAGGGTTACTAGGCATGGGGATTATAGGAGAAGGCCTAATGGTTCCCATCAAATAACCGTTAATGCCAGCCTTAATAAGTACCGGTTTTTAGTCACATTGATTCATGAAATAGCGCATTTAATGGCTTTTGAGAAATATGGTTATAACATTAAGCCACACGGTTTGGAATGGAAGAAAACTTTTCAGTATTTAATGTTACCTTTCCTTCGTCCTGAAATATTCCCTTCTGAACTGTTACCGTTCCTAGCCAATCATTTTAAGAATCCGAAAGCTAGCAGTGATACGGATGCACGTTTGTCCTTGGCTTTAAAACAGTTTGATGATATAGAAAGGAAGCTCAGTTATATATTTGAATTGCCACATGACAGTATTTTTAGAATATATAACGGGAAGTTATTTCAGAAAAAGTATAAAAAAATAAAACGCTACGAGTGCGTTGAGATGGCAACGGGGAAGGTTTATCTCTTTCAGCCAAACGCAGAAGTAGAGTTGATAAAAAGTTAAATGCATTATTTAATGAAGAAAAATTATTATGCGGTTTTAATGGCAGGTGGCATTGGATCTAGGTTCTGGCCAACAAGTACCTCCGAGTTCCCAAAACAGTTTCACGACATGTTGGGGTCCGGGGAAACCCTGTTGCAAAAAACTTTTAAAAGACTTTCTGATTTTATTCCCAAAGAAAATATACTGGTATTGACCAATGAGCGATACAACGACTTGGTTTTGCAGCAATTACCAATGGTTAAGCCCTCGCAATTAGTTTTAGAGCCGGCAATGCGCAATACTGCTCCTTGTATATTATATGCTGCTTTAAAAATACAGAAGATGGATCCCGATGCTGTTATGATAGTGGCTCCAAGTGATCATTGGATAGAAGATGAAGAAGCCTTTTCTAAGGATGTAATTGAATGCTTTGACCGATGTGAAAAAGAAAGTGTGTTGTGTACCTTAGGTATAAAACCTACTTTTCCCAATACTGGTTTTGGATATATAGAATATGAAAAAGGGAAAGATGAGAATTTAAAAAATGTTCTTCAATTTAGGGAAAAACCCGATTATAATACGGCTAGGGAATTTATCTCTCAAGGGAATTTTTTGTGGAATGCAGGGATTTTTATGTGGAGCGCGAAGGCTATATTAGATGCTTTTAAAAATTATCAACCCCAACAATATTCTTTATTTGAAGTCGGGATTCCGGTTTTAAATACAGACGATGAACAAGCTTTTATTAAACAACAATATCCCAAAGCCGATAATGTGTCCATAGATTATGCTATTTTGGAGCCTGCTAAAAATATTTACGTGTTACCGGCTAACTTCGATTGGAACGATCTGGGGACCTGGGGGTCTTTGTACGATAAATTGGAAAAGGACGAACACAATAATGCCGTCGTTAATTGTCGGTTACTTTCCGAGAACTCCACAGGGAATATTATCCGCTCCCCTAAAGGGAAAATAGTGGTTGTAGACGGACTAAACGATTATATTATTGTAGACAAAGAAGAGGTGCTTTTGATATACCCTAAGTCCAAAGAACAAGATATCAAAAAGGTGCTTTCCGGAGTAAAAGAGAAATTTGGGGATCAATATATTTAATAATGAAAGAAAATACAGAACAAGATAGAGAGAAGCGGTTGGCTGACGAAAACAAACAAGAAATAAAAAAGGATTTAAAGGGGCTTTTAGGAGGGATAAAGGTATTTCTTGTCGACTTATTGGATATTAGGCAAAATACAGATCAGGAGGCTACTAAGGAGTCTATTATAGCCGATATCCCCTTTAAAGGGCATACCTCGTGGATTTTAATATGTTCTATTTTTATAGCTTCCGTCGGATTAAATGCCAATTCTACAGCAGTGGTTATTGGAGCGATGTTAATTTCTCCGCTAATGGGGCCTATTTTGGGAATAGGGCTGTCCTTAGCGATTAATGATATAGACACTTTAAGACGTTCTATAAAAAACTTTACGGTGATGGTTGTGCTTAGTGTATTTACCGCCTTTTTGTTTTTTTACTTTTTTCCGTTACGGGATGAGTCTTCGGAATTGTTGGCCCGTACCGCTCCAGATATAAGGGATGTGCTCATTGCTTTTTTTGGAGGCTTGGCCTTGGTAATAGCTAGGGCAAAGAAAGGAACCATTGCCAGTGTTATTTTTGGAGTGGCGATTGCTACGGCTTTAATGCCTCCTCTTTGTACCGTTGGTTTTGCTTTGGCGATTGGAAATTTTAGTTATGCCACTGGGGCAATGTACCTTTTTACTATCAATACCATATTTATTGGTTTAGCAACCTTTTTAGTGATTAAAGTGTTGCGTTTCCCAATGGTGCGTTATGCCAATTCTCAACGAAGGAGATTTATTGCTAGAATGGCTTCTATAGTAGCTGTTGCAGTTATGATCCCAGCCGGATTTACTTTTTATGATGTGTTTCAGGAATCGATATTTAGAAAGGATGCAAAAGATTTTGTGAAGAAAAATATCGTTCCTTATAAATTGCCAGGGGAAGGAAGGTATTTGGAAAATTTAACGGAAATCCAATATAACCATGGGGTAAACGGATTTATCGAGTTAGTTTTTATGGGGAGTGAACCTATACCGGAGAACGTGATAGCGACATGGAATGCCCAAAAAGATAGTTATGCGAAATTGAAGAATACCGAATTAAAAATCGTCCAGGGATCTAAGAATTTGGAATTAGACCAGATGAAATATGTAAACGAACTGTACGAATCCCAAAAGACAGAATTGTTAAGCAGGGAACAGCAGATTCAGGTGTTGAGGGGTGAGGTGACTAAATTGAATAAAATGGCGGAAAAGCAAATTCCTTTCCAAGATATTAGTGCTGAGGCCAAATTGAATTATGATAATATGGCAAGCATAGCTTTTGCCTATACTATTTCGACTGACTTCAATACCCTAGATACTATTCCTGTATTTCGTGTAAAATGGAAGGCTGGACTTTCGGAAAGGCAGATGAATGAGCAGTCCGAAAAATTATCGAAATGGTTGCAATTGCGCTTAAAGGACCCTAAGATTCAGGTGAAAAAAGAATTGAATTAAAGCGGTGAACATCCGCTTTAATTTCGCTCTTCCAAATACATTTGACGTACTTTTTTAAACAAATCAGATGAATAAACAAAGTCGGTAACGGCTTTGTTGTCTGTTTTGAATATTTCTTTATTACTACCTTCCCATTCCTTATAACCATTTTTTAGGAAAACAATTTTTTCTCCGATTTCCATAACAGAGTTCATATCATGAGTGTTAATGACTGTAGTGATATCGAATTCTTGGGTAATTTCATGAATGAGGTTGTCTATAAGGATGGCTGTTTTAGGATCGAGTCCCGAGTTTGGTTCGTCACAAAATAAATACTTGGGGTTCATGACAATAGCCCTGGCAATAGCAACCCTTTTTTGCATACCTCCTGAGATTTCGGAAGGATATTTGTGGTGGGCATCTTTTAAGTTGACCCTTCTTAAAACGATATTGACCCTATCTTGCATTTCGGATTTCGATTGTTTTGTAAACATGTCCAAAGGAAACATAACGTTTTCTTCTACGGTCATAGAGTCAAATAAGGCACTTCCCTGAAATACCATGCCTATTTCCTGTCTTAAATTCCTTTGTTGATCCCCTGTTAGGTTCCTATATATTTTACCGTTGTAAATAATATTTCCCTTATCAGGTGAAAATAGCCCTAGCAGGCACTTTAGGAATACAGTTTTACCAGATCCGCTCTGCCCTATGATAAGGTTTGTTTTTCCTTTCTCGAACTGAGTACTCACACCTTTTAAAATATGGGCTTCCCCAAAAGATTTATGTATATCGTCTACTTTGATCATTATCCTAATAATAATTGGGTGAGTACATAATTTACAATAATAATAACCACACTGGTCCACACGAAAGAGGTCGTACTAGCCTTACCGACTTCCAAGGCTCCGCCTCTCATGTAAAATCCGTGAAATGAAGGGATGGTAGCTATAATGAGGGCAAAAGCAATAGTCTTTATAAAAGAATAGGCCACGTGAAAAGGAATAAAATCTAACTGAATACCTTCTACAAAGTCGGCACTAGAACTAAACCCGCCAAAAACACCGGCGATCCATCCACCGAAAATACCAACATACATGGCAATGGCAATCACGAAAGGATATAATAACATGGCAATAATCTTGGGGAACACCAAATAGTTAAGAGAGTTGATCCCCATTACTTCTAAGGCATCGATCTGCTCGGTAACCCTCATAGTACCGATACTGGAAGTAATATAAGAACCTACCTTCCCGGCCATGATAATGGAGGTAAAAGTGGGCGCAAATTCTAAAATCACCGATTGCCGTGTGGCAAAACCAATAAGGTTACGAGGAATCAACGGATTTGTAATATTCAATGCCGTTTGAATGGCGACAACCCCTCCGATAAAAAAGGAGATAAAAATAATAATCCCGAGAGAGCCGTAAATTAATTCATCTATTTCTTTCAAAATTAATTTCCTCATTATGGGCCATTTTGTAGGTTTTTTGAAAACCTCCCTAATCATGATAAAATAGCTGCCAATTGATGCGATGTAATTCATGCAGTAAAAATATGCTTATGACTGTAAAAATAACAATATTAGATGTCATTTAACCTTGATTTAAAATATTAAAGGATTTATTTCTATATTTTTGGTGGTTAAATTTATAGATATATGTGTCATAGAAAGTTCCATTTATTTTATTTTCTTCTTTTCTTGAGCTTTAATGTCGGGGTGCTGAACGCCCAGCGAAAAATAAAGCAGAAAACTGATAGTCACGAACAGCTTGCTATTGCGACTACCCCAAAATTGGTAGTGGGTATTGTGGTAGATCAAATGAGATACGACTACTTAAGTCGTTTTTGGCACCAATACGGGGACGGTGGTTTTAAACGCATGGTTCAAGAAGGGTTTAATTGCAAAAATAATCACTTTAACTATGCCCCAACCTATACAGGGCCTGGTCATGCTTCCGTATATACCGGAGCAACACCGTCCAGTCATGGAATAATCGGGAATGACTGGTACGATAAAGAGTCGGATAAAAGCGTGTATTGTGCAGGAGATCCGGCATATTCCTCTGTTGGAACGGCCTCCAAGGCCGGAGAGATGTCTCCTCATAGGATGACATCGACAACCCTTACGGATCAATTGAGATTGCATACCCAAATGCGCGGTAAGGTAATTGCAATTTCCTTAAAGGATAGGGGAGCTGTATTGCCAGGAGGACATTCGGCAAATGCGGCCTATTGGTTCCATGGGGAAAATGAAGGTAATTGGATTACTAGTTCTTACTATATGGATGAATTGCCAAAATGGGTATCCGATTTTAATACGGCAAGAAGTGTCGATAAGTATAAAAAACCATGGACCACTTTAAAGGATATAAAAACCTATACGGCAAGCGGATCCGACGACAATGCTTATGAAGGGCTTTTTAAAGGACAGACTAGCCCTACCTTTCCTCATGACTTGGAAGCATACTGGGATGAAAATGGACAATATTCTATTTTAAAGGGAACTCCTTATGGTAGCAATATAACCACAGACTTTGCTTTGGCAGCGGTAAAAGAAGAGGCTTTGGGAACAGATGATATTCCAGATTTCCTGGCAGTTAGTTATTCTAGTACGGATTATGTAGGCCATAAGTATGGCGTAAATTCCAAAGAAATAGAAGACACCTATGTTCGCTTGGATCTAGAGCTTGAACGTCTTTTTAATTCTCTTGACAAGACAGTAGGTAAAGGGGAGTATACAGTTTTCTTGACATCTGATCATGCCGGAGTGCATGTGCCAGCATATCTTCAGGACAATAAGCTTCCTGGTTCCTACGTAGATTTTAGAGCTGTTAAAGAGGAACTTAACACGTATTTAAAAGATACTTATGGTACAGTGGACTTGGTTCGTAATTTTTCTAATAATCAGGTGTTTTTGAATCATGAAGTAGTAGAAAATTTAAATCTTAATTTGGTGGCTGTTCAGGAGGCTGTAGCGAAGCATTTATTACAGAATAAAGAAATACATCAGGTTTTTACAGCGCATCAATTGTTACAAAACGAGTACACTGTCGGTATACCTAATATCATTCAAAATGGGTATAATGCAAAACGCTCGGGCGATGTTGTATTAGTGCTAAAACCAGGTAGTGCTAGTTATGCCAGGACAGGCTCTACCCATGGATCTCCATGGAAATACGATACCCACGCACCTTTGTTGTTTTTTGGAAAGGGCATTAAAAATGGTAGCACTGTAAAGAGAACCGAAATTCCGGATATAGCGCCTACTATTTCTGCTTTATTGGGAATAGCTTTTCCTTTTGGAGCTACAGGAGAACCTATTATTGAAGTTGTAGAGTAAAAAAGCTCATTAAGTATATTATAAGCCAAGCATTTCTGTTATCGGAAAAGCTTGGCTTTTATTTTTTTCCAGCGGAGACGCCGTATAAAATCACCTTCTTGAATACTCACTAAATAAGGTTTTTTCTCTTTTTTAGCTTTTAAGAATCCTTTTATATTGTCCCAAAATGCTTGTGGTTTACCTTGCTTTGCTGCCATTTTTAGAGAAGCAATCAACGTAATCCAAAATCCGTATCTCATGGTATACATAGCTTTTCCCTGAAGCAATTTAGCCTTAGGATTATAGGCTTTGCCCAAAGGGCGTAAATGTTTAGCATGCAATGTATCGTCTGTACAGATGTTGAAGCGGTGGTAACGGGCCAGTAATTCATCTACGGTATCCCATCCCATGGCATTCCTTAGTCCGCCTATGGCTGTAAAACAATTTTTGGTATACGCTTTAAAGGCACCGCGAACATGGTCCTTGTCCATAGGGTGGTTTAATTTCCAAGCGCCCGTTACATCTTCTTCATAGGCAAACCCTCCGGCGATTCCAATCGTGGGGTTGGATCGGAAAATTGAAGCTATTTTTTCAAAATAGTGATTGGGGAGAATTATATCTGCGTCTAACTTTACTATAAAGTCATAGTGAGAGTCTAATAGCTGCAGCCCTTTGTTAAAAGCATTAATAACCTTGCTGCCGGGCATATGCACGGAAGATGATGTTGCGTTTAATTTCTCTATAAAAGGATAAGAGGCTATAAACGTATCAATAATACCTTCGGTATCATCGGTAGAATTATCGTTGACTACAACCACCTTTTTAGGAAGAAGGGTTTGGTTGACTATCGAATGTAGGGTGTCCGATAAAAATAATGCCTCATTATGGGCAGGTATGATAATGTAGTAATGCATCTTTTAAATTCCAATAGGTGAATGTACTTGGTATAGTTAAGTTAGATAAAAAGGACTTTTTTATTGTTTGAAGTCTAACGTTTGGATAATGTACAATTATTGGGCTTTTCGTTCTGCATAAATAATATAATATCTCGGTGTAAAAGATCGTAGTAGCGGTCTGATGCCTATTTTTTTTACTGGATTGGTCCATTTTGCACGGTCCTTAATTTCCCAGCCCGATTTTTCTAACAACCAATCAAATTGCCAATCTTCAAACTCGTGGTAATGCCTGTCCCACGGGTCGGTCTTACTTTGGTAGGCAGGGGAAAACCATAGTCGAAGAGGTATACTAGCGACTAATTTATCGGCTTTTATATGGGTGAGTACATTGAGTGGCGATAATAAGTGTTCAAATATTTCAAAGGCGGTAACTACATCGACCTTCGCATTTGTGACAGTCGAAAAATCCAAATCTAAATCTTCACCATGGGTATTAGTTACCTGATAACCGTTTTCTTTCATGATCTTAGAAAAGGGATTGTCTACCCCTAAATCTAGGATGGTTTCATCTTTTGAAATATGTTTTTCTAGGAAATTTAGCGTGTGCTTAAATCTTTTGTTCGGGAATGTTTTTTCGTACATGGATGTCAGATTTTAAAAGGACTCGCTGTTGTAGCTAATTGAAATTCCTTTTTGGATCATGCGAAGTTAAAAAATAAACCATAGTGGTTAGACTATGGTTTATTTTTTATAACAATGAAACTTTTATAGAAAAAGTATATTCTTAAATTTTATATACTATAGCGTTTATATTCATTCCGGCTCCAACACTGGCAAAGAGAACAATATCTCCTTTTTGAATAGATTGGTTTTCTACTTTTCCATTTTTTACCATATCGAACAAGGTAGGGATGGTGGCCACAGAGCTATTGCCTAATTTTTCAATATTCATGGGCATAATTCCCTCGGGCATATCCATACCGAATAGCTTATAAAAGCGTTTTATAATTGCCTCGTCCATTTTTTCATTGGCTTGGTGGATAAAAATCTTTTTGATCTCCGTAATGTTTACGCCACTCTTATCCAAGCATTCTTTCATGGCCTGTGGAACATGGGTACAGGCAAATTCATATATCTTACGACCGTACATTTTAATAAACCTCGTGTCTGTTTGCTTTAATTCCTTTGAGTAGGATTCTCCGAAAAACAGAAAATAGGCTTCATCATTGGCATAGGTTGCACTGGCGTGGGATAAAATTTGTCCAGCGTCTTCTTTGGCCTCTATTACCGTAGCGCCGGCCCCGTCCGAATAAATCATAGAATCCCTGTCGTGGGGGTCAACGACTCGTGAAAGGGTTTCAGAACCAATGACCAAACATTTTTTTGCGATACCACTTTTTATAAAAGCATTGGCTTGAATAACGCCTTCAATCCATCCGGGACAACCAAATAATAAATCGTAGGCTACACAGCGTGGATTATTGATTTTTAGAAGATTTTTTACTCTAGTTGCCAAACTAGGAAGCGTATCTCCTTGGGTTTTTCCATGTGAAACGTCTCCAAAATTATGGGCAAAGATGATATAATCTAACTCCTCCTTGTCAATATCAGCATCGGCAATGGCCTTCTCGGCCGCATAAAAGGCTAAATGAGAATTGTTAATGTTCTCTTTGGCATAGCGTCTTTCCTTAATACCTGTGATGCCTTTGAACTTTTGAATTATAATCTCGTTATTCTGTTTAAAGGGAGTTCCGTCCTCGTTTAAAAATTCATGAGAACCAAAATCGGAGTTTTCGATAGTAAGTGATGGAAGATACGAACCGGTACCGGTAATTGCGATATTCATAGGTTGTTGCTAATTAATTAGAATAAATATAAATATAATGACTTTGTCCATTATGCGTGCATAAGATTATATATGATGTTCAAGATTATTTCTGCCAAAAAAAATGGCATAAAAAAAGCCTTTCAAAATAAATTGAAAGGCTGTAAAGGTTTGATTTTATTAGGGGTTTTATGCTTCCATATACGCTTCAATAGGAGCACATGTACAGATTAAATTACGGTCTCCATATGTTTCATCAACACGTCTTACGCTAGGCCAAAATTTATTTTCCGAAATATATGGTAACGGAAAGGCTGCTTTTTGTCTGCTGTAAGGTAGTTGCCATTCATCAGCTGTAATCATCTCTAAAGTATGCGGCGCATTCTTAAGGGCATTGTTAGGGTTGTCTATAGAGGCTTCATCAATTTCTTCTCGTATAGATAACATGGCGCTTATGAATCTGTCCAATTCCGCGACACTTTCACTCTCGGTAGGTTCAATCATTAAGGTACCTGCCACTGGGAATGAAACCGTAGGGGCATGGAAACCATAATCCATTAAACGCTTGGCGATATCGGAAACTTCAATTCCTTTTTCTTTAAACGGCCTACAGTCAATGATCATTTCGTGGGCAGCTCTTCCTTTTTCACCTGTATAAAGCACCTCAAATTTCCCGCTTAGGCTGTTTTTAATGTAGTTAGCATTTAAAATGGCTGTTCTGGTAGAATTAGAAAGGCCAGATTCACCTAACATTTTAATATAGCCGTAAGAAATTAGACATACTAATGCAGATCCCCAAGGGGCTCCAGAGATAGCAGTAATAGCTTTTTCTCCACCGGTTTTTATCACTGGGTTCCCAGGTAAAAATGGCACTAATTGTTCTGCAACACAAATTGGGCCTACACCTGGTCCACCACCACCATGTGGTATGGCAAAAGTCTTGTGTAGGTTAAGGTGGCAAACATCCGCGCCAATAGTTCCAGGATTGGTCAATCCTACTTGGGCATTCATATTGGCACCATCCATATATACCTGACCGCCATTGTCATGGATAAGCTTAGTGATTTCTTTTATGGAGGATTCAAAGACCCCATGGGTAGATGGGTAGGTAACCATTAAAGCCGAAAGATTGTCTTTGTGCAAGATGGCTTTTTCCCTTAAATCGGTCACATCTATATTTCCTCTTTCATCTGTCTTGGTAACTACCACTTTCATTCCCGCCATAACCGCAGAAGCTGGGTTGGTTCCGTGGGCAGATGAAGGTATTAAACATATGTTTCTGTGACCTTCTCCTCTTGATTCATGGTATGCTCTAATAGCCATTAGTCCGGCATATTCTCCTTGAGCCCCAGAATTAGGTTGTAACGAGGTACCTGAAAATCCTGTAATCACAGTAAGGTCTTGCTCTAATTCCTTCAATATAATTTGGTACCCTTCGGCCTGATCTATTGGTACAAATGGATGAATGTTAGCCCATCTTGCCATACTTAAAGGGAGCATTTCAGAGGCTGCATTCAATTTCATTGTACAAGATCCCAAAGAAATCATGGAATGGTTAAGCGCTAAATCTTTTCTTTCCAATCGCTTAATGTAACGCATTAAAGCAGTCTCGGAATGGTAAGAGTTAAATACGACATTATCTAAGAATGATGAAGTACGAGTAACACTGCTAACAATTTTATTGTCGGTAGTCAACTCGTCTAAAATCAAGGTGTCCTTTCCTAATCCTTCGGCAAAAACATCAACAATAAGTTGTACGTCTTTTAAAGAAGTAGCTTCGTTCAATGATATAGAGATGGTATCGGCATCTACATACCAGAAGTTAATTTCGTTCTTTTCGGCAATAGGTTTTACTTTGGCAGCATCGGCTTTAACAACGATGGTATCAAAATAAGAAGTGTTAAGTTGGTATAAGCCCAATTTCTCCAGACTATCGGCTAAGGTAACAGCAGCACTATGCACCTTGTTGGCAATATACTGAAGGCCTTTTGGACCGTGATAAACAGCATACATCCCTGCCATTACTGCCAACAATACTTGGGCCGTACAAATGTTCGATGTGGCTTTGTCTCTTTTAATATGTTGCTCACGGGTCTGTAAAGCCATACGTAAAGCACGCTTACCGTCGGTGTCTTTAGTTACACCAATGATACGTCCTGGAATATTTCTTTTGTACGCTTCTTTCGTAGCAAAAAAGGCGGCATGTGGGCCTCCATATCCTAATGGTATACCAAATCTTTGGGTGGTTCCAACGACAACGTCTGCGCCAAATTCTCCAGGAGGGGTTAATAATACTAAGCTTAAGATATCGGCAGCTACTGCTACTTTAATGTTCTTTTCGGCGGCTTTGGCAACAAAAGCAGCATAGTCATGAACTTGACCATGTTTGCCAGGATATTGTAATAAGGCCCCGTAAAAATCTTCTGTAAATGAAAATTCTTCATGGTTTCCTATAACCAGTTCTATGCCGATAGGAGTAGATCTTGTTTGTAATAGAGAAAGTGTTTGTGGTAGTATTTCTTCAGAAACGAAAAACTTTACGACATTATTTTTCTTTTGTGCTCTATCGCGCACTTCAAAAAGCATGCTCATAGCTTCCGCTGCTGCAGTACTCTCATCTAAAAGTGAGGCATTGGCCAATTCCATGCCCGTTAGATCAGAAATCATGGTTTGGAAATTTAATAAAGCTTCCAAACGGCCTTGGGCAATTTCTGCTTGATAAGGAGTATATGCAGTATACCAACCTGCATTTTCTAAAATATTTCTTTTTATAACTGAAGGCGTAAAACTTTCATGGTATCCTAAACCAATGTATGTTTTAAATACCTTGTTTTTTTCCGATAAGTTTTGAATATGTGATAAATATTCATGTTCACTCATAGGGGCATCCAAATCAAGAGGTTCTTTTAGACGAATGTCATCTGGAATAGTCTCAACAATAAGCTGCTCAATATTTTTTACATTAATAGTTTTTAGCATTGGTTGAAGGTCTTCTTCTCTAATGCCGATGTGACGCAAAGCAAATACATCTGTCCTCATGATTCAAGCTGTTTTTCTAAATTTAAGGTGTGCAAAAATACTCATTATTTATTTTTAAATGTTAGGATTGTAGTGGAACATTTATAAAGTTTTTTCTGAAATAAAAAGGTTAACAGCACATTACCTACTTTTGTTGAATGAAGTGGATAAAACAATTATTCGTTTTTTATCTAGACGCAAGTATTCATGTATCCTTTGCTGTGCTTGCCTTGTTAGATCTTACCTGGTATTTTTTTGATAAGCCTAGGGAAGTTCACATTTCCTATTTTATATTTTTCGGGACTATAAGCTGTTATAATTTTGTAAAGTATGGGGTAGAGGCCAAAAAGTATATTTTAGTTGCCCAAACCTATCATAGAAAAATTCAGATAATCAGTATTATAGCTATGGGAGCCGCTGTTTATCATGCTTTTTACTTAGATGTAAATATGTTGGTAGGTTTAATGGTATTGGGTTTTGCAACGGCTTTATATGCTATTCCCATGTTGCCAAAGTCTAAAAATCTAAGGAGCTTAGGGGGCTGGAAAATATTTATTGTAGCTATGGTTTGGGCGGGGACAACGGTGTTTTTGCCTATGATACCCGGTAAAGGTCTTTTATCGTGGGATGTTGCTATTGAAGGGGGGCAACGCTTTCTTTTTGTGCTAGCCTTAATGTTGCCTTTTGAAATACGGGATTTAAAATATGACGCTCCCGAACTAAAAACAATGCCTCAGCGGTTTGGGATTCCAAAGGTAAAAAGGTTTGGAATGCTCCTAATGTTATTTTTTTTCTTGCTGACTTTTTTCAAGGATTCCTGGCAGTCTTTGGAACTGTTCTCTAAAGCTGTGGCAGCTATTTTTTTGGGAACAATGATATGGAATACCAAAGAAAATCAGTCGACATATTTTGCCTCCTTTTGGGTAGAAGCCATTCCTATATTTTGGTGGGGACTTATTTGGGGGTTAGGGTATTGGATTTAATCTCATTCTTTAAACATTCCTTTAATCTTTCTTTTTCTTCGGGTGGAAGCGACTTAAGATTGGCCTGATGGCAGAGTGTGGACAATTGCCCGTTTTTTTTCGAAAAAACCTTGCATGCCTTGCAAATGTTGATGTGGAATATAAATTGTATTCTTTCCCATAGCGTAGCTTCTTGGTATTGTTTTTTAGTGCAGATGATTGCAGCTTTTTTACATGAACTCATATCTTGAACCAATTGTTATTAAGGCATTCCATGAGCGAGGTTCTTGCTCTGTGGATGATTACCCAAAGATTAGACGGATTAATTTTCAGCTCCTTACAGACTTCTTCGGTACTTAATCCCTGTATTGTTTTTAAGGAAAAAGCTAGGGCGTGTTTTTTAGGGAGCTTGGAAATACACTCATGTATAGCGACTCCCAATTCTTCATTTTCCATGGCGCTATTTTCTAATAGACTTAAGGGGTCTGCTACTTGGTGTTCTAAAAAGTTATTGTCAAAATCGCTATCGGTCTTTGGGGTAATCCGTACCGTTGCCTGTGCTTTTTTGGAGTTTATTTTACGATAGTGATCTATGATTTTTCGTTTTAAAATGGCAATGAGCCATGTGCGTTCAGCAGCTTCCCCTTTATAGTTTTGTGCCGATTTTAGGCCAGCAAAGAAGGTGTCCTGTACTAAGTCTTTCGCAATGTCAACATCACTAACCCTAGCTATAGCATAGTTAAAGAGGTAGTCCGAGTGGTTGTCTACCCAATTGTCTGGATGTAATATGTGCTTTGTCATATTCGTATGTTACCCAAAAGTTAGTGATTTTTTCTAAGAATGATTTCTTATTTTTGGATCAAATAATAAATGAAATGAGATCCGTATTTTTGGTTTTGGTAGTTTTGGCCCTACAGTTCAGTTGTGGACAGGGAACTACAAATAACTTTCCTATAGCATCCTTTGAGCAATCTTTACTTGAAAATGCCATCTTAGTCGATGTGCGGACTCCACAAGAATTTTCTCAAGGTCATTTAGAAGAAGCCGTAAATATAAATTGGTATGATCCCGATTTTGCGACTAATTTTAGCAAAATAGAAAAAGAGAAAACGATCTACTTGTATTGTAAAGTAGGTGGGCGTAGTTTAATGGCTATGGAAAAATTAAAGAAATTAGGGTTCAAGAACGTCATAAACCTAACGGGAGGATATGATGCGTGGATAGCAAAATAATCCACTCTTTTTCTCCTTGTTTTCTTCCATAGCCATGAGCTTTTTTACGTTACTTATTTACGGGAGTATCTAATAACCCAGCGCGCTCCAATAAAGCTTCTATTTTGGGTTCAGCGCCTCGAAAGCGTTTGTATAATACCATTGGGTTTTCTGTTCCTCCTTTAGAAAGTACGTGGTCCATAAATTTTGTAGCCACTTCCTTGTCGAAAATGCCTTTTTCTTTAAAATATGCAAAAGCATCGGCATCTAAAACTTCGGCCCACTTATAACTGTAATATCCCGAAGAGTATCCGCCCTGAAAAATATGGGAGAAAGATGTGCTCATACAGGTTTCGGCTATGCTTGGGAAAAGGTCGGTATCGATAAATGCCAATTCTTCTTGTTTCTTAACATCGGTAATATGACTCGGGTCTGCTGCATGCCAAGACATGTCCAATAATCCAAAGCTTATTTGACGTAAGGTTGCTAAACCTTCTTGAAAGGTAGATGATTCCTTAATTTTTGTTACCAATTCCATTGGGATCAATTCCCCTGTTTGGTAATGTGTAGCAAATAATTTCAAAGCCTCCTTTTCGTAACACCAGTTTTCCAGGATTTGGCTTGGCAATTCTACAAAATCCCAATATACAGAAGTCCCGGATAGGCTAGGGTAGGTGGTGTTGGCCAACATGCCGTGCAATCCATGTCCGAATTCATGGAATAAAGTGGTCACTTCATTAAATGTAAGCAAGGATGGTTTGCTAGCGGTAGGCTTGGTGAAATTACAAACGTTAGAGATATGTGGTCTTATATTCTTTCCGTTTTCTAGGTATTGGGATTTATAGGAGGTCATCCATGCACCGCCGCGTTTTCCTGCTCTAGGGTGAAAATCTGCATAAAATATGGCTACTAGTTCTTTTTTTGCATCATAAATGCGATAGGTTTTTACGTCTTCGTGATATTTGTCAATATCAAAGACTTCTTCAAATTGTAGACCGAACAATTTTTCCGATACCTTAAATACCCCTGCAATAACATTTTCTAATTTAAAGTAGGGCTTTAATAGCTCATCATCTAAATTAAATAGTTTTTGCTTCAATTTTTCGGAATAATAAGCGCTGTCCCATTTCTCTAGCTGTGATATACCATCAAGGTCTTTTGCGAATTGCTCTAATTCAGCAAACTCCCTTTCTGCCGCAGGCTTTGCCTTTTCTAGCAATTCGTTTAAAAAAGTGTATACTTTCTCAGGGGTTTCGGCCATGCGTTCTTCCAATACAAAATGGGCATGACTTTTATAACCTAATAAGACCGCTCTTTCATGGCGCAGCCTAGTAATTTTTAAAATGTTTTCCTGGTTGTCCAATGCATCTTGATGGAACCCTTTGCTGCCAAACGCGATAGAAAGTTCCTTGCGGAGTTCCCTATTGGAAGCATATTTCATAAAAGGAATGTAACTAGGATAGTCTAGTGTGATCAACCAGCCATCCAGGTCCTTGGATTTTGCCAGTTGAGCCGCTGCCTCCTTTTCTCCTTCTGGGAGACCGTCCAAATCGGACTCTTGGGTAAGGTGCTTCTGGTATTTATTGGTTTCTGCCAATACATTTTCGCCAAACTGTAATTTTAGTTTTGCTAGTTCGGCATCAATTTCCCTTAAGCGTTTCTTCTTTTCTTCGGGCAAATTAGCACCGTTACGGCTAAAGCTTTTGTACCTTTTTTCCAGAAGAGTGCTTTCTTCTGGGGTTAAATCTAAAGTTTCTTTTTGATCATAAACCGTTTTTATCCTTTGGAATAAATCTTGGTTTAGGGTAATGTCGTTGCTGAACTCTGTAAGTAATGGCGATACTTCCTGGGCTATTTTTTGGATTTCTGCATTGGTTTCGGCAGAATTAAGGTTGAAGAAGACACTAGAAATCCTGTCCAATTGTTGTCCTGAAAAATCTAAAGCAACAATGGTATTTTCAAAAGTAGGGGCCTCGTTTGCCTGGGATATAGCGTCTATTTCTGCCCTGGCATCGGCGATGGCCTCAATAAAAGCGGGTTTAAAATGCTCGTTTTTTATTTTTGAAAATGGGGCTGTATCAAATGGGATCAATAAAGGATTGCTCATTTTTGTTTTGTTTTTAGGATTATAACAAGAGGAGAAAATACCTGCTATCTTGTTTTTGTGAAAATTAACAATCACAAAAATATACGAAATGTCCTTGTTTGCAGCCAAAGGGCTTACAAGCGTGGCTGTTCAAGATAGCAGGGAATAGTATTACTTTATTTTACGTACTTCTTCGGCACCTTCAATTACCTTTTGTTTTAATCCTTCTTTGTAAAGAATAATTTTGTCTAAAACACATTTGTCCGCACTACCAATTATCTGTGCTGCCAATATGCCTGCATTTTTAGCACCGTTAAGGGCTACTGTGGCAACAGGCACACCTCCGGGCATTTGAAGAATAGATAAAACAGAATCCCATCCGTCGATCGAATTGCTGCTTTTTACCGGAACACCAATGACAGGCAAGGGAGACATGGAGGCTACCATTCCTGGTAGATGGGCAGCTCCGCCAGCACCTGCAATGATCACAGAGTATCCATTTTTATGGGCATTCATGCTAAAATCGAATAATTTTTCTGGGGTACGATGGGCAGAAACAATGTCTACATCAACGGCGATATCAAATCCTTTTAAAATATCAATGGCTTCCTGCATAATAGGAAGGTCACTGGTGCTTCCCATAACAACGGCTACTTTGCTCATAACTATAATAATTACTTATTTGCTGATTACTTTTATAGTGTTCTTTACTTTCTCTGCTATTTTTCTTGCTTGTGCAATATCTTGGTTTACGATGGTAACGTGCCCCATTTTTCTAAAGGGTCTTGTTTGTTTTTTACCGTAAATATGGGGAGTAACACCTTCTAGTTGAAGAATTTCTTCCATATTTTGGTAAACTACGTCGCCTGTATATCCTTCGGCACCCACTAGGTTTACCATGATTCCGGCCACCTTGCTTTCTGTTCTTCCAAGGGGAAGGTCTAAAATAGCACGGATATGCTGTTCAAATTGATTGGTGTAACTGGCTTCAATACTATAGTGCCCGCTATTGTGAGGTCTAGGAGCTACTTCGTTGACCAAAATCTCATCGTCCTTGGTCTGGAACATTTCTACGGCCAAAATACCGATATGCTTAATTTTTTCCGAAACTTTCAAGGCAACATCAGTAGCTTTTTGCGCTACTTCGTCACTGATCCTTGCCGGGCAAAGAACGTATTCTACTTGGTTGGCTTCTGGGTGGAATTCCATTTCTACGACAGGGTAGGAAACAATTTGTCCGCTTGGGTTTCTAACAACAATAACGGCCAATTCATTTTTAAACGGGATCATAGTCTCTGCTATGCATTCCGAATTAGGTAGCCCTTCTAAGTCTTTAAGACTTCTAACGACCTTTACCCCCTGGCCATCGTAGCCGAATTGGGCACTCTTCCACACAAAAGGAAAAGTTAAGCCACCATTGGCAACACTGTCTTCAATTTCGCTAGTATAAGCAAAGCGGCTAAAAGGAGCCGTAGGGATATTGTTGTCTATATAAAATAATTTTTGAGTGGCCTTGTTCTGAATAATATGCAAGGCCTCAGTTTGCGGGTACACCTTGACGCCTTCGGACTCTAATTTTTCTAGAGCCTTGGTATTTACGTTTTCTATTTCGATAGTTAAAACGTCAACCTTTTTTCCAAAGTTATATACCGTGTCATAATCTAATAAATCGCCTTCGAAAAATTCGTTACACGCTATTTTGGACGGAGCTTCTGGTGATGGATCTAATACTTTGGTGTGGATGTCAAATTTACGAGTCTCGTATAACAACATTTTACCTAATTGGCCACCTCCAAGAATTCCTAATTTAAAATCGGAAGAAAAATAGTTCATTTGAATTGATTCACTTTTGTTATGGTGATTGTAGTATGAGGACAAAAATACGGCTAAATCTTAGAAACTGGCCTTGGACAACTAAAAAAGAAAAATCAAAATGGTATATTTGTGATCTTATTAAATTATTAACGGTGATAAAGCTACACGATAAATATTTCAAGCCATTTATTAGCGAAGGAGAGATACTGCAAGCAATAAAAAAAGTGGCAGACAAAGTTGCGGCGGACTACCGTGATGAAACACCAATATTTATTGGGGTTCTAAACGGTTCTTTTATGTTTGTTGCCGATTTTTTAAAAGCGTATCAACATCCTTGTGAGATTTCCTTTGTGCGATTAAGCTCTTATCAGGGGCTTACTTCTACAGGAATCGTAGAAACATTACTAGATGTGCCCGAAAATATAGATGGACGTTCTGTTATTATTTTAGAGGATATTATCGATACCGGAAGAACCGTTAAAAAATTAATAGATTTATTTTCCAAGACCAAGGTAAAAGAATTTAGGGTAGCCACCTTGTTTTACAAAGATGAAGTGTATAACGGGGAGTACGATATTGATTATTTTGGAATGAAAATTCCAGATAAGTTCATCGTGGGATACGGATTGGATTACAAAGAACTGGGAAGAAATTTAAGAGAAGTATATCAACTTAATATAAAACATATGATAAACCTTGTTTTGTTCGGCAAACCAGGAGCAGGAAAAGGCACGCAAGCTGCATTTTTAAAAGAGAAATATAATTTGAAACACATTTCTACAGGGGATGTGTTTCGTTATAATATAAAAAACGGAACGGAACTAGGGTTGTTGGCCAAATCATATATTGATCAGGGAGGTTTGGTACCGGATGAAGTGACCATAAAAATGCTTCAGGACGAGGTAGAAAAAAATCCAGAAGCAAGCGGATTTATTTTTGATGGTTTTCCAAGAACAACAGCACAAGCAAAAGCTTTGGATCAGTTTTTAGTATCTAAAAACATGAAAATAGATGCGACTATTGCCTTAGATGCCAATGACGAAGTGCTTATTCAACGTTTGTTAGAGAGAGGAAAAGTAAGTGGAAGAAGTGATGACCAAGACGAGGATAAAATCCGTAACCGTTTTGACGAATACAACGAAAAAACAGCTCCCCTAAAGGATTATTACGAGGAACAAGGGAAATTCCATAGCGTTAACGGAATTGGGTCTATAGAGGATATTACCAGTCGATTGACTAAGGTTATCGAAGAAATATAAATAGAATAGCTTCTTATTATAGTCGACGAAAGTTGACCAGCGCCATAGAATATCACCTGGTTGCTTATTAGGGATTCATTAAAAAGGCTTACTTCTGAGTATTTTAATGATTGTTGTAAATAACCAAAAACATAATTATTATACTACCCTAGGATAGTAGTATGGCTAGAAAAATTTAGAGGGTAAAAATCTAAAAATGACCTTTTCAGATTTAGATCCGATAGCACTATGGCGCAGTTTTATACCAAGAATTAAAGAAATAGAAAAGATTCTTTTAGGGATCTTTATTCTATTCAAGGAATTACCCTAATCCCAATCTTTCGCCAAACTAGCGCGATGTGGTTTTGATAAAGAAGCCCTGAGGTTTTTTTATGGATTTGGAGCCTTTTAATGACGAAGTATGTAGTAGGTTGTGTTTATAAGGCCAAAATGACCTCGAAGTTTGGTTTTATGGAATACCCTAAAACCAAGGTTTTTGGATTTGACTTTAGTGTTGAAAAAATAAAACAGAATGTATACATTTGTGGCCAAGGATATTGGGATGTTTTTGGCGTATATACCTACACTTTTTAAGGCCTACCCATGCCAAAATAAAGTTCAATTAAGAAAAGGAACGAAATAAACTAAAAAAATGACTGAAGGCAATTTTGTGGATTATGTAAAAGTGCACTTGGAATCCGGTAAAGGAGGAAAAGGGTCTATACATTTACATAGGGAAAAGTTTATAACCAAAGGAGGTCCCGATGGGGGTGATGGTGGCCGTGGTGGGCATATTATTATAAAAGGAAACAAAAACTTATGGACCTTATTAGGCTATAAGTTTCAAAGACATTTTAAGGCGGGCCATGGCGAGCATGGAGCTAAAAGTCGAAGTACAGGTGCCGATGGGCAGGACGTTTATTTAGATGTGCCATTAGGTACGGTCATCAGAGATGCCGATACCAACGAAATAATTATGGAAATCACCAATGACCAAGAGGAAATAATTCTTTTGGAAGGTGGTTTAGGAGGACGTGGAAACTGGCATTTTAGAACGTCTACCAACCAAACCCCGAGGTATGCACAGCCGGGGATTCCGGGAAAGGAAGCCGATCTTATCTTTGAATTAAAAGTACTGGCCGATGTGGGGCTTGTTGGTTTTCCAAATGCTGGAAAATCGACCCTATTGTCGGTGTTGACTTCCGCGCAGCCAAAAATCGCAGATTACGAATTTACGACCTTAAAACCCAATCTTGGAATTGTAGAATATAGGGAGTTTAAGAGTTTTGTGATGGCCGATATACCTGGTATTATTGAAGGTGCTGCCGAAGGAAAGGGGCTAGGACATTATTTCCTAAGACATATTGAACGAAACTCTACGCTTCTTTTTTTAATCCCTGCCGATAGCAAAGATATAAGCAAGGAATATGAAATTTTGTTAGACGAACTTCGTAGGTATAACCCAGAACTCCTAGATAAAGATCGATTGATAGCTATTTCTAAAAGCGATATGTTAGATGAGGAGCTGATGGAAGAAATGAGGTTGGAGCTTGACAAGGACCTACAAGGAATACCATATATGTTTATGTCTTCAGTGGCACAACAAGGATTGGTAGAGCTTAAAGATAGACTTTGGGAAATGCTAAATCGCAATGTGGCTGATTAGGCGTAGTGTGTTTGGTTTTTCCTTAATAAGATTCCTATGACGCTCTCTTTGATATTGTTCCCTTAATATCGCTTTATGGTATTTAATGGCTCTGATCATAAAAGGGGGAGGCTATTTTTTGTTACTTTTATATAAAACGGTCATCATGAAAAAAATAGGAATCTTACTAGTGGCATTGGTTTTGGCTTCTTGTAGTGCTGTAAGGGTACAGTACGATTACGATAGGACAGCTGATTTTTCGGCCTATGCTACCTATAATTATTATGCAGACATGGATACCGGTTTAAGTGAACTGGACAGGAAACGTCTTATAAAGGCAATAGATTTTAATTTGCGCGATAAGGGGATTAGACTTTCCGAAGAACCGGACATTTTAATTGATATAAAGTCTCGTTCTTACACCGGGGTTCAGAGAAACACCGTAGGAGTGGGGATTGGTGGATCTGGCAGAAATGTGGGCGGTGGTGTAAATATTGGTATCCCGATGAGGAATTCCAAGCTAGAGAGGGAAGTTCAAATAGACTTCGTCGATAGCCAAAAAGAGGCTCTTATTTGGCAAGCTATTGCTGTAAGTTCTTTTTATGAAAACAGTTCTCCAGAAGTTCGAGAACAAAAATTTCTACAATTGGTTGCTAAAGCATTTTCTAAATACCCTCCCAAAAAGTAAGCACTTTTTTATATAATAACACATATTATGGTTTTCTCTTCTTTGAAAAAAAATGAGTAAAAGAGAAGTTAAATACCATAAAAAGTTTGGCCTTTCTGTTCTAGAAAGGCCTATGATTTAAAGGAGTATACATCCAATATCCCGATCAGAAATTTATGTAGTTTTAAATAAGGGGCTGTTATGGTCTTAAAATGTCCTTATATCTATCCTTGTATGCGTAGAGCATGGTAATATTTAAAAGCAGTAATACCAAGGCAAAACCTATAGAGCTCGGTTCTAGAAAGGCATGGAATAATATAGCGTTGATTGAAATAATGAAAAGAATCAACATCATCAAGGAGGCAAACTTATTGATTAATAGGGATATTCCAGCGACAATTTCTACCAAGGCAATGATGTTAATGGTATTGGTGCTCATTAAGGCAGAAAAATAGTTCATGGCAGCTTCTGACATTTGGCCGGCAGGCATAAAATGAAAAAACTTATTCGATCCGAAGATAATGAGGAATACTCCAAATACGATTCGTAATCCAATGAAAAAGGTTGCGTTCATAATAGTTTGGTTTTAAATTAATTATATGTTAATTTATGAAAAATATCAACGCGTAAATGCTAAATGTTTAAAAAATTCTAATTTACGCTTATTCTTTCACCTTTGCTATGGCTGCTGAATTCTGGAGCATACATGCTTTGAATGCTCGTAATACCATTGCTAAACTCCCCTTTATTATTTACTCTTAAGTCGTATTCAAATACATAAACGCCCTTGGGAAGGTAGTCTATAAAAAAACTGGTACTGGCATCTTTTGTACTTTCATAATAACCAAGGCCGTCTTGCCATTGGTATTGAGATAGCACCTTTACGGGCTCTAGTCCGGCAGCCCGCATATCTTTCATATGTATAAACTCCATGGCCCTATCTGTTCGGATCTCTATACGTACCCTGATCACATCGCCCAAATTTAATTCGGATGAGGCCGTTATTTCTCTCAGTTCTTCACCGGTATCGGTGTCTTGTTTTAGAAATAACTTCTTTTTCAACTGAAGCGGACTTTTTCCCGGACTAATCTTGTCTAACTCTTCAAAATATTGCCAGTACATTGCTCCCCATGCTGGTCCTTCTCCTTTTTTCGATAATACTACCTTTGCCATCTCCGGGACTATTTCATCGTCTGTCCAAGAAACTTTGAAATAGCCCGTACCAGCCTCGGTAGCGGTATTTTTTAATTTTGAAGGCGCTATTTTCTTTTCGCCTATTGACACCTCAACCGCATCAGTAACGGACAACCAATTGCTGCCTTGTAACAAGAGGGCGTAAACAGCGTCGGTAGTGGCCTTGGTGGTTTCCCATTGATTGGTCTGTTTGTTTTTTAACAGCCATAGTTTTAGTTGATCTATCGTTTCTGTATCATTGTTGATTTCCGAAAAGGCTTCAATCAGTAAGGCCTGGGTTTCAATAGCAGCTTGGTTCCAGTTCCAAGAATTGGTGTTGGCTTTCCAATACATGCCTAATTCTTCCCTGGTAACACTATTTTCTTCTAAGGATTTAATGATTTTTTTTGCGCTGGCGGTATCCTTGCTCCTGTGTAGGAATAAGGCCAACAAACCTTGGGAGTACAAGTCTTTCTTTACCCAAAATTTCTGTGCTTGTTTCTTGTAGTAGAGGGTGATTTCTGAAACTTTTTTGGAGGCGGGAATACTACTAAAAAAGCTTCTAGTATAAAGGTAGTGAAGTTGAATGGGGCTTAAATGATCTGCATTGGAAGCGTTGGAATCCTTTCTCATTTTTTCATAATCTTCCATAAATTCAGCATCCAAATACGCGATGGCTTTTTTAATGATTTCCTCTGTAGCCATATCAAGGTTAAGAATGTTAAGGTGATCTAAATGACCTAAGCCTGCAAGGATATGTTGGGTTATAAACCTATTAGAAATACCTCCCTTAAACCAAGGCCAAGCCCCAGAAGCTAATTGGCTGTTCTGTAATTTTCTCAGGGCATTTTCACGCTCATTTTTCATTTTGTTAAGATTAAACAAAAGGGCAATGCGCTTTTTTTGTTCGGTTTCGGATTGGGCATCCCGTAGCCATGGGGTTTCTTGAATAAGGATGGATTTTAAAGCCTGATTTTTTTCTAGATTACTCAATACTGCATCAGTATTGGCCCATTGCTTAAATACTTCCTGAATTCTTGGTTGGTTTTGGACAATACTACTTGCTAATGTATTGGCATAATATCGAGCAAATATCTGTTCGCTACAATCGAAGGGGTATTCCATTAAATAGGGCAGTGCCTGTACCGCATACCAGGCAGGATTTGAAGTTATTTCAAGACTTAACTGATGATGTTTCAGGGTTGATGAGGTATTGGTTCTTAGTTTTTCTAAATCAAAAGATTTTGTTTGATTGCTTTTTACCCACATGGGCAAGGTTTCTGTAACCAACGTTCTGTTGGTAAGTACCGGCAATAAGTTTTGTTCCCCATCACTATAGTCTCCTGCCGTAGCCATGATCGTGTATTGAACGCCTTGAAGATTTTCGGGTATTGTTAAATTCCATGAAACTTCTGTATTTCCATGGGCATTTACCGTATAAGAGATTTTGGCAATAGAGGACAGGGTTTCGTGTGGTGGTATACTATCCTTTGAGTTTAGGGAAGAGACCAAAAGGTTTTTGGTTATATCTTTTCCGGAAACGGCATCGACCAAAATAATTCTGGCGGTCCCGTTTAAATGGCTGTCGGTAATATTGGCAATTTTAGTACTGATGGTAATTTTGTCGCTTTCTCTTAAAAATCGTGGAACGTTAGGGGTTATCATTATTTCTTTTTGGGTTACGGCTTCCATGGTGGTAAGCTTGCTTTCCAAGTTTTTAGTATGCGCCAGTAATTGTAGCTTCCATGTAGTCAGTGCTTCGGGACTCGTAAAACTAAAGCTTACATTACCATTTTTATCGGTACGTAATTGAGGAAAAAAGAAAGCAGTCTCCTGTAGATTTTTTCTAATTTGAACCTGATCAATAGTATTCTTGTTTTTCTCAGCATCAATTTCGGTGGAAGATTGTTGGTCTTGTGTTCCAAAACCTGCCAATACCGATTCTTCCATTGCAGCTGAATCTTCTTGGATGATGATATTTTCTCCATTGGCTTTTTTCATGACCATAGTATTGCGGTACAGTCGGTGTCGTTCCCCAAAATAAAAACCAAACCAATTAAAAGAATCATATGCTTGGGAAAATGTAGGATACTTAGCATTTGGGGTCTTAAAATAAGTAAAGTTTTCGACGCGATAACTGTGGTAAGCATTGCTGTATAGGCTCGAATAATAGGTCGGTTGCCACCTAGGGGTAAAGCTCCATGAATGGTCTTGAAAGGCGTCCAAAGAGGCATCGTACATATTAGCCAATACTTCTGCGGCTACCTTTTGTCCCTGTCCACCTTTTATAGTGAAAGACCATTGTTCTTCACTGCCTGGTTGTAGTTTATCGCGGAACGTAACAGTTTCTATTTGAAGGTCTGTTTTGGGATATGGGACATTAATATTGGCAATTCCCGTTTCAAAAGAATTAAAGGCACTGTAGGTGTAATGAACCGAAAACCCTCCTAAATCTGATTCGGTAATGGGGATTTTGATCGTTTTGGTGTTGTTGTGTAGCGTTATGATTTGGGTGTCAACAATTGTTTTGTTCTTTTCTATAAATAAGGTGACCGTTAAGTTTTTAGCACTACTGCCTATAGTTAGGGTAGCATTTTCTCCAGGGGCATAGGTGTGCTGATCTGTTTTTATTTCAAAGAGCTTTTGATCAGTTACTTGCTTGTCATTAGATCCATGGACGGTAATCTTGGCCATGTCTTTTACCTTTTGTCCAAAAGCATCAGTGGTTTCTAATTCTATTTGGTACACCCCAGAAGTCCAGTTTTTTATTTTTCCCAACTTAATTTCACCGGTCTTTCCGGTATTAAAATTGGTTTCGTAGGCTAGGGTCGATTTTTCCCATGTGTTAGGGTCGGACTCCTTGTCGTAGGCATCGTGGGGGAATATTTTTTTAAACTCTTCCTTAGTTCCCAATTTGTACTCTGGTGCTTCCCATGGTCTTGGTCGCAGAACATATTCCGGACCTTTGAGCTTATAGATTTTTAGGGTTCCTTGTGCGGGTACTGGCTGTCCGTTTAGGTTGCTAGTTCTTATGTTTACAAGATTGTTCTTTTTGTTTTTATCCAAAAATGGGGCTGTCTCTATATTCGCCAATAACGCATGGTAACCAACCTTTATGGTGGTGGTGCTACTTTGGGTTTCCCCATTAATATCGGTCACCTCCGCAGTAACTTCAAATAGGAAAATAGGGAGGTCATCCTTGGAAACATTACTATCAGGAATGGCTACAAAAGGAATGTTGAAGAAGCCTAAAGCATCGGTTTTTGTTTCGCCATGCGCGATTTCTTGGGGGGAGCTGCCGTAATTCGGGCGGAACCAATAGAACCATCTTGGAAAATTGACGAGCCTGCGTACCCTATAACGTACTGTTGCATCGCTGATCGCACTTCCAGAATAGGCTAAGGCAGTACCTTTTACTTCTATACTATCATGTACGCTAAAGGTATCGGTAATGGGATCAAAGGAGGTTTTAAATTTTGGACGCTTGTATTCTTCTACGGAAAAAGAAGTGATTCCGGACAGAGCTATATCTTCGGATGTACTGGCAATCGAAAAAGTTCCTGTAAGACCATTGTTGGGAATTATAAATTCGCCGTCAAAGGAACCAAATTCATTGGTTTTAAATTCCTGGGCAGCTATTTCCTGGCCATTGACATCGCGTAAATGGGCTTTGACAAGGGTATTGGTGATTAAGGAGGATGTGTGTCCTTTCTGTGAAACGGCTATTCCCTTAAAAAAAACGGGCTGCCCTGGGCGATAAATACTCCGATCTGTAAATAGGAAAGTAGTGTGTTTACTATGCTCATAATCGTCGTAATTATTTCGGGGGTAGAGGCTGTATTTTCCAAAATATGCCGTATCGCCGTGATATTCGATTTTAGTCGTGGTGTTTAACCATCGTTCCTTGGTTAAGGGTAGGATAACCATACCGGTTTCATCGGCAACAAAAGACTTTTTTAAGAATGGGGCCCTAGTATCTGTCTGGTAGGTAAAGCTTACTTTTGCTCCACTTAACGGCTTTCCGTTGTTTCTGTCTACAACTTGATAGAAGTGATGCGTGGGAGATTTAGTCTCTATAAAGGCTAGATCGGTTACTTGGACAGGGCTAAAAGCAAAACTTTTTTTATCATCGTTGTCTACAGGGGTTGCTAAAACAATGTAGTTCCCCTGATTTAAAGAAGGCAATAGCACTTCCGTTTTATGAGGTATATAGTCTCCTTCATTTTTTAATCTGGCCTCCCAGGTGGTAGCAACCTTTAATTTTTCTATAAAAGGCAATTGATTTTCTAATGGGTAAATGTTTTGGAGTGCTGTAAGTTCTTTTTGGGAAATTTGATAAGCGGTAAATTTTAGGTTGTCATGATTTTTATAATTTACCAATAGGCGGGCTGTACGGTTAATAGGAAGGTGTTTTTCGGTTGTAATTTGAAGTTCTTGAGATAAAATTAATGCGCGTAAATGGCTGAATTTTTCTGCTGTTTTACCCTTTGGATACTTTTTTAAGGCTGTTTCGCAAATTTCTAGGGCCTTTTTTCGCTTCCATTGATGCTCTTCTTGTGTGCCTGGAATATAATTTTCTGCTAGCTGATGGTACAAGAGCGCAATTTCAAAAGTATAGAAACTTTCTGCTTCTTGGTTCTTATATAATTGGGCAGCATGTTGTAGGGCCTCCAGGTAATACTGGTCCTTCTTCTCAAAAATAGCATTGTCACGGATAAATTTTAATCGTTCTATATCAATATCCACCAGAGCAAAAGGTAGGGCGTCGTTTTGATGAGCTTTTATCAGTTGTTGGTAGGCTAATAAAGCCTTTAATTGTTGAGAGGTATTGTCGTCAGATGTAAAATTAAAGGTTGAAAACTTGGAGAATTCACTTAAATACTCGGGATTGTCAATTTCAAATTTATCGGCAGGCCTGGCGATGCTATTTTCGCTACTCTTATAAAAATCGATTGCATTATGTGCCAAAAGGTCAAATAAGGTAGGTCTATAAATTTCGGATCCCTTTTCTTTATGTAATATTTCCAAATATTCTCTAATGTCTACTTGCTGAAGTGCATCAGGTGTAGCCAAGGAACTATCAAAATGACTTCCTATAGCTGTAAAAATTGTTGTCAGGTCCCAAGTCCTAAAATCATCGTTATCAACAGGTGTTGCTGTAGGTGTTCTATCGTAAAAGCGGTATCGGTTCTCCTGAAAATATTGCCAATACATTTGCGCTAAATAACTTTCTAGAATATTTTTAGTAGGAAAACTGCTTTGGGATATTTCCGATTTAAAATTATTTATAATGTTGAGCTGTGCATCCTCTTCCAAAATTAGGATGTATTTAGAGTTATATAATAAGGCTTTTATAATTTGAACTGCATTACGTTCTTTTCTGGCCTTATTGGAGATTTTTGTAACTACCTCCATAGCCGATTTGGTCATGGCCTCTTTTTCTAAAGTTTGTACCTGCTCCCATAGCACTGCATAAGTAGGCGCTTTAGATTGTGATTGTCCCCAATGGGAAAAAAGTAAGACGGTAATAAGGATGGTAAGGTTTCTCATAAGAATAGGTATGAATCTTTCTAAAGTAGCATAGATGCAAAAAAGATACCAAGCTTGGTTCCTTGGTAAAATAAATAAGAAAGTTAAGGGTTTACAGTATGCTTTTATAGCTTTTTTTTATGATGGTTTACCTTTAGTAGCTGTAGCTGTAAATCGGCTGTTCATATTTTATTTAAAATATATTTATTGCCTATACGGGATTGTTGTTAGATAGCTTATCATTTTAGGAAGTGTGAAGTTTCTATTGTTGAAGCGTTAAATAGGTAAGAAGAACACGGATAAAACCAGGTTGTAAAATTTCATAAGGTGATGACAATCCTTATCTTTACGGCATAATTTTTTGTAAATGCACATACATTTTATTGCCATTGGAGGAAGTGCCATGCACAACCTAGCCTTAGCTTTGCACCATAAGGGATATACCGTTTCTGGAAGTGACGACGTAATTTTTGAACCTTCTAAAACCCGATTACAAGACCAAGGGCTTTTTCCGGAATCTTTCGGATGGTTTCCCGAGAAAATAAATGCCAATTTGGATGCTGTTATTTTGGGCATGCATGCTAAGGCAGATAATCCCGAGTTATTAAGAGCTCAGGAGCTTGGGCTTACCATTTATTCCTACCCAGAATTTTTATATGAACAGTCAAAACATAAAACAAGGGTCGTAATAGGGGGGAGCCATGGCAAGACCACTATAACATCTATGATTCTGCATGTGTTAAATTATCACGGTAGGGAAGTAGATTATATGGTAGGGGCTCAATTAGATGGGTTTGATAGAATGGTACATCTGACCGAGGAAAATGATTTTATAGTTTTAGAAGGCGATGAATATTTGTCATCTCCTATCGATAGAAGACCAAAGTTTCATTTGTACAAGCCTAATATTGCCTTGCTAAGTGGCATTGCATGGGATCATATCAATGTGTTTCCTACGTATGAAGGATATGTAGAGCAATTCCAAATATTTGTTGATAGTATTGTAAAAGGAGGGAGCATTACTTATAATGAAGAGGATGCAGAAGTAAGAAGGGTAGTGGAGGCTTCCGAAAACCCTATTAGGAAATTACCTTATAGTACTCCGGAATATCAGGTAGAAAATGGAGAGACCATCTTGGAAACTTCAGAGGGTCCTATGCCGATAGAGGTTTTTGGCAAACATAACCTCAATAATTTGGCGGGGGCAAAGTGGATTTGCCAGAACATGGGAGTAGACGAGGACGACTTTTATGAGGCTATTGCTAGTTTTAAAGGGGCTTCTAAAAGACTGGAAAAAATTGGCGAGGGAAAAAGCAGTGTTGCCTATAAGGACTTTGCCCATTCCCCAAGTAAGGTAGCGGCAACAACAAGTGCCGTAAAAGAACAATATCCAAATAAAAAAATAATAGCCTGTTTAGAACTCCATACTTATAGTAGTCTAAATGCAGAATTTTTAAAGGAATACCAAGGTGCTTTAGATGCCGCAGATATGGCAGTCGTATTTTATTCTCCAGAGTCGGTAAAGATCAAACAATTACAAGAGGTGACCAAAGCGCAAATTGTGACTGCTTTTGAGAGACAAAACTTAGAAGTTTTTACCGATGCCACTGCTTTTAAAGAATTTTTATTTTCCCAAAACATAACAGACTCAGCCTTGTTGTTAATGAGTTCCGGTAATTATGGCGGACTCGATTTATTGGCTGTAAAAGAGATGGTCGAATCGCACTAGAGCGTTTATCAACAATTTTTGTAAAAAGTAAATTCCATTATTAGCGCCAGCATTTTACTCGCTCGTCCTTTTTAAAATCAACAGAGCTCCGATCATAGGAGCTCTGTTGATTTTTATACCTTCCTTTATTTTTTCGACATCCTTATGTTGAAAGAAATGCCATATATAGTGTTTTTATATTTTCAATAATAGACTACCCCTATAGCACTAGTTTATAGCTATGGAAGGCCATAGATTCTTTGATTTAGAGCGATAAGGAATTGCCCAAGAAACATTAAAGGCTGACTTTGAGTATCAAGACAGTATTGTAACCGACCTAAGTGGTGGTAAATTTATTCCCTGAAAAAGCGAATACGACCCCTATTCCGCAAGTACAGATACATTTAATTGTAAAGGCAGTGGTACACTTGCCTTAAAAAATCCTGATTTATAAGAATTATTTTTGTGTTAGTGAGTATGGAACCATTTTTTATTAACACGGTCTCTTTTTTATAGTAGTATCGGCTTTTTTGAAACCTATTGTAAGTCAGAATTATTGGTAATGAGGGGATTATCTTCGTTTTTTGTAATTTAAAGTCAAATTGTGTTGGGGTAAGCGATTATTATTATCTTTAGATAATGCAACCAAAACCAACCTATATCCCTATTAAAAATTGGTCTTCTGATGATAAGCCAAGGGAAAAATTATTGCTAAAACACAGGGGAGACCTTTCTAATGCCGAATTAATAGCGATCTTAATTGGTTCTGGGAGTCGAAATGAGAGTGCTGTGGCTTTGGCAAAACGCATTTTGGCAACGGTAAATAACGATTTTAACGATTTGGGAAAACTGTCCGTAAAACAACTCATGCAGTTTAAAGGGATTGGGGAAGCCAAGGCAGTGACCATCGCGGCAGCCTTGGAAATTGGATTAAGGCGTAGAAAAAATGGGGTCAAAAAGGTGGTATCCATCACAGAAAGTGGTCATGTTTTTGAATTGTTACATCCAAAGCTAGCCGATTTGTCACATGAAGAATTCTGGGTTGTTTATCTGAACAATGCCAATACCGTACTTACAATGGGGCAATTAAGCAAAGGGGGCATTACAGGAACCTTGGTCGATGTTCGCCTGGTGCTCAAACAGGCTCTAGAATTGGGGGCCGTTGGTTTAATATTAGCACACAACCATCCTTCGGGAACCTTAAAGCCCAGTGTGGCAGACAAGCAAATTACCAATAAGCTAAAAACAGCTTCCCAGGCTCTGGATATAAAAGTATTGGACCATTTGATCATAACTCAGAAAGAATATTTTAGCTTTGCAGATGAACACATTCTTTAAAAAGAAATACATAACCAAGGTAGCTCACCAATATTGAGAAGCGAGCATAGGCTGTAAACCTTTTGGTTGTTGCCCTATATTATAATTTAGACGCCAACGTTTTATGTTATTGATATATACCCACAAAATTACCTCGAGGTTTACGTATGTTATGCGACATATATTTACCAAGGTGTTAGGGATAGAAATTACTTATACTACCAAGGTAGAGGATTTTATTAAGCATTCCGGGCCAAAAATCACCTATACCAAACAGCCCTTACAAAACGAATTCTTTGTCCGTAGCAATGATTTACTATTTGAACAAGGGATCAACGATTTACAAATTCACGTATCGGATTGGGAAGGGACACCATGTTTTTTTGCCGCTGGTGACCGCAGTAGTGTGCCTTTCGATATTTTTTCTGCCAGTTTTTACCTGCTGAGCCGTTATGAGGAGTATTTGCCACATGTAAAAGATATGCATGGGCGGTTTTCGCCCAAGGATAGTTTGGCCTATCAAAATAAATTTTTACAAAAACCTGTGGTCGATATTTGGGCCTATAAGTTGCTGGATAAATTAAAGGAGCGCTTTAAGGAACTAGATTATAAACTGAAGCCATATCAATATATTTCGGTAATAGATGTAACTGCCTCCCATAGTTTTTCCCATAGAGGATTGGTGAGGGGCTTGGGCGGACTCCTCCTAGATTTGGCGTCCTTGCGTATAAAACGGGTTTTTCAACGGGTTGCCGTATGGGCAAATGTAAAAAAGGACCCTTATGATAATTTCTTTGAGCTCTTAGATGCCCATAAAAAATATAGTATCAAAGGGATGTTCTTTTTTCAGTTTGCAGAGTATTCTACCTACGACAAGAATGTGTCCCCAAATAATAATCAGTTTAAACATCTTATTAAATCTGTTGCCGATTATAATATTGTAGCGTTGTCATGCTCTTATAGTTCCTTCAATGATTTAAGCTTGTTACAGCAAGAGAAAAAGAACTTGTCCAATGTTATCCATAGACCTATTAATAATTGTAGGTTACGGTATAACAGGGTAGATGTACCTATAACATATAGAGATTTGATTGATGCCGGATTTACGGATGATTACACCATGGGGTATAGTCATGAAATAGGGTTTAGGGCAGGCACTTGTACCCCATTTTATTTATATGATATTACGTTGGAGGTTCAGCAGCCCATTAAGGTACATCCCTTTTCTGTGCACGATTACGGCTTGTTAAAATACCAAAATAAGGAGGATGCCCTATTGGCTGTAAGCTCCCTGTACAAGGAGGTGAAAAAGGTCAATGGCAAATTTATCACGGTATTTTCCAATGAACTTTTAGGAGGTGAGGGTACCGTAGAATGGAAAGAATTATATGCTAATGTAATAGAAAAAGTACATGTATAAAGAAACAGTTACCGATGTGTTTTTTGATTTGGATCATACCCTTTGGGATTTTGAAAAGAATTCGGCTTTGACCTTCGAGAAAATTCTAGCGGAAAATTTCGTGCAAATTGCCTTGGACGATTTTCTTAAGGTGTATGTGCCGCTAAATATGGATTTTTGGAAATTGTTCAGAGAAGGAAAAATAACAAAGGAGGAACTGCGATATCAAAGATTAAAAACTACCTTTGTGCGCTTGGGATATTCAGTGTCCGATGAGCTTATATATCGATTGTCTGATCAGTATATAGAATATTTATCGACCTATAACCATCTTTTTCCTAATACGATGGAAATTTTAAATTATCTAAAACCTTCCTACAAGCTTCATATTATTACCAATGGCTTTCAAGAGGTTCAGGATAAAAAGTTGCGTAATGCCAATATTGATAGCTTTTTTGGGCAGGTTGTAAATTCGGAAATGGCGGGAGTAAAGAAACCCGATCCGGTAATTTTTCAATTAGCCTTACAAAGAGCAAATACCCTCCCCGAAAGATCTATGATGATAGGGGATAGTATAGAAGCGGATATTTTAGGAGCCAAGGCGGTGGGGTTTCATACCCTTCACTTTAATGCCCACAAAGAACCTGCTCATGGATATTGCGATATTATACACGATCTGGAGGAAATAAAAACCTATTTATAAGGTTATACTTTGTAACAGACAGTTAGCGTAATTCCTATTTACTAGTTTAGGGTTGGCTACTTATATTTATTGAGGATGAAAAGGATTTTAAAAATAGCAATGATATTAGCCCTAATGGCAACAGGGGTATCATGTGTAGAACGTCAGGATTTTGATCAGTATCAAGATTTGGAAATTACTCCAACGGTGCCGGCTAGCCTTTTGTACTATGAAGTTTCAGAAACGGCCATAAACAACCTCCCTCCAGGAGTATTTGGTTTTAGTGAAGACTACAATTTTGATGCTTTTAATGAAGATTTTATAGCCGATAGGGTTATTGAAGGCAGTATTACCTACCAAGTTGTAAACACTACCTCTAAGTCTTTAGATATTATGGTTACGTATTTAGATGAAAACGGTATTATTTTAGATAGTGCTGATTTGTCCGTAGGCCCTGCAATCAATGAACCAATCGTTTTGGATGATACCGTAGAGTATAACCAAGCGGACACCCAAAGAATCATAAGAAATATTTCGAGTATCAGACTAAGTGTAATTAATCGGGGTGACAATGCTTCCCAGTCTACCTTGGATGATCCTAAAATTATTTTGAAATCCAGTGCGGAATTCAAGATTCGATTAAAATAAGAATGTATAGATTAATTTTATTTTTTGCTTTGTTGTGCTGCAGTTTTGTGAATGCCCAAAACAAAGAACTCCTGTATGATTTTACCGATATTCCGCAAGCCCTGATGCTTAATCCGGGAATGCAGACAGATTTTCAATGGTATGCCGGTATCCCTGGGCTATCCGGAATTTCTTATCAAAATGGCTCTAGTGGGGTGACCGTAAACGATATTTTTGCCGATGATGGTTTAGATATTAACGACAAGGTTCGGGACCGTTTGATCGAAGGAATGGGTAGTGGCGATGACCTTAGCGGCACCTATCAGGTTGAACTGTTGAGCGGAGGCTTTAGGGGGAGGAACCCAACCAATTTTTATTCCTTCGGAATTTATAATGAAGGGGATGCTATTGGGTATTGGTTTAAGGATTATGCGATACTAGGTTTCGAAGGTAATGCAGATTATATCGGAAAGGAATTTAATTTAGGGCACCTTAAAACGCGTGGTGAAATACTGAATGTTTATCATTTTGGGATCAATAAAAAGATCAATAGGGAACTGACCGTTGGAGGACGAGCCAAAATATATTCTGGTGCTGTGAATTTTAACAGCACTAAAAACCGTGGTTATTATGTCACAGAGGAGGGGGAAAATAATCTTCTGGCAAATACCATAGATGCCGATATGGAGTTTAGATCTTCGGGAATAGAAGAGATTTACCGTGCCATAGATGAAGATCCCGATCGTTTATCGGGAATTTTAACAAAGCGGTTATTTTTTGGAGGCAATCTAGGGCTAGGGGTCGATTTTGGGTTTTCTTATCAGCTGAATGAGCAAACTGTTATGACCGCTAGTGTTTTAGACTTGGGCTTTATTTATAATAGCACCAATGTTCGTAATTATACCGTAAAAGGAAAGGCTACTGTTGAGGGTATCGAAGTGATCTTGCCCGATGCCTTTGCCCCAACGGAGACTGACTTTTGGAAGGAATTGGTAGATAAGGTAGAAGCATTGGTCCCTTTTAACCAAAGCAAACAAAACTATATTTCTTTTCGGCCTACCAAGCTATATGGATCCCTGCGGTATAACTTTGGAGAGACAATGTCTTCTCGTGATTATTGTGGATGCGATTATAGATATGCTAGCTATCGGGGTAGCGAGAGATATGTAAACGCAGTGGGAGCACAATTATATGCCATCAACAGGCCAAGGGGGCCGCAAGCAGCGCTTACCGCCTTTTATTTGCGTAGATTAGGGAATTCCCTGGCATTAAAGACCACCTATACCATCGATAAATATTCCTTTTCAAATATAGGGTTGGGGCTAAATGTACAGGCAGGTCCGGTAAATTTTTACGCGATGGTGGATAATCTTCTAGCCTTTGAAAATATAGCAGATAGCCATTACACTTCTTTTCAGTTAGGATTAAATATCATAACTTGGGGCAAGAAATAAGTCTGAGTCTATAGCAATCAATTTACGATTCTTATGAAATGAGCATGGCCAAAAGCTGGTCGCAAAGGCGAATTCAGCTATGCAAATTACGTGGGAACGTTAAAACAATAAATAAAACCCATATGAAAAATATTATAGTATCCCTGTGCTTTCTTTTTAGTTATTACGGGATGGCACAATCTGACATAAATAATTATAAGTATATCATTGTTCCTGCAAAATTTGAGGCCTTTAAGTCAGAGAACCAGTACTTGACCAGTACCCTGATGAAACAGCTTTTTGTAGAAAACGGATTTACAGCGGTCTACGACAATGATTTGCCAGAAGAGCTGATGGTAGATCGTTGCAAAGGCCTATTGGTTAAATTAATAGACGACTCTTCCTTGTTCACTACCAAGGTAAAGCTGTCTCTAACGGATTGCGCTAATAAAGAAGTGTTTCTTACGGGAGAAGGTAGAAGCAAGGAAAAGGAGTATAGGGCTGCGTATTCAGAAGCCATAAAAAACAGTTTTAAGGACATTGCAAAATTAAATTATACCTATACGCCCAAGGACAAAAATGCTATGGTATCCATTAGTTTTAAGGACGATGTCGTACGCTTGCAAGACCCAGCGGAAAAGGATAAAAATATAAGGTTTGGAGATGCCGCTGAAAATGAAGCAGCAACTAAGCAGCAACAGCTAGTAGAGCAAAAGGCTACCTTGGAGGAACAATATTTTAAAAGTATGGAACCCGTTGCTGCCGATCCTGCTTTGCATCACGTAAAACTTATAAAGGATACCGCGGTTTTGTATGCCCAAGCCATTACAAACGGCTATCAATTGGTAGATAGTACTCCTAAAATCACCATGAAGTTGTATCAAACCAGTCTCAAGAATTTTTATATGGCCAAAACGGACCAACAGGTCGATGGTATTGTTTATAAAAAGGGCGAGAAATGGATTTTTGAATATTACCAAGGTGAGGAGTTGATCAATAAGGAGCTGAATATTAAATTCTAAGAGCGGCTACAGCGACACTTGTGAACAATTAAGAATAATGGTTTGTAATGGGCGAATGGCTCATAGCAAACCATTATTTTTTGTTTCTACTTTAATGCGGTTTGGCGGTCTTTTAGAGTGCCTAATCTCCGGCTCTATATGGGCGTTCCCCTATCGGGTCGCTCTTTCCGCTGTATCTTTTTTAAACGGCTCATGGCCTATTAAAAAAGGATGCCGCTGCAATAGCTAACGCAAGATTCCATGGAACGATTACCCAAAGGTACCGCACAGAAAATGCAAGGACCTGCAGTTAGAATAAGGTTTCAGCCTGCGCCTTGGCTTTAGCAGGTTGATAATAATCATTGAAAAATATATTGGGAAGTTAGCCCCTTTTGCGGGTATGGGGAAATAATCCGTACCTCTTCGGACAAGTTGTGGGACTAGCGGCGAATATGATTTATTGATCTATCCTTATTAAGCTTGCCCGCTTTAGATATTTGAACTTCCCTGATTAGTGCTAAAACTGTTTATGGTTCCCTGAATTCCGCGTTAGGGACAGCGGCGGCATCCCCGCAGCAGCGCAAGGGATATAGCCAATGGCCCGACCGACGAAGGAGGGAACGCCCAAACAATAATGCTACAAGGTATAAAAGCATTTCATTTACTTAATTTTATTGAGCGGCCCTACAGCTTTCTTATTCGATGAGGTGGGTTGTACATTGCGATGCACACCTTTTCTACAAATCGTATTTATCCTTCCAGCGGTTCTTTAAAAAGTCTTTTAAGGAATTTTCACGTGGATTGTTTCCAGGCTTATAGAGGCTGGTGCCAGACAATTCAGTTGGAAAAAACTCTTCGGCTACAAAATTATTGGCGTAGTCATGGGCATACTTGTACTCCTGTCCATACCCTAGATCCTTCATTAATTTGGTTGGGGCATTTCGCAGGGCAATAGGAACGGAAAGATCACCGGTTTGTTTTACCAATTGCTGGGCGTGGTTAACGGCCATATAGCTAGCGTTGCTTTTAGGCGAAGTGGCCAAATAAATGACGCACTGACTTAATATGATGCGCGCTTCTGGGTAGCCAATAGTGGTTACCGATTGAAAGGTAGTATTGGCCATGACCAAAGCCGTGGGGTTGGCATTGCCTATGTCTTCGGAAGCCAATATAAGCAAGCGACGAGCGATGAATTTTACGTCCTCGCCCCCTTCGATCATTCTGGCTAACCAATATACAGCAGCATTGGGATCGCTGCCGCGGATAGATTTTATAAAAGCAGATACGATATCGTAATGTTGTTCCCCAGTTTTATCGTATAATACGGTGTTTTTCTGAATTTTACTTAGAACGGCTTCATCCGTAATAGTGATGGTATCCGAGGCCTCGGAATTTACGATGAGTTCAAAAATATTTAACAGTTTACGGCCATCACCTCCAGAAAGGCGCATGAGTGCCTCGGTTTCTTTAAGCGTTATTTTTTTCGACTTCAGGTAATCGTCAATCTCCATAGCCCTGTAGAGCAAGGCTTCCAGATCTTCCTTTCCAAAAGCATTTAGGATATATACCTGGCATCGTGACAATAGGGCGGGAATAACCTCAAAACTTGGGTTCTCGGTGGTAGCACCTATAAGGGTAACCCAGCCTTTTTCAACAGCGGCCAAGAGAGAGTCTTGTTGCGACTTGCTAAAACGATGAATTTCATCAATAAAAAGAATCGGGTTTTTAGCGGTAAAAAGTCCGCCACTTTGTTTGGCCTTTTCAATGACCTCCCTAATGTCTTTAACGCCACTGTTAATAGCGCTTAAGGTATAAAATGGGCGTCCGCTTTCCTGGGCGATAATATTGGCCAAGGTAGTCTTTCCGGTGCCTGGGGGCCCCCAAAGGATTAAGGAAGGTAAAATGCCTTTTTTAATTTGATGGGTCAAGGCTCCTTTTTCACCGACTAGATGATTTTGGCTGATATAGTCTTCGAGGGTTTTAGGGCGTACCCTTTCTGCAAGTGGCTCGTTCATGGTATAAAAGTAAGATAAAAATTATACATTATAATTTATGGTCTACAGGAAAAACCTGGTAGGCTTAACAACGAAATATGGGCTTTGGATTAGTATGTGTGCAGGACTCTTATTCCCAGAGCATTCCCCTGGTATTACTTTATAGTATTTAAAAAAGTTTAGAATTAGGAGACAATATGTTACATTCGTATAGCACCATGTCCTAGAGTTTTTTTGGTGTTCGTTATGACAGAGCAGAAGTATTTTACATATTCGGATTGGATACTATTAGTTCCTTTGGGTGCTGTACTTTCTATATGGACGGTCTATTGGGCAGAGCTCCAATTTGGCATAAACCTAAATGAGTATGGTGTTTACCCTAGGACTTTAAAAGGATTAAGAGGGGTTGTTTTTAGTCCCTTTTTGCATGCTTCTGTGGAACATCTTTATAATAATACCATACCATTGGCGATCCTTTTGGCGGCATTGGTATATTTTTATAGGAGTATAGCACTGCGTATAATGGTAGGGGGGGTGTTGCTCTCTGGTTTAATGACCTGGGCCATCGGTAGGCCTTCGTATCATATTGGGGCAAGCGGTGTTATTTATCTGTTGGCAAGTTTTATTTTTTTTAAAGGAATTTTTACAAAACACTATCGGTTGGTGGCCCTATCTCTTATAGTGGTGTTTGTGTATGGTAGTTTGCTATGGTATATTTTTCCCGTAAAGGAAGATATATCGTGGGAGGGGCATTTAGGTGGGTTCCTGAGCGGGTTGCTGTTGGCTATCCTTGTCAAGGCCAAATTGCCAGCTGTAAAAAAATACGATTGGGAGCATGAAGATTACCCAGAAGAGGATGATGTATTTCTACAACATTTTGATGAGGACGGGAATTTTATAGAACAAAAAGAAAATGGAGCCGACACAAGTGTAGACTCCATTCAAATTATTTACGAGTATAAGGAAAGGAAAAAAGATCCCTAATTTAAGCGTTGTCTTACCGCTTCGTACAAAAACACTCCACAGGCAACAGATACGTTTAACGAACCTATTTCTCCTAATAATGGTAGTTTTGCCGTAGCGTCCGAGGCTTTTAAAATGGATGGGGTTATACCCACATCTTCCGAGCCCATTACAATTGCTGAAGCTTCTTTTAGGGAAACGTCATAAATGGTGCTTTCTGTTTTTTCAGTAGCAGAAATTACCTTAATGCCAGAGGCCTGTAAATAGAAAACAGCATCCTTTAAATGGTTTACTTTGGCAATAGGTACTTTAAAAGCGGCCCCTGCAGAAGTTTTAATGGTATCTGCAGTTACTGGAGCGGCACCTTTCTTTTGTATGATGATACCGTCTACACCGGTACATTCGGCAGTTCTAATAATTGCGCCAAAGTTACGGACATCGGAAAGCTGATCTAGCAATAGGAACAAGGGAACCTTGTTTTCATTTGCCAGCACTTTCTCGACCAATTCTTCGAGTTCGTAAAATGCGATGGGCGAGATAGAGGCAATAACCCCTTGGTGGTTTCCTCTGGTAAGCCTGTTTAGTTTTTCAATAGGGACATAGGAAAAACCTATGCCGTTTTTACGGATCAAGGTCTCTAGTTCCTTGATTAAATCCCCTTTTAATCCCTTTTGTATAAAAACCTTATCCAAGGTTTTACCGGCGTTTATAGCTTCTATAATAGCGCGAATCCCAAAAATTTGGTAGTCCTCATTTTTCATCTGGCAAAGGTATAAAAAATTGAAGTTGTTATGGGGGAAAATTTTCATTAGAACATTTGATTTATACTTTAAGGTATTGTATCAGTGATTCATATTGCTTTAAACTTGATGGATGGTGTCTTATTTTTTGGGCTGTATAATTTTGGAGAATAAAAAAAGAGGCATTCAAATTAATGTATGCCTCTTTCAAGTTTAACTATTGTAAAGTATAAGGAGTGTTCCTTTAGAATTTTAATTCATGGTAAAGGTGACTGCTGCTATGGCAGGGCCACTCTAGGATTTGAAGGGCTATTTTTTGCTATTTCAAGTATAAACCAATAAAAGTTGTATTAAACAATGCTGTTATTTAGACATGCACTTTCTTTAAATAAAAAGTCGCCTAAAACTTAATTTAGGCGACTTTTCTTGAGTATTAAAAAGTTTGCTGTTTACTATTAGTTTCTAACCAGCTTTTGTAAAAATTCCCTAGTAGCTCCTGCACCTCTAAAATAACCGGTGGTAAGTTCTATAATATGATGTCCATCTGCTTGTAAAGTAGCTTTGTTGGTCTCATCTGTACATGGAACCATTTCAAATTTTCCGCCAGCACAGTTCATAATTGGAGATCCATTCAGTAAGGTCGGAGTTCCATCAGGGTCATTGCCTAAAACGGTTATAACATTAGTTTCTGCATCTACCGTAAAATAGAAATCGTTTCCATCAGGCCAGAAGGCAATACCTTCATGTCTGTACAATCCTGGTGCAATAGCGGCAACAACAAAGGTTCTGCCTGCGTAACTAGCGATATAATTTCCAGAATTCCAATATTCACCAACTTCAACCGTGTAAGTTCCTGCCAAAGTATTAGAGTCAAGAGCCTTCAGGGTGATAGCGGTAGTGTTGTTATCGGATACCGATTCTGATGAACTTGTAATTTCAAGAACAATGTCCTTAAATTCAAAAGGAACCAAATTTCCGGTAAGGATCTTTATACTCGCTATTACCGAAGTCTCACCTGCTGGGATGGTATAGGAGGTGGCATTCAACTCAAATTCTACACCTTCCTTAGCTTCCGAATCAGCACTGGTGGCAATAGATACTTCAACGTCTCTGTCTAAGGGTACATTTTTTCCACCGAAAAAAGTGATGGCAACCTCATAATCAATAGGCGTGTTTTCAGGATCCTTTATGATATTTAATTCGGCTTTCGTCTTTTCGAATTGAGCCAATATTGGTCCTTGACCAAAATCGGTTTCATCTTGTTCGAGAAGTGCATCGCAGGAAACCATGAACATGGCAGCAATTGCGACTGCAACATAATTTAGTTTATATAATATATTTTTCATCGTTTGAATATTTTATTTCCAAAATGGGTTACTAGTAAATGCGTCACCAACAGATTGGGAAGGAACATTGTTTTTGTTTCTTGCTACCTCAGATGCTGGGTATAACAGTCTTACTGGACGTACACCATCAGATTCTGCAGGGACAGGTAATCCTGCTGGAAAACCGGTCCTTGTTTTTTCAATCCACAATTCAATAGAGGAAGTACTGTTCAATGCCACCCATTTTTGTGTAATGATTGCTTCTATTTTATTAGAAGAAGAGGTCCATCCTACATTAATCAAATCTTGCGTGTAGTAGGCCTGTGCAGCAGCTTCGGCATCTTCGACACCTAGGTAGATATAAGACTCTGTAATGGCTTCATTGTAAAGAGCCTCTGCAGCAGCGTCTCCACCAGGGATGTAACCTCTAACAGCAGCCTCTGCCTGAAGCAATAAGCTTTCAGAAAGTAACATAATTGGTTGGTCCTGATCAGCACTTCTTAGAAGGCCTGGACCTACTTTTGAAAGATCATTACTGGTGAATCCGCTTCCTGGAAGTACCGTAGATTGTGGAGCACCTTTAAAGGCACCTCCTGATTGAGCAGGCGCATAAATTCTAGACAAACGGTCATCATTGGTTTCGGCTAAGAAGTCCAAGGCATAATCACTAGCTACTGTAAAGTCACCTCTATCGGTTTGTGAATTGGTGTTTACATTACGGAAATAACCGTAAAAAGGACTTTGTTTGTCTGAAGCATCAGAATAACCAGGATTTACATTAACATCGGATGCGATATAACCAGCACCATTAGCGTTGATTAATGCAATTTGATCCTTGATGTAGCTGTCTTGTCCTGTGTTGCTCAATCTAACCAACATTCTAAGCTTAATAGTGTTGGCAAAGGCAGCCCATTCGTCCATATGGCCATTAAAGATAATATCTTGTGACCCTGGATCTTCAGCGGTGTCTGGTAAGTTTAATGCCAAGGTGGCCGCTTGTGTCAAAGCATCGATATTGGCTTTGTAAACGGTTTCGGCATCGTCATACTTTGGAGTCGTATTTGCTCCTCTTTGATTTGCCTCGCTATAAGGAACATCGCCATAAAGGTCTACCAAATATTGGTATTGGAACCCCTTAAGGGTAGATGAAATAACCTTGTAAGCACTATAATCAACTGCGCCAGTAGGGTCTTCATAAGTTTCTATATACGTCAGGTTTTTGAAGATATCTACATAACTGGTCTCAAAAACAGTCGTGAAGAAGTTTGTGGTAACGTTATATCTAGCAAAATCTGCGTTGGCAGACCAGTTAGAGGGTGTAGCCCAGTTGTAGGCCATATATTGGCCCAAGTAGGTCATTGATCTGGCATTTAAGTTTGCCAAACTCGCCTGTGCCACCGGCAAAGTCAATTGCGGGGTAGAAATAGGAGGATCATTTGGATTGTCGTTGACATCCAAGTAGTCACTACAGCTCACGGCTCCCAACAAAATGGCGAGCAGTAATATGGTAGAATTTTTAAAATTTCTTGTTTTCATGTTTTTTTTTTAAAAAGTTACAGATAAGTTTAAACCAAACTGTCTAGTCGGAGGAGTCTGAGACTGTGTACCAACTCCTATAGCGTTTCCTGTGGTGAAGTTAAATTCAGGATCGGTATAAACATTGTCCTTTGGTCTTAAGGTCAAAAGGTTACGGCCGTACAATCCAATGGTTAAGTTATCTACTCCTATTTGTTCCAATACTTTTTGGTCCAAAGAATAGGTTAAAGAAACTTCCCTTAATTTAAGGGTGGTCGCATCTGTTACATAATTTTCTTTTACATCGTTATATGAATCCCAAAAAGCATTCCCGCCTCCTGATGTCAAACGGTTATTGTTGGCTACATATCCGCCAGATCCGTCTTCGTAAGATGAGTTAGGGAAAACAAATGGTTGTCTTCCAGCGGTAGCACTGTGTTTAGTTAATTTAGCCATCCCCTGAAAAAAGAGTTGAATAACTGTTGAAGTATTGATTTTGCTAGTGTTTTGAGGTGATTTAAAATAGGAAAACTGTTTAAAAAGCTGTAATT
>NZ_JAAXCQ010000021.1 GCF_012272855.1 Arenibacter sp. 6A1 | reverse complement strand
TTTACTCATGCCGGTAAAAAGTAGATGGAAAATTCAAAATACCGAACCTGAAAAAAATATAGGGCAACTCAATTTAATGCTCAATTAAAAAAACGGGGGATGGCTAAATATCGTTAAAGTTCATAAAGAATTTATTGATAATCACAGGGGTGGACCCACCAGAATTTACAAAATCAATTTTGTATTCTATATACCCCCTATCTCCTACATTGGCAAAATTAAAAGCCGTTTGCGGTTTAAAAGCAGCGGGCTCCGTACTATTGTTATCCAAGTTGGCCACGGTCGCATTTACGGTTTTGGCAATAGTAATGAGGGCGTCTGTTCCTGCTGTTATATTCGGTATCCTATACACGGCACCTTGGGTCAAGGCTGTACCAGATACCAAGGTAGCCGCAGCGCTAAAATCGAGGGTTGTTTCCCCTCCACAAGAAGGTTGGGAATTACTAATAATGGTGCTTAACTCAAGATCGTCAGGAATTCCATCGTTATCGTCATCCAAATCGGTTCTGTCGGGAATGCCGTCTCCATCATTATCTGGAGCACAGTTATAAGTAGAAATAGATTTATCAGCTTCGATATAACTGATATGATTATCTCCTCCTGATCCTCTTTTAAGTCTTATATACAACCAATTAAATGGCGAGGAGAAAGTATAATCCAAAGCGGCAGCATTTCCTACCTGTGTCCAAGGCCCCGTAGCACTAGAGGAAACCCAAATATCAAAAACATCTTCATCAGGACCATTGACTGTTACGGCATCTCCCTTATTGATCTCTTCCCCCATTTCAAGAATCAATTCGTCGTTATCATTATTAAATCTTGCCGTAGTACTGTCATTATTACCCAGGGAGTTACTAGCATTATTTACACTGTCATCAGTAGTAACCGATGTCGCATAAACTTGAGTATAACTTATGGATTCTGTCATGGTATATCCAGGACCACAACTTATATTGTCCCTAAAAATCACTTGGTAATCTTCAACTTCCCCATTACTTGCCTCAGAATTGCCCGGTGGCAATCCGGTATCCGAAGAAAATCTAAACCGGGCATAGGAAGTCCCTATACTTGCCGTTGCTGGCACTGCAACATTTAGTGTAATACTACCTCCACTAGGAGCTACATCGGAGGCGATTTGTTCTCCTATGTCATCAAAATCGCCATCCCTGTTAAAATCGATCCAAGCGTTTAGAACACCTGCACCGTTAGTAATTATATCTATAACCTTAGTGCTTCCTAAATCTAAGAGCTGTCCATTAAAATCGATTCCTCCACTGGTTACGCCATCTTCATCGTCACCATTGTTATCGTCACTAGAACCGGTACTAAAATTAACAAAGGGATCTTCGCTGTCTGGGGCGATATTCCCTAGATAAATGGAAACAGGTGTCGCTACAAGAACGGGTAATATATGTGCGGCATACCCATAGGTTGAAGGAGCATCACCAGCATCGTTACGGACGCCTAAATTCCCCATAATAGATTCCACATCGCCCGTACTTCCTAGTTCTGCTACGGGAATAAGGTTTCCAGTAGTAATGTCAACCTTAAATATTTTTCGACCTTGCCCCGCTTGCCCCTCATCTTCAATATAATTTTCCCCATCACTGGCATAGGTAATACCCTCCCCGTCTACTGCCAAAGAAGTCCTAAAGGCATAAGTGGTTACCCCAGTTGCAATATCGATGGTATAATAATCTACGGTATCATCATTTTGGATATAAAAATTAGAAGAAACAGGGTCCCAAGAAATACCATCTGCTGTTGTTCTATCCCCAGAAATGTTTTTAGGGTAACCAGCATAAGGCGACCAGGCCGGGTTCGTCCCATTAGCATTTGGATTAATGGCCATTATTTGATGAGATCCTCCACTAGTACCATTTCGATGAACAACCACTAAAACCTCTTCACCCGTTACATTGTTTATATAAAACTCTGCCCCTTCCACGTGGCCAGGAACAATATCAGATTTGGCTAAGGTTGTTATTCCTGTTGAGGGATCTATCGCATATAAATCTGATGTTGCATTACTATTTCGACCTTGAAAAACATATACCATCCTATCAATGGACCTATATCCTCCTCCTTCTCCAGAGAAAGTGATGGGTGTCCCTCCAAAGGTTATATTTATAAAGGTCGGACTTGGAAGTGGCGATGCCATTGGATCTGGTGCTACAAAATACAATTCCGATCTATTATCTGCAATACTATACAATAAGGGCAAACCTCTATTGGGATTAGGCACTATTGAAGGTAATGGATCTAACTGAGCAAAAGCAGCGTTAGATATTATTAAAAGAACTAGAAGGAGCAATGTTTTCATAGACATTATACATTGCTCCTTTAAAATACGTTTTTTGACGGTTCGTTTCATATATTGCTTTTGAACTATACTACTGTAAAAGATTCGTTGCCGTCTTTTCTGAAATAAAATCCTCATCAACGAAAATATTAATTCGCATTTGAAGGTTTTATAAATGGCCAGTACACCATCATAGTCTTTTAACACAAGGTCAAACTTCTTAATGATTTGTTAAATAAAATGTTGTGTATGCCCTATTCTATAGTGTAAAACGTAATTTTTCAAGGGTAGCCTATCTTAAAACCTTTCCCTATTTTGTGGTCATTGCTCGATTATTTATGTATTTAGCCCACCTCTAAAATGGCTATTAAAGAAATAAAAAGGAGTGTTTTATATAGGGACGGTAAAAGAATTTAAGCACTAATTCATTCCAACCCTATGGGTAATTCTTTTATTGGTAATTACCGACCTAACTACTACTTTTAAATATGCAGGAACAGTGGTATCCGTAGGATCACAATTAAAGGCGTCATTAGAAACAATTACTCTAAACTGATAGCTATTCATAGCTAATTGAACCGAGTTTATTTGAAGTGTAGCGGTATCACTACCGGAGTATTTCCCTCCATTGGATAGATTAGAAAAGGAACTGCCTCCATCGGTACTTATCTGCCATTGATAAGTTATTGCCGAAGTAGCGGTAATTGTAAAAGAAGTATCAGCGCCATCTAACACATTAGTATCAGTTGGCTGCATTGTAATAACAGCAGCTTGCCCGACTTCCAAGAAGTCATAAATACTATTGTTATCACCATCTTTGGGAGTGGTATAGCCATCTGAAACGTTGGTTCCGATAACAAGTCCATTAGCATCGACCGTTGTCGCTAAATCTCCTAATATACCATCACCGTTAGCATCTGTAAATCCGGCTTCAGTCACATCGTTACAACCATCGCCGTCACTGTCCAAATCTAAGTGATTAGGAATCCCATCTCCATCTGGATCCAGGTTTTCACAGACGCCATGGATATTTAAAGTACAAAAGTCAGGATCTCTATAATTAGGAATCCCATCACCATCATGATCCGCACTGGGATCTATACCATTGGACTCTGTAGTATCTAGGATACCGTCATTGTCATCATCCAAATCATCAATATCAATAATTCCATCTCCATCAAAATCTGCAAACACAACAAGGCTAACCACTGCTGTATCACATAAACCAAAAAAATCGCATACCTGATATGTAAAAGTATCTACTCCTGTAAATCCAGGATTTGGCAGGTAGGTAAAGCTACCATCAGAGGCTAAGTTAAGGGTCCCATTAGAAACATCTACCACAGGAATAGTCGTTACGGTTAGGGTATCATTGCTATCGTCATCGGTATCATTTCCTATCAATCCACTTGCTGCCACGTTTAAGCTGATATTTTCTGTAACATTATAGCTATCGGCAAAGGCACATGGTTTTGCACGAATACTAATAATATCTGTCGGGTCGGTTGCCGGGGTACACCCTAACAAAGGTGCTATCCCCAATTGATAGTCTCCCATAGTATCTATAACAACCTCATCCATTCCTACTCCGGATATTTGTGAAAGCCCATTGGCTGGAAAAACCACTCCGGGTGTTAGTGAATACCAAACATATTCCGAGGAAGTCGAAATAAACTCTGCCTTCAGGGTTAAGGTTTCTCCCGTAACACAAGAATCGAAATCTCCGGGATCGACTAAAGTGGTATTTACCTGAGTCCCTTCGGCAGAACCCAAAAACGCATAAGGCCCGGCAAAATCTTTAAGAGCGGAAGTGAACGATTCCGAAGTTCTAGATTTTGCCAACACCGCACTAAAAGGTGAATCGCAGGCCGCACCATTTCCAAATAGCGCTCGTGGGTCAAATCCTAATTTGGTAAAATTCACACCAACTTCCGCAAAAACTCCCCTACCATAATTGTTTACATAACCTTTAGTATCTGCGGTTCCCCAAGGCGGTCCGGTTTTAGCAAGAAGGCTGTTTACATTACTTAATAAGGCGCCAGGAGGAACGACGATTTGTGCGTATCCGTAGGTACTTCCTCCGTCTATGTTATTTCCCCAGGTAAAGGTAGAAGTGCCTCCCGGTGAAGTTCCAGGTTTATGGACTTTCCTATCTACCCAAAGCCTTACTTCTAAACCAGAAACTCCCGATCCCCCAAAAGAAAACCCTATAATCATATCCCCAATAGTGATTACATTTCCACTTGAATCGAAAACCCAGGCTGTATGTCCTTCTTGTGGCCCCGAATTGGTGAATCCATTACTGGTGGTCTGTAATTCGGATACAAATAACTCAAAATCTATAAAGTGACTACCAGAAGAAGACAAGGTCGATATCATCAAATTCACCCATAGGTCATCAGTGACATTTATTCCGTTTCTTCTCATATGTACCCCTGCATCCACGATATCTGATTTATCGGGCACCTGACCTGAACCTATCGGCCATGATGTATTGGGGTTATCCCCGTTCTTACCTCCTGTAAATGTTGTAAGATCTGGAGAAGATATATTTACGTAATCCCGTCCATATCGGGTACTATACCAGATGTACCCTCCATTTGTGGCGTAATTGGGGATGCTTTGTCGTAAATCGAAAGCTATATTTTGATTAGCCATCAGTTGTGCTTTATAGCCCATAGTGATAGCTGTGGCTTCATCTACAACTCCTGCGCCAGAACTTCCGTTATAAAACCAGTCGTCGGTAGAGAGTCCAGATATTGCATCTCCTGAATACACATCGGCTTCTATCCCAAAATTTGCACCTACTCCTATTTGGGCACAAATTTGATTCACAGATAAAAACAAAGCCCATATAATCAGATAAACAAAGATGTTACGTTTAAAGGAATGCATTTGAAATTGTTATATTGGTTAATCACCATGATTTAATGATTATAAATACAAAGTTAGTCCACCTACGATCACGGCAAATTAATTGTTGCAAAAAGCTTGTTTTATGAAGTGTAAACAACATATTAGTCATATCCGTGACGAATAAGCCTTATTAAAATTCAGGGTAAGTCCTTGCCACGTAAATCGGCTATATAGAAGTTTGATAGCTACTCAAAAACTAATAGCGAGCCCTATTTATTTAAAAGACTCTATGGCTAATTCTTCTGTTAGTAATAACGGTTTCTACTTTTACCGTTAACAAAGCGGAAGCAGAAGTTGTTGCCGGGCAACTAGATCCCGACTTTGAAGCCAGAACGCGATACCTGTATCCATTTTTATTAACACCGGCAGTCTTGACGGTTAAGGCAGTTGATTGTGTTCCGGCGTATTCCATTCCATCACCAATAGTATTGAAGACGGTTCCCCCATCTGTACTGACTTGCCATTGATAGGTATCTGCATTGGTAGAAGTTATAGTAAAAATAGCATTCCCGCCCACAAAAACAGTTTCATCGGCATTAATAGAAACGGAGGAGGGAGCGTTTTGTATAACTGTAATAGCGGTTCTGGCCCCACTTATACAATTGGAAATCGTATTTCTTGCTTCGGCATAATAGGTCCCAGGTCCGGCCGGTTGGTATGTTGTATTTCCCAAGAGCAGTAAGTTTCCACCACTGGCCGAATCATACCAATCTACTGTATCTCCAAAATCAACCGATGCTGTTATAGAGGGAACGGTATCTCCGGCACAATAAAATTTGTTACCGTCGCTGCTAGGGTCATTTACCAATGGACAAGTGCAATTAGGTGCGGTTACCGGGAGTTGTTCGGTACAACTATTGGCATCGGTCACTGTTACTACAATATTGGTTCCCGAGGGCACATTGGCAATATCCCAAACATTGCCCGCGGTATTGGTCACCGTACCTGCGGTGCTGGTTACAGTTCCCGAACTCACGGTAACCTCTAGTGAGTAATTCGTAAAAAGCAAATTACACTCTGGAGAACGAGTGACTGCAATAATAGGCCTTGGATGAATGGTAAGTTTCACCGGAGTTCTAAAAAGACTTCTTCGATTGGAATCTGAATTATCGACACTTTCTCCATAATAGGTAACATTTCCTACCGTACTTAAAGTTGGAGAAACTGAAGATCCACCACTGGTAGCGGTATACCACACCACATGGGCACCCGAGGGCGGCGTGGCGGAAGCCGTTAAGGTTTGGATGGGATTTTCTGCACATTCGGTAATATCCCCATTACTGCTTGGCGGGGGCAAGGCCCCTTCTATATCATCAAAAGAGTAGTCAGAACCTCCCTTTCCGTTACAGTTTGAGAATTTACTGTTCCCAATAAAAATGTTTTGCGAAGCATTACAATTGTTGTTCGTTGTAATCTTTCCTCCGTTATTGTAAATCATTGCCCCATTGGGCAAATGAAGATCCGCATTCTTTACCCAGGAGAGAATACCGTCACTTTGCACAGCGACCAACATAATATTGACTGTAAAATCCCCATTATCCGGCAGTGATAAAGTGTCCTTGCCCCCCGATTCATCTCCAATGATAAGCTGGTTTATGGTATAGGATGTTATATTAGTGTTTAATGTCACCGTATTATCACTCCCAATAGTTACCGTAGCCACATTACTGTTTTGGCCGGGATATGACGTGGCATTCACCCATGAGGCACCATTAAAGAATTGCCAAGTACTGGGGCTATTCCAGTTACCGGTTGCCTTGGATCTGTAATCACCGGTAACCTGTGCAAATACAGGGAGTCCTACCAAAAAGGAAAATACTAATATTACAAAACATTTTAATTTATGCTTTAAACACATAGACCCATGTACTTATTTTTCTGGTTCTTGTTAGCTATTACCAACAACTTCCTAATAGTTAACAACAAATAGATTAATACCGGAAAGTATAGAATTTCTAAAAGAATTAAAATTTAATGTTGTGAATGTTCTCTATCCCCTAGTCAAAGGGACTTTTGTATATGCCAAACCACAATAGGAGAGTATTATATTTGGCTATTTCCTTATCCATAAAAAGGCAGTCAAATGGATATCCTTTTAAAAGAAACGTCTTGACCTTATTCTTCGGATGGACTTTTCTACTTCAAATCTTAAAAACACCTCAAAAGAGCCATCATTAAATTGGGTATTTCCCAAGGCTGTTGTTTCTCTGTCATATGCTAAACCAATCATAAATTGGTCGCTAATTTGGAAACCTACCATCCCACTTACAGCAGCATCCCATCTATAGGCAGCCCCAAAGCTAAACTTTTCATTATACAGAAAATTGGCAGAAACATCTAGTTGCAAAGGGGCACCACCAACTACCTTTGTCAATAAGGCGGGTTTAAATTTAAAACCACCTTCTAGGTCAAATACATAGCCGGTAATCATATAAAAGTTGATTCGTTCTGCGGCCAGGAACTGAGTGTCCTTCGCATTTCTTTGTGAATTATCAAAATGTTTGGTTTCTATCAGATTGGGAACAGACAGGCCTGCATAAAATGTATCGGTATGGTAATACAGTCCAACCCCAAAGTTTGGCGACACCTTGTTATCTATATTATCTCCTTGCACATTTTCGGACTCATAATTTTTCAATCCGTTAAAATCCAGGTTTAGAATATTGGCACTTGCTTTTAGTCCAAAGGACAGTTTTCCCTCTAGTGACACTTCTATGCTATACGAGATCATAGCGTCTAGGTACGTCTCTTGCACCACGCCATTCCCTATTTCATCGTTTACAATAGATATTCCATATCCCAGCTTACTGTCCCTTATAGGAGCATGCAGGTTTATAGTTTGGGTTTTTGGAGCTCCTTCTACGCCCACCCATTGTGAACGATATAGCCCTGCAATGCTCAATTGGCCTCTAGACCCGGCATAGGCAGGATTAATACTGATAGTATTAAACATATACTGCGTAAATTGAGCATCTTGTTGTGCATAAAGCCCAGAAAAAACGGTACAAAGCAACAAAACCAACAGTAAGGACCTCCTTTGATGTCTCATTTAAAATAGCTAAATTGTTTATTAAAAAGAACCATAGCGAGTTTCATGCTATTCTCTATTACTTAGAAAGTTATAGCAAAAACTCGGCTAACAGGTAATTATTCTTTTAAACGCTATAACACCCTTTTGTATTGCCGAACGATATGAATATTTACAAGCACCAATTGTCTGCCTCCCCATACAACTCATTCAATGGTTTACATATTAAAGGTTTTACGGTCCATATAAGGCTTCCATCCTGGCCCCTTTTAGCACTCCATAAAAAAATGTATTCCTCTCCCTTTGGTGCTATTTTTACAACTATATAAATTCCATTATTTGGTGATATTTAAAGTATTTAGGGCCTTCAAGAAGATTTATTTACATTATTTTTGCGGAAATCATTGATGAATGAGTTTCAAGACAGAAATAGAAAGAAGAAGAACTTTCGGCATCATATCGCATCCAGATGCCGGTAAAACCACCCTAACCGAAAAACTATTATTGTTTGGAGGTGCTATTCAGGAGGCTGGTGCAGTAAAAAACAATAAAATAAAAAAGGGAGCTACCAGTGACTTTATGGAGATTGAGAGACAAAGAGGGATCTCTGTAGCTACTTCTGTTTTAGCTTTTCTTTATAAGGACAAAAAAATTAACATTCTAGATACCCCCGGGCACAAAGATTTTGCAGAGGATACCTTTAGGACGCTTACCGCGGTAGATAGTGTTATTGTAGTTATAGATGTTGCCAAAGGTGTTGAGGAACAAACCGAAAAATTGGTGGAAGTCTGTCGCATGCGTAACATTCCCATGATTGTTTTTATAAACAAACTAGATAGGGAAGGAAAAGATGCCTTCGATCTTTTGGATGAAGTAGAACAAAAACTAGGCTTATCTGTTAGTCCTCTTAGTTTTCCGATAGGAATGGGATACGATTTTAAGGGGATATATAATATCTACGAGAAAAATATAAATCTATTTAGTGGGGACAGTAAAAAGAATATTGAAGAAACAATTGCTTTTGATGATATAGATAGCCCAGAACTAGAAAACATCATAGGGACCAAAGCAGCCGCCGATCTACGAGATAATATAGAATTGGTGAAAGGTGTTTACCCAGACTTTGATAAGGAAAGTTATTTGGCAGCCAAGCAGCAACCTGTATTTTTTGGCTCGGCACTGAACAATTTCGGTGTCAGAGAACTATTGGATTGTTTTATTGACATAGCGCCTTCTCCAAGGGCCAAAGCAGCCGAAGAACGCACGGTACAAGCCAATGAAACTGCATTGACAGGGTTTGTATTTAAGATCCATGCCAATATGGACCCGAAACACAGAGATAGACTTGCTTTTATAAAAATTGTATCGGGAACCTTTGAAAGGAACAAACCTTATTTACATGTTCGCCAAGGCAAAAAGTTTAAATTTTCAAGTCCAAATGCCTTCTTTGCAGAGAAAAAGGAGATTGTTGACATTTCTTATCCAGGAGACATTGTAGGATTACACGATACCGGTAACTTTAAAATCGGAGATACTCTTACAGAGGGCGAAATATTAAATTACAAAGGAATTCCTAGTTTCTCTCCGGAGCATTTTAGATATATAAACAATGCCGATCCTTTAAAATCCAAACAGCTTTACAAGGGTATTGACCAACTTATGGACGAAGGTGTTGCCCAGTTATTTACGCTAGAGATGAACGGAAGAAAGGTTATCGGTACTGTAGGAGCCCTTCAGTTCGAGGTCATCCAATATCGATTGGAGCACGAATATGGCGCCAAATGCACCTACGAGAATTTCCCTGTTTACAAGGCTTGTTGGGTACAGGCAAAGGATAAAAACAGTGAAGAGTTTAAAGAGTTTAAAAGGGTAAAACAAAAGTTTTTAGCCATGGATAAAAGAAAGCAATTGGTATTTCTTGCCGATTCTCAATTTTCTTTACAAATGACACAACAAAAATATCCGAATGTAACGCTTCATTTCACCTCGGAATTTGAATAGTAGTTGTTTTGAATTGCCTAATTAAGGCAGGTACAAAAGGTAAAAAGCCCCATGAATTAATATTCATGGGGCTTTTTATTATGCTTCACCAGTGGGTCCAAAATTCATTGGAATCGGAGGTTGTTCATAATCTTTTATGGTTCCATGGGCATTCTCAAAACGTTGAACGTTATCGCTCAGCGCTTTTAAAAACTTTTTGGCATGTTGCGGAGTAAGTACAATTCTACTCTTCACCTTAGCCTTTGGCGCCCCGGGCATTAAACTTATAAAGTCTACCACAAATTCGGATACCGAATGGTTGATAATTGCCAAGTTAGAATAAATTCCCTCGGCAGTCTTCTCATCCAATTCGATATTGATCTGCTGTTGTTCTGATTTTTTATCGCTCATTGTAATAGTTTAAGTTACTAAAATATTAAAACAACCTTAATATAATGGTATGCTTATAAAAAAAAACCTCGGTGATGATCACCGAGGTTTTTAATATTTAGAATTTCAATTCCTCTTTACGAGCCATTATCTCGTCGTATTCTTCTTTAGAACCGACAATGATATTATCATATTCTCTCATACCAGTACCTGCTGGTATTTTGTGTCCTACGATTACATTTTCTTTCAATCCTTCCAAAGTATCTACTTTACCATTTACTGCGGCTTCGTTTAATACTTTAGTTGTCTCTTGGAACGATGCAGCCGATATAAACGATTTCGTCTGTAAGGATGCACGTGTAATACCTTGTAGAATTGGCGTTGCTGTTGCTGCTACTGCATCTCTAGCCGATACCAAATTCTTATCGGAACGTTTCAAGATAGAATTCTCATCTCTTAATTCACGTGAAGTGATAATTTGACCTGGCTTAAGATTCGTAGACTCTCCAGCATCCTCGACCACTTTCTTACCAAACATCTCATCATTTTCTCTGATGAAATCGTCTTTATGAATCAATTGATTCTCTAAGAAAATAGTATCTCCCGGATCTTGAATACGTACTTTACGCATCATCTGACGTACTACAACTTCAAAATGTTTATCATTAATTTTCACCCCTTGCAAACGATATACTTCTTGCACTTCATTTACCAAGTACTGCTGTACAGCAGATGGCCCTTTAATTCTAAGGATATCTTCTGGCGTAATAGAACCATCGGATAATGGCATACCTGCACGTACATAATCATTTTCTTGTACAAGGACTTGATTTGATAATTTCACCAAATACTTTTTAACCTCGCCCAATTTAGACTCGATAATGATTTCGCGGTTACCACGTTTAATTTTTCCGAAGGAAACAACTCCGTCAATTTCAGAAACCACCGCTGGGTTAGATGGGTTACGCGCTTCAAACAATTCAGTAACTCTTGGTAGACCCCCTGTAATATCTCCAGACTTGGCAGATTTACGTGGTATTTTAACCAAAATTTTACCTTCTTTAATTTTATCGCCATCATCAACCATGATGTGAGAACCAACAGGCAAGTTGTATGAACGCAACACCTCGTCATTATTGTTTTTAATCAATAATGTTGGGATAAGTTTCTTGTTCCTTGATTCAGAAATTACTTTCTCTTGGAATCCGGTCTGCTCATCGATTTCAACTTGATAAGTAACACCTTGCTCAATATTTTCGTAAGCAATTTTACCAGGGAATTCTGAAACGATTACACCGTTATAAGGATCCCAAGAACAAACTACCTTCCCTTTTTCAACTTTATCACCATTTTTGATGAACAATTGAGAACCGTAAGGAATGTTATTTGTACTTAAGGTAATTCCTGTCTTAGCATCAACAATTTTTATTTCAGAAGTTCTAGAAATAACGATTTCAGCATTGTTACCTTCTGCATCTAAGCTAGTAACGGTCCTTAAATCTTCAATCTCTGCAATACCTGAGAATTTAGCCTCTAGCTTGCTATCTTCGGAAATGTTCCCTGCAATACCTCCCACGTGGAAAGTACGCAATGTCAACTGTGTTCCTGGTTCTCCAATTGATTGTGCTGCCACAACCCCTACGGCTTCCCCTCTTTGAACCATTTTATTGGTCGAAAGGTTTCTACCATAACATTTACCACAGATACCTTTAGAGGCCTCACAGGTCAATGCTGAACGCACTTCTATTTTTTCGACAGGAGAAGCTGTAATCTTCTTCACATCGCTCTCCATGATTTCCTGACCAGCTTTCAGCAATAACTCTTCTGAAATCGGATCGTACACATCATGTAAAGAAACCCTACCTAATATTCTTTCCCCTAAGGATTCAACAATCTCTTCATTTTTCCTAAGTGCTTCCACCTGAATACCTCTTAGGGTACCACAGTCCTCAGTATTGATAATCACATCTTGGGAAACGTCTACCAATCTACGGGTTAGGTATCCTGCATCTGCCGTTTTTAACGCAGTATCCGCAAGACCTTTACGCGCACCGTGAGTAGAAATAAAGTATTCCAAAATTGAAAGTCCCTCTTTAAAGTTCGATAAAATCGGGTTTTCAATAATTTCTCCACCTCCTGCGGTCGATTTTTTCGGTTTCGCCATCAATCCACGCATACCGGTAAGCTGACGGATCTGTTCTTTAGATCCCCTTGCTCCAGAATCCAACATCATATACACAGAGTTAAATCCTTGTTGGTCTTCACGAATACGTTTCATAGCCAACTCGGTCAACATGGCATTGGTAGATGTCCAAACATCAATCACCTGGTTGTAACGTTCGTTGTTAGTAATAAGCCCCATGTTATAGTTGGCCATAATACCTTCAACCTGTCCGTTAGCATCGGCAATCATTTCATGCTTTTCTGGCGGGATAATAATATCACCTAAACTAAAGGACAATCCACCTTTGAAAGCGAACTCGTACCCCATAGTTTTAATCTTATCCAAAAACTCAGCCGTTGTAGGAACATCGGTAACATTTAAAATATTACCAATAATATCTCTTAAAGATTTCTTGTTCAATACATCGTTGATATATCCTGCTGCCTCTGGTACAACCATGTTAAACAACACTCTACCAACGGTTGTAGGTATCACTTGGTACACAAGCTCTCCTGCTTCGTTGAAATCTTTTGCTCTTACTTTAACGCCGGCATTCAAGTGTAATCTTCCTTCGTTGAAGGCAATCACTACCTCTTCATAAGAATAGAACGTTAACCCTTCCCCTCTAACAGGTACTTCTGGTGTAGACTTTCTTTCCTTAGTCATATAATACAGACCCAAGACCATATCCTGAGAAGGTACGGTAATAGGAGATCCATTTGCAGGGTTCAAGATATTGTGAGAAGCCAACATTAAAAGTTGGGCTTCCAAAATAGCCTCTGGTCCTAATGGAAGGTGAACCGCCATCTGATCCCCATCAAAATCCGCGTTAAATGCGGTACATACCAATGGGTGTAAACGGATCGCCTTTCCTTCAATAAGTTTTGGCTGGAACGCTTGAATACCCAAACGGTGCAATGTAGGAGCACGGTTTAGCAATACAGGATGTCCTTTTAGGACGTTCTCTAAAATATCCCATACTACCGGTTCTTTTTTGTCTATAATTTTCTTAGCAGACTTTACCGTTTTTACAATTCCTCTTTCGATCAACTTACGGATCACAAAAGGTTTGTACAGTTCAGCAGCCATATCTTTAGGCAAACCACATTCGAACAATTTCATTTCCGGTCCAACGACGATTACCGAACGCGCAGAATAATCTACACGTTTACCCAATAGGTTTTGACGGAAACGACCTTGTTTACCTTTTAATGAATCTGAAAGTGACTTTAAAGGTCTGTTAGATTCGGTTTTAACTGCCGATGCTTTACGTGTATTATCAAAAAGAGAATCCACTGCTTCTTGAAGCATACGTTTCTCATTTCTAAGAATCACTTCAGGAGCTTTTATCTCTACCAAACGCTTTAAACGGTTGTTTCTGATAATAACCCTTCTATAAAGGTCATTTAAATCCGATGTAGCGAAACGACCACCATCTAATGGTACCAAAGGACGTAATTCTGGTGGAATTACAGGGATCACTTTCATGATCATCCAATCTGGTCTGTTTTCTCTATTTTCTTGAGACTCTCTTAAGGCTTCAACTACTTGAAGTCTTTTTAAAGCCTCTGTCTTACGTTGTTTAGACGTTTCGGTATTTGCTTTGTGTCTTAGTTCGTAAGACAAATCGCTTAAGTCTATTCTTGCCAATAGATCGATAAGGCATTCTGCCCCCATCTTAGCAATAAACTTATTTGGATCCGTATCGTCTAAATACTGGTTATCCTGAGGAATAGTCTCTAAAATATTTAGGTACTCCTCTTCGGTCAAGAAATCCATTTTCTGGATTTCTTCACCTTCAGGACCTTTGGCTACACCTGGCTGAATTACTACATAACGTTCGTAGTAAATGATCATATCCAATTTCTTGGAAGGCAAACCTAAAAGGTAACCGATTTTATTTGGCAGGGAACGGAAATACCAGATATGAGCTACAGGAACCACCAAATTAATGTGTCCTACTCTGTCTCTACGTACCTTTTTCTCTGTTACCTCTACCCCACAACGATCACAAACGATACCGCGGTAACGGATTCTCTTATATTTTCCACAGGCACACTCATAATCCTTTACAGGACCAAAGATACGCTCACAAAAAAGACCATCACGCTCAGGTTTGTGCGTTCTATAGTTAATAGTTTCAGGTTTCAAAACCTCACCTCTTGACTCTGCCAAAATAGATTCTGGAGAAGCCAAACCGATGGAAATTTTATCAAACCTTTTTATGGTATTATTATCTTTTAGTCTAGCCATAACTATATTCTGATACTAATTTAATTGTATATGTTAGGAATAGTGTTCAAAACCTATTCTTGTTATTCTTCCAATCTAATGTCTAAACCTAATCCCTTAAGTTCGTGCATTAATACGTTGAAAGATTCTGGTAAACCAGGTTCTGGCATGGTTTCTCCCTTAACGATTGCCTCATATGTTTTTGCTCTACCAATAACATCATCCGACTTCACCGTTAATATTTCCCTTAGGGTTGCCGAGGCACCATATGCTTCCAAGGCCCAAACTTCCATTTCCCCAAAACGCTGACCACCAAACTGGGCTTTACCACCCAATGGCTGCTGCGTAATCAATGAGTATGGTCCTATAGAACGAGCGTGCATCTTATCGTCGACCATATGCCCTAATTTAAGCATATAGATAACCCCTACAGTTGCAGGCTGATCAAAACGTTGACCAGTACCACCATCGTGTAGGTAGGTATGACCAAACCTAGGAATTCCGGCCTCATCGGTATAGTTATTGATCTGTTCCAAGGTAGCCCCGTCAAAAATTGGCGTTGCATACTTCTTCCCTAATTTAAGACCTGCCCAACCAAGAACAGTTTCATAAATCTGACCAATGTTCATACGAGATGGTACCCCTAGTGGATTCAATACGATATCTACAGGTGTTCCGTCTGCCAAGAACGGCATATCCTCATGACGTACAATTCTAGAAACGATACCTTTGTTTCCGTGACGTCCTGCCATTTTATCACCAACCTTTAGTTTACGTTTTTTAGCTATGTAAACTTTTGCCAATTTCATAATACCAGCTGGCAATTCATCTCCTACAGATATTGTAAACTTGTCTCTTCTTAGGTTTCCTTGAAGGTCGTTTAACTTTATCTTATAGTTATGTAATAGATCTGCTACTAAAGTATTACAATCCTTATCTGTTGTCCAACTTCCACCAACTAAATGGGCAAAATCGTCTACAGCGTTAAGCATTTTCATACTGTACTTCTTACCTTTTGGAAGAACTTCTTCGCCAAGATCGTTCAGAACGCCTTGAGATGTTTTTCCATTGATAAGGGTAAATAACTTCTCTACCAATACATCTTTTAGTTGTTGGAATTTTACTTCGTACTCCAACTCCAATTTAGAAATAGCTTCTTTATCTTCAGAACGCTTACGCTTATCTTTTATAGAACGCGAGAACAATTTCTTATCAATAACAACTCCTCTTAAAGAAGGAGAAGCTTTTAGAGAAGCATCTTTCACATCACCGGCTTTATCACCGAAGATGGCACGTAATAATTTTTCTTCTGGTGTAGGATCTGATTCCCCTTTTGGAGTAATCTTACCTATTAAAATATCACCAGGTTTTACTTCTGCCCCAATACGGATCATACCGTATTCGTCCAAGTCTTTAGTAGCTTCCTCAGAAACGTTTGGAATATCATTGGTCAACTCTTCAGCCCCCAACTTAGTATCCCTAACTTCCAAAGCGTACTCATCTACGTGGATAGAAGTAAATATATCTTCGCGAACAACCTTTTCAGAAATTACGATAGCATCCTCAAAGTTATACCCTTTCCAAGGCATAAAGGCCACTACCAAGTTTCTTCCTAAGGCCAATTCACCTTTTTCCGTTGCATATCCTTCACAAAGTACTTGACCTTTATTAACTCTATCGCCTTTTCTAACAATAGGCTTAAGGTTAATACTTGTCCCTTGGTTTGTTTTTCTAAACTTCACCAAATCGTACGTCTTGGAATCTTCTTCAAAACTTACCAAACGCTCTTCTTCGGTACGGTCGTATTTAATAGTAATTTTCTGAGAATCTACATATTCAATAACCCCATTACCTTCAGCGTTGATCAATACTCTTGAATCTGAAGCTACCTGACGTTCCAATCCAGTACCAACGATCGGCGATTCTGGTTTTAATAATGGAACTGCCTGACGCATCATGTTCGATCCCATCAAAGCACGGTTAGCATCATCATGCTCCAAGAATGGAATTAAAGATGCCGAAATAGAAGCAATTTGATTAGGAGCAACATCGGTATAATTAATTTCTGCTGGATCCAAAACTGGGAAATCCCCTTCATCTCTAGCAATAACCTTTTCTGCAGTAATAGTACCATCTTCTTCCATAGGAATGTTTGCCTGGGCAATTTTCATTCCTTCTTCTTCCTCTGCACTTAGGTATGCATAATTCTCTAAATCCACTTTTCCGTTTTCTACTTTACGGTATGGTGTTTCCAAGAAGCCCATTGGGTCTACTTTAGCAAACACAGATAAAGAAGAAATAAGACCAATGTTCGGTCCTTCCGGTGTTTCGATAGGACAAAGTCTACCGTAGTGAGTATAGTGAACATCTCGCACTTCGAAACCGGCTCTTTCTCTTGAAAGACCACCTGGTCCTAATGCTGACAATCTTCTCTTATGTGTAATTTCGGCCAATGGATTGGTTTGATCCATGAACTGAGATAACTGGTTGGTACCAAAGAAAGAATTAATAACAGAAGACAAGGTCTTTGCATTAATTAAATCGATAGGTGTAAACACCTCGTTATCACGAACGTTCATACGCTCACGAATGGTTCTGGCCATACGAGCAAGCCCCACACCGAATTGTTGAGACAACTGCTCCCCTACGGTTCTAACTCTACGGTTAGAAAGGTGGTCAATATCATCAATCTCGGCCTTAGAGTTAATTAACTCGATCAAATATTTTATAATGGTAATGATATCTTCCTTGGTTAAGACTTGTTTGTCCATTCCAATATCCAAACCAAGTTTTTTGTTCATTCTGTAACGACCAACTTCACCTAAGTTGTAACGTTGATCAGAGAAGAACAATTTATCTATAATACCACGTGCAGTTTCCTCATCTGGCGGTTCTGCGTTACGCAACTGACGATAGATATGTTCAACAGCTTCTTTTTCAGAGTTTGTTGGATCTTTTTGAAGGGTATTATGAATAATTGCATAATCACTTTGTGCATTATTCTCTTTATGTAAAAGAATAGTTTTCACATCGGCATCAATTATCTCTGCGATATGATCTTTTTCTAAAACGGTATCACGATCTAGAATAATTTCGTTTCTTTCAATAGAAACAACTTCACCTGTATCCTCATCCACAAAATCTTCGTGCCAAGTATTCAATACTCTTGCCGCCAATTTACGGCCTAGCACTTTTTTCAACCCTGCGTTAGAAACTTTAATTTCTTCCGAAAGGTCAAAGATTTCCAATATATCCTTATCTCTTTCAAAGCCGATAGCTCTAAATAAGGTTGTTACTGGTAATTTTTTCTTTCTATCAATATAAGCGTACATTACGCCATTGATATCTGTTGCAAATTCTATCCAAGAACCTTTAAAAGGTATTACTCTTGCAGAATACAACTTGGTTCCGTTGGCGTGAAAAGATTGGCCAAAGAAAACCCCTGGGGAACGGTGTAATTGAGAAACTACAACACGCTCAGCTCCATTGATAACGAAGGTACCACTTGGAGTCATGTAAGGAATAGTTCCTAGGTAAACATCCTGTACAATGGTCTCAAAATCCTCGTGTTCTGGATCTGTACAATATAATTTTAATCTTGCTTTTAATGGAACACTATACGTAAGTCCACGCTCAATACATTCTTGGATGGAGTATCTCGGTGGATCAATGAAATAGTCTAAAAATTCTAATACGAACTGGTTCCTGGTGTCTGTAATTGGAAAGTTTTCCATGAAGGTGTTGTACAACCCCTCATTGCCCCTTTCGTCAGATTTAGTTTCAAGTTGGAAAAAATCTTGAAATGATTTAATCTGAATGTCCAAGAAATCCGGATAATTCGGCGTGTTCTTAGCGGATGCGAAACTTATTCTTTCAGTCTGATTTGTGAACATCTATGGACAAAATTTTGATCGTGAATACTATAATTGGGTTGTGTACTCCTAAATACACGATATATATAAATAGGCTTAGGTCTAGCTACAAAAATGCAGAAAGACCTAAACCAAAATTATTATGGTTGTAGCTATTATTTAAGCTCAACTTCAGCTCCAGCTTCTTCCAAAGAATTTTTAATACCTTCAGCTTCGTCCTTAGAGATACCTTCTTTAATAGCTTTTGGTGCGCTATCAACGATATCTTTAGCTTCTTTCAAACCTAAACCAGTTAATTCTTTAACCAATTTAACTACAGCTAATTTAGAAGCTCCAGCAGCTTTCAAAATAACATCAAATTCAGTTTGCTCAGCAGCAGCTTCACCACCGTCAGCAGCTCCACCAGCAGCAACTGCAACAGCAGCAGCAGCAGGCTCGATACCGTACTCTTCTTTTAATATAGCAGCTAACTCATTTACTTCTTTTACTGTAAGGTTAACTAATTGTTCTGCGAAATCTTTTAATTCTGCCATTTTTCTATCGTTTAATAAAATTTTTAAAATATAATTGTTTGTAGTGCGTACGTATTATCTTTCTGATAATGTCTTAAGAATTCCGGCGATTTTTCCACCACCAGATTTAAGTCCAGAAATAACATTCTTGGCTGGAGACTGTAATAATCCAATAACCTCACCAATCATTTCTTCTTTAGACTTGATGCTTACTAAGGCATCCAATTGATCATCACCAATGTAAATTGCTTCAGCGATATAAGCTCCTTTCAACAAAGGCTTCTCAGCCTTTTTTCTAAAAGCTTTGATCAGCTTAGCAGGGGCGTTTCCTGTTTCTGAAAACATTAAAGAAGTACTCCCCTTTAACACCTCTGGAAGCTCACCGAAATCTTTTTCTGAAGCCTCCATTGCTTTTGCAAGCAAGGTATTTTTAACCACGGCCAATCTAATATCTGCCTTAAAACAAGCCTTTCTTAAAGCCGATGTAGCATCCGCGTTTAATCCAGAAATGTCTGCCAAATATATAGAAGGACTATCAGCTAACTGCGCAGTTAAATCCTCTATAACGTTTAATTTATCTTCTCTTGTCATATTAAAAACTTTAAACTACCAGTTAAACTACTTTTGGATCTAATGCAACACTAGGACTCATTGTACTGGACATGTAAATCGTTTTTACATATACACCTTTAGCCGCTGTTGGCTTTAATTTTACCAATGTTTCTAACAGCTCTTTTGCATTTTCTGAGATTTGCTCAGCAGAGAAAGAAACTTTCCCGATTCCTGCATGTACGATACCTGTCTTATCCACCTTAAAATCAATCTTACCAGCTTTTACTTCTGTTACTGCTTTCGCAACATCCATAGTAACGGTACCGGTCTTTGGATTAGGCATCAAACCTCTTGGTCCTAAAATTCTACCCAAAGGTCCTAATTTACCCATTACGCTAGGCATAGTGATGATCACATCAACATCTGTCCAACCGCTTTTTATTTTTTCCAAGTACTCATCCAACCCTACATAGTCAGCACCTGCTTCAGTAGCTTCGGCTGCTTTATCTGGAGTTACCAATGCCAATACTTTTACGTCCTTACCAGTTCCGTGAGGAAGGGTAACAACTCCACGCACCATTTGATTCGCTTTTCTTGGATCTACACCCAAACGTACCGCGATATCAACAGAGGCATCAAAATTTGCATTGGTTATTTCTTTCACTAAAGCAGAAGCTTCTAAAATAGAATAGTTTTTATTCTTATCTATTTTACCGTGCGCTTCCTTTTGCTTTTTTGTTAATTTTGCCATTCTAAATTGCTTTTAAGATTTTAAAAAGGTCTATTACCTGAAACTTTTAAACCCATAGATCTAGCTGTACCAGCTACCATACTCATAGCGGATTCAACCGTAAAAGCATTTAGATCTACCATTTTGTCCTCGGCAATTAACTTGATCTGATCCCAAGATACACTTGCCACTTTGTTTCTGTTAGGCTCGCCAGATCCTTTTTTAATCTTAGCCGCTTCCATTAATTGAACTGCCGCCGGCGGTGTCTTTACAACAAATTCAAATGATTTGTCTTTATAAACCGTGATCGCTACTGGTAAAACTTTACCAGCTTTGTCCTGCGTACGAGCATTAAACTGCTTACAGAACTCCATAATGTTGACCCCGGCAGCACCTAAAGCGGGTCCGACCGGTGGCGATGGATTCGCAGCACCTCCCCTAACTTGTAGTTTAACTACTTTACTTACTTCTTTTGCCATTGTTTAAATTGAATTTAAAGTGTGTTTGTTTTGGAAGCAACAACACTTTTTAACTATATATGTAACAGTTCTTGTTAAATCTTCTCTACCTGCATATAACTTAACTCTAACGGTGTTTTTCTTCCGAAGATCTTCACCATTACCTCAAGCTTACGCTTTTCTTCATTAATCTTTTCAACGGTCCCGTTGAAGCCATTAAATGGTCCGTCGATAACCTTAACAGTTTCGCCGAACGCAAACGGAATCGCCACGCTGTCGGTCTTCACCGCCAACTCATCTACTTTTCCGAGCATTCTATTCACTTCCGATCTTCTTAAAGGCACAGGATCTCCTCCTTTAGTCTCCCCTAAAAACCCGATTACATTAGTAATAGAACGAACAATATGCACCATCTCCCCTCCAAGGTTTGCTTTGATCATGATATAACCAGGGAAATAAACACGTTCTTTGTTTATCTTCTTCCCGTTTCTTATCTGAACAACCTTTTCAGTAGGCACCAATACTTCTTCCAAATAATCTTCGAAACCAAGTCTAGCAACTTCAGCCTCTATATAACCTTTGATTTTATTTTCTTGACCGCTAACTGCCCTTACAACATACCACTTCTTATCCAACACTTCCGACATAAGGCACTTCTTAATTTATTATGCTATTAAAATACAACAGTATTAATTCTCCCAACAAAGTATCAACACCCCAAGTTGCAAGCGCAAAGATAATAGAAAATACCGCAACTACCACCATAAGATTGGTAGATTCCTCTCTCGGAGGCAAAGTCACGTTATTCTTAAGTTCGTCTATAGATTCCTTTATATATGTTAACATGTCGCGAAATATTTTTATTTTAACCAAAAATGAAAGACTCAGATTAGAACAAACTCATAACCTTATCTTTCTATTATAGGGCACGTATATTTTAGCGTATCAGCTTAAAATTTACGGGCCCTATTTCTAAAATTTCTTTAAAACATTATAATCGACCTACTGACCAATCTTGTTTTGCACGGGCGGAGAGACTCGAACTCCCGACACCTGGTTTTGGAGACCAGTGCTCTACCAACTGAGCTACGCCCGTATATTTACATGGAAAGGTGTCTCACAAGAGCAAGACACCCTTCATGTAATATATTCAATATTAGTCTATAATCTTAGTTACCTGACCAGCACCTACTGTTCTACCACCTTCACGGATTGCGAAACGCAAACCTTCATTTAAAGCGATTGGAGACAATAGATCTACAATAATAGTAAGGTTATCACCTGGCATAACCATCTCTACTCCTTCAGGAAGGTTAATAGTACCAGTAACATCAGTTGTTCTTACGTAGAACTGAGGACGGTAGTTATTGTGGAATGGAGTGTGACGTCCACCTTCTTCTTTTTTAAGGATATAAACCTCAGCTTCGAATTTAGCGTGTGGCTTCACAGAACCTGGCTTACAGATTACCATACCTCTTTTGATCTGAGTCTTATCAATACCTCTCAAAAGAAGACCTACGTTATCACCAGCTTCACCTCTATCCAATATCTTACGGAACATCTCTACCCCTGTAATAGTTGAAGTCAATTTCTCAGCACCCATACCGATGATCTCTACTGGATCTCCAGTGTTAGCAACTCCTGTTTCGATACGACCTGTAGCAACAGTTCCACGACCAGTAATTGTAAATACATCTTCAACAGGCATCAAGAAGTTCTTATCAACATCTCTCTGTGGCAATTCAATCCAGCTATCAACAGCTTCCATCAAAGACATAACTGTATCAACCCATTTTTGCTCACCATTCAATGCACCTAAAGCAGAACCAGAAATAACAGGACCATTGTCACCATCATACTCATAGAAAGAAAGCAATTCTCTTACTTCCATCTCTACTAACTCTAACAACTCCTCATCATCAACCATGTCAACTTTGTTCAAGAAAACAACGATTCTTGGAATACCAACCTGACGACCTAAAAGGATGTGCTCACGAGTTTGTGGCATAGGACCATCTGTAGCAGCAACAACTAAAATCGCACCGTCCATTTGAGCAGCACCAGTAACCATGTTCTTAACGTAATCCGCGTGACCTGGACAATCTACGTGTGCATAGTGACGATTCGCAGTAGAATACTCTACGTGAGATGTATTAATTGTAATACCTCTTTCTTTTTCTTCTGGAGCGTTATCAATAGAGTCAAAACTTCTCAATTCAGAAAGACCTGCGTTAGCCAATACCGTAGTAATCGCAGCAGTCAATGTAGTTTTACCGTGATCCACGTGTCCAATAGTACCTATATTTAAATGCGGTTTGGAACGATCAAATGTTGCCTTTGCCATGTTTGTTAAATTTAATTCTTAGTTTATATTAGTGTACAAATTATGCCTTAATTGAGCCAATGATGAGATTTGAACTCATGACCTCTTCCTTACCAAGGAAACGCTCTACCCCTGAGCTACACCGGCATTTTTCTCTTAACACCCGAGAGACTTATACTTATAAGCACTTACTCAAAGATCAAAAATTTCAGACCAAAAACTTTTTGGTCGCGCAAAAAACCCGACGACGACGCCAAGCCCTTTCAAATATAATCACATAAAGCCCCATACGAAGGAGCCTTTTGTTTTTAAAATAGAGCGGGAGACCGGGTTCGAACCGGCGACATTCAGCTTGGAAGGCTGACGCTCTACCAACTGAGCTACTCCCGCAATTTAATTTCCAGGCAAACCTAAAAATTATATTCAATATTTCAAAAATTATTTCGCTGTACTTTCGTACTCAAATCTTTCGATTCGTTGTGGGGAGAGCAGGATTCGAACCTGCGAAGACGTAGTCAGCAGATTTACAGTCTGCCCTCGTTGGCCGCTTGAGTATCTCCCCAACACTTAAAATTTTAAAGAACGTTGAAAATCCGAAGACCTTCTTTTAATTTTTGAGCCGATAGAGGGACTCGAACCCACGACCTGCTGATTACAAATCAGCTGCTCTAGCCAGCTGAGCTACATCGGCTTTTGCTCTTCTTTCTCTTCAAAAGAAGACCGCTATTGCTAACGGTGTGCAAATGTAGAAGGTTTTTTCAGTTCTGCAAAATATTTTTGATTTTTTTTACGCATTTAGACGCATTTTTTCTTTTCGCTTTACCAATTTACGCTCTAAAGAACTGCAAGCCATATCAATAGCCTCCTCAAAAGACTTACACTGTTTTTTTACAATGAAACTATCCTTGGGAACAAGGACTTTAATTTCCACTATTTTGTTCTCCTTGGCACTGGTGTTCTCTACCTTAAGATACACATCCGAACTTATTACCTTATCATAAAAGAGCTCCATCTTATCTAACCTTGTCTGGATAAAGCCTATTAATTGTTCGTTTGCCGTGAAATTTACTGATTGTGCATTTACTTTCATAGAATGAAGTGTTAATTTTGTTATACAATAAAACTGTTCTCTCTAGCGCTATTCCTTGCTCCTTGGATGAGCATTGGAATGCACCTTCTTTAATTCCGATATATTATTATGGGTATACACTTGTGTGGAAGCCAAACTCGCATGTCCCAATAATTCTTTTACAGCATTTAACTCTGCCCCGTTATTAAGCAAATGTGTTGCAAAAGTATGCCTTAAAATATGTGGGCTTTTTTTCACCTTAGAGGACACTAAACTAAAATACTTATTTATTATTCTATACACAAGGGTATCGTACATTTTATCTCCCTTATTGGTAAGAAAAACATATTCCGCATCCGCGATCAACGGCAATTGGGAACGCACCTCCAAATACTCCAAAAACAAGTCTTTGGTAATTTCCAAAATCGGAATCACCCTCTCTTTATTTCTTTTCCCTATTACCTTAATGGTATTGGCCCCTAAATCCAGATTTTGCAAACTAAGACTTATCAGTTCCGCCCTCCTAATTCCGGTAACATAAAAAAGCTCTATAATCAACCTGTCCCTTTTTCCCGCAAAAGTATCCTCGAAGGAAAGCTCAGAAAACACCTTTACCATTTCTGCTTCGGAAAACGGAATCTCAACTTTTTTATCCGTTTTTAACGACCTGTGCTTCGCCAAAGGATTCACATCGATCGCTCCAATTCCCAAAAGAAATTTATAATACGCTTTCAAGGAGGCAATTTTACGGTTAACGGTTCTATTAGAAACCCCGGAATCTACCAAAGCAACAATCCAATTCCTTATAATATTATACGAAACAGAAGCTATATCTTCCAATTCCAACTCCTCCTTACAAAACCCCTTAAATTCTTCTAGATCTTTTTCGTAAGCTACAGAGGTATGCGGAGAGTAGTTCTTCTCCAGGGACAAATAATTTATAAAGGAATCGACAGCCATATCGGAAGCTACAAGGTGAATATAATAAATAGGTAACCTTATAAAATTAAGAAACAATATGCAGAAAACAGCACTTTTACAACAGTAATAATCAACAACTACAAATTAATTCCCCCTTACAAAAACAAGATTACAACCCTCTTGCTCCCTAACTTTTTGACCCCCATCTTTTTCAATATAAAAACAAGCCCTCTATGAACGCCAAAAAAATAGCATATGCCATTAAAAAAAGTAAGGACTTTAGCATTTAATACTAAGCCGTTCCTATTCCCGGTAGCTTTTATCAAGATAATTTGGGCGTTCCCTCCTTCGTCGGGCGGGCTGTTGGCTATATCCCTTGCGCTGCTGCGGGGATGCCGCCGCCATCCCTAACGCAGTTTCGATTAACAATAACAAGTTGGCAATTATCAAATGTCTAAAAACGGTCAACGCTAATCAGGGAAGTACAGAAAGTATATTTATGGATTGAATACTGCTAATTGCTTATCAAAGAAAAGCGTTAGCTATTGCAGCGACATCCTTTTTTAGTTGGCCTGGCCGGCTAAAAAAGATACAGCGGAAAGAGCGACCCGCTAGGGGAACGCCCATATAAAACACCCCCGCCAACCTTAACCAATTAGGGCGGCAACACTTTTACCAGCCATTGCACCGACCACACCCAAAGTCCTACGCCCAAATACCAGGACGACGCAAGCACCGAAAAGGCCTAAAAACAACAAGACCGTCTAAACTTGCATTTAGACGGTCTTATAAATTATTTTAAGAAACTTTAAAATCTAGATTTCTTCTTGATCTCTTAGTCCTTGAATATAGGCAGCTTTTTGAATCTTAGCTCTATTAAGCACAGATGGCTTATTAAACTGCTGACGACTTCTTAACTGACGCATTGTACCTGTTTTGTCGAACTTACGCTTGAAACGCTTTAAAGCTCTATCGATATTCTCTCCTTCTTTTATTGGTATAATTAACATGGGCGATAACCTCCTCTCTTTTATGATTAAGGCTGCAAATATAAAGATTAATACTAGAAATCAAATAATTATTTTAAAATATTTCTTGCAATGACGATTTTCTGGATTTCGGTTGTCCCCTCGCCTATGGTACACAGTTTAGAATCCCTGTAAAACTTCTCTACAGGAAAGTCTTTGGTATAACCATAGCCACCGTGAATCTGTACCGCTTCGTTAGCAACTCTCACACAAACCTCGGAAGCGTACATTTTTGCCATAGCCCCTAATTTGGTTACGTTGCGCCCTTCATTTTTCAGAAAGGCAGCCTTGTGCAACAATAATTCGGAAGCTTCTATTTCTGTTGCCATATCGGCCAACTTAAAGGAAATAGCCTGAAACTTGCTTATTGGCTTCCCAAATTGCACTCTTTCCTTGGAATATTTTAAAGCGGCCTCATAGGCACCTTTGGCAATCCCCAAAGACAAAGCGCCGATAGAGATCCTACCTCCGTCCAATATTTTCATGGACTGTATAAAACCATCTCCTACTTCTCCTAATCGGTTGGCATCGGGCACTCGACAGTTATCGAAAACCAATTCTGCCGTTTCACTGGCCCTCATCCCAAGTTTATTCTCTTTTTTCCCACTGCTAAAACCTGGCGTACCCTTTTCAATCACAAAAGCTGTCATACCATGGCTATCACCTTTCTCTCCCGTGCGGACAATTACAACTGCTATATCCCCACTTTTACCATGGGTTATAAAGTTTTTTGCCCCATTGATTACCCAGGAATCTCCATCTTTTACAGCTGTAGTGCTCATACCGGCCGCATCGGAACCGGTATTGTGTTCCGTTAACCCCCAGGCCCCTATCCATTCGGCCGTGGCCAACTTAGGGATCCATTTCTTTTTCTGCGCTTCGTTTCCAAAAGACAAAATATGGTTGGTACATAAAGAATTATGTGCAGCGATAGAAAGCCCTATAGAAGGATCTACGATGGAAATCTCCTCAATTACTTTAATATATTCGTGATACCCCAGATCGGAACCCCCTAGCTCTTGCGGTACCAACACCCCCATAAAGCCCAGTTCTCCCGCTTTTTTAAAAACTTCTACAGGAAAGGTTTGCGCCTCGTCCCATTCCATGACATGTGGTCTAATATATTGTTCTGCGAATTCCCTGGCAGAAGAAGCTACCAATTCCAAAGTTTCTGAATAATCAAAATTCATTTCCGCACCTGAGTTCAAGTTCATTGAATAAGTTTTTTATTTTAACGCCAAATATAATTGAATTACCGCTATTTTTTCGGTTGGAAAATTTTCTATTTTCGTTAATTCATCAAATGAATGAATTAATCTGTTCTCTTCCCTATACCGTACAATTTCCTTTGCAAGGACTTTGTTAATGTACACTAATTTTGCTATATCACTGGCAGTAGCACTGTTAATATTAATTTTTTGCACTTCTGGAGTACTAAGCACCTTATACTTTTCTAGGATTTTTTTCACCACTTGCCTCTCCAAGCCATACACGTGGTACAGTTGTTCTTCCGTTATAAAACCACCCAATCTATCCCTAAACTTAACAATGCGCTGAGACAGCACCTCCCCCACTCCTTTTATCAATCTAAGATCGTCCGGACTGGCCAAATTTATATCCTGATAAGAATAGGACGAAGCAACCACTTTAGTTTTCTTTTTAATTGGTTTGCCTCTTGACTCTTGTGTCCATTTAGGAAACTTAAAAAAAGGAGCTATCTCCTTTAACAAAGAATCTGAAATTAAGGTCAGCTCTTGAAATTCTATAGCCGAGTTTACAAAGCGCCCCTTTTCCCTAAAACGGTGCAACCTATCAATCTCAACAGGTGTCATCCCTAAGGCATAGCCTTTATAATCTGTGATAAAATTAGGATTAAACGGAAAAGGTTTTATGGTGTCCTGCAGGGCGGCCTGTTTCTTTAGTTCCTCTAACTGCAACTGAACTTCATGATCTACCTGTAGGCTGTGCTTGTCAATTGGCACATAATATGCCTTCGCAAAGAAATAAAGGAGCTGAATAAACACTATGATAAAAAGCAAAAAGAAAATCCCACTTCGTTCTTGTCTATTAAAACTGAAATGGGATTTACCTAGCTTCTTATTCAAAACCTACTCTTTTTGTCTGTTTGCAACATCGTCATTCTCGGAGTAGGAATCGGGCTCTTGTTTTGGCGGGGTAGTCAATACCCTATAAAAAAAATATCCTGCCAAAAATATCATGGTCCCTTGTGCCAATAACATTATTATTAATGCTGATGAATTCATAATGTTGCCCTCCCTTCTTTTCTTCGTTTATTGAATGCTAAATATACTAATAATGAAATAAATAAAAACAACACCACTAACATAACTCTACCGATGTTTTTATAAAATACATCATTTACAAAAGATCCTGTCGCAATTTGTGCGCCAGGTTTTATTTGATCCCCTACCCTAACGATCGTTTTCTGATCTTCCTCGAAACGGTACTCTTTATAATCTACAAACTTTTCGTCCAAGGATACTTGATTCTCCTTATCATATCGTTTACGTGTATTTTCGAAAGAAAACTTGATGTATTGCGGATTCACCTCCTCTACGGTTCCTATGGCATTTCCTGACCTATCGAAATTTTCGGCATAATAAACCTCCGCAAAGGAATCTCTATTAAAGGTATCCTGATGTGTTATTTTATCGAGCATACTGGGCAAACTTGCCAAGAACACCCAACCTAGCAATACCGGGGTCACAAACTTTATGACATACTTGTATACTAGCGGCACTTTAATATCGGCCCCTGAATTAATTTCTGCCCATCCTTTATTCATACCAAAAACCCAGGAATAGGTAATTACTTCAAAAAACGCAAAGAACACCAAACTCACGGTACCGGCCCAATAATCGTAATCATCGAATACTCCTTTTTGGAAAAAGAATACTGTCGGCAATCCCATAATCAGGGCTAAAGCTCCAAAAGACCAAGCCCCCTTATTGGTACTCCATCCAAACTCATCTCTCATAAATCCTAACCAAGGAGTCCCCATGGCCAAGGAACTGGTAATCCCTGAAAAGAACAAAAGGCCAAACCACATAACTCCGCCTACAGCGGCCAATATAGGCCCCCATTGTTGAAACAAATAAGGCATTGTTTGAAAAGCCATTCCAAAACCGGCATTGTTAATTACCCAGTCCAAGCCTAAATATCCGGCCGCAATTGGAATAACGATAGCACTACCCAATACCACCTCTACAAATCCGTTCATAAATCCGGCAGACACCGAATTAAGAGCAATATCGTCCTTGCTTTTAACATAAGAGGCATAGCAATGAATGGTACCCATACCTACGGAGAGCGTAAAGAATATTTGACCTGCAGCAGCCAACCACACCTTCGGATTCAATAAAGAATCATATTGCGGAGTCCATAAAAAGTTCAGTCCATCCCAAGCGTTGGCATCTGGAAAAAGCGCCGAAGCCCCACTATCACCCAAGGTATACCCTCTTATTGCCAGAACAACGCCAAATAATATCAATAACGGCATTCCTATTTTAGCTACTTTCTCTACCCCTTTGATCCCCTTTGACAAAATATAGGTGTTAAAGGCAAGACAGAGGACATAAAAAACAATCGCTTCGTATGGGATTCCCGTAGAACTACGGGTAACATCGACATAAGAATTAAAAAATCCGGCTACTTCACCTTGGGACATCCCTTCAAAAGTCCCCCTTAGGGAATGGTACACATAGGACAAGGTCCACGATTCTATATAGGCATAATAGGCCACAATAGCCAAATTGGTAAAGATCCCGAAGACCCCAATATATTTAAAGACCCTACCTTTAATCATAGTATCCAAAATATAAGGAGTACTATGGTTTCCAAACTTACCACCGTATCGGCCAGAAGACCATTCGATAAAAAGCAATGGGATTCCCATTAACAAGAAACATACCAGATATGGAATAATAAATGCTCCACCTCCATTTTCAACAGCCTGTACAGGAAATCGCAAAAAATTCCCTAAACCTACCGCATTACCCGCCATTGCCAATATGAGTCCCAAACGCGAGCCCCATGATTCTGCTGATTTTGCCATTCTTAAATTCTACTGATTATAACTATTTAATAAAAGTTTCGCAAGATCGTAAAATTTGGATAGACAACACACAATAAAATAAGAATTCCGCTTATCACCGTTGCTTTTAACACAATGATAAGCGGAATTCTTTACATAATTCTTAACGAAAACTCTCTAAACTTTTTGCTTTTTAAACAGCTGATTAGCTTTCAGTTTCGTCCAATAATCTTCTAAGTCCACTTTTACTTCTCCGGACATAATATAAAGTCCGATTATATTAGGAAAAGCCATGGCTAAAATCATCATATCCGAAAAATCCAATACGGCACCCAAGCTTACAGAGGCCCCTATAACAACAAAGACCAAGAACAGCATTTTATATACAAACTCTGTTTTTTTGCTTTTCCCAAAAAGATAGGTCCAAGCTCTCATGCCGTAATACGACCAAGAGATCATGGTAGAAAATGCAAACAAGAACACTGCTAATGCCAACACATATGGGAACCAAGAGATGACACTACCAAAGGCATCTGAAGTCAATTGTGCTCCGGCCAATCCGTCTACCTCGTGCATTCCTGTAAAGATAAGCACCAGGGCCGTTAGGGTACAAACCACGACCGTATCTATAAAAGGTTCTAACAAGGCAACAAACCCTTCTGATGGCGGGTGATTTGTTTTGGCGGTACTATGGGCAATTGCAGCCGATCCTACCCCTGCTTCATTAGAGAAGGCTGCCCTTTGAAACCCTACGATTAACACTCCTATTACGCCACCTTTAATAGCACTTGGACTAAAAGCACCGTCTACGATAGCGGAAAATGCAGGCCCTATATTTTCAATATTAATAATAATTACGGCCATGGCCGCTAAAATATAAATAGAAGCCATTACGGGCACCACTCTTCCGGTAACCTGTGCGATACTATTGATACCACCAATAATTACCACGCCTACAAGAATAGCTGTAATGACCCCAAACCAAAATCCGTTTCCTTCCAATACCGGAAACTGGCCGGACAGCTGTTCAAAGGATTGGTTTGCCTGAAACATATTCCCGCCTCCAAAGGATGCTCCTACTGCCAACACGGCAAATAAGCTGGCTAACACTTTACCCAATCCTTTCAAGTTTCTTTTTTCGAGCCCATAACGCAAGTAATTCATAGGTCCGCCAAAGACCCTACCATCGGGAAGGATATCCCTATATTTAACCCCTAGGGTACACTCCACAAATTTCGAAGACATTCCTAACAAGCCACATACGATCATCCAAAAGGTTGCCCCAGCCCCCCCTAGGGAAACCGCAACACCAACTCCGGCAATATTCCCGAGTCCGACGGTCCCCGACACGGCTGTTGCCAACGCCTGAAAATGGGTCACCTGTCCCGGTGCATCCGGATCGTCGTATTTTCCTTTGGCCAATTCTAAAGCGTGTCTAAAGCCCCTTATATTGATAAAGCCCATTCTTAAGGTAAAAAACAAAGCCCCTACCACTAACCAAATAACGATAAATGGAATAGCCTTTTCCTGAGGGTCTCCGTTAGGATGTGTTATAGCTACTGGTTCATCATAAGATATAGCGGCCAAAAAATTTGCGCCTTGTTCTATAACATGTTCCATGTTTTCGGAATTATAAATGACGCCACCTTCCTTGACCAAATATTGTAATCCGCCATTAACGGGTGCCAAAATAGTCTCCGTGGTACCGCTCTTGTTTTCAATAACAGCGATAGCTTCCCCTTTTTTCACTTTACTACCCTCTGGTCGCAACCATTCCTTAAGCGTATATTTATCTTCTACTTCTGGCGACCAATTAGGGATAGACACTCTTTTTACATCGGCATAGACAACAGGATCGTATATCCCTATTGCCGCAAAAGGATCCCAAAACAGTACCGCCCCCATAGCACTTACGGCAGGAGTCATAGCACCATTAAATATTTCTGTTATTGCTTTGGCCGGCACCTTATAGGATTTGGTAAGCTGTGCGCCACTGGCATCTGAAATTACGACTTCATAAGATAAGCCTTCTACCAAATTTACCGATTCATTAGAATTAAGGGAGGTAGCCTGATTGCTCCATTTATATTGGTAGGGCGGCGTACCCCCCTCGACTTCCAGTTTTATGACTCCGTCATTAATCTTATTGGAAGGGTTTAATAAAGTTTCCTTGACTTTAAGCTCTTGAGCAAACAAGCTTATGGAAAAAAGCAAAAAAACGAATGACATGTATTTCTTCATAATCTATTTTAAGGTTTTGTTGGTTTTATTTAAATTTTTTAACAATATCACAATAATATAACTCCTATTCAAATATTAATTCTAAGGATCGTTATTAGATCTTAAACATTTCATTTAATTTTTTTATTTGTTCTGGTCTCCCAAGGACAATTACTTTCCCTTTTGGATGTAATTGCAAATCTGCCTCGGGGTTAATAATATAGTTGCCATCGGGCTCTACATAACCGATAATGGTACAACCTGTTTTGCGTCTCAAATCTAGGTCGCGCAGGGAACTACTATTTATTTTGGCCGTAAAACTTTCTACGGCAACTTCCTCCAAGTTGGTAGTGTCTTCCCCTTCGGTAGAAAGTTTGTCCATAAAGGTGATCAAATTAGGCATCACCACCAGGGAGGCCATATGATCGCCCCCAATTTTATCGGGCATAATTACCTTATCGGCCCCGGCCAACATCAATTTTTTTTGGGAAGTAATCTGTGAAGCCCTACTGATGACAAACAGCTTCTTATTTAATTGCTTTGCAGAGAGTACTACAAAAAGATTATCGGCATCTTCGGGCATAGCCGTAATTAGAAATTGAGCCCTTTTTATCCCAGCTTGGATCAATACCTCATCTTCGTTCGCATCGCCTTCGACAAATAAAACATCATTCTCGTACTTTAGAATTACTTCTTTATCCTTTTCAATGACCACAAATGGTTTTTTATATGCCTGTAGCTTTTCTGCTGCTTGGTTTCCATTTCTTCCAAACCCACAAATAATCACATGATTGGTCAAACTATCAATAGTATTTTTCACTTTTTTGTTCTTTAAAAGTTGCAGTGTGTTTTTACTTAGGATATACTCTGTTATTACCGAAATCGCGAAGGCAAAAATAAATACACTAGAAATGATTAGTAATACGGTGAAAAGTTTCGAAGAAACATCCAAGGGCCTTACTTCGGAAAAACCAACCGTTGTGACCGTGATAATGGTCATATAAAAGGCATCTACCCATGTATAACCAGAAAGAAATCTATATCCAAGAACGCCAATTAATAAGACCAGCACTAATAACGTCAGTGCTAAATATATCTTGGAACGAAAAAGCTTTATCATATTTATAGATCAAAAACCGAGGTCCTTTTGGTATATATCAAATCTTTAATTTTTAACCAAAAAGCAAGGAACAGATACAAGGCAAATCCAAATCCCAAGGTCACAAAGGTTAGATAGATAAAGGTAGTGCGGACTACTCTAGTACGCATCCCTAACCTTTCGGCAATTCTACGACACACCTCAAAACCACGTTTCTGAAAATAATATAATAACTTATAAAAATTACTCATAGGATGTATTTAAGCTTTTCGGTTCATTAATTGATTGCCAACCGCACATTGCAGGCATTTATTTTTTGTACAGTAATTATTATATAACTCCAATACACCTTGACTTTCCTTGGCCGAAGGCACTGTTATTTGTAAGCCATGGAAACTTGAAACTATATGATTGCTTTCTGCTTTTATTCCTGTTATTATTCTAAGGATCTGATCATTTTCTTCTTGCCCCAAATACTTGGCATAAGACAGTTTAAGCGGCAAGATAGTATTGATCACCAATAAATCTATAAATCGTTTCGTAAGCCTTTTAGGGCTCTTTTTAGACAGCTTTCCAAAAGTATAATGGTTGTCCCAATACGCATTGGCCGACACATTAAAAATATTATAAAACTCCTCTATATGGGAGGCATTTATAATTTTGCTAAATAGATTTTGGTGCTTCGCATACACCGCCGTCAGCTGCGACAGCCTAATAGTGGGAAAATTATGTGGCCTTAATTTAAAAAACTCGGCCTTTTGAAACGGCTCTTCCAAGATATTAAATTTTAGTCCTATATAATGGTACTCCTTTTTTAACAGGCCCAAGTACTCTTCTCCCTGGGTTTCTACAGACAACAACCCCGCCTTTCCCAACAAGAGAGCCTCTAATTGAAGAGGGTTGTTCTGGATCTTTCTCACTATTGAGAAATCTATTTCTTTTGCGATTCTAAAAAATATATCCCCATTTATTTTCAGTCCAAAACTTTTGGCCAACAACGCAAAAAACACAGCTTCCCAATCGTTCTTAGATTGTTCTAATAGCCCCATAACCTGTAAAGATTTTTGCTCTAGTCGTTCAAAATACAAGCGTTCTACCCAATTGTCAAAAACAAAAGGTTCTATATGGGCTATTTCCTTTTCGCAATTGATAAAACCATTCCCCTTAGTGAGAAACAATTTTTGATAGGCCCCTAGAATACTGGACGAAATATAATCCTTAAGCACTAGTGTGGGAATCTCGGTATTATTACTACTGAACACAGCTATGTCATCTTCCCAAACCACATGCAATATTACATTGTTATAATTATCGTCTACTTCATGGTGGTGTGCGTACCAGTCTGAAGATTTTACATGTATCTCTACAGTCCCAGCCCAAAGCTGCCCCCCTATTTCAATTTTTGAATTGAAAAAATCGGGACCGGATAACATATTATGAACGCCGACATCCATAATGGTAACCTCTTCATTTTTGGAGGTATACAATTCCTCTAAAGGAAGTTTTTTATATTTCCATATAAAATGCAAAAGGTCTTCGCGCATAATCCAAATTAAGGAAAAAAATTATACAAGATCCATTTTCCTAGAAATTAAGATTATTTGATCGACTAAAAATAAAAAGAGGCTGCCTTATGGGGCAACCTCTAAATATATTTTCATAACTACTCTACTACTTCTCCCTGCCAGTTCATAAAACCACCTTCTAAATTAAAGGCGTTTTCAAAACCTAATTGATTCATTAAAGCACAGGCTTGACCGCTTCGGTTACCAGACCTGCAATACACATAATAGTTTTTCGTCTTATCTAGTTTCTCTAATTCGTCAATAAATTCTTGTCCTAAATAAATATCGATATGGATAGAATTAGGAATATATCCTTCCTCTACTTCCTCCTGGGTCCTAACATCCAATATCAATGCATTATTGTCGTTCTCTAATTGCGAACTCCACTCTTCTTGCGATAAATCTGCCATTACTTTTTTTAATTTAAAGGTCAAATTTAAGTTTTTCCAAAACTACATCCAATATTTAAGCGATAAATCAAAGCACACTTTTAATTTACTGTTAAGACTTGGTAAAACAATGGTTAGCCTCATTTTTTCATAAATAATTGTTAATTACGAAAAAGACTCCCTACAATCTAATTAAAAACCATACATTTGTATATACAATTATTGTATCGACATGAATGTAGAGAAAATAATAAAAACAGAGAAACAACTTCCTTTAGAGGGCAGGACACTTATTCATATAAGTTTGGTTCAAAATAAGATCAACGAAGTTATGATCAATAGTTTAAAACCACATGATGTTTCGCCCCAACAATTTAATGTCCTTAGGATATTAAGGGGCCAAAAAGGGAATCCTGCGAACTTATCTACGCTAAACGAACGTATGGTCACCAAAATGAGCAACACGACAAGGTTGGTCGATAAATTGATCTTAAAGGGTTTTGTTCATCGTACTGTATGTGAATCGAACAGAAGGAAGGTAGAAATAAACATTACCCCCGAAGGGCTAGAAGCCTTGTCCAACATGGACGTTGCCATAAAAGCTGCGGAGAAAGAACTGTTACAAAACTTTACAAACGAAGACCTCATATTATTAAACAACTTTTTAGACAAATTTTAATTCTACAATATAATGAGTAAATATATAGACAATTTAAACTGGCGTTATGCCACCAAAAAATTTGATGTTACTAAAAAAATACCTTCAGAAGATTTAGAGTTATTAACGGAGGCTATTACCTTAAGTCCGTCTTCTTATGGCTTACAGCCGTACAAGGTTCTTATTATAGAAGACCAAGACCTTAGAAAGAAATTGCAACCGGCCGCTTGGGGACAATCTCAGATTACCGAGGCTTCTCATTTAGTTGTTCTTGCCAATCTAACAAGTTTCGGAGAGGAACTTGTAGATGACCACTTGAATAATGTTAGCGAGACCCGTGGCATTCCGTCCGAAAATCTAGAAGGGTATGCGACTTTTATGAAGTCTAAAGTAGTCACCATGTCCGATGAAGACAAGGCTACATGGACTGCAAAGCAAGCCTACATTGCCTTGGGAAATTTACTGTCCGCCGCCGCAGATTTAAAAATAGACGCTTGTCCCATGGAAGGTTTCGATGCTGTTGAGTTCAACGATATATTGGGATTAAACTCCAAAAATCTAAACACGGCAGTTCTAGCAACTATAGGCTACCGCTCTGAGGAAGACGAGACCCAACATTATAAAAAAGTACGAAAATCAAAAGAAAATTTAATTACCTTAATATAAACCTAAACACAAATAAATTAAAAATCAGCATTATGAAAAAAAGTATTTTAAGCTTAGTATTGGCCGTTGTAACAGGTTTTACAGCAACAGCAGCAACACCGATAGACGGCGTTAAAAAAGAAGTTAAAACCGCTGAGAGTACTGTAACCTGGAAAGGATACAAGGTTACAGGATCTCATTATGGAACTATTGCATTAAAAGAAGGTGCTTTAATTTTCGATGGCGACAAACTTACCGGAGGTGAATTCGTAGTAGATATGACTACTTTAATAGCTACCGACTTAGAAGGCGAGTATAGAACAAAATTAGAAGGCCATCTTAAATCTGATGATTTCTTTGGTGTTACCAAGAACCCGACTTCTAAACTAGTCTTTAAAAAAGTAAAAGCAACCGGAAAAAACTCCTATAAAGTTACTGGAGATTTAACCATTAAAGGAATTACCAAGCCTGTGACCTTCGATATCTCTGTTTACGGTAGCAAGGCCTCTGCAAACTTAAAAGTAGACCGTTCTTTGTACAATGTACAATATGGTTCTGGTAGTTTCTTTGATAACCTAGGAGACAAAACAATTTATGACGAATTTGATTTGGTGGTAGATTTAGCTTTCTAAGACCATTTTATATAAGAATGTTTTAAACCTCACTATTGTGGGGTTTTTTATTTAATAATCTAACATTGATTTGTTATTAAGGAATTCATTCTTATATTTGAGGCAATGAATAACAGAATATCAAATACTTGGTGGTGGAATAACTTACGGCAAACATCGTGAGCAAAGCACCCTTGTAGTTAAACTATAGAAAAAGGCTTGTCATCACGACAAGCCTTTTTTCTTTTTAAATAAAAATCGCAGATCAACAGCAATAACATCGAATAAAACCAGCACATGAAGTACCCATTACATTCTCACCACAAAAAAATCCTTGCAGATACCATTACCCCTGTAAGTGTATATCTAAAAATAAGGGACAGGTTCCCCAATAGTATTCTATTAGAAAGTAGCGATTACCATGCTAACGACAATAGCTTTTCATATATCTGCTGTAATCCCATTGCTTCGATTAGAGTAGAAAACGAAATGGTAGTACAACAGTTTCCTGATGGAAGTTCTGAAGAGATCCCCATTGACAAGGACACCAATATTCCAATGATACTGCACGATTTCAGTCGCAAATTTGAATCGGACACCAACGATTTTAAATTCATCAACAATGGTTTGTTTGGGTATATGTCTTATAACGCGGTGCGTTATTATGAAGACCTAGAAATTTCAAAAAAACCAGATTCTTTGGAGATTCCGGATATCTATTATGCGGTTTACCAAAATATCATTGCGATCAACCACTTTAAGAACGAGGCCTATATTTTTGCCCATTGTTATAAATCCGAAAATAATATTTCAGAAATACAACAAATCCTAAGCGCCAAAACCTTCGCTTCCTATAATTTCTCTAAAGAAGGTCTTCCCGAATCTAACCTTAAAGACGAGGAGTATATAGCGCAAGTAGAACAGGCAAAAAAACACTGTCAACGCGGCGATGTTTTTCAATTGGTACTCTCTAGAAGATTTTCACAAGATTTTAAGGGAGACGAATTCAATGTATATAGAGCCTTGCGCTCCATAAACCCTTCTCCTTATTTGTTTTATTTCGACTATGGCGATTTTAAAATTTTCGGGAGTTCCCCAGAAGCCCAATTGATCGTAAAGGAAGGCAAGGCCGAGATTCACCCCATAGCAGGTACTTTTAAAAGAACCGGTAATGATGAGCAGGATGCAGAACTTGCCAAACAATTAAGGGCCGATGACAAGGAAAATAGCGAGCATGTTATGTTGGTAGATCTCGCGAGGAACGACCTTAGCAGAAATGGCAGTGAGGTAGCCGTGGAAAAATACAGGGAAGTTCAATTTTTCTCACATGTTATTCACTTAGTTTCAAAAGTTTCCGGGAAAATCAAAAAAGAAATCTCTACCATGAAAGTCGTGGCAGACACCTTCCCTGCCGGAACATTAAGTGGTGCTCCCAAGCATATGGCCATGCAATTGATAGAGAAGTATGAAAAAACCAGTAGAGGCTATTATGGCGGAGCCATTGGTTTTATGGATTTTAACGGCAATTTTAATCACGCTATCATGATCCGTACTTTCTTAAGCAAAAACCATCAATTACATTATCAGGCCGGTGCTGGTTTGGTTGCTGCTTCTAACCCCGCCGATGAATTACAGGAAACCTATAACAAATTAGGAGCCTTGACCAAAGCCTTAGAAATAGCAGAGACCCTATAATCCGATCATTCCTTAATGGCGGAACTATTAAATACAGAGATAAAAAATATGAACAACAACATACATTCCGATTCTAACCCCTCTTCCTCAAAGCCATCAACTTTGGAAGTCTTAGTGATAGACAACTACGATAGTTTTACCTATAACCTTGTGCACTACCTAGAAGATTTAGGTTGTGTGGTAACGGTAAAAAGAAACAATCAATTACGTCTGGAAGAAGTTGACGCCTTTGATAAAATTGTTCTTTCTCCAGGCCCCGGGATTCCGGACGAAGCTGGACTATTAAAGGAAATTATTGCAACCTACGCTCCGACCAAAAGCATTTTTGGCGTTTGTCTAGGCCAACAGGCCATTGCGGAGGTTTTCGGTGGCTCACTAATAAACATAGACCAAGTATACCACGGTATTGCTACGAGTATAAATATTATTAAAGACGATGTCCTATTTAAAGGAATGCCCAAGGAAATTGAAGTTGGACGTTATCATTCTTGGGTAGTGCACCCTGAATTGCCCGATGTTTTGGAAGCCACTTCCTTGGATGAAAACGGACAAGTAATGTCCTTGCGCCACAAATTATATGATGTGTGTGCCGTACAATTTCATCCAGAGTCCGTACTTACCCCAAATGGAAAGGATATGCTTAAGAATTGGCTCGAAAAGTAAAAATCGGACATTAAAGAACTCATAGGACTAGTATACCTATTAGTATCCCATTAAAAAATAGCGAAACGGGTACTGAGATGTATAATCATCGGCACCGTTCGCATAAAAAGGAATTAAAATGAAAGATATATTAAACAGACTCATCAATCACGATGTTCTTCCCAAGGAAGTAGCCAAGGAAGTTTTGGTCAATATTGCAAAAGGAGATTACAACACTAGTCAGATTGCGGCTTTTTTAACCGTATATATGATGCGTAGCGTTACCATTGAAGAACTGGAAGGTTTTAGAGATGCTTTATTAGAATTGTGTTTGGCGGTCGATTTATCGGCATACAACCCTATAGATCTCTGTGGTACCGGTGGCGACGGCAAGGATACTTTTAACATCTCTACACTTGCAAGTTTTGTAACTGCCGGGGCCGATGTCAAAGTAAGTAAGCATGGTAATTACGGGGTATCTTCTTCTTGTGGCAGTAGTAATGTTATGGAATACCTGGGCGTTAAATTTAGTAATGAGCCCGATTTTTTAGAAAAATGCATCGATAAGGCTGGCATATGTGTTTTACATGCCCCTCTGTTTCACCCTGCCATGAAAAATGTAGCCCCCATTCGCCGAGAACTAGGTGTAAAAACCTTCTTCAATATGTTGGGGCCTATGGTAAATCCGGCTTTCCCGAATAATCAGACCGTAGGGGTGTTTAATTTAGAATTGGCTCGAATGTACGGGTATCTATATCAGAAGACCGATATAAATTTTACGGTATTACATGCCTTGGACGGTTATGATGAAATTTCATTGACCGGAGACACCAAAACCATCACCAATCATAGTGAGGGAATGTTAAAACCCTCCGATTTTGGAGTACCAACCATCTCCCAAAACGATATTACAGGAGGCGGAAGTATCGAAAAATCGGCCCAAATATTCCTTAACGTCCTGGAAGGAAAAGGTACGGAAGCTCAAAATAATGTTGTCTGTGCCAATGCTGGGATGGCGATTGCTACCGTAAAAGGCTTGAGTCCGTTGCAAGGTTTTGAACAGGCGATGGAATCCTTACAGAGTGGTAAGGGATTGGCTTCTCTTAAAAAATTACAGACATTAAGCGCACTATAAATTTAAACACTACCTCTCAAGGTTAAAAAAATGAATATACTCGATAAAATAGTCATTGACAAACGCAAGGAAGTAGCCTTAAAAAAATCTATCATTCCTATTTCCCAATTGGAAAACTCCGTGCTTTTTGATCGTCCTACCGTATCCTTGGCACAAGCCCTAAGGAACAGTGGTACGGGTATTATTGCAGAACACAAGCGCAGGTCGCCCTCTAAAGCTGTCATCAACCAAAACAGCAGTGTGAGCGAGGTAGCCGTAGGCTACGAGCATGCCGGGGTATGCGGTATGTCGGTACTAACCGATGGCAAGTACTTCGGAGGTTCTTTGGACGATTTGCTTCTTGCACGGGCCTCGGTACAACTCCCACTTCTTAGGAAAGAATTTATTATTGACGAATATCAGATCATAGAAGCAAAGGCCTATGGGGCCGATGTAATTTTACTGATAGCCGCAATTCTGAGCAGGGAAGAAATAAAAGCCTATTCTGAATTGGCCAAGCAATTGCAGCTCGACGTATTGTTAGAGGTGCATAATGAAGAAGAACTACACAAGTCTATTATGCCCAGCATAGACATGTTAGGGGTAAATAATAGAAACTTAAAGACCTTTGAGCTTAGTTTAGAAACCAGCAAATCTCTTTCTAGCTTAATCCCCAACGATTTTGTCAAGGTTTCCGAAAGCGGCATTAGCAATATACCCGCCATTAAAGAATTACAACCATATGGTTACCAAGGCTTTTTGATTGGAGAGAATTTTATGAAAACCGACACTCCCGGAAAAAGCGCTACTGACTTCATAAATCAATTAAAGTGATGAAACTCAAAGTATGCGGAATGAAATACCATGATAATATGTTGGCTGTCGCAAATTTACAGCCCGATTACATGGGGTATATATTTTGGGAACCTTCTTCCCGTTATTTTAATGGCAGCATGCCGAAGATTCCTGACAATATTAAAAAAGTAGGTGTTTTTGTCGACACCTCTCTTTCCGATATTATAAAAACTATTGCAACCTATGACCTACAGGCAGTACAGTTGCACGGAAAAGAATCGCCAGATTTTTGTAAGGCTTTAGGCGCTACAGCCCAGGGGATCGAAATCATAAAGGTATTTTCTATTAAAGACGATTTCGATTTTCAATTGTTAACTCCCTACGAAAAGGTATGCGATTATTTTTTATTCGATACCAAGGGAAAACTACCTGGAGGAAACGGCTATACATTTAGTTGGGAGGTTTTACAAAGCTACCCTTCCACCAAACCTTATTTTTTAAGCGGCGGTATTGGACTAGAAGAAGCGGGCAAGGTGGCCGATTTCCTTAGTAGACCTGAATCTGAATATTGCTACGCCATTGACGTGAACAGCAAATTCGAAATTAAACCTGGTGAAAAGGACATAGCGCTTTTAAAAGCATTTAAGCAAAACATATAAAAAGACCTTCCTTCTTTGGCCATCGTTATTGGCTAATAAAGTATAGGGATAAAACACTTTAAAGAATGAATTATAACGTAGACGAAAAAGGATATTACGGTGAATTTGGCGGAGCCTTTATTCCCGAAATGTTGTACCCCAATGTAGAGAACCTGAGACAGCAGTATTTAAAGGTGATGGCAGACCCTACATTTATCGCTGAATTTGACCAATTATTAAAGGATTATGTAGGTAGGCCTTCTCCCCTATATTTTGCCAAGCGCCTTTCGGAAAGATACAACACCAAAATATACTTAAAACGCGAAGACCTTAACCATACCGGTGCTCATAAGGTAAACAATACCATTGGGCAAATATTAATGGCCAAACGTTTGGGCAAGACCAGAATTATTGCTGAGACTGGCGCCGGACAGCACGGTGTGGCCACCGCTACGGTGTGTGCCCTGATGGGAATGGCATGTATTGTGTATATGGGTGAAATTGATATTGCCCGGCAGGCCCCCAATGTTGCTAGAATGAAGATGTTGGGTGCCGAAGTAAGGCCTGCCCTTTCCGGGAGCCGAACCTTAAAGGATGCGACCAATGAAGCCATTCGCGATTGGATCAATAATCCGGTAGACACGCATTATATTATAGGTTCCGCTATTGGCCCACACCCCTACCCAGATATGGTGACCAGGTTTCAGTCTATCATCTCCGAAGAAATAAAATGGCAGTTAAAAGAAAAGGAAGGCAAGGAAAACCCAGATTACGTGGTAGCCTGTGTTGGGGGTGGTAGTAATGCTGCCGGTACCTTCTATCATTTTTTACACGAAAAAGAAGTTGGTATCATTGCTGTTGAAGCGGCCGGAAAAGGTATTGACACTGGAGAAAGTGCCGCCACATCGGTACTGGGCAAAGAAGGTATTATTCACGGTTGTAAAACCTTATTAATGCAGACCCAAGATGGTCAGATCACAGAACCATATTCTATTTCTGCCGGCTTGGATTACCCTGGTGTTGGCCCAATGCATGCCCATTTGTACAAATCGGGACGGGCAGAATTTATTGCAGTAACCGATGATCAGGCCATGCAGGCCGGAATGCAACTCTCCAAATTAGAAGGTATTATTCCAGCCATAGAATCCTCGCATGCCTTTGCTGTTTTAGAAACAAAAACTTTTAAACCAGATGATGTGGTCGTTATCAACCTATCGGGGCGTGGCGATAAAGATTTAGGTACCTATATCGATTATTTTAAACTATAGATTGGATGGATAAACAAGGAGATAAGCTTATTTCCTTGTTTATCCCCCAACGACACTATTTCCAAAAAGATGAACAGAATAAATCAAAAATTACAAGAGGACAAAAAATTATTGTCCATATATTTTACAGCGGGATACCCTGCTTTAAACGATACGGTAAAAATCATTCAAGATCTCGAAAAAAACGGGGTCGATATGATAGAGATAGGATTGCCCTTTAGCGACCCCTTGGCCGATGGCCCTACCATTCAGGCCAGTTCTACCCAAGCATTAACAAACGGAATGACTACCGCTATTTTATTCGAACAGCTTAAAAACATCCGTAAATCGGTACGCATTCCTTTGATCATCATGGGGTATTTTAATCCTATTTTTCAATACGGCGTAGAAGCCTTTTGTAAAAAATGTCAGGAAATTGGTATAGACGGACTTATATTACCCGATTTGCCTTTAGATGTATATCAGGACCAATACGAGGATATTTTTAAAAAATACGGCCTTGCCCATATCTTTCTAATAACCCCACAGACCAGTGACGAGCGTATTCTAAAAATAGATGCTGCCTCGGACGGGTTTATTTATATGGTTAGTTCTGCCAGCGTAACCGGATCCCAGGATGGTTTTGGAAACACCCAAGAGCAGTATTTCCAAAGGATAGCCGATATGCACCTAAAAAACCCTCAGATTATCGGGTTTGGCATCAGCAATGCCGAAACTTTTCAGCAAGCCACGAAAACGGCCAGCGGGGCCATTATAGGTTCGGCTTTTGTAAAGCATCTCACCAACCATGGTGTAGAAAAGATTCCAGATTTTATAGAGGGAATTCTAGCTGTTAAACAATAAACATTTCCTGTTAAGGAATGCTATACCCGATGGTCCATTTTCTACAATACAGAAGTGGACCATAATGCTTTCATCTATAAGCTGCACACATAAAAGAGCTCACTTATCACTAATACTAATAACACAAAACCCTACCGCACCCCATATTTAACAGTCTATAACAAAGGTTTTATACTTCATTAACGGAAATATTGACAGCTTTTTTTTATGTTATAGGTGAACCTAAAAACATAAAATATATGGGAATAATTAGTGAAAACAGAAAGTTTAAAAGAAAAGTAACACAAGAGAATCCAACCAACCCTACTGGTAATACCAGCATTGAAACCAATAAAATTAATTTCGATGAAGACACCATAAAAAAACAACAAAACAAAAAGTAGGAAGTATCATAATAATAATAGGTCTATTTTTCAAAGGGAGCAAGCTTGTTCTTCATAATTTAGAAAAAAGCCTTATACTGCAACACCCGGAAATCGATAGTATTGAGTTCCGGGTGTTGTTTTTTCATTTCCTTATATGCCTGTAAACTCCCCACTGCCCTATTGGCTGCACCGGACGGGGCTATTAAGGACACGGTTTTTATTTGCCTTGTACTAATTTCTGTTTTAGCGCTTACTAATGGTTGTCTCCCCCTAGAAATCGCAATATCCAAGGCATTTGTAATTGGCAAGTCAAATTCATGGATACGAGGCACCTCATTGGACAGTAGTCTTAATCGCAATCCATTTTCTTTTAAATGTCTCCTGAAAAAATACTCAGGTCCATTTTTACTATTCCCTCCGGTAAATAAAAGGGTATTTACATTGGGATATTCTCGTAAGTATCCCAATAAATTCCGCAATTGGATATTTTCCATGCCGACATCGGAGGCATCAATCTTAGTTCTTTCTGCGCTTGCTACAATATCACAGATACCTATTTTACGTTGCCTCAAAAAATCGATCCGTTGTTGAGCCGCTTCCTCAGTTGTTTCAAACTTTAGATTCAGCTTAAAAATCTCATCTAATATAGGCCATAATTGCCCGTCCCTACTACCGTAACAAAAATCGACATCGCCTTCCTTTAAATCGCCGATGGTAAACCTTGGTGGCGGTAGGGTACCTACAATTAATTTAGTCGCCTCTTTAAATAAAAAAGGTTCGTACGGATGGGTATGTAAAAAAGGCGCCATGGGTGATTTTCAGTTTACTTTAAGACCAGCACCAAATCTTCGGAGTTTACCAAGGATCCGCCTTTTAACTGAATTCTATCTACTATTCCGGCTTCGGCTGCAGTTACGGTAGTCTCCATTTTCATAGCTTCTATGACAAATAAGGGTTGATTTTTTTTCACCTCTTCCCCCCTTTTTACCAGTACCGAAGATAGCATTCCTTGTAAAGGGGCACCAACTTCTTTGGTATTGGACATATCTGCTTTGGCATTTTCTACCTTTAATACTTTTACCGAACGGTCTTTGATGACCACGTTACGCATTTGTCCATTGACCTTAAAGAAAACATTTACATTTCCCGAATCATCTGGTTCTCCCTTTAACATCAAGGATATCAAAACATTTTTCCCCCTATCCAATTCTACCATAATCTCCTCCCCTATATCCATCCCATAGAAGAAGTTCTTGGTAGGAATACGCATTACATTCCCGTATTTTAAATGATTATTATAGGCTTCCGTAAAAACTTTGGGGTACAATTTAAAGGATAAAAAATCGGTGATCATCAGTTCACGTCCCATACCGTGGTTAAAGTCGCGCTTAAAAGCGGCAAATTCCTTTTCAAAATCTATGGCTTCTAAATGTGCATTGGGTCTTTCGGAATATGATTTTTGATCTTTGAGGACAAGTTTTTTTATATTTTCCGGAAAGCCTCCTACGGGCTGTCCCAAATCTCCTTTAAAGAATCCTATCACCGATTGCGGAAAGGAAATGGTGTCGCCTTTTTCCAAGACATCCGCAACCGTTAAGTTATTACTGATCATGTATTGGGCCATATCCCCGACTACTTTCGAACTAGGCGTTACCTTAATAATATCGCCGAATAAGGTATTCACTTCCCCATACATTTTAGTCACTTCAGGAAATTTGTCCTCCAATCCCAAGGCTATGGCCTGTCCTTTTAGGTTGGAATATTGGCCACCTGGAATTTCATGTTTATACACCTCTCCCGTACCCGATTTTAAGCCAGATTCAAAAGGGTAGTAATACTTCCGAACAGCTTCCCAATAATTAGAATACGCTGCCAATGTATCGGTATCGAATTTATTTTCGCGCTCGTGAAACCTCAGCATTTCTACCATGGCATTGAAGTTGGGCTGTGCTGTTAATCCGGATAGTCCTCCTAGGGCCACATCGACCACATCGACCCCTGCTTCTATTGCTTTTAAATAGGTTGCCGATTGTATGGAGGAGGTATCGTGGGTATGCAAGTGAATAGGAATATTTATTTCTGCTTTTAAGGCCGATATCAATTCATAGGCCGCATATGGTTTTAACAGGCCTGCCATATCCTTGACCCCCAAAATATGAGCCCCCGAATTTTCGATATCCTTGGCCAAGCGCAGGTAATACTTTAGATCGTATTTAGATTTGGAGGGGTCTAGAATATCGCCGGTGTAGCAAATGGAACCTTCTGCTAGTCCGTCTGTTTTAGTGCGGACATATTCTATACATGGGGCAATCGATTTCATCCAGTTCAGGGAATCGAAAATCCGAAAAACATCGATCCCGGAATTCCATGATTCTTCTACAAAGCGCTGAATCAGGTTATCGGGATATGCGGTATATCCGACACCGTTAGACCCTCTTATAAGCATTTGCAATAATATATTGGGGATAGCTTTTCGCAGCAGACTTAAGCGTTCCCAAGGGTTTTCTTGCAAAAACCGCAGACAAACATCGAAAGTCGCTCCCCCCCAGACTTCCATACTAAATACTTCTGGATGATTTTTGGCATAGCCCTCGGCCACTTTTAGCATATCTGCCGTTCTCATCCGTGTCGCCAACAAACTTTGGTGAGCATCGCGCATGGTAGTATCGGTAAAATGAACCTTCTTTTCTGCTTTTAACCATTGGGAAAAATTCTCTGGCCCCAGTTCAGTCAACAGATCTTTACTTCCTTTTGGGTACGCTTCGGTTTTTGAAAAGGCAGGTACCTTAGGTTTGGTAAATACTACGTTGGGCGTTATGTTTTTTACATCTGGATTGCCGTTGACGATTACCTCGCCCAAATATTCCAATAATTTATTGGCGCGGTTCCTAGATTCGATAAACTCGAATAAGCTGGGCTCGTTTTTTATAAAATTCACCGTCACCTTACCTTCCCTAAAAGTGGGATGTTTCAGAATATTATCTAGAAATGCCATATTGGTCTTCACCCCTCTGATACGAAACTCGGCCAAGGCCCTGCGCATTTTCCTGCAAGAGCCATCCAAAGTTCTACTAATGGCAGAAACCTTTACAAGCATAGAATCGAAGAAGGGAGAAATAGTCACTCCCTGATAAATACTTCCGGCATCTAGTCGGATCCCTAAGCCCGAAGCGCTCCTATAAGTAGTAACCACCCCGTAATCTGGTTTAAAATCGTTGGCAGGATCTTCGGTGGTTATCCGGCATTGCAGGGCAAATCCAGTTACCCGGATTGCATCTTGGTCTTGGATTTTAATTTGCTTATCGGACAATTTATATCCCCCAGCGATAAATATTTGGGTCTTTACCAAGTCTATATTGGTAATCATTTCGGTAACGGTATGCTCTACTTGTATTCTGGGATTTACTTCGATAAAATAAATACTCCCGTCCTCATCGAGCAGAAATTCGACCGTACCAATATTATTATAATCTACTGCCTTACAAATATCAATGGCATAGCGGTATAGCTGCTCTTTGGTTTTTTCTTCCAGGCCTACCGACGGGGCAAATTCTATTACTTTCTGATACCGGCGCTGCACGGAACAATCGCGTTCGTACAAGTGTACCATATTGCCGTGGGTATCGGCCACTATTTGAATTTCTATATGTTTTGGATTGGCTACAAATTTCTCTAGAAACACTGTATCATCACCAAAAGCATTCAGCGACTCACGTCTGGCCACATCGAACTCTTTTCGAAGGTCGTTATCGCTAAGGATCACCCTCATTCCACGTCCACCGCCCCCCGAAGCCGCTTTTAGCATCAGCGGATAACCGATTTTTGACGCTTCCGAGAGGGCGACATCTATATTGATCAGTGCTAGCTCACTACTTCTAATGATGGGGATATTATTGTCTACAGCTACCCTTTTCGCCGTTATTTTATCGCCCAAGGCCTTTAAAACAGCTACTTTAGGGCCTATAAAAATAATCCCATGGTCCTCACATTTTTGCGCAAATTTTGGGTTTTCAGACAAAAATCCGTATCCAGGATGTATGGCATCAACATTATTCTCTTTTGCCACCTGAATAAGGCTGTCCATATCCAAATATGGTTTTAATGGCTCATGGTCCTCTCCTATTTGGTAGCTTTCATCGGCCTTATAGCGATGTAGTGAATACCGGTCTTCATAGGTATATACCCCCACTGTTTTTATTCCTATTTCTACACAAGCTCTAAAAATCCGAATAGCTATCTCTCCTCTGTTTGCAACTAAAACCTTTTTGATATTCACGCTTATAAGTTTTTATTATAAATTCTTTTTTTGCTGGGCAGGACCAAAAACATTTATAATTTATACATTTTCATCCAATCAAGAGCCTTTCTAAAGCTACATTTTTTTATTTAAGAGATTTTATATCAACGTTTAACTTTCCTTAATGCCCGACAAAAAGCGTTCTATCGACTTCTAAGGAATATCGGTATGGATAAAAACCAAAAAACTACTTTTGAATGGACCTAAAACTTGACAATGGCTTTTAAAAAGTATAACTTCAAGAAAAATTTAAAATCCGAAAAATGGGAAAAGGCGATAAAAAATCGAAAAGAGGTAAGATTATCAATGGAACCTACGGGACAAGGCGAAAACGAAAGTTAAAAAGAAAGCCTTCTATTGAAGAAAAGATAAGTGTAGGCAAAAAAAAATAAGCCTCTGAGAGAGGCTTATTCTATTATGTATAACATTTTGTTTCTACCTGATAAATACGGGCTGATGCTCCTTTAAGGTATGTTCCTTACTGAACATATAGCCATCGCGGTCAAAAGCACGTATATCATCCAAAGTTGCGGCATCGGTGTCTAAAATATACCTCGCCATGGTACCACGGGCCTTTTTAGCATAAAAACTGATAATCTTTAAGTTATCGTTTTTCCACTCTTTAAAAACCGGGCTTATGACGGTCGCCTGTAATACTTTTGTATCTACGGCACTGAAATACTCGTTACTGGCCAAGTTTACCAACAACTCCCCTTCTTCCATTTCGGAATTTAATTGGGCTGTCAGTGGTGTTTTCCAATACTCGTATAAATTCTTCTTTCTTCCTACTTTTAATTGGGTCCCCATTTCCAATCGGTATGCCTGAATTAAATCTAAAGGTTTTAATACCCCATACAAGCCCGACAGTATCCTAAGGGTCCCCTGTAGCCTTTCCAATGCCGAAGTTGGTATACTATAGGCATCCAATCCTTGGTAGACATCACCATTAAAAGCATAAACGGCTGCCCTAGCATTTTCTGGCGTAAAGGGAGTAGAAAACGCTTGATTCCTTTCCCAATTTAATTGCGCCAAATTGTCCGAAATCCCCATAAGAGCTGATAGATCTTTGGGCTTTTTTTTGGCAAGTACCTTATTTAATTCTGCCGCTTGTTCTAAAAAAACCGGCAGGGAAAAGTCTTTTGTGGGTACTGTACTTTTTAAATCTAGCGACTTTGCAGGCGAAATTACTATTTTCATTATAATGCTTATCTTCTGTATTAATTCTTAATTTACCGTTGTTGGTACAAAACGACACTCAAAAATAACTTTCAAAACTTAGATTTCCCAAAAACCACCACTGTAGTTATCGATACGGAAATCAATTAAATCTATTCTGCTTGACTGTGTTTGGCGTAATGTCTCCATTTTTCGATACAACTAACCATATCTTCCGGAATTTCAGAATCGAACCTCATATATTCCCCACTCACGGGATGCACAAATCCTAAGGTTTTTGCATGCAGGGCCTGTCGCGGCAAAATTTTAAAGGCATTATCTACAAACTGTTTATATTTTGTAAAAGTGGTTCCTTTTAAGATCTTATCTCCGCCATATCTTTCATCGTTAAACAGGGTATGTCCTATATGCTTTAGGTGTACACGGATCTGATGCGTTCTTCCCGTTTCTAGCCTACAGGATATTAAGGTTACATAGCCCAATCTTTCTACCACCTTGTAATGGGTCACCGCTTCTTTCCCTTGCTCTCCTTCTAGAAACACCTGCATTTGCAGCCTGTTTTTAGGATTACGGCCAATATGTCCTTCTATAGTCCCTTCATCTTCTTCTACATTACCCCAAACCAAGGCTATATATTCGCGTTCGCTACTTTTATCAAAAAATTGCTTGGCCAGATGTGTCATGGCCATTTCTGTCTTGGCCACTACCAAGAGCCCCGAAGTATCCTTATCTATACGATGCACCAAACCTGGGCGTTCGTCGCTGTTCTTGGGCAAATTAGCACTGTGAAACAACAAGGCATTGATCAATGTACCGGAGTAGTTGCCATGTCCAGGATGTACTACCATACCGGCTGGCTTGTTAACCACCATCAGCGCATCGTCTTCATAAACAATATCTATCGGAATATCTTCTGGCACCAGCAACATCTCGTGTGGAGGATGCGCAAACATAACCCGCACATTATCACCGGCCTTTACCTTGTAATTTTGTTTAACAGTTAGTCCGTTAACCCATATATTACCATCTTTGGCTGCTTGTTGAATTTTATTTCTTGTAGCGTTTTCAATAAAATTCATTAAAAACTTATCTACTCTTAGGGGATCCTGACCTTTAGAGGCACTAAAACTAAAATGCTCAAAAAGTTCTTCTTCATTAAAATCCTTATCGTCTAATGTATCCATATGCTATTGTGAATCTGTTTCTACTGGGATATTTCCGGCAATATTACCGTTCCCACAAACCAATTCTATTTTTGAGGTCTTAGGCAATTTATCCCCAGGAGAAATACTCTTGCCTTTATATTTAATTTCGTACACCATATCTTTTCCCAATTTATCAATATAGCTCACCCGCTCTACCTCCAAGCCTACTGCCTTTAGCATGGCGCTTGCGTTCCTTTGGGTAACTTGAATAATATTGGGGATACTTACCTTTTGGTAGCCAGAAGGGTTTACGGTGATGTAGAGTTTTCTGTTTTCCTTGACCTTGTTCCCGGCAGGGGGATTTTGATCTATTATAGAAAACCGCGGATAATCGGGATTATAGTTAGCAGAATCTAACACTTCATATCTCAATTTTGCCTTTTCGACCACTGATCTCATCTCACTGATCGACATTTTAGAGAGATCCGGGACTTCTACAAATTCGCCGTGATTGGTAGAATTTTTCAGCCACTGCATGGCACCTATCACCAAAACCACCGTTACAATTAGCGCTAGCACCAATTGCACAAAAAATGATTTACTAAATAAAAATTTAAAAAAATTTCCCATGTTATATTTTATAGTCTGGCAAAGATAGAAAACCGAATGCTTTTTCTTTACTTTGAACACATGATATTTGTTTATTGATTTTACCCTTAACAGAACTATGAAAATAAATGTTGCGATCATAATGGGCGGCTACTCTAGCGAGTACAAAATCTCCCTAATAAGCGGCCAAGTTGTTTACGACTATTTAAACAAAGAAAAATTTAATGCCTTCAGAATCCATATTTTAAAGGAAAAGTGGGTGTATGTAGATGAGAACGATCGGGAACACCCTGTAAACAAGGACGATTTTTCGGTAGACACCCCCACTGAATCCATCAAATTCGACTGTGTTTTTAATGCTATCCACGGTTCGCCCGGGGAAGACGGCCTAATGCAGGCATATTTCGAACTTTTGGGCATCAAACAAACTTCATGTGACTATTATCAAGCATCCCTAACGTTTAACAAACGAGACCTGTTAAGTGTTTTAAAACCATATGGAATTAAATCGGCCGCGTCTTACTACTTAAATCTTGGAGATGAAATTAGGGAGGACGAGATTATTGCTGCCGTGGGACTTCCGTGTTTTGTAAAGGCCAATAAGGCCGGTAGTAGTTTTGGGATAAGCAAAGTCTATGAAAAAGAGGCTTTGGCAAAAGCCATAGAAAAGGCCTTTGCCGAAGATAATGAAATCATTATCGAAGCCTTTTTAAATGGTACCGAAGTGTCTGTAGGGGTCATCAAATATCAAGGTCAGACCAAAGTGCTGCCTATCACAGAAATTGTATCGGAAAACGACTTTTTTGATTACGCTGCCAAATACGAAGGCAAATCCCAGGAAATTACCCCGGCAAGAATAAGCGAACAACAAGCCTTACGAGTGGCAAACATAGCTAAACTAGCGTACGAGCGCTTAAAAATGCGTGGTTTCTCTAGAAGTGAATTTATTTTCGTCGATGACGAACCCTATATGTTAGAAATGAATACCACCCCCGGCCTTACCACCGAAAGTATCTTGCCACAACAGGCACAGGCTGCCGGTATTTCCTTGGCTGAACTTTTTGAAAGTGCTATTTGGGAAGCTTTGAAACAAAATAATTAACTTTAGGCTATATAAACCAAACCAATACGCCTTGTTCATTTTTAAGAACAAGGCTCATGACCACCTTTAACAAAGGTCAATTACAATCTCAGGTGGTCGCCCTAAAAAGAAAAATCAATGATAAGACGTGCAGTATTTCCAGGTTCTTTTGATCCTTTAACCTTAGGACATGCCGATATTATTCAAAGAGGCATTACTCTTTTTGATGAATTGGTGATAGCGATCGGCATCAATTCGGATAAAAAATACATGTTTTCCCTAGAAGAACGTAAAAAATTCATCACAGAAGCTTTTAAGGACGAACCAAAAATATCGGTTCTTACCTATGAGGGCTTAACGGTAGATTTTTGTAAAAAAATTAATGCTGGCTTTATTCTCAGAGGATTAAGGAATCCTGCGGATTTCGAATTTGAGAAAGCCATCGCACATACCAACAGAAAACTATCAGAAATAGAAACCGTATTTTTGCTTACCTCTTCGGGAAAATCATACATCAGTTCTTCCATCGTTAGGGATGTTATTAGAAATGGTGGCGACTATACCGGACTGGTTCCAGATTCGGTTCGATGGAAATAAGCTTTAGGGCTTTGGATATTTCCTAGAGATTAAAAAAAACGCATTCTTTTTTTTTGTGCAATTAGGCACTAAACCACTTATTATATGGAGTTCACAACAAAGAATTTCAATATTTATAAATTCTAACTAATTTTACAGAAACCATTAATCATGTTGAGATCCCCCCTCAAAGCCAATGACAACATATTAATCAGACAACTACCAACACCAATAGCCTTTATAAACAAGGATTTTAAGGTAGTGTTTGCGGCCGATAAATGGACTCAAGAATTTAATTTCAACCATGGTGAAGTTATTGACAAAAACCTTCGGGATCTTTTCGAAAAACTAGGAGACACTACCATAAAATCCCTAAGGGAATGTTTTCGCGGCCAACAGCCACAACCCAATATAGAGGTCTATACAGACCCTACTTTTAAGGAAAGCTATTTTGAGTGGTCTTTTTCCCCTTGGTACGATGAACATGGGAATGCTATTGGCGCCATCATTCAAACCGAAGATGTGGGGCAAAGAATAAAAAGTGACTTAGAAAAGGATAAGTTAGAATTCCTTCTTCAAGAAACCTCCCGTTCTGGAAAAATTGGAAATTGGGAGTATATTAAAACCCAAGAAACGGTCATTGGCTGTCCGGTCTTCAGGAACATATTGGAAATAGATGAGCATTTTGAGTTAAACTTAAACAACATCATAGATTTTTTCAAGTCGGGATACGACAGGAATACCATTTCCATGGCCATATTCTCTTCTACGGAAAACAAAACCTCCTGGAAGGAAAAATTACAGATTATCACCGCTAAAGGGAATTTAAAATGGGTAATGGTTTCCGGAAAACCATTTTATAAAAGCGGAAAATATGCCGGATTGATCGTGGTTACCCAAGACATTACGGACTTTGTACACAAGGAACAAAAAACCAAAGCCAACGAACATCTATTAAGAACCTTAATCAATAATATTCCGATACAAGTTCATATCAAGGACACAAAGTTTAGAAAAATTTTAGCCAATAAATCCGAACTACAATTCTGCGGATTTCAAAGCGATACTGATATTATTGGGAAAACAGATTTTGATATTTTCGATAAAGAAACTGCCCAAAAATATCGTGACCACGATTTGGAGGTCATGATTTCCCAAACCCCATCCTTAAATACGGAACTTATCCATAAGCATGCTGACGGAAGCTTTTCGACCTTTTTAACATCAAAAATCCCCTTAAAGGGCGAAAATGGTGAAATTACCGGTTTAGTAGGTATCAATATGGACATCACCGATCTTAAAAAAAAGGAAAAGGAACTAAAAACCCTCAATCACGTCACTACCCAACAAAATAAAAAACTCATTAATTTTGCCCATATCGTTTCCCACAACCTAAGATCCCATTCGGCAAATTTTTCCATGTTGCTCGATTTCCTGACCACTGAAGAAGATGAAGAAGAAAAAGCTAGAATTATGAAGATGCTAAGGGAATCTTCGGACAATCTTATGGAGACCCTACACAACTTAAATGACATAGTGACGATTAGTAGTGAGCAAACCTTATTGAAGAAAAAAATAAATATAAACGAAAAGATTCATTCAGTTTTAAAAAATATTTCTACCTTATTGGATCAAAATAAGGCAACCGTGGTCTGTGAAATTCCAGATGGCGTTTTTATAAATGTAATTCCCTCTTATTTTGAATCCATAATTTTAAGCATCTTAACCAATGCCGTTCGATTTAAAAAGCCAGAAATAGATCCTGTTATTAAAATAAGTGTTAATTATGTTCAAAATTATACTCAAATTAAAATTGAAGATAACGGCTTGGGCATTGACATGAAAAAAAATGGTCATAAGTTATTTGGCATGTACAAGACATTCCACAATAATACCAGCACAAAAGGGTTAGGATTGTTTATTGTTAAAAACCAAATAGAAGCCATGGGAGGGAAAATTAACGCACAAAGCCAAATTGATGTTGGCTCCACTTTTAATTTATACTTTAATGAAGAACATTAATACTATTTTCATTATTGATGACGACCCCATAACCGTTTATGGGATAAAAAAAATATTAAATTCCGTAGCGGTTTGTCAGCACATCCATGAGTTTAAGAACGGTCAGACAGCCATTGATGAGATCAGGAAAATAATTATTGAAAACACCCATTTACCGGAATTGATTTTCTTGGACATTAATATGCCCGTAATGGACGGATGGGAGTTTTTAGAGGCGTTTATCTCCTTGCCTATTTCCAAAAACATCAATATCAATATAGTTACTTCCTCTATTGACCAGTACGACAAAGAAAAATCGGAAAATTTTAAATCATTGACCCACCATCACATTGCCTTTAATAGCAAACCTATCCGAAAATCTGAAATTGAAGAAATCACCAAAGCAATTTAGAAATTACCTTCGTTTTTTTAATTAATTTTGATTGCTTGTTACAAGCGGAGCGTTAGGCTTCACCCCCACACATCACTCTATTTTTTAAGCTAATTACCAACATACTAAAACCACAACCCAGCTTTGAAGAGATTCCTCCTATCCCTATGTTTACTTTTTCATTTTTCCTCTTGCAAGGATAAGGATACAAAGGAGACCACTACTTTCAAAACCGTATTTGAACAAAGCAAAGGCGAGGAAACAGCCACTTACGACCAAACCATAGCCTTTTATAAAGCGTTAGCGAAAGAATTCCCCCAAGTTGGTATACGGAGCGTAGGAAGTACGGATAGCGGCTTGCCGTTGCATATGGTGACTTTTAATGCGGAATCGGAGTTTAACTTCCAAAAAATAGGCAAAACCAAAACAGTCATTCTAATTAATAACGGCATACACCCCGGAGAGAGCGATGGAATTGATGCTACTATGATGCTCTTCAGGGATTTGGCGCTAAAAAAAATATCGTCACCAAAAAACACTGTAGTCGTCACCATTCCTATTTACAATATTGGTGGGGCTCTAAACAGAAACTCCTTTACTAGGGCCAACCAAAACGGCCCCAAATCTTATGGTTTTAGGGGAAACACCAAAAATTACGACCTGAATCGCGATTTTATCAAAACGGACACCAAAAATATGCACAGTTTTGCTGCTATTTTTCATATGATAAAACCCGATATATTTATCGACAACCATGTAAGCAATGGTGCCGATTACCAATATACCCTCACCCATCTCTTCACTCAGCACAATAAACTAGACGGAGCATTAGGCGAATACATCCACCAGGAAATGATGCCTTCCCTAGAAAAATCACTAGCTAAAGTGCAATGGGATATAACACCCTATGTCAACGTATTTAATGAAGTACCGGAGAAAGGCTTTTCCCAGTTCATGGATTACCCCCGATATTCTACTGGTTATGCAAGCCTGTGGAATACCTTAGGGTTAATGGTCGAGACCCATAGGCTTAAGCCCTACCCCAAAAGAGTTGAAGGCACCTATGTGCTGATGACAAAGATGCTAGAAATTGCGGATCGCGACACTAAAAAAATAAAACAGTTAAGAGAGAGGACCTTTGAATCCTACCTAGAAAAACAAGACTACCCCATTCAATGGGCCATTGACACTACCAAAAGCACTACCCTTCGGTTCAAAGGGTTTGAAGCCGATATCATTCCTAGCGAAGTCACTGGTTTTCCTCGACTTAAGTACCATCGGGACAGACCTTTTACAAAAGAAGTCGAGTATCAAAATTATTTCACCCCTACCAAGACGGTAAAGATTCCCAAGGCCTATATCCTAAAAAAGGGCTGGGATAGGATCCTTGAACTATTTAGCGTAAACCAAATAAGCTTTGAGACCTTAAAAAAAGACAGCAGCATTACCGTTGAGGCTTATAAGATTAAAACTTATGATACTTACAGCCAGCCTTACGAGGGCCACTATCCCCATTACAACACCCAAGTAAGCTCTAATCTCCAAAAAATAAACTTTTCTGCCGGCGATATTATAGTGCCGACCAATCAAAAAGGGGTGCGCTATTTACTAGAAACCCTAGAACCAGAGGCCACGGATTCTTTTTTTAATTGGAATTTCTTCGATGCCATTCTGCAACAAAAAGAGGGGTTTTCGCCTTATGTTTTCGAAGATATAGCCACAGCACTCCTACAAGAGGATATACACCTAAAAGAGCGCTTTAATACCAAGAAAGAAAACGACAGTCTTTTTGCAAATAGCTGGTATTCGCAACTAGACTGGATTTATAAACAGTCGCCATATTACGAACAAGCCCATATGCAATACCCTATATACCGGATTTTAAAGGAATAAGGATTAATCTTCGAAAAGAATCCTAATATTGGCATAGGAATTTTCCAAGGCCTTTTTTATTTTTTTAGGCCCTTTCCATTTTACTTTTTCAATCCCTTCGTCTACCTGGCCGGTAAGCTCGCCTTTGTAAGTAGTATTCATGGCAAACCAATGAACTTCTTTTAATTTATATACCCCATTGCGCTTGAACAAGTGGTAGGTAGTTCTTAGGAAATTCTCAATTTTCAGGCCTTTTACCCCTGTTTCTTCCTCAACTTCCCTAATAGCACACTCCTCAATAGACTCTCCCTTATCGAGTTTTCCCTTGGGCAAATCCCATTTATTGTTCCTATAAATAAAAAGAACTTTCCCTTCTTTGTTGGTTACCACCCCTCCCGCAGCCACTACAATCGGAATTTTCTTGGAAAATTTCTTCAAAATCTCCTCATGGTTAGGATGATAAACAAAAGCCTGGCCTAATTTTTTGTTCACCAAAGAATCTATGGCTTCATTAATAGCCGTACCGTTTAATAAAAAATATTTATTATTTGCAGCGTCTGACAGCTTATTTGTTAAAATCAAAGGTGACTCATTAACAAAAACTTTATACATTTGCGTTATGATTTTAGATAAAGACACTGCGAAAAAAACAGCAGAACTTCTGCTACAAATTAATGCAATAAAGTTGAATCCTGAAAATCCATTTACATGGGCTTCAGGATGGAAGTCTCCAATTTATTGCGATAATAGGATTATTCTCTCTTATCCTATAATAAGAAACTACGTAAGAGAGCAAATGGCAAAACAGCTAGAAAACCTATATGGGAAACCCGATGTCATCGCCGGAGTTGCTACGGGAGCTATCGGTATTGGTATGCTGGTAGCCGAATACCTAGGTTTACCTTTTGTATATGTCAGGCCCGAACCAAAATCTCATGGTCGTCAAAATCAAATTGAGGGACATTTAGAACCCAACCAAAATGTAGTGGTCATAGAAGATTTGATCAGTACCGGTAAAAGTAGCTTAAATGCCGTCGAAGCCCTAAAAAACAGTGGTGCCAACGTTAAGGGAATGATCGCTATATTTACGTATGGCTTTGATGTTGCCAATGAAAACTTTAAAAACAGCAATTTAGATTTACATACTTTAAGCGATTATGAGCATCTAATTCAACAAGCTTCGGACACCAACTACATTAAGGAAGAGCAATTAAATACACTTTTAGAGTGGAAAAGCAACCCTTCAACCTGGAAACAATAATACTATGCATCTAGAAACACCCATTAAAACGGTATCAAAAAGCAGTAAAGAAGTTTTTGATTTTCTTAGTGATATTAAAAATTTCGAAAAATTGATGCCTGAAAATATCAGCAAATTTGAAATTTTAAACGAAAACAGATTTCTTTTTGCCTTAAAAGGGATGCCGGAAATTGTTTTACAAAAAAAACAAGAAACTCCAAATTCTCAGGTAGTATTGGGTGCAGCCAGTGAAAAACTGCCATTTACCCTTACTGCAGACATCAAGGAGATCGATGCCAACAAAAGCGAAGTATCCCTTAGCTTTGAAGGCGATTTTAACCCTATGATGGCTATGATGATTAAATCGCCTATCACTAATTTCATAGGAACTTTATCAGACAATCTCAGTAAGCTTTAAATAGCTTTACTATTTCATAAGTGATTTCGGGAGTTTAATATAAAAGCTTTACCTCTTTTAAATTAAACTCCTTTTTTATATTGTCCTCCAAAAGAATTATTAGTGTGCCAGAGTCGGACACACCATTAATAAAGCCCATAAACAGCTCCCCATTCTCATCCTTAAAGGTCGAGGGCTTATCTTTTCGAAACAACAGACTTTCATAATAGGATTTCAGTTGATCGACTCCTTCTTGTTCAAATGCTACAAAAAGCACCTTTAACTTTGCGACAATAGCCTGCAGCAATTCTTCCAGATCAAAATGCACCCCCATCAATAACTTTAAGGACGATACATTTGCCAGGGCATTAAATTCCAATTGATTTACATTTAAGCCTATTCCGATAATAGCCGACTGTATATTATGGCCAGATAAAATATTTTCTATTAGAATTCCACATATTTTTGAATGACCTGACATAATGTCGTTAGGCCATTTTATCCTCAAATCTGGCACCTGATACTGCTCTAGCACCTCATAAATAGCTATGGAGACCAATATATTTAAATTAAACTGCTCCGTTACATTTAGCGAACCGAGGTTATTCAACACACTAAAGGTTAAGTTCTTACCAGGCGCTGCCTCCCAGGTTGTGCCCATTTGCCCCCTGCCTTTTAACTGGGCATCCGTTGTCACTACGGTAAAATCGGCCTGTTTTTGTACCGACAACAATTCCTTTAAAAAGGCGTTTGTGGAATCTGTGGCACTAAGTTTGATTAATTGCATGTACAATCTTATGGAAAATTCTATAATCTATTGTTAAAAACAATAGTTAAAAAAACAAAAAAACAATAACTTTGTAAAAATTAAATTTTTTGAATGCAAAATAGAAAAAGTAGTGTAGATGAGTTAATTGCTTTAATTTTAACTGGAATAGAAGATGTTAAAGGGCACGATATAAATATACTTGATCTAAGAGAAATTGAAAATACGGTTTGTGACTACTTTATAATTTGTAATGGTACTTCCAACACCCACGTAAACGCCATAGTAGGCTCCGTCCAAAAAACAGTAAGCAAGGCCATCCATGACAAGCCTTGGCATGTCGAAGGATCCGATAACGCCGAATGGATATTAATGGACTATGTAAATGTCGTTGTACACGTGTTTCAAAAACATGCGCGAACTTATTATGACATTGAAGGACTTTGGGGCGATGCCAAAGTCACCTCCATTGAAAGTAGTTTCAATCAGTAAAAATATATAATGGCAAAAGACAACAATTCAACTCCAAATAAGCCAAAATTCAACACTTGGTGGATTTATGGTTTAATAGCAATTTTATTAATTGGTTTTCAATTTTTTGGCAGCGGTAATTTCTCCAACACCAAAAAGGCTAGTATTTCCGAAGTTCAAGAATATCTTCGCAATGGGGACATTAGCAAAATCCAGGCGATTATAAACACCCATCAGGCCAAAATTTACCTAACGGAAGAAGCTTTGGCGAAAGATGTACACAAAGATGTTTCGGGCCAGCCATTTTCATTAAGTGCTACGGCATCGCCACAATATATTGTCAATTATGGTGATCAGGCGATTTTTGAACAAACTATCAACAAGATCAAGGAAGATAATGAGCTAACTGGAACCGTTGTGACTTTTGAGTCAGAATCTAATTTATTGACTGACTTTATTATCACCCTGTTGCCATTTGTACTTATTATTGGGATATGGTTATACCTTATGCGAAGAATGTCTGGTGGTGCCGGTGGTGGTGCAGGCGGACAGATCTTTAACATAGGGAAATCTAAAGCAAAACTATTTGACGAAAAGACAGATACCAGAACTTCTTTTAAGGATGTTGCGGGTCTGGAAGGGGCCAAGGAAGAAATCGAAGAAATCGTAGAGTTCCTTAAGAACCCAGATAAATATACCTCTTTAGGAGGAAAAATTCCTAAGGGAGCTTTATTGGTAGGCCCTCCGGGAACGGGAAAAACCTTATTGGCCAAGGCTGTTGCCGGTGAAGCAAAGGTTCCTTTCTTCTCTCTATCTGGTTCCGATTTTGTCGAGATGTTCGTAGGAGTTGGTGCTTCTAGGGTAAGAGACCTGTTTAAACAAGCAAAGGACAAATCTCCTGCTATAATCTTTATTGATGAGATTGATGCCATAGGTAGGGCAAGAGGGAAAAGCAATTTCACCGGGTCTAACGATGAAAGAGAAAATACCCTTAACCAGTTATTGACAGAAATGGATGGTTTTGGAACCAATACCAATGTTATTGTATTGGCGGCCACCAACCGTGCCGATGTATTGGACAAGGCTTTGATGAGAGCTGGTAGATTTGACAGACAGATCTATGTAGATTTACCAGACATCAGAGAGCGTAAAGAGATTTTCGAGGTCCATTTAAGACCTATTAAAACGGCAGAAACCCTAGATGTAGATTTCTTGGCAAAACAAACTCCGGGCTTCTCGGGTGCCGATATTGCCAATGTTTGTAACGAAGCAGCCTTAATTGCTGCCCGTAAGGAAAAGAAAGCCGTAAACAAACAAGATTTCTTGGACGCCGTAGACAGAATTGTTGGCGGATTAGAGAAAAAGAACAAAATAATAACGCCAAGAGAGAAAAAGACCATCGCCTACCACGAGGCAGGACATGCCACGGTAAGCTGGATGCTAGAGCACGCTGCTCCATTGGTTAAGGTTACTATTGTTCCTAGAGGACAATCCTTAGGAGCCGCTTGGTATTTACCGGAAGAGCGCTTAATTGTACGTCCAGATCAAATGAAGGACGAAATGTGTGCTACCTTAGGAGGTAGAGCTGCAGAGAAAGTGATTTTTGACGAAATTTCGACAGGAGCATTAAGCGATTTAGAAAAAGTGACCAAACAAGCAAGAGCTATGGTTACCATCTATGGTCTGAATGATGAAATTGGAAACTTAACGTATTACGATTCCTCAGGTCAGAACGAATATGGCTTCTCTAAACCGTATAGTGAGCAAACAGCACTGACTATTGACAAGGAAATCTCTAAGCTTATTGAAGAACAATATATCAGAGCCATAGAGTTATTATCGAACAATAAAGATAAACTTACAGAGTTAGCAGAGCGTTTGTTAGAAAAAGAAGTTATATTTAAGGACGATTTGGAAAAGATTTTCGGAAAACGACCCTTTGAGAAAGATCTATTGGAAGCTGAAGCAGCATTGGAGGAAAAATCCACCCAAGAGAAACTGCAATCGGAAACCGAATCGGAAACTGAATCAGAACCTGAAAAATAAACCAGTAATTTATTTGTTTTTAATGGTTTATGAGTACATAATAAGAACTCTTTTTAATTTTGAAGAAATTATATAATATACTTTTCGGGGGAGGAAAAAAGAAAGTTCCCAAAGAAACTGTGGAAACCAGAGGCATGCATATGCCCGCATTGGATATCCCGGTTGACGAAAAGTTCACTATGAATTTTAAACAAAACGGCGGAAAGTTCCTGTATTGCGACTCTATTGACGAAATTTACAGCACCTTGGACAAAATAATCATTGAGAACGAATGGCAAGACCAGACATTCTTCTCAATGGATCCAAGACTGATAGAGAAATTTTCTAGTCAGGACATTAATTTCACAGACAAGCCTAATAAAAGCGATGTTTTTTTCACCACCTGCGAGCATTTAATAGCTCAAAACGGTTCCATATTAGTTAGTGAAAACCAATTAAAGGAAAGAAAACTGCACGATTTACCTTCTAATTTAATTGTCTTTGCTACTACCAGCCAAATGATAGAAAATATTGGCGAAGGATTAAAGATTATAAAAAAGAAGTACAAGAATTCTATCCCTACAAATATTACGACTATTAAACATTTCCAGCCAACACCCGATAATTCAGATGATTTCTTAACTTACGGAAGTAGTTCTAAAAATCTTTATCTGTTACTTCTGGAAGACCTATAACATGAGAGAAATTTTAAGGCGCCTACTTACGGGTGCAGTATATGTATTTTTACTGCTTTCTGCTATATTCCTAAGTTCCGATGCATTCGACTTTTTATTTATGACCTTCGGACTTACTTGTTTGTACGAGTACAAACGGATGGTTAAATTAAGAGGCTACTATATTTTTGTAGCGTATTTGGCCCTATGGTGGGCCTATATCTACCTTGTTCAGGACAAAATCCTGATCAACCTTCTGATGTTGGCTACCATCAGTGTTAATTTTATACTACTGTACTATCTATTTTCTGGTAAGGACAAGTTATTTACCAACATCCAAAAATTTTTCATTGGCCTATTTTATATTGGCGGTGGCTGTATTTTCCTAACAATGATTCCTTACAAGGATAATGATTTCGCGCAGTTTTTAATCATGGGAGTGTTCATTCTTATCTGGATAAACGATACCTTTGCCTACTTGGTAGGAAAAAGCATAGGGAAACATAAATTGTTCCCCTCTATTTCCCCAAAGAAAACTATAGAAGGCACAATGGGAGGCTTTGTATTTGCGTTGATTGGCGCCTATTTTATGTCTAAGTACGAAACTAACATTTCTCTTATTCAATGGCTGATACTCGCTTCTATCATTGTACTAACAGGTAGTTTGGGCGATCTCATTGAATCTAAGTTCAAAAGGGCCGCAGGAGTAAAAGATAGCGGGGCTATTTTACCGGGACACGGTGGAATGCTCGATCGTTTGGATAGTTTGGTGTTTGCTGCACCATTTGCATATTTAACTTTAATTATTTTTACCCATGTTTCATAAAGAAGGCCAAAGAATTATTATCACTACCTTTTTGTTAGTGGCTGTTACTGTATTATTGGCAAACCAATTTATAACCATCCCATGGTTACAAATGAGCGTACAAATTTTAGCTTTAGTAATTTTAATTCTAATTCTACAATTTTTTAGAAACCCCACCCGCAAGCCCGCCAAGTCTTTTGATGATATCCTGGCTCCTGTAGATGGCAAGGTAGTAGTAATTGAAGAAGTTGAGGAAAACGAATATTTTAAAGACAAACGTATTCAGGTATCTATCTTTATGTCGCCTGTTAACGTACATGTCACAAGATATGCTGCCAGCGGACAGATAAAATTTTCCAAATACCATCCTGGAAAATACTTAGTAGCCTGGCACCCAAAAGCCAGCGAGGAAAACGAAAGAACAACAGTCGTTATTAACACCCCTAAATTTGGAGATGTCCTTTATCGCCAAATTGCAGGTGCCTTGGCGCGTCGTATTGTAAACTATGCCGAAGTAGGCGAAAGTGTTCAGCAAGGAGACGATGCCGGGTTCATTAAATTTGGTTCAAGAGTAGATTTGTTCTTACCTTTGGACGCTGCCATTACGGTTAAGTTAAACCAGAAGGTTATTGGCGCCAAAACTTGTATAGCAACTACTAGGATTAAAAAGGAAAATGAAGACTGATAAATTAGAAGAAGAATTTTTAGAAGCGGTCAATTTTGTCAATGGCTATACAGATCCTTTACCAGCAGACTTATTATTAAAATTGTACGCATATTTTAAAATTGCCAGTCGCAATTCTAGTCATCCAGGAAGCAAAACTCCCTTAATCAATGCTTTTAAGGCAAATGCCTTAATTCAGGCTAAAAACGTCAGTATTGAAGAAGCGATGGAAAAATACATTCTCCTGGTCAAAAAAGAAATTAAGAAGCAAGAGTAACACCACTCTTGCTTTTTTTATGTGCTGTTTATCATCCTCCAGCAGTTACATACTACCTCCCCTATTTCTATTTAGCTTATTAATTTGGGCGTTCCCTCCTTCGTCGGGCGGGCCCTTGGCTATATCCCTTGCGTTGCTGCGGGGATGCCGCCGCGGTCCCTAACGCTTTTACAATGGAAATGAAACAATTTTTCGATGCAACCATTAGAGAAGGAGCTCACTTTAATATTTGCACATGGTTATTGGTGATTATGGGGCCATTGTTATTAGCTGGATAACAAGATAACTGATTTGATGTACTACCCTGAATAGCGTTGACCTTTTTAAACATTGTTAATTGCAAACTGCTTATTGCAAACTGCTTATTGCAAATTAAAAAAAGCGTTAGCTATTGCAGCGGCATCCTTTTTTGGGAGGCCATAGGGCTCCTAAAAAAGATACAGCGAAAAGAGCGACCCGACAGGGGAACGCCCAAAGAGCAATAAACCAGGCCGTTCATTTTAAAATTATTACAAGCGCTACAAGACCATTGCTGCTCATTGCAGTTCCGAAGACAGCCCAGCACTTATAACACCACGCACCACTACCCTATACGACTATCCAAACTGCTATATTTTTCGAGATAGGTAAAATAAACGGCGCCTACCACGGTAAGCACCAAATAAGCCAACACCGCGAAAGCCCCGTAAGGCACAAGGGCATTTATCCCAAACCAATCGCCGGAAAATAGAATTAGCATAATACCTAGCGCGGCACGGAAGATCTCTAAGCCAACAGCATATTTTTCCCTATCCATGAGGGCGGAATAGCCATAAATACTTAAAAACAAGAATCCGCCATATAAAAGAAGGCGGTTAAAGCCTATTTCCGAGTAGTTAAAAAACATAAACATCATTAGCAACAGGACCACGGACAACTGAAAAACCGCATAACCCTTTAGGAGGTTAGAAGCCATGGGTTGATATTTGTTAAATCGGTATACGTCATTAATAATGGTCACCGGAAATTTCTCCTGAACATCTAGAGGCCTCCAACCAGTAGGCATAAACCATATTCTGCATTTGTCCCAAATCTTACGGGTACGCCAGGCATCTTGCAACAATAGCCAAAAATGTTGAAAATTTATCAGGAAAGGATTCCAAGTAGCCACTGGTTTTAACACCCCATATTGAGGAGGCACTTCCTTTAGTTCTTCCTGAAAAGTACCGAACATCCTATCCCATATACAGAGTATCTGCCCTAAATTCTTATCGATATATTCGGGATTTATAGCATGGTGTACCCTGTGTTGGGAAGGCGTCACCAGAACATACTCTACCCATCCCATCTTACCTATATGCTGGGTATGATACCAAAACTGTGCAAACAGATGTATTGGCGCCAACACCGCGATAACCACAGAAGGAACGCCAAGAACGGCAGCTGGAAGTAAGAAGAGGGAAAAGTACCCTATTAAATTAGATACCGGTTGCCGCAGCGCACAGGCCAGGTTAAATTCTTCACTACTATGGTGAATAACATGTTGGTTCCAGAATATATTCACCCTATGGCTTAAGCGATGGTTCCAATAGCCAGCAAAATCCAAGGTCAAAAATGCAATGCCCCAGACCAACCACGTAGCCTCTAAAGAAATGAGCGCTACATGCGATTCTAAGAAAGGATAGGAAATAACTATAACGGCCAGCCCAAGAGAATCCTTTATAATATTGGTTAAGCCGGCGCTAATACTAGAAACCGAATCCATGAGCCGGTGTTTCTGGTTCTTAACAAAAAAGCCATACCCTATTTCTATACTCAGTAAAAGCACAAAAAAAGGTATGGCATATAACAAGGCTTTTGCGTAGGCTTCCATAAATTAATGAGCTATTGTATCAAATTTAATAAAATAGCCTCAAAGAATCTAGCCCACGACTACCAATCTATTGGCATATAATCTTTTAGAAATTTCCCGCACCAATGTTTTCCGGTATTGATTCCGTCAATTAAAGGATCGAGTACCCTTGCCGCACCGTCGACAATATCCAAAGGCGGTTGAAAATCGTGAATTTCTACTTTTCTTTTAGACAATTCCGCAGGATCCTCATCGGTTACCCAACCGGTATCCACGGCGTTCATAAACACACCGTCCTTGGCAAAATCCAAGGCCGAAGTATGCGTCATCATATTCAGGGCCGCCTTGGCCATATTGGTATGCGGATGGCGGTCTTCCTTAAAGAACCTATGAAATTTACCTTCCATGGCCGATACGTTTATAATATGTTTTTTCCCGGTATTCTCCTGACGCATCAACTTAGACAACCTATTACAAAGCACAAAGGGAGCTATAGCATTCACCAATTGTACTTCTATCATTTCCGGAGTTTCTATTTCCCCTAATTTTAAGCGCCAACTATTGGTTTTCCTTAAATCTACCTGTTGCAGATCGGCATCCAATTGGCCTTCTGGAAACACCTCTTTTACCGATAACGAACTATCGAAACTATACGGTATCTGTGACAATTTTGCCGAAGCCCTAATACCAATCCCTGGTTCTGGCGCATGCCAAGTAACGGGCAAGGCATTGTTTTGTGGACTGGCCGTATCCTTTGTCAAGGCATTTAATTCATTCAGGCAAAAATTGTGATCTGCCAAAAGCTCCTTGGCAAAAGGAGGCAAGGTTTCATAGGGCATTTCTTCATTTTTCATCAAATGCTGAAAAAATCCTGCCGGTCTTCTTACGGTTTGTGCCGCGTTATTGATCAATATATCCAATCGGTCATACTGCTGTTCAATAAAATTACAGAAGATTTCTACGCTCGGAATATGCCTTAGATCGAGGCCATGGATTTTTAATCGATGTCCCCATTTGTGAAAATCTTCTTCTTTGGAAAAACGCAAGGCAGAATCTACCGGAAAGCGGGTAGTAGCTACCACCGTTGCCCCAGCACGCAATAATATTAAAGTGATATGATACCCTATTTTTAACCTAGAACCGGTTACTATGGCAACCTGTCCGGTAAGGTCGGCCGTTTGAAAGCGTTTGGCGTAGTTAAAATCGCCGCATTCGGGACACATGGTATCATAAAAATGATGCAGCTTCGTATAGACGGTCTTGCAGACATAGCAATTTCTTGGGGATTGCAATTCGCGCCCCTCCAATTGTTCCGGAGTTGGGGCCGTCAATAATTTAGGGGCCACAAAAACTGCTGCCTCCCTGGCACTCCTTATTCCGGTTTCTTTACGAGCGTGCTTGTCGCGCTCTATCATTTTTCTTTTGGCAGCTTTGGCAGCATCTTTTTTACGCTGCTTAAACTCGTGCCTGCTAGGTCTAGAGAGTTTCCCCGCAGCTGTTAGCAAAGCCACCCTTTTTTCTTCTGGAAGCTCTAAAACTTCATAGCCGGTATCTACCAATTTATTTAAAATGGAAATACAATGATCTATTTCTTCCGAGCTAATATTTTTTGACTGCTGTATCAGCTCATCTTTCAGGTCGTTACTACTCATATTCCTATGATTATCTGTAAATTTAAAACCCGGCAAAGGTACGTTTAATATTGCTTGGATTTACCAGTGTCTTTTAAAGCTCTCAGCAGAGCAACCAATAGCCTTGTAGGCATGGCTATATGGCCAAGTCCCTACATTAGCTCGGCAAGCGCCGATCTAAAATCAATGAAAAGGCCCCACCATGATATGGGCCCTATAGGTTCCTGGATCCATCAACCATGGCATTCCTGGGGCATGGGGTTTGGCAGGCAAGCCAGTAGACTCCGTTGTTGCAAAAGGAGTGTATATTACATATCTAAAATTGCCATTATTGAGGTGTCCGGTTGTTTTATCATAATCTTCCGATTTACCGTAATACACATACAACATACTGGGAACATCTGGCATTTTTAAGCTGCCCTGAGCCACTTCCTTTTCCCGAATCGCCTCCCTTTCTTCGGAAGATTTCCCCTGAAGGTTCAATTCGCGCCCACGGGCCATAAAGGGCTCTAATTTTTTGGAATAACACGCCACGTTTATACCATCCTTTTTTGGGTTGTCGGCAATACAAACCAAGTTATTGGTTCCTTTACGAAGTACCACCAAGGTTCCGGCGGCATTATAACCATACACCATAGCCCCATCCTTATCGGCATCAGGCGCTGGCAATACAGCGGTTTTTATTTGAATTTCTGCAGGAAGAATTTCCACTTTTACTTCTTGAGCCATAAGAGGCATCAGTACACAAAACAAGCAACCGAACAATAAAGCTTTCATAGATATCTGTTTTTCTTAAAGATAGAAAAACTAGCGGAATAAAGGGCATAAATAATTCTCGAACTAAGGCTAAAATTGTTCGGGATATCTTAATTTTAACGGTTAAATTTTAATCCACTAAGCCATGACGGTTCATGAATTTATTACCAAACTAAAAACGAATCCGGAAGAGATCGTTTTTGGCGACACTTTAGAAGTAATTGAGAAGTATTTTAATTTTAAACCTACCTCGTTTACCAATGGCACCTTAGTGAACGAAGCCGGCCAAAATTCTGGTTCTTGTAAGATATTTTCTTTTGGGGCGCATCATAAATTAAGCAAAGAGGAGACCTTGGCTTGTTTTGGTTCTTATTACAGAAATGATGTCTTAAAAAACCCAACGGGTACCGACCACCAGAATATCCGCAATTTTATGGCGACTGGTTGGGATGGCATTTCGTTTGAAAAAGAAGCCCTGAGCTCTAAATAACACATTATACCAAAGCTCCACTACAAGTACCTATTATTGGGGGATCAAAACGCTTCTCCCTTATAATTTGGCAAGTCCTACTAAAAGGTACTTGCAGTGTGCTGGGTTTTGATTAGGAAAGCTGTCAGTCCCTATTCCTCAATGGATGTGTCTGGCAATTCCAAGACCGAAGCAGTGGCCAGTTCTTTACCGGCAATACCCTTTATAGAACCAAAGAGGGCTGATATATTTTCCTGAACTACCCATATCTGCTTTTCCCGAGAAGCCCAAATTTTGTGCATCGCCTTTTTTTCAGAATTCAACTGGTTGATCATACCGTCGTAATTCTCTACAATTCTTTTAATATTTTGAACAAATTCATTGCTGGTCAAATAGGTATAAAGCAATTCCATTTTATCGCCTTTATTCTCGTCGGATGATTTTACCGACTGGGTTTTCACCAACATTTCCCGCAACACAAAGGAAACACTCTTTACTTCGTGGAAGCCACAGATCCACACGCCATTTTTCTCCCCAAAACGATCCATGCCGTTGGGAAAGGTTTCGGTAACAATTACCGCTATATCGGCCTTGCATGTTATTTGATCTTGCTTGAGCTTATCGATCCAATCGTTAGAGAAGTTTTTGGTCCTTTTACTTTCATATACGATGGTACCACAAGATTGCTGTAAGGCATTCACCACCGTTTGAATGCAATCGGCACCGCGCACCCCCTTAGCTACCTCATCGATCTCATCGAACGGATAGGTTGTACGCAATAGCTCTTCTAGGGCCAATTCCTGAATTTCTCCTTGCATTTGCATGGACCCTTGTTCGGCCTTTCGTTTCATTTCATCGATCAGTTTTTTCTGATCATCCAATTGTTTTTGGTATTCTTTTTCCTTTAAGGTCATAGACTCCCGTTCCTTGGCTCTAGCCTTCTCCTCTATCTCTTTTTGTCTTTCTAAAAGTTGTTTTTGCATGCTGAGCTGTAATTCCTCGGCCTGTTCTTTTAATTGATTTTCACGTTTTAGGAGATCTAACTCCTGCGTTTTCAGCAATCTATTTTCCGCTTTCTTCTTTTCATTTTCTTCCTGAAGCGCCTTCAGCTCGAGCTCAAAACTCTCCTTGGTCTGAAGTTGTATTTTTTCGGTTTCCTGACTGAGTCTTTGTGCTAGTTTTTCCTTGAACAATTCATTTTCCTTCTCCTTTTTACGCTGAAATTCCTCGATCTCCTTTTCTAGGGACAACCGTTCTGCATTAAATTTCTTTGCTTGTTCTGCTACTTTCTTCTCGAATTCGGCTTTAAAATGAGCCTCTAATTTCCCAGATAGGGCCTCTTCTACATCGAAGTTGTGACCGCAATTAGGACATTTTATTTTATCAATCATAGGGTAGTTTTTATTTCAGGATTACTAGATAAATATAAGCCTAGTTGCTTTTAAAATTCGCAACTAGGCTTAAAAATTTGTTAGTCCCCTTAACAATAGTTCTTCATTCGGGGCCTCGGTTTTTATATAAAGGAAGGAAGCCTGCTTCAATGTACTTTTCAGCGACTTCCTTTTATAGGCTATGCTTGCTCTAAACTTGCCAAACTCTTTTCCAAAGTTTCTATTTTAGCCAAGGCATCGGCTTCTTTCTGACGTTCTATGGTGATGACCTGCTCTGGGGCATTACTCACAAAACGCTCGTTAGACAGCTTCTTTTGTACGGACATTAAAAAGCCTTTGGTATATTTTAATTCCTCTTTTATCTTTTCTATTTCGGCCTCTACATCAATAGCTCCGACCATAGGAATAAAATACTCATTAGATTTTGCCCTAAAAGACAGGGCGCCATCTACTGCTTCGGAAACATAGGTAATTTCAGAAACATTGGTCAATTTTGCGATCACCACATCCCATCGATTAGTTAAGTCTCCCTCGTTTAACACAGAAAGTTCTAGCGACTCTTTCATTGGGATATTCTTTTCCTTTCTAATGGTTCTGATCCCTGAAATAACCTCTGCTGAATGCTCAAATTCGGCTATAAGCTGTTCGTTAACCGCTTCTGGGGCTGGCCATTTTGCCACTACCAATGCCTCTTCAGGGCTACGCTCAGCTATATGTTGCCATACCTCTTCCGTTAAGAAAGGCATAAACGGGTGCAATAGTTTTAAATTACCTTCAAAGATTTCAATAACGGCATCAAAAGTAGTCTTATCTATAGGCTGCTGATAAGCTGGTTTAATAATTTCTAACAACCAAGAACTATAATCGTCCCAGACCAATTTGTAGATCGCCATAAGAGCATCAGAAATTCTGTACTTACTAAAGTGATCTTCAATTTCAACCAAGGTCTTATTAAACTTTGCTTGGTACCATTCTATCCCTAGTTTCGAAGCTTCAGGTTGCGGTAGGTCGGCTACTTCCCATCCTTTTAGGAGTCGGAAACCGTTCCATATTTTATTGGCAAAATTCTTCCCTTGTTGACAAAGGGCTTCATCGAACATTAGATCGTTTCCTGCTGCGGAGCTCAATAGTAGTCCCACACGCACCCCATCGGCACCATAATCTTCAATTAATTTTAAGGCATCCGGAGAATTCCCTAGGGATTTAGACATTTTTCTCCTTTGCTTATCGCGCACCAATCCGGTTAGGTAAACATTTTCAAAAGGTTTTTCATCGCGATATTCATAGCCAGAAACAATCATCCTAGCCACCCAGAAAAACAAAATATCGGGTCCTGTCACCAAATCATTGGTAGGATAATAATATTCTATTTCTTTGTTATTGGGCTCCATGATACCGTTAAATACACTTATTGGCCATAACCAAGAGGAAAACCAGGTATCCAAGGCATCTTCATCTTGTCGTAATTCATCTGCGGCCAAAGTCGGATTTCCAGATTTCTTTCTGGCCAGCTCCAAGGCTTCTTCTTTGGATGCTGCCACCACGAAATCTTCTTGACCATCGCCAAAATAATAGGCAGGTATTTGTTGCCCCCACCACAATTGGCGCGAAATGTTCCAATCACGGATATTTTCCATCCAGTGACGGTAGGTATTTTCGAACTTCTTAGGAAACAACTTTACATCTCCATCTTCCAAAACAGCTTTAATGGCAGGTTTTGCCAATTCTTCCATTTTTAAGAACCACTGATCGGACAGTCTTGGCTCAATGACGGCCTTAGTTCTTTCCGAAGTCCCTACTTTATTAAGGTGTTGTTCTGTTTTTACTAAAAAGCCTTTTTCTTCCAGTTCCTTACTGATAGCCTTACGAACCACAAAACGGTCCTGTCCTTCGTAATGCAGACCAAAACTATTTAGGGTTGCATCGTCGTTAAAGATATCAACAGTCTCTAATTGATGTTTATCTCCTAGGGCTTTATCGTTTATATCATGCGCGGGGGTTACTTTTAAACAACCGGTTCCGAACTCAACATCTACATATTCGTCCTCGATAATCGGAATAACCCTGTTACAAATAGGAACAATAGCCTTTTTGCCTCGTAAATGGGCATATCTTTCATCATTTGGGTTTATACATATAGCAGTATCCCCCAAAATGGTTTCAGGCCTGGTGGTTGCGATGGTTACCGTCTCATCAGAGCCTTCTATTTTATACGACAGATAATAAAGCAACCCTTGTCTTTCTTCATAGATCACCTCTTCGTCTGACAAGGTCGTTTTGGCTTCTGGATCCCAGTTTACCATTCGGTACCCTCTATATATCTGGCCTTTATTAAACAAATCGACAAAAACTTTTATCACGGAAGCCGACATATTGTCATCCATGGTAAAGGTTGTTCTATCCCAATCGCAAGAACAGCCAAGTTTTTTTAATTGTTCCAAAATAACGCCACCGTATTCATGGGTCCAATCCCAAGCATGTCCTAGAAACTCTTCCCTAGAAATATCTGCTTTATTAATTCCCTGTTCTTTAAGTTTTGCTACAACCTTGGCTTCAGTGGCTATAGAAGCATGGTCGGTACCGGGTACCCAGCAGGCATTTTTACCCATCAAACGCGCCCTACGGATTAAAACATCCTGTATGGTATTGTTCAGCATATGTCCCATATGAAGGACTCCAGTAACATTTGGAGGCGGAATTACGATGGTATAAGGCTCCCTTTCATCTGGGGTAGAATGAAAATAATTATGCTTGATCCAATAGTCATACCATTGGGACTCAACTTTTTGAGGTTCGTATTTTGAAGGAATTTCCATTGTTTGGAACAGTTTTTGTTTACCCTAACAGGGCGATTACTAAAATGATTGCAATATAAAAGTTAAACTCGAGGTAATCCGTATGGTTTTTGTCCAATTAGAAATACGAAACAAAAATAAGTAACGTTATAACATAACAAAAGGATTTTGAGGGTTCATTAAAAACATTTACTTTTGAAATTCACCCAAAACTAAAAATAATGAAGAAAATAGTACTAGTTTTATTTATTGGGCTATTAGGATTTGGCCTTACCGCCCAAGAAAATGGCGCTAAAATTAAATTTAAGACTGAAACCGTTGATTACGGTGAGATTGCTAAAGGAAGTGATGGTGTTCGGGTGTTTGAATTTACAAATACAGGAAACGCTCCTTTAATCATAAGTAAAGTAAGTTCTAGCTGCGGATGTACCATCCCTAAAAAACCCGAAGCTCCAATATTACCTGGCAAAAAAGGTGAGATTCAAGTGAAATACGATACTAACAGGGTAGGCCCTATCAGAAAAGCCATTACGGTTATTTCTAATGCGGATACACCAACAATTGTATTAAAAATAAAAGGAGACATTAAGGAGCCTAGCGGCAAATAATCCAAAACCTATTTTAAAAGCCCGTTTTTACTGCTATCATAACAGTTAAAACGGGCTTTTTTTTATTTAAACATATCCTTTAAAACAAAACTAAAGAGCATGTCTTTATTGTACCGCTCTATAAGCACCTTAACCCGTTTCCCTTGCTTATCATTGAGCATTTTTATAATTTCCTGAAGCTTGTAATCATAGATCTTTTTACCATTGACCGAAAGGATAATATCTCCTTCCTTCAGCCCTGCTTCTTGGGCAGGACTACCGGCCCTTATCCCAGAAACAACAATTTCGGGCACCAAACTAAGTCTGGTTTTACCTTCGAACAATATCTGCACATCCCCAAAAGACTCTTCATCGTTTATAACCACCCCTCTGCCATCGGTTATACTTTCCGAAATATAGCGAACACCGTTATGTTGTATATCCAACCCACTTAAGTTAAAATGGAAGGGATCTTTAAAATAGCCGTTCTTTTTTAGGGATATTTGCTGATTGTGATAATCGAATACTACTGAAAACCTTTTTAAAATTTCACCTCCCAAACTGCCATCCCTATCGCCCATGGCTCCAAGGATACTATAATATTCCATATCAGGAAAAGCCGCTTTGGCATCCTTGAAGTGAAATGTCCCCAAAGAAACTCCTTCGATCTTAGTTCTTTTTCCGAAGACTTTTCCACTTAACCCTTGCCCCAAAAAGTCTTCATAACTGTTTTCGGGCAGGCCTATACCTTTAGTGTTATTTTCGAAAAGCCAAACAGCATCGCTACTCCCAGTATCTATCAATAATTTAACAGGAATAGGTTTGTTGTCTTTCAGAAAAACCGTACCCTGTATATATGCCTTATTATTTTCTACCACCAAGGGCAGAGTTTCGCTTTTAGTTTTTTTGGGAGGGGTATAGTTTTCCGGATCATATAGTTTGATTGTTTGTGATCCATAATTAATTTTAACCACAAAATCCCGAAAAAGATCATACCCTATAATCCCGTGAATAGCCATTCCTAGTTTAGGCGAGAAATTAATATCCTTATCCATCACTATATACAGCAATTGATCATAATTAACACTCTTGCCTATTTTAAACACATTATTAGAAGACTTTAGGGCACTAATAGGTTCTCCATCTCCAAGCCCCCTAATGGTCACTTCGGTTACATTATTAATCTGAACAGAATCTTTATCGGATATATTAAAAAGAATAGGTTTATACACACCGGAATCAAGAATAAACGAGAGCTTTGCCCCATTCACTTCCACGGGAAGGACAATGAGGTTATTTACTAATTTGAATTTAACCTTCTGATATCTTTCTCCACGGGGCAACTTATATTCTTGTGCTGGCAGTAGTATGGGAAGACACCATATAAGGTAAATTAAATACCTTAAAATATTCATGAGTGCTTTATTTTTACCAACTGATTATCTTAAATTTACGAACTAATTTTTGCGAAAGCACGAACATTAACATTAAATACGACATCAAAAAGGGAGGTTATATTGGATAGTCCATGTCGATTTCCCATTTTTGCTAAAAATTCCAACCCATATGCCTACAATATCACGTAAAGGGCTATTAATGCCTGAATCCCCCATTAGAAAATTAGTTCCTTTTGCTGAAGAAGCTAAAAAAAGAGGAATTAAGGTTATTCACCTTAACATTGGACAGCCCGACATTAAAACTCCGCAAATAGCCCTAGATGCAATTAAGAATTGCGACATGGATATTTTATCCTATAGCCGCACAGAAGGTTCTGACACCTATAGGGAAAAGATAGCGCAATATTACGCCAAGAACGATATTCATGTATCGGCACAAGATATTATCGTTACCACAGGTGGTTCCGAAGCTTTGTCTTTTACCATGGGTACAATAGCCGATGCGGAAGACGAGATTATTATTCCGGAACCTTTTTATGCCAACTACAATGGTTTTGCCACAGCCGCAGGCATTAAGGTAGTACCGGTAGTATCGCATATAGAAACCAATTTCGCCCTCCCTCCCATTGAGGAATTTGAAAAATTAATTACGCCAAATACCAAGGCTATCCTTATATGTAACCCAGGGAACCCTACTGGCTACCTTTACAGTAGGGAAGAGATAAAAAAGCTGGCCAAGATCGTAAAAAAGCACAATTTGTTTTTAATAGCCGACGAGGTATACAGAGAGTTCACCTATGACGGGAAGGAACACTATTCTATCTTACAGGAAGAGGGTCTTGAGGAGAATGCTATTATTGTAGATAGTGTATCGAAAAGATATAGCATGTGCGGAGCGCGAATAGGTTATTTGGTTTCCAGAAACAAGGAGTTCATTAAAACGGCCCTAAAATTTGCACAGGCCAGACTATCGCCACCTACTTACGCCCAAATTGCCAGTGAAGCGGCTTTGGATACTCCACAACAGTATTTTGATGACGTAAAGCAGGAATATGTGGCCCGCAGAAATGTCTTGATCTCCGAACTCAAGAAGATAGAAGGTATTAAAGTAGCAGCGCCACAAGGGGCCTTTTATTGTATTGCTGAACTTCCCATAGACAATTCGGACACTTTTGCCCAATGGTTACTAGAAGATTTCAATGTAGATGGAGAAACCGTAATGGTTGCCCCGGCAGCCGGATTTTACGCTACGGAAGGATTGGGAACCAAACAAATACGCATTGCCTATGTATTGGAAAAACAAGAACTCATACGGGCCGTTTCTATTTTAAAAGAAGCGCTTAAAGTCTATAAGTCTTAATGATGGTTCAAAAAGACTTTTCCTTAAAAGAGTACAATACATTTGGAATCGATGTCAAAACTAAGTGCTTCCTTGAGGTATCCTCTATGGAAGCACTCTTACAAGCCCTGGAATTATATCGGCATGACGATATTTTTATCCTAGGTGGAGGCAGCAACATATTAATTACCAAAGATATAAATGCCGTGGTATTGTATATCAATATTAAAGGCATTTCGGTTATCTCTGAAGATGACGACCACGTTATCCTAAAAGTTAATGCTGGGGAAAACTGGCACGAGATGGTACTTTGGACATTAGAACAGAATTATGGCGGCTTGGAAAATCTGTCCCTGATACCTGGCAATACCGGAACTGCGCCCATACAGAACATCGGGGCCTATGGGGTAGAACTAAAAGATTCCTTTATAAGTTGTGAAGCTTTAGAAATAGACACCTTAAAATTGAGTACCTTTGATAGGGAAGCTTGCCAATTTGGGTATCGCGATTCTTATTTTAAAAACGAAGGCAAAGGAAAGTTCGTGATTACCTCCGTATGCTTTAAACTCACCAAAAGAAACCATAAAAAAAACGTTGCTTATGGTGCTATAGAATCCGAGCTTCAACAACAAAATATTGACAATCCTAGTATTAAGGATATATCGAATGCGGTAGTAGCGATAAGAAAAAGCAAGTTACCGGACCCTAAAGAACTGGGCAACAGCGGAAGTTTCTTTAAAAATCCGATAATTAACAAACAAGAATTTGATAAATTTACTATAAATTGGCCCGAGGCGCCTTTTTATAAAGTATCGGAAAACGAATACAAGATTCCGGCTGGCTGGCTAATAGAGCAGTGTGGATTTAAGGGAAAACGATTTGGCGATGCGGGAATTCATAAAAACCAAGCCTTGGTTTTAGTCAATTATGGCAATGCTAGCGGAGCCGAAATAATAGCTTTGGCCAACACCATTATGACAGCCGTTTTACAAAGGTTTAATATACGTATCAACCCGGAAGTTAATATAATAAAATAGCCCCTGCACTTTATCATCCAGGGGCTATACCAAACCAATCTAACCAAAAAATTAATACACAGTTACCAGCTGTAGATTAATTAAATGAACCTATGATGCTAAGCTTGGTCTATAAGCAAAGCACACTTTTATATACGGTATAATTACCGTATTGGATGATTGGATTTAAACTTTTGGTAAAACCACCCTAGGTATGAGCATATTACTTGAAAACCATATTGCCGAACTTCTCAAAGAACGCAATGAAAAAGCCATTTCGTTACTGTATGAACACTATGGTGACGCCTTGTACGGGGTGGCTTTCAAAGTAGTACGCAATGAGGATTTAGCCCAAGATATTTTGCAGGAAAGTTTTGTGAAAATTTGGAAAAAATCTGACTCCTACGACCCCACCAAGGCTAAACTTTTTACTTGGCTCTTTAGAATAACCCGTAACACTGCCATAGATAAACTTAGAAGTGCCAACACTAAATCTGAAAAGGAGATCCAAATGGATATTTCCGACGTATATAGTCTTGGAAGTGAAGGCATAAAACCCGATTTAATCGACGTTCAAGAAAATTTGGAAAAAATTGACCCTAAGTACCAAATAGTATTAGACGCTTTATTTTTTCAAGGAATGACCCAACAAGAAGCTAGCGAAGAGTTAAACATACCCTTGGGCACTATAAAATCTAGATTGAAAATTGGATTAAGGGAATTAAGAAAAATATATGGCGCTTCGGTCGCCTTAGTGTTTCTTGTACGTTTGCTAACACAATAAAACAACACTGCTCTGTCAGGTTGCGGGAAGGTTCCCGTAGGTTACAGGGCTTATTTATCTAATAAGGCAAGAATAAAATAGTAATGAAAGAAAAAATCCGAATATTTTTGGACACAGACCTTCTAGAGAAGTATCTTCTTGGCAACACTACCCAAGAAGAGTCCATGCAAGTAGAACGATACATTGCAATGCACCCTGAGGTTCGGGAAACCTACGATGAACTTCAGGAAAACCTAGAAATGTTCGCCAAACTTCATGCCATATCTCCCCCAGAAGGATTGAAGGAAAGAATTCTTAACAGGGTAAAATCCGACAATGTTAGGCGAACAAAATTCTATCAATATGCCGTAGCAGCCAGTTTTTCTGCTTTGGTATTTGCCGGTGCTTCCTATTTCTTTTGGAACCAAAATCAAAGTCTACAAGAAGAAAACCATATCGTAAACAACAAGATTCAAACCTTAGAGGAAAACATGAGGTTACAGTTGGAAGAGGTAAGGAATCAGTTTATTGTCCTCAACAACCCTAAGACCAAACGCCTTAAGGTTAATGGCAATGAAAAAGCGAAAGAACTAAAGGCTGTAGCGTATGTTAACCCGGTTAAAAAACTATCCTATATCAACCTTAGTAAATTGCCTAATTTACCAGACAACAAATGCTATCAAATGTGGGCAGAAGTCAATGGGCAAATGATTAATTTGGGAATCGTTCAAGAAGCAAATGACAGCGAGAAGCTTATGCCCCTCCCCTATGGCGAAAACGCTATCGGATACATTACCATTGAGCCTACTGGCGGTAATTCTACCCCTACCACAGAAAATATAGTAGCTAATATTGACTACTAATTTCTATATACTTAAAGAATTCCCAAACCTTTTTGGAAGGTTATAATTTTCATATCTTTGCACAAACAATTGCAAGGATATGAAATTATTACTTTTAACCGTAGGCTTATTGGCACTTGCTTTTGCAGGTATCGCCATCAAAATTTGGTCCAAAAAAGACGGTAAATTTGCCGGGACCTGTGCTAGCCAAAATCCGTTTTTAAACAAAGAAGGCGAAGCATGTGGATTTTGTGGTAAACTCCCCACCGAACAGGATTGTAAAAAGGACGACGCAACCGATGCTATACGTTAAATCCCAGTTTCCTCTAAACCCTTATTTTGGATAAAAACGAAGAAACGCTTCACAAACTTATAGATAAAGCTAAACAGGGCAATCAGATAGCCTTTAGTAGTCTATTGGACTATTTCTGGAACGACGTTTATGGTTTTCAGTTAATCCGCACCAAAAACGAGAATGATGCCGAAGACATTACCATCCAAACCTTTTCAAAGGCTTTTGACAAAATACATTCCTTTGACGATTCTTACGAGTTTAAGACTTGGCTGATCACAATTTCCAAAAACCTTCATGTAGACCTTATTCGAAAAAGAAAAAGGAATATTCTAGAAAGCAGTGAAGGCCGAAATAATGATGTGGTACAAAAAGCTTTGGACGATGCTCCATCAGCCGAAGACAGCCTTATTACCGAACAAAATTTAGCAGCCTTATTGGGGTATATAAAGAAGTTAAAGCCCCATTACCAGGAAGTCATAAACCTTCGATATTTCCACGAACTTTCCTATGCCGAAATTGCCGAAAAACTGGGCGAACCAATCAACAATATTAAGGTAAAACTTCTTAGGGCCAAAAAATTATTGGCCGAGGTAATTACCACCCAAAAGCAATAGGAAAAAGCTTTCCTATACTTTGCTCTCAAATCGTATTTTTACTTATTACCATTTTGTATATTTGCACAAAATCACACTATGAGTACTGAAACGATTGAAAGTGTAATTCCACCTAAGGGCAAGCCGAAATGGCTTCGTGTTAAACTTCCAACTGGCAAAAAATACACCCAACTAAGGGGACTGGTAGATAAATATAACCTTCACACCATATGTACTTCGGGCAGTTGTCCCAATATGGGAGAGTGTTGGGGGGAAGGAACGGCCACATTTATGATTTTAGGAAATATCTGTACCCGTTCTTGTGGTTTTTGTGGTGTTAAAACAGGACGCCCAGAAGATTTAGATTGGGAAGAACCAGAAAAGGTAGCGAGATCTATAAAATTAATGAGCATTAAGCATGCCGTTATTACTTCGGTAGACCGTGACGACATAAAGGATATGGGGTCTATTATGTGGGCAGAAACCGTGAAGGCCATTAGAAGAATGAACCCAACGACTACCTTAGAAACCTTAATCCCCGATTTCCAAGGCATAGAAACTCATCTAGACCGAATTATAGCCGTAGCCCCAGAAGTTGTTTCCCATAACATGGAAACCGTAAAACGACTGACTAGAGAGGTACGTATACAGGCAAAATACGAGCGGAGTTTAGGGGTATTAAAATACTTAAAAGACAACGGTGCCAACAGGACCAAGTCGGGTATTATGCTAGGGCTAGGAGAAAGGGAAGAAGAAGTCATAGAAACCTTGGAAGACCTTAGACGAGCCAATGTAGATGTAGTGACCATTGGGCAATACTTACAACCATCTAAAAAACACCTTCCGGTAAAAGAATTTATTTTGCCAGAACAATTCAAAAAATATGAAGAAATAGGTCTAAAATTAGGTTTTAGACATGTAGAAAGTGGTGCTTTGGTACGTTCGTCCTATAAGGCTCACAAGCATATTGAGTAATTAATTTATACGTCTTAATTATAGTCGCTTTCTCTTTTTTAATAAAGAAGGATTGGCTTTTAGTCAAATGAAGAAAATCAACATAGGCATAAACGGCTTTGGTAGAATAGGACGTACGCTTTTTAGACTGCTTAGCAACCAACCCCATTTAAACGTGGTTGCCATAAATGATGTAGCGGATAGCTATACCCTAGCCCATCTATTAAAATACGATAGCATCCACGGTGTTTTCCAAAAGGAAATAACACACGATAAGGGGCATATCATCGTTGATGACTGCCCCATTGCACTGCTAAATTTTGCAAGCCCAAAAGACATCCCTTGGTCTAATCACCAAGTAGATATTGTTGTGGAATGCTCCGGAAAATTCAAGAAAAAGGATATTCTACAGTACCACCTCGACAATGGCGCCAAAAAAGTTATTCTTTCTGTTCCTCCTGAGGAAGACGACCTAAAAATGATCGTATACGGTATCAATGACGACACCCTGTATAAGGAAGACCATATTATATCGGCAGCTTCTTGTACCACCAATAATGCGGCACCTATGATACAGGTCATAAAGGACTTATGCGGTATTGAGCAGGCCTACATCACTACTATCCATTCCTATACGACCGATCAAAGCTTGCACGATCAGCCTCATAGGGACCTCAGACGGGCTAGAGCAGCGGCACAATCTATAGTCCCGACCACCACGGGCGCAGCCAAGGCTTTGACAAGAATTTTCCCTGAATTGTCAGATGTAATTGGAGGCTGTGGCATTAGAGTACCCGTACCAAATGGGTCCTTGACAGATATCACTTTTAACGTAAAAAAATCTGCTTCCATAGAAGAAATAAATGAAGCTTTTTACCAAAGTTCACAACAGGAATTAAAAAACATCCTATATTACACTAAAGATCCTATAGTTTCTATTGATATAAACAATAGTTATTATTCTTGTACGTTTGATTCTTTGATGACCTCGGTGATTGGAAAAATGGTAAAGATCATTGGTTGGTACGACAACGAATCCGGTTACAGCAGTAGGCTCGTAGATATCATAAACCTATTAATTAGGAAGAAATACCTTTGAAAATAATATTTCGACATATAAAACCGCTTACAATACTCTTATTAATGGCCGTGCTGCTATTTCCAAGCATGGGCCACTCCCAAGAGATGCCGACTGCGGAAACCAATACTATCGAATATTATTTTGATCAAGCGAGGGACTACGGAAATACAAACCAAACAATTCTCGCTTTAGAAAGCCTTAACAAAGCCATTACTATCGCCAATGAAAACAAGGATACCAAATCATTAATAGACTGCTACCATAAATTTGCCCTTCTTTATTCAAAAATGAATAAAGACGATACTTCTAAATTTTACTGGGAAAGGGCTCAATCGCTCCTAAAGGATATTGCTTACCCTTATGGAAATGCTGTTCATAAATATATCGAAGCTATCAGGTCGTATCGGATAGGAAAAAATTTCCTTGCCAAATCCAAGTTGTACGAAGCCCAAAAGCTTAACAACGACCGCAATCTGCTGAACCATATTCTTTTTTTGGAAGGGGTCATTTTTATGAAATTGGAAAAATATGATGATGCGATAAAGAATTTCAATTCGCTCCTTGTTAACTCGGACTTATATGAAAAAGACTATTTAACCACTATTTCATACCTTAAGCTTGCCGAGGTTTACCACCATACAGTTCAAATTGAAGAAAGCATCAAGAATGCAGAAAGCGCCTTGTCCTTAGCCAAACAGCATGGATTTTACGAGGAAATGGTAGAGGCAAACAGGCTTTTAAGTGAAGTGAACCGAAATATCGGCAATTTTCAAACCGCACTATCTTACACTAACGACATTGTAAATATTAAGGATTCCGTTTTAACGATCGAAAAAGTAAAGGCTGAGGAAAAAACAGCAGAAAAGATACAGTTCACCATCATGAACGAGGAGATTAAAAAACAGGAAGCCAAAATTGAAGATCTTAACAAATCGGCCAACCGGTCAGAGATCACTGCTATTTTAACTTCCGCATTTTTAACGATCATCTCATTATTGGCAGTATCCTTGTACAGAAATAATCAGATAAAAGTAAAGACCAACGATCTTTTACAAACCAAGAACCGTGAATTACAGGCTGCTACCGATGCTGCTGTTCAGGCTATGGAGGCCAAAACCAACTTTTTATCGACCGTAAGTCATGAATTAAGGACGCCCCTGTATGCTGTAACCGGACTGACTCACCTGCTATTGGAAGAAAATCCAAGCCCCAGTCAAAAAGAACATTTGAAGTCCCTAAAATATTCGGGAGATTACTTGTTAAATTTTATAAATGATATACTTCAAATAAATAAGATTGACGCCCAAAAATCCGAAGCCTTAAAAATTGATTTTAACATTCAAAAAATATTGTGGGAGGTTATCAATTCATTACAACAAAGCGCCAAGGAAAACAACACGGTCATTAAATTAGATTTCGACAACAATATACCGTCGCATCTATTAGGCGATCCCTTAAAATTATCCCAAGTATTCATCAATCTTATAGGGAATGCCATTAAGTTTACCAGAGGTGGAGAAGTCCAAGTCATCGGCAAATTGGTTAAAAAAGAAATTGATGAAGCCATACTTTATTTCGAGGTAAAAGATAATGGTATAGGAATTACCCCAGATAGACAGAAAACGATTTTTGAAAGCTTTGAGCAAGGCTCCGTTCAAATAAACAGGGAATATGGAGGTACAGGTCTTGGACTTACTATTGTTAAGAGCTTATTAAACCAATTTGGCAGTAAAATTCACCTTAAAAGTGAATTAGGAAAGGGAAGTTCCTTTTTCTTTGAAATAGCACTAAAGAGCAACAAGGATTTAAACGATGATACTCCCTTTGAAAACGTCCCAAGAGATTACGATTTTAAGGGATTGCACATGCTTATTGTAGAAGACAATAAAATAAACCAGGTCATTACCAAAAAGATGCTCAATAAGAAGGAAATTAGTTGTGACATTGCCAACAACGGCATGGAAGCCATTGATATGGTAAAGAACAATTATTACGACGGTATTTTAATGGATATCCATATGCCTGGAATAAGTGGTGATGAAGCTACAATTGAAATAAGAAAATTTAATCGGTTAATCCCTATTATTGCCCTTACTGCTATCTCTTTGGATGATAGTTTGGAAAGTTTCTTTGCCGCTGGTGTCAATGATGTAGTCACCAAGCCATTTAGGCCAGAGGTATTCTATCAGAAAATTGGCGAGAACATTTTTGATACTAAAAACAATACTAGTGTTTCGTAATTTCTTCTAAAAGCTGTTGTTCTCCCTTGTTCAAAAATTTATGGGTAACTCCAATATAGTAAAGGTTAGCTACTTTTCCTTTTAGCCTGACATAATCTTTTTCGGTAGTAAGTACCATTTCTTTTGTATTCATAAGAGCAATTTCTTTGTCTGAAAAAAAATGGTGATCCCTAAAAGCCAAATGCTCTAGTTGTACTTCTTTTTCTGTCAAATAAGTTACCAGCGGCGTCGGGTTTGCAATACCGGTAACCAAGGTAATCTTCTTACCCCTCACATTTTCCAAGGGCATTAGGTCTTTGTCACCTTTTAAGTCGTTGCTATAATCTAAATAACTAAACACCACATTTTGATCATCTCTGGGCTTCAATTTTTTCAAGATCAACTGCTGTTGGGCTGTATTTAAATCCTTAGGGCATTTGGTAACTATTATTATATTGGCCCGCCTAGCTTCCCTCTTACTATCCCTTAAGCTGCCTGTAGGCATATACCAATCGTCTACATATAAATTAGAATAGGCTGTTAGTAATATATAACAATCACAACTTACCTTCCTGTGTTGATAGGCATCATCTAACAAGACAACATCAACTTCTTTTGTTTTTTCCAAGATAGAAATCCCATTACGCCTATCCGCATCAACGGCTAGCACGATCTCTGGGAAGTTTTTAAAAATTTGAAAGGGCTCATCACCCAGCGTCTCTACGGATACACCAGGCTTTGCCAAAACAAAGCCTTTAGATTTACGTCCGTATCCACGGCTTAACACCGCTACTTTTTGGGATTGTTTTAAACGTGACACCAAAAATTCTATCATCGGGGTTTTTCCAGTACCTCCAACACTCAGGTTACCAACACATATTGTCTTAACCTTAAATTTTGAGGAGTTAAAAACTCCTATGTCATAAAGATAATTTCGGACATATACCACCATGGCATATACTAACGAAACGGGGAATAATAATTTTCTCAATAGCTGCATTAGAACGAAATTATAATATTTTATCTTTGATATACTATAAAAATGAAAAATGATCGTAAAAGAAGTTATTGACATCCTTGAAGAGCTAGCTCCCTTACCCTATGCCGAAGATTTTGACAACGTAGGATTATTGGTTGGAGATAAGCAGACCGAGGTCACCGGAGTATTGGTAACCTTGGACACCTTGGAAAAGGTCGTAGACGAGGCAATTCTTAAAAAATGTAATCTAATCGTAAGTTTCCACCCCATTATTTTCAGTGGTTTAAAAAAACTCAACGGTGCCAATTACGTAGAACGTGTGGTGATAAAAGCGATTCGGCACAACATTGCCATTTACAGTATGCACACGGCATTGGACAACAGCCACAGGGGTGTTAATGCAAAAATTTGTGATATACTAGGGCTGAGCAACCCAAGCATTTTAATGCCCCAGAAAGGGACCATAAAAAAATTGACTACCTACGTGCCCAAATCCAATGAAAACGCCTTAAAACAAGCTCTATTCGATGCTGGGGCCGGTAATATTGGCAATTATAGTCATTGTAGTTTCGCTACTCAAGGAGTCGGAAGCTTCAAACCTAACTCGGATGCCAATCCGGTAAAGGGAGAAATAGGGACCACCCATTACGAGGAAGAGTCCCAGCTAAACATCACTTTTCCCAAGGCCAATGAAGCAAAAATTTTGAAGGCGCTATTTAACCATCATCCGTATGAAGAAGTCGCTTATGAAATTCAGACTTTAGAAAATATCAACCAAAATATCGGCATGGGAATGGTCGGATATCTGGACAAACCCATGTCTGAAGCCGATTTTTTTGCTTTTATTAAGAAAAAAATGAATGTTTCTTGCATCCGACATTCCGAATTCCTAGGAAAGGATATTCGGAAAGTTGCGGTATTAGGGGGTAGCGGCTCTTTTGCCATTTCAGCGGCAAAGGCCACAAACGCTGATATTTTCATCACAGCGGACCTAAAGTACCACCAATTTTACGAAGCAGAAGGCAAAATACTATTGGCCGATATTGGCCACTATGAAACAGAGCAATTTACAAAAAATCTGATAGTTGACTTTCTTACAAAAAAAATTGCTAATTTTGCAATCTCTCTCTCGGAGAGTAAAACAAATCCCATCAAGTATTTTTAAATATGGCAACAAAGACAGAAGCAACGGTAGAAGAAAAGTTAAGAGCATTATATGACTTGCAATTAATCGATTCTAGAGTTGATGAGATAAGAAACGTTAGAGGGGAATTACCCCTAGAGGTAGAAGATTTAGAAGACGAGGTTCTTGGCCTTAAAACAAGACTCGATAAGTTGAAAACTGATGTTGAGACCATTAACTTCGAAATTACAGCCAAAAAGAACCTTATGGACGAGGCTAAGGTTTTAATTAAAAAATATGCTGAACAACAAAAGAATGTTCGTAACAGCAGGGAATTTAACTCTTTAACCAAAGAAGTCGAATTTCAAGAGTTGGAAATTCAATTAGCCGAGAAGAACATTAAGGAGTTTAAGGCTCAAATAGAACAAAAGAAAGAAATTATTTCTTCTACTAAAGAACGTTTAAGCGAAAGAGATTCACACTTAAAGCACAAGAAGAGTGAATTGAACAATATTTTGGCAGAAACTGAAAAAGAAGAAATAGCACTTCTAAAAAAATCTGAAGAATTTCAAACGCAAATAGAGGACCGTTTAGTAAAAGCTTACAAAAGAATCCGTAATAATGTTAAGAACGGATTGGCAGTAGTTCCTATCGAAAGAGGTGCTTCTGGAGGTTCTTTCTTTACAATTCCACCGCAGGTACAAGTAGAGATTGCTTCTCGCAAAAAAATAATCAGTGACGAACACAGTGGTAGAATTTTGGTTGACCCTGTTTTAGCTGAAGAAGAGCAAGAAAAAATGCAGGCTTACTTTTCTAAGTTATAGAAAGTAAGCTTATTAAAACAAAAAAGCCATCTTATTAAATAAGATGGCTTTTTTGTTTATAACACTTTATTTTAATGCTTCTAAAGCAGTCTCAAAATAGTATCTTCAACCTCCTTGCTATCCCAAATATCGGCTATATTGGGCAGCTGCATCACTTGTTTCATAATTTCCTCTTGGGCATCCCCTATGGCTAGGGCATCGACATAAGGCTGATCGGAAAAGGTAACCCTAGAATAGGATGGAATCCATTTTTCGGGATATTTATCCGCAAATGCCTTTTCGATTTTTTTCTGTAATAAAAATTTAGGATCTGCCGTTTTACTGCTCATTTCCATGAAATTCCTATAACTCAGTTCAGCAATAGCATCGGCATTAGGCTTCCGATCCTTTTGATACTCCTCAAAGATCTTTTCCCAATCGTCACCATATCGGGCTATAATCCTATTTAACTCAAATATATCTTCAAAACCTGCATTCATCCCTTGTCCATAAAAAGGAACTATGGCATGGGCCGAGTCGCCTACCAAGGCAACTTTATCCCAATAGGTCCATGGAAAGCATTTCATAGTGACCAATGCGCTGGTTGGATTGGTAAAAAAATCTTCGGCCAAATTTTCTATCTTATCAGCTGCAGTAGGAAAGTGGGTAGCGAAGAACTCTTCTGCCTTTTCCTTAGTATTGATACTCTCAAAAGACTCCTTACCTTCAAAAGGCAAAAACAGGGTACATGTAAAACTACCATCTAAATTAGGCATAGCGATAAACATGAACTTTCCTCTAGGCCAAATATGAAAAGAATTCTTTTCTAATTTATGTGAGCCGTCAGCTTTGGCAGGTATTGTGAGTTCTTTATAACCAACATCTATAAAATCTTGGGAATAATCGAACCTACTTCGTCGTTGCATTTTATGGCGCACACGTGAAAAAGCCCCATCACATCCAAAAACAATATCATAGGTATATTCTTCCCAGGCTCCTTTTTCTGTCTCGCCCGTATATATTTTACCTTCTGACAAGTTTACATCCCATACCTTTTCGTTAAAACGGAACTCCACTCCTTCTTTCTCGGCCAGTTCGATCATTTTACGATTTAACACCCCTCTTGAAATAGACCAGATAGCCTCTCCTTCCTTGCCGTATTTTTGGTAATACTCCTCTTGCCCCAAAACATGAATAGCACGTTTATCTAAGGGAATCCCTAATTCCTTAATCTGATCTTCAATACCGACCTCCCTCAAGGCCTTCCAACCCCTATTGCTCATGGCCAAATTAATAGATCGGCCAGAAAATTTTACATTTCGGATGTCCGGTCTACGATCAAATACGGTAATAGTGTGTCCTAGCTTCCGAAGATAAATTGCCAATAAAGAACCAACTAATCCGGAACCGATAATGGCAATTGTTTTGGGAGTTTGTGTCATAATAATGTGAAAAGGAAAAATCTTATGGTTAAAGCCATAAAAGTACTAAAATTAAGTAACATCGAGGAAAAGCTAGCATAACATCACAATCTTAATGAAAAATATATTTTATAGGCTAACATCCAAATTCAGGGATTCGTGCGTAGATATCTTACACACCGCTTCGGCGTCCATATATAAAAAAGTCCTTCACATTCATAGTGTGAAGGACTTTTTGCTTTTTTAGCAAACTCATAATAATTTTTCTTACATTTATAAGAACCTAAAACACACCCTATTATGAGAGATATCGTTTCGATTCTTATTGTATTGTTAATTATTGGTTGGTTAGTGGGTTATATTGGATTCGGCGAAGCCGTAGGCAATCTCATCCACATTTTACTAGTCTTAGCGGTTATTGGATTATTATATCGGCTAGCGACAGGAAAAAGGCTTTAGTTTCATTATTTTAAAAAAAGCACCACTTGGTTTTTTATTAAGTGGTGCTTTTCTATAACGTCTTATTCCAATACTCCGTCTACAATACCGTATGCAATAGATTCTTCTGCGTTCATCCAGAAATCCCTATCGAAATCTTTCATCACTTTTTCAAAATCCTGTCCACAGTTTTCTGCTAGGATTTTAGCGCTGAGTTCTCTAGTTTTTATAATTTCCCTTGCTTGTATTTCAATATTAGAAGCCTGTCCTCTAGCACCTCCACTAGGCTGATGTATCATTACTTGGGCGTGAGGCTGAATAAAACGTCTCCCTTTTTGCCCTACCGATAACAAAATAGAACCCATAGATGCTGCCAAACCAGAACAAATAGTTGAAACTGGACTTTTTAAGGATTTAATGGTATCGTACATGGCAAAACCAGAGGTTACGTACCCTCCCGGACTGTTTATGTACAATTGTATCTCCTTATTGTTCTGCATATCTAAATACAATAAACGATCTATAACGTGTTTTGCAGAATCATCATCGACCATACCCCATAAAAACACTTTTCTTTCGTCTAACAATTTTTCATCAATTGCCTCCTGTATTTTTCCTTTTTTTGAACTCATTTTTTGATTTCTTGTTAAGTTTCAAATGTAATGAATTTCCTTTAACCAAGCCAAGTTTCTTCGCATCTAATTACACTGCAATTAACGCCTCCATTTCATTGTTTTTCTAAAATCGCCCAATAAATAACAAGGTAGTTCACAGATAATTAACGTCCACTTATCGAACAATTCCCCAAGGTGATGGTTTATATACGTCCCATATTTAGAACCTTTTAACGAGGGCTATGCTACATGTCGAATATATAGCAATATTAAACGCTTATTTTCAATTTCTTACCAAGGTTTACCCGTACTTCACCCACGTACTTAACCTATTTACTGTACTATAACTTGCAAATTCATTCGCTATGGAATACACACTCTTTAGACGTAAAAACATAAAGTTTCGAGATTATTTCGAGACTCATTTCTCGATTAAAATATATGAAGGCGTACCGCCTTTTTAACCAGCCAAATTGTCTCAAGATTTATCCATCAAAAAAAAGTCGCTTATGCAAAACTCTACTATACGGAATTTTAAGTTCCCTTATTTTATAGCTTTATTCTTTTTACTGGCCGTCTTTAGTTCCTACGGTCAAGTGAAAAAGACATTTGCGCCTCGATATAATGCCACTATTCAGGGTGATGTTACCATGATCGCTAACAATATGTTGTCTGCCCATAAGACAAATAGTTTTAATGGCACTGGAGATAACCAAGATAGCAACGACAGGGTTTATGTAGATATAGACTCTGATAATAGCACCTTTAACTCTAGTAGTGCCAACCTTACCGATCCCAACCCAGGGTTGGCTTGTAAAGAGTTTATAAGAGCCTATTTGTATTGGGCCGCTTCCGATAAGGAAGCCGGAGGGGTTTCGAATAACATTGAAACTTGGCAGCATAACCAGGTTAAAATTATGCTCCCAGGTGAAACCAGCTATACGACCATTACTGCCGATGAAGTTTTGTACCGAGGAAGAGATGAAGCCGGTCACTTCCATAATGATCCTTATATAAGCGTAAAGGATATTACCGATGACGTACTTAATTTAAGCAACCCTTATGGTAAATACCAAGTAGCGAATGTAAAGGCTACTTCTGGAGGTTTACAACCTCATGGAGGTGGTAATTACGGAGTTGCTGGCGGATGGCAAATTGTTTTTGTATACCAGTCTACAGAATTACAAACAAGGAATATTACCCTTTTTGACGGCTATGCACACGTAGATAACAATCAAACCACAGATTTTGTGGTTGATGGTTTTAAATCTATCCCAACGGGTGATGTGAAAGCCGATATTATCCTTGGTGCTATTGAAGGGGATAGGGTGTTGGACAAAGACAATTTACAAATCAAAAAACCAGATAATACCTGGCAAAAAATAAGCACAACCTTGCGGGGTGCAGATAACTTTTTTAATAGTAGAATTACTTTAAAAGGAGCAAATTTTGTTAACAGGAATCCGGCTAGTACCAATACTTTAGGGTACGATGCTTCCATTTTTCCATTAAACAACGCTGGAAACCTGCTTATTGCCAATAACCAAACAAGTACAACCTTAAGAGCTACCTCTGGTAGTGAATCTTATGGTCTATATTTATTAGGATTTTCAATTGAAGTTTACGAGCCTAGTTTAGGTGCGTTGGAATTTACGACCTCCCCAGCAAACAGCACCTATAACCCTGGGGATATTGCTACACTTTCTATCAGCATCAAAAATTCTGGGAATGATAATATTAGAGATCTTGTTATCAGCACTACCCTACCCGATGAAGTGGAATTTGATGCTACCAAACCTTTACCTGCGGGGGTTAGTTATGGCATTTCAGGAAACACACTTACATTTACTGTTGCCAATGGTTATGTGGATACTGATGATCCATTATTTAATATAGACTTTGATGTAAAAGTTAAGGAGAAATGTTACTTTTTAGAGTCTGCATGTTCTGCCAATTTTGTGGTTCAGGCAACCGCTACTTTTAAGGGAGAAATTAATACGACTCCACAAACCACCAACAGTTCCAGCACCAAAGATGGTTGTGGATTTGGCAATCACGATCCTAGTGTTGTTGTTGTGAACAAACCGGCTCAAGTAAATTGGACTAGTTTGGCTAACGAGTTAGATCGTACCGTTTCTTGTGATGACAACGGTACTTTAAGCGATGCCCAAGAGCTAGCTCCTACTACCGAGTTTTGTGAATTCACCATGAATAAGGTTTCTGGTGTATTCCAACCAGCTTCGGGATGTGGATATTTAGGGACTTATACCAATACTTGGACTTTTACCGATGCTTGTGGTAGGATCAGTGATCCGTTTACTCAAGTTATTACCATCGTAGATACTTCCCCGCCCACATTTGTCGAATCACTTCCTCAGAATACCGTAGCTGCTTATAACAGTATACCGAGCGCTGCTACATTAACCGCTAGCGATAATTGTGATATTAATGCATCTGTGGCTTTTGTAGAAACCTATATTGGTGACAACACAAGCACAACATATACGATCGTTAGAACTTGGACAGCTTCTGATTGCGCAGGTAATGACACGGTACATACGCAATATATCTATGTGACTGAAGATGGTGACCCTATTGGCTTAAAGATATATGATGTTACGGTTGATGAAGCAGATAATACCGCCGACTTTACCGTAACCCTTACCGGTAAGGTCTCTGGAGGATTTAATGTTGACTATAATTCAGTAAACGGAACAGCCATTGCCCCTAACGATTTTACTGCTATAGGCATTACTTCTTTGTCCTTCTCAGGGAACCATGGAGAAAAAAAGACAATTTCTGTATCCATAAAAGAAGACCAATTTGTAGAGGATGAGGAAATATTTACAATTGTACTTTCTAATTTATCTACCACAGAAATCCCTATCAATAAAGCCACTGGAACGGGTACTATATTAGATAATGATTCTGCGACCATATCTATCGCCGATATGGAAATTAATGAAGGGGCCGGAATTTTCAATATTCAAGTAACATTGAATGGAAAAACCCAAGATCCTTTTACCATCCAATACAGTACTGCCGATGGTTCAGCAATAAAGGTCGACGACTATGTTGAAGCTATAGGGCAAATTACTTTTCCTGCAAATTCCACCAACGGATCGGTGCAAAATATCAGTTTAGAGGTTATCGATGATAATATCATTGAATTCACAGAAAACTTCCTGGTAAACCTAAATAGCATCTCTGGTTTTGGCGACATTAGTTTTCTGGACAATCAGGCTAATGTTGACATTATAGATAATGATGCCATTACAGGAACGGGAATTAGTTTTGACAAAACCAATGTTATCGTAAACGAAGATGCCGGGACCGCTATTTTTACAGTACGACTTACAGGACAGGTATTTGGAGGATTTACGCTAGACTATACTACCGCCAATGTAACTGCTATGGCCGGTAGCGATTATACGTTAACGAAAGGAAAATTATATTTTGAAGGAAACAATAACGAATCCCATACTATTGAAGTTCCTATTATTGACGATACACTAATAGAACCTACGGAAACTTTTGTAGTTAACCTATCAAATATAGATCCTGCTATTGTTAGTATAAATACAGCCCAGGCGACGGGTACCATTATAGACAACGACGCTACAGCAGGAACAGGAATCAGCTTTGACAATACCGATATCACCGTAAACGAAGATGCCGGCACAGCTACCTTTACAGTAGTGCTTAGCGGAAACGTTCAGGGAGGATTTACGCTAGATTATACCACTAATAATGGTTCTGCCGTTCAACCGGATGACTATAGCTTGACCTATGACACACTTACCTTTGTTGGAAACGATGGAGAGACAAAAGAGATTACAGTACCCATTATTGATGATCTTTTAATTGAGCCAACGGAAAATTTCGTAGTTGACCTATCCAACTTGTCCACTACCCTGATCGGGATTCTTACCCCACAGGCAAATGGAAACATCCTAGACAATGATGCAATAGCAGGAACCGGAATTGCCTTCACCAATACCAATGTAACGGTGACAGAGGGAACCGATGCCTTCGCTGTATTCGAGGTGACCTTGACCGGGGATATTTCAGAAGATGTTAGCGTGGACTATACCACGATCGATGGTACTGCCGTAGATCCAAGTGATTACTTGACGACTGCCAGCACCATCACCTTTACTCCGACTATCAAATCCTATGAAATTCAGGTGCCGATTATTGACGATGCTATCATTGAGCCTAGCGAGGCCTTTACCGTAGAGCTATCGAACATTCAATCGAACCTGGGAATTGGGTTTGTTGATGGAAACACTACCAACACCGCTACAGGGAATATCCTGGATGATGACGCTGTAGGGGGAACCGGAATTGCATTCACCAATACCAATGTAACGGTGACAGAGGGAACCGATGCTTTCGCTATATTCGAAGTGACCTTGACCGGAGATATATCAGAAAATGTTAGCGTGGACTACACTACGAACAATGGAACGGCGGTGCATCCAACTGATTACACTACTACCGCGAATACCATCACCTTTACTCCTTCTAGTAAGTCATACGATATTAAGGTGCCGATTATTGACGATGCTATCATAGAGCCTAGCGAGGCCTTTACCGTAGAATTGTCCAATATACAATCGAACCTGGGAATAGGGTTTGTTGATGGAAACACCACCAACACCGCTACAGGAAATATCCTGGATGATGATGCTGTAGGGGGAACCGGAATTGCATTCACCAATACCAATGTGACGGTGACAGAGGGAACCGATGCCTTTGCCATATTCGAGGTGACCTTGACCGGAGATATTTCGGAAAATGTTAGCGTGGACTATACCACGATCGATGGTACCGCTGTAGATCCTAGTGATTACTTGACTACTGCCAGCACCATCACCTTTACCCCGACGATCAAATCCTACGAAATTCAGGTGCCGATTATTGACGATGCTATCATTGAGCCTAGCGAGGCCTTTACCGTAGAGCTATCGAACATACAATCGAACCTGGGAATTGGGTTTGTTGATGGAAACACTACCAACACCGCTACTGGGAATATTCTGGATGATGATGCTGTAGGGGGAACCGGAATTGCATTCACCAATACCAATGTGACGGTGACAGAGGGAACAGATGCCTTCGC
>NZ_JAAXCQ010000020.1 GCF_012272855.1 Arenibacter sp. 6A1 | reverse complement strand
AATAAATTACAGCTTTTTAAACAGTTTTCCTATTTTAAATCACCTCAAAACACTAGCAAAATCAATACTTCAACAGTTATTCAACTCTTTTTTCAGGGGATGGCTAACTAATTATAAGTGGCAAGACTCTGGATACGGTTTTACCCATGTTCAAAACAGCCAAGGAATTAGGGATTATTACGGTCGAAAAGGCCAGTAGTCTTAAGGATAGTACCTTGTTCAATATTTGGAAAAATTCTGGTCGAAAACCGACTTTTGTTCAAGTAGCACCAGAATTGCTGCCCTCGGCAGATAGTTTGGTAGGTGCGCTGAATGCAACAAGAAAGGTTTATGGGACTCTCAAATCAAAAGAAGGGCTATTGTATAATATAAGCTTTAAGGATAAAAAAGATATTCTTGTTCAAGGCCTGTTTAGTTTTCCACTGTCTAAAGAGAATAGTTTGCCGGTCTTTATACCTCATAAGCCAGGGTATTATTTCTCTCCGGATATTATTATTACGACTCCCGAAAATCGTGATAATATTAAGGAATTTGTTGGCTTTCCCTTGGATTTTGAATACGGGCTCACCGATCATTTTAGTTTTGATACGGCCGTAAAGAATACCATTAGAAAAAACAATAAGGAGATTTTATCCAATAATATTAAGGTGTACAATGATCCTGTTCGGGGGGCCGTCGGATATTTAAGTGAAGGAGCCTTTGTCGATGCCGGAATAAACAGCCGAAACTCCTTGCAGGGGAGTTTTACGATTTCGGGATGGATTAAGCCAACAGAACTTAGTAATAACAATAGTATTTTAGGAAAGGGCGATAATTTTGTGCTGAAACTTCATAAGGGATATTTAACCTTTACCATGGCTGGTATTAAGGATTATATTTCCAATACTTCAAAAGTTCCCTTAAATGAGTGGACCCATGTGGGCTTGGTGCATTCCAAGGTAAAGGATGAACTTTATTTTTACCTCAATGGTCGACAAACCGACAAAATTAAATTAATAGAAAATTACGATACTTCCGACTTCAATATTTTAATAGGCAGCAACCTTTGGCAAGAGTTTTTTACGGGCTATATCACGGATATTAAAATTTGGGAACGAGAACTGAATGCAGCAGAAATTCAAAAAGACTATGAAAATACAAGTGCTAATAGATTTTCATACCACTATTACCTTCTGGTAGTAGGTTTGGGCCTAATCGCAGTTTTCGGATTTTTAGGGTATAGGTTTTTTAAGAGATACAAAACATTGCCGCCTAAAGCTGCCGTAACGTCCCAGGAGATTGTAGAAAACCCTGTGAAAATAGTGTCTGAGAAGCAAGATTTCCAGGAAAAAATTCTTTGTTTTGGCGCTCTCCGCATTCTTACCGCCCAGGGCGAAGATGTAGCTAAAAAGCTTTCGCCGAAACTTAAGCAACTCTTTGTTGTAGTGCTATTAAACAGCATTGAAGGGAAAAAAGGTATCAGTACTAAAAAACTGACCGAATTGTTATGGCCTGGAATGAGCGTTCAGGAAGCCAAGAATACCCGGGGGACCAATATTCAGAATTTAAGAACGATTCTTTCTGCCAGTACAGGAATACAATTAAGCTTTAAGGATAAATCCTGGATGTTGGAATTAGGAGAAAATAGCTATTGCGATTATCAACAAGTTCAAAAATTTATAGGAGATCTGGGGCAAGGTAGTTTTCAAAAAAAGGACCTAGAGAAGCAGTTACCCTCATTTTTTAATATTTTAAAAGAAGATAGATTTTTAACCAATATCAGGGATTCGTGGTTCGATCCTTTTTTAGAGCGATTTAGTCACCAAATTATAGAAGTTTGTACCGAGCTGTCCACTGTTTTGGAGATCGATGAGCATGCAGCAGTCTTGTATGACCTGGCCGAAGTGATGTATCTCTATGATGAGTTGAATGAAACAGCGCTTAAAATAAAACTTCAAATCTTGATCAAGCAAGGTAAACTTAGCTTGGCGCGCAAGGTGTATAATAATTTTACGAAACTGTACGAGGAATTATACGGTGATTCATATCTGGTCAGGTTCGAAGATGTAGTGGCCAATGAACCCGTATAGAAGGCACTAGTATTATTTTTTTCTTCAAATCGCCTTATTTTAAAAGTATTACCCCAAACATTACCCCTTTTTTTACGCACTACCATCTTTCTTTGTTAAGAGATACATCAATTTATTTAATAATACCATAGAATATACTTTAATGAAGAAAAATTCAACTGGCCGTAGGGATTTCGTAAGAAAATCGTTAGTGGCAGCTGCAGGAATCAGCATTATTCCAAGACATGTTATGGGGGGCGCTAATTTTATTCCACCCAGTGATCAATTGACCAAGGCCGTTATTGGTGTTGGTGGAATGGGACAAGGACACCTTACATATGAGGGAACAAGGTTGTTGGCCATTTGTGATGCCGATGGAAACCATTTGGCCAATACTCTTAAGAAAGTAGGTAGTGGAGTAACTGGGTACAGAGATTTCCGTGAGGTCTTGCAAAGACCCGATATTGATATAGTACATATAGCAACTCCTCCGCATTGGCACGGGCTTATGTCTATTATGGCCGCCGAGGCAGGAAAAGATGTTTGGTGTGAAAAACCGATGACCAGAACCATAGGGGAAGGAAAAAAGGTAGTCGAAGCTATGCAGTTGCACGGAAAGATGTTCCGTTTAAATACTTGGTTCCGTTTTAAAGATAATTTTTATGGAATGGGAACCCCGGTTAAGAAACTTAAAAAAGTGGTCGATAGCGGTGCCCTAGGGTGGCCGTTAAAAGTAACCATTAGTGGGGTTACTGGTTTTAACTGGAAGTTTTACTGGGTAGGGAAAGAAAACTTGACCCCTCAGCCGGTACCAGCACAATTAGACTATAATATGTGGCTGGGGCCAGCACCGGAGAAACCTTATAACCCTCATAGGGTACACGGTACCTTTAGAGGTTACTGGGATTATGACGGAGGTGGATTAGGGGACATGGGACAACATTATATAGACCCTGTTCAGTATTTCTTGGGAAAAGACAATACCAGTCCTGTAAAAGTTGAGGTCGATGCCCCGCAACAACATTATGACGCTATTGGTACATGGAGAAAAATTACCTATACCTATGCCGATGGTTGTCAGATCATTTTAGATGGCGAAAATAAGGATAAGGATGCTGCCTATATTGAAGGTCCTAATGGGAAAATATACAACGGATTTAAATCGACTATCCCTAATATCGAAGGACTCATAGATAGTATGCCAGATCCGGAAGAGCAAATAACCGTGTTCTCGGAATCTGTAAAAACCCGTCAAAAATTTGCCCTTAATGAAGAAAACGGTCACCGTTCAGCAACAGTGGTGAATATGGGGATTATAGCACTTCGTTTAGGAAGGACGTTAGAATTTGACCCTGTTAAGCAAGAATTCATTAACGATGAAGAGGCAAACAGATTAATAGATCAACCAATGAGGGCCTCTTGGGCTTATTAATTAAAATTAAAGGATACTAAAAATGAATACACTATATAAAAAGCTGTCGGTGCTTTTGCTATTTATAGGCGCCTTTGCCATGAATGCTCAGGACAATAGAACATTGGATACTAAGGTAGCCGATATTTTAGCACAATTGCCAACCGAAGATTTGGAACATGCTGATCGATTGATGCAAGAAATCATTGATTTGGGTACCGATGGGGTACTTAAATTTTCTGATATGTTAATACCCTTAGGAAGCGGCGATGACACCAAAGCTCGTTACGCCATGCAGAGTGTAGCGGTGTACAGTGGAGGAACCCAGGCTACAATTAAAGAAGGTGTTGTAGAAAAGGCCATTTTACAGGCTTTGGAAAAAGCATCGAACGAAGAGGTAAAGACCTTTTTGATCGATCGCCTGATGTTTTGTGGTACCAATGCTAGTATTGCTACCTTAAAGAACTATCTGTCCCAAGAAGCTTTGTTTCACCCGGCACTAGCTGCCCTAACCGCTATAGGGACCAATGAAGCTGCTGCGGCGATCTTAAATGCCGTAAAAGGTGCGGATAGCCACAAACAAGCCTCCTTGGTAGATGCGTTAGGAGAGTTAAAATATGCTGCAGGTGAAACCGTAATTAAGGAATTAGCTGCTTCGTCATCAAAAACGGTACAGCAAAAAGCCCTAATGGCCTTGGCCAATATTGCAGGGGTAAGTTCTTATGATGTTTTAGCGAATGCTGTTGAAAAATCCAACTATAAGCTGGACGATACCAATAGTATTTTGGCTTTTATTCATTACGGTAATAGGTTGCAAGAAGAAGGCAATAAGGAGCTTAGTACAGCGCTAGCCAATGAATTGTTAAAGAATTGTAAGGACGAAGAACAATTACATTTTAGGTCAGCTGGGGTACATATACTAGCTGCAAACGATGGAAAGGGAATGACTAAAACCTTATTGAAGGAGGCTAAAAACAAGGATAGCAAGTATGTTGGAGCAGTATTGGATGCGGCTTCTGACCAACTTGGGTATGCAGAAGTGGCCAAATGGACTAAATTGTACAAGAAATCTAGTACAGATATCAAGCCCTTGGTTATTAGAATGTTGCAGACCAGGGAAGATGCCGTGGTTTTTGAAAAGGTAATTTTAAAAGCCTTAAATGATAAGAATGCCAATGTAAGAGTGGCAGGGATTAAAGCCTTGGCATATCAAGATAAAGTAAAGGCGTTGCCAGAGTTGTTTAAAAGCTTAAACAAAGCTTCGACCACTGAGGAATTTTCTGCTCTTGAAGGAACCTTTTTAAGAGTTGTAGATACTAAAGACAATGAGGTATTGGCTTTTCAGTTGAACAAGGTTGCCGAAGATGCAAAAGTAGTTCTTGTAAATGTATTGGCAGCTCGTAAGGCAAATAATCAATTCGATACCCTTTTGGGACTTGTCAATAAAGGAAGTGATAAAGTAGATGCTGCCATTTATAAGGCATTGCCATCGATAGCTACCGGAAATAACTTGTCCGATTTAATGGTGCTTTTAGGGAAAACGGAAAAGGAAGAATACATAGAAAACAACCAAAGAGCTATCTTAAACGTGCTTAATGGTAGCGATAGCGATTTTTCAGGAAAAATCCTTTCTACCTATGAAGGCGCAGACGATAAATCTAAGTTATTGCCAATTTTAGCGGCTTTGAGTTCAGAGGAAGCCTTAAAGATGGTTTCGGATAGACTTTCGACAGGAAATAAGAATGAAAAAGCATTGGCCTTAAGAGCTTTGACGAATTGGAAAAACAACGATGCTATCCCGTATTTGTTGGAAACTGCAAAAAATGGAGCAGACAATGAAATCCGTAAAAAAGCTTTTGAAAACTACCTGACAAAGGTGGTAAGGTCTAACTATCCAGAGGATCAAAAATTACTTTTAGTCCGTAAAATAATGCCAGAAGCTACAAATGTACAGGAGAAGAAACTAGTGCTTATGGCTGCACAAAAAATAAAGACCTTCCTTTCTTTGGTGTTTGTTTCAGAATATTTGGACGATCAGGAATTGTTGACTACTGCTTCAAATGCAGCGATCGCAATTGCGCTTCCAACACCAGGCGTGAAAAATGGCTTGAGTGGAGATGTTGTTAGGGATATCGTTTCTAGAAGTGTCGACAACCTTACAGGCCCGGACAGTCAATATATAAAGATTGATGTTAAAGAGTTTTTGGATAAGATGCCAAAAGATAAAGGTTTCGTCTCTATTTTCAATGGCAAGGATTTTACCGGCTGGGAAGGATTGGTAGCAAACCCAATAGCACGTTCTAAAATGTCCCCTGCTAAATTGGCCAGGGAACAAGCAAAAGCCAATGCCCAAATGATGAGGGATTGGTATGTGAAAGATGGCGTTATTGGCTTTAAAGGAGAAGGATACAATAACATATGTACTGTAAAAGATTACGGCGATTTTGAAATGTTGGTCGATTGGAAGATTACCAATGGCGGCGATAGCGGTATTTATCTAAGAGGTACTCCTCAAGTTCAAATTTGGGACGTCGCTTTGGTTGAAGTAGGGGCTCAAGTAGGATCTGGTGGATTGTACAATAACCAAAAACACGAAAGTAAACCTTTGCTAGTAGCCGATAACCCAGTTAATGAATGGAATACCTTCCGTATTAAAATGGTAGGCGATAGGGTAACTGTTTATTTAAACGGAGTATTGGTAACCGATAATGTGGTTATGGATAACTATTGGGATCGCAAACAGGCAATTTTTGCTAAGGAAGCTATAGAACTTCAGGCCCATGGTGAAGATTTAGGGTTTAGGAATATATATGTTAGAGAAATTAGTACCGGTGATGATCAATTGACGCAAGCCGAAAAGAAGGAAGGTTTTAAATCCTTACTAGGTGGAAAAGATCTTGATCATTGGATTGGGAATAAAACAGATTATATCGTTGAAAACAATGAGTTGTTGGTGAAGCCAAAACAAGGTGGACACGGTAATTTGTACACGGTTGAGGAATATTCCGATTTTGTATTTAGATTCGATTTTAAACTAACACCTGGTGCCAATAACGGATTGGGTATTCACGCTCCCCTAGAAGGTGATGTGGCCTATATGGGGAAAGAATTGCAGATCTTGGATAATACTGCCCAGATTTACGCCAATTTGGACGACCACCAATATCACGGTTCTGTCTACGGTATAATCGCCGCTAAAAGAGGTGCGTTAAATCCGGTAGGGGAATGGAACAGCCAAGAGGTTATTGTAAAGGGCGATCACATCAAAATTACCCTGAACGGAAAAGTAATCCTCGATGGTAATATTAAGGAAGCTTCTAAAAACGGTACTTTAGATAAGAAAGATCATCCAGGCTTATTGAGAAGCAAAGGACATATTGCATTCTTGGGGCATGGATCGGAACTGGCTTTTCGTAATATTAGAATCAAAGACCTAAGTAAGTAGTACTGAAAACAGTCTTCTTTAAAGTCGGAAGTTTTGGATAGCAATATCGCAAGGCTTCCGACTTTTTGTTTTAAAAAGCTGTCATTTAAGATTTTAAAGCAGCCTCTTTTTCTTTTAAAACTTCAACCTAAAACTAAAATTTGGGGTTATCCCTAGCGATATCCTTTCTACAGTTTCAATCTCATCGTTCTCATTGATCCGGTAATAGGTATTTAAAAGATTCCGTTTGTTCAACAGGTTCAATACCGAGATGCCCATGGAAGATTTAATGCCTTTCGCGAGCGCGAATTCGTACATAAAAGAGCTGTCTATACGCAGGTAATCAGGTAGCCTACTGCTGTTGGGCGATTCGTAATTAATTTTGTTGGGAAAAATACCCAAGTCTATAATGTTATCCTTTTGTTGCGGTTTTGTAAATGGTTTTCCCGTGTGGTAATTGGCGCCTAGGCCAAATTTAATTTTTTTATAGGTATAGGTTCCAGCAAAAGTAATGGTGTGCCTTATGTCCAGATTGTTTGGGAATTGGTTAGGGCTTATATCTTTAAAAGTATAGGTATTGTCATTAAAGGAATAACTGAACCAAGTACTGTATTTGTTAGTTTTTTTGTTGATTAAGAATTCTATTCCCTTTACATCATAGCTGCCTATTTCTCCATTGAATTGGTCTTCATTTTGGAAACCTTGGGTTGCCGTGCTAATACCAGTTACTTCTTTATAGAATGCTTCAATCCCTATATACACGCTTCTTCTATCATAATTAAGGCCAAAGGAGGCTTGTTTGCTTTTGGTGATAGGCAGTGATTTTTCGTTCGAGAGTATCCAACGACGTTTTTCTATCCCTAAGAAATTTTGTTCCAAATCTATGATTTGATTCGTAGTCTGGCTCTTGTATTCTCCTAAAATATCGGCCCTGAAAAAGGGTGCTATTAAAACATTGATATTTAGTCGGGGCTCTAAAATAAATTCGGTAAAAGTGTTGAGGTTTTCTATATAATTTAAACGGGCCCCTGCACGGGCGACCAATTTTCTATTGTCGCTCTGGTAGGCCAATTCGGAAAAGAGGGCATGGGTACGGATTACCCCTTTAACATTGCTTTTAAAAGGAGGTTGGGTAACGTTTGCGGTGTTAGTGATACCTACTTCATTAAATTGGTAGCCGTTTAACCAATTCAGGTTTTGCCATAGCTGGTAATGGGTATTTAATTTAATACCGGTTTCTAACACCCGGTTATTTTGGAATAACTGTTGCGATTCCGATGAGGTGTTTTGGGCATCTAGGTTGTAGCGGGTATAAAAAACAGCTAATGAACTGCCTAGTCTAGGCGACCACTGACTATCTAGACTGCCCCCAAAAGATAGGTTGGTTTGGTCTAAAAGACTCTCGCTATCGCTATTCTTAGATTGTTCGGAATATTGTAAATTGTTGTCAAGGGTAATGAAATTGAGTCTTATTTTTTGTTTTTCATTGATGTCATAAAGTATTTTTCCCGTAAAGTCGTAAAAGTAAAATTCTTCGTTCCTTACAATGTCTTCATCTTCTGAAGTACCGTTGTTTTCCTTGACTTCACTGTCTTGGAAAACCTTGTCAAAAAAACGGTTGTAAGTAGGGGTCTTAACAAAATCCGTAGTAGATCTTCTTGCCGAAAATTGTGCCGAAAGGTTGTTGGCAATCGGTATGTGCGCAAATATATCACCATTGAGCAAATTAAATCCGCCCCCCCCAATAAACGTTTTGTTGACCTTATTTTTAGTTTCCATGGCGATGACGCTGCTGACGCCGTCTCCATATTCTACACTAGTACCATTTTTTATAATGGTTACTTTTTCGGTCAAATAAGGGTTGAAAGCAGAAATCAACCCAAAAAAATGTCCGGTCTGATACATTTTAATACCGTCCCAAAGTACAAGGTTTTGGTCATTGGTACCCCCTCTGATATTGATATCGGAGACAGTCTCGTCTACACTCTTAATGCCGGGCAGGGCCTGAATGGTCTGTAAAACATCGGGTTCTATAAGTCCAGGCAAAATGCCAAATTCTTCGGTGTTTAAACTGATGCTCGCATCTTTTTGTTTGCTAAGTCCTTCTGTAAGATAGTTGTAAACGATTACCTCGTTGAGTTCTTGGACGTTAGGACTCATTATAACAGTGCGGCATGGACGTTGAGAAACATAGTCCTGGGCCTTTATATAGACGGTCTTGTAGCCAAGGTGTCTAATGGCTATATTGGCTTCTCTTGGAATTTCATCAAGGATAAACTGTCCCTCAAAATCGCTGATCCTGCGAATACTACTACCCGTCACTTCTACCGTAGCATTGATAAGCGGGTTGTTATCGCTGAGATCTACTAAAAAGGCGCAAATAGTGACAAGATTACTCTTCGATAGGGTGTAGTATCGATCATTGAGTTTCTTGATTTGTAGTTGGGTCTCATTGCGAATCCCTTCTAATATGGCCTCTAGAGATACTTTTTGCGGATCAATACGCATGCTTAGGGAAGCAAGGTCCTCATCTACATAAGAGAATTTAATATTAAATTCTTTCTCTAATTGCTGGATGTACGGAATAAGCCCAATCGTGTTTTTGGGTATTTCTTGCGCCCTTCCGACAATGGAGAGGAAGAGCAGCATACACAAAAAATAAACACTACCTAATTTAGGGGGCTTTAGCATAAAATAGTACTTTGTTTCCTTCAAATTTAAACTTTATTTGGGAAGGAACACTAATACTCTGTAGGGCTAATTCTATATCCTGATTGCTAAAACTACCACTAAATAATTGCGATTCATCAATGTTTTCGGTGCTTACCTTAACATTGTACTGTCTTTGGAATTCCTCAAAAACAAATTTTAAAGGAATACTTTTAAAAGTACTTTCGTTGCTAAGCCACGCTGGTTCGGTGGTAGAAGGATGTTGGGTAGGGGTTATTTGCCCATCAATCACTAAAAACGAGTTGCCAGCCGGTAGTTTTATTTCTTTGTCCTTATAGGTTACACTAACCAAGCCTTCGTAACAACTTACCTCAAAATATCCTTTTCTACTTTCTACATTGAATTGGGTTCCCAAAACAGCTACGGTTCCATCGGGAGTATTAACGGAAAAACGCTTTCCTTTGGCTACCTTGAAAAATGCCTCACCACTTAGGGAAAGGGACCTTTTTTCTGCCCATTTTTCTTTGCTATACCTAATTTTAGATTCCGCATTCAGTACTACTTCAGAAGCGTCCGGTAAAATTACCTCGGCCCGTTCGGCATACTGGGTACTTATTCTTTCGTCTAAGGAGTTGTTATAGAAAAGAGTAACGCTTACGATTAATGCTACTACAGCGGCGATTCTCAAGTATTTTTTAAACGGATTTAAGGTTATAACCTTGGTTCCCTCTTCTGGCAACACCACCGTTTTTGCTTTTTTAAGATCTTTCCAAGCCTTATCCATATCAAATTTAGGGGCACTAAGACCTTTAGTGGTCTCTACTATCTTTTGATAGGTGGCATATTCCTTAGTTGCCTTAAATTTGATGACCTCTTCCTCAGAAAGTTCGTTGTTGAGCCATTTTGCTAAGTAATTTTCTTGCATGGTTTTTAGCTTTATATCAGTATAACAACCGAATAGGGCAAAACCCTACCTTGCCGTTGTTATTATTTTAGATTTTATAGTTTTAAGATAAATTCAAGTATTTTTTATAAGAGAATTATGTTAGATACCATCGATATTCTCCCTAAGTGTTTTTAGTGCCAAATGCATTCTTTTTTCAATGGCTTTTATACTTACACCTTCCATTTCTGCTATTTCCGCGTATTTTTTACCATCAATCCTATTGAGTAAAAAGGTGGTGCGTTGGATCTCCGGTAAATTTTGTAATGCGCGATCTAGTTTTTCCTTGAATTCTTGCTCTTCCAAAATAAAATCTGGGGCTTCATGTTCTATAGGAGCGGCATATTCGGCATATTTTAATCGTACTTTTTCTGCCTTAATTACATTTAAATATAAATTATTGGCAACTGTGTAGACAAAAGATTTTGCCTTTTCGGGGGCGACTTTGGAACAGTTCTCCCAAAGCTTAACGAAGGCTTCCTGAACGGCGTCATAGGCTTTTTCTTCATTGCCAAACTTATAATAGATGTAATTATAAACAGTTTTGGAATGGGTCTTAAAGATGGAAGCATAGACTTCATCTTCACACACGTGATCATTTTTAGTAGCTTTCAATCTATTTGTGGTTTTTTATCAAAGATATTTTAAAAATAAACATAATATTGGGTAGGGTTTATTTTTAGTGAGTTGTTTTAGCTATATAGAAACAATAAAATTCAAATCGTTATGAAAAAGCTGATGTCATTTTTAGTCTACTCGGGCTTGCTTTTGTTGGGACTGAGTCTTAATTCTTGTCAAGAAGAGTTTGATGATACCCCGCAAGGAGAAAATCAAGAAGCAATTTTGGCAACTTCCAATACCGCCAAATTAATTCAAAAAGTCTCCTCAAAGGATGGTTCCTATGATAATATAGTTGATAAGGCAAGTTGTTTTTCCCTTAATTTCCCCTATGTGGTGAATGTTAATGGGTTGGACATTAAAATAGATGCCAAGGCCGATTTAAAATTGATCGAGAGAGTCTTGGACGAACTAGAAGACGATAACGATATTTTGGAAATTGTGTTTCCGGTAACTATTACTATGGCAGATTATAGCGAAATAACGATCAACAATCAGCAAGAACTAAGAGAACAAGCAAGTAAATGTATCGAAGGCGGAGACGATGATGATATTGAATGTATAGACTTTTCATACCCGCTAACAGTGTATTCTTTTAATATAAACCTTCAAAAAACCAATTCGGTAACCGTACAAAATGATCTGCAATTAAGACGGTTTTTTAAAGGGTTGAATGACAATTCCATGATTAGTTTCGATTTTCCATTGGCTTTAACCCTGTACGATGGTACTGAAATAAATGTTGCTAACAATGCAGAACTTGCCGATGCGATAGAAATGGCGAAAGATGCATGTGATGAGGATGATGATGACGATTATAACGATGACGATTTTTCTCAAGAAGAATTAGAAGAATACCTGGTAAAATGTCCATGGCTGATCAAAGAAATTAAAAGAGATGGTCAATACCAAACAGATCAGTACTTTGAGTATGTAATGAACTTTAAACAAGATGGTAGTGTAGTAGTGAAAGATAGGCTAGGCAATAGTTTAGCGGGAACATGGACCACCAGGGTAGGTAATCATAGAGTTTTATTAAAGCTCGAGTTTGACGTGCTGACAGATTTTACCTTAGAATGGTTGGTATACGATTTGGAGGATGGAAAAATAAAACTGTTCTCTGGGGAAGGGAATAAGATTGTTATGAGGAATGCCTGTGATATTATAGACAACAAGCCCGATACCCTTAGAGAAGTATTGAAGGAATGTAGTTGGATCATCAGGAAGGTGAAAAAGGATGGTGAAGAAATAGATAGACTTTTAGGGTACGAGTTTAAATTTATGGCCGAAGGGATCGTTTCTTTAAGCAATGGTACCAACACATCCGAAGGCACTTGGGCTATTACTTCCAATGCACAAGGACGCTTAATCATGGACATAACTATGGGGCAAGAGCCCGGCGTAAATTTTTCCTGGCCGTTGTCTGACCTTAGGGACAAGCGATTGAAATTTGAGGTAGGCGATTTTGAACTCATCTTGGAAAGGAATTGTAATAACGATGAGGATGACGACGACGTGATGGAAATTCGCGATATTCTAAAGGTCGGGAGTTGGATGGTAGCCCAGTATAAGGACGATGGGGAAGATAAAACGGCTGCCTATGCAAACTTTGGATTTTCCTTTGCCGCCAATGCTTTGATAAGAACAACCAATAGTGGGGTTTCAGGGGTAAGTGGCTTATGGCGAGTGATTAGAAATAGCGAGGGAGAATTAAAATGTTACCTTAATTTTGGATTAGATGCTTCCTTGAGGGTATTGTCAGAACGATGGAGCATTAAAGCGATAAGTAGCACAAGAATTGAGTTAGAAAATGATTCTGATGAGGTTTTAGTCTTCGAAAAAGAATAAAATTTCCCCCCAAATTCCATGAAAAGGGCAATTTCTTATAGAAGTTGCCCTTTTTGCATTTATATTTTCGACCTCAAAGTTCACACTTCCCGTACTTATTCTTAAATTTGCACATTCCTGATAATAAAGTAAGACTATGTTCGATAATTTAAGTGAAAAGTTAGATAAGGCACTACATGTTCTAAAAGGGCATGGGCAAATCACCGAAATAAATGTGGCCGAAACCTTGAAAGAGGTTCGTAGGGCATTATTAGATGCGGATGTTAACTTTAAAATAGCCAAGGAGTTTACCAATACGGTAAAGGAGAAAGCTTTAGGGCAAGACGTACTTACCTCGTTGCAGCCGGGCCAATTAATGGTAAAACTGGTCAAGGACGAGCTTACCCAATTAATGGGTGGTGATGTCGAAGGCATCAATCTATCAGGGGCGCCTTCTATAATCTTAATGTCGGGTCTTCAAGGTTCTGGTAAAACTACCTTCTCGGGAAAGTTGGCCAATTTCCTTCAAACTAAAAAATCTAAAAAAGCCTTATTGGTAGCTTGTGATGTCTATCGTCCTGCAGCAATCGATCAGTTGCATGTGGTAGGGGAGCAAATAGGAGTAGAGGTTTTCTCGGATAGGGGAAATACCGATCCGGTAGCCATTGCCAAGGCAGGTATTGCCCATGCAAAAGCCAATGGTTTTAATGTGGTGATCATAGATACCGCGGGTCGTTTGGCCGTGGATGAACAAATGATGAACGAGATTGCCAATATCCATAAGGCAATCGAGCCGCAAGAAACCTTGTTCGTAGTAGATTCTATGACTGGGCAAGATGCCGTAAATACAGCAAAAGCCTTTAACGATGTCCTTAACTTTGATGGGGTTATCCTAACAAAATTAGATGGGGATACCCGTGGTGGAGCAGCGATATCTATTAAATCAGTGGTTAATAAACCGATAAAATTTATCGGTACCGGTGAAAAAATGGATGCCATCGACGTGTTTTACCCTTCGCGTATGGCCGATCGTATTTTGGGGATGGGAGATGTTGTTTCTTTGGTAGAACGTGCCCAAGAGCAGTTCGATGAAGAAGAAGCCCGTAAAATACAAAAGAAGATTGCCAAAAATAAATTTGGTTTTGATGACTTCCTAAGTCAGATTCAGCAGATTAAAAAAATGGGTAGTCTTAAAGATCTTATGGGGATGATTCCCGGTGCAGGAAAAGCACTAAAAGGCTTGGATATCGAAGATGATGCTTTTAAACATATAGAAGCCATTATCTATTCCATGACCCCAGATGAAAGGGCCACACCAACAAAATTAAATGCTAGTAGAAAAAAACGTATTGCCAAAGGTAGCGGTAGAACCATTCAGGAAATCAACCAATTGCTAAAACAATTCGACCAAATGAGCAAGATGATGAAAATGATGCAAGGCGGTGGCGGCAAAAAAATGATGCAGATGATGGGGGCAATGAAAGGGATGAAATAAACCTTTGCAACAATTATTAAGTAGGGAGTATATTAGGGAATAGAATATAGATAGAAATGGAATTACTAGACGGTAAAAAAGTATCAAATCAGATTAAAACGGAAATTGCCGCTGAGGTGGCTAAAATGCGCGACCGTGGCGAAAAAGTACCGCATTTGGCTGCTGTTATAGTCGGAAGCGACGGAGCTAGCCTTACCTATGTGGGGAGTAAAGTAAGATCTTGCCAGCAAATAGGCTTCGAATCTACCTTGGTGCAATTGCCAAGTACCACTTCCGAACAGGAATTGTTGAAAAAGATCGAAGAGCTGAACCAAGATGCTGATATCGATGGTTTTATCGTGCAATTGCCATTGCCAGAGCAAATTAACGAACAACGCGTTCTTTTGGCCATAGATCCTGATAAGGATGTAGACGGATTTCACCCTACCAATTTTGGTAAAATGGCCCTGGATATGAGTACTTTTATCCCAGCAACGCCATTCGGGATTTTGGAATTGTTAGAACGTTATAAAGTAGAAACTCAAGGTAAACACACCGTCGTAATTGGTAGAAGCCATATCGTAGGTAGACCTATGAGTATCCTAATGGGAAGAAAAGGATGGCCAGGAAACTCTACGGTAACCTTAACCCATAGCCATACAAAAAATATCACCCAGATCATATCACAAGCAGATATCGTGATCTCTGCCTTGGGAGTGCCAAACTTTTTAAAGGCAGAAATGGTGAAAGACGGCGCTGTAATTATCGATGTTGGTATTACCCGTGTTCCAGATGAAACTAAAGAAAAAGGATATTATATTACTGGAGATGTCGATTTTGAAAACGTCAGTAAAAAAGCCTCTTTTATAACTCCGGTACCAGGTGGAGTAGGGCCAATGACCATTGCCATGCTCTTAAAAAATACTTTGTTGGCAAGAGAACGTCACAGAAGTAAAAAATAAAAACGAAAGCCCCGTTTTAAATGGGGCTTTTTTTATGCCTAATTCTAAAGGGCGCCCTAAGGTAAAAATTAGAAAACAACGGTGTTGGTGTCTGCTAAAAGAGGAGAAGGCAACCATAACAAGATTACTTTTCGGTTTTGTCCCACCGTTGAATCTTAGAAAAATACCATTGGATTAGAAGCATATTGAAGAGGAATTAGAAAGATAAAATAAAGAAGTACCATCCCTAAAAGCAAAGTTTTTTTTAAAGAACTTTGTTCTTATATGAGCTGGTATATAGAGGTTTGTAAGTAGTTTTCTTTATTTAATATGACGCAATTTTAGCAGCAGTCACTTTCTCTTTTAAATCTTTTATATATCTTCGATATTTGGTAGCAAAAAATATAATAGGTACTTGTAGCAACTCCTAGGATGGTACAGGGCCAAAAACAGAAAATTACAAGATGATAATAGAGCCTAGAACACGTGGATTTATTTGTTTAACCTCTCATCCTAAAGGGTGTGAGCAGAATGTAATCAATCAAATTGACTATATAAAATCTAAAGGAGCCATAGACGGTCCTAAAAAAGTGTTGGTTATTGGCGCTTCTACCGGATTTGGTTTGGCCTCAAGGATAACAAGCGCTTTTGGAGCCAATGCGTCAACAATTGGTGTGTATTTTGAAAAACCACCATCAGAAGGTAGACCAGCGTCTCCAGGATGGTACAACACAGCCGCTTTTGAAACACAAGCCCATAAAGAAGGCCTATATGCTAAAAGTATCAACGGCGATGCTTTTTCAAATGAGATTAAAAGACAGACCCTAGACTTAATAAAAGAAGATTTAGGACAGGTAGATTTGGTGATCTACAGCTTGGCCTCTCCGGTAAGAACACATCCAGATACAGGGGTGAAGTATAAATCGGTATTAAAGCCTATAGGCGATACTTTTCAAAATAAAACAGTCGATTTCCATACAGGTAAAGTAACAGAGGTTAGTATAGCTCCTGCAGAAGGCGATGATATTGAGAATACCGTGGCCGTAATGGGCGGTGAAGATTGGAAAATGTGGATCGATGCCTTAAAAGCAGAAGGCCTGTTGGCGCCAGATTTCAATACGGTAGCCTATTCTTATATAGGGCCATCATTGACGGAAGCTGTCTATAGAAAAGGTACCATTGGTCGTGCCAAGGACCATTTAGAAGCTACGGCATTCGATATCACCGATACCCTTAAGGACCTTAACGGTAAGGCGTATGTTTCTGTAAACAAGGCCTTGGTTACCCAGGCAAGTTCTGCCATTCCTGTGATTCCTTTGTATATTTCATTGCTGTATAAGGTGATGAAGGAAATGGATATTCATGAAGGTTGTATAGAGCAGATCCAACGTTTGTTCAGCGATCGTTTATACGCAGATACTATTCCTACCGATGAGCAGGGAAGAATCCGTATTGACGATTGGGAAATGCGCGATGATGTGCAGGCCAGAGTTGCCGAATTATGGAAAGAGGCAACTACTGAAACTTTGCCAGAGATAGGCGATTTAAAAGGCTACGATACTGATTTCTTTAATTTATTCGGCTTTAAAGTGCCTGGTGTAGATTATGACGCAGATGTCAACGAAGTAGTGGCCATCCCTGGATTGCAATAAAAACAGCTTATAGGCGTTTTTGTTTATAAGCCCGTCCGTAGTGACAATATTTTAAAAGCTCCCTTTTGGGGGCTTTTTCTGCTTTATGGCATAGGACGTTTAGGGGTGTAGTACCTAGGTCCACCCCATTCAAAATGTTTATTTCTTCAATCGTACTATTTTGGGCGTTCCCTCCTAGGTCGGGCGGGCACTTGGCTATATCCCTTGCTGCGCTGCGGGGATGCCGCCGCGGTCCCTAACGCGGAATAACGACAGAACGGAGCAGCCGAACAATGGATTAATAAGATGATTGCAAAGGATCATGGCGAAAATTGGTCTCAAAAATGAGTCAATGCATCACTATAAATTTTTCTAATCCCAATGGCCCCTGGTTGGCGCTATAAATACTTCAGCAGCCAATAGAAACTAAAGATTATTTCCTAAATTTAAAAACTGAGGTTCCAAAGGCATCATAGCCTTCGGAATTCTTATAACAACAGAAGGATCACCATAAAAAACCACTGTAAATAAAGATGGAGCAAAGAATATTTGGAAGAACCCAATGGAAGGTTGGAGAGATAGGATATGGAATGTGGGGCATGGGGGGCTGGAAGGAATCAGACGACCTATTGTCGGGGAAGGCCTTGGATTTGGCAGTAGAAAATGGCGTGAATTTTTTTGATACGGCATGGGCATATGGGCATGGTCATAGTGAAAAGCTATTAGGGGACTTGCTAAAAAGGTATCCTCACAAAAAAATATATGCCGCCAGTAAAATTCCGGCAAAAAACTTTCAATGGCCCGCAAAACCCGAATATCGTTTTGAGGACTCTTATCCTACCTTGCATATAAAGGAATACACAGAAAAGACCCTCAAGAACTTGGGGGTAGAACAAATAGATCTTATGCAATTTCACACTTGGGACGACAGTTGGTCGGATAGGGAAGAGTGGCAAAGGGCCATAGAAGACCTAAAGGCAGCTGGTAAAATAGCGGCCATGGGGCTTAGTGTAAACCGATGGGAACCAGAAAATGGGATCAAGGCGTTAAAAACCGGACACTTCGATGCCGTTCAGGTGATATACAATATTTTTGATCAGGCGCCAGAAGATACCCTTTTTCCCTTGTGCGAAGCCTTGGATATTGCCATAATTGCCCGTGTTCCGTTCGATGAAGGTACCTTGACAGGAGCAATCACCAAAGAAACTACTTTTGCAGAAGGAGATTGGCGAGGGAGTTATTTTGTCCCCGAAAATTTATTCGCCAGTGCCGAGAAAGCCGATTTGCTGAGGCCCCTAGTACCAGAAGGGATGACGATGGCAGAAATGGCCCTTAGGTTTATAACCATGAATACATCGGTGAGTACCATTATTCCAGGGATGCGGAAACAACGCAATGTTTTAATGAACACGGCATTGAGCGATGGAAAGGGATTGCCTGCAGAACTGTATCGGGAATTAAAAGGACATAGATGGGATAGGGTTCCTACCTCTTGGTCCCAATAACATATAAAATAACAACCAATGACCACACGAAAAGATTTTTTAATCCAAACGGGCCTGCTGGCGGCAGGTACCGTTTTATTGCCTTCTTTTACCATGTTGCCCAACAACCAAGAAAAAAACTTAGGGGTACAATTGTATACCTTTAGAAATGAAATGGCCGCCGATGCCGTTGGAACGCTCAAAAAAATAGCGGCCTTAGGGATTAAACAGATAGAAACGGCCTTGAGCCAAAACGGACGCTATTACGGCCTACAGCCCAAAGAAATGAAGAAAGTCTGTGAAGACTTGGGGATGACCCTACGAAGCGGCCACGTCGCCTTGGACGATCAATGGCAGCAATCCATGGACGAGGCAGCGGAATCTGGACAAGAATACTTGCTTTGTTCTTCCCTGCCCTTTAAAGGCCAAACTATTTCCAATTATAAAAGAGTGGCAGAAGCTTTTAACAAGGCAGGGGAAGAGTGTAAAAAACGCAACCTGAAATTTGGGTACCACAATCACGACTACGAATTTGATACCCATAAGGGCAAGGTCTTGTTCGACGTACTGCTAGATAATACGCAGCCCGATTTGGTGTATATGGAATTAGATCTAGGTTGGGTCGTGGTAGCCGGTAAAGATCCGATAGATTATTTTGAAAGATACGAAGGCCGCTTTCCGTTATGGCACCTTAAGGATATGGATATGACCAAAAAAGAAAGTACCGAATTTGGAAAGGGTGGCTTGGATATCCCTAAAATGTTACGCCATAAAAAAGCTTCGGGTTTACAATATATATTTATAGAACAAGAAGAATACAGTAGTACTCCTTTTGAAAGTATGGCCCATAATATGGCATATATGAATAATATGTAAGGATAATAATAAAGAGAAGGGCGGTTATTTTGCAAATAACTGTCCCATATCTTTAAAGGCCTTGAATTCGAGGGCATTTCCTGCCGGATCCAAGAAGAACATGGTCGCCTGTTCGCCAACCTCTCCTTTAAAGCGTATGTAAGGGGCTATTACAAATACTACCCCTTTATTTTTTAGCGATTGGGAAAAAGTTTCAAAAGTATCCCATGGCAATACGACACCGTAATGAGGAACCGGCACCTCCTTGCCATCGACAGGATTGGCATGTAAGGGGTGGTCTTCACTTTTGGGCTTATAATGAATGACCAGTTGATGGCCAAACAAATTAAAATCTACCCAATGATCACTGCTCCTGCCTTCTTCACAATTAAGAACATCTCTATAAAAACGACGGCACTCTGCCAGGTTATGAACAGGTATCGCTATATGAAAAGGAGTTAAAGCAGCCATAGAAAAGGTGTTTTTTAAGGGTTCATTAGAAAATCAAAATAGGGCTCCAAAAGATGCCGTATGGAGATTAAAAATACTTTATTTTTTCAAAATTATCCCTCTTTGAACAGTAAAAGTCTAGGCTTTTAAAAAATCCAAGATCTGTTGGTTTACATGCTCTTGGTGAAGCGAATGTCCTAAGCCCGTAGTTTTGATCAGGGTGCTGTTTTTCCAACTTTTATGAAGTCGTTCCGAAGCGCTGAAAGGTGCAATGGTATCGAGCTCATCATGTATGATCAATCCGGGTTTGGTAAAGGTAGCCGCGTATTTAGAAGTAGAAAAATCGTGGATCCTAATATTAAAATGGTCAAAGAAATAGTTGTCCAGCCCCGTGAGAACCTTGTCGTTAAACTGCAATAGGTTTTGGTAGTGCTCCATCAGCTCGGAGAGTTCCGCCGGGGCACCCAGGGATACTATTTTTTCAATGGACGAGTGTGGGTGTAGGTATTGGTTGTATATGGTGGTGAGTCCGCCCATAGAATGACCGATCATATACGATGGATTAAAAAGGTCTATCAATTGCTGGGCGCTCTTGGAATAAGTGAGCACATTCATTTTGTTGCCTTCCGAATACCCATGGCCAGGGGCATCAAAGGCAATAATGTTGTAATTTTTTTCCTGGAGTTTTTCAATGAGCAAGCGCCACCGAAAGGCATTGCTCTCCCAACCGTGCAATAATAAGACGGTCTCCTTGGAGCCTTGCCAGTGGTAGGTTTGTACTGCTAGCTCGTTTACATATATTTTGTTGCTTAGCGCCCGATTTAAAAAATCGGCCTGACTGGGCAATACCCTCCCTTTTCTGGGGGTGCTAAATAAATCGAACGCCTTTTGGGCCGCTGTTTTCTCCGAAAATTGAGCGAGTACATTAAAGTAGCCCCCGTATGCGAGCGGTAATAATTTATTGATATAACGTTTCATCTTGAGTCCTTACAATACACCTTGTAATTGGATGGGAAACGATTATTCCCATCCAACCATGATATACTTTATTTTGGCATTGTCTGGAATTTGGACTGCTTCGATACTAGTATTGCTGTACTGTAAATTGGCAGGAAGTTCCTTTTTTTCTATGGTAAAATAGGCGTCAGAATCCTTTAGGAAAACGATAATATTATTCATAGAAGTCACAATTTTTTTAATCTCGTGCTTGTCCCTAATATCCTTAAAAGTACTGTTGAGGCCTACGCCTTTTTCGGTTTTAAAACGCGGGTCAAAAATACGGACAATATCGACCTTTTGAATACTATCGGTAGTGGGGGTAATAGAGAGTAAATGCTTGCCTCCCTTTTCAAAGACTTGAATTTTTTGGGTGCGTACCCCAATATTGGTAAAAACGGTATCCTTAACTATAGAATCCGAAGCGTAAATATTGTCAAATTCGTCTACAATACTGAATTTGTTGAGCCTGCCTACATGGTCTTTGGCAATTAAAAATTTATCCTTATCAGAATTACATTGAATAAATAATAAGGAAGCCAAAACCAAAGAGAAGCTTATAATTTTTGTCATTTGTTAAGTAGGTAAAATTGTTATACTGTTGGTTGTTTTATTTCTATTGCGGGCTAAAGTAATAAATTACCGCATCACTTTTTTTAATACGCCCAATACACCTCTAATAAATGTGGCACTGGTCAGCACTTTAATAACCGGATTTTGTCTGGTACTGGTTCTTCTGCTGGTAGTTTTGCGACTTGGGCTGTCTTTTTCCCTTTCGGCCATTTTTTCGGCCCTATCTATTTTTTCGTTCAAGATTTCATAGGCACTTTCACGATCTATAGTTTCATTGTATTTAGAAACTAGTTTAGAGCCGCCTATAACAGCTTTCAGTTCTTGCTCGGTTAATACATCCATACGGCTCATAGGAGCTCTTAGCATGGTTGCTGCCAAGGGTGTGGGCCTTCCTTTCTCGTCCAAGGCCGAAATTAGGGCCTCCCCGATACCTAAGGATGTTAATACCTCCTTGGTATCGTAGTATTCGGAAATAGGGTAGTTTTCGGCGGTCAATTTTATGGCTTTTCGGTCTTTGGCCGTAAAAGCCCTTAAGGCATGCTGTACCTTTAATCCTAATTGCGATAGTACGGCATCTGGAACATCGGTGGGGTTCTGAGTCACAAAATATAGGCCAATGCCTTTAGAGCGTATTAGTTTTACAATACTCTCTATTTGGTCTAATAATGCTTTGGAAGCTTCTTTAAAAATTAAATGGGCCTCATCTATAAAGAGCACTAACTCTGGCCTGTCACTATCTCCCTGTTCCGGAAAAGTAGCATAGATTTCTGCCAACAAGCTTAGCATAAAGGTAGAGAATAGTTTGGGCCTGTCTTGTATGTCGGTTAGCCGAAGAATGTTGATATAGCCCATGCCTTTTTCGTCGATACGGGTTAAATCTTCTACATCAAACGACTTTTCGCCAAAGAAGAGTTCGGCGCCTTGCTGTTCCAATTCTATAATTTTTCTAAGAATTGTACCGGTAGAACTGGTAGAAATACGGCCGTAACTATCGGTAAATTCTTTTTTGCCCTCTCCGGTAGCGTATTGCAGTACCTTTTTAAAATCTTTTAAATCTAACAAAGGAAAATGGTTGTCGTCGCAATATTTAAAAACGACCGCTACAATGCCTTCTTGGGTAACCGAAAGATTTAATATTCGCGATAGCAATATCGGACCAAATTCAGATACCGTAGCTCGTAGTTTTACACCTTCTTGTTCCGAAAGCGAGAGTATTTCTACTGGAAAACTTTTAGCGGTAAAAGGCAATCCAATTTTGGCATGGCGCTCCTCAATTTTGGCGTGTCCAGGACTCGGTTGTGCCAAGCCGCTGAGGTCGCCTTTTAAATCCATCAATAAAACAGGAATCCCCTTCTCGGATAAATTTTCGGCAATTACCTGTAGGGTTTTGGTTTTACCCGTACCAGTAGCTCCTGCAATAAGTCCATGTCTGTTTAGGGTTTTTAAAGGGATCTTTACAAAGGCATTGGTGATGGTTTCCTCATTTAATATTGCCGACCCCATGGTAATAAAGTCGCCTTTGGTGCTGTATCCTTCTTCTATATGCTGTATGAATTGGTCTTTAGTATCCATTGAGATCTATATTTAGTATAAAAATAGACTAATATTATTCAAAGTAAAACAGATCTGCATGGTAATCCGCCTTAAATTCATTTTTTCGAAAAATTCATGAATCTTGGTCACACTTCTTTTACGGCCACCGTATTTACAGCAGATGCGAACATCAGCGCAGCGATGGTGGCCGTAAAACAAGCCTTAGGGAACATGCTGTAATAGCCTTTAATCCTTTAGCAGACTTTGTTGGAATAGTTTATAGATACGGGTATATTCATCCGTCCAGCTACTAGGTTCAACAAAACCATGTCTTTCTACTGGGTAGAGGGCCATTTCCCAATTATGTTTTTCTAGTTCTATCAATCGCTGGGAGAGCCTTACCATATCCTGAAAATGAACATTGTCATCTACCATTCCGTGTAAGATCAATAGATCGCCTTTTAGTCCGTCTGCGAAATAAATGGGAGAGCTCCTTTTAAACGCTAAGCTATCGGTAGCCGGGGTGTTTAATATACGTGCGGTATAGCCATGGTTATACGCCGCCCAGTCTCCTACAGATCTTATCGCCGCACCTGCTTTAAAGGTGTCAGGGGCCGTAAACATACCCATCAGGGTGATGAATCCTCCATAAGAACCTCCGTAAATACCTACTTTCTCTTGGTCGATCCCTAGATTATTTACTAAATACTGGGCCCCGTCAACATGGTCAGAAAGGTCCTTTCCGCCCATATGTCTGTAGATCCCGGTACGCCAATCCCTACCATAACCGGCACTGCCGCGGTAATCGATATCTAAAACGGTATACCCGTTATCTACCAATAGGTTATGGAACATAAATTCCCTAAAATACGAGCTCCACCATTTATGGGCGTTTTGTAAATACCCGGCCCCGTGGACAAAAATAACGGCGGCATTGTTTTTTACCTCGGCTTTGGGACGGTATAAACGGGCATGGACATTGGCGCCATCCTGGGCCTTAAAAGTAATTACTTCGGGGTCTCTCCAATCGTAAGCCTTAAATTCTTCGGTCGTAGAAAAGGTGAGCTGTTTGGCAGATTCCCTAGTATCGTTCCCAATAGGATTGGGCTGTAGATAAAGCTCTGTAGGTTTATTAGAATATGAATACAAAATAGCCATGTTGCGTTCGTCCGGAGATAGTAACACCTCATTGTTCCCCGTCATTTGGGTCAGTTGGGTAAATTTCCCTCCTCCTATAGGCATGGTGTAAAACTGACGGTCGCCAGGGTGATTTTTATTGGCAGTAAAATACCAACGAGTACCGTCTTTTGAAATCTCGGGATTGTATATTTCAAAATTTCCGGAGGTAAGGGCCTTGGCCTTTTTAGATGTAATATCCATAACATACAGATGGGAGTAGCCTGTTTTCTCGGACTGGAAATAGATAGTTTTATTATCTGGCAACCAGCCTAGTTCTCCACCGCCGTATCCGCCGATGCCAGGGCCTGCAATCCATGCTTCATCGTGCTGGTGGTCTAAGTTTTTAACCGTGCCGTCTGAAGCATTTAAAAGTACTATCCATCGATCCTTATAATCGTTGGTGTTAATATCTAAAACACCATGTTTACCATCTTGGCTCCAAACCGGGCCGCTGATATAGCCAATGCGATTTTTGTTTTCATAAGGTTTGTCCGGATACTCCTTGGTGTATTCCGGTACATAATCCAATCCTTTAAGATTGTCGAGCACCACCGGATATACTTTTCTGTTGGCAATATCGTAGACAAACATTTCATATTCGCTAGGCACATCACCAACCTTGGACCTTGTGTTCTGATCTTCTGTATAGCCCGATTCGGTCACGAAATGGGGAACAATAGTACCTTTTGATTCCTTTGGGCGTTTTATAGTTAAATAAGTGATGTATTTTCCATCTGGACTTATTTTTAGATTGCTTATCGATTTCCCTTCCGGGTCTATAGATAAAGGGGCTTTTGCCTCATAGCGCTTGTTTAGTTTTTCGGCTTCGTCTTTTTTGGCCTTACGGCTGCGAAGTACATCAAATAACGCTAATTGGTCATTGTATAACCATTCATCCTTAGTGCTTTTCTTTTTTTCAGTATCCTTTGCCTTAAATTTGGTAAGCTGTGCGGTGGTACCCTTGGCAATGTCCCAAGTATAAATATTAGTGTCTTTTATATAGGCTACTTTGGAACCATGATCGGTAAAATGTGGGTTGCCCTCATACGCCTCCGTATCGGTAATTTGTGTAATGGCATTGGTGGAAAGGTTGACTATAAAAATATCGCCGCCTTTGGAATATAGTTTTAAGGTATTGTCCTTGTTAAAAACTCCCCTAGCGCTGGGCAAGGCGTATTCCGTTTCAAAATCCGTTTTTTCAATTCGGGATTGCTTTAGATTATAACCATAAAGGGAGTCGCTGAAAGCTTTTTCGGGGTTCCATTTAAAGTATAGGGTTTCGCCATCCAAAGACCATTGTGGACTAGAAGGAAGCTGTCCTACAAAATCGTCTCCTTGCATAATTTCTTTAATCGTTAAGGGAGATTTATTTTCTTCCTGGGCAAAACAGGACGCAAGATTAAATAAAAGAATGCTGCTTAGGAGCCAAAGGTTTCTCATGATAGTTTTTTATTAAATTGAAATGGTTTTAAGGTGTAATTCCACTCGTCTGTACAGAAGATAAGGAACAGGGTAAATATCCAAAAACTTGGGTGATCCTACAAGATTGGTGTCTTTTTATTGAAGTGGGGGGATTATAATAGGGAAGAGGGGATTATTTTTAGTATAGAAAGTAGGTGGGCTACTGCCATTGTTCTTTATAAAATATGTCCGTTTTATAGGGGTTTTCCAAGGCTAAGCCTACATTAGGATCTAGGTAAAAGCACTAAAAATATCTTTTTTCTAATTACTAGTGGTGCAGCGGTCTATTTTCTATCTTTGCAGCATGGTAAAAGATGAAATTTTAGGATTGGTAGACAAAGGACTTATGCTTCCTCTTATGGAAGAGTTCTATACCATCCAAGGCGAAGGATTCCACAAAGGAACGGCCGCGTATTTTATTCGTGTAGGAGGTTGTGATGTAGGATGCCATTGGTGTGATGTAAAGGAAAGCTGGAATGCAGAAACGCATCCCCCAACGGGAATAGAACATATCGTAAACAATGCCGCCAAATACTCGGATACCATTGTAATTACCGGGGGCGAACCATTGACCTGGGATATGGGGCCTTTGACAGCGGCCTTAAAAGAGAGAAATCTAAAAACACATATAGAAACCTCCGGGGCTTATCCGCTTTCTGGGCAATGGGACTGGATCTGTCTTTCCCCTAAAAAAAATAAGCTGCCAGAAGGCATTATCTATGATAAGGCACACGAACTAAAAATGATCGTGTATAATAAGCACGACTTTATTTTTGCCGAAGAACAGGCAGCAAAAACGAATAAAGATTGCATTCTATACCTTCAGCCAGAATGGAGCGTAAAGGATAAGGTTACACCTTGGATTGTTGATTATGTGATGAAAAATCCAAAATGGAAAGTGTCCTTACAGACCCATAAATATTTGAATATCCCTTAACGGACTTTAAAGGTATCAGTAAAAAAAACTAGCGGGGCCAAGCCCCGCTAGTTTTTTTTTGATTCGTTTTTATAAGGATCAGTGGAATGGTATTGTTGTTTGCGACTACTATTTTTGTTCTATTAGATCTGATTAAATAAGGATCAGTATCGGTTGTAGAGAATGTATTCTATTCTTGACACCTGCTATCAAATGGCATCCATACGGCAGGGTGCATTTTGATAATAGCTGTTTCTAAAGGTGACTGTCCCATCCTATTCCTGCTTTTACTACTGGTTATAACAGTAGATGCTGTCATGGTTCCGCGTTAGGGATGGCGGCGGCATCCCCGCAGCAAAGCAAGGGATATAGCCAAGAGCCCGCCCGACGTAGGAGGGAACGCCCAACATAAAATTCAAAAGGCGAAAAGAATTCACAATAGAGAGATTGCAGCCTATGCGGACATGCCCCAACGAGAAAGGATACTGAAGGAGGGTTTCGTGATTTTTTGATCGTGGCCGTTAAATATTACTTGCCGCCGTTCGCTTTTAAATCTCTTAGACATTCTGCTCCAAAATCTGGAATAGCACCGTTTTTCGCGGCCAACATTTTTCGCATCCCACTACCAAATTGAAGCTCGGCACGCATTAAACACCCATCAACATTGCAATGGCTATCGGCTTCCGGATCTGTATGATCGTTAACAGACGGACTCCCTAAATCTACCAAACCAAATAAATGGCCGGCCTCATGATGGAGCGTGGCCGTTTCTACAGTGGTATTCGATAAAAGGATGCTTTTGCTGGCGATATTACGGATGGTAGCTTCGTAAATGACCATGGAGGTATTTCTATAAACGGCTCCCAAGGTCACCAAATCTTCTTCTGGTTTGTCGGCGCTCGATGGGGCGTCCGAAAAATAGATATATAAGGACAGGGTGTCGTCGTCATTATAAAAGCTCCTGTGCTCCTTTTCCAAATCGACTATCTCCTGAATGCTGAGACTGTCCTTGCCCGAAGAAGGCAATTCCTTAAACACAAAATCTATCTTATCCTTATTGATGCGTTCTCCTAAAAAAGCCGTAAAATTACTGATGGTTTCTTGGGTAGGGTTAAAGCCTTTTACATACCCAATTTCAATAAGCAGATTTTTGAATTTCTCGCTCGAAAGAAAGTCACGGGCAGAATCTCCCGCGTTCTTTAGGTTTGCGGTCCGAGTTATCTGTACTTCTTGGGTTTCGTTAACCGTATCTTTAGAGCAGGCTAGGAAGAAAACAAAACTTAAGAGCAGTACCAAGGAGAATCTTTTCATGGGTGTTTTTTTTGGGGAGTATCCCTATTTTGAATTTTATAAGCTGCAATTACTGTGCTAAACTTGTATAAGGTAAGACGTTTATGCAATATTTCCTATTCCTTTATCAGGGTAAGTTTTGCCAAATAGTCGTAATGTTCGCCTTCGTATACCAGTTCACAGTTTAAATTATTGGCATTTGCGGCCCGTTGTAAGGTGTTGTAATCTATGTACAACCATGGGAGGGAATCGCTTTTTTCACCTTTGTATTCCATCACAAAATCTACTTCGCCATAGTATTTGGTATTGTCCGGAATCCAATAGCCACCATCTTCGTCTTCTTCAAACATATAAATGATATCGCTAGAATCTAACAATAGCTGTCCGTTTGGTTTTAGGAGGGTCTTTAAATGGGTAAAAAGGGCATCGATATTCTGTAACTTGCCCACAATCCCTATACCGTTCATCAGCATTAATAAGGTATCGAATTTTTGGTCCTTATAGGCATAAATATCGCTACATACGGTTTGTGTAATGCCTCTCTTGATGCAGGTTTCAATAGCGCCTTTAGAGTGGTCCAGGGCGGTTACCTGAAGTCCATTTTTTTGTAGGTAAAGGCTATGGCTCCCCGCTCCGCATCCGATATCCAAGACAGAGCCTTTGCATAACTTTAGGGCCTTTTGCTCTACAGGGGGCATTTTTTTGTAATCCCTAAATAAGTAGGGCAGGGGTATCGTATCTTCTTCTTCCAACGAAGAATAGGTTATAATATCCTCGGAATAATTACCCGCTTGGTAATCTGCTATGGCCTTGCCAAAAATATCCTTCTCCATTTAAATTTGTATTTTACATGCAAATGTGAGACTTTTAGCGAACTTTTAAAAGTTTATTGCAGAATGGATGAGGTAATTAGGGAGCTGCCCAAGCGCGCTCAGGAAAAGCAAACAGAAAACAAAAAGTATTTTACCAAGCTTAAAAAGAAGCCGCCAAAGAACTTGGATTATCTGATGCAGGAGCTTCACGAGGCTGAGTTTGAAAAAACCGATTGCTTAAAATGTGCCAATTGCTGTAAAACTACAGGCCCCTTGTTTACCAATATAGATGTAGAAAGGATAGCCAAACACTTTAAGCTTAAACCGCAAAAATTCATCGATCAATACCTGCGTATCGATGAGGACAACGATTATGTGCTGCAGAGTGTGCCCTGTACTTTTTTAGGAGCCGATAATTATTGCTCCATTTATGAGGTACGTCCAAAAGCTTGCCGTGAGTTTCCTCATACCGATCGTAAAAAGTTTCAGCAAATTAGTAACCTCACCATGAAAAACGTGGCCATTTGCCCTGCTGCCTTTAATATAGTAGAGGCCATGAAAAAAAAGCTCCCTATGTAAGGCGATCCCTGCTAGACTAAGGGTGCCTTAACGATGTGGCCATGTAAAAAATAGAGCGCGGGGGAATAAGGAAGAATTAGTACCTTTAATAGTGATCGGGGATATCTCCGAAAACTAAAATCGTTTATGGAGGCTTTTTATAATTATTTTGAAACCATCCCCTCGGCCCATAGGAGTCTTATTTTAGTGTCTGGGATCGTGTTTTTTTGGATCCTGGAATATGTAATTCCTTTGTTTAGGCTTAAGTACCAAAAATTTAAGCACGCGGGGATCAATATATTTTTTACTATTACGACCATTCTCGTAAATTTCCCCTTGGCTTTTTTGTTGTTAAAAACCAGTGATTGGACCCTTGCCAATAATTTTGGGGTATTACAATGGTTGTCTCCAATGCCGCTATGGGCGAAAGTGCTGCTCGGAGTATTGCTCTTAGATTTAATCAGCGCTTGGTTGGCTCATTGGGTAGCACATAAAGTGAAAGTGTTATGGGGCTTTCATATCATTCACCATACCGATCACCAAGTAGATACTACAACGGCCAATAGGCATCACCCCGGAGAAAGTGTGCTGCGTTTTGCCTTTACCTGCTTGGGAACTTTTGTGGTTGGGGCTCCGGTGGCCATTATTATGATCTACCAGGCCTTGTCGGTGGTTTTTTCTCAGTTTAACCATGCCAATATTTCGCTGCCGAAGAAAATTGATACCGTATTGAGTTGGATTATCGTGTCTCCAAACATGCACAAAGTTCACCATCACTATAAATTGCCGTATACAGATAGTAATTACGGGAATATTTTTTCGCTCTGGGATAGGCTCTTCGGAACATTTTTAAAACTTCCTAGCGACAAAATTATTTACGGGGTAGATACCTACCCTAATGAAAAGGAGAATTCTAATATTTCGAGCTTGTTGAGAATTCCCCTTAAGAAATATATTTCGCACCAGGAGGAAGAAGTGACTTCTTCCAATCAATCATAGATTACATATTTGGCCCTAATTTTTTTAAAGGCTTCGATGTCTTTTTGCCATGTTGCTTTTATTTCCTTTTCCGATAATCCGGCCTCAATTTGTTTTTGTAAAACGGCAGTTCCGGCATGTTTGGTAAATCCGCTGGTATTAAAAAATAGACTCTTGTCCTTGGTGTTTTTATAGGCGTCCAACAAGTAACTGAGGTCTACCTTATTTAATTTAGGGGTTTTGGACAAGTCTTTTCCGTAGCATAGCTTGCCGTTTTCCTTAGGGTCTTTTGATCCAAAATTAGGCTTGGGAGTATAGGTAAAATCGTATTTGCTTTTATCTAAAAATGAGGCGCCATACCGTTGAAATTGAAACTCCGTTCCCCTACCGGCATTAATATTGGTCCCTTCAAAGAATCCTAAACTAGGATATAGATAAATAGACGTATTGTTAGGCAAGTTTGGTGAAGGCCTTATAGGAAGTTCATAGTCTTTGTTATGGTCGTAGTTTTCCATGGTCACCACGGTAAGATCGGCTTTTAATTGTTGGTCCAACCAGCCTTCTTCATTGATCATGTTGGCATATTCGCCAATGGTCATACCGTACACTAGGGGAATATTGGTCATTCCTAAAAAGCCTTGGTGTTCAGTTTCCATGCTTGGGCCATCTACATAATGTGCATTTGGATTAGGACGGTCTAAAACAATTACCGGAATATTATTTTCTGCACAGGCTTCCATAACCAGTTGCATGGTGGCGATATAGGTATAAAAACGTACGCCTACGTCCTGTATATCGAACAAGACTACTTCTATGTCCTTTAATTGGGCCTTCGTAGGCTTGCGGTTTTTTCCGTAGAGGGATATCAATGGCAATCCGGTTTTTTCGTCCTTCCCATCGGTGACTTTTTCACCGGCATCGGCTTCGCCACGGAATCCGTGTTCTGGGGCAAAAACCTGCTTGATGGTTATCCCGGAAGCCAAAAGCGAATCCACGATATGGGTATATGGACTAGCGGGGGTGTTTTTAAAGATCACACTGGTTTGGTTGGCGACCACCGCCACCTTCTTTCCCTTTAATAAAGGAAGGTAGCGATCGGTACGGTTAGCCCCTACAAGAATAGGACTTTCTACCATAGCATCTTCTTGGGAAACTATGGTAGTCTGGCTTTTTTTGTCGCCTTTGCTTGGGTTTCCACAATAAGAAAGTGCAATAAACAATAATAAAACTGTATTTTTGAAAACGGATAAAATAGCCATAAATTGAATTTAGAATTTTTTATTGCCAAGCGTCTGGTTAGAGGCAAAGAGCATAAAGTTAGTATATCTGCACCAATAATAAAAATAGCCATTGCAGCGATTTCTATAGGCGTCATAATGATGTTGATCGCCATAGCAACGGGCGTTGGGCTAAAGCATAAAATACGCGAAAAAATAGCGGCATTTAATGGGCATATCCAGATCTATAATTACGATAACAATACTTCCGATGTCTCTGTGGTACCAGTATCCATAGAACAAGAATTTTATCCGGAATTTAAATCGGTCAGTGGTATTAACCATATACAGGCCGTAGCGAGTAAAGGAGGGATCATACGTACCGAAGATACCTTCGAAGGGATCATCGCAAAAGGGGTTGGAAAAGATTATAACTGGAAGGTCTTTGAAGAGTTTTTGGTCGATGGGGTGTTGCCCGATTATACAGAGGCTCTCAACGATGAGGTGCTTATTTCCCGGATTTTGGCAAACCGCCTGCATTTAAAAACCGGGGATTCATTTTTTTCGTTTTTTATTAAGGAAGACCAGCCGTCAAAAATGCCCAATCAGCGGAAGTTTACCATCGTTGGTATCTATGATAGTGGTTTTGAGGAGTTCGATAGCTCTTATATTTTTATAGACCTGCGACATATACAGCGCATGAATAAATGGGCCGAGAACGAAGTGGGGAATTTTGAGATATTCTTGGATGATTTTGATGATATTGATGAAAAAGGAAAAGAAATTTACGGGAAAACACTTTCGGACCTAGATACCCAAACCATCAAAGACAAATATTATAGGATCTTTGAATGGATAGGCCTATTCGATTTTAATATCGCCCTTATTATTGGAATCATGATTATCGTGGGAGGTATTAATATGATTACCGCCCTTTTAGTGCTTATCTTGGAACGTACCCAAATGATAGGGGTGCTAAAAGCCTTGGGAGCTTCGAACTGGAGTGTCCGTAAAATATTTTTATATAATGCCACCTACCTGATAGGGATAGGACTGCTGATCGGAAATGTTATCGGGCTGGGGATTATTGGAATCCAAAACAAATTTAGATTGTTTAAATTCCCAAACCCCGAAGAATATTATATCGATTATATTCCTGTGCATACAGACCTATGGACCGTATTGGGGCTCAATGTTGGCGTGTTGTTGCTTTGCTTGTTAATGTTATTGGTGCCTTCTTATATCATAACAAAAATTTCGCCCGTGAAGGCCATTAAGTTTGAGTAGATCGCTTTAGTTGTAAGAATTAACAACTAGAAACGTTTGGCAAAATTATCTTAACTTAAGGGGTGGGACTACCCATGACAAAAAGTAGACATAACCGATGGCTCCAAGGAAGGGACGAAGCCGTTTTTTAGGCGCTGCCGCTATTTTTGAATACCGAAACTATTATCTTTGAAGCCTATGAAATATTTTAAAAATATTCTAGAAACCATAGGAAATACGCCCTTAGTACAGTTAAACAAACTTACTGCGGAACTGCCGTGTTTGGTATTGGCCAAGTACGAGACATTTAATCCGGGCAATTCGGTAAAAGACAGGATTGCCGTGCAAATGATAGCAGATGCTGAAAAAGAAGGACTCTTAAAACCGGGAGGAACCATCATAGAAAGTACTTCGGGAAATACAGGAATGGGATTGGCCCTAGTAGCGGTTGTAAAAGGGTACAAAATGATCTGCGTGATCAGTGATAAACAGTCCAAGGAAAAGGTAGATATGCTTAAGGCTGTGGGGAGTGAAGTACATGTTTGCCCTACCAATGTAGCGCCAGAAGATCCAAGAAGTTATTATGCAACAGGCAAGAGGTTGGCTCAGGAAACCCCCAACTCTTGGTATGTAAATCAATACGATAATCCTGGTAATTTTAAAGCCCATTACCAGACCACCGGACCCGAAATTTGGGAACAGACCGAAGGGAAAATCACCCATTTTGTAGCTGGCGTCGGAACAGGGGGGACCATCTCCGGGGTAGGGACCTTTCTAAAAGAAAAGAACCCAAATATTAAAGTATGGGGAATTGATACCTATGGGTCGGTATTTAAGAAATATCACGAAACCGGAATTTTTGATGAAGATGAAATCTATCCGTATATCACTGAAGGGATAGGAGAAGATATGTTGCCAAAAAATGTGCACTTCGATATTATAGACGGCTTTACAAAAGTAACCGATAAAGATGCTGCCGTTTATACCCAACGCTTGGCCAAAGAAGAAGCTATGTTTTTGGGAAATTCGGCAGGAGCAGCCATAAAAGGCTTGTTACAGCTAAAAGAACATTTTACAAAAGACGATGTGGTCGTGGTTTTGTTTCATGACCATGGAAGCCGCTATGTGGGTAAAATGTACAACGACCAATGGATGAGAGAAAAAGGGTTTATAGAATAAATATAGACCAGCATTCATTATAAAAGCCAGAAGACAAAGAACACTTAATAAATAATAAAATAATGATAAGCTTAAAAGGGTTGAACCAAACCGTAAGGATTGATGCAGGGGAGTTAGTAGGCTACACCGTAGATGGCCATGAATACATTCATCAAAAAGGAAGCCCAGGGTGGCGAAGTTCGGATACGGAAATGTTCCCAATTATAGGCCCTACCAATGAGGCCGATTTTAAAGTAAGTACTCCTAAGGGAGCAGCAGTACAAGATCAACACGGTTTGTTACGTGAATTACAGTATGAGCTGGTTTCACAAACGGAAGAAAAAGCAGTTTGGGAAAAAACCTATGTTGCCAATACCCAGGTGCAGAATTCTAAATATCCTGCAAAATCTACAGCGGAATTATTGGCATGGCCTTATAATTTCAGGTTTCAAAAAACTTATGAAATAACGGAAGAAGGACTGAAAATTACTTTTGCCATCTCGGGAGATCAAGAGATGCCATTTATGTTAGGATACCACCCGGCCTTTAAATTGCATACCGAGACCCCTAGCGTACGTGTAAAGGACAGAACTATAGATTTACCCGAAATATTGGCAGTTGGCAATAGAGCATTGGCCGTCTTAGATACCGAAGAAGTGACCTTGTCCGATGCCGAAGAACTCCACATAAAAACAGAAGGGTTCGGAAATTTTATGCTCTGGACAGAGGTGCCCAATATGCTTTGTATAGAACCTATTAGTTTTTATCCCTATGCGGCATCACATGATAACCTGCATACCGGATTTCAGACTTTGACAGAAAAAGAAAAGTTGTTTTCCGTATATCTTCAACCAAACAAATTAAAGAAATAAGTATGAAAGAGGCCTTGGAAGATCACTATGGGTATCTTTTTGAACCTGAATTGTTGGAAGAAATAAAAGCTGTCGGTCTCTATAAAAAAGTGAATCAAGGCGAAGTGGTAATGGCTATAGGCGACACCGTTACCAATATGCCCTTATTATTGAAAGGTGCTATAAAAATATTACGGGAAGACGAAGGAGGCGATGAGCTGTTGCTGTATTTTATAGAGAGGGGAGATACCTGCGCCATGACCTTTTCTTGCTGCTTGGGAAGAAATAGGAGTGAGATAAGGGCGGTGGCAGAAACCAAGGCCGAAATATTGATGATACCAGTACAGTATATGGAACACTGGATGGGGAAATATAAAAGCTGGCAAAAATTTATTTTGGATAGTTACCAAGCGCGAATGAAAGAGCTTTTGGAAACCATAGATACCCTTGCCTTTTTAAAAATGGACGAGCGTCTATTAAAACACCTGCAGGACAAAGCAAAAGTAACCCAAGACGACTTAATATATGCGACCCATCAGGAGATTGCCTATGACCTTAATACTTCTAGGGTAGTGGTGTCTCGCCTTTTAAAGAAAATGGAAAATGAAGGGAAAATTAAGTTGTTCAGAAACCAAATAAAGGTTTTGCTTTTATAGGGCTATTTGGAATGCATTACAGCGGCTAGTTGCATTGTAGAAACTATTGAAATAGGATTTTATGACAAGGGAGATGTCCAAAGAAGGACATCTCCCTTTTTAATACTATATAACTTTTATTATTTGTAGATACAGGCTTCCGGGTCCGATTTTATATAATCCTTACGGAAGTTGGTCGCTTTAGGATCCATACATCCTTTTAGGTTTTTAATTTTTACCATTCTAAAATCTATAGGTTGTCCTTCAGATTGCAAGGCAATAAATCCTTCTTTTAATAATTTACCATCAATTTTAACGGCTGGGTCATACCCGTTGGCAACGCCACCACCAATTTGTGGTTGGGTATACTCCAATACCTTTTCTCCATTAATGATATGGGTCACCAAAGAATCGCCCAAAACAATCGCTTCGGCACGTACCCACTGATCGCCGTAATAGGTTTTTGAAGTAGAATTAATACAATGTCTAGGATCTATTTTACCGTCATAAACGACATCGGTTCCTGGCGAGCACATATTTCCTGTAGGTCTTGGAGAACCTTCTTCTAGTCCGGCTAAAAACTGCATTTCTACAGAAATAGGCCAGTCTTGTTCTTTGAGCATGGTTCTTGGGTCTTGAGAATGAAACATTACCCCGCTATTTTTTATGGTATAACCCGGTGCTCCGGGGTGTAACTCTCCAACAAACCTATATTCTATCACCAAATGGTAATACGAATAAGGAGTGTTATAATATAAATGCCCATATCGTTCGTTAAAATCGCCTTCGTACTTGTCGTATCGAACTTTTATAATACTATCTTCTACCCTAAAGGTGTCGCCGTAATTATCGCCTACTTCATAATGGTGAATTTTGGTGGTCCAATCGTTTATATCCTTCCCGTTAAACATATTTACCCAATCTTGGTTTTGCTCTTGGGCAACCGGTTTAAGGGTGGTACATTGGCATAGGGTAAAAAGGCAGGCAATGTAAAATGCCATAGAAAGAAGCTTCTTCATAGTGGTCTTTAATAAATTTATAGGTTGAATAAAAACAAGCTTACAAGGTATAGTTTTTTAGCATAATTTCTATGTTTTTTAAACAAGCTTTGTGTTAAGGATGTGACAATTATCTGGGGATAGTGGTTTTGCTTTAAGGATTAAATGCTAATTTTGGGGAATGAACAGGTTTTTACCTTTTTTGGAGTGGCTTCCCAAATACAATAAGCAGAAATTTGGAAACGATGTTGTGGCGGGGTTTACCGTAGGGGTAATCCTAATTCCACAGGGAATGGCCTATGCCATGATTGCGGGCCTTCCGCCCGTTTATGGGCTTTACGCATCCTTATTGCCAGCGCTTGTATATGCTTTTTTAGGCACTTCTAGGAATGTAGCCGTCGGCCCTGTGGCCATGGATTCTTTGTTGGTAGGGGCAGGATTGGGAACCCTGGCCATTGTTGGAATAGAGAATTATATTGCAACAGCCTTACTATTATCTTTTATGGTAGGAGCGTTTCAGCTTGTCTTGGGACTTTTTAGGATGGGGTTTTTAGTCAATTTTATGTCCAGACCCGTCATTAGCGGCTTTACTTCTGCCGCGGCCTTGATTATAATTTTTAGCCAGATAAAGCATTTGCTGGGATTAAAGATGGAAAATAGCAGTAAATTCCACGAATTGGTGCTCCATGCCTTTGAAAAAATACCCGAAACTAATTTTTACGATTTGGCCATTGGGATGGTGGGGATATTTACCATAGTACTATTTAAAAAGTGGTTTAAAAAATTCCCGGCCATTTTATTAGTGGTCGTTGCCAGTATATTATCGGTATATTATTTTGAGCTCGAAGCCTATGGCGTGGAGGTGGTAGGCAAGGTGCCTTCTGGTTTTCCTTCCTTCCAATTTCCAATGATTGATATGGCTCTGATTAATGATATTTGGCCCATAGCTTTAACCTTGGCTTTGGTGGGCTATTTAGAGACTATATCCATAGGGAAAGCCCTAGAGGAAAAAGCCAAGTTAGAAACCATAGAGCCAAACCAAGAATTGGTAGCCTTGGGGACCTCCAATATAGTAGGGTCTTTTTTCCAGGCCTATCCGGTGACCTCTAGCTTTTCTAGATCGGCGATAAATTATGAGGCAGGAGCAAAAACGACCATAGCGTCTATAATTTCCGTGGCCATGGTAGCCCTGACCCTTTTGTATCTTACCCCCTTGTTTTATCATTTGCCCAATGCTGCCCTAGGGTCTATTATAATGGTTTCTGTTTTTAGCCTTATAGATGTAAGCTACCCTAAAAGTCTGTGGAAGGCCCGAAAAGATGAATTTATGGTGCTGCTAATTACCTTTTTCTTTACCCTGTCCATGGGGATCGTCGAAGGTATCCTGATAGGGACGCTCCTTTCTTTATTATTGATGGTGTATAGGACCTCTAAACCCCATTTTGCAGTTTTGGGGAAGCTGAAAGATTCTGATTATTATAAAAATATAAACCGTTTTGGAGAGGATGTGATCATTCGCGAAGACCTGTTGATCGTACGCTTCGATGCCCAACTATATTTTGGCAATTCGGTATACTTTAAAAGTAAGTTGCTAAAATATATCCAAGCAAAAGGCGAACCGCTAAGAGCAGTGATATTAAATGCCGAAGCCATTAATTATATAGACGATTCTGCCTCCAATATGCTGATGAGTGTTTTGGAAGAAATGCAAAAAAAGAACCTTCACTTGTATATAGCAGGGGCTATCGGTCCGACAAGGGATATTATATTCCGAAGTGGTCTGATCGATTATTTGGGAAAAGAAAATCTTTTCATTACCATCAAAGAGGCAGTGGCCTATCATGATGATCCTAATTCCGGGCCTTCCTTATGGGCAAGAGTAGCACACCAAAACCTAAGCAACTAAAGTTACTTATAGAGTAATAAAGAAGCTGTAATTTTGGGGTACAGAAAATAAATAGAGATTTTTTTAGGGATATGATTCCTGAGTATAAATATTAAAAGTTAATAGTATGAATATAGAACAAATATATACGGGTTGTTTAGCACAAGGCGCCTATTACATAGAAAGTAAAGGAGAGGTGGCTATCATAGATCCATTACGGGAAATAACACCATATTTAGAAAGGGTAAAAACAGATAAGGCAGTTGTAAAGTATATTTTTGAAACTCATTTTCATGCCGATTTTGTCAGCGGCCATGTAACCCTATCCAAGGAAACCGGTGCACCTATAGTTTTTGGGCCCTTGGCAAATCCGTCTTTTGATGCAATAATTGCTACCGATGGACAGGAATTTCCTTTAGGCGATATTACTATAAAAGTATTGCATACCCCTGGGCATACTATGGAAAGTACTACCTATTTATTGAAAGATAAAAACGGGAAGGACCATGCCATATTTTCGGGAGACACCTTGTTCTTAGGAGATGTAGGGAGACCAGATTTGGCCCAGAAAGCTGCTGATATGACCCAGGAAGATTTGGCTGGGATCTTATTTGACAGCCTTAGAAATAAAATAATGACACTGTCAGATGATGTTATCGTGTACCCCGCACATGGTGCAGGATCTGCATGCGGGAAGAACATGATGAAAGAAACAGTGGATACCTTGGGGAACCAGAAAAAAATGAACTATGCCCTGAGAGCAGATATGACCAAGGAAGAGTTTGTAAAAGAGGTAACCGATGGATTGTTGCCTCCTCCAAAATACTTCCCATTAAACGTTCAAATGAACAAAGAAGGGTATGAAGATATAGCCGAAGTGCTCGAAAGAGGAACCACAGCACTTACACCAGAAGAATTTGAAGAGGCAGCCAATGCTACCGATGCGGTGATTTTGGATGTACGCCACCAAAGCGAATTTGTAAAAGGCTATGTGCCTCGTTCTATTTTTATTGGCCTAGACGGTGGGTTTGCACCATGGGTAGGAGCTTTAATAGCCGATGTAAACCAAACGATTTTATTGGTAGCCCCGGAGGGAAGGGAAGAAGAGGCTTTAATTAGACTCTCCCGTGTAGGTTTCGATGGTACTATTGGGTACTTAAAAGGGAGTTTTGAGGCTTGGAAAACTTCGGGTAGAGATTATGATACCATTACGTCCTATCCTGCAGAAGAACTTAAAGAAACATTATCCGATAAAAATATTCCGGTTTTCGACGTGCGAAAAGAAACAGAATATTTGTCAGAACATGTTATTGATGCCGACAATACGCCTTTAGATTTCTTAAATAACCATATGGGACAGTTTCCCAAAGAAGAGACCTTCTACGTACATTGCGCTGGTGGTTATAGATCGGTAATTGCAGCTTCCATATTAAAAAGCAGGGGTATCCATAACCTAATCGATGTTGGGGGTGGCTTTGCCGCAATTAAAAAAGCAGGGGTAGCTGTCACCGAATATGTGTGCCCAACAAGCTTGTAAATACTGATCAATAGTATAGGGGCTAATCCCCATAAGGACACCATGTCATTATAAAGGACTGAACGTCCAAGACCCCTCCTTTTTAATCAAAATTGGAGGGTTTTTTTTGCGGTATATTGTTGTAACACTAAAAATCGGGTTGCTGTTAAGAACAGTCGGTACCAAGCAATGAAAAGGAGCTGGTTTGGCAGGTGAATCGTAAATAACGATATGTGTCAGCAGATTAAAACACTAGCAAGGACCTTAGAGACCATGATTCCTGATTTTATTGGAAAAATGATATTTGTCATATTTTTTTGATGGCCTTGTCGATATTTTAGCGGTTATAATTTTTTAGAAGGATCGCTATGATAGTAAATTACTTGCCACTGGTAAATTGGGGAAACGGAATAATAATGATCGCTATTTTCGGTGCCGTATGTGTCGGATTGGTAACTGTAGTACTGTTATTAATGTACGGTGACAAGAAAAAATAAGGCCGCGATTGGTCCGAACTTTTTTATTCCTGTACCAAGGCTGTTCTTAAATAATGTTTTTAGAAGGGTATTTCCGTAAGTAGGTAGCAATGATGTTTTTAATATCCCTATTGTCTTTTTGAGGGGCGATATAAGGATTCAATTCTTCAATAGTCTGCACCGAATGGTCTTTTGGAACAAAGCCATAGCCCTTATACAAGCCGTTGGAAATTAGGATAAATGCTTCCTCATCGGCATGCCTGCCTTTCTCCTTAATGCAAATATTTTGAAGGTTAGATGTTATTCCAACAATGGCGTCTTTGACCTTTTTGTTGTATTCAGAAATAGATTCCTCTCCTTTACAGATGCCCGCACAACTGCTAATTTTGTAATGCGAACAACTACTGGTGTTTTCTTGCAAATGGCAATATTTGGGACAGAGCTCAAAGTCTTGGCAGAGTTGTTCTAAAAACAACCTACACTCCGTGATATGGGGAAAGCTAAGCAATGGATTGGGGATTAATTTAAGCCTATTATAGGCCAAATGAAATATTCCATTTCTATCTTCATAGGTAAAAATACCGTATTCTTGAGCGTTGTTTTTTTGGCTTCTATTGTATTTTGGGAAATGTTTCTTAATGGCGGCAGATTCCATTAAAAGCGCAATTAATTCGTTACCCGATAATTCAAATCCGATATCATGTGTTTCTTGGCACAAACGGATTTCTTTGTTCGCCTTATTGTAAAAATGACCTAGGACCCTTTTTTTTATATCAATGGCTTTGCCGATATATATAATTTCGCCCTGGTTGTTTTTAAAATAATAGACCCCCGGCAAATTGGGGAGTTTTTCAAAAACCTCCATGGGCAAGGAGGGGGGTAGGGTGGCTTGCTGAGATCGTGCATTTAAGAAGGTATCAAATACCGTTTCGGCATTCTTGGTCTGTAGTAAATGTTGCAATAAGAGTACCGTGGCATGGGCATCGCCCCGGGCCCTATGCCTGTTGGTTAGGGGGATGTTTAGTGAAGAGCATAGTTTTCCTAGACTATAGGAATTATACCCTGGAATTAATTTTCTGGAAAGTCGTACGGTACATAGTTTTCTTCGGGAGAAAGGAATACCGATGGTCTCAAACTCGTGTTTTATGACACGATAATCAAAATTGACATTATGGGCAACGAAAATAGTGTCTTGTGTAATTTCCAAAATCCTTGTAGCGATGTCCTCTAGCTTAGGAGCATGGCGAACCATATCGTTATCAATACCAGTTAACCCAGTGATAAAAGTAGCGATCGGGCATTGCGGATTCACCAAGGAGGTAAATTCTTCGATGATTTCACGGCCATCAAACTTGAAAATAGAAATTTCCGTAATCTTATTGCCTTGGATACCGTTGCTAGTAGTTTCTATATCGACGATGGAATACATAAAAACGCTGTTTACAAGCCAGGGGTAATTAAAGTTATGGGATTTATTTGAGAAAAGCGTGCTCCTTTTCGGGGAAATTATGAGGTGTTGTGTTAGATGCTGATGTTTAATAATAGAAAGGGCAATTAGGGGTGGAATCTTTTAAGGAAGCTATGGCCATGGGAATTTCTATGGCCTATTGGGATACTCTTTTGGGCGTTCCCTCCTTCGGCGGGCGTGCCCTTGGCTATATCCCTTGCTCCGCTACGGGGATGCCGCCGCGGTCCCTAACGCGTAACATAGGAGGGTTGATGTAATATGCCAATTAGGAAAAGAGGCAAAGGAATCTATCCCAAAAAGCTGGTGAGAAGAAAGTTAATTGGGCAAAAAAAACACTAGAAATACTTGTAATTCGAAATCTATAACAAAGGGAAAACATCTTTATGATTTCTTATTCATTATATTTAAGAAAGAAAGCGGAAAAGATGATCCTGGCAAAATGGACAATAATATTTTTTGGGATATTCCTAATAGGGGTTGGTTTTTTGATGGTTTTAGCTCCTATAAATACCAGGAAAATCATAAAGAAAGCCGCAAGTACAAATCTGATACATTATACCGAGATCAGTATACGATTGCTGCCGGCAATTGCTATGATCGTGTACGCAGATATGTCAGATTTCCCCATCGCGTTTAAAATCTTCGGGGGTATAATGGTAGTAACTTCTATAGTGTTGTACTTTGTGCCTTGAAAAATGCACCATCAGTATGCACTAAAATGTGCGGCAGTATTAAAACCAACGATTATAAGGCTACTCTCGCCATTTGCAATTCTTACGGGAAGCTTATTGATTATAAGTGTGAACTGAATTTTTGGGAGCTATCGACTTGTAAAAATCACAAAAGACTTGATAACTTTTAAGTTGGTTGAAGTGCTAAAATGATGCAGCCATGAAAACGGATTAATCTGGTGGAGCATAATAAAAGGGTATGCTGTCGTTCTCTAATGGACTATAGATTTGTAGTTGTATTAGTAATAATCTTCATTCGCAATTTTAGCCCAGGAATGAGAGGTCATCGCTGCAGTATGATGGGTAATCACACATATCGGAGGCGTAGTAAATTTTGAAATTAAAGAGTCGTTTCTGGTAATACCACAGGACACACATTTATAGGTTGCCATAATGATGTAATTTTAAGATTTGAACGTAATTTAAAGATCATTCTACTCTTAAAAAGTCCTAATATATAAACGTCAGTTTTTTTTGGATTAACGCTCTGGGTCTAGGATTACGGTTACTTCAGTCCCGCTATTGGTATAGATCAGGTTAAGGGTCGCATCTACATCATAACCTAATAATTTTAAACGTTCCTTTACCAAAGCCAGTCCTTTGGAGGTGTGTAGGGGCGTGGCTCTTTTACTTTGCTTGCCTATACCGTTGTCCTTAACCCTACATTTTAATAGTTTAGTATCGGTATACTGAAACGACAGGGTGAGGGTAGGATTTTTTATCCGTTCTGGAAAAGCGTGTACAAAAACATTTTCTACGAACGGCTGCAAGATCATAGTTGGTATTTTTGTGGCGTACAGGTCTACGGAATCGTCAACAGTAATGGAAACCTTAACCCGCTTTTGATACCGAATATTTTCTATTTCAATATAGTTAGTCAAATACTCCAACTCATCTTCCAAACTAATAAAAGGAAGGCTAGAGTTGTCCAAATTTGTACGGATTAATTGCGAAAACTTACCAAGGTATCGGATGGCCTTCTCTTTGTCATTACTAGCTATATAATGTTGAATGGAATTTAAGGTGTTAAAAATAAAATGAGGATTCATCTGTGCCAATAGGGCTTCCATTTTAGTTTCTTCTACCCTTTTTTGAAACAGACTTTTTTGGTGTTCAAAACGATTGTTTTTTCGGATTTCATTTTTAAAATAGGCTATAATCACCCCTATAAAAAACAAGGCAAGAAGGCATGTAAACCACCATTTTTTATAATAAGGAGGCGATATTTCAAATCCTAGCAGGGCTTTTTCCGTATGGAAACCGGTACTTGCATCGGTGATTTTAACAGCTATATTGTAAGTGTTAGGCTCCAAATAAGGAAAAAACAATTCTGGTTCTGTAGAAGGGCTGCTCCATGCTTCAGATGGGTGCAGCCTGTATTGATACCGTAATTTATTGGGGTAGGGGTGCTTATTGGTTTTAAAGGTTATTCGAATAGAATTCTGGTCGTGATCAAAAAGGAATTTTTCGAGAGTTTTGTTGGCCGTGAGCTTATAACTACTATCGCGGACCTTTAAGGTTGTAGGGTAAACATTGGTGATTGAGGAGTTCATGTGCGTAAACCTATCAAGAAGAACAGAATAAAATCCGTTTTTGCTTCCAACATATAACTTGTTATTTATGACTTCGGCAGAAAGTAAGGGTGGTTTTAGTCCCTGTTCATGGTCTAAAAAGATTAAACTTCCATGATTGATAATGTTCAATCCTTTTTCTGTTCCTATCAATATATTATTCCCGTAGCTCTTTAAAAAAGTAATGTTGTTTCCATGAATTTTCGCCCGTGGTATTTTTTCTATAACCTTAAAATCTTCCTTTCCATCTTCTACGATATAGACGTCTCCTTCTTCATTGGATATCGCCAAATTATTCCCAACTGCTGTGATGTGTCTTAAATTTTTTTCATTCCAAAGGCCGTCCTTATAATAAGACCGGAATCTTTTTTCATAGCTAAAAAGACCATGGAACACGGAAAGCAAATAGGTTTTGTGTTCGTTTCTATAAGAACCTACCACTGAGGTGGGGGTATGGACATCTTCTTCAGAATAATAGGTGTATTCTAAAGGGGCTAGATTGGAGTAAATTCGCAAGGAATGATAGGGGTGGGTTTCTATAAGTTGGTTGTCTGGGCTAAAGTTAAACTCTAAGGTATGTAAGGGGAGATAGGCTAAAAAAACGCCCTGTTTATCAAAACGGTAGATTCCTATAGAAGTATTGATCCAATAATCTGTCAGATGGTTCTTAATGGAATATAGTTTAATGTCGGTTGCTTTAGTGTCATATTTTAACTCATAAAAAAAGTCTTCGTACTTGGGAAGCTTATTGCTGTGGGTTGCAACGTATTGTTGAGACCATTTTTTTAATTCCTGGGGCGTTATAGTCTTGGTGTCAATCTCTAATTTATCATTATATAATATCGCCCTACTTTGGTCAGTATGGGCAAAACCCAACACAGTTTCATTTTCTTTGGGATGAAAAAGAACCGATTCATTTAACTCAATTTCATAAAAACCATTGTTTAAAGTTCCTACATAGAGTTTCTCCAGGTCTGGATCATAAGCAAAGGTGGTAATTTTTTGACTTTCTATGCCCATTTTAGCAGTCATGGATACCATAGAATCGTTCACTATTTCATACACCCCACCAGTATTTTCATACATGCCCCAAGCGGCAGCAAATAGTCGGTTTTTTTTTGTTTTCTGGTAACCCCAAATAACAGAAGTTCCCAAAGCTCTAGGGTCGGGATGATTCGCAGGAGATAGAAAGTCTAGAAGATGGTGTTTTTGAAAAAAACCTTTGTTGCTCAGGAATATGGAATCGTTTTCGATATGGGCGCCATAAAGAAATTGCTGATCGTTAACCAGCGTCATGGACATATGGTCATTGTTCAATTCAATTTTATAGGTCCCCGACCTATAAGAAACAGCATACACTTGGTCTTTATAAACAAAGAATTCACTGATTCTGAATAATTGATCGGAGTTTTCCAGGGTTTTAGAATGTATGGCCATGGTTTTGATATCTATGATAGAAATACCATCGCTCGTTCCCACATAGAGAAAACCATTAATATGGAGCATTTTGGTTATTTCATCGTGGATAAGACCATCTTTTTTGCTATAGGTCGTAAAGTTTTTGCCATCGAATCTGCTGATGCCGCCGCCATAGCTACCAAACCACATATTGTCCTGGTTGTCTTGTGCTATGGCCCAAGTACTGTTCATGGCCAAGCCGTCTTCGGTAAAAAAATAGCTGAAATTATTGTTTTGTTTTTTTGCCACCCCATTGTTAGTAGCAATCCAAAGGATATCCTGACTGTCTAAAAATAGCGCCCGTACCGTATTATTTGGTAGTTCCCCTTCGGCCGAATAATGAATAGAAGGATATGTTTGTGCTAAACATACCCATTGGAATAAAAGGAAGAATATAAGGTTAATCTTTTCCAAACAGTTCTTTTAAAAATTCGGCTTCTTTTCTATGTGCTACTGGAATAGTGAAATTGTCCGTTAACTCTGCAAGTTTATCAAATTTATTATAGCGTTTTACGGCATCCATTTTAATCAGAAAAGATTTATGGACTCTTTTGAACAAGGTTTTGGGAAGTAATTCTTCTACGGATTTTAAGGATTTGGTAACCAGAACCCTATTTTCTTTGATCATTTGAATCGTAGTGTAATTCCCGTCCGATTCACAGTATATAATATCCTTGGTATGGATGCATTCTACGCCGTTGCAGGTATAGAATGCTATTCTGTGGTGATGATTGGTGTTCTTTTCCTTTTCTAGGTGTTCCAATAATACCTTCATCTGCTCTCCTTGAGAGCCTTTTGTAGGTCTGTTTTTTAAATATTTGTGGATGGCTTCGCGAAAGATATCCGTATCGATAGGCTTTAACAGATAATCTAAAGCGCTACAACGGAAGGCCTTTATGGCATACTGGTTATAGGCAGTAACAAAAATTACTTGGAAATTAATTTTTGAAAAGTATTTAAAAAGTTCAAAGCCAAATTCTTCGGGCATTTGTATGTCCAAAAAAACTAAATCGGCGTCAAATTCCTGAATAGCCTTTACCCCATCTTTTACAGAAGAATAAGACCCCACAATGGTGTAGTTTTCCGGAAAATATTCTTCCAACATATTTGTCAACAATGAACGGGCGATAAATTCGTCATCGATGATTACAATTTTTGTCATAATAGATAAGGATAGGTTTACTTTTTCATTATAATATTTTCTCAAAAGTAGGATTTTTATTCTATAAAAAGTATAGTATTTATGTCGAGGCAATCATACAAATAAAAAAATGGGACTTTTTAGTCCTATTTAGGATTACAAAGCTTTTATGTAAAAATTTCTAAGGGGCTAATGCTTACCTATATAGAGTGTAGGTAAGTAAAAACAGTAATTTACAAGGAAGATTCCAAAAAAAAATATTTTTTCATGAGTTTACTACCTTTGTAAGGAAAAACAAATTTTTTAAGAAGTTTAATTTGTAGGATAAGGGGCAACTTTCCTAATTTTTTATCGCGTGTCAATTTTCACGGACAGACCAATATTTTCGAAGGTACTTTCCCCCGTCATACCTTCATAATGCCCAGCTTTATTTCCCTTTAAAATTAAGGGCGATACGTTATCTTTGTACCTATGGGGCTACCGATTCTTGGTATGAGTGATATTGTAAACCTTTCCTTTGATAAGGAAGCATTTAATATTATTCACCATCGGCCCATTAATATGCCCGTGATAGAGGCTGCACACAAGCACGATTTTTTTATGATCCTTCTCATCACCAAAGGCAGCGGCACCCATACTATAGATTTTAGGCCCCTGGAAGTAAAGGAGAAGGTTGTTTTTTTCCTATCCCCGGGACAGGCCCACGAATGGAAAATGTCTGCCGACACCTTTGGGTGGCAACTGATGTTCAGCAATAAGATTTTGCTTTCAGACGGACATCTATGGCCTTTATTTTCGCCCCGGTCCAATTCTTTTTTGGAACTCACTGAAGCTCAAAACGCACAATTGCTGCATGAATTGCAAGCCTTTAAACACGAGACATCGGCCAGTATAATTCAACATAGGCTGCAAATTGTTTTGCATCTTTTACAGGGATGGCATACCAGCGCCTACCCCGGGGATCAGCATTCGGCAAAAAATCATATCCTTAACCGTTTTCTAATACAGCTAGAAGAGCATTATACCGAACAGCACAGTGTAGGGTTTTATGCCGACCAACTTCATGTGAACGCTAGTTATTTGACCCAGGTCTGTAGTGCGATGACCAACCAATCTGCTGGGGATCATATTAGGGAAAGGCTACTGCTAGAAGCAAAACGCCTGCTTGCATTGACCGATACGGATGTTAAAGGAATAGCCTATGACTTAGGATTTAAGGATACCTCTTATTTTTCGCGCTTCTTTAAAAAATATACCGACCTTACTCCAGTAGAATTTAGGGAACAGTAGGTGATAGTACCTTCACTGCCATAGTGAGTACCATTCATTCAAGGGAAACATCTGTAATTTTGGCGCAAATTTTTCCAAATGCAAAAAGTAGCACAGATAGATGCTTCGGCATCTAGCAGTAATCTGAGCGGGATGTTAATTTTACTGATGGCAGTTACCTGTGGGGTAGTGGTGGCCAATATATATTATAATCAACCTTTGCTTATCCAAATCGCCGAGACTTTTGGCGTAAGCGAACAACGGGTAAGTTGGATCGCTACCATCACCCAGGTTGGCTATACCCTTGGTTTGTTTTTTGTTGTTCCTCTAGGCGATAAAGTGGAGCGCAAGAAACTTATTCTAATAAAACTCGTTGGTGCCGCTCTAGCCCTTTTTGCGGCAGCAATGGCCGGTAATTTTTACGTACTCCTTGCCGCTAGTTTATATATAGGGTTCTTTTCTGCCGTTCCTCAATTGTTACTGCCCATGGCTGCAAGTCTAGCCAATGATAAGAATAGGGGGAAAGTACTGGGACAGGTGATGAGCGGACTCCTGGTAGGGATTTTATTATCTAGAACACTGAGCGGATTTATGGGAGCTGCCTTTGGTTGGCGCACTGTATTTTATTTTGGGACCTTGGTAATGATATTGCTCATGGCCTTGTTATATTGGAAACTCCCAAAAAATGAACCCGAATTTTTGGGTAGCTATGGCGGACTAATGCGTTCCATGCTGGGGTATATAAAAGAACTCCCGGTGTTGAGAACAGCGGCAGTAACCGGATTCTTTATGTTTGGGGCCTTTAGTATTTTCTGGACGACCTTGGTTTTTTTACTAGAAGGCAAGCCGTTCTTTTATGAAAGCGATATGGTGGGGCTATTTGGTCTTATTGGTACTTGTGGTGCTTTAGCAGCCCCGATGGCAGGGAAATGGATTGATAAAAAAGGAGCCCAATTCGCTATAAGGATTGGCATTTTTGCCGTTTTTCTGGCTTTCGTAGTGATGGATTTCTCGGCAACCTCCTTATTAGGGTTAATCCTTGGGGTGGTATTGCTCGATATCGGTCTGCAAGTGACCCATGTATCCAATCAGTCAAAAGTTTTTGCCCTAGTGCCCGAAGCAAGGAGTAGGCTAAATACCATTTATATCTCTGCTTCCTTTGCCGGTGGTTCTATAGGTTCCTTGATGGGTGCCATGGCATGGACCTATTGGCATTGGACCGGCGTATGTGTGCTCGGAGCCATTTTTGTCGCCATCGCATTGGTGATCAACCTAAGAAAATAACCATCTAAACATTACATATGAAAACTATTTTAAGTACTTTTTTACTTCTTATCGCAGCTGCTTTCGCAAGGGCACAAGATAAAGCCGTAGATCTTATTATTCATTCCGTAAAGGTGATGGATATCCAAACCGGAAAAATACAAAAGGACCGAGCTATTGTAATTCAAGACGAACAGATCCTTGCTGTAATTCCCAATAAGAAAGTTAAGCACTATAAAACCAGCGAGCTCATCGATGGGGGAAATCGTTTTGCCATGCCCGGACTATGGGATATGCACGTGCATTTTGGAGGCGATAATATTGTAGAAGAAAATAAAAACCTACTGCCCTTGTATTTGGCGCATGGGGTTACTACCGTACGGGATTGTGCCGGTGATATTAGTGACAAGGTTATTGAATGGCGTGAAGCCATTAACGAGGGCAGTCTAAACGGGCCTACTATATTTACTTCTGGTCCAAAAATAGAAGGCATCAATTCTATTTGGCCAGGGGATCTGGAAATAGGATCTAGTTCAGAATTGTTCCAGGCCCTGGATTCTTTAGAAACATTGAAAGTCGATTTTGTGAAAATCACCGACAACACCCTTAGTCCACAACTTTATTTAGAAGCCTTAAAAGAGGTGCGTAAAAGAGGTTGGGAAATTACAGGGCATTCTCCTGGGGTACTGACCTTGCAAGAGGTGATGGATGCCGGATTGAGTGGTGTGGAGCACATCTATTACGCATGGAGAGCCGGTGTAAAAGATGAAGCGAGTTTAGCAAAGAGTATTGAAAAAGGCGAAATTAGAGGTCGTGCCGTTAACGAGTATATCCTTGAGAATTTTGATACGGCCGCTGCAATGCGTACCTATAGAGAAATGGCCAAAAAAGGTGTGGCCGTTACCCCAACCCTAAACAGTAGCCATACCGTAGTATTTCTAGATCAAAACGATCATAAAAACGATCCTTACCTGCAGTATATAGGCGAAGGATTGCAACGTACTTACGAATGGCGTGTAAATAGGGCAGCACAGGACGATGCGGCTGCTATAGCAAAAAGACACGAGGTGTTTGAGAAATCGGCATCTATTTTACCCCTTTTACAAAAGGCAGGTGTTAAGATTATGGCCGGTACAGATGCCGGATACCTAAATTCTTTCAATTTCCCTGGAATAGGAATCCACCAGGAATTGGCCCTATTGGTGCACTATGGCCTAACACCCTTGGAGGCGCTACAAGCATCGGTCATAAATTCACCAGACTTCCTGCATAAAAATAATTATGGGGAAATAGCCACAGGCAAAAAAGCAGATATAGTGTTGCTAAATGATAACCCGATAAAGGATATTAAAAATACACAAAGTATACATGCCGTTGTTGCTAAAGGGATTCATTATGATAGAACTGCTCTAGACCATATGTTGGAAGAAGTAAAAATAAAGGCGGCGGAGACAAAATAAGGCGTCTGGTTTTATTCTTACTTTTAAGCCCAATGCAAAGGAACGCCTCTTTGTATTGGGCTTAATTATTGGTCGCAATATTAAAAGTTGATAGAAGTAATAGGAAGCGGGAACAGATACGGTCTCAATAGAAAGAAGTTCCGCGTTAGGGATGGCGGCGGCATCCCCGCAGCGTAGCAAGGGATATAGCCAAGAGCCCGCCCGACGAAGGAGGGAACGCCCAAAGAAAAAAAGCTAATAGGGATCTGGAGATGATTTTCGATTAAAACTTAATGTTTTTACTTTTTAGGATTCTTAAGGGGCTGACAATGAGTCGGTAACGGAGGCTGTTTATGTTTTCTTAAAAAAAATAAATCAGTCCATAATTCACGTATATTGCCCGGCAATTACGATGGTCTTACAAAGGAAATAAAGAGGAATAGAAAAAAAGTAAGGCAGCAGTTTGTTCCCTAAAGGACGGAGAATTGCGCTATATTAATTACTAAATCACGCTATATGTTATTTTTAACCAGCTTTGATCCCAGCTTGCCGCTAACAGATCCGGTATTGAAATTTCTCCTTATCCTGGTCATTATATTATTTGCCCCCATCCTTCTGAACAAATTAAAAATCCCCCCGCTTTTGGGACTTATTATTGCCGGTGCCGTTATTGGGCCCAATGGCTTTTTTCTGATGGAACGCGATAGCAGTATTATTCTTTCGGGGACGGCCGGACTGCTGTATATTATGTTCCTTGCCGGATTGGAAATTGATCTGGGCGATTTTAAAAAAAACAGTAAAAAAAGCCTGGTCTTTGGGGCATATACTTTTTTGATTCCTATGGTTTTGGGGACGCTAACAGGTATTTATATGTTACAATTTTCATTGCCCAGCGCTATTTTGTTGGCCAGTATGTTCGCTTCCCATACCTTAATTGCCTACCCACTGATCAGTAAATTGGGAGTCGCTAAGAACAGAGCGGTGAATCTTACCGTAGGCGGAACAATGATCACCGATACCTTAGCTTTATTGGTGCTGGCGGTAATCGTAGGCATGTCTGCCGGAGAGGTAAATACTGCCTTTTGGGTACGATTAACGGTTTCTATTCTGGTATTTGGACTTATAGTAATGTTTATTTTTCCAATCATAGGCAGTTGGTTTTTTAAGCGGTTCGACGATAATGTGGCACAATATATATTTGTGCTGGTAATGGTATTCTTAGGAGCCGTGCTGGCCCAATTAGCCGGCATAGAAGCGATTATAGGGGCCTTTTTAACAGGCCTGGCCCTTAATAGGCTAATTCCACATACCTCTCCCTTGATGAATAGGATAGACTTTGTGGGGAATGCCATTTTTATACCCTTCTTCCTAATAGGAGTAGGAATGCTCATAGATTACCGGGTGTTTTTTAAAGACTGGGAAACCCTTAAAGTAGCGGGGATAATGATTGTAGTGGCTACTTCTGCGAAATTTATTGCCGCCTGGCTGACCCAAAAAACCTATCGATTATCGAATGACGAAAGAAGGTTGATTTTTGGCTTGAGCAATGCGCAAGCGGCAGCAACCTTGGCGGCCGTATTAATAGGGTATAATATTATTGTTGGGGAAACCGCCGATGGGGAGCCTATTAGGCTGCTGAGTGAAAGCGTTTTAAACGGGACCATTTTAATGATCTTATTTACCTGTACCCATGCCTCTTTTGTGGCACAAAAAGGAGCTAAGAATATGGCCCTTTTAGAAGTTTCGGATACCAATATAGACGATGCCGACGATTATGAAAATATCCTTATCCCAATAAGCAATACCGAAACCACGGATGAGCTGATCAATTTAGGGGTGACCATACAGTCTAAAAAAAGCAAGGAAAGTTTGTATGCCCTGAGTATTATTAACAACAATACTACCGATGGGGCGGCAGAAAAAAATGCTAGGAAAATATTGAACAAAGCGGCAGTGACAGCATCGGCAACAGATAACAACCTGCACCAATTGCTGCGCTACGACCTTAATATAGTAAACGGAATAACCAGCGTGGTAAAAGAACATAAGATCACCGATTTAATTTTGGGCCTCCATATTAAAAAAGGGATCTCAGATTCTTTCTTGGGAAATTTGACAGAGGGGATTCTGACCAAGTGTAATACTACCACACTGATCTATAAACCTACCCAGCCATTTGGTACCATTAAAAGAAATATTATTCTGGTGCCAGAGAAAGCAGAAAAAGAAATGGGCTTTGCTTTTTGGTTGGTTAAAGTGTGGAATATATCTCGTAATTCCGGAGCAAAACTGGTGTTTTACGCCACAGAGGCAACCTTAAAATATATAAAGGAAATACATGTAAAGCATCCCCTTGAATGCGAATTCAACCAGTTTGACGATTGGGACGAATTTTTAATCCTAGCAAAGGATTTTCATAAAGACGATAATTTGATCATTGTGATGAGCCGAAAGGATAAGCCATCATATCAGAGTAGTATGGAAAAAATACCGGGGTATTTAAATAAATATTTTCGGGACAATAGCTTTATTCTTATCTATCCCAAACAAGCGGGTGTTGCCGATACCACCCCAATAGACTTGATGAACCCGGCCCTTACAGAGCCCCTAGAGAAACTTGATGAAATAGGGGTGACGATAGCACGACTGTTCCGAAGAAAGTAAGGATAGTGCACAGGAACAAGCTTATAAGGCAGATGTATTTCCAAGATAATAATGAACGTGGGATTTTTAATCGCCATCGGCCTTTTTATACTATGGAGCACAATCGGAAAGTACGGGTTTAGCAGGTCGTACTGCTGAGGTAAAATTTTTAACATTCTAATAGGTATAAGCATGGTGCTTTGGGCGTTCCCTCCTTCGTCGGGCGGGCTCTTGGCTATATCCCTTGCTACGCTGCGGGGATGCCGCCGCCATCCCTAACGCAAAAAATAATTGTAGGCCTTGATAAGGGCGTGCCCCTGATTATTTGGATTATCTAGCTCCATGTAGATTGATGTAGCGATCCTTTGTCCTTTACTTACAATACTTATATTTATGGATTAGAATAAAAAGGTTGTAGGTTCCATTGAAATGCGAATAGTTTTCATAACCATAAAGAATACTATATTACTCATATAAATAAATATTAATGCTAATTAAGAAAATATTACTACCTATTTTTGGGATCGTTTTAGGGGTGTTATCGATGACGGCTTGCCAAGAACCAGAACGCGTGCAAAAACCCAATGTTTTGTTGATTTGTGTAGACGATCTGCGTCCTGAGCTAAAAAGTTTTGGAGCAAATTATATTCATTCTCCCCATATGGACGCCTTGGCACAAAAGGGTGTCTCTTTTCAGAACCACTATGTAAATGCGCCTAGTTGCGGACCTTCTCGTTACACCTTATTAACAGGTTTGTACGGGCCTTCTAGTAATAATGCCCTTTTTATGCGGGCCGATAAAATAGCACAAGGCAAGGATAAGGTGGCACCTAGTATGCCCGAGTGGTTTAGGACACAGGGCTATACCACGGTGTCTGTGGGCAAGGTATCGCATCACCCTGGCGGTAGGGGCGGTGCTAATTGGAACGATAGTACCATCATTGAAATGCCAGCGGCCTGGGACAAACAGCTGATGCCCGTGGCCCAATGGGAACATCCGCGGGGGGCCATGCATGGATTGGCACATGGGGAAATCCGTAAAAATGCCAAGGACATGGCCGTTTTTCAGGCCGTAGAAGGCAATGATGCCATTTATCCCGATGGGGCTATTACCAATGAAGCCTTGGCACAATTAAGAGAACTTGCCACAGATAGTGACAAGCCTTTTTTTATGGCTGTAGGAATTATAAAGCCGCACCTGCCGTTTGGAGCGCCAAAATCGTATTTAGAGCAATACAAAGAGGTAGCCCTTCCGGAGACACAACATCCTCAAAAACCAGTAGGAAGAACCACTTGGCATGCCTCCGGAGAATTTAACCAATACAATTTATGGGGCAAGGATCCCAATATCGATACGGATTTTGCCGATGAAATACGGAGGCATTATGCGGCTGCCGTGAGTTATGCCGATGCCCAGGTAGGAAAAATTCTGGCCGAATTAAAACGTACCGGAGCCGATAAAAATACCATAGTGGTGCTATGGGGAGACCATGGGTATCACTTGGGAGAACATGCTATTTGGGGAAAACACAGCTTGTTCGAAGAGTCATTGCATTCTCCTATGGTCATCCATTACCCCGGTATGTCCCAAGCAGGCGAAAATACCAAGGCCATCGTGCAGACACTTGATGTCTTTCCCACCCTATGTGATTTAACGGGCGTTGCCATGCCTGAGTTTGTACAGGGAGTATCCCTTAGGAACATATTGGAAGAACCGACAACTGCAGGTGGTTTTGCAATCTCGTATTTCAATGATGTTAGCTCTATAAGAACCAAAACACACCGTATGATATTTCATAAGGATGGTTTTGTAGAACTGTACGACCATACCACTGCAGAAGGAGAAACCAAAAATATAGCCGATCAACAGTCCGCTGTGGTACAGGAACTAAAACAAGCCTTACAAGCAAATCTGAAACGATAATTCGCGCTGCATTAAAATATAAGAGCAGTTATTGTCATATTCCAGGGAATACTGAATTACAAAACCAAAGGAGAGCACATTTGGACACTTAAAACACAACATAAAATTATGAAGAAAATACACCTACTATCGCTGCTGCTTTTTGTGGCTCATATTTCTTTTGCACAAGAGAAAACTGAACTAAAGTGGTGGAACCCTGCTAATAACGAGTTTCCTGTTATTGCAGGTCAGGCTTGGGCTAAGGAAGTAAGATCTGTGTACCACCGACTGCCAGAGAGGTCGGAAGAAAAGCTAAGAAAGGCCGTATGGGAATTATCAAAGCAGTCAGCAGGCTTGTCCATCCGGTTCCGGTCCAATGCCAATAGCATTCAAGTAAAATACAAACTAAAAGGAAGCGTAGCCATGCCACATATGCCGGCAACGGGAGTAAGCGGCTTAGATTTATATGGGAAGATTAGTGATGGGGAATGGTTTCGTGCTTGGGGGGGCTACCATATCGATGGCATAAGCAGTTATACCTTTAAAGTAGATGGAGATGCCCAATCCGATATGAAGAAGGGAAGGGAATTTCAATTGTTTTTACCCTTGTACAATGAGGTAGAGACCTTAGAAATAGGGGTTGATGAAACATTTATTCTTGAGCCCTTGCCCCTAAGAAAAGAGAAAGCCATTGTGGCCTACGGTACTTCTATTTGTCAGGGCGCCTGTGCTTCCCGGCCCGGGATGGCATGGACAAATATTGTAGAACGGAAATTAGGAGTGCCGGTGGTTAATCTTGGGTTTTCTGGAAATGGCAGATTGGAACCAGCACTGGTAGATTTAATGACAGAAATTGATGCTAGCGTATATATTTTAGACTGTTTGCCAAACCTGAGTCCGGATAGGGACGATACCTATAGCCTAGCTATGGAAGCCGTGAAGAAGTTAAAAGCTATAAGGCCAGATGTTCCCGTTATATTGACGGCACACCTAGGATATGCCAACAGTTTTACGAACAGAAATAATAGTAGTAAGACCAAAATCTTGAATAAGGAATTGGGCAGGGCTTTTGACAGCTTAAAAGCAGCGGGTTTTACCAAGGTATACCTCTTGACAAAAGAGGACCTGGGGTTTGTAGATGATATGTTTGTAGATTATATCCACCCCAACGATTATGGAATGATACAGTATGCAAGTGTTTATGAAAAATTAATACGTGATATTTTGAATATACCCTAAAGGAAGTACGGTTCGCACAGCCCCTCATACACACCGTTCTGCTCAGAATAACCATTTCCATTTCTAGGGAAGGGTTCATTTACCCCATTTTTTTGAGGAATTAATGGGTAGTAGCGAAGAAGGGAGGGGTATCTAAACTAAAAAAGGACTGTTATCGTGGTTGATAACAGTCCTTTTTGGATGCTTTTATGATATTGAAAATCACGGAAACAAATTTAAAGGATTAAAGGAATTTCATATTCCGGTTCTCTTCGGCGGAATAAGAATTCGCCTTTTCGTACAGATGCCAATACTTCTACTCTTTTACGAATAGCTTCAAAAACCGAAAATTCGTTGACCACTATAAAGTTGGCCGGTTTGCCTACATCTAAACCATATTGATCTTCTAGCATCATCGTTTTAGCACCGTTATAAGTTATCAAATTGAAAGCGGTTTCTAATTCTGCGAATGAAGCAACCTGAGTTAAGTGAATACCGTTGTCTAGGATATTCATCATATTTCCATTACCTAGTGGATACCAAGGATCATTGATGGAGTCTTGTGCAAAGCATACATTGATACCTTCTTGTAGAAATTCTTTTACTCGGGTCAGTCCACGACGCTTGGGATAAGTATCTTGACGCCCCTGTAGATAGGCATTTTCTGTAGGGCATGAAATAAAGTTGATACCGCTGGCCTTAAATAAACCCATCATGCGAAAAGCATAGGCATTGTCAACACTGCCAAAGGAACATGTATGACTGGCAGCTGTTTTAGGACCAATACCTTCTATCATCACCAAGGCATTGAGTAGTTCGACAAAACGCGACATGGGATCATCCGTTTCATCACAGTGCACGTCAATCATTTTGTCATGTTTTAGGGCAAGCTCTACAATACTGTGTACAGATTTATCACCGATTTCACGGGCCCATTCGAAATGCGGAATGCCTCCTACACAATCGGCACCCATCTTTAGGCCTTCTTCAACCAGTTCATAGCCGCCTTTATAGGCGTACATCCCTTCTTGAGGGAAAGATACAATTTGGATGGTTACTAAATCCTTCAGTTCTTCCCGCAGTTCGAGCATCACCTCCATCCCCAGAAGTTTTGGGTCTGTCACGTCGATGTGGGTACGGATAAATTGGACACCCTGAGAAACCTCTTCCTGGATGGCAGTCAATGCACGTTCTTTAGCATCTTCTTTCGTTTGTGATTTTTTGATATTATGCCAACGTGCAATACCTTCGAAAAGTGTTCCTGAGTTAATTTTCCCTCCGTCATTACGTCCGGTATATACATAGTCCAAATGTAAATGGGGATCTACATAAGGAGGTAAAACAAGTTTTCCATTGAGGTCGATTTCTTCTTCACACTTGGGCAAGTTAGTTCCGATCTGAATGATTTTTCCATCTTCTACCACCATTTCGGTTGCTGCATCGTTGCGATAAAATTTCGCATTAAAAAACTTCTTTCTCATCTTAGAATGATTTTATGTAAATACTAATCAAACCCATGGGGTTTAACATAGTGAATGTTATTTGAATATTATTTGTTGGTCAATCAAATATGAACAGGACTTATACCTAAAATTGAACAAAGTTTCCGGTATAAGTTTTATTGGCTGAAGTCGACTCAAAATTAAAATATAAAAGAATACAATTTAACATTAGGACCCTATTGTTTAAGTTAAATCTTTCCTAAAGAACTATATATCAGTCAGATGATATCTTGTGAAGGGAGTGAAAGGATTCCCTCGAAAGAGAAGGGGTTTTATAAGCTCATTTTTACTCTATTTTTAATAATTACAAAAATCTATAACAGAATGGATTATAGATAAATACTCTTTCGAAATTGGTTTTCTGGCTAGGGATACCTGATTCATTTGAAAATTATAGCGCAACTTTGAAATACCTAGGGATAACTTAGGGCTCTTTGTGAACGTAGGCATGCTATCTATGGTAAGACGGTGCCATTCATCGCTTAAAGAGTTGTTAAGGTATGGGCCAGGGCCCATTATTTCTTGAATGCTGAATCAGGCCAAAAGTAAGATACTTTAATTCTAGATTTATGAGGGGGATTTCCTGTGTAAGTTTTGCATTTTTTTACCTTTGTACCTCTCAATACTATGGATACTTTAATATCGGTCTGAACTGCTAGTCCTACTATAAGTTTCCGGGATTTTTTACACGTGATAACCATAGGAGCTACGACTAAAAAGAAGGCATGATTAGAATAAAAAAAGCAACATTAGAAGATTTAAAAGTAGTCCATGAAATTGAAACATTGTGTTTTAAGGATGGAAGTTATCCGCTATTCGTTTTACGACAGCTTTTTGATATTTCTGAGGATTATTTTTTAATAGCCCAAGAGGGGGATGAAGTTTTAGGATATGTTTTGGGGAATCTTACGGCTAACACAAATCAGGGCTGGATTTTGTCTGTCGGTGTTCATCCAGCAGCTAGAGGAAGACAGATCGGAAAGAAATTAACGCAAGAGCTGATAACCCTATTGGAGGCCAATCATTGTAAGGAAATTTGTTTAACAGTGCATCCGGAAAACGCATCGGCACTCCAAATTTATAATAAGCTTGGATTTGAAACTTTTTTAGCCTCGGATAACTATTATTTAGACAATGAAGGGCGCTTACTTATGAAAAGGAAAGCTGAAGGTTTGGTACAGTGATTCGGATTATTTTATACGTGTGTTACAAATATAAGTTTGCCAAATCATATTTATGAGACATTCATCTGGGAAAAAATAGTTGAATATCCCCTTGGGACAATTAATGGGGAGCTTAAGAAGTTGTATAAAGGGTAGTTACGATTACTCCTTTACCATCCTTTAAAGTAACAGACAATAATTGTTTCTCTTCTTTTACCTTAAAATTAAAGGGTGGTGCTAATAGATTTATGCCGCTTTGTTTTTTGAGTCTAATTCCTTGTCCTGAAATAATCTCTTTGTTGGGTACAAAATCTCCTTCAGGTAAATGTTCTGTTAAAATAACATATTTAAAGGCAGTTAACTTATTCACGATACTTTGTACCTCGGTATTCGATAAATGTTGGAGTACCTGTCTTATGATAGCACAATCCCCAGACGGCAAATCAGCTACAGCAATATCCAAACAAAGGAATTCTAAATTCTCTTCTTTAAATTTTTCTTTATTGTATTCTATAAGGTCTGCTACGATATCTAGTGCAACATATTTTTTAGTATGTTGTACCAATTCTATTCCTACATTAAAATCGCCACAACCTAAATCACAGACCGTAAGTGGACTTTCAAAAGAGGTTAAAAATGATGTTACAGCAGCTAAATATGGAAATACTATTTCAGGATCATGTGATCCTTCACCTGAATAAAAATCAGCGTTGTTGCCACCCCAAAGTTTCATTTCATAGACCTGTTCCATGGCAGCTTTAGTAGGCCAAGGCTTTTTTTCTCTTTGGGTTGTATTTTCTTTTGTATTCATAAATTCCCTTTAGGTCAAAACATACTAAAAAAGGATGTTTAAAGGTGTCCCAATGTCTTTTAAATTGCCATTTACAGGTTTCTTGTCGTTTTATTTGCTTTTAAATAAGCCTAAAAGGAGAATCACCAGTCCCAAGCCAATGGCAATATAGGCCTTGTTGTCATTTTGAGCTTTAATAAGGTCTAAAGATCCTATACTTACTACGGTTTCTGGTACTATAAAGGTATATATTCCATATCCTAATAGCACAGTGCCGGCTACAACCAAAATTATTTTTATGGACTTATTCATATTTGCTATATGTTAATGGTTTAGTTAAACCAATTTCGTCATTATTATTTATAACACAAAAGTAGAACTACTTCTAGGATTTTGGGCTAAACAATTTTTCGGATTTTTATATAATTGATTCTTGAAACTTTCTCGTCATAGTGTATCGTTGCAATAATTACGTTTTTTATAAGAACACTTTTCTTTTACCCCAGGGCTAACAGCCTATACGTAGCGTTTATTTAAGATGGCATAAGGAAGTATGCCTTTCTTAGTTAAGGATAAACCAGATTAAAAGATTTCATAAAAAAACTGATTGCAAAAATAAAACGTGGGAGATATGGTTGGCTTCATTTATATGAATCACCAGGAAGGTCAACGGCAAACAAAACCAAAATTTGGGTTTAGATGTCGCAACGTACACCTCGGTATGAACAGTTTATACATGATTCTTAACAACCAGCATATAGGGAAATTTAGAGTCGTTTAAAATCCATAACTTACTGTACGATTAGTAATATGTAAACTGTGGAATTATGAAATCAAAACTCTTATTTACGCTATTGATACTTTTTGGAGTATTACTCATTTCCTGTAAAGAAAAGGAACAAAAAGTTGTAGAAACGCCAATAGACCTGATAAACGATGAATTTTCAGAAGCAATGCAGGAGGTTAAATTGACCATGGATAGTATTGCCCAAAGTGTAAAGGATGGCGATCTTGACAGGCTCATCTCTTTTCATGCATACAGCCCAAAGTTTACTGAATTTAAAAAAGGAGAACTGCGAAACGGTGGGACTGAAAATGAAGAATTTGAAAGGAATGTATTTGGCTCGGTTACTGAAATATTGAAATTTGATATGAATGATATGAAAATTGCGGTATACGATCAAGTGGCCAATATGACTTTTCACTCAGATTTCCATTTAAAATTCGAAGAAGACCTTGTCGTGGTCAATGATCAAATTTCATTGTTATTTGTTAAGACTAAAAACGGCTGGAGGATAGTACATGAACATCATTCCCCCTTAAAGAAGGATGAGAAGCTGGAAGAATAGGAATGACTTACGACAGTAAAATATATATTTAATAGCGCTACGAAGCGCGGCTGACACATAGCTTTTGGCAATCGGATTTAAATTATTCCCCCTCCTTATTAGCTAGCCTCCCTCGCTAATTTTTCTTGTGATAATCCTATATTTTCTTTTACCGGGAAATAGATTGTTTTGGCTTAGTGATGCGTGGCTCCTTACAAAAGGCGTAGCATCTTGGAGCATCCGGGCTTGTTGTGTTTTGAATACCTTTCGGGGCAGCTCGTAACCTTTAAATGGCCAAGGTGTCGTTTTTAGTAGTGAAAAACATCTTAGATTGGATGGTATCATTATTTTTAGTAAATTGGATTTCTTAATTTTATTTCATAATTAAATGTTTGGCGCGGCTTGCTAAGTGCTTTTACCAAGCCGCGCTTTTTTGTATACTTCATTCTATAATTATAGAGGCTACAACCTTCTATGGACATCCGGTTTGCAATTCATGTTGTTTCTAAAATTCTGGATCAAACGGACACCTAGGTGTTTTTGATAGCGAAAAATTGTGCACAAGCTATTCTTTAGATATTAGGCATAAATTTAGTGTTGGTTTAATTGGCAAACTCCTCCTTTTTCCCCTATGGCATTGCCGCAACTTATCCTTTAAGACTTAAAATTGATCGTTACCGGTTCATAGAGCACGGATATAAGCAGTTTATTTAGCATAAGGGTAATTAAGATGGAAAAGAGATATAAAACATCTAATTATTTAGATCCAACACTAGTACTAGATTTTGAAACCGAAGCGGATATATCAGCCTTTATAATGCTTGGACAGATTTGAAAACATTCCAGCAATGGTTTTTCCCAATAGGGTTTTCAGTTGTAAAAGCAGAACTTGATCCGAAAGTAGGGGGGGGTAGGATACATATGAAATCTCCCGAAGGTGTGGTGTACCCAACAAAAGGCGAGTACCTTTTACTGCAAAAATCAGATCGGATTGTTTACAAAGACTCTTGGGACGAAGATAGGGAAAACAATGTGCCGGTGACCACGGAAGTTAAATTCCAAACTATTGGAACAGAAACAAGGATAGTACTATATTCAAGTTTTGCGAATAACAAGCAAAAAGATCAAACAATGAAATCGGGCATTATAAATGGTTGGAAGATGTTTTTCCAAAACTTAAACAATGTTTTAAAAAATAAATAACGCATTTATCAGAAACCGTTATTTACCCAATATTCTCTACAATAATGAAAACTTAAAACAGCTTTTTAAAGGTTATAAGCGAGGGCACCCGCACCATTATAGATATAGATGAGGGGTTTACCTTTTGTCAGTTACTGCATGCATATAATTCAAAATAATTCTCCCTCCTCTTCTAATGCTATAGCTAGGTTTAATTAGTGTTACTTAGATTAGTTGCTTTAGAAGCAAACATAGCGGTCCGTGATTATGTTATTTCTTTTATGAGGATCGGATGCTAACCCACATGAGCCCATCCGAATAATAACATTCGCTTTGATGGATATTTGTAATGCTAAGGTAGTTTATCTAGACGATGAGGTTGGAGTAGGAGCGAATTCCTTTTACAGAAAATCACCATATTTATAGCGGAACATCATAGAGATGTTAAACAAAAACTGTTAGAAATATGAAGCCTAAAAAATATATAAATTAGCACCTAAAAGACCTGGTCAACATTGGATTGTAGGTTATTTGGGGTATCTTACTGGCGGGTAAAATTATTTCTTGTCAAATACCGGCTATGTTGGTTTGATGGAGGTAAATAGTATTATCCATGAGCGTAAAAAAAACAGGCGCTAGTCAGATATAAATAACTAACTGCCAAGAGCCTTTGGTAATATCAATCTTAAAATGCCAAATCATCCTACTTTTTAGACAATCAATAATAGTAAACAATCATTAACATGCTCATTTTTATTAGTATTTGTACCATTCTTACTGTATTAGTTACCATACTGCCATTGTCTAAGGGTACACACTGGATTATAAGGAGTATGGACTTTCCCAGAGTACAAATCATGCTTTTTTCATTGGTCTTGTTACTAGTAAGTATCTTTTTTTTAAATTTAGAATATCCTATAACTTGGATGCTTGTTTTTGGGAACGGCGCTTGTTTTATTTGGCAATTGTGGTGGATATTGCCCTATACACCCTTTTGGCCCAAGGAGGTGAAAGGAGCGAAGGAAAATAGCCCTGGAGGGCAACTCAGCATTATCACCTCTAATGTTCTTACTACCAACCGAAATGTGGAAGCTTTACTAAAATTGGTGAATAAATACCAGCCAGATATTCTGGTAACCTTAGAATCTGATCGGTGGTGGGAAGAACAACTAAAGGTGTTGGAATCTGATATGCCATATGCTGTCAAATGTCCACTTGACAATCTTTATGGGATTCACCTTTATTCAAAACTGCCTTTACATGATCAGGAAATTTCATTTTTAGTAGAGAAAAATGTCCCCTCCATACATGTGTCCATAGAATTGCGGACAGGTGACAGGGTTCGTGCACATTTCCTCCACCCAGCACCACCGAGTCCGACTGAAAACACAAAGTCTGCGCCACGTGATGCAGAATTGATCATTGTAGCTCGTAGTGTAGACAAGAGCACAAAACCTATCATAGTGACAGGAGACCTTAACGATGTAGCATGGTCCTCAACGACACATCTTTTCCGTAAGATTAGTGGTTTATTAGATCCGCGAATAGGAAGGGGAATGTTCAATACTTTTCATGCGGCATATCCGTTCATGCGTTGGCCTTTAGATCATCTTTTTCATAGTGATCATTTTACCTTGCATTCTATTCAGCGATTACCGTCTATTGGCTCGGATCACTTTCCTCTTTATACCTCACTAAGGTTCAATCCTTCTAGGGGTGCCAGTCAAGAAGGACTAACAGCAAATCCCGAGGAATATCAAAGAGCCAAAGAAATTACTGCTAAAAAAGGAGTTAATAAGCAGGATGTGCCAACACCGTACGAGGGCAGCAACAATAAATAGCGATAAGGCGATACTATCTTTAAAAAACAACGAAAAGAGATATAAAATTGACCAAGCCCTAGAATAGAAAGCCGTATTTTATCGGATAAGGTAGATTAATGGTATATTTAAGGTGCTGATGAAATGAGTACTTCCATGGTTCCTTTAAAATTACCTAGTACAATCGGTTATGACTTCAGTGGTGTGGTTGTTGAGAAGCTTTTGGAATCATTAAAGAAGGTGGAAAAGTAACCACGATAGTAGGCCCTCCTGATGAGTAAACAGCAAAACAATTGGGTATGACCAATTATAAGCTACCCGAGGAGTTATCAAAATTGATTGAAGAGAAATCGGCTGCATATAAACTAACCTGGATGCAGTCTAATGTTGAGCAATTGAAGGCTATCACAATACTGGTCGAAAATAAAAAAATTAAGCCAATAGTCGATCTTGTTTATTCGCTCGAAGATGGCGATGATGCATATGAATATTTGGCTCAGGGAAAAGCAAAAGAAAAAGTGGTCATAAGCCTGTCTTTTACTTTTAAAAAAAATGTGCTAATAGCTGTCGTTTAAATAATTTTAAAAAAAAAGATCATGAGTAAAGAACAAAACGTATTAGTTGCCGGCGCGAACGGTACTACTGGAAGAATTATCATCAGTTTATTACAAGAATCGAAAAACTATAGGCCCATAGCCATGGTTAGAACACAGGAGCAAAAAGATCATTTCGAAAACGAAAAAGTAGCTACTGTGCTGGCCGATCTAAAGGAAGATCTAAGTGATGCCGTAAAAAATGCGGACAAAGTGATTTTTGCTGCGGGTTCTAAAGGCAAACATGTGATAGCCGTAGATCAGGAAGGAGCAAAAAGACTAACCGATGCTGCTAAGCATGCCGGAGTCGGGAAGTTTGTTATGTTAAGCTCTATGGGGGCCGATAACCCTTCTATGAGTGAGGATCTGGAAGATTATCTAAAAGCGAAACAAAATGCAGATGATTATCTAAAGGCTAGTGGGTTAGACTATAGTATCGTAAGACCCGGTGCCCTGACGGATAAAGAAAGTACAGGTCATATTGAATTAAAAGGAAAATTAGAAAAGCAAGGAAGTATCTCTAGAGCAGATGTCGCTAAAATATTGGTTCAAGTATTGGAAGATGAGGTACAAAAAAATCGGGTTTTTGAAATTCTAGCCGGTGAGACTCCTATAGAAAAGGCCGTTCGTTCGTAGAGAAAAAAGGAGCTAAAAAAAATACTGGGAAGCTTGTGCCGGATCGTTGAAGGTATAGACGAATTGAATATGGTAATTGTATGTGGCAAAAGGTATTTGAGGTGAATTATTATTGAAAATTAAATTACAGATTTTGTTGTCTATAAGGTAACAGGTCTTTGGAGTACTTTAAATTGAACGCTTTTTTGTATTTTATACAATCATTGCAATGATGGTCGGATTGGGTATCGGCAAAAAAGCATCCTAAAAAAGCATTGGAATTAAGCCGTTTTCCAAAAAGAAAACGGCTTAAGGCTGGTTTAAATTCTGACATGATTTTTAATTACAATTTCTCTTTTTCTAGCAGTTAGCCTACTGAATCAGTGGAAGCCACTACTAGAGAATGGAATCATAAAAATGTCACGGTGCTTTTTGGCGTGTATCGTCCGCTATACATAGCTGTTGTTTGCAAGAAAAAGCCCTCTTTGTACGGAATGAATAGATTCCGATTCTTCATTATTATTCGGTTGCATTGGAGGCTGGAATAAAATTGGCTTTCAAATCTGGTTCTACCATGGTGCTGTCTAACGGAAACATAGGTCTATTGATACGTTTATAACCCAATCGATGAAGATCTTGGTCAACACCACCTGGGGTTAATGCCATTACCCAATCGCCACGCATATCATAAAGTTCAGGTACCAAGTAACCTATCTTCACCACAACGATGTCTGTTTCTTTAGGGTTTAGGCCTAAGTCGGTAAAATCGCTTAAATGATGGTACGGTTTCCTTTTTTTAGTCACGATTACATGTATACTGCCAATTTTAACAACAACCTCTACTTCTGCATTCCTATCACCTTTTTTAATGGCTTCTATGGTTCCTTCTAGTTCCAAGGGACCAGCAAATCGGTCATCTACTGCCGCACCTGCCATTGCCTTAATTTTTCCGCCAACACCTATTTCTTGTGCTTTAGCAACAAACTCAGGACCAGGGATGGAGGCATAAATCAAGGAAGGGCCCTTGTCTGATTTAAACTCGGGGCGGGCTAATAATTGTTGTAATGTCCAAGTAACGTCACCGGCACCACCAGCGGTTGGGTTATCTCCCATATCGCTGATTATAAATGGGTGTTTTTCACTGGCAAGAGCCAGTTTTAAACCTTCTTCCAAGGTGGTCGTTGGGGCAACAAATTCAAATTCGTTGCGGACATCCCAAAAACTTTGGGCTAATGATTCTGCACCTTTTTCAACTTTTTCTTTATCATCACCGGTAACCATCACTACAGCATGGTTTCGCGGTTCATCGGCCCAGGCATAACCAATCCAAATAGCGGCATCTATTACGCCTTCTTCATTGGCGACATGAGGAACTTTTGCGTAAAGACTTTTACCTGGTTCAATACGGGTGCTGGTTTTTTCTCCAGGCAATAATATGGGGACAGGGATCCAAGCTTTATATGCAGGCCTGCCTTTGCCATTTTCTAGTCGTTCTAGCAGATTGTCGACGGCTCTTTTTTTGGATTCGATGGCATCCTCGTGGGGTGCCATACGGTAGCAAGTTATTAAATCGGTGTGTTTGGCCAATTTCTTGGATACGTTTCCATGTAGGTCCATAGAGGTAGATATAAGCACCTCTGTCCCGATTACCGCTCTAATTCGTTCAATCAGGTCGCCCTCTGGATCGTCTAATCCCACGACACTCATCGCACCATGAATATCAAAAAAAAGTCCATCGTAGGGCCCGTTTTCTTTTAATGATTTTAAGGTTTTCGTAACCAAAGATTCATAGGTTTCCCTGGTTACCGTTCCTCCGGGCAATGATTTTCCAACTAAGGTAGGCACCCATTGGGCCCTATTTCTGTTTAAAGAATCAATTTGTAGAAATGGGTATTTTGCAAATATGGAATCTCCTTCTTTGGCATGAAAAGCTTCTTCATGGGTTAAGGCAGGTGAAAAGGTGCTGCTTTCTATTCCCAGACCTGCAATAGCAATTTTAGGGAGTTCTTTTGTCTTATTGGTTTGCTGACAGGAAGCCATGAGGACTACTAGTAAAATGTAGCAATTGTAAAGTGGTTTCAACATTTCGATGGTTTAGGTTATTTAAATTGTTAGCGATAAGGAAGGATTTATAGTATTTCCTTAAAATTCTATATAAAAGGATTGAATATAAGAATTTATCTAATATCATTTGAAATATAAAGATTACAAAATTTAATATTCACAAGAAAATTGAATCCAATAAGGGAAGGCATTGGATAAGAATAGGAGATCCGTCCTATAAGGTCAGAACCATTCACTCGACTGCTAAGGTTGGTTTTTTGATAGTGCCCACAAGGGTACATGATGTTAAGTATTTTTTTGATACATACCTTTGTATATGATTTTCATTATTAGATCATCAAATTTATTTCGGTATTTTACTCCTGAATTTGAGCCTTCTGAACAAAAATCTATCCATAGGCAGTCGGCGTTAATTGTTTTAACCTCTAAGTTGATTTTACCTTCCGTTAATTGATTTATAAAGATAAATTTGACATTCTTATTGATACTTTGTATCAATTCAATAGTTTCTGTAAATGAATTTAAATCTTGATTAATTGGCAATTTAAAATCTCTGTCAAATCCGTTGGCCCAATCACGCCTTTTTTCCTTCTCTTGAATAACTGTACAAACAAAAAGGATGTTATTATTTGTATCTTTTAAGAGGTTTAGAAACCTCTTAACGCCTCGGTCATAATAATTATAATCTTCATCAGATTTCAACGGATTTCTATGGTTAAAAAGATATGAATGATACAAAGAATGACCTGCTTTATTTTTTTTTATATCAAAAATCATATCCTTATCAAGAAATGTTTTAAATTCATCTTTTATGGTATGAGTGATGATTTCTCCACTAGAGAATATCCAGTCATATGGATACGATGTGTTCTTGTTTCCAGTTTCTTTTAAATACCATGAACTATTACAATTTTGGCCCATTGAAACCTTTTCGTAATAGTTAGTAGATAACCAACTGTTTATTGTATTACTTATTTCAGTTGCTTTTAAAATAATCTCAGTATTTAATGAATTTTGATTTCTCAAATATTTTTTAATTATTCTTATCATATTAATTATAGTTCCTCTCGTTATTTGGAAATGCTTTACAAGGGTTACGTTTAAGAAAAGTTGAGGGTTTATGTACGAGGATTTTCTGAAGGAAAATCAAATGTACTGAACTTGCAACGCCCTTTGTTTAAGCCCAAAATTGGGCAATTATTTTTATATATGTGTATGCTTAGCATCATATAATTAATGCAAGGTAGATAATTAGTCCAAAGGGTACAAGTCCCTTATGGCCAGGGGTAACGCCCTTAACCATTACTTGTAGTGCGGTTTTGTTTGAACCATTCACTTTTTAATATTGAATAAATGTCAACATTGATTTTTTCTCCATTTTTGATTTCACATTCTCTCATCGTTCCTTCGTACTTGAAGTTTATTTTTTCTAAGGCACTTTTACATTTCGAATTTTCGCTAACGACAAAACCTTCTATTCGATGCAAATTCAGTTGAGTAAAACCATGCTCAAAAAGTTTGGGCATTATTTCTTTTAGAATTTCTTTTCCCCAATACTCTTTTAAAAGCCATAGTCCAATTTCAGCTTTTTTATGTTGGCTTTCTAAATTGTTGAATCCTCCAGCGCCACAAAAATTATTATTCTGTTTATCGTAAATTCCCCACCAAATTCCAGTTCCTTCTTTTTTTAAATTTTTGTACCATTCCATTTGTTCTTCTGTTTCTTTTAGCGTGGAGAAGTGTACGTCATAATATCTTGTTATGTCTGGGTTGGATAGGCCTTTGTGAATGTTTTTTATATCAGCCGATTCTATTTCCTTTAATCTGTAGTTTTTTGTCTCCACTTTTTTAGGCTGTTTAAAAAATGCATAACAATGATAAGTTTATCAAGCCTTGTGAGAATCAAGCTGTGATTTCTTAGCAATGTTGCCTCCTTATTTAAATTCAATATCTAACTAAATCTTTGGCTAAACTTACGGTTTTTAATCTCTTATTTTAATATATATATATATATATATATATATATATATATATAAGACATCACACCGATTATCAATCATTAGTTGTTATAGTAATAGTTTATATGTTCTAAAATAGCAAACAGATTTTCTAATATTCCCCAACATAGTAGTATTGCTTTTATTGAGTAGAATAAGTGGTCATTGTTGCCAAGGTATTGGTATATGGCACAGTACCAACCTCTCTATATAAAATATAGTTTTGAAAAATTAGTAGGGTGTTCAAACTATGTTATAGACCAATCTATAGCATACATATTTTGTAGTGCCTAGTTCTTTTCCTTATAGTTTGTGTATTCCATTGCGTTTTCCAGAATATATTTAGTACTATTTCCAAGGAAGATATCAAAATATGCGGTGTGTGTAGCTCCCATTATAATTAAAACCCTATCATTCTTTGTTAAAGGAACATCTGAAAAATTCGCATACATTCTCAAATTTCTTTTGTAGAAATCAGCTATTATATCAGCTCCCTCAAAGTTTTTTGGCGTATGCATCGTTGCCAGAAAATTATATAGGTCATATGTTTCCATTTTGTACTTAGTAGTGTTTATTTCGGAGTACTGCTCAAGAAGCGGTTTGTTATTTAGAGTTTCATAACTACTCATGATGTTTTGAACATAAAGACTGTCTGAAGAATTCTTATTAGCTAATTCAACGAGTTTAGGATAGTCAAATCCGATTGCGTTATCTATTCCGTATATTTTTTTTGTTCCACTCAAACGAGCCACTTCAAGTCCAATTACATTTACTTCTTCAGAATAATTAATTCGGTTCGACTGGTCTGTCTTGTATTTTTGATAGGTTGTATTAATAAATTCGGTGCTTTCTGGTGGAATTTCTACACAGATTATAGTTGGTTTGAATTTTACCAGTCGGTTGACTATTTCCTGTATGTCCGCTGTGGCCTTTGGACTGTTTACGTCTGTGATGGAAGAATAGGCGTCGGTACTTCCGCTTAGGTGGACTGAGGCGAAGTTTAATACACGTATTTTGTCGGTGTTCTCAATATTAGTTTCCTTTTCTAGTGTAGCTTTCGACTCCGAATTGCAAGCTAAAAATGTCAGTATGGAAAAGGAAAGAAGAAGGTATTTCATAAATGATCAGATATTTTTTGAATAACAGTTGGGCTCGCAGGTTTAGGTTTATATGTTTATTTTAGTGTTGTGGCTCAATCAATTATAGCAATTGGGTGCCAGTATTTATTTCTTTTAGCTGCTTTTTGACCTTTTACTAGTTCATCTGTTTTCGTCTAAACATCTGACTTGTTGGGGCAGCCGAATATCTAATTTTTCAATTCTATAACCTTAAATAACTCCTTTAGTTGGGTAGGCATCCGGGTTTAGTCCTTTTTATTGAAAGAATATTTTGGAGCTTACCTTATCGTCAATATCTTCTAGACCCTTCACTTGGTTATAAGCAGTCAACCTATTCAATCTCTTGGGGCAATTTATTTTGTATTCTACCTTAGTCAGAGAATCGGGAAATGCAATAACAAAAGTCATTTTTGCAATACCTGCATGTTGTTTTGCTGATATTTTTATTTGGAGCATATTTTTATGATTTTCGCATAAAGTCAAATGCACCTTTTCGAAGTTGGATTCCATACTCCAGATAGGCCTTCATACAAGCTAGGAAATTTGCCCATCCTGCTGAATTTTCTAAAGCCCATTTTAGATTATCTTCATTAAATTCTTTTCCGTTTTCGTTTACCTTTACCAAGGTACTATTGTCTGGTAATTTTTCTAATGTGATTTTTACAACAGTTTCTGGGTCCCAGACGAAAGAAATTGAACGATTGTTTTCTATTTTGATTTCTGTGACTGGGAACTTTTCATCAAATTCAGGAAATTTCCAAAGTACGTCTTTACCAGTTTGCAACCTTCCACTACTTTTCGAAATGAAATATTTCGTCATTTTCTCTGGATTTACAATGCCTTCAAAAACTTCCTCTATTGCTTTTTGAATTTGTATAGCTGCTTTAGATTCTAGTCTCATATTAAATTCTTAAGTTGTTGATTATCTCAAATGTATAAATTTGAAATAACACTCCGAACTTATCTGCGGCTAAAGTATGAGGCAGCAAACAGTAATCAAGATGATTTTAGTCTACAGCTAAGTAAAATAAAGTCTACTAGAGAAACAATTCTAGTTATTTAATCATTAGAAATCTGTTTAAAACATGAAGTGTTTGTTGCCTGTTTTTAGAGACCGCATCTAAAAAAATATCTTTCTCAGTACTATACCATTCACATAATGGAAAGGCCAAGGGCTTTGGGTGGACCAATACGTCCTTATTATTGTAAATATTATTTTTACAATACTTTGTCGGTTGATTATATAAAAAGAAAAATTACTAGGATAGCTTTTACCTTACGCTTGCTTGCTAATCCTTGGGGTCTATATCGTTAAGGAAATAAAATTTAAATATGTAGGAATATAGTACTTCAAAATTGAAATATTTATGTATAATTTAAATTGCTTTTTTTTATAAAAGGTAAATTAAATATTACATTTGGTTTCCGGAATTTTATTCAAGACAAATGGACCGATATCCCTTAAACGCTATTTTAGTTTCAATATAGTGGCTATCGTCCAAGTAATACAGGGGAATTAATTTTTTAAATAATTGTAGTTTGAACAGCATTTTATTAATAACCGCGATCTTTGGCTTCGTTTTAACCTCCTTGTTGTTCTTTAAAAAATCTACGAACACCAAAGCCACCTTATTTTTAGGCTGTTTTTACTTTATTATTTCTATTTATACCTTGCAGACCTATATTGTTGAAGCAGGGCACCTTAATAAATTCTCTTGGTTTTTTTTATGGCCCCTTACACTATATCACCTCATAATAGTTCCTGCCTATTTTTATTTCGAGGCCTTAATAGAGGATCAATTTTACTGGAAAAAAACATACTGGTTATTGTTTGTGCCATTTTTATTGGGGGTAATAGATGTGGTCGCTGTTTATGCAGCCCCGAGTACAGTGTACGGGGAGATTTTACAGGGGGCAATCACGGATACTGAAAATAGATTTAGGGCCCATTATTGGTTATTGACTTTGTACCAACATTATTTTCTTCGTCATGTATGGCAATGTGTTTTCTTGTTGGTCTTGTTACCTAAGTTATGGGCTTTCTTAAAAGAAGGAGCCAACGATAGGTTTAAGACTACATTGAATAATTGGTTGATGTTTTTTTGGCTGATGCTAATGGGGATGTCTTTAGTAGCAATGGTACATGCCATTGAAAAATGGATGGATGTCAGTATTTTTAACCACTTTTTTGGTTTCGAAAACGCAAGTGTTATAATAACGGTTTTACTGTATTTAATTTTCTTTGTAATTGGAGTTATTCCGATTTATTTCCCCATGATCCTTCATGGGTATCCCCGTTCAAGAAAACAACAAGTTATTAAAGACAAACCTACAGACTTAGATGCAAACTTAAAATTTGGCTTGGATGAAACCGAGATAAAAGAGAAATTGGAGCTTCTTGGTCAAAAAAAAATGTATTTGGATCGAGATTTTACTGTAAGTAAATTTGCTAGGGAAATGGAAATGCCTGCCCACCATTTATCGTATTTCATACACCAACATTACGGTCTAAGTTTTACCACTTATAAGAATAATTTACGCATGGAACACGCTAAATGTTTGATGGATAACGGTTTTTTAGAGCACAACACTATGGATGCCCTAGCCGAGGAGTGTGGTTTTGCCAGTAGAAGTTCTTTTAGCAAGGCTTTTAAGAATTTAATGGACCTTAGCCCAAGCGAATATGTACTAAAAGTTCGGGAGAATAGTTATAATTGTTCCTAACTAATATCATACCTTCTTTTTAACAATTTATAAAATAGGTGCTCAAAATAAATTACGGAGCTACTTTGCCTATTTCTAAATACTTTTATTACCCAAATTTAAGTTGCGATTCTTGTGTGGGAGGTATGAGGATATTTTATAACCTTTTCCTTATCATCACCGTTAACCTTCACTACGGCATGGTTGCGCGGTTCATCTGCCCAGGCATAACCTATCCAAATAACGACATCTATTCAACCATACTCATGGCACCATGTATATCAAAGAAAAGTCCGTTATAAAGGCCATTTTATTTTAATAATTTTAAGGTTTTTGGTATCAAAGATTTGCAAGTAAAAAGAGCACAACCCTTAGCAAAAAAAAGAATTAAATAACGAAAGGGAATAAATTAGAAGCATGTGATCCTTTCTTAGTTAGGGATCAGTGTGGAGTAGGGGTGTGGAGGTATCAGGTTAACTCTTTCCTTTATTCGGATCCTACAGTACACTTTTTAGATTACACCCGTTAATTGGGTTAGCCCATGTTTATAATAGTATTATATAGAGCAATCATTATTTATCAAATCTTCTAGCGTTGGGTTATACTTATTAAACCTAGCTATAAAATAAATAGACTCGCTATTTTCCTGTGCGAAATGCGTTAAGGCACAAAAATCTCCTAATGAATCATTTGAATCAATCCTTATATCAGAAGAAGAATAAATACCGCCTAAGGCATTGATGTTGGTTAAGTTGATATTATTGGTGATTAATAGTTGATCTGACTCTTTTAAATTGTCTAATCCGTCTAAAGTTGTCAAGGATAGGTTGTCGAAAAGAAAAAACTGATTGCCTATTTTCGTTAACTTATTTAACGCATTTAAATTAATGAGATCATCGTTATTTTTAATAATGAAGTCTCGAGAAATCTCGATTAAATTTTCAAGGCCGTTTAACGATGCCAGTTGGGGATTATTTTCAATTTCCAAGAACGCTATTTTTTGAATATTTTCTAATCCTGATAAGGATTTTAAGTTTTGGTTGCCTTTAATAAAAATACCTCCAACTTGTTTTAAGTTCTGTAAAGAATTTAAGTTCTCAATATCGTAGGTGCTTTTTATAATTAGATTTCCGCTAATTGATTCATATGCCTTAATTTTTGGGCTTTCTAGATCTTTGGATGAGCTAATTTCTAAATTTCCTTCTAAATGACTATTTGGTTCATCCATTGAATCATCAGAATTACATGCAATTAGATGGATTGATAGAAATAATAAGATAAAGTTTTTCATTTCTTTTAATATGAATATTTCAAATTCCGTTATAATGTTAATTACAACGGTATGTATTAGATTGGTTATGCCTTGTAAGCAACTAATTTAACAAATACAAATTGAATAGAAAAACCGAGTAGATACGGATGTATCTGAATCCGCCGTTATTTTATGGTTCCAACTTTAGCAAATAATTCGTGTTCTAGAGCTAATGTAAAGTCATACTTAAAACTCCCTAAAACCTATTGTTTTTAGGGTATCCAACTCTTTTTAATAAAATCTTAGAAAACTACTAAAGTTGATTTAGGAAAGAGTAAACCTTTGCAAAAAATGGTCAGGGGAACTTCAAAAACTCTTGTAGGTCTAAAAATGTATAAGAGAACAATACTAAACACTATTTTGAATGTTTAGCATTGTTCTATCTCCTAGCTCACCTGATTGACGGGTGATTAATTAAATACTTATTCAAAAGAAAATCTGAGAATTTTGTATATCCTGTGTTGCTATAGTTCCGTAAGTCACTCCATCTTTTGATAGCGATACCTCTACACCCTGATACGTGCGACTATCCCCATTAAACACCCCTAATTTTAAAGCATTAAAATTAATTTTTTGCCCCAAATCAATCACCAATAATCCACTGGCGTCTAACCCGTAGTATCCAGTGCTAGCGCCATCTACCCCTATGCCATCTCCTAAAACCGAAGGTGCATTATGACCTGTTGGCATTACAAACTCACTGCTGCCATCAATTAGTGTAACTTCCGTTAAATGGCTCCACATATTTGCGGTACTACCTTGCATTTGTATTTTTATAAACTGATAAGCTTCGGGCAAAGCAAATGTACTTGAGCTTTGCACATCTTTAACGATGGTAGCGCCATAAGTTGATCCATCTGGTGAAACAGATACTTCTACATTTTCATAAGTACGGGTATCGCCGTTATATACTCCTAATTTTACAGCTTCAAACTGGTAACCTTGCCCTAGGTCGATAACTAACAACCCGTTTGAATCTAATCCATAGTAACCGGTACTAGCGCCGTCGGCACCTATCCCATCTCCTAAAATTGAAGGCGCATTATGACCTGCCGGTAGCACATACTCAGTACCGTTATGAATGAGGGTAACTTCTGTTAAATGATTCCAGGTATTGGAAGTGTTTCCATTCATCTGTATTTTTATATGTTGATTCGATCCAGATGGTGGCGCGGGAGAAGGATTATATTCGTAGTATTTCACATAATCAATGACATAATCTACCGGCAATTGATTGGGGTTGACATTACCAACCCAGCTACCTCCGAGTTGTTGGGACAAAATCAGATGAAAATCCCTATCGAACGGCCATTGGCGCCAATCGGCACCTTCTTCTTTTAGGTAAGTAAATGTCGTAGTGCCATTAATAGAAAATACGATTCTATTAGGGTGCCATTCCACTCCATAGACATTAAAGTCACTGGTATTTACAGTTGCTGTTTTACTACTTGGAGAACTTTTTGTGTTACTATGGATGGTTGAATAGATAAAGTTGTCAAAATTGAGATGTTCCATGATATCAATTTCCCCATAATCGGGCCAACCACCATACTCATTTGTACTTCCCAGCAACCAGATTGCCGGCCAAGATCCTTGTGCAGAATCCATCTTAGCACGCACTTCAACCTTGCCATAGGTAAAATTGAATTTGCCTCGGGTCCAAACACCCCCTGTCAGGTAAGGTCTCGGATCGGTTTGAGTATCTGGGTTAACTATACCTTTCAAATGAAGGTATCCATTAGATACATCATAGACCTGATCGTCATCGGTCATATAGTTTTTCCAGTCTGGGCTTCCCTCGGTAATCCGGCTCCATTTGGTAGTGTCCAGGGAGGACCCATTGAAGTCATCTTGCCAAATCAATTCAAAATTTGATGATGTTGACATTAAAAGGTTCTCACTAGTGGTGATGTTTAGGTTTTCACTAGTAGGTTGATCGTTAATTTCGTCCCTTGCCTTTTCGCATCCAAAGAATTGAATTAAAGAAAAAAAGATAATTAATTTGTTTTTCATTTAGGTTGGTTTTTAGGTTATTTAAATTGCAAATAGTAAAAAGAAAAGGTTTGTGTGTGGTTCTTCCTGTTTCTTTAAATAATAGAGTGTTTAACCATTTTTAATTATGCCGTTACATCTTAGCTATTGAATAAGGGCAACCCTAAAAAATAATTTTACTGTAATGAGCAAAAAGTGCGTAGTTTTGCACTCGTTTTTTTTTTTTTAGTTAAAAAACATATACGAAAAACCACAAGCTTAACAGTTAAACTTTATCAGGGCAATTTTTACTTCAAACCAAATTTATAGACATCAAATTTTATTTAACTAATTAGCATCGTTACAATTAGGTTACATTGTCGTAACATTTCAGTTACATATATTAGAATGAGGTTGATGCCTTTCCTCGAAAAAAGGTATGAACACCGCTTGTTTTAATAATAAATATCTAAGAGAAATAAAACGGTGATTTAAGGAACTCTCCATGGCTGCAGATAGCAGTATTGAAGATCAAATGCTGAAAGTTTTATTGTCAAAAAGGTTCTATGGCTTTCCGACAAATAGTATAGAGAAGCTTATGAAATGTGCTATTTATTTTCTGATACTATTTAATTTTCTTCCATAAAAGACGGAAAGTGTCAATACCACCTGAATAAAAATAAACGAACTTTTAATGGAATAGAGAGCGTTTTAATTTTTCCGGTGATGTTCTGCTTTTTCAACCTTATTAATAATGGGCATTAATCCATTCAAACATCTTTTCATAAACCTTTTCTCTGACCGGTTTTTTTGAGAGTATTAAATCGTACATCTTCTAAAACCTCCAAATAGTAAAAACTTGGGCATTGATTAAAAAAGTTATCTGCTCTAGACATAAAATTACCAACGCCAAAGAACCATTGTGTCACCTCTTTTCCATCTTCTTTCAGGTAATAACTTCTACCCATGCCTTTTTCAATAAAATATAATTGCCGGCAAATTTCACCTTCTTTTACCAAGAGCTGATTTTTTTGTACGTGTTCTTTCGTAAAATGAGAGAGGATGTCATTTAGTTCATCGTGAGAGAATGGTACATAGGATATCAGGAAGTCTGTTATATTCATAAAGTATAAATTTGTAAATAAATTGTAATGAATTGAATCATCCTGCGTGTTAATGGAATTTATTTTTGTTATGATTTGTTTTACTTAGTGTCGATCCAAATAGCATTGGCAACCGCGCACAATCCTTTACTTTCGGTATATATAGCGGTACCGGAATACAATTTTCTACCTTCTTGTCTTTTTAACCAGCCGATAACTACACATTTCTCCCCAACTTGTATTTTGAATTTAATCTTAGCTGTCATTCTACCCAACAATATCATTTTACTTTCTTCCAAAACGACAATTCCTCCAGGGCAATCCAATGCTGCCCAAACAAATTCATTTTTAACATTACCATCTGTATCAGCTAAGAGTTTATCAGGTTCCCATGGAGCGGCTATTATACTGTCGTTCGAGCTTTTTCCGGGAAAAATACAAAGTGCATCCGGAGAATTTCTATTTGGTCCACATACAAAACAATATGGATACGGATGATCTTTAAACCCTAGATAATTCTTTGAAGCTTCTACAGCCATATGGAAGTCTGGGGCTTGTGGGGCTTCAAAATCGATTGTCCCCGAGGTTACTGAGGCTATTGTTTCATTTGAAAGCATTAAGCGCAATTCATTTTCTTCAACCACAACATCCATTTCTGTATTTAATGGAGGTGGCTGCCGTAGTGTAACTTCTGCAGTATAATCGACATAATTTGAAAGTAACCCACAAACATAACCTCCATTTCCGCTATTTATGGGGCCACAAAAACGCGGTTCTATTGTTAAATGATTATCCATTTTTGTAACCATGTTAGTTAATCTTTGTTTGAATAAATTAGTACGTTCAGTATAGGCGATAGTTTTAAAGCTTCTTATATGTTGGTATGGGTATTGAGTATACTTATTAATTGGTGTCGCATTGGTTGTCTTATTTTATATCCCTAGTTTTTCCTTTAAATAATCACTTGTAAGATGTTTGACAACATCAAAAGGTTCGCATTTACTAATGCCCGATTCGATAGGAATAGGACCTATTTTTTTTGCCACTTTTAGGGCTGCGGCATTTAGAATTATATTGCGTTTACCGATACCAAGAAGTGCCCCGCCCATTGCCACTTGTATACTATTTTTTTCACCATAGAATGTATCGTGAATTTGGTCTATTTTTTGCAAAAAAAACGCATCGTCCGGGGCGTCTTTTTTCTTAGACTTCGACACTTCATAAAGTAGGCCATAACCACATCCCTTACGGATCGTATGATCGCTATTTATCCAATCAGTCAATAGTTCAACGACAAAGGATGTTTTAGCCAATGTTGCATCGCATGAAGAAAATACATGAGCCAAAAATCCTTGTTTCATATTGTCTACTTGTTTCTCTGCCTGTTCTCGGGTAATTTGTTTTGGATCATCAATTAGAAGCGCTATAATTTTTGCATCGTAGAGGTCGCTCTTCCAAAGTTGTTGCGCCAAAGAATGGTCACGACCAATCTGCTTGGATAGTTTACGAAGAACAGTAAGTCCAATTCCAAAACTTTTTAAACCATCTGGATCTGGGTTCAGCTTTTTCCAATTCTGAATACCGCGCTCGTTTTTGTTGGCCTCGAGAAGCTCTATTACCTCGTCTGGATTCATATGTGGATATTTATTGTTTATTAAGGGTCATACTTCGGCTGCGCTCAGTACAGGTATGTAATTCGCATAGCTGAAATTGTCTTTGCGACATGATTTCGGTTATCCTTATGGTATTGGTTTTTAATTTAAGGGTTTTATACCTAGCTAGTTAATATAAGCAATTTATTGAAAAGCGAGAATATACAACTATTTGTTTAGGAGTGTATAAAAGGACATGTCTTCAAATTCGTAAATAAGGATGAAAAAGATAATAATTTTATAAAACACATAAAAAAAGGCAATTATGATCTATTTGGTTAGTGGTTTTGCAGATGCACAATACTCAGCGAATTGATGACTTTTTAGTTAGTGTTATATTATGATATTGAATAAAACAAAAAACCCTGTAAACTAAGGGTTTACAGGGTTTTTGTGTTAATTTGGTAGTCAACAAGTGGAGCCGGAGGGTCTAGAACCTACCTCTTAAAGCCCCTGTTTATAGGGGTATTCAGGCTTATTTATATAAATGCTCACCGAATAGGTGACGGGCGTATTGAAAACCTTGTGGGAAACCCTATTAGTTTTAGATGATATTATATGGCATTTTTAGCGGTAAAAAGTGCTCAATACAAGGTTCAGTTGGGCGTTTTGAGGGGTGTATTCCGTCAATTAATAGCGGAACCATTCATTCGTCTGGCATACGTTTTCTTCGCTTTTACTTCAATCAGAACTATTTCAATTATTGTTGCTAAGAAAATAGATAAAATTATATCGATACAATATGGATATCGATAGTAATATCCCGCAAATAGTCTAAAATCGATTTCAGGAGTTTGGTACTTCCATAATATCGAATAATATATTAAAGTTATAATTAGTGGCGTTAATGCTATCAGAACCCGATAAATCCTCTTTTCATATATCTTATCTAGTATCATTAAAAGCATAGGAGAAAACCATAACCATCCTATCGAAGTAAATGTGTAAAATTCTGCATACTGAATTGATAATCTAGTTTTATAGTGTGAAGATGAATAAAGCAGCTGCGACCATATTAATGTGATTATTAGACAGATTAACCAAAACCCGAAAAATATTCTTAATCTTTTTAAATTCAAAGCCGTGTTTTTTATAGTAGAGTATGAGAACGTTTTTTAATAAAAATTATTGCGATTGTTACCCAACTAAAGTCAGAAAAAAGAGCTTATCCTTAGGGGAATCCGAGTAGTAATATTCCAAGCTGTTTATTATACACCTTGTTCAAGATATGCAGCCCATGTCTATTGGCGAGCCGAATAATTAGTTAGAATGCATAGTTTTTTATTTCGGTCCTGGGGGAGGAGATGAAGCTAAAATATTTTCTAATATCTTGTCCCGTTCAAAAATTAATCATCGCTGATGCCTTGTTGATAACCTTTGGTATAATTCTGTGCTTTCCAGTTTGAAATGCTTTAGCTCGGTCATCGATACATTTTTAATGGTTTTACCTCGATAGCAAACTCCGCCTTTTTTCCTCCATAAAATTTCGGCAAAAAAGCATCGTAAAAACGGTCCTTAATATAATGAACATAAGAACAAGTGATCAGGATACCTTTATTCTCTTATCCCTATAACTTGACGGAGTTTCTCCAAATTGTTTTTTAAAGGTTGAACGAAAATACTTAGTGGACAGGAACCCCACTTCAAAACTTATTTCTGAAATATTCAGATCAGTTTTTAGGAGTAATTGGGCGGCATGTCGCAAACGGACGATCTTTAAAAATTCGTTCGGGGTCAAATTGGTCAAACTCTTTATCTTCTTAAAGAAAGGAGTTCTGCTCATGCCCAATTCTATTATCAATTTGTCAATGGTAAAATTTGGTTCCGAAATATTGTTATGGATAATATTTACGACCTTTTCAAGGAAATCTTTATCAGGCGTAGACTTGGCCAACTCCTTTGGTTTCATTATTGTTTCAATCTGATATCTTTGAGAGACCAATTTTCTGTTTTCAATTATCGATTTTATTTTAAAGAATAATGCATTAATGTTAAATGGCTTGGTAATATAGTCTTCGGCCCCATCTTTCAATCCTTGGACTTGGCTTTTTTCATCGGATAAAGCGGTCAATAAAATGATGGGTATATGGCTGGTTTTGAGGTTGTTCTTTAGGTTTTTACAGAGTTCTAAACCTGTTGCTTTGGGCATTAAAATATCTGAGAGTACGAGGTCTGGCATGAATTCAAGTGCTTTAGAGAACCCATCTTCGCCATTATTGGCTTGAATGACCTTAAAAAAATCTGCCATTTCTTTGGCTATGTATTCACGTATTTCATCTTGGTCTTCTACAATCAGTACCGTATAATCCGATTCTGTATGAAAGTTGTTGACAGGGTTTATATTGGATGTAACATTTTTTTGAATTCCTGTTTTTTCCTTTATGCTAGTTGAGGTATAGTGATTATTCGAAGTATTATACAGTTGTTCTTCTGTAAAATGAGCGGTACCTAAGGGAAGAAACATCGTAAAGGTACTACCTTTCTCTTGTTTGGATGTAAATTTAAGTTTCCCGTGATGGGTCTCTACTAATTCTTTGGATAAAGAAAGACCTATACCCGTACTTACGGTAGGATTCTCGCCTAACGAATTAAAACGTTGAAATATTTGTTCCTGTTTTTCAAATGAAATCCCTTTCCCTTCATCATCGATTTTAAAAAAGGCATATGGCCCACCATCCATTTTGTGGTTGGATTTTCCGATCTGTATAGTAATTTCGCTACCTTCTCCAGAATATTTTATAGCATTGGAAATAAGATTAGATATGACTTTTTCTATGGCACTAGGGTCAAAATAACATTTTAAGGATGGGGAATGCGAAACAAACGTAATCCCTATGGATTTGTTACTGGCCAGTTCCTTAAAGGATCCTGTAATAGCTTCGGAAAACTGGGATAAATTCAAATTGACTGGCCTTATTATTGGTTTTGTTGCGGTAGTTTTGCGGTAATCCAGCCATTCATTTATCAGTTTTAGTAAATTTTGAGCATTCCGTTGAATGGAAGTAAGCTGGCTTTTATATTCTGGCCCTTGTACTTCTGTAGCAATCAATTTATCCAATGGACTCAATATCATCGTCAAGGGAGTTCTTAATTCATGGGTAAGGTTGGTAAATAACTTGGTCTTGAATTCATTTAACTGAATCTGATTGTTCTTTTCCAAGCGTTCAATTTTTAGTGCATTTTTTAATTTTATTTGCTTTAACGTATAGGTGTTGGCCAAGATTAAAGATCCAATAACCAATACAATAAATAAAACCCTGGCCCACCAGGTTTGCCACCAAGGGGGGGATATCGTTATTTTTATTGTTTTTGGAGTAGCGTTCCATATACCATCATTGTTGCTAGCCTGGACCTTAAAAGTATAATCCCCCGGAGGAATATTCGTATAAGTGGCCTTTCTTTCATTGCTGGTAAATATCCAATCCTTATCGAAACCCAAAAGTTTAAATTTATACTGGTTCTTGTCAGGATTTGTAAAATTTAATGCTGTAAAGTATAGGGTGAAGAAATTTTGTTTGTGGTTTAAATTGATTTCTTTTACTTGGTTGATGGGCCTTTGTTCCGTAATGATATTTGGAGATGTAGTATTGTTATCGGAGGTGATTTTAAAATCCGTCAGAACTATATCGGGTGCAATCGGATTGGTTTTTATTTGGTTTGGGTGGAAGAAGTATACTCCGTTAGTGTTTCCGAAATATAGAGTGCCGTCACTCCCTCTTAATCTGGCATTTTCATTAAATTCAAGTCCGTGAATACCATCCTCTCGTCCGAAGTTTCGAATTTCCATGGTGATGGGATTTAATCGTGAAAGTCCTTTGTCGGTTCCCAACCATAAAAATTTTGAAGAATCCAGCAATAGGGAATTAACCACATCACTGGGCAAGCCTTGTTTCTCTGTATAGAGAGCTGTTTTATTGGATTTTCTATTAATATTAAATAGTCCGTTTTTGGTACTTATCCATAAATTATCACCATCCCATTCTTCAATGGAGGTTATTTGTTTAAAATGGGATCCTTTTTGTGGAAAGTATTCTGTTAAGGAATCATTTTCAGGGTTATATACGTAAAGGCCGGAATAACATCCAAACCAGATTTTGGAATCAGCGGTTTGGTATATGCAGTAGGTTTGGGCGTTTTGGGTAAGTGGATTTTTCTGCTTAAACTTTGTTATCTCACCAGTTTTATTTTGGTAATGGTATATCCCATCAGCATGGGTACCGATCCATAAATTATCTTGATTGTCCCGGAGAAAGGATTTAACAGAAGTATTTTGGAGTTCTTTTGGTATAGGAGTGTTCAGGGGTTCTAGGCTGTTATAATGGGAAAATCCTGAAACATGGTAGCTATGGTTGTATGTTCCTGCCCAAATACGATTATTTTTATCCTGAATCACGGTATTGTTTACCCTTTTTTCTTCCCGATTTTTATAATAGTGTTCAAAAATTTTCGTGTGCGGGTCAAATAGATTGATGCCACCACCGTCCAACGCCAAGGCTATTTTTCCTTGGTCGGTTTCCGTCAACCCCAAAACAGAATTACTACTTAAACCAGTCTTATTGCCTTTTTCAAAAGTCCAATGGTTAAATTTACTTTTATAAGGATTAATTATTTTTAAACCTTGGTTAGTGGTTCCCACCCAAATGGAATTATCCGTGGCTTTAAACATGGAAGTGACAGAGAAGGAAGGGGATAAAGAAGAGAAGTGCATTGCTTCAAGTTTCCCTGAAGGAATGTCATATTCCAATATACCGTGACCATCAGTACCCAGCCATATTTTTTGGTTGTCATTAGGTAAAAAGCTGATAATGGATTTTAATGCATTGGTGTTTATTGTGCTATCAATATTATTTAATTCAACAGGTTTATGGCCAATTTTGTATATAAAAATTCCATTTAGGGTGGCTACCAAGTAAGTTCTTGGTTTTATGGGGATCAAAGCGTTTATTCCTGTTTCTTCTACACTTTCATATCCTTCAGGAATAGAAAATTTTTCGTCTTTAATAGAAAAAGATAGTATTCCACCCAATTTATAACTTACCAACAATGTATTAGAATCGACCTTGGTGATGTTAGATACGCTCCTGATATTGGAATGAGTATAACTTTTAATTTTATTTGTGGTGGTGTTGTAGGAGATTAGATTACCATTGTTGGTACCCATCCATATAACTTTTTTATCTATTTGAAAAAAAGTCGTAATAGTTTCATTCAGTGCGGTATGCTCCAAGAATTTGGATACAACTTCTCCGGTTTTATAATTGTAGAGTACTGGACCTTGGTTTGTTCCTATCCATAAATTATGGGCAATATCCCTAAATAGGCTGTTGATGTGATTGTCTTCAATTCCCGTATCCTTAAGATTGATTTGTTCAAAATGGTAACCATTATATTTATAAAGACCATTTCTTGTGCCGATCCAAATAAAGCCTTCAAAATCCTGCGTACTGCATGTAATATAATTTTGTGACAGCCCATCTTTGACATTCAACGAAAAGAAAGGAAGGGTGTTGATTTCTTTTTGCCCAAAAATGGTGTTGCAAAATAAGGCTATCAATAAAAAAAAATGCTTCCGTGTTGGTGCCATTCATTATAAACGTTCTGGGGATGTTAAAAATACAATATTATTAATGGACATGATTCAAATATACGATTTAGCGGATCATCCAGGAAAAATTGAAATTTCACCTATGGTAAATATTTTGGTTTTTAGTGTTGTAGGTAGTTGTAAAAGTCTTGTAATTAAATGAATATATGGATGTTGTGGTTGGTGAAAGTACAAATGAACCCCATAAAAAGTTAGTTTTTAGGAGGCGTATCGTATAATTCAACCCCCAAGGAAACCAGTTATCTGTCTATATATTTACTCATTGACCAATAGATTTGATGGACTACTTTTTTGAGCCATGAATAATTTCATAAACCATGGAAAACGAGGGAGTATCATAAAGCAATAATTAACCACCAAACTAAATGAGTATGAATCAAAATTTACGGAAGATTACCACTTCCAAATTTAAAAGGAGATGTGGATCTTTCCCTCTGCTATTAATGGCACTGAGTTTTCAGGTAGCAATGAGCCACACTGAAAACGATACAAAGATTATTTCAAAAACGGGTAAAACAATTACAGTTATCCCCAGTTCTGTCAATATCCTAGAACAACAAACGGTAAGCGGAACAATTACAGATATAAATGGGAACCCATTATCTGGAGCGAACGTTGTGGAAAAAGGAACCACTAATGGAGTGACAGCCGATTTTGATGGTTTTTACAATATAACCGTTTCCGACCAGAAGGCCATATTGGTAATCTCTTATTTGGGGTTCGCTACAAAAGAAATTTCTGTTAACGGGCAAACAAAGCTTTCTGTGATTTTGGAGGAAGATGCGGCTGGCCTAGAGGAAGTAGTCGTAGTTGGGTATGGAACACAAAAGAAGATTAACTTGACAGGGGCGGTATCTGTAACGTCGGCTGAAGCTTTGGAGGATCGACCAATAACTAGCTTAGGACAAGGTCTACAAGGATTATTACCCAATCTTAATATTAATTTTTCTGATGGTGCTGCGGGATCGGGGGCATCTTTTAATATTAGGGGATTTACCTCTACCAATGGTGGCGGACCTTTGGTTCTTGTTGATGGTGTAGAAATGGACCCTAATATACTTAACCCGAATGAAGTAGCCAGTGTCTCGGTGCTGAAAGATGCTTCTGCGGCGGCTATTTATGGTTCAAGGGCAGCTTTTGGTGTGGTGCTGATTACTACAAAAAAAGGAAATAAAAATGCCAAGCCTATGGTCGAAGTAAGTCATAACTATTCTTTAAATAAACCTACGGAGATTCCGGACTTAGTAAATTCAATGCAATTGGTACAGTTTAGAGAGGAAAAGAGTAAAAACCTTGGAACGGGGGCTCCTTTCAATGCAGAGACGAAAGAACGCTTAACGGCTTATTTCAATGATCCTGAAAATAACCCTGCAGCAATTATCAATCCCAATGACCCTACAAAGTATATATATGTGGGCAATACAGATTGGTTTGAAACTATTTTTGCTAACTCTAACCCTATTTCCCAAAGCAATGTTTCCATAAGGGGTGGAAATGATAACCTATCCTATTTTGTATCCGCAGGAAGACTCGATCAAGAGGGGATTTTAAAATATGGAAATGACAGTTATACACGATCTAATATTAGAGGGAAATTTGATTTTAATGTTACCAACTGGCTAGAACTTAATTTGAACACTGTTTTTACACGTACCAATAAAGACGCCCCTTTTACCTATCCAGGAGTAGGTACCTTGTGGCACGATCTTACCAGAAAGAATATTTTTATCCCGATTGAGAATCCTGATGGGACAAATACAGAATCCCCACTCGCCCTATTAAAAGATGGTGGTAGGGATAAAACCCAGACAAATGACTCTTGGGTAACTGTTGGAGGGGTGATAATACCCTTGGAGGGGCTTAAAATTAACGGTTCATATTCCTTCAACGCCTATAATCAACATAGGAAACAGCACAAAAAAATGGTGGAACGTTTTGAAGGGCCATCGGAATTAAATGCAGCAAGTACAGTTCATACCACACCAACCGCATTATACCTCAACGATGAGATAAATGATTATTACGCGATTAATATTTATACAGAGTATGAAAAAACATTCGCTGAAAGTCATTATTTTAAAGCGGCCTTAGGTTTTAATGAGGAAAGTAAATCATTTGGTTTTTCTAACTCCAGTAACACAAACTTACTTACAGATGAACTACCATCTTTAAACCTTACAACAGGTACGGCAACAGCTTCAGAATTTAATATTTCTTGGGGATTACAAGGCTATTTTTATCGCTTGAACTATATTTTCAAAGATAAGTATCTTCTAGAATTGAGCGGTAGATATGATGCAACTTCCCGTTTTCCAAAAGCAGATCGTTGGGCATTTTTTCCATCAGTTTCTGCTGGTTGGAGGATTTCTAACGAATCTTTTTTCGAGGGATTAAAGTCTGTAGTCAATGATTTTAAATTTAGAGGATCATACGGTTCACTGGGGAATCAATCACTTGACTCAAATAATCTTGATTTCTTCCCCTATTTGCCTACACTAAATTCGTTTAGGCCAGGAACAATTTTAAATGGCAATCGTCCATTATCAATTAGACGTCCTTCACTTGTTAGTAGTTCGTTAACTTGGGAAACAGCAACTACTAAGAATATCGGGATAGATGCTTCGTTACTGAAATCCCGAATGCAATTTTCTTTTGATTACTATGAAAGAGAGGTTGTGGATCAACTTGGTCCAGCAACGGCGCTGCCAGCTACCTTGGGTACTGGGGCTCCTCAGGCAAATGCTGTGGAGTCTATCACCAAAGGTTGGGAGTTTGAATTAATGTGGAGAGATAGGATTGGCGAGTTAGATTATAACCTAGGCTTTAATATTGCAGATTCTCAAGGTGAAATCACCAAGTATGACAATCCAACGAAAAGCTTATCGGCTGCCTTTTATGAAGGACAAAAAATTGGAGAAATTTGGGGCTATGAAACCAATGGTTTATTTGACTCAAGAGAGGAGTATCTTGCCTCTGGACTAGACTATTCTAATAGAACGGGACTTCAAATTGAAGGTGGCGACGTATGGTATGTAGACCAAGATGGAAATAATATAATAGACAATGGAGTTGTAACCGTTGACAACCCGGGAGATTTGAAAATTATAGGAAACAGTACCCCGCGTTACACCTACGGTATTAGTCTTGGGTCTCGATGGAAGAATTTCTCCATCGATATGTTTATGCAAGGGGTAGGAAAAAGAGACCTAAACCTTGGGGGGGGGCTGTTCTGGCCAGATGAGAACGGTACACCACAAGTAAATCATTTAAATTATTGGACGGAAAGTAATAAGGACGGGTATTGGCCACGTGTCCTTGGTAACCAAGGTAATTTTAATAATGAAACGTCTGATAGGTATTTACAGGATTTCTCCTATTTAAGAATGAAGCAATTAACAATAAACTATGCTTTGCCAAAAGTGTTAATGGAGAAGAGCTTTATTGAATCGGCCAATATCTATTTCACTGGGCAAAACTTGTTTGAGATTGATGATATCATAGAGGGTTTTGATCCTGAAATTAGTAGAGACGGATTTAATGGTTGGGGATCTGGTAAAAGTTATGCTTTTGCTCGTTCATATTCCTTGGGACTTAATTTTACCTTCTAAAATGGTTAAACTTATTAAAACTTTAAAAATGAAAAACTATATATATAAATGTGGATTCTTGTTAATCCTCCTATTGGGTGCTTGCAGTGACCCCTTGGAATTGGAGCCAGAGAGCTCAATCACAGCATCAAACTTTTTTAAAACAGATAGTGATTTTGAGGTTTACGCTAACCAGTTTTATGATTATTTTCCAAGAGAAGGGCGTGGATTTGTTGACTTTATTTGGACTGCAGATAATGATAGTGACAACCAAATAGCTCAAAATGATGGAAACATTTTTGCATTTGGTGCAAATACTATAAATGATAACCCCCCGAGCTATGGTGGAGGTGGATGGGATTTTGGTAATATAAGATCCGTAAATTTCTTTTTGGATAATATTGAAACCTCTACATTGTCGGAAGAAGCAAAAAATAGGTGGCGGGCCGAAGGTCGATTTTTCAGAGCATACCTTTATTTTGATAAAGTAAGAAAATATGGGGATGTTCCTTGGTTTGATAAGGCCCTTTCTGAGACTGATCCTGAGGTATACAAAGCAAGGGATCCCAGAGCTACAGTTATAACAAACATTATGGCCGATCTTGATTTTGCTATTGCCCATCTACCTCTGGAAATTGGTAATAAAGAAAATATTGATGGTTATGTGGCACATGCCCTAAAAGCAAGAATTGCACTTTATGAAGGAACATTTAGAAAATACCATGAGAAATCAGAGCCCTATGCAGATTTACTTAACCAAGCAGTAATTTCGGCAGAAGCAATAATGAACGAGAATGGATACGCACTGCACCAAGATGGAGGACCGGAGAATAGTTTTTACAACTATTTCACCTTACCGTTACCAGGAACCAGTTCTGAGACCATTTTAGCTAGACACTTTTCCACGGATCTAGGTATTACGCATTGGTCGCAACGTTTTATTTTATTACAAGCAATGACCGGTATTTCCAAGTCTCTTGCTGATGATTTTTTAGCTGCCGATGGGCTTCCTATTTCATTAAGTCCGTTGTTTGATGAAACAACTGATTATGACTTTATAGAAGACGAGATGGCTAATAGAGACCCTAGGATGTCGCAAACTATTTGGAACAAAGGCGATTTAAAATTGGCAGGGCCGGATGAATATTTTAATGAGGATAATGGGCGAGTACCTCCTTTCAATAGTAACTGGCCTTCTGGCTATGCAATAAAAAAGTTTAGCAACACAGATAGGTCTTTACAAATCCCCGGTGCGGCAGATGATGGAGTATACATTTTCCGTTTAGGCGAAATATACTTGATCTATGCGGAAGCAAAGGCAGAACTTGGTACGCTTTCACAAAGTGATTTGGATATATCCATTAATCTTCTAAGAAATAGAGTAGGAATGCCTCATATGACCCTAGTAGACTTGGTGCGTGATCCAGATTCGGATTTTGATGGAAGTATTGCAGAAATCCCTGCGGTATCTGTTCTAATAGACGAAATTCGAAGGGAGAGAAGAGTTGAATTGGCTGCAGAGGGAATGCGTAGGGATGATATTGTTAGATGGAAAGCGGGGCAACTTTTAGCCCAGAACCCATTGGGCGCCAAATTTAATCCCGAAGTATACCCCAACGCAGTAAACGAGCCTTTTGCTAGGACGAATGCTGATGGTTTTATAGAGCCCTATCAAGGTACATCCAGAACACGACAATTTAATGAGGACAAAAATTATTTATATCCCATTCCTCCAAGTCAAATAGGTTTATATCCAAATGGTGAATTGAAACAGAACCCAGGATGGGAATAATAATCCCGAAATAATATCATGATCGTTAAGATGAACATGGATTTTAAATGTAGTTTTTTATTAGTTAGTTGAGTTATTAAGGAGAGGCTTTTATCAGTCTCTCCTTTATTCTTAATCTAAGGAAGTATCCGTCAGGCAGTGATATAGAAGTTTTGGGTTTATCGCCCGAGGACTAAAATAAGTGATAGTTATAATTTTTTATATATGAGTAAATTTTATCTAAATATTGTACTTATAGCAGTACTAAATTTCTGCATTTCCCATGCGCAGAACAATGATGGTCCCGAACCATACGGACCTTTGCCTACAGAACGCCAATTGGCATGGCACAATATGGAGTATTATGGCTTTATTCATTTTAATATGAATACGTTCACCAATATGGAATGGGGAATGGGAAGTGAAAAACCGGCACAGTTCAACCCCACACGATTGGATGCCAGGCAATGGGTGAAAACCATGAAGGAAGCCGGCATGAAAGGGGTTATTATAACTGCCAAGCACCATGATGGGTTTTGTTTATGGCCATCAAAATACACAGAACATTCCGTAAAAAATTCTCCTTGGAAGAACGGTAAAGGTGATGTGTTAAAGGATTTGTCCGAAGCTTGCGCGGAATATGGATTAAAAATGGGGGTGTATTTATCACCTTGGGATAGGAACCATGCCGACTATGGCAAACCAGAATATGTAAGCTATTTTCACAATCAATTACGAGAACTATTAACCAATTATGGGGAGATTTTTGAAGTTTGGTTCGATGGGGCCAATGGAGGTACTGGTTATTATGGAGGAGCCAACGAAACACGTAAAATTGATAATAAAACTTATTATCAATGGGATAAGGCCATAGAAATAGTAAGGGAATTGCAGCCCAATGCGGTTATTTTTGGAGATGGTGGTCCGGGAGTTCGTTGGGTGGGTAATGAGGAAGGCTGGGCTAATGAAACAAATTGGAGTTTATTAGAAAGAAACAAGGTATATCCGGGGTATCCTAAGTACAAAGAGTTGCTTTCTGGCCATGAAAATGGTACCCATTGGGTGCCGGCGGAATGTGATGTATCCATTAGACCAGGGTGGTACTATCATCCATCCGAAGATTCTCAAGTGAAATCTTTAGAACATTTAGTTAACATTTATTATGAATCTGTGGGTAGAAATGCTTCTTTGTTATTAAATCTGCCCGTAGATAACAGAGGGTTGATACACGAGAAGGATGCTGCACAATTAAAGGCATTAAAACAGCAAATAGATAAAGATTTTGCTAATGATGTAGCCAAAGGCATTAAAGTGAGCGCAACAAATGTTAGAGGAAATCATTCTGAGTTTGTAGCTAACAATGTAAATGATGGGGATGAGAAAACATATTGGACAACAGATGATGGGGTTACCACAGCATCCATTAGCATGTCATTTGATAAACCAACCGAAGTAAATAGGATTTTACTTCAAGAATATATTGCGCTAGGTCAACGGGTATATGGATTTACCGTAGAGGCTAAAGTAGATGGAAATTGGAAACTTATAGACAAGCAAACGACTATTGGTGTAAAAAGAATATTAAGATTTGATTCGATCGAAGCTTCAGAAATTAGAGTAAATATTACCGGATCAAAAGCAGAACCGATTATTTCAAACATAGAATTATACCGTGCTCCAAATTTACTTACACAGCCTATTATCACTAGGGATAAAAAGGCTATAGTAACCATGGAGGTTGCCGATAAAAATATAATTATCTATTACACCTTAGATGGTTCGGAACCATCAGAAAACTCCCGGAAATACGATACAGCTTTTAAATTAAATAAGCCTACAACGATAAAAGCAATTTCGTATAATCCCGAAAACGCGGAAAAAACAGGGATTAGAGAAGTTTATTTTGATATCAGTAAGAAAGATTGGGAGGTGCTTAAAGTAAGTTCAGGAAATCTTAAAGATGCTTATAGGATTATTGACGATAATCTTACAAGTTCTTGGACTAGCGGAGCAAAAGATAGTCCCAACGAAGTTATTATTGATTTAGGAAAGACGTATTTGTTGCAAGGTTTTACCTATATGCCAATTCAGGGCAGATGGCCATTTGGCATTATTTCGCAATATGAATTTTCAACAAGTACAGATAATAAAACATGGACAATAGCCTCTACAGGGGAGTTTTCGAATATTAAAAATAATCCTATAGAACAAACGGTAAAATTTAAAACATCTGAAGCAAGATACATTAAATTGAAAGGTGTTAAAATAATTGATGATGATAAAAGATTATCTGTTGGTGAAATAGGGGTGTTTACTAAATAAATGACCTTTCAATAAAAATAACTTGTTCTTAACCTAAAGTGAATGATTAAATTTTATCACTCTATGCTTTTCCAATCCTAGTCTTCAATACCTCTTTTTAAGGGGTAAGAGCCTAGGGGAGATTAAAATGATGTCTATAATGTTTGGAATGTATTTAAAAGGGTAATAACAGTAATTGCTAAGCAGGAACAATAGTTTAAAAGTAATTCAAAAATACTAGTATGCTAGGCTATAAAGAGCTTTTTTGTTACTGTGAAGAAAGGCTTTTACAATTAATTTTATAGTGCTAGGATATATAATAAACGGCTCAGTTTTGTTTGGCAGGGATCAGTATACAATGAATAATAAACAAATTATGAAATGATAAATAAATATAGCATTATACTTCTTTTGGCAGCCTTGGCCAATATGTCTTGTGTGCAAAAAAACATAGAAATAGGTGAGGTTGCCATTATTCCACAACCCGAACAATTGATGGTAGAAATAGGGTATTTTGAAATAAATGAAAATACGACCGTTTCGGTAGAATCCAGAGCCCAATTGGCTCTTGCCAATTTGTTTTTTGATCAATTTACAGTTGTGTCAGGATGGAAACCAAAAGTGGATATTGGTGACAAGGGGGACATAGTTTTTTCAACGGACGCAACTATTGTAGAAGAGGCTTATAACTTGGAAGTAAACCCTAAAAAAATCAGTATAATGGCTGGTTCGGAAGCCGGATTCTTTTATGCGCTACAGTCTCTAAAGCAATTATTGCCGGTGTCCTTTTACAGTGGAAAGTTGCAACCCAACATAGTCTGGGGAGTCCCTTCGGTGCGTATTCAGGACAAGCCCGCTTTTGAATGGAGGGGTTATATGTTAGATGTATCCCGTCATTTTTTTGATAAGGAGCAAGTGATGGAAGTGCTGGATTTTATGGCAGAATCCAAACTGAACCGGTTTCATTGGCATCTGACCGATGATCAAGGTTGGCGGGTAGAAATTAAGAGCTATCCCAAGCTTACGGAGGTTGGGGCATGGCGTATGGATTACAATATCACTGACGAGAATGTTTCCAATTGGTTTGGAAGGCCTATTCAAAAACCAGGGGAAAAGCCTTCCTACGGGGGCTATTATACCCAAGAGGATATCAAAGAGATTGTAGCATATGCCAAAGAACGTTTTATAGAGGTGGTTCCCGAAATTGATATGCCAGGGCATGCCCAGGCCATGGTAGCTTCCTACCCAGAAATTGGCTGCGTCAATTCCGAAAAATATGTGGCTACTGGGGGTGTGGTGAAAAATAATACTTTGAACCCAGGAAAAGAGGAGACTTTTGTATTTGCCGAAAAAATGTTGAATGAGGTGATGGACCTATTTCCTTTTAATTATATGCATATTGGAGGGGACGAATGCAACAAAAGCCAATGGTTAAAAGATCCCGATGCTCAACGTAAAATAAAGGAAGAGGGGTTAAAGGATGTTTACGAACTACAAAGCTATTTTATAAAGCGAATTGAAAAAATCATCAACGCCCGTGGCAAAATCATGATTGGTTGGGATGAAATATTGGAAGGTGGCCTGGCTCCCAATGCCACGGTCATGAGTTGGCGAGGCGAGGAAGGCGGTATAGAAGCCGCCAAGATGGGACATGAAGTAATCATGACCCCCAGCAACTATTGTTATATAGATCTAAAGCAGGGACACGACGACTTAGAGCCAAATTTAGGCTATTCCCAATTATTATTATCCACTGCCTATAGCTATGATGTTATTCCCAAAGATATTTCAGAAGAGGAAGCTGGCCTAATAAAAGGGATTCAGGCCAATATGTGGACAGAGTCTATAAGCGACTGGGGCAAGCTTACCTATATGACTTTTCCAAGATTGTATGCCATAGCAGAGAGTGGCTGGACCTCTCCGGAGATCAAAGACTGGGACAACTTTACAAATCGCCTTCAAACCCAATTTTTACGATTGGATAATCAAGGTGTTCGGTACGCCGTAAGTGCATTTAGCCCTTGGATAGACCATACAGGTCAGGGAGATCATATCGAAATAGCTTTAAAAACTGAAGTGAATGATTTGGAAATTTTCTATACACTTGACGGCTCGGAACCAACCATGGAATCGAAGTCATATAATGGGTCCTTTAAAATAAACCATTCTACCTCCATTAAAGCAAGGGCTTTTAAGGATGGCGAAGCTGTAGGCTATACGTCATCCATGGATTTTTATGTTCATAAGGCAGCCGGAAAATTGGATGAATCCCCTGATTTGAAAAAGCTAACGGATCTCAACTATGGTAAATTGAATAAAAGTGATCCTAACTGGGTATCCTTCAAAAATGGTATGGAAGTAACAATAGAATTTGATTCCTTGACCGCTGTAAAGGAGGTTAAATTTGATGCGCTACGCTTTACGATTGCTGGTATTTATCCGCCAAAAAATGTGGAAGTCCATGGGTCCGAGAACGGAAAGGATTATTATAAATTAGGTGAAACTGATAAAATAGACATTAGCCATGTTCAAGGAAGAAACAAAATACCTTTTCAGATTGGGTTTAATCCAGTTAAGGTAAAGAGTCTTAAAATTATTGGAAAACACATAAATCCTATTCCGCAAGAACATCATATGTCCGGAGCCAATGCAACTATAAAAGTAGATGAGATTGTCGTTGAGTAGTTTAAACTTCCCGCTAGAGGAAATTCATCTTCTAAGGAAAAAAATAATAAGTAATAGTTTCTAGATTCACGGTTGGTGTTAGTAGACCAGAGTTTGGAAAGACTTTTAAAAGAACTAAAAAAATAAGAATTGAAACATAGCTACAAGCCATTAACCCTTAATCCTATAGCGAATGATGATTAAGATAAATCTCAGGGTTTTTCTAATCCTAGCATTTTATTCAACTACCTACGAGCTGCAATCTCAAGAGAAACTAAAAGTGATGACCTATAATATTTGGAATGGTTTTGATTGGGGCAAGGATATCGACCGGAAAAGTAAATTTATAGATTGGATAAATACTCAAAATCCGGATGTATTTGCGTTGCAGGAATTGTGTGGCTATACACAAAAAACACTGTTGGCGGATGCTAAGAAATGGGGGCATAATTACGCCGAAATTTTAAAAACGTCCGGCTATTCCGTAGGGATCACTTCCAAGGAACCCATAGTGGTCAAAGAAAAGATCCTGGACGACATGCACCACGGGGCCTTGCATTGCAAGGTTTACGACATAGATATTTTTATAGTTCATTTTTCACCATTTAGCCATCAAAAAAGAAGGGAGGAGGCAAAGATTATTCAAAGCAAACTATCAGAGCTTTCCACTGGGCAAAACAAATATTTGGTGTTAGGGGATTTTAACGCCCTATCCCCGTTTGATGCCCACTTGTATAAAAACAACCCTACGCTCTTGGATAATAAAAGAGCTTCGGAAATTGAACACGAGCATGTTAGGAACTTATTGGACGGTGAATTGGACTATGGTGTACTTGGATCTTTTCTGGGTTATCCACTAATTGATGTTGTTCAAAGGTTTACGTCTTCATGGGATGATAGGGTAAGCTGTCCCACCCAAGTTTTTGAATCTGAAAAAGGGGAGGGACGACCTATTAGCTCCACACGAATAGATTATATTTTGAGTTCCCCTTTTTTAGCCGCAAAATGCGTAAAGGCAACTGTGTTAAACAAAAATGACACCTATTATTTATCAGACCATTATCCAGTTTTAGCTGAATTTGAATTGTAGGTTTTTAAAAGAAGTAAATCGAGCCAACGGTGCAGTTCTACCTTGACAAAAAGATTTGACATGCAACTCAAAGATATTTGAGATACTTGATTTTATCCGCTGGCTTTTTTAATGTTTATCAACCTATTTGTTTAATTAAGGGAATTCCGTAACACAAGGTATACAGTGAATGAACTAAGTTTTAAACACCATAACTTTTCTCTTTGTGTTTTCATTTGTATAATGGTCATCATTTAGGGCAGTGAATTCAAATTTAGGAAATTCTGTACTTTCTAGTTTGAAATGCTTTAGCTCGGTCAACGATACATTTTTAATGGTTTTACCTCGATAGCAAACTCCGCCTTTTTTCCTCCATAAAATTTCGGCAAAAAAGCATCGTAAAAACGGTCTTGGAAACAAGCCATTTTCTAAAGAGAAAATCGGCTTAATTCCGCCGTGATTTTTCAAGGATTTTGGACCTATATTTTTTATAAAATATTTTATTTTTGAAAGCAATGTTAAATGATACTATTTGGTGGTAAATTGCAGTAATCGTTTAATTTACAGTATAAAAAGTATTTTAAAGACATCTAATGTGTTAATTAACAGGCCGACAATACTTACCATTCAAAGTAGGTTTGAGTGTCTGAAAACATATTTAAAATAAGAAACAAGGCATGTTTAAGCTGGTTTTAAATTGATTTTTCTTGCTGGTTTTGTTAAGTGATTAAAAAATGGTCAAGTCTTTTTTATTTTTCTCTAGAGAGTTTAAATATGTTTGTTTTATGTTTATTAATGTTTGTATATGATACCACCGCTAGTCCACTCCTTGTCCACTGCTAGTCCATTACTAGTTTACTTCTATGCCCAAATTTGGTAGTGTTAAATTAGCATATAACTAAAGTGTTTTTTTGAGAATTAAAACGGTATCCTTTATGGGTATATGGCATTGTTTTATAGCTCCTTTTTCATCACAAAAATGAACCGATTTCGCCTTAATCGGATTGCATAATCAGGCGCTTTTTTTCTGCTTTTTTCGACCACTTTTAGCGCTCTTTTTATAAATCCTAAATAAGCCAAAATCGTTGTCGGATATGGATGATAAAAAAGGATATAAAAAAAGAATTGGAGTAGGGGAGAAGGGGATAAAAAAAATGTTGTTTCCTTATATAAGATGTACGGCTCTGTTTAGAACTATTTGTGAGGGACAACCATAATTCTAAGGGTTTGTGTTTTCTAATATTCTTTTGGGAACCAAAAGAGGTGGAATAGCAAGAGGGTAACACGCTAAAGCGATGTTACATATTATAAAACACTAAAAAGTAGTTGTTTAGAGTGAGGAGGGTTTTCAGGAATTATATGAATTGAATAGAGAAAACCTTCGGAACGCCTGTGTTTATTGATGTTTTTTCAGTAGCAATAAACATACTCGTTTATCTGGGTGTACAATTTATCAGGTTTTTAGGATGTAAATAAAACTTGAGATTTAGAAAACTTCCCTTTTTTGTGTCAAATAGCTCCGTAACCCTAGTAAATATTGAAAAAAATTGACACAAACCGGACTTCAAAGCCTAAAGCTTGTGTTATTCTATTATTGCTAAGGTGTCTATGGCGAGAAGAATTGGAGATTAGTGCGTTAAAAGTGAATTGTTCTTTTAAAAGCACTTTTTAATGGTAAATGGTAAGAAGATAGGTGCTTTACAACAGTTATTTATAGAATTTTAATTAAATACTATTAGCGGCGACTGCCGTTAATATTGTTCTGCAAGACTTTATTATAAAAAAAAGCTGATTCTAAAAACAGAAAAGTGTTAACTTAAAGAAAATTCTTCTTATATTCGGAATTATCTTACATGCACTTTGTTAAATTGATGATATAAAAAAGCCCCCGTAGAAAGGCGAGGGCGTCCTTGAATGTTCTCACAACGGAATAATCCTTATTGTGAATTGCTTTCAGTTCTGTAAATATAAACTAATAAAATTAAAAACCAAATATGAAACGAATTTTAGGATTGGATTTGGGAACGACATCCATAGGTTGGGCATTTGTAAACGAAGCAGATAGTGAAAATGAAGTATCCGCTATAGTTAGAACTGGAGTACGTGTTATTCCTTTATCTACGGACGAGCAACAAGATTTTACAAAAGGGAATACAATTACGATTAATGCTGACCGTACCCTAAAACGTGGAATGCGTCGAAATCTACAGCGTTACAAACAAAGACGTGAGGCTGTAATAGAAATCCTGACCAAAATTGGTTTTATTACTAAGGAAACGGCTCTTTCAGAACAAAACAAAACAACTCATAGTACTTATGAATTAAGGGCTAAGGCTCCATCCGAAAAGATTTCAAAAGAAGATTTTGCAAGGGTTCTTTTGATGATAAATAAGAAGCGTGGGTACAAAAGTAGTAGAAAGGCCAATAATCAGGAAGAAGGACAGCTTATAGATGGTATGGCTGTAGCGAAAAGGCTTAATAATGAAAAACTTACTCCTGGGCAACTTTCATATTGTTTAATTAAGGAAGGTAAAAAGTTATTGCCAGACTACTATCGTTCCGATTTACAAGGAGAATTTGATGCTATCTGGAATTTCCAAAAGCAATTTTATCCTAATTATTTAACGGACTTTCATAAGGAAGCTCTTCAAGGGTTGAACAAAACAACTACAGGACAATATTTTGAAAAGAAAATAGGTACGGAAAGAGCTGAAAATAAAGGGGCAACTAAGAAGCTTCAAGAATACGAATGGCGAACCAATGCTATCTCTGGAAAATTGTCGTTACCACAGATTGCTTATATACTTACGGAAATAAATAATCAAATCAATCAATCTAGTGGTTATTTGGGGGCGATAAGTGATAGGAGTAAGGAGCTTTATTTTAATAACCTCACAGTTGGACAATTTCAATATAATCTGATCAAAACAAAGCCTCATACATCACTTAAAAATCAAGTGTTTTACCGTCAGGATTATATGGATGAATTTGACGCCATCTGGAAGGAGCAATCTAAATACTATCCTGAATTAACTGAGGAGATTCGAAAGGAATTACGAGATATTACTATTTTTTACCAAAGAAGGTTAAAATCTCAAAAAGGCCTTATCAATATATGTGAATTTGAATCTGTTGAACGAGATGTCACCGTAGGAAATACAACTAAAAAGAAGTTAGTAGGCCCAAGAGTTGCTCCTAAATCTTCTCCCGTATTTCAACAAGCCAAGGTTTGGCAAAATATTAATGCGATTAGAGTAAGTCTAAAATCTAATGAAAATGAGTTTTTTAGCATTGAAGATGAAACAAAACAGTTGCTTTTTAATGAGTTGAATCTGGTGGAGTCTATGAAAGACCGTGATTTTTTGAAATGGCTATTTAAAGATTCGAAAAACAATGCCAAGGATTGGAAAATTAATTTTGAAAGTATAGAGGGAAATCGAACACAATCAGCTTTATTTTCAGTGTATAAAAAGATTGTGGAATTGGAGGGGTATGATAAAATAGACTACGGTAAACCAACCAAAGAAATAATAGAAATACTACGGACTTGTTTTGAGGAGATTGGAATCGATCCCAAAATATTTAATCTTGATATGGGTATTGTAGGGAATAACTTTAGCAAACAACCAGGCTATCAACTTTGGCATTTATTATATTCTTATGAAGATGATGATTCTACTACCGGCACCGAAAGTTTACTCAATAAACTCCAGTCAAATTTTGGTTTTAATAGGGAACATGCCCAATTATTGGCAGCAGTTACTTTTCAAGAAGATTATGGGGGTCTAAGTGTACGGGCTTTAAGAAAGATTTATCCATTTTTAGAGGAGGGGAAAATGTATGATGAAGCTTGTAAGCTAGCTGGTTATAACCATTCCAATTCTATTACCGCTGAGGAAAACAAAGAAAGGTTACTACAAGACCGCTTAGAAATCTTAAAGAAAAATTCTTTGAGAAATCCTGTTGTGGAAAAAATTCTCAACCAAATGATCAATGTAGTAAATGCTATCATGGATGACCCAGATATGGGAAGACCTGATGAAATACGCGTAGAGTTGGCAAGGGAATTGAAAAAGACAGCTAAGCAGCGGAAGGAAATGACGCAGGCAATCGGTAAGGCTACAAAGGAACACATAGAATACCGGGAAAAGATTAAAAAGGAATTTGGTCTTTCTTATGTAAGTAGAAAAGACCTGATAAAATATAAATTGTACCTAGAGCTCAAATCTATTGGGTTTAAAACGCTGTATTCTGGAACTTATATAAAACCGGAAGAATTGTTTACCAATAAATTTGATGTAGAACATATTATTCCGCAATCTGTACTTTTTGATGACTCATTTTCGAACAAAACAATTGAATTAAGGGATGTCAATCTGGAAAAAGGAAATGAAACAGCGTTTGACTATTGTGAACGCAAAGGTTGGGCAAAACAATTTGATTCACGGGTACAAGAGGTGTTTGCACAAAAAGGAATCTTTTATGGGAAATTAAAAAAATTATTGATGTCCAAAGCGGATATCCCAGAAGGGTTTTTAAATAGGGATTTGGGGAATTCAGCCTATATCGCAAGGAAAGCTTCTGAATTATTAAAAGGTATAACTCGAACAGTATCGGCAACCTCGGGAACCATTACTGATAAACTTCGTTCCGATTGGGAATTGATAAATGTATTGCAGGAACTTACTTGGGATAAATATGAAAAATTAGACCTTACTTTTTATGAGTACAATAAAGAGGGGAAGGCACTACCACGTATAATAGATTGGACTAAGCGAAACGATCATCGCCATCATGCAATGGATGCGATAACGGTAGCTTTTACCAAACCAGCTTTTGTACAGTATCTAAACAATATGAATGCAGATAGTAATAAGGACCCTATTATTTATGCCATAAAAGAAAAATACACCTACCGGGATAACGAAGGAGGAAGAAAGTTTAAAAAACCATTTGATAGTATACGTGAGGAAGCTAAAAAACATTTGGCTTCTATCCTGGTTTCACACAAGACTAAAAACAAGGTGGTTACCCTTAACAAGAATAAAACAAAAATTAAGGGGAAAGAAAAATACAAAACAAAGATTGAGCTAACGCCACGAGGGCAGTTACACAAAGAAACTATTTATGGGAAAAACCATATTTACGACGTCAAGGAAGAAAAGATAAATGCTTCTTTTGACAAGGAAAAAATTGGAACGGTAACCAAACCGATTTATCGAGAAGCATTGCTGAAAAGGCTTGAATTGTTTGACAATGATCCTAAAAAAGCTTTTGCGGGTAAAAATGCCTTAACGAAGAATCCAATTTTTATCAATGGTTCAGAAACAAACGTCCCTGATAAGGTGAAAACGCAAACGGTACAATCTCAATTTACAATCAGAAAAGAAATTACTCCTGATTTAAAAATTGATAAAGTGGTAGATGAAGGCGTAAAAAGGATACTTCAAGATAGACTAAAACTGTTTAACGGTAAACCTAAAGAAGCATTCGCCAATCTTGATGAAAATCCGATTTGGCTTAATAAAGAAAAAGGTATTCAGATAAAACGAGTTACAATTACGGGCGTAAGTAATGCTGAGCCCTTACATATAGCCAAAGATTTAAACGGGAAGGAAATTTTTGATGGTGAAGGAAAAGAGATCCCAGTAGATTATGTGAGTACCGGGAATAATCATCATGTGGCCATTTATAGAGATGATAGAGGAAATTTAATAGAAGAAGTGGTTTCTTTTTACGAGGCTGTGACCCGAAAAAGTATGAGGCATCCTATTGTTAAAAAGAATCACGAAAAAGGATGGGAGTTTATGTTCACGATGAAACAAAATGAAATGTTTGTTTTTCCTAAAAATGGTTTTAATCCAGATGAACTCGATTTAATGGATTTAAAGAACAAGTCTGAAATTAGCGAAAACATGTTTCGGGTACAGAAAATTTCAACAAAAAACTATGTATTCAACCATCATTTGGAAACAGAGGCAGTAGGGGCTGAAACATTTAAAACTAAAAAGATGCTAGCGGATGTGGCCTACCGCTCTTGTCGAAGTGAAAAACACCTTGAAGGCGCGGTTAAGGTTAGAATAAACCATTTAGGAAATATTGTACATGTTGGGGAGTATTAAAAACTATAGAAATGATCAAACGCACCTTGTTTTTTGGGAACCCGGCCTATCTCAGTACTAAAAATGAACAGTTGGTAGTGAGTTTTCCTGAGGAAGGTAAGAAGGAAGCATCTATACCTATAGAGGATTTGGGGTATGTGGTATTGGAAGATCCACAGATAACCATTACTAATGGACTTATACGAAAATTGGTGGAGAATAAAACGGCGATTATTACTTGTGATCAACAGCATATGCCCTGTTCCATATTACAGCCTTTGGTGGGGCATACCGAGCAGACCGAGCGGATGCGGCATCAATTGAATGCTAGCTTGCCTTTAAAAAAGAACCTATGGCAACAGACGGTACAAATAAAAGTTGAAAATCAGGCCAACCATTTGTTACGGCGCGAAAAGAATGCCTTAAAATTAAAACGATGGGCCAATGAAGTAAGAAGCGGGGATAGCGGAAATCGTGAAGCTATTGCCGCGGCCTACTATTTTCAATCCCTATTTTCAGAGGTCGAAGGATTTAGTCGCAACCAAAAGGGAGTACCTCCTAATAATTTACTCAATTATGGTTATGCTATTCTAAGAGCGGTTACGGCAAGAGCATTGGTTAGTAGTGGGATGCTGCCCTCGGTTGGGATTTACCATCGTAATAAGTACAATGCTTTTTGCTTGGCCGATGATATTATGGAGCCATATAGGCCTTATGTGGATGCCGTAGTGTATGAAATGGTAGAAACGGGCGGCAATATTAGTGAACTCAGTACTAATTTGAAATCACAATTACTGACTATTCCTGCCTTAGATGTTTTTCTTGACGGGAAATGGAGTCCGCTGATGGTGGCCATGAGCCGCACCACCAATAGTTTGTATGATTGTTTTTTGGGATCGAGTCGAAAGATTCTTTACCCAGAGTTTCAAAAGCAATGGTCTCCCATATAGAGACACAAGAAGTATAGGTTGTTAGATGGTATAATGGGAGTTAACCATGATTGCATCATATATAAAGAAGATAATATTTAAGGGCGTTTAAAGGAATGTGCATTAGTAGTACTAAATGATAAACCAGAACCATTTTTCGCGTTTAAACCAATATAGAAGCATGTGGGTACTTGTATTTTTTGATCTCCCGACAGAAACCAGAAAGGACCGCAAGGCAGCGACTAGGTTCCGGAAAATCCTGTTGGACGATGGCTTTAATATGTTTCAGTTTAGTATTTACTTACGCTTTTGTGCCAGTAGGGAAAATGCAGCCGTACATATTAAGCGAACCAAAAGCAACCTTCCTAAACAGGGAAAAGTCTGTATTATGCAAATCACTGACAAACAGTTTGGGATGATTGAGCTCTTTCATGGTCATACGGAAGTGGAACCCGATACTCCAGGACAGCAATTAGAATTGTTCTGAAATAAAAACCATAGGTAGCTGGTAGTTAAGGGGTTGCATTGGATCCTTGTTTTTAAATCCTAATAAATGATGTAATAAACAGGATACCAGCTAGTTATAGCGGGTATCCTGTGAATAATCTCTAAAATTAAAGAACTGAAAGCAATTCACAACAGTTTCCCTCGGTAAATTGTACCGCCACTTCCTGTGAATAATCTCTAAAATTAAAGAACTGAAAGCAATTCACAACCTCTTGGGGTATGTTCTGGGGGTTGCTTACCTGTGAATAATCTCTAAAATTAAAGAACTGAAAGCAATTCACAACGCGGAAATGATTTACAAAATTGACGCAAAACCTGTGAATAATCTCTAAAATTAAAGAACTGAAAGCAATTCACAACGAGGATGATTGGATTTGTATAAGGGATGGCCTGTGAATAATCTCTAAAATTAAAGAACTGAAAGCAATTCACAACCCTCCCATTGCTATATTGGTAAGAAAACGACCTGTGAATAATCTCTAAAATTAAAGAACTGAAAGCAATTCACAACCCGATAGCATTAAAATTGGCAGACAAACCACCTGTGAATAATCTCTAAAATTAAAGAACTG
>NZ_JAAXCQ010000001.1 GCF_012272855.1 Arenibacter sp. 6A1 | reverse complement strand
CCATCCCAATTTTCAAATTTTCAAATTCCCTAATTTTCAAATTCCTCCAACCCCATTTGTTACATTAAATGACTAAGAGCCCCTCAATTACCACAATCCCAATTGTTTCATTGCTACATTAACCCTTTTCCACATTAAACACCGACTGCGACTTGCTGACAATCTCCTTTATAATCTCATCGATCTCCAGGGCAGAACTGTAAATATGTTCTAATAAAATCTCCTTTTCTTCCTCAGAGGGCAAATCTTCTTTGATCAAATCTATCATCCCCAATAACCGCGATACCGGGGCCCTGACCACATGCGACTGGGTCCAGGCAATATCTTTGAGGTTTTGGTTCTGTTTTTCGATCGCTTTTATATGCATTAGTTTTTCGGTGATATCGGTAGACAGAATAATTTCGGCCGGAATGCCATTGAACTGTATGGCATTGCTGGTGATTTCTACATCGATTATGTCGCCGTTTTTTTTCTGATGCCTGTACGACCCTTGTTGAAAATAACGGGCTTTATGCTTTTCGTGGTTTATAGATTCCATTAGGATGGGAATATCCTCGGGGGGACGGATTTCCTTGATGGTCATCGACAAAAACTCCGCCTCGCTATAGCCGTAATGGCGCACGGCGGCAGCATTGACATCTAAAAAGGCAAGGCTGTTTACATCGTAGACCCACATGGGAGCCGGACTCAAATGAAAAATGTCCATATAGCGTTGCTGGGACGCTTTTAGAGAGGTGTAAAAACGGAATCGCTCTAGGGTGTAAACAATACTTTTATAAAGTACCAAAGGGTTAATAGTGTCTTTTACCAGGTAATCGGACACCCCTTTGGAAAGGGATTTAATGGCGAAATCCAAATCTGAATTTCCCGTTAAGATGATAATGGGGGTATTGTAGCTAAAAATTTTTATCTCTTCCAATAAAGTGTCCTTATTTATATCGGGAAGGGAAAGGTCCATTAAAATAACATCAAACTTCCTTCCTTCCGCAAGCAATAGGTTTTGGGCCTCCTGAAATTTTTTGGCATGGACAAGGTTCGGGGCATGGATATGCTCTAGGAGGTAATCTTCTATCAGCACATAATCGCCCAGATTGTCTTCTATGATAAGGATATTGTATGGATGCTTGTCAATTTTCATAAATACTGTTGCGTTGGTCGTTGTATTGGCTTGGTCTTGAAATTTAATTTTGGGTAACGCTTATTTTTTTAGGGTAAAATAGAAGGTAGTGCCTTTGTTCGGGGTGGACTCCAGCCAAATGCGACCTCCTAAGTTTTCAATAATTTTCTTTACAATGGCAAGCCCCATTCCTGTACCGCTATATTCGTCTTTACCATGTAAACGTTGAAAAATTACAAAAATTTTGTCAAAATACGCCTCCTCAATCCCAATACCGTTGTCGGCCACGGAAAATTCCCAATGGTCGCCCTTATCCAAAGCCCCTATCTTAATCACCGGCGGCCTGTGTGGGGCGCTGTATTTTAGGGCATTGTCTAGCAGGTTGTGCAGTATTTGGGTCACCGGCGCGTTATAACTGCTGATGGTGGGCAGGGGAGTATTGATAATTTGGGCTTCTTTTTCGGTTATCAATTGTTTCCGTAAAATGCAGTAATCGTCCAGAACCGTTTGTAGGGCTATCGTTTCCTTCTCGTCCTCGAGTCGGCCTACCCTGGAGAATTCTAATAGATCCAAAATTATCTGTCGCATCCGTTGGGCGCCATCCACAGCAAAATAGATATATTCTCGGGCACGCTCATCGAGCTGCTCTCCATATTTTTTTTCTAGTAGCGACAGAAAACTGGTCACCATCCGCAGCGGTTCTTGCAGGTCGTGAGAGGCAATGTAGGCAAATTGTTTCAGCTCGGCATTGGAGATTTCCAGTTCCTTGGCGTGTTTTTCCAATTGGATATTTAGTTTTTGCAAGGATTTCTCATAGGTTTTTCTATAGGTAATATCGGACATAGCCCCTACGATCCGTATGGGAATACCTTTATTATCTCTAATAATAAGCCCTTTATCCATCACATTGGCATAGGTATTGTCGGCTTTTAAAAAGCGGTATTCGGCCTCCCATTTGGTAGCCATCGGGTCCAATAGTTTAGCTTGCAAACTGCCATGGGCATACTCGTAATCATCGGGGTGGATCCGATTTTTCCATTCCTCAAGGGTAGGGGTAATGGTCGCCAGGGGAATGCCAAACTGATATTGGTACCCCTTCCCCCAATACACACTGCCATTGATAAGATCCCAATCCCAAATGGCATCGTTGGTAGCCTGAGTCACCTTTTTAAAACGCTCGTTGGTTTGGCGAATGGCCTCTGCAGCTTCCATACGGTCGGTAACGTCCTTGATATAAATAGAGAGTCCGTTGACAGAAGGGTAGGCAATGACATCGAACCACTTTTTTAGTTCGGGGTAGTGTTCCTGAAAACTAATGGTTTGCCCTGTATCCATCGCTTTTTTATACTGGTGGTAAAAATCGTACTGGGCTACGTTATCGTATAAGCTCCATAGATTTTTTCCCAAGGTGGTTTCCCGTGGTATTTCCATCAGTAGCTCGGCCTCCTTGTTCCAATAGGTAACTGTCCACTGCTTGTCTACGGCCACAAAGGCATCGCCAATACTCTCTAGAATCTGCGTTTTTTCTATAAAGGCCTTTTTTAGGGATAGCTGTGCTATTTTTAGCTTGTGAATATCCTGTACACAGCCGTAATAGCCTACGCATTCCCCTTTTAGAAATTCGGGTTCTCCTATGATCCGTATCCAGCGGTCATTGCCCTTGGCGGTGGTAATCAGTAGTTCCATTTCCCAGGCTTCGCCCTTTACGTTGGCGGATTGTATCATCTCTAGAAGCCGTTCTTTCTGGGTGGCATCCTTACAAAAAGAAACACTGCTTTCTAGGGTAGGGGTATAGCTTAGTGGGACTTCATGAATCTCCTTGATGATATTGGACCAATGGACTTTCTCCTGGAGAAAATCGACCTCCCAGTTCCCTATGCGCGCCAAATTATTGGCCCTGTCCAATAGCCCTTGTAGCTCTTTGTTTTGGGTAACATCTTTGGCGACGGCAAAAACCAGTCCCTGTTCATCGTTGGGGGTAGCAGACCAGCTAATCCATTTGGTCTTTCCGCTTTTGGTGATATAGCGGTTTTGAAAATTATCGCCCTGTTGGCCCTGGTAGATCTTTTTTTGCTGGTTCTTGGTACGCTCCTGGTCATCGGGATGCACAAAACTCACTATTCTTTTGGAGAGGAGCTCTTCTTCGCTGTACTCGAGTAAGGCAATACCAGCGGGATTTATTTTTTTAAAATAGCCGTCATTTCCGGCAATACAAATAAGGTCGGGCGAAAAGGTAAAGATTTGGTTGAGGTCGTTTTCTAGGCGTTTTCGTTCCACTTCGGCCCCTATAAAAGTTTCCAACTGCTGAAAAAGGGCCTCGGAGAACCGAATGTTGTTTTTGGTATTTTCCATCCCCAATACCAAGACGCCAATAGGTACTTTGTTATGGGTCAGGGGAATGCCGACTACCGTTTGTATCTTGTTGGCTGCGGCGTATTCTCTAGGGATACAGGCCAGTGCATTATTTCCATTGTCCCAATAGGTCCGTTCTTGATTTTTCCAAACCTCCCCTGGGAATCCCTCTTCGATCGTAAAAACGGGCATGGCAGTAGCATCGGCAACCGTTTTTTTACTGTATTGGGCCATACAGTGCAGCTGTGTTTTTTCCAGATTTGGCAACCATAATTCGGCCATCTGAAAATCGCCATAGTCGGCCAAATGCTGTAAAACGTCTTCTAGGCAGGGCTTTAGTTTTTCCTGTCGGTGGAATAACATACTGATATCGGCCAGCAATTTTTTTTCGAGTTCCCGGTTTTTTTGGGCGGTAATATCGCGCTGGATGGCAATATAGTGGGTAAACTCCCCTTTTTCGTCCGCTACCGGTGTAAAGGATAGGTGTACCCATAGTGCTTCCCCGTTTTTTTTATGGCTGTTGGTGGTAATTTCCCCGGCCTTGGATTCTGCTATACACTGCTGCAGTGCTGTTAGGGCGTCGGCATTGGGCTGGTAGCCAAGGAGCATACGCGGATTTTGCCCTAGCACCTCTTCGGGCTCATAGCCGGTGAGGCTGCTAAAGGCATCGTTTACATAGCGAATGCGGGGTCCGGCCTCATTAAAGGGATCTATATTAATGATACTGACGGCATCAGAGGTATTGGTCACCACAGATTCCATCAGCTTCAAGCGTTGTTCCTCATATTTTTGCTGGGTAATGTCCTGTACGGTACCCTCAAACAGCTTGGGGTTGCCTTCCTTGTCATACACCAAGCGCCCAAGGCTATGTACCCATTTTTGTTCTCCCGAGGGGCGTCGTATCCTATAGATAAAATCGTAGTTTTTGCCACCCTTTACTGCCGCCGCTACTTTTTGTTTAAATTTCTCCTTATCCTCTGGGTGTATGGTGGCCAAAAAACTATCAAAAGACACCTCAAAGCTGCCTTTCTCCAAGCTCCACAGCTTATATACTTCATCGGAAAGGGTAATAGCACCCCCTTGCAGGTCTACCGTCCAATACCCTAGTTTGGCAATGTCCGTGGCCATTTTCAGTTTGTATTCGGACTGCTGTAGCTCCTCCAGGAACTGCTCTTTTTCGGTCACATCGTTACAGACCACCAAAAGGCAGTCTTTTCTCTGAAACTGGATGGCATGGCCAACGATCTCCATTTTTAGGAGCTCCCTATTTTTCTTTATATGGGTAAAGACCCCAAAATTTATGCTAGCCTCCCTGTTAATGGGAATGGCTTTTAGGGTTTTTAGTAAGTGTGGAATCTCGTCCGGTGGCCGTATCTCCCGGATATCCATCCCTATAAATTCCGCCCTGGGATAGCCGTATTTTTCAACGGCCATAGCATTGATGTCCAATATTTTTAGGGTATCAAAATCGTAGATCAAAGCTGGCAGTGGACTCGAGTTAAACAAGAGGCGGTATTTTTCTTCGGAAGCCTTTATTTGCTGCTCGGCCTGTATTCTGTCGGTAATATCCCTGGAATTGGTTACAATCCCCTGTACGGCGGGGTCGTGCCGCAGGTCGGTCACTACGTTTTCTACCCATCGCCATTGGCCGTTTTGGTGTTTGTACCGAAACGGTTTTGGGGTATACGCTTCTCCGGCCAGCAATTTGCTAAAATGGTCATGCACCTGGGCAATATCGTCGGGGTGCATAAAATCGAAGGTGTTTTTTCCGATCACCTCCTGGGGGTCGTAGCCAAGGATATCCATGGCGGTCGGACTCACATATTTATAGGTGCCTTTGTCATCCATGACGGTAATCATATCGGCACCGCCAAGGACCAGGGATTTAAACCACTGGTCTTTCAGCCGCAATTTTTCTTCTGCCAGTTTGCGTTCCGTAATATCCCAATGGGCCCCGGCGACAATCAAGGGCTTCCCGTCCGCGCTCCATTGTATCACCCGGCCTCTATTATTAATCCACACCCAGTGGCCGTCTTTGTGCCGCAGGCGACATTCGTGCTCCAAATAATCGGCTTTTTTCTCCAAGCAGAGCTGCAGCTTGCTATCGGCTAAGGCCTTGTCATCGGGGTGAATCAGGGAATCCCATTGCTCAAGGTTTATAGGGAACAGCTCCTCATGGGTATATCCCAACATGGCTGCCCAGCGTTCATTAAAAAATATGTCTTTGGTCTGTATATTCAGCTCCCAGGTGCCAATATGGGTAGCATCGATAAAACTGTCCAGCCTATCCAACTCATAGGCAAGGGTCTGCTTTTGTTTTTCGGCCTGTTTTTCTATGCGTTGCTGTTCTAGCAAACGTTCCCCCAATTGCCCTAGGGCCGTCAAGGCCGCTTTTTTGGGAGCATCCAACTGCTTCGGTTTTTGGTCCTGTACGCACAGTAGGTACAAGGCATCCCCTTCCGGGGGGCTAAGAGGTATGGCGGCATAAAAACGGCAATCAAGGGCGGTGGCGGTATCTATTCTCGGATCTGTTTTGGCATCCTCGATTATAAAAATCTCCTTGAGGCGCTCCCTAAAATGGGCATCGCGAAGGAGGGAGAGGGGAGATGCGTTGTCGGCCTCTCCATCTGCAGCCGTACTAGGAGGGGGGGTAGGTTTTATCAGAGATACCCATGCCGTGGGCACATCACAAATTCCCGCAGCCAGGGTGCGCAAGGACGCCAGGGCCTCTTGCCCAATAGTATCGGAATCAGCATTGGGGCGGGTATCGGTGATGGACCTAGGGATTTTGGATTTCTTCATTATGTAATATTAAGCCACTTTTACGGAGTACCTATTAGATACCCCAAGCGCCAGTGGTAGCATTGGCTACTCTATAGGTTTTCTAGGTTATTAATGCCCTTGTTGTCATGCAACACACTTTGGACAGTCCTAATTTCGGTAAAAAAATATTAAAAAAAAGGAAAAAAGAGAGGACCGAGCGAAAAATGCAATGATTTGCATTTAACGTGAGGGGCCAGGTGGCGCGTTGGCCATGGCGGCAGTCATTTATAATTAACAATGGGAAAAAGAGAAAAGAGAAGAGAAACAAGAGGGCCGAGATGGAAATGCAACGACTTGCATTTACCTCGAGGAGCCAGCCGGCGCGTTGGCCATGGATGTAATTGGCTCCTTGAATGAAAAGAGATGCTTACAATGAAAAAAGGATCATAATTCCATAAAAAATAAAAAGCCCGGCGGTTATTATAATTATTCTTGAATTAAACAATGGCCTAGTTCTAAATCTGTATCTACTTGAAATTAAATACAATAAATAAATGAAAGAAAAGTATTGTTAAAAAATATATTTATGTGTTTGGGTATGGTAGAAATGAAGAGATAGCTGGGGATGTGTGGGTAGGAGAGAAGCTGTGAAATATTTGAAACTACTCATCTCAAATGGTTAAAATCAAAAGATTCCGGCCTATTTTAATTTTCGTTAAAAATCAAGTGCTTTTCACAGCGGGTGATGGAAGCCGTCCAAAGAGCATTTCACCTTAGTGAAAGCGGCCTGGGCGGTGCGGCGTGTAAAGTGCGTAGATTTTTAGAACATTAAAATCAGCCTAGCGTTTTTGGGTTCTTTTTTGGGCGATGCAAAAAAGTACAGAAAGCGGAATGCTTAGGCTATCTAGAACCGCCCTTAAAAAGAAAAAAAGATCTATGTGTCAACAATCCATTTGAAAAGAGATAATTGAAGCTCTATAGTTTTCAAGGAACCGACAACCTAATTGAATAATTCCAACATCCCCCTTACTCCCCCTTTACGCCCAAGGCGCACACGGTCAGGGGAATTACTTGATTGAAATCTATGGATATATTAATTATTGAATAAACCGCTTTACCTCAAGAAAGAAGTTTTAAGCATCAATACTGAGCAGAGTTCATCTCAACTTGTTAAAATCAAAAGTTTTCGGCCTATCGAAAATTTATCGTAAAATTTGCGGTGAAAGTACCGTAAAATTTTAGGCTGTCTGAGCTAAAAGTATTTTCATTTTTAACTGTATTTCTAAAGCGAGTTCCTAAAATTTAGGTGCTGAGCAATAAATTTAGATAAAGATTCGTCAGCCTAGATTTTTTTGATTCGTTTTTTCATCAATGGAAAAAATGAATAGAAAGCTTAAACTATCAAGAACTGTCCTTAAAAGAAGAAAAGAACTATGTGTTAACAATCCCCAAATCATAATCCTTTAGAGAAGCGTTATAGTTTTCAAGGAACTGATAACCTAATTGAATAATCCCCACATCCCCCTTACTCCCCCTTGAAAGGGGGAATTTGCATGATTTAACTGTAGGGTACACGTTTTTAAGCAAGCGGAGCTAAAAAAAGTAGTCAGTAATCGGTAACCAGTAAACGGTTATAGAGTTATCTTGTTACGGAGTTATCAAGTAATCAAGTTCCCGAATTAACGAGTAACGGAGTTACCTTGTTATGATGTTACGTATACGAACGGCTATTAATAAAAAGAATCCCTTCACTATTAATTATAAAGATTAAAAAGGAGGATTCCCCGGGCTGTGCGTCTTAGGCGTAAAGGGGGACAGTGTGTTAACTACTGGAATTATTTCCGAGCTAAATACTCTTGCGCAGTTAAAACAGGTATTTTTGAGTTTTTAAAGTCCTTTTTATTCCGTGTGATTATAATATCGATTTGGTTTTCTATAGCAGTGTAGTATTGAAGCCCATCTTCAAAGTCAGGAAAATTGTCGTCACTCAAGGCCAATTCCGTTATTTTATCATCTAGACTTAATACTTCTACAAGTACTTTAAATTTTCTTAATATTTCTTTCGCTTCTTTGGCCGATTTTAATTTTGTAAGAATATAGTTAGTGTTTGCAAATGTTAAGGATGAAATAGCCAAGGCTACTTCTTTTTTATCTGCACGAGAAAACAAATCGGCAGCCTCCTGATAGAATTCTTCTCTTTTAGAAAGAAGATCTATGACAATATTGGTGTCAATGAGTAATCTACTCATTTGTATTTTTCAATTAAATAATCGGTATAGGTATCTTTTATGTCAAAATCTTTATCAAGAGATATTACCCCACTTAAACTTTCTACAAGAGGTGTTATTTCCCCTGTCTTTCTTGTGGGGGTAGTTAAGGTCATTAAATAGGATTCTATTAGTTTCGACAAGCTGATATTATTCGATCTAGCATAATTTTTTGCGCTTTCGATAATTGTTTTGTCCAAGCTTAAGGTGAGTTTTTTGTCCATAACATTAGTTTTACGTATAAATTTAATAAATTATTACGTAATCTAAATAAATTCTCGCTTTATTTTATTGGTGTTTAGTCTGTTATAGTGTTACTAAGTTATCAGGTTATCTTGTTATCAAGTTTTACATATGAACTGTTACTCATAAAAAGACACCTTATTTTATCAACTAAAAGGTAGAATAGCGCGGATTCCCCCTTAGAAGGGGGCCAGGGGGATGTTGGTAGGTATAAGGTGGGTTATAAGGTCTCTTAAAAACCATCAAGGCGCATTTGATGAGAATTTCCTCCGTTCAAAAAAGACACTCTGTTGAAGTGATGAGGAAAAGGCTAGAAAGATTAGCACTTATTCTATGACTAAAAGGTTTAAAAAAAAAACGTACACCAAAAAGGAGAAACCCCCGTGTGTCAACAATTCCCAAATCAAAACCCTAAAGAGAAGAGGCAATTGAAGCTCTATAGTTTTCAAGGAACCGACAACCTAATTGAATAATTCCCACATCCCCCTTACTCCCCCTTCAAAGGGGGAATCCGCATGATTTAACTGTAGGACTAGTTTTTAAGCAAGCGGAGCTAAAAAAAGTAGTCAGTATTCAGTTATAGAGTTATCTTGTTATGGAGTTATCAAGTAATCAAGTTCCCGAATTAACGAGTAGCGGAGTTATCTTGTTATCAAGTTATCCTGTTATGAAGTTTTACATATGAATTAAAAGGTTTAATCGCGTGGATTCCCCCGGGCCGTGTGCGCCGTAGTCGTAAAGGGGGCTAGGGGGATGTTGGGGTGATTAAGGCCTGTTTAAAAGCCTCTCTATAGTACCTTCTATTTTCAACATTACACTGAACATTTCTTTTTTTACTTCAATATCCGTTAATCTGATAAATTCAATATTGTATTCTTCTAATGCACCTTGGCGTTTTTTATCGTAATCATATTTATATTCATGGCTATCGCCATCAACTTCTATAGCAAGCCTTATCTCAGGACAGTAAAAATCAACAATATATTCTAAGAGCGGGACTTGTCGGTGAAATTCAACATCAAAGGACCTATTCTTTATTTTTTGCCACAGCAGCACTTCAGAAAGGGTACTGTTCTTCCGAAGCTCTCTGGCGTAATCCTTTAATTTTGGGTTATAGGGGATTCTATAGTTTTTCATGAAAAAGATTGCTAGTTGCATCATCCCTACATCCCCCTTACTCCCCCCTTTACGCCGCCGCTAAAGCTTTGGGGCACAAGGCCCGGGGGAATTAATTGGTCCATTAAAGAGACTTTACGGACCTTAAATTAAGAAAAATACAGCAATAAATTTATACAATACAAAGATGATCCAATGTACCTGTTAAGAGACTCAAGAAAATTGGTTCCCTTACCCTATAATTAAGGAAGATCCATAAGGTAAAGAAAAGCAGAATTGATATTACAAATAGGCCCATTGTGTCTTCAAAAAAGTAGAATAACGCGGATTCCCCCTTAGAAGGGGGCCAGGGGGATGTCGGTTGGTTTAAGGTGGGTTATAAGGTCTCTTAAAAACCATCAAGGCGCATTTGATGAGAATTTCCTCCGTTCAAAAAAGACACTCTGTTGTAGTGATGAGGAAAAGGCTCGAAAGATTAGCACTTATTCTATGACTAAAAGGTTTAATTAAAAAAAAACGTACACCAAAAAGGAGAAACCCCCGTGTGTCAACAATTCCCAAATCAAAACCCTAAAGAGAAGAGGTAATTGAAGCTCTATAGTTTTCAAGGAACCGACTAGCTAATTGTATACTTCCCACATCCCCCTTACTCCCCCTTGAAAGGGGGAATTTGCATGATTTAACTGTAGGGTACTCGTTTTTAAGCAAGCGGAGCTAAAAAGAGTAATCAGTAACCGGTAACCAGTAAACAGAAAAAACTACAGATTCAATTTTTATGAAACTCTATAGCTTTTCATGAAACAGATTGCCTATTGTATCATCCCAACATCCCCCTAGCCCCCTTCAAAGGGGAAATCCGCATGATTTAACCTTGTAGTATATTGAATAAGTGTATTTCTAATCGTAAATATCTTCTTTATAGCATCCTTATTGGCAAATAATCCTTTAACAGGATGAAAGAACCATATTGATGAGGTTCCTTTGTCGTCTTGAAAAAGGACTCCATGGAGTGACTGTAATAATTATTTTTGAATGTGTTCTCTTGAATAAAAGGCAGCTTGCATCCAGAATTGTTAAAATCAAAAGCCCCCGGCCTAGTTCAATTAGCAATAAACAATAAACAATTAGCAATGAAAAAAAAAGTGAAGACAATTAGCACTGGTTAATTCGGGAATTTGAAATGAGCATGACCGAAAATTGGGCGCAAAGACGAATGATGATATGCAAATTACATCCTTTATCGTCCTGAAAGAGGACTCCATGGAGTGACTGTAATAATTATTTTTGAATGTGTTCTCTTGAATAAAAGGTAGCTTGCATCCAGAATTGTTAAAATCAAAAGAACCTGGCCTAGTTCAATTAGCAATAAACAATAAACAATTAGCAATGAAAAAAAAGTGAAGACAATTAGAACTGGTTAATTCGGGAGTTTGAAATGAGCATGACCGAAAATTGGGCGCAAAGACGAATGATGATATGCGAATTACATCCTTTATCGTCCTGAAAGAGGACTCCATGGAGTGACTGTAATAATTATTTTTGAATGTGTTCTCTTGAATAAAAGGTAGCTTGCATCCAGAATTGTTAAAATCAAAAGAACCTGGCCTATTTTAATTTTCGTTAAAAATCAAGTGCTTTTCAAAGCGGGTGATGGAAGCCGTCCAAAGAGCATTTCACCTTAGTGAAAGCGGCCTGGGCGGTGCGGCGTGGAAGTGCGTAGATTTTTAGAAAATGAAAATCAGCCTAGCGTTTTTGGGTTCTTTTTTGGGCGATGCAAAAAAGAACAGGACACATAGAGCTGAGGCTATCAAGAACCGTCCTTAAAAAAGACAATGCCCCATGTGCCTCCAATCCCTACCAGACCATAACAAACCCAGTAAATCAGAACCCTAAAGAGAAGAGGTAATTGAAGCTCTATAGTTTTCAAGGAACCGATAACCTAATTGAATACTTCCAACATCCCCCTTACTCCCCCTTGAAAGGGGGAATCCGTATGATTTAACTGTAGGGTACTCGTTTTTAAGCAAGCGGAGCTAAAAAGAGTAATCAGTAACCGGTAACCAGTAAACAGAAAAAACTACAGATTCAATTTTTATGAAACTCTATAGCTTTTCATGAAACAGATTGCCTATTGTATCATCCCAACATCCCCCTAGCCCCCTTGAAAGGGGGAATCCGCACAATTAAATTTTAAAACCCAAACAAAAGGTCAAGATATAATCGAAGAGGATGGACTCTTTTGTCGTTTTATAGGTTCTCTAATTTCAATAAAAGGCAGCTTGCATCCAGAATGGTTATAAACAAAAGATTCCGGCCTATCGAAAATTTATCGTAAAATTTGAAGGGAAAGTACCGTAAAATTTTAGGCTGTCTGAGCTATAGGTATTTTAATTTTAACTGTATTTCAACAGCGAGTTCCTAAAATTTAGGTGCTGAGCAATAAAAATTCCTTTGAATGAATCATTTCGCAAGTTAGGCCAACGCTACAGCTGGCTCCTTATTCCAAAGGTACACCGTACCTTTGTCTCTCGGTCCTGGGCGATGCAAAAAAGAACAGAAAGCGGAATGCTTAGGCTATCAAGAACTGTCCTTCAAAAGAAAAACGCCTCATATTTCTAAATCCTTGGGTAAGTTAAATAATTTTAGTACACCTCAATGAAATAAGAAAATAACATAATTTAATAAAGAAAAAGACTGTTAAAATATGATTATATGTGTTTCAATGTGGTAGAAAGGAAGAGGAAGAGGAGGATGTGGGGGGAGGATCGCGAGGGGAGATGTAAATGTGAGAATGAATAGGAGAGAACCAAGAAGTATATGGAGATAATGATCTAAGATAAAAACCAAAAAACGCTCTATAAACAACAAAAAGTCATTCATAGAGCGCTTAAAAGTTAAGAGGAAAAAGAAGAAGAAAAAACCTAACTTCTTTTTAAAATACGCTTATACCAAGGAGCGACCTGTTGCTCCTCACTATACCCATACCCATACCCATAATTATACCCATATCCATAGCCCTTGCCTTTGCCGAGTCTTACATCGTTAAGGACGTAGGCCATATTAGGAAGTTTTTTGTTTTTGTTCAGGTCTTTGGAGAACTCCAACAAACGTTTGTCGGTATAGCCGGCCCTGGTCACAAAAAGGGTGGCATCTGCATATTGTGAGATCAGTAGGGTATCGGTTACCAAAATGGTAGGGGCGGTATCTACGATCACATAATCAAATTCTTTTTTGGCGGCATTGATAAATTTCTCAAACCCCTCACCCGACAATAGTTGTGGGGCATTAGGAGGGATGCTACCCGAGAAACATACCTTATGGTAAGGAATTTTGTTATAGCCCTCGTGAATGCTGTCCTTCCAATTCAGTTCTGGGTTATGCAGGTAATCTGCCAGTCCCTGAACATTTTTATCGATATCAAAATAATTGTGCAACTGCGGATTCCGTAAATCCCCCCCTACTAACAATACCTTCTTTTTAATACTCGAGTATGCTAAGGAAAGGTTTAGGGCCACCAAGGTTTTCCCTTCCCCTTTTATGGTAGAAGATACATAGATCACCTGTCCTTCGCCTTTTTCCTTTTTAGGAAGCATATAATTGACGTTGGTACTTAGAATACGGAAGGATTCTGCTAAGATAGAACGATCATCAGCATCCATAAAACTTTTATCTTCTTCTATAAATGGAATTTCTGCGAGAATGGGGATCTCTGGATTGGCTCGTTCTATAGCCACCCTGTCGTGAATTTTAGTATCCAATAAAAAGATGATATAGATAACCCCAAATGGAATTAATAACCCTAGTAGTAAAGATCCTGCTAAAATAACCAACTTTTTAGGAGCGACCGGGATATTGCTGGTTAAGGCATAATCTACCACTTTTAAAGAAGGGGTAGTTACGGCCAGGCTAATAGCTGCCTCTTCGCGTTTTTGCAATAAGATTAGGAACAGGTTTTCCTTAATACTTTGTTGACGTTCAATAGCCCGTAACAACTGTTCTTTTTCCGGCAGTTTCGAAAACTGGCTCCCTGCCAAATTTTGCTGTTGTTGCAATTGTTTTAAGGAAACCCCTAATTGCTGTTGGTAGCCTTTAATGGTCTGGGAAATATTCTCTTTGGTTCTATCCAATTGCCCGGTAAGTACCATGACGGTAGGGTTATTGGCGCCCGCGCTGGCTTTCAACTTTTCACGCTCCAAAACCACCTGGTTGTAGTCTTGTACCAAACTATTGATGCTATTATTGTCCAAACCAATATCTGCCGGTAAGAGTTGGTAGTCTGTTTGACTCCCCATGGTTTCCTTTAACAATTTAGATAAGGCTATTTGAGTCTCTAGTTTAAAGACCTGCTCTTCCGAAATAGATTTCTTCTTTATGTTAACTTCTGCATCAGCTTCAATAAAGGAGAGGTTGTTCTTTTGTTTAAAATCTTTTTTATTACCCTCAATAGAATCTAGCTCCTGGGACAAAAACATAAACCGATCGTCAATAAAATCTAGGGTACGTTGAGCCACCATTTGACGGTCCAAAATACCATCTCTATTAAATTTTTCGATGGTGGTATTGATAATGGCCTCCGATTTGGCAACGCTTTCTCCTATCAATGATAGGGAAAGGATGTCACTATCTTTATTGGTGGACTGTACTTGTAAGTCTTTTACCAATTTCATAACCGCTTCTTTTTGGGGCAACAAGACTACCTTATAGGTTTTGTTTTGGTTTTCTGTCAAGGCAGACTGATCGTTAAGCTGGAGGCTAAAAGGAAGTCCAACTGTAGGCGATTCACCTGGCTTGAACGGTAGCGTAAAGCTTTCTCCCTCTTCTTCAGTTACTTTAAAATTGGCTGTGCCTATTGTAATCATATATGTTAAAGGCTCAGTTATATCTGCGGTAACTATTGATTTAGTTAGGGTAAAGGGAGGATTCCAAATCTCGGTTGTTTTGATAGTTCCCTTTTCATAATAAGCCACATCTAATTGCAATTCGGACATGACCTGATTCAACAAACGGTACGATTTTATGACCTCTACCTCATTGTTTAAATTTACCTGCGATTTTCCTCCCAACAAGGAAAGGGCATCTGCAGCAATGTTCATTTCCTTGGACTCGTCTATGATCTTTATTTTAGCAACGGAATTATAGGTCACTGGGGCATATTTTAAATACACCACCCCCAACCATAAGCTGAGTAGGGTAGCGGCCAAAAACCAGGGCCAATAGGCCAAATATTTTAATAGAATTTCTTTTAGGTTTAAAGACTCTTCCTCTTCAAACTGTTGTAGGTTATGGGGAGTATCGTTCATCTTATTTGGTAATTAAAACAAGGGAGGTTAACAATAGAGACAAAACAGAAACAAGGGTTCCTGTACTTCCTACAAAACCAGCGCTTTTCACTTTAGGTCCGTTAGGGTTTACCACAATAAAATCGTTGGGTTTTATATAGTAGTAAGGGCTGTTAAACCAATCCGTAGTAGTTAAATCTATATGGGTAACGGTTCGTTGGCCGTTTTCTTCACGAATCAACATTACATTTTTACGTTTCCCATTGATGGTCAAATCTCCGGCATACCCCAAGGCTTGTGGTAGGCTTATTTGTTGCTCTGTAAAACTGTAAGTCCCTGGACGTTGTACCTCTCCCAAGACTGTCACCTTCGCATTCAACAAACGCACACTGACCTTAGGTTGTAATAAATGGCCACCGTTTTCTAACAACTGTTCTAATTCCTGTTCCAAGGTAGCTGTCGTTTTATTGGCCACGGAAAGTTTTCCCAAAACCGGAAATACCAAAGTACCTTCGGTAGAAACCAAGTAGCCTTGAAGTTTTAAAAGCTCTATATTATTAGCGGTTATAGTCCCAGTAATCTGTACATTATATGGAAGAGCAGTTTCTGGCACTAGGGCCGAAACCTTGATGTCTAAAATATCGTTGGGTTGAATACTCGGAGGTACATATGTTATGTTTTGTTCTCCTTGTTCCTGGGCATCTTGAAAGTATAGGATTTCCTTATTGGTGGCACAGGATTGAAACAAAAAGGGAAGCAGCCCTAGGAGGAATAAATTTTTAATCATTATAATTTTTATAAGAATAGCAGAGGCTTTACGACCTGCAAATTAAAAGCGGAAATTTAGGGGTTTTCTAATGATGTAACAAGCTTTAACGGTTATAGTTGATTTCGATTGATATTCAATTTTGAAGCTTACAACACAGTCACTGAACGAGATTGGATTGGGTGGGGAGGTGTATGAGCTGATAGTATAGATGATAATTCTAGTTAATAATATATCTTAATTCAATAAGTTTGCATTTTTGACCTCCCCACGCCAGTTTTAAGTGTATATAACATGTTTTAATGAACGATTGGTGATTTAACCTCTTTAAAATCCTCCAATAAGTAATTATATAAATTTTTTAAAGGAAAACGAGATTTAGGAACTTTGTTTCCTGTATCCACAACGTATCCTACTCCATTATGCTCCCCATTTTTAATTGCAACAAATGCAACGTATTTTTTAAAATTATCCACTTTTGTTTTTCCTTCTATAGCGAAGTTTTCATCAATATCCTTGGGGTATACGAGCTCTATAAAAAGACTTGTACCTCTGTTATCGATATTAAAAATAGGTTTACTATCTGAACTTGCTATGTAGGTCTCTAACAATTTCTCTGCTTCTAACGCGTTGCTTTCTGAAGAAAATTCAATAAGGAAATCTCTAGACATTCTAGGTATTACCTTAGTGTAATTGTTTACTCCAATTAACTTTAGGAAATCTGCATGTTCTTTTAATCGCCAGTAATACGTTAGATGTTTATGTGGTCGTTGGTGAAGTCCAGTACCTATCACTAAACGTACATCTAATTTTAATAACCGACCTAATATTTCGTCATAAACTTTTAATATTTCAAATAATGGATCTTGACCTTGTGGACAATACCATTCTGGGTTTTTTAAATCTCCTTTATATGCGCGAGAATTAAACATATAATGGTGTTGAAAATGAGCCCCGGAATTTAAAAATAAATTAGAAAAATCTGGCTGACTTTTTTTCCATTCATATAGGAAGGCATCGGCTAACAATTTGTCTAGAATAATCGCTTTTACGCCAGTCTCTGATTTTATTTTGGCAAGTTTTCCCATATACCACTTATAGTCCGTTGTGGAAGTGTATTTTGCTAACCCTTTTATTAATGCTTTTATGCTTTTTACAGTCAGTTTACCGTTAGCATTATCATTTACTGCCTGGGATACTGCATCGCTAAGTTCTGTAAAAGTTTTGTTCCCAACTGCTTTAGTTTGAGTCCATGGATCAGGGGCAAAGAACGAAGGTTTTTTTAACCGATTTTCAACATTAAAAGGGCTAACTGCACCAACAGAGTAGCCATTATTTTCAATTTGCTCAAAAATCTGCGGTAAATCATGGCGAGACACCATATCACCCAGCCTAAATACTTGATGCTCTTCGTAAGTTTTACCGGTACTCACAGTCACCCATTGTATCCAAGGTTCAAGTAATTGATATTGATCTTCAGAGGCAGTTTCACTATATCCATACTTATCGAAGAGGTTTTTAAAATTTTCTAAATAACCTTCAGATGCATAATACTTAATATAAGTAAAATTAATCTCATTTAGACCTAATAGAATAACTTTTTTCATTTGGTAAATATTATTAAATTATGTTTTATTGATTCCTCATGAATATATTACCGATTAACAAGTATACATTTTTTAAATCTTAAGGAATATTCCCTATTTAAGGCTTTGGGAATAATTAGCAAATCAATATTTTGCTAGAAATCTCAGTAAAGCTTCAATTGAGGTGTTTGAATGTGTTTTTTTGGGATCTATCAAATATTGATGTAATATTTTTTAAAGCTAATTAAGGCCCAACGACAGAGTAAATATGAAGAACGGAGTATACTTAATTTTTCAACATCTCTATAAAGCTTCCATACGTAGGGAATTAAATTTAATTTATTTCTAGAAATAGAATTTTTACGCATTCGATATATCGCTAATGGCTCAGGCAGACCATAGGCAAAATCAACCTCTTTTAAAATCGAGAGCCACAAACCCCAATCTTGTCGTTTATTCATAATAGGCATATACATTTTACCAATCCTTCTAATATCTATAAATGCTGTTAAACAAGGAATTGGGCAAGCGTTTAAAAGTTGCTTGTAATTAACTTTTTCAGGAACTATAAAATCTGCAATCAAAGGGTTAAGATCTTCATCAAATCTTTTGTATGAAGAAAATACAAACTCGTAATTTTTAGATAAACAAAAATTTAATGAGTTCTCTATGAATTTTGGATACCATATATCATCTGCATCGATAAAAGTAAGGAATTCACCTTTAGCAGCTTTAATTCCTTTATTTCTAGAAATCGCAGCTCCTGAATTTTTTTCGTTAATTATTAAGTTTATACGTTCATTATTTTTTATATATTCCTTGATTATATTAACTGAATTATCTTTTGAACAATCATCGATTAAAATTAACTCCCAATTTTCATAGGTTTGATTCTGAACAGATTTTATGGTTTCTAAAATAAATTTCTCGGAATTATGAACTGGTGTGACTACCGATATTAATGGTTTATTCATATTCATTTTATTATAATAATTCATTCGCAAAGCGAATTGGTAGTAAAAAAGTGGATATGCAAACGAAAGTTGCCCTATAAGTTAAGCAGCATATTCGTAATTAATTTTTCTGTTATTAAATTCTTCAATGGTCATATAGTTCAAGTAGGAGTGTCGTCTTTTTTTATTATACCACAACTCAATATATTCAAAGATTTCTCTTTCCATCTCCTCTCTAGTTAACAGGGTGTTCCCGTAAATCAGTTCCGTTTTAAGCGATTTAAAAAAGCTTTCTGCCACTGAGTTATCCCAACAGTTACCTGTTCTACTCATGCTTCTTACTACTTTGTAAGATTCCAGTGTATTGGCAAATGCTCTATTAGCGTATTGAATTCCTTGATCAGAATGAAAAATAAGGCCTTCGGCAATCTTACGGTTTTTAATAGCCATTCGCCAAGCAGGTAATGTTGTTAGGTTGGTAGCCATGCTTTTACTCAAGCTCCAGCCTATGAGTTTTCTATCATACAGGTCAATTACTGTTGTCAGAAATAAAAAGCCTTCTTTTACAGAGATGTAAGTGATATCGGATACCCAAGCTTGGGAAGGTTTATTTGGCTCAAACTCACGATCTAAAACGTTTTCTACCACTTGGTAGTTGTGCTTAGAGTCTGTGGTCGCTTTAAACTTCTTAGCTAGCTTACTACGCAGCCCCATCTCTCACATATATTTAGCTACAGTAATTCGCGATATCTTATACCCTCTACTGTGTAGCTCCACAGTGATCCTAGGACTGCCATATCGCTGTTTAAACTCGAAATACACTTCGGTTATCAACTTTTTAAACATCTCTTTTTTCAACTCTCTTTTACTAGTAGAAGACCGCTTCCACCTGTAATAGCTCCGTAGTCCTATAGCTAGGACTTTGCACATTTTATCAATCGGAAATATACCCTCATTGTTTTTTATGAATGCATATATCAACGATCGGTCTTGGAGAAAATGGCTACCGCTTTTTTTAATACCTCATGTTCTAACTCAACATCACGTAACTTTTTCTCTAATTCATGGATTCTTTCTTGCTCTGGGGATAGCTTTAAGTTGCCATTACCTGGAAAACTACCCTCGCCAAATTCTTTGAATTCCTTGCGCCAACTATATAAAAGATACGGCTTTATACCAAGCTCTCTAGCTAGTTCTGAAAGGTTCTTTCTCCCTTTACTTAACGCTACAGCTTGGCGTTTAAAGGCTGTGTCATAGGTTTTTCTTTTTTGTGTCATAGTCCAAAATTAAGATTTTGTACTTAACTCGTAGTGCAGGCTAAGTTAGCACATCCACTTATATATTTAATTGATTCTTTAATATTTCCCATGCTCTTTCAGGGCTATAATTTTCTGCCTGGTTGGCTGCGCCAGTTTTAAGCTCTTTAAGAATACTAGGTGATTGAATCAGTTTTATGGTTTCTGATATAAACATATCATCACTACCAAAATCTACTATTATACCAGATGATCCATTCTCAATAAACTCATCGGCGTACTTCCATTTTGTGGCTATAACGGGTACTTTTGCTATATAAGAATCAAGAATGGAGCCAGGGAAACCCTCCGTAAAGAATTGAGTAGGGAACAGCATTAAATTATACTTTACAAGGGTGCAATAAATCTCATTTGGCTGTAATACTCCCTTATAGCTAACCAAGCTATTTTTATTTAAATGTAATTTAAAATCATTTTTATAATCATAAAATATAGGTCCATAAATATCTATCTCTACATTTTTAATTTCTTTTTTGATGAGTTCTTCAGCTACTTTAAAAATTGTGTCTATACCTTTTAAGGGGTGAACTCTTGCCATAAAGACAAGTCTTATTCTTTCCGATTTATTAGGAATAATAGTATTTGTTTCAACGATTCTAAAGTTATGCAGCTGGTGAACATTTTCAAAATTATAATCTTGTTTTAAGTTTTTAGTTAATTCAATAGTTTGAGGGTAAATACCATTTACTTTAGCTAGCATCCACCTATGTAAAGGTTTATTTTTTAAATATTCTGTCAACCAACCCCCCACTACTATATAATGTATTTTAACCCTAAAAAGCTTACAGTAAATAAATATAAAAGGAAAAAGATACTTTAGATTATTATGAGCAGGTAAATAATATAATAGATTAGATTTAGAAATAGCTTTGAATGCTTTTAATAAATTTATTTTGCTTATTTGAAATTTTTGTGTATCGAAAAAGGATACTTTTTTAAAAAAAACTCCTTCTTTACTTTTAATCAAAGTAAATATATTTCTAGTTTTTACTGTCTGGCCATCTAATTGGTTATTTTTATAACCAAAATAACCGAGCACTAATACTTTTCCACAATTACTTCTCATTTTAACTAAGCAAAGTTAAGTAATCATTAACAATACGATCCCTATCAAAGTATTCTTCTACAATAGCTTGATTATTATCACACATTTTGATTATATCACCTTCGTCCATATCCATAAGTTTAACAATACTTTCTGCAATAGATTGTGGATCGTTCGGGTCGAAGAAAAATGCATTGATATTATCCTTTAATAGTACTGGAAGGTCTGAGACTGGTGAACAAATTATTGGTTTCCCCAAAGCCATTCCTTCACAAATAAAATTTGGAAATCCTTCATAAATACTAAATAAACCTATAGCACTTGAATGCTTTATCTCATTCATTAAATCTGTTGTGGGCTCGTGAAAATTAAATAGCTGAGAAAGTTTATACGATTTAATTTTATCTACCCCTAAGGAATAAGAATCATCTAGGTTCTTCTCTCCATACCAGTCAATTATTAAATTCTTCTTATTTACTAAAGGTAAAAGATTAACTGCTTCAATTAACCCATCAAGATTTTTTAATCTTCTATGACTAGCGCCAATAACTAATCTATACTTGTCATTTATAGTTGTTAAATTGTATTTATTTTGAATTTTAACAGCGTTATAAATTACCTTACATTTTTTATCAGGAAGTAAAGGGTTTACTTTTTTAACTATATCTATATTGGCTTGAGAGTTAGCTGCTACATAATCAGCAAATAAGTGGAGCCATCTATAAAAGCGTAATTTAAATGACTTTAATATATTTGGGTTCGCACTTCGTTCCCCAACTACTAACTTCCATTTTCTGGAAGGAAAACCCGATACAGTAGCAATAAAGCTAGCTGCTGATAAGAATGATAGAACTGAGTCCGGCTTTTCTTGTCTTATTGCTGCTCTCATTTTAAATAATCGATTTACATAATTTGGTTCAATAATAGTTCTTATTGAAATATTGTGCTTATCCAATTCCTTTTTATAAAAATTATCATTATAATATGTTAAAAATGAAACACTATACCCTTTCTCTTTAAATCCTTTAGCTAATTCCACTAATTGCTTTTGTGCTCCGCCCGAACCCAAACTATCTATTACACATAGTACTTTCTTCATTTATTTTATGCCTTTATAATTAAATAAACTAAAATCAATAATAAATAAGAGGTGATTGCCTCAAATTTTGATTTTATTTTCTTAGAATGCGTAATCTTACTACAGCCAACCGCGTAAACAAGAAAGTAAATCGGATAAACATTCATCATTCTTCTTATATCCGATGCTCCAAGTGAAACAAGAAATACAAATACAACACATAATATTAAAAGGAAAATTAAATTTTTTGGAATAAATTGATATATCTTATAAGTTATAAACATTTTTGAAAGAGAAAAAACAATTATAAACCAGTATAGAGAATATATAATTGGCAAAGTATTAACGATTCCTGAATAAATACCTTTCGAATTACTTAAGGAATTCCAAGAAGGAAAAGGTTTTATATGTGCGTATAGAAAAAATGTTAACTCCTGAATAGGAGAAGGAAGACTATATAAACTCTTTCCGACAGAATCACTAATTTCCAAGGCACTAGCCTCACCTCTTTCTCCATATCTATCAATAGTGGAGCTGGCTGAAATGAAAGCTTGGTTTAAAGTTAAAAAAGCAACCACTGTAACAAGAAGAATAGATAACCACAAAATAATTTTATTTTTTTTAAATGTGTTATAAAGATAGTAAACCAAGAAAATTAGTAAAAAAAGTGCATGTCCCGCTCGGAATTGCCAGACAATTAGCGTAATTAACAGAATCTTTAATACATTGCGGATTTTGAATTTTATAAGAAGTATATAAAATACCCATAAATAAAAAAAAACTATGACAATATCTCGTAATAAAACAAATGAATATGCAAAGATTATTGATAATAAAGAAAATTGAAAGACATGTTTAAAAGCGACCTTACTAGGGAAATAAAGCAAGAAGATCTTATATAATAATATAGAAGACATCCCTCCAAAAAAAGTTGTTCCAATGAATTGAAGTAAAAGATTATTGCCGTCGAAATAATTTTGAGCAATGTATGATAATGATCCTATATATAATAAATAACCTGATACATCCTGGAAGATTCCACTAGAAAAACAACTAATAAATACTTGATGAGCACTGGTAGAACTAGAAAGCTCTTCCGATAGTAGCCAAAATTTATATTCATCATTCCAATCAACAGCAAAATCGTTATAATTAACTAATATATCTAGATAATGTATAATTGCAAATAAAATCAGGCAAGAAAAGACGTAATTGAATAAAGTTATTCCTTCCCTTCTACTCGATTTTTCTATCGAAAAACAGGAAATATTACCTATGAGATAAAATAAAGTTGAAAATATAAGTACAGCAGAAGAGTTTCCTACTATTAAAGCCAAGATCATAATAAAAATTACGAAAATACTCGACAAGCCTAATTGATAATCTTTCAAATAAAATATTTTATAATTCCATTAGTAAATTTTCCACAAGCCATTCCTGTGGGTTAAACTTCCCTTGATGCCAAATTAATTCTGAATCCCAGTGCCAAGTCAAGAATCATAGATTCCAGACACGTATTTATAAGAGATTACTAGAGTTCGAGGTTGATTATTATGACATAAAGAAGAATATCTTTTAACTACAAAATTCTATTATTTATAAAATCATAATCTTGAATACACATACATTATTTTTCCTGTACTAGTCAAATTTATTTTATCACAATAAGTCACATCAATTTCAACATCGGGAAGCTCCTTTTCAATTCTAAGTAAAATTGTATTTAGCTCTTCTTTTTTAAAGCTTTCAGTTTTTATAATTTTCAACTCTAATTTGGAAATCGTTTTTTGAATCAATTGAAAACTCTTTATCCCTTTTTTATTGAAAAATAAAGTTGTGAAAAATTGCCCGTCAATTTTTGAACCATCATTTCTATGAATAACACCTAAAGTTCTACCTACTACAGATTTGAGTTTTAAAGTACCAAACTCTAAGTTATCTCCTTTCACTGCACGATCTCCAATCTTGTAACGTATGAGAGGCATATAGAAATTATTAAGGGTAGTTACAACTATTTCCCCCTCTTCTCCCTTTTTTACGGACTCCCCCTTCTCATCCAAAACTTCTATTAACACATTGTCGTATAAAATATGCATATCAGAATTACCTGTTATTTCAGTGGCTATTGCGGATACTTCTCGTGAACCATAGAAATTAAATAGATGTGCTTGATTAAAAGCCTTTTCTATTTCTGCCCTCATTTCAGGATATAATGGACCTGTTGTACACTGTATTACTGGCTTAAAATTAATTTTGATATTATTCTTGTTTATAAACTTAGATAAATCATAAATTGAATGGACGTATGCTTTAATAAATTTTGGTTTAATCTTGTTAAGACGGCGAATATATGTTTTCATTATATTATCACTTAAAACAAAAGTGTTTAAAGTGGTGTTATTATGTAGTATGGATCTTATATTGAATACTGTATCCGTATTATGCATATCTTGCAAAGCACCCCATAAATAAACAGACCTATCATTAATGTTTACCGCGTTTGAATTTAATGCCAAAAAGTAATTTACAATCCCATGTTGTTTTTGATCTTTTGTCTGGAAAAAGGTTACAGGTTCCCCTGTAGAGCCTCCAGAGCTATTTTTACTTATCTCAATTAATTTTGCAAAACTAGGATTAATTAAATTATCTGTTTGAGTCCTAATAATTTCTTTTGTTAAAATAGGAATTTTTTTAAAATCTGAATAGGAAAAATCCGTCGTATTAAATTTAAACTTTTTGTAATATTCAATGTTAGAAAAAGCAACATCTAAAACAGAAGATAGCTTATTCATTTGATATTTTTGATTCTCCTCAATATTCGAAAAATCTCTTTTTTTTAAAATGTTTAGTAAAGCTATCCTTTTTGAATAGAATACTTCCTTATAGGCAAAAGCAATGAGTTTTCTTATCATGAATTATTTTTATTTAACTCCTTTCTATATTTATAAAGCAAACCTGCGCCCATCATCCATCGAGCTAGTGTTAAATTAATAGCAGCACCAATTATTCCGAAATAACAAATTAAAGGGATAGCTAGAATAAAGCTTATAATAGAGGCTTTAATAGTATTATTCATCACTAGTTTATCTTGTCTTTTAATTATAAAGTAATTTATCCCAAATATATTATAAAGAGTATATCCGATAAGTCCAAAAGTTAAAATGGCTAAAACAAAAAAAGCATTTATATGATATATATTTAAATACCAAAAAACTAGTTTATAGGACAGTAAGCAACCTAACGTTATGAAAATAGACACTCTTAGCATCATTTTTTTATACTTTGCAAATGCTTGTTTCTTTCTATTTAGAAATGGAAAGAAAACTCTGGATAGAATCTCAATAATAGTAACACATAAATTGACTATGGTTTTAATAGCTTCGTAAATACCGACCAAAGTATTATTGGTCAATATACCTAACAAAAATGTACTGGTATTGTTATATAAGGTGGGAATAAACTGATTTATAAATATAGGAGTGTTGGATAGAATTGTGTTTTTAATCATCACTGGTCTTAACCAAATCAACCTTAAATTGTACTTCCTAACCAAAATAAACTGTCCAACAATTCCTGCACATATAAATCCAGCGCTTTGTAATAAGGGATATATCCAATAGTCAGATTTTTCTTTGATAAAAAGAAAAAGACATAACGTAAAAAACAGTTTAATCCCAATATTTAAAAAGGTTATGTACTTCATTTTTTCAATCCCTTGAAAAAACCAGTCAGGAAAGAGTGCCTGTCCTAATAGCATGGGCATAGTTAAAAAGTAAATCAACCTATTCTGATAGAAGGGCTCGTAGCTATAAACAATAACTGTAATAATGAGAAAAGATAGTAGAAGAAAGATTGTTTTTATGGCGATTACCTTACTATAAATAATATTAATTTTTTTTGGGCTATCCCTAAAAACAGCCACATCCCTAGTTGCTGTATATTTAAAACTAAAATCAGTGAAAGCCGAAAAATAAGTTATCAAGGACGCTGCAAATACAATAATGCCATAGTTTTCAAAACCTAATACCCTTAGGACATAGGGCAAAGTAATTAAAGGAAGAATCATCCCTACGAGCTGTAAGGCAGATAATGATAAAAAGTTCTGTAGAAGAACCTTTGCATCTTTACCCTTAAATAGATTTTTTAGTTTTTTCATCAAACCAGCTTCTTATTAACTTTACAGCTTTTTATATTGCCATTTTAATCGATTACTTCAAATTCTCCCAATACCATTCTACCGCTTCTTTAATGCCTTTTTCAATGGTATGGTTCGGTTTATAGTTTAACAGTTTTTTTGCCTTATTAACAGACGCCAATGAATGAGGGATGTCTCCTTTACGATTAGGGCCATGTTTAATTTCTACGTTTGCTATTTCAGCATCAAAGGCACTTAAATTATTTTTGAGCAAGTCGGTTAGTTGCACCAAAGTGGTGCGGTCTCCTACAGCCGTATTATAGACTTGGTTTAGAGCATCCTTATTTTTAGTGGTGATAGCTAAGAGATTCATTTGCACTACGTTGTCTATATAAGTGAAGTCACGCGAATAGGTGCCATCGCCATTAATCAGTGGGCTTTCGTGCTTCATAAATTGCTTTACAAACAACGGAATCACCGCTGCATAGGCTCCGTTAGGATCTTGGCGTCTACCAAAAACGTTGAAATAACGTAGTCCAATCGTATTTAATCCATAGGTACTAAAAAAGTTCTCAGCATACAACTCGTTTACATATTTGGTAATGGCATAAGGCGATAAAGGTTTTCCAATAGTTTCCTCGACTTTAGGTAATGCTTCAGAGTCCCCGTACGTAGAAGAACTAGCCGCATATACAAATCGTTGTACGCCTGCATCCCTAGCCGCAACCAACATATTTAAAAAGCCACTTACATTAACGTCATTCGTAGTAATAGGGTCGTTAATAGACCGTGGTACAGAACCTAAAGCAGCCTGGTGCAATACAAAGTCTTGGTCTTTACAAGCCTTATGACAATCCTCTAATTCTCGGATATCCCCTTCAATAAGGGAAAAGTTCTCATTTTTTAAAAACGGCTCTATATTATGTCGGTGTCCGGTTGCAAAGTTGTCAAGGCAGGTTACTTTGGCGTTTAGGGAGAGGAGGGTTTCGCAGAGGTTTGAGCCTATGAAGCCTGCGCCACCGGTTACCAATACCTTTTTTCCTTTTAATTTACTGAATTGCTCTATATTTTTCCAGATCATTTAATTAGTGTTTTGTATTCGATTGCGCGGATTACGCGCGGATTTCGCGGAGTTGTTGCGAATTAAGTCGTCGTGTTAACAAACCGCTTCCATTTAAGGCTGGCTTCACCGAAATTGATCAGTAATCCTACTTCCGAATTGGTTGCTTTAAGGTAGTTGATCACCTGGGCCTCCATGTTTTTATGAATAAATTCAGTTGCTTTTATTTCTACGATTATGTTGTCAAAACATAGAAAATCGGCTATAAAGTATTTATCCAATAACTCTCCATTATAGGAGATGCGTAATCGTTGTTGTTTTTTATAAGGGATTTCTGCTTTTACAAGTTCTTTCTCCAACGCCTCCTCATATACCGATTCCAGAAAACCTTTACCTAGCGCTTTATGTACATTCATACATGCCCCGATAATTTTATAGGTTTGTTCTTCGTGTAATAATGGTGACATAATCCGTGTAATCGATTAAAATCCGCGTAATCTTTTTTTAAATCAGTGAAATCCGTGCTTTTCTATAGCTTACTATTCGCTTTATCCCCTAAAATCCCCTTAACATCATAAACAACTGCATTCTCTGTTTTAAGGGCATCGAAGTCTAATGCTAGGAATTCTTTATGTGCTACGGTTAGTACCACTGCATCATAATTTCCTTGAGGTGTTGCTTGAGTGGTGGTTAAGCCGTACTCGTGCATTACTTCTTCTGGTTTGGCTAAAGGGTCGTATATAGTAACTTCGGTGCCGTATTGTTGCAGTTCGCGCACTACATCTACTACCTTGGTATTACGAACATCAGGACAGTTTTCTTTAAATGTAATTCCTAGCACCAATACCTTGGCAGCTTTTACTTTTATGTCGTTTTGCAACATTAGTTTGATTACTTCCGAAGCTACATAAGGGCCCATGGAGTCGTTCATACGACGTCCTGCCAAAATGATTTCTGGGTGGTACCCCAATTCTTGCGCTTTTTGAGCGAGGTAGTAAGGATCTACTCCTATACAGTGTCCGCCTACCAAACCCGGTTTAAAAGGAAGGAAGTTCCATTTGGTACCAGCAGCTTCCAAAACAGCTTGTGTGTCAATCTCCATTTTGTTGAAGATTTTTGCCAATTCGTTTACAAAAGCGATGTTGATATCGCGCTGTGAGTTTTCTATCACCTTGGCAGCTTCTGCTACTTTAATGGTAGGTGCCAAATGCGTACCTGCTGTGATGACAGATTTATATAGGTTGTTTACTTTTTCTCCTACTTCTGGAGTAGAGCCGGCAGTGACCTTTAATATTTTTTCTACAGTATGCTCCTTATCTCCCGGATTAATACGTTCTGGGGAATAACCAACAAAGAAATCGGTATTAAATTGTAAACCACTGTGTTTTTCCAACACAGGCACACACTCGTCTTCGGTTACTCCAGGATATACAGTAGATTCGTAAATAACGATATCACCTTCTTTTAATACTTTGGCAACAGTCTCGCTACTCTTATATAGTGGCGTAAGATCTGGGCGGTTATTTTTGTCTACCGGAGTAGGAACAGTCACAATATAGTAATTGCAGTCCGCTATATCTGCCATGGTAGCAGAGCAGTATAAACCGGTACGGGCAGCGGTAGCAACGCCACCGGCTTGCCTCCCATTTACTGGGTTTTCTTGTAACAACACAGATTGCAATACATCATCTTCAACTTCCAAGGTGCTATCATGGCCGGCATTTAGGGCAGCTACTCTAGGGGCGTTGATATCGAATCCTACCACGGCATATTTGGTGGCTAATAAACGGGCTAGGGGCAGGCCTACGTAGCCTAGACCAATAACGGCAATTTTAATGTTGTTTTGCATAGGGTTTGAAGCTTTAGGCTATAGGCTATATGCTATAGGCTTGGTTTTGTAATTATATTAAGGATTGAACTTTTTTTTTGGTTTTAGGCTATAGGCTCTAAGCGCTATCCTGAAGGCTTTTTTTAAGGCTTTATGTTATACGCTATATGTCCTAGGCTTTGTGCATAGTTAAGTTTGGGTCTATTGCAATTATTTAATTTTTCGAAAATGACTAAATAATGGTTAAGAACTTGAATTCATCTTTTAACTAAGCCTATTGCTGAATCTAGCTGTTTGCTTTAAGCGGTAGGCTATACGCTTTAGGCTCTAGTTTCTTGTAAAATTTAACTTATTGCTAATATTTAATTAATATAGCAATTAAAATATTTTTCTCATAACTGATTTTAAGAACTAACAAAGCCTATTGCTTACTGCATAAAGCTTATAGCATTTTGTACTAAGCCTACTGCTTAAGGCTTATAGCTCATCGCTATTTAACTCCTTTCCACGGCTCCGCCGCTGTGAGTCCCATTAAAGGGTCACGGGAAGCGGGGATATTTTATCCTGTAAATGGTACAGGGCTTAAATTTTGAACCCTTTAAAGAAAACAGGGATCATTATTTTGAAGCGGCAAATGTACGGAATATAACTGGGGTAGCAAGAAGGATGAATTGTTAATTATTTATGATACGTTTAGCTTTTTGTTAAGAAATGGATTAATGTAACAATTGGGATGGGTCAATTTGAAAATTTGAAGATTGGGTTGGATCTTAACTGAGTAACTTATTGGTAGTTAATGAATCGATGAATCAATGAGAAAATGTACTAATTGGGATTGTGGTAACTGAGGGGCTTATAGCTGTTTAATGTAGTAATTAGCTAATGTAGCAATGTAGGTAGATGGGGGTTTTTTCTCGTTACTACGAGGAGTCCTCTTTCAGGGAGACGAAGGAGCCTTATTAACATGGTTCTTTATTCTTTTTTAAGGACAATTCTTGATAGCTTATACTGTCCGTTTTCTTTTCATTTTAGCTCAAGTGGTTTTTATTTGTTTTTTAACGGATTTCGTGAACCGCTCAAAGCGGTTTCTTTGCTTGTCCAAAGAAAACGAACAGGGCCGAGAACCGAAGGTACGGTGTACCTTTGGTTAGAGGAGCCAGCCGTAGCCATGGCCAACGCACCAGCTGGCCCCTCACTATAAATGCAAATCGTTGCATTTTCCGTTCGGTCCTGATGAATTTTTTCGACACCGAGGTCGAAAAACCGGTTTCAAAACTCCGCGTCGCCTCGTTCCTCAGCTCCTGCTCTCGGAGCTTTTGAAACCTATTCTGCGAATCAGGTTCCTAGCTGCGCTGGCTTAGTTTTTAGTGCACTCATGATTTTATTCATTCCGGAAAATTTGTCATAGCTCGTTTATGGGTTGGTGGATTATTGTTAATATTCTGCTTCGAAGAGTAATTAATTTAGACATGAAGCAAACTTCATTTTTATACATATTAAATTCCCCCTTTGGAAGGGGGAGTAAGGGGGATGTAGGGCTGATGCAACTAGCAATCAGTTTCATGAAATACTATAGAATTCCATTAAACTTGAATCTGTAGTTTTTTCTGTTTACCGGTTACTGAATCTAGCAGTTATTTCGATAGAGTTTTACTTTTGGGTCGAGGAGAAATCGCATTAAATTGGGGCTTTTTCTTTTTTAAGCATCTTTTGTTATTCCGGGAGCGAGTTACATCCATGACCAACGCACCAGCTGGCCCCTCACTATAAATGCAAATCGTTGCATTTTCCGTTCGGTCCTGATGAATTTTTTCGACAACGAGGTCGAAAACCGGTTTCAAAACTCCGCGCTTTTTTTCAAATAAAAAAGCTGGATCTCGGAGCTTTTCCAACGCACCAGCTGGCCCCTCACTATAAATGCAATTCGTTGCATTTTCCGTTCGGTCCTGATGAATTTTTCGACAACGAGGTCGAAAACCGGTTTCAAAACTCCGCGTCGCCTCGTTCCTCAGCTCCTGTTCTCGGAGCTTTTGAAACCTATTCTGCGAATCAGGTTAATTAGCTGCGCTGGCTTTGTTTTTAGTGCTGTCATGATTTTTATTAATTCCGGAAGCCTTGTCATAGCTTGTTTATGGGTGATCTGCTCGTCCTTAATTGATTGCTCCTTGGCTCGGTAGCTCCATTTTTTTTATTGATAATTGTTTACTGTTTATTGTAAATTGAAATGGCCCCTCACGCTAAATACAAATCGTTGCATTTCCCTCTCGGTCCTCTGCGAATCAGGTTAATTAGCTGCGCTGGCTTTGTTTTTAGTGCTGTCACGATTTTTATTAATTCCGGAAGCCTTGTCATAGCTTGTTTATGGGTGATCTGCTCGTCCTTAATTGATTGCTCCTTGGCTCGGTAGCTCCATTTTTTTTATTGATAATTGTTTACTGTTTATTGTAAATTGAAATGGCCCCTCGTTGTAAATGCAAATCGTTGCATTTTCCTCTCGGTCCTCTGCGAATCAGGCTTTTTTTAGCTGCGCTGCTTTCTGTTAAGTAAACTGATGATTTTATTGTTTTTTGGACGCTTTCTTAGCTTGTTTACGCTTAGATGACTCGTCGCTTCTTGCCTGCGTCGAAGAATGATTACTCCTAATTTAATAACTAGACAACTACATTTTCTGTTTACTGGTTACCGTTTACTGGCTACTTCTTCGGACGGCTTCCGCCAGCCGCTGTGAAAAGCACTTGATTTTAAACGAAAATTAAAATAGGCCGGGTTCTTTTAATACTAATCATTCTTGATGTTAGCTACCTTTTAATGAAAGTAGAGAACCTCTAAAACGACAAAGGGGTCTCATCAACCTGGTTCTTTTGCCTTTCTAAAGGATTATTTACCAATAAGGAAATTATAAAGAAGATATTTACGATTAGAAACACACTTATCCTATATACTAACAAGTTTAAACATGCGGATTCCCCCTTTAGAAGGGGGAGTAAGGGGGATGTGGGGATTATTTTGTTAGGTAGTTGTTTCCTTGAAAACTATAGAGTTTCAATTAACTCTTCTCAAATGGATTGTTGACACATGGTTCTTTTCTCCTTTTAAGCCATTGTTTTCATTCAAAGAGTGAGTTACATCTATGACCAACGTACCAGCTGGTTACTTTCTTTAATAAAACTATGGTTGGTAGTAGTTAGCAAGAGTATAGGGTTTTTTAAAATGACACTTTCTGTTCTTTAAGGACAGTTCTTGAGAGCCTCTGGATTCCGTTTTCTTTTCATTTTCTTTGCTTGTCCAAAGAAAACGAAACAAAAGAAAAGACACTGATTCAATGAATTTTTTCGACACCGAGGTCGAAAAATCGGTTTCAAAACTCCGCGCTTTTTTCCAAATAAAAAAGCTGGATCTCGGAGCTTTTGAAGCCTATTCTGCGAATCAGGTTAATTAGCTGCGCTGGCTTTGATTTTAGCGCACTCATGATTTTATTAAATCCGGAAGGCTTGTCATAGCTTGTTTATGGGTAATCTGCTCGTCCTTAATTGACTGCTCCTTGGCTCGGTAACTCCATTTTTTTATTGATAATGTACTTCCCTGATTAGCGTTGACCGTTTTTAGATATTAATTTCATTATTAAAGATAACGAGTTTTTCTCTTTGATCAGGGTTTAATAAGGATACTTTGCCACTATATGAGGTAGGGGTCATTCTTCCTATATTATTGTGCGGTCTTTTATTGTTGTAATTTTTGACCGCTTTTTCAATACAATGCTTTAACTCGTTAAAATTTTTAGGTTGCCAATAACTCAGGTATTCCTCTTTTATGGTCCTGTTAATACGCTCTGCGTAAGCATTGTCCTGGGCTGAAAGCGCCATGCTTATCTCGCTTCCATTGTCCCTTAAAAGCTTTATGTAATCTCTAAAGATGTACTGACTTCCCCTATCGCTATGATGGTACAAAGGAGCTGCATTGTCCTTAAGTGCCATATTCAGTGCTTCCATATTGGCTTGAGCTCTCATATTATCGGAGACCTTGTATCCTACGATTTTCTTGGTGTAAACGTCAATTATGAAAACCGCATAATAGTGCCTGTTACCTATTGGGATATAAGTTATATCGGACTGCCAGATCATTGATGGGCGATCCACCACCATTCCTTTGATATGGTTGGGGTAATATATCTTGGAGGCAATGGTCGTCCTTTTATAGTTCTTTTTACGCTTCAATCTATATCCTATATCCATCATCAGTTCAACGAACCTATCCCTTCCAATAAACCCAGGTTTAAGGGAATAATACATTTTCTCCACCCCACAACCAGGATGGTACTCTCGGAGCGCGTCTGCTTCGAGGACCATCTGTCTGACCTTCTGGTCGAAGATCTTCTGCCGTGCATCGTACTGAAAGACGGCTTGTTTGCTCAGGCCGACTTCCTTGTACAGGGCGTTCAGGGAAAAACTCATTTTTTGCTTGTTTTCCCGGAACCGGTTGATTGTGGGGTGCCGAAGTTTTTTTTGATATCAATATCTAGTTCGTCCTTGGCGACCTCCATCATTTTCTCTAGATAATCGATCATGATTTGCTTACGGCCCACGGTGCGCTCTAGTTCTTTTACCCGCGCCTCTAACTCTTTCTTCTTTTTGGTGCTGCTGTCTTTCATCTCTATAACTCTAAATCCGGTTTCATTAAAGATAGAGAATTTATAGATCCACCGATAAATGGTAGCGTGAGTAACCCCATGAAGTTTCTCCAATTGGGGAACACTGAATTTCCCTTTTTCGAAATCAGCAACAAGACGTTTTTTGAATTCTTCCGAGTATTTACGCTGTTTGCGGATACTCCGTACATTTGCTTTCATAATTTTCCACTTTTTAGTGGTCAACCTATATCAGGGACGTACATAATTGTTTACTGTTTACTGTTTATTGTAAATTGAAATGGCTCCTCGATGTGAATGCAAATTGTTGCATTTCCTTCTCGGCCCCCCTATTGTTTACTGTTAATTGATTATTGTTAATTGTATTCAGCTAGATTTCCATTTTGATGACAAAACCGAGTCCTTCGAGGACTACCCAATAGTTTTTGCCGGAGACGTATTGCACGGTGCCTTCTTGTTTGGTAAAGCCCATGGCGCTCATGTCTATTTTGGTGCCGGGCTGTATGGCTTTGACCTTTATATTATGATTGTTTTTGTGGTTTTGGACAGCTTGTAGGGCCTCTACTTCGGCCTGAGTGACGGTGGCGGGTTTGCCGAGCCAATGCATATAGCGCAGTACTCCTGGGACCTGAAAAACGTGGTTGCGTTCTTTTTCGGCTAACTGTACCAAAATCATAGAAGGTAATAAAGGCACTTCGACCTTTTTTTTGCGGTCGCTCCACTGCTTCACCTCTGTTCGTGTTGGACAATAGGCGTCTATGCCCATATCCTGCAAGCGGATAGCGGCTTTTTTTTCGTTCTTAGGCTTGGTATGGAGTACGTACCAGGGCATAGGTGTTTGGGTATGCTTTTTGTTAAAGGGGGAACTGTGTTTGTGAATGATATGGTTATCTGAAACTAGGCAGTACTAGCTTGATCTTTCCTTGTTGCCGTTCCATTAAAAACGGACATAGGCATAATACCGGGGCTGCCATACAGATGATAATCAGTTGCAGATTGATGTCGAGTCCGCCTATCGCAAAGGCCAAGGCGATCATCACTATATTGATGATACTCACCATAATGGTGGCTTTTTTGTGCTTTAAACCCAGGTCCAACAATCGGTGGGTATATGGTTGCGGTCTGCACTAAATGGGCTGCGACCATTTTTGATTCGGATGATAAATACCCTGATCGTATCTAATAGGGGGAAGGATAAAATAGCCAATACCAGAATTGGGGCATTACTCACCGTAAAGGCGCCGTAATGGCTGTCCTGATAGGCTAAAAAGCTAAATGCCTGGAAGGCCAATAAAAAGCCAATGAACATAGAGCCGCTATCGCCCATAAAGAGCTTTCGTTTTTCGGAAAAATTGTAGCGTAAGAATCCGGCCAAGGCACCTATAAGCGTAAAAGATGTCAATAACATCAGGTACTGGTGGTTTAGCAGGGCGAAGATACCAAAGGTTGCGCTGGCAATAATAGCAATGGCTGAGGCCAGTCCGTCGATACCATCGACCAGGTTAAAGGCATTGACCACAAATACAAATAAAAAGATGGTAAAGGCTACCGAAAATAAATAAGGGAAATCTCCCAGTCCAAAGAGTCCGCCTAAATTATGGATCCTAAGATCGGTGGTCATTACTACCAAAGCAGCAGATAGTATTTGTCCTATTAATTTCTTTTTGGGAGAGAGGCCTATAATATCGTCTTTTACCCCCAGGAAAAACAAAATGATCATGGCCGATAGGAGGGAGACTAGTTTTGTTAAGGAGCTTGGCGATAGGTAGGACAAGCTTCCCAAGATAGTAAGGGCAATAGAAAAGGCAATAAACAGTCCGATGCCGCCTAAATTAGGGATTTTTTTTACGTGCGAACTACGGTGCCCTGGATTGGCTACCAAATTTTTTCTATATCCCAACAATATAATAACCGGATACATTCTTATAGAAATCACAAAGGCTATAAACAGAGATAAACACGCTAAAAAATAGGGATTCAGTAAGATTTGATTTAATATGGACATGTTTAGTGCTATGGTTGATTTTATTTTAGAGTCTTTTTACTACAAAATTGTTGCTTTTTCTGAAAAAATTTGTGCTTTTTTCTGTATACATCTTTAAATTAGCACATTAAAAACATATGCTGTATGTGCAAAAGCGGGGCAAAAATAATACTTAAAATTTTCTTAAACTATCTTTATGCTGTTAAAAGTCATTTTTTAGACGATATGATGCTTGGGCACCTAATTTTTTGTCATATCCATGATTATAAGGGCTGTTTTAGGGCCTTGTTTTACGAATCTTTTACTGCTCTACAAAGGGTGTTTTTGGTCATAGCGCCCTATGTAAAGGGGTTTTCTTTTATTATTATTCGCTTGAAATCGGGCGGGGGTCCCGTTCTTGGGCAAGTATTTTCCTTGGGGAACCTTTTGGGAAGGAAATTTTGCCGCTACAAATATAAGTTTTGTAGGCGAAATATAATCTTTTTGTCCGTATAAAGTGATCTAATTTCGATAATATGTTGAATTCTTACACTTTTTTCTAGTATAGAGGACAGAAAATGCCTATTATTGGAGTTTTCTATGCTGGTTGCCAACTTATTATGATCGGTTTTGGGCTGAGGCCTCCTTGGGTCCAAGGCAAAAGAAAAGCAATAGGTGGTTGATTGGTGATTCATAAGAAGGGGATTCGGGAATTTGGTAGCTCGGTATTTTGTTAATTCGTTAAGTCGGGAATTCGGTACTAAGATAAGAAGTTAATGTTGGAGTTGGTTGATTTGGTAGTTTGTTAAATTGTTAAATTGTTAAATCGGTGATTCGGGAATTTGGTACCTTGGGAACTCGTTAAGTCGGGAATTCGGTGATTCGCGAACTCCATTACTCTATTACTTGGTAACAGGATAACAAGGTAACTTGATAACTCGTTAATACGTTAATTTGTTAAATCAGTGATTCGTGAATTCCATTACTCTATTACTCGGTAACAGGATAACAAGGTAACTTGATAACTCGTTAATACGTTAATTTGTTAAATCGTTACATCGTTAAGTCGGTAAACCGTTAACTCCATAACAGGATAACAAGGTAACATCGTGCGGGTTCCCTTGTTCTGTAAGGGGGGGCTTAGGGTTTCCGTTAGGTGGTTGTTTTCTTGGAAATTTTAGTGCTTTAATTAACTCTGTTCACATGGGTTGTTGACACATGGTTCCTTTGTTCTTTTAATGGACAGTTCTTGAAAGCCTCAGCTTTACGTGATCTGTTCTTTTTTGCATCGCCCAAAAAAGAACCCAAAAACGCTAGGCTGACGAATCTTTATCTAAATTTATTGCTCAGCACCTAAATTTTAGGAACTCGCTGTAGAAATACAGTTAAAATTAAAATACCTATAGCTCAGACAGCCTAAAATCTCCAGCGCGGCAGGCTGGCCTCTTCACTAAAATAGTCCACAGGACTATTTCTTAACGTTCAATCCTCCCTTCAAATTTTACGATAAATTTTCGATAGGCCGGAATCTTTTGTTTATAACCATTCTTGATGTTAGCTACCTTTTAATGAAATTAGAGAACCTATAAAACGTCAAAGGAATCTCATCAACCTGGTTCTTTCGTTTTTTGGAAGGATAATTTTCTAATAAGAAGGTTATTTACGATTAGAACAACACCATTTCTATATACTACAAGGTTAAATCATGTGGATTCCCCCGTGCCGTGTGCGCCGTGGCGTAAAGGGGGCTAGGGGGATGTCGGAATGATTCAATTAGGTAATCGCTTTCTTGAAAACTATAGCGTTCCAATTAACGCTTCTCTAAAGGATTATGATTTACTGGGTTTTTATGGTCTGGTAGGGATTGGAGGTACATGGGGCTTTTGTCTTTTTTAAGGACAGTTCTTGATAGCCTCAGCTTTACGTGATCTGTTCTTTTTTGCATCGCCCAAAAAAGAACCCAAAAACGCTAGGCTGATTTTCATTTTCTAAAAATCTACGCACTTTGCACGCCGCACCGCCCAGGCCGCTTTCACTAGGGTGAAATGCTCTTTGGACGGCTTCCATCACCCGCTGTGAAAAGCACTTGATTTAAAACGAAAATTAAAATAGGCCGGAATCTTTTGATTTTAACCAATTGAGATAAATAGTATATTTTATTGTGGTAAAAAGATATATTGGCCGGTACTCCCGCAACATGCGGGGGAGGTACAGACTACTCTTTTCTCTATTCTCTCATCTCTTTTCTCTCTTCTCTCATCTCTTTTCTCTTTTTCCCATTGTTAATTGTTTACTGTTTATTGTAAATTGAAATGGCCCCTCGCTGCAAATGCAAATCGTTGCATTTTTCGCTCGGTTCTGTTCATTTTTTCCATTGATGAAAAACGAATTAGGGCCGATAAACGAAGGTACTGTGTACCTTTGTTTGGAGGAGCCAGGTGTAGCGAGGGTTAATCCTTTTATGAGTGATTAAAGTCTTATCAATATGAATCTTTCTTCTTTTTAAGAACGGTCCTTCAAGCCTCAAACTTCACGTTTTCTGTTCATTTTTTCCATTGATGAAAAAACGAACCAAAAAAAACTAGGCTGACGAATCTTTATCTAAATTTATTGCTCAGCACCTAAATTTTAGGAACTCGCTGTAGAAATACAGTTAAAATTAAAATACCTATAGCTCAGACAGCCTAAAATTTTACGGTACTTTCCCTTCAAATTTTACGATAAATTTTCGATAGGCCAAAAAAAAATAAAACTTATAAAAGATAATTCGGTATTTCGTGAACTTGATAACAAGGTTAAATAAAGCGGATTCCCCCTTTGAAGGGGGCTAGGGGGATGTAGGGATGATGCAACTAGCAGTCTGTTTCATGAAAAACCTTAGAATTCCATAAAACCTGAATCTTTAGTCTTTTTTCTTTACTCTCTCTTCTCCTTTCTGTTTTACAAATCCGTAAGCATAAATCTGATCACTGCCTGGTAGTTACCGGCTTGTACGAGGGAAAAGTTGTCTTTTTGTTCTAGGGTATAGGTGAGTCGGACACCATTGGCGCCATCACCGGTATAGACGCTTTTGATGTCTTTTACCAAGGTCACTTCCACGCCGGCGGCATTGCTGCTGCCTAGAGCCACTCCACCTGGGGTAACGTTACCGCCTGAGGTTTCGCTGCCTCCCCCTTGTACTATCCTGGGCGTATCGGCCGTAACCCTTAAATCGAGTCCCGCTGGAAAGGAGCTTTCTGGCTCTAGTTGTACCGTAATTTCTCTGGAAGGTTGGTAGCCATTGGCTTCGTCTCCTACCACACTGGTATAGTTAAGCCATATATCGCCATAACTGACATTAGTCAGATTGTATTGTCCGGCTTCGGTATTGTTGTCGTTGGAAACGTTTAGGTTTACCACATCGACATTGCTGCCTGTTTGTCCGTTATAAATATCGAGCAAAGCAATTTCGGGAATGGAAATATTGACATTGTGAGAAGCTGAAGAACGATCGTTCTGTGCGTTTAGAAACGGCAAGTAAGAAACTAAAAATAGTATAAAGACTGATTTTTTCATGGTTGTGATTGTTACGGCTTCTAATTTCTTCTTTACGTCATATAATCGGCTGCAGCTATTTTATCGAAGCCTAGTAAAACTACATAAAAAAATCAATATCATCGACAAAAGGACGTATTTATTCGGTGAAATGCATTGTTTGGGTAAAACTAGAGGTTTTTTAGAAGCTGGTTTTGATGATTTTTGGCAGGCTTGGTCTTCTTTAGTACGTTTATTTTGTTTTGTTTTTTGATTCTATACCGTAAAAAGCAGGGGGATTGTCGGCAAAATTATGACTGTTTGAAGGGGTGGTGTGGTTTTTTTGGAGGGGGGAGGGGGGTTTGATAATGTACCAATTGGGTTGGGGGAATTTGAAAATGAGAGAATTTGAAAATTTGAAAATTGAGGTTGGATCTTAACTGAGGGGCTTGTGGTTTTTTAATGTAACAATGGATTAATGTGAAAATGTAATAATTGGGATTGTGGTAACCGAGGGGCTTAAGGTTTTTTAATGTAACAATTGGGGGTTGGTTATCGCGTGGATAATTATAACCCGGGATTTCAGCTTATGGAGAGGTATTGTGAAAATGGAGCAATTGGGGGTAATTTGAAAATGAGGGAATTTGAAAATTTGAAAATTATGGTTGGATCTTAACTGAGGGGCTTGTGGTTTTTTAATGTAACAATTGGGATTGTGGTAATTGAGGGGCTTAAGGTTTTTTAATGTAACAATGGATTAATGAAGCAATGTGGTCATTGGGTTGGGCTAATTTGAAAATTGGGGTTTGGATCTTAACTGAGGGGCTTATAGTCATTTAATGTACCAATGAATCAATGTGAAAATGTAGCAATTGGGTTGGGGGAATTTGAAAATGAGGGAATTTGAAAATTTGAAAATTGAGGTTTGCTCTTAACTGAGGGGCTTATAGTCATTTAATGTAACAATTAGTTAATGTAACATTGTACCAATTGGGTTGGGGGAATTTGAAAATGAGAGAATTTGAAAATTTGAAAATTGGGTTTGCTTTTAATTGAGGGGCTGATAGCTACTTAATGTAACAATTAGTTAATGTACTAATGTAACAATTGGGGGTTGGTTATCGCGTGGATAATTATAACCCGGGATTTCAGCTTATGGAGAGGTATTGTGAAAATGGAACAATTGGGGGTAATTTGAAAATGAGGGAATTTGAAAATTATGGTTGGATCTTAACTGAGGGGCTTGTGGTTTTTTAATGTAACAATTGGGATTGTGGTTATTGAGGGGCTGATAGCCGGTTAATGAATCAATGCTGTCCTGTGGCGATAAATTAAACCGCGTAGGGACGTCAAATTAAAAATGGATGATATAAGCTCTGAAAGAGCGACATATTGATAAGGATTCCTTTCAGAACTATCATAGCCCAGCGGGGCGACATATTAATGGGATCGGGATGAATAGGGGGGGGGTATCGGAGTTGACCTTATCAACGGATTCATTCGTAGAGACGCCCAATTTGGGCGTCTCTACCGTGGACATCAGTCGGATCTTTTAGCATTTCTTCCATCAATGCCATCATCGGTTTTATTAATAATAATGACCAAATGTAGGTGGTTTTTTTTTATGATGGAGGTATTATAAAACAGGGTTTCAAAACATCATAACTAATTGATTACGAATGGTCTTTCGATTTATTTTTTCCCGTCACTTGGACGGAATCCCCTTGCAGCGTCGTCACTCCACGAAGTCCTTTTTCAGGACGACGAAGGAGTCTCATTAACATGGTTCTTTCGTTTTTTTGAAGGATTATTTTCTAATAAGAAGGTTATAAAAAAGACTTTTTACGATTAGAAACACACTTATTCTATATACTACAAGGTTAAATCAAGCGGATTCCCCCTTATTAAGGGGGAGTAAGGGGGATGTGGGAACTATACAATTAGCTAGTCGGTTCCTTGAAAACTATAGAATTTTATATCACATGAATCCTTAGTTTTTTTTCTTTACTCTCTCTTCTCTATTTTCTAATTGTAAATGACTGCATCCATGGCCAAAGCGCCGGCTGGCCCCTCGCTGCAAATGCAAATCGTTGCATTTTTCGTTCGGTCCTGTTCATTTTTTCCATTGATGAAAAAACGAACTAGGGCCGAGTGACAAAGGTACGGTGTACCTTTGGAATGAGGAGCCAGCCGTGGCGTTGGCCTTACTTGCGAAATGATTCATTCAGAATATTTTTTTTGTTAGCACCTAAATTTTAGGAACTCGCTTTAAAAATACCAGTAAATGAGAATAATACGTATAGCTCAGACAGCCTAAAATCTCCAGCGCGGCAGGCTGGCCTCTTCACTAAAATAGTCCACAGGACTATTTCTTAACGTTCGATCCTCACTCAAATTTTACGATAAATTTTCGGTAGGCCAACAAAAAAATAAAACTTATAAAAAGATAATTTGGTATTTCGTGAACTTGATAACAAGGTTAAATAAAGCGGATTCCCCCCGGCCGTGTGCGCCTTGGGCGTAAAGGGGGAGTAAGGGGGATGTGGGAATTATTCAATTAGGTAATCGTTTTCTTGAAGATTATAGTGTTTTAATTAACTCTGTTCACATGGGGTGTTGACACATGGTTCCTTTGTTCTTTTAATGGACAGTTCTTCAAGCCTGAAACTTCACGTTTTCTGTTCATTTTCTTTGCCCGTCCAAAGAAAACGAACCAAAAGAAAAGACGCCTTATTCGATACATTTTTTCGACACCGAGGTCGAAAAATTGGTTTCAAAACTCCGCGCTTTTTTCCAAATAAAAAAGCTGGATCTCGGAGCTTTTGAAACCGATGTTGCGAATCAGGGCAATTAGCTGCGCTGGCTTTGTTTTTAGTGCACTCATGATTTTATTAATTCCGAAAAATTTGTCATAGCTCGTTTATGGGTAGGTGGTTCGACATTGCTTGACTGCTCCTTGGCTTGGTAGCTCCATAACTGTTTACTGCTTATTGGAATGAATTGTTAATTGAAAAATGGACGCCGCCAAGGCCAACGCGCCAGCTGGCTTTTTTCTTCAAATTGAAGTCGTTGCATTTACTTCTCGGTCCTCTCTCTTTTCTCTTCTCTTTTTTATTGCTAATTGTTTACTGTTTATTGTAAATTGAAATAGCCCCTCGCTGCAAATGCAAATCGTTGCATTTTTCGCTCGGTCCTGTTCATTTTTTGCATCGCCCAGGGCCGATAGACAAAGGTACGGTGTACCTTTGGAATGAGGAGCCAGCTGTAGCGATGGCCAGGTTGCTAATTAGCCACTTTATAGGAATACAGACCGCCGCACCGCCCAGGCCGCTTTCACTAAGGTGAAGATGGGCTGCCGGACGGCTTCCATCACCCGCTGTGAAAAGCACTTGATTTTTCACGAAAATTAAAATAGGCCGGAATCTTTTGATTTTAACCAATTGAGATGAGTAGTATCTTTTATTGAAGCAAAAAGTCATATTGGCCGATAGTCCCGCGGTTTAGTAGGGGAGGTACTGACTACTCTTTTCTCTCTTTTCTATTTTCTTTTCTCTAATTGGTTATTGTTAATTGAAAAATGGACGCCGCCAAGGCCAACGCGCCGGCTGGCTCCTTCTCTCCAAATGCAAATCGTTGCATTTTCCGTGCGGTCCTCTCTTTTTTTATTGTTAATTGTTTACTGTTTATTGTTAATTGAAAAAGCGTTAGGGATTGCAGCGGCATCCTTTTTTGGGCGGCATGGGCCGGCAAAAAAAGATACAGCGGAAAGAGCGACCCGATAGGGGAACGCCCAAAATAATCACGGTATAATTCGGGGAGGTATTAGCGCTACCACCTTATGACCCCATAACAAAACGACCCGGTACCTGCGTAACTGAATTAATTATCTACTGGCAGTTGCCTTGGCGGCTTCTAATCTGTGTGGTTCTAGCCAACCAAAGAGGATGGTTTCTATCTTTTCATACAATTCGTCCTTGGGCATATCTATAAGGAGTATTTCTACGTTTGAAAGGTTGTATTGTAGCCACCAAACCTCGCTTTTGTCGGTACATAGAATAAGGTGTATGTCCCTGTTTAGGAATGGCAATAGCTGATATAGGCCTTTTTTGTCGTAGATAAAGAGTACGGCTGCTTGTATGTCGGTATTCATTAAAACATCATGGACTTCCGAAAATCGTTTCAGCATCAAGACATTCCAGTCTACCTTGCTAATAGTCTCAAAGTATTTTTTGCTGTAGGCGGCATGGCCTACCATAGAATCAAAAATTAAAACGTTGTTGCCGCTTCCGTTGTTATGGGTTGTAGTGGGGTCTACTTCCTTCATAATATTGATAGGTTATTGTTTAGATAGGTTGATTTGCAGGGTGTTTTTAAAATTGCAAATATAAGATTGATAGTTTCATAAAAAAATATACAATTCTATAAAATATAGGTCCTTTATTATAGTACTTGTAAGAACCTTAACGTGTTACTGGTAAATTGCTATTCTTTAGTGTTTTAGGGGTGTCTCGGTGCTGTCCTAAGGAAGGCGTTTTTTTAAGAATACCTTTGTGTAATAGGGGATAGCACCTCCCTTTCTGTAAAAGACCATTATAAATCGGTTAGTATAAACCTGATCACTGCCTGGTAGTTGCCTGCTTGTACCAATGAAAAATTATCTTTTTGTTCTAGGCTATAGGTGAGTTTAACGCCATTGGCACCATCACCGGTATAAACGCTTTTGATATCTTTTACCAAGCTCACTTGTACTCCCGCTTCGGTACTGCTGCCCAGGGCTACACCACCAGCCACTACGGTCCCCTGAGACGATTGGTTTCCGCCCCCTTCGACAATCTTTGGATTTTCGGCCGTAACCCTTAAATCGAGTCCCGCTGGAAAAGTACTGTCCGGATCTAGTTGCACCGTAATTTCTCGAGAAGGCTGGTACCCATTGGCTTCGTCGCCTACCACGCTGGTGTAGTTCAGCCATATATCGCTAAAATTAACATGGGATAGGTTGTATTGTCCGGCTACCGTATTGTTATCGATGCTTACGTTCAGGTTTACCACATCGACATTGCTGCCTGTTTGTCCGTTATAAATATCGAGCAGGGCTATTTCGGGAATGGAAATATTGATATTATGGGATGCAGCGGAACGATCGTCCTGGGCGCTTAGAATAGGCAGGTAACAAACTAAGAAAAATATAAAGACTGATTTTTTCATGGTTGTGATCTTTGGGGCTCTAAAAACTTTGTGCCCTACAATGGGCAGTAGGGGGCCTTGGAGCGGCCGGGTAAAAGTATATAAAAATATAACAACATCGTTTAAAGGTGTTAATTATTCGATGAAATACGTGTTTTAGGTGAAAATTTAAACTTTTCAAAAGAATGGGTTAATGTGGAAATGTAGCAATTAGTCAATGTAACAATGTAACAATGTAACAATGTGAAAATGTAGCAATTGGGTTGGAGTAATTTGAAAATGAGAGAATTTGAAAATTTGAAAATTGGGATTGTGGTAATTGAGGGGCTTATCGTTTTTTAATGTAACAATGGATTAATGTATCAATTAGTTAATGTAACAATGTATCAATTGGGATTGTGGTAATTGAGGGGTTGATTGCTTTTTAATGTAACAATTGATTAATGTACTAATGTAACAATGGGGATTGTGGTAATTGAGGGGCTTATGGGTTTTATAATGTATCAATGGATTAATGTACCAATGAATCAATGTGAAAATGTAGCAATTGGGTTGGAGTAATTTGAAAATGAGGGAATTTGAAAATTTGAAAATTGGGGTGGATCTTAATCGAGGGGCTTATTGCCAGTTAATGCAGCAATGGTTTAATGTAACAATTAGTTAATGTAACAATGTATCAATGTGAAAATGTAGCAATTGGGGGATAATTTGAAAATTGGGATTGTGGTAACCGAGGGGCTTATAGTTTTTTAATAAACTAAGGTTGGTAGTAGTTAGCTTGGTTGTAAGATTTTATAAAATGAAACTTTTTGTCCTTTAAGGACAGTTCTTGAAAGCCTAATCATTCCGCTTCTTCTTCATTTCTTTTGTTCGCCCAAAAGAAACGAAGCAAAGAAAAAGGCGCCTTATTCGATGAATTTTTTCGACACCGAGGTCGAAAAACCGGTTTCAAAACTCCGCGTCGCCTCGTTCCTCAGCTCCTGCTCTCGGAGCTTTTGAAACCTATTCTGCGAATCAGGTTCCTAGCTGCGCTGGCTTTGTTTTTAGTGCACTCATGATTTTATTAATTCCGGAAAATTTGTCATAGCTCGTTTATGGGTAGGTGGTTCGACATTGCTTGAATGCTCCTTGGCTTGGTAGCTCCATAACTGTTTACTGCCCATTGGAATGAATTGTTAATTGAAAAATGGACGCCGCCAAGGCCAACGCGCCAGCTGGCCTTTTTCTTCAAATTGAAGTCGTTGTATTTCCATCTCGGTCCTCTCTCTTTTCTCTTTTCTCTTCTCTCTTCTCTTTTTTTATTGCTAATTGTTTACTGTTTATTGTAAATTGAAATAGCCCCTCGCTGCAAATGCAAATCGTTGCATTTTTCGCTCGGTCCTGTTCATTTTTTGCATCGCCCAGGGCCGATAGACAAAGGTACTGTGTACCTTTGGTTGGAGGAGCCAGCTGTAGCGATGGCCAGGTTGCTAATTAGCTACTTTATAGGAATACAGACCGCCGCACCGCCCAGGCCGCTTTCATTAAGGTGAAGATGGGCTGCCGGACGGCTTCCATCACCCGCTGTATAAAGCACTTGATTTTTTACGAAAATTAAAATAGGCCGGGTTCTTTTAATACTAACCATTCTTGATGTTAGCTGCCTTTTAATGAAAGTAGAGAACCTCTAAAACGTCAAATGAGTCTTATTAACATGGTTCTTTCGTCGTTTTGAAGGGCTATTTTATAATAAGAAAGTTGTAACGAAGGTATTTACCATTAGAAATACATTTATTCTATATACTACAAGGTTAAATCGTGCGGATTCCCCCGGGCCGTGTGCGCCGAGGCGTAAGGGGGAGTATGGGGGAGTAAGGGGGATGTCGGGATTATGCTGTTAGGTAGTTGTTTCCTTGAAAAGTATGGAGTTTCAGTCATCTATTTTCAAATGGATTGTTGCCACATAGTTCTTTTCTTCTTTCAAAGGACGGTTCTTGAAAGCCTCAGCTCTACGTGTTCTATTCATTTTTTCCATTGATGAAAAACGAATTAGGGCCGAGAGACAAAGGTACGGTGTACCTTTGGAATGAGGAGCCAGCCGTGGCGTTGGCCTAACTTGCGAAATGATTCATTCATAATATTTTCTTTGTTAGCACCTAAATTTTAGGAACTCGCTTTAAAAATATAGGTAAATGAGAATAATACGTATAGCTCAGACAGCCTAAAATCTCCAGCGCGGCAGGCTGGCCTCTTCACTAAAATAGTCCACAGGACTATTTCTTAACGTTCGATCCTCACTCAAATTTTACGATAAATTTTCGGTAGGCCAAAAAAAATAAAACTTATAAAAAGATAATTCAGTATTTCGTGAACTTGACAACAAGGTTAAATAAAGCGGATTCCCCCGTGCCGTGTGCGCTAAAGCTTTAGCGCCTTAGGCGTAAAGGGGGAGTAAGGGGGATGTGGGGATGATGTAACTAGCAATCAGTTTCATGAAATAATATAGAATTCCATAAAACCAATCCTTAATTTTTTTTTCTGTTTACTGATTACTCTCTTTTCTCTGCTCTCTTCTCTATTTTCTTGTTTCTTTTCTCTCTTCTCCTTTTTCTTTTCTCTTGCCTCCAATTGTTAGCTGAATCCCACATAGTAGGGACGTGAACTTCCCTGATTAGTGTTTACCGTTTACTGCCTCTTAGACTGAATTGTTTCTTGAAAATGACTGCAACCAACGCCAACGCCCCGGCTGGCCCCTTACTGCAAATGCAAGTCGTTGCATTTGCAGTGCGGTCCTATTGTTCGCTGGCCACCACGGTGAAATGAATGTCTATGGAAGAAAGGCCTTCTGGGGAAAGGGTGCTAGGGAGTATCCTATATTGTATAGGGATATCGGTACGGCAGCCTATAAATTCCATTACCTTAATGGCGCGGGAAGGGTCGTCGGGGATCGTAATATACTGTCCGCCTTGTTCTGGACTTAAATTTCGGGCACCCATCGCTTGTGCCGGGCGATTGTCATAGGAAATTGTTTTTGGATAGCGGTTGCCGCTATTACTATAGGTTTTTGCCTGTATGACCGTTTTTTCAAAATCATGGCTATAGCTTCTGTGCATATACACGGAATAGCGGTACACATTCTCTGCGCATAGCTGAGAAGAGGACAGGATCGCCAAAGCATTGATGGTAAAGCTGATTTCTGTGGCGTCCATTTCGGTTTCAAACCCCAGGCTTTTATCGTCGATTCCGGCCTCCTGGACGACATTATTGATCGTTTGTATAAAATTGGGCATTCCGCTGACATCCAGGGTGCCCTGTTGTAATTGTTGCCCGTAGCTGTTATATGCCAATAACAAAAGGGAAGCGAATACTAATTTGGTGCTTATTGTTTTTACCATTTTTTATTTCTCAATTATTTCATAGATAATCCTAAAATCTGGAGGCAGGGATTCACCATATTTGTTGTCTAGCGTATATTGTAATTGGTAACCGTGATTTTCACCATTGCCAGAATAGCCATTGCCGATTTTTTCAATGAGTTTATGGCCTTTGTCATCTTTGATTTTGACCTTATTTTTAATTTTAATATTGTCTGAGAAATCGCCCGTATTAGAGGTGTTAATGATTTCTACCTCTAATTTAATGCCTTTGGGAAGCTTTTGGTTGGCGCGTACGGTTATTTCTGCGTCTTTTTTTATGGCGCGATAAGTGAAATTCAGCCATAGCCTATTATTGGTAGCTTCCTCAAATACACTGTTAAAGTTTACTGGGAGACCGGCTTCCATTCCGCCTTCTGGAATCCCAAAATTAACCGTATTGTCCATATCTGGTTCCACATCTACCAAGGCAATGGGCAGCAGGGAAATTTGGGCGGTCGTAGATTTTTTATCTCCGCCATTGGTATAGTTGTTAAGGTTGTTGGTGTCTATGGTTTCCTGGCCAAAGCCTAGGAGACTGCATAGGCCCAAAACCCATAGAAATAAGGAACTGTAATTTCTCATTCTCTTTTTAAATTAAATCTTTTATTTTGAAACTTAATTTTGCGTTCTTTTAATTTTAAAACGATCTCTGCTTCCTGGGTTTCGCCCGAGGCTACCGTCACCTGAATACTTCTATTGTCGGAAAACTCATTGTCCTGTTCCCGTAGACGTACTAAAGATACCGCATAAGTTCCCGGGGGCAAGCGGTGGAATTCAAATTTTCCGTCCTTATCCGATTCGGTATAAAGGGTAAGATCGGCATTTTCTAGTTTTATATAGCCATTTAAAAGGTATTCTCCCGTTTTTCCCTCCGATAGGTCTAGGGATAAGTGTCCACTAATACTGGCCGCCCGAATCAGCTGAATATCTAGGTGGATCTTGTTCTTATGTTCTATAAAGACCTCATGCGGGTTTTTAGAAAGGGTGATGACATTTTGTGGCAGGGTGGTCTGGTCTACCAGAATAAAATTCTTGCCCAAGGGTAAATTGTTGATTTCAAATTGCCCATTTTTATCGGTTAGCAAGGTTTTTCCGGTAGCGATAATTTTAATGCCTTTGGTGGGAATATCGGGGTCTGTAGTGGAGATCGTACCCGCTACGCCCCCTTGTTTTAATACTCTTTTTAGAGGAACTCCCAGGGTCAAGGTATATTTTGCATAGGCCAATATCTCCGCATTGCCTACCACCCCTGGATTTTCGAAATAATTCATTAAAACTTCTAACTGATGGTTTTTATGAATCCGGGCCATGGCACTTAGATTGATATAATCCCTTTTTAAATAGGTCTCTTCTGGAGAGAAGCCTGAATTAAAATTGGCAGAGAAATTTACTTTTCGTCCTATTTTTCCATTGAATCCCAGGCTATAACGATAGTAATTGCTGATGGTATTATCGTACCCATAGCGGTTGCTATAATTATGGCTTAATTTTCCCCTAAGGCCAAAATGATGATACATCCTAAGGCCAAGCCCTAGATTATGGTTGTAGGTAGTCCTATAATCGGTATCCTCGCTCAATAGGTTTTGGGTGCGCCCAAGGGTACCGCCAAAATTGGCATTGAGCGTTTGATGGTTAAAAGTATAACCGTAATTAATTCCGTGTTCACGGTAATGATAGTTTTTAGGTTCTAAGCGGTCTTCTTTGATACGGCTAGAAGCCCCTAGGTTTAACTGGTGATGCTTACTGTTTCTAAAACGAATATCGGCAAAATAATTTTCGTAATAGGGCTCCGAGGCATAGTATAGCGGATCGAGCCGTTGGTTTACTTTAGAGAGGTTGTGGCCGGCCCTAAAATTCCATTTTTGGGAACCGTAACTCAGGGAATTATAGTATTGGGTACTATTGTTCATGGTACCAAAATAATTAATCCCAGTAAGGGTAATATTTCCTGTATAGAAAAAACGTCCTATTCGTTGCCCAAAGTTTACATAATTGGCGACATCCATAAATCTGTTGGTGGTACTCACGGAAGATTCCAACTCAATATTGGTGTCGTTTTTATCGTACTCCATATCAAAGGTCAGAACAAATCCTTTTTCTCGTACCGTAGACCTATCCTCGGTACTTAAATCTACTTCCGACCTAATAGTACGTTGCAACGATATACCACTGGTGGTGTATTTATTCCAAAAAAAGGAAGTTTTAATTCCAGTCAGGGCATCGCCGTCTATTTGGTACAACCTAGGTTTGGTATAAAAGGCCGAAAGCGACCATTTCTCCCATTCCTGGTCAAACACAAATCCCATCCCGTATTTTCCGTTCAGCCCCAGTCTATTAAAGGTATGGGTATGGTCTCCCAAAAACAGCTGGGTGTCTTGTTTGTATTTATAGGTAATGCCATAATAGTCGGCGTTTCCAAAACGTCTTATTTTTTCTTGTCTAGGACCTCGAAAGGTAAAATCGAGATGGTGATTTTTGGCCAGGTCCAAATACCCACTGCCCGATATTTCCAAGGAGAGGGTAGAATAGTGTTCTTGCTTATCGGTATAACTGCTATAAAAGAAGCCTGTTTTAATAGGGAACCTAAAAAAGGGATCTTCCTTGGCTATTTTTAGGGGGTATACTTCTACATTTTTAACAGCCCTATAAGTGGTGTCCGATTGTACCCCATACACCTCTAATCTGGTGTAGACAGATCGGATGCTGTTCATTTTTTTATCTGTCTCCTGATGTAGCTGTACCAAAACGGTGGTATCTGGTGCCAGTAGCATGTTGATGGGGCCTTTGATGTTGTTCTTGGAACTCAGCAAAACGTTTTGGTCAATATTCCCTATGTTTTTAATGGCATAGCTCATTTTTATGAGTTCGCCTGCTTCTACATTAATAGGATACTCTACATTATACACTTCCAAAGCGTAATTAGGAGCAATTATTAAGGGAATTTTCACAGATTCTATGGCGATATCCATATTATTCTTTAGGGTCAAATAGGCGATAGCCTCCCCAGCCGGAGCATTGGAAGGGATGAAGAAACTGATGAATATCAGCTTTTTTTCATTCTTTTTTAGGGTGTTAATAGTGTTGATGGAAACCAATTGCCAACGCTCTGGCAATTCCATATTTAATGTTGGGGACACTAGCGCTTGGCCACGATTGCTGATTTCAACCAATAGGGTATGCCTTTTACTAGTGCTATATTCTTGTTGTTTATTGACAAGCCTAAAATCTATATCACTGTTATCGGGGAGTATTCTTTCTTTTTTTTCTGGCCGTTCCTCAAGAGCTGCCGTGATGGCCGTTTGGGAATAGGCGCTATTGTTATTGTGGGGCGCAATTTCTAAGGGGATCTTAAGCGATGCTAAGGGAACACCTATATTGTTTTTTAAGGTTAAATTGGTTATAGTTTCGCCCGATGGGGAATTGGAAGGAATGAAAAAGCTGATGGATACCTGTTTTTTTTCATTCTTCTTGATCACTTTAAGGGTGTTGATGGAAAGCAGTTGCCAATGCTCGGGGAATTGCATTTTGAGTTGTGGAATCAAAAGGGCTTCTCCACGATTGCTGATTTCTACATCTAAGCTATGTCTTTGATTAGTACTATAGGTGGACTGTTGATTGAGAACTCTAAAACTTATATCACTGTTTTCATAGTTTGATGTCTCTCTGTGTTCTACCGTATCGGTTATGCTAGAAAAATTGCTGTTATTTATAAGGTAGGGGATTTTTAAAGGGATGTTAAGGGATGCTAGGTCTACGCCAATATTATTTTTCAGGGTCAAATTAACTAAAGCCTCCCCAACCGGCGCATTGGAAGGTATGAAAAAACTGAGGGAGGCTTGTGTTGTTTCATTTTTCTTTATGACCTTAATGGTATTGATGGAAAGCAGTAGCCAATGCTCGGGGAGTTGCATTTTTAGTTGTGGAATCAAAAGCGCTTCTCCGCGATTGCTTATTTCAACCAATAGGGTATGCTTTTTATTAGGGATATAGCTAGCTTGTTTGTTGACTACCCTAAAAACGATGGTACTGTCCTTAGGGAGCTTGCTTTCCATTTTCACAGCCTTCTCCTTATGAGTCACGGAGGTGATAGTGGAGGGGAAGGTGTTATTGTGATGAGTGGTCCCTATCTTTAAATTTGGCATCCAAAAGACCTTTCCATTAGTATTCCCACCGCTTTTAGTATGGCCATAAGGAGCCGCCTGCACATACCAAGACATGCAATTTATAAGGAAAAGGAAAAAATAAAAGAAAAAGGTCTTCAAAAGATAATGATCTAATATGGTAACAGAAAGTGACTAGGCCTAGAGCTGTAAGCTTATATTGGTACCAATATATTCTTCCCTGGCATCGGCGATTAACACACATTCATAATCGCCCTCTGGCACCGTGGAGATATCGAGATTGAAACTGGCACATGCCCCCGGGAAAATTTTCTTTCGGGTCGATTTTCCTTCGTACACCTTTACTCCGTTTTTATCGTATACCTCTAGGGATAATAGCACTTCCTCTATAAACAAACTATGGTTCTGTAGTTTAATGTCCATATTGGCATTGGTGTTTTCTGTTTTTTTACCCAGTTGCATGTCGTTAAATTCCAGGTTGACGGCATCAAAGTCATTGACGTGGGTCAATAAGCCAACAGCATACCTCATTTTGGTATTAAGGCCAATGTTGTCTGTTAGGGTCTCTTCTTTGATCGGTTTTTCGGCATTCACCATCAAGACCGTCCAATAAGAACCACGTAATTGCTGATCGTTAGGAATGGTAATCGTAAAACGGTATACATACTTTTCCTTAGGATTGAGCACTAAATCCATAAGCTCTGCCTTAAACCAATCGTTGGACGATTTAGGATGTGTTTCCTCATTGGTGAATATCCTAGGGGCATCACAATAAAAAATAGCATCGTTCAGCTCAAAAGTAACCCGTTCCTCTTCGGACGAGCCATTGATAAGGATCACTTCGCCAGAAATAACCTGGCCAGAACGACCGGTATAGGTATGGGTTAAGCCGTTGAGAATGGTGATATTAGAAAAAGCCAGGTTGGCAAGAAAGAAGCAAAAGAAAAAGCTAATAGATTTTACTTTCATGAGTAGGAGTGTTTTTTTGTTTTGGATCATGTAATGATAGAATAGGGGAAAATAATTAGTATCAATGTTTTATTGAAACAACTACAATAGCCTATAAAGAGACCTTGATTATTGTAGCAGCTCCCTAGTTTTTATGAAACGATAAAAATGGGATAGGTGTACTAATGTAGGGTACTTTAGGTAGCTTTTGGCAGCTAGCGCTGTGTTTGTTTTCTTCATTTGTGTATTTCTTATAAGTTAATAGGGATTTCCTTAAAGAAAGCAACGAGGTATAGCAGTACCCCTACCAAGAATTTGGGATAGAGTAACTTTTTGTGCTATAAAACAAGCCTATATTGAGAAAGGAAAACCTTTTTATTAAAATAGGCAACGAAGGTACTAATTTTTTAACCCAGAGCGCGGGTTGTGAGGAGACTATCAGAAACAAAAATTCCCAACCGGAAGGGGTTGGGAATCCTTATGATATGTTGTGATCTACTATAGGTCAGATAAAGTATACTTTAAAGTAGCAGAGTATTCTCCAGCCTTCACCAATGAGAAGTTATCTGTTTGTTCTAAGGTATAAGTTAATTTAAATCCTTTTTCACCATCACCAGTGTATACACTTTTAATACCTTGGATCAATTCTACATTGTTTCCTTTTTTAGTAGTGCTACCTAAGGCAACCCCTCCTGTTACAAACTCACCACGAGAATCTTTATCCCCTCCATTAGCAACAAAAGAACTTTCTGTTGAAGTGATTTTTAAGTCTAGTCCTTCAGGAAAAGTACTTTCCTTTTCCATTTGAACACTGATGTTTCTTGCACTTTTACTTGATCCGCCTTGACCTTTTCCGTTACCATTATCACTGTTATTCCCTTTTTTGTCGGCTATAAGACTTGTGTAGTTAAGCCATAACCCGGTATAAGATGCCCCTGACATATTGTAAAGTCCAGCTTCAGTAATACTAGTTTCATCCAAATTAAATTCTATTGTTCCAGCTTCCGTAGCAGTTTTAGCATCATAGATATCCAATAAGGCAACTTCAGAAATGTTGATGGTCATTGCATGTCCTGCTTCATTTGTGTCGTTGTTGTCCTGTGCGTTAACAGCAGTTAAGGAAGCGAAAGCAAAAAGAGCAGTAAATAATTTAATTGATTTCATAGTTGGGGGTATAAATATTGTTTTGTTAATTTCTTTCTTTTGGTTGAGACAAAGGTAGAGGGGATTTAAGGCTTGTTGAAATATTTTTAAGAGAATCCCTTTTGGTGAAATTTAAGGTATTGAAAATCAATTGTATATAGTTTTTTTAACAATAAGTAAAGGTTTCGTTAAACGGTAATAGTGTAGAAGGACAGATAAAAACTACCGTTTAACGAAAAAAGTAGTTAGAAATCGCTCTTTGACTTGGAATGTTATACTTTATTTAAGTTTAGGTTGTTTCTTTTGTTGCGATATCATCCTTTTGTAAGGGGAAACTTCATTTTTACCCCTAAATTGAAGTCGATTTTTGTCCTTTTATCGAAAAAGGGTTTTATGTTCAAGGCCATTTTTGCGTTTTGGCATCTTTTTCTTTCCTGAACTTGTACTCAATTGCCCTAGAATCCACGCTCTTATTAGTCGAGTTTGGCTGCTACATCCTTGCTCGGTGGGGGCTGTTGTTTAATGTACCAATTACATAATGTAGCAATTAGTTAATGTAACAATGGGATAATGTACCAATGTAATAATTGGGTTTTTCTAAGTTGAGGAGCTGATAGCCATTTAATGTATCATTTAGCTAATGTAACAATGAAATAATTTGAAAATTTGAGAATGTGAGAATTTGAAAATTAATTCAATGTGAAAATCTACCAATTAAATAATGTAGCAATTGGTTAATGTAGCAATTGTTTAATCTAATAATGGAATAATTTGGGGATTTGAAAATTTGAGAATTGGAAAATTGGCATTTTGATAACTTGAGGGTTTTGGGATTCAATTCGCCACAATCATAGCCCCAGCGGGGCGACATATTAATAACGGGCGCCATATTAATAGGAACGTAAAATATTTTAAAAATGGCAAACACCTATACCCAAATTTATTTTCATATCGTTTTTTCCGTAAAAGGAAGAGCCAATGTTATATCCGAGGTTTGGAAAGCTGAATTATACCAATATATAACAGGAATAGTAAAGAACAAAAACCAAAAATTGATGATTATTAATGGGATGTCAGACCACGTTCATTTGTTGTTGGGAACAAAACCAAATTGCAATTTATCGGACTTGGTGGGCGCTATAAAAGCTAATGCTTCTAACTGGATAAATAAAAAACAATTTGTAGCAGGGAGGTTTGAATGGCAAATAGGTTTTGGCGCGTTTTCAAAAGGACAGTCTCAATTGCCTAACGTAATAGATTATATAAAGAATCAGGAACAACACCATAGTGTCCATACATTCAAAGAAGAATATATTGAATTATTAAAGGCTGATGAAATAGATTTTAAAACGGAATACCTTTTTTAAGGAAAAAATTAAAGGTATAGCTCCCTAGCCCGCGCCTGATGGCACACCAATAGCCCCAGCGGGGCGACATATTAATAGAGGCGAAATATTAATAATGTTGGGGTTAATAGTGGAAACATTGGTATCATTTGTATTAATGGGTACCACGGGACGTCCGTCGAAATTTTCGGAATCATTTATATTAATGGGTGTAATGGATTCGTTCGTAGAGACGCCCAAATTGGGCGTCTCTACCACGGCTGCCAATGCAAATGGTGGCATTTACCTCTCGGTCCTCTGCGAATCAGGTTTTTTTAGCGGCGCTGGTTATGTTTTTCGTGCACTCATAATTTTATTAATTCTGGAAAGTTTGTCATAGCTTGTTTATGGGTAGGCTGTTCGTCATTACTTGACTGCTCCTTGGCTTGATAACTCCATTTTTTTTTATTGCTAATTGTTTACTGCTTATTGTAAATTGAAAAAGCGTTAGCTATTGCAGCGGCATCCTTTTTTAGGGGCATTGCCCTTAAAAAAGATACAGCGGAAAGAGCGACCCGATAGGGGAACGCCCAAAATAAAATGCTTTGTCCGAGAGAATTGACCTGAAATTATAGCATATGCCTTGTTGTATTTATAACTTTTTGTGGCTTTGTTGAAATTATACTTCTTTAAACGGGCTGCCTAGGGTGATATGTACATCTTTAATTATGGAATTTGATTGAAAAAGAATAGATTGCAGGTTGATTTTATAGGAAAAAAGCGCTTTTTTATATGGAATCACACTGCCTGATTGTAGGTGGATAATTGTATTGAAAGCCGGTGTTTGAGTGCGGTGTTTGTTCCTATTAGTAGGCATAGGGAGGGCACGGCTCCGATATTTTAACGCCTGCGATTACCAAGGACCTTAATTTTTAAACCGATGATAAAGAATTTTACCTTTTTGCTTTGTGTGTTGCCCATCTTTATAGGGTGTAAAACGAAGGCTGAAATGCCCCCGAAAAATCCCAATGTGGTTTTTATTCTTGTCGACGACCTTGGGTTAATGGACCTTGGGTTTACCGGTAGCAAGTATTACGAGACGCCTAATATTGACCGGTTGGCAAAGGAGGGCATGGTTTTTACCCAGGGTTACGCTGCGAGTCGCGTTTGCAGTCCGTCTAGAGCCAGTATTATGACCGGAAAATTTACGGCCAGACATGGGATTACGGATTGGATTGGAGCTCCATCGGGCACTGATTGGCGCAAGCTGAACAGACACGATAAATTACTGCCTGCGGCCTATAACCACAGCATGGCCAAAGAGGAGGTGACCATTGCCGAGGCCATGAAAAATGCTGGCTATAAAACCTTCTATGCCGGGAAATGGCATTTGGGCGGGGAAGGGAATTTGCCCGCAGACCATGGATTCGATATCAATAAGGGCGGCTTTCATTCCGGGAGTCCGCTTGGTGGCTTCTTTTCGCCTTTTAACAACCCTGCTTTAGAGGACAAGGAGAATGGTGAAAACCTGTCGATGCGATTGGCCAAGGAGACGGTGAATTTTATAAAAGACCATAAGGAGGAGAATTTCTTTGCTTTTCTTTCTTTCTATGCGGTGCATGCCCCTATACAAACCACTCAGGAGAAATGGGAAAAGTATAGGGAAAAGGCCGTACAGCAGGGATTGGCAGACAATGGGTATGCGATGGAACGGGTACTGCCGATACGCCAGGAGCAGGACAACCCTGTTTATGCCGGCTTGGTAGAAAGTATGGACGATGCCGTTGGGGAGGTGCTTAACTCCTTGAAAGAACTGGGATTGGATAAGAATACGATCGTCATTTTTACGTCCGACAACGGGGGCGTGGCCTCTGGAGATAATTTTTCTACGGCCAACCTACCCCTAAGAGGTGGAAAAGGATACCAATGGGAAGGGGGCATCCGTGAGCCCTACGTGATAAAAGTCCCATGGTTGGCACAAGAAGGGGCGATACTGGATACTCCGGTAAGCGGAACCGATTTTTATCCGACCATCCTGGACTTGGCCAATATAGATTTGTTGCCCAATCAGCATGTGGACGGGGTGAGCTTAAAGCCGTTGATGCAAGGAAAAGCTATTGCCGATAGGCCCTTGTTTTGGCATTATCCGCATTATGGGAACCAAGGGGGCAATCCATCGTCTATTATCCAGGAAAATGGGTGGAAGCTTATTCACTATTGGGAAGATGGTAGTGAAGAATTGTACCATTTGGCATCGGACATAGGAGAGCAGAATAACTTGGTAGAAAAGGAAAGCGCGCGTGCCCGGGAATTAAGTGAAAAGCTGTTGTCCTGGCTAGCGGGCGTAAATGCCAATAAGGCGGAAATAGATCCGGAGTATAAGGAGGAATTGGCGCAAAAACGCTATCAGAGAACGGTAGAAAAGACTTTGCCTTATTTGGAAAAAGAACGCTTACAACTCTTATCCCCAGATTTTAAGCCCAATGCCGATTGGTGGGGGAGCAAGGTGACGGAGGATTAATTCTTGCAATGAACATGTAGCAAATAGTTATCGAGTTATCTTGTTATCAAGTTATCAGGAAATATAGTAAGTAATGGATTGACTAGCCCTTTGGATTTATCGCAGCATCCCTCTTTAGAAGGGTCGGTTTAGTCAGGATTAGACTTGTAGCTATAAATTCCCCTCAAAGGTTGGAGACTTTGCGGAACGGAAGGCCGTTGATTGAAAAATTAGCTACTAAAAAATGTAGTAATGGTTCAATGTAACAATTGATTTAATTTAAAAGGAGTGATTTTCTGCAGCGGCGCAAGGAAAATTGTATCGAGAGCCGGCTAGCTGATTAGCCCCTGGATTTATCCGTGTTTATGCGTTAAATAAACGTTTAAATATCAGCTTAATACGCGTTTATTCATAGGGTGGTAATCAGGAAGTATAGTGAATAATGTATTGTCTAGCCTCTGGATTTATCGCAGCATCCCTCTTTAGAAGGGTCGGTTTAGTCAGGATTAGACTTGTAGCTATAAATTCCCCTCAAAGTCGGGGACTTTGCGGAACGGAAGGCCGTTGATTGAAAAATTAGCTACTAAAAAATGTAGTAATGGTTCAATGTAACAATTGATATAATTTAAAAGGAGTGATTTTCTGCAGCGGCGCAAGGAAAACAGTATCGAGAGCCGGCTAGCTGATTAGCCCGTGGATTTATCCGGGGGTCTTGTTTATGTGTTTAATAAACGTTGCGTGTAATTTATGATTTTGAACATTATACCAATTTTTGGTACATTTGAGTAAAGTAGCATTAAAATGAGCAAAAACACATCAGTATCACTCGGAAATTATTTTGACGAATTCGTTCAAAGTCGAATTAAAGAAGGTCGATTTAAAAATGTTAGCGAAGTTATACGTGCGGGATTAAGACTTTTAGAAGAAGAAGAAAGTAAAGTATTCGCATTGAAAAATGCAATTCAGGACGGAATTGATAGCGGAATTGCGCACGATTTTGATCCTAAAAAACATCTTGAATCTTTAAAGACGAAAAAGCAGTCAAATGGCTAATTTTAAGTTGACAAATAAAGCTGTTGAAGATTTATCAAAAATTTGGGATTATACGTTTGAAGTTTGGTCAGAAAGAGAAGCAGATTTATACTATGAATCGCTTATTTTTAATTGTCAAGAAATTGCCAACAATCCGCTATTAGGAAAAAAATATGACGGAATTACTCAAGATCTACTCGGAATGAAATCGAATCGACATATCATTTTCTATCGAAATTTGAATGATAACTATATCGAGATTACAAGGATTTTACACGAGCGAATGGATTTGAAAAAAAGACTGACCGAATAAAAACGACACAATAATAGTATCCTTAGCACATGCCTATAATTTCTAAAATATCTACATGAAATGCCGTAATTTAAGTCCGTTTCGTTTTTAAAAGGTATTTGGACGTCCTTATTTTAACAGGCCTACTAAAAAAATGTAGTAATGGTTCAATGTAACAATTGATTTAATATAAAAGGAGTGATTTTTCGCAGTGATGCAAGGAAAATTGTATCGAGGGCCGGCTAGCTGATTAGCCCCTTGATTTATCCGTGTTTATGCGTTAAATAAACGTATAAATATCAGTTTAACACACGTTTATTTATAGGGTGGTAATCAGGAAGTATAGTGAATAATAGATTGACTAGCCCCTGGATTTATCCGGGGGGGATGTGTTTAATAAACGTTTAAATATCAGCTTAATACGCGTTTATTTATAGGGTGGTAATCAGGAAATAGAGTAAGAAATCTGTCCTTTAAAAAGAAAAATATAGGAGAAAAACAGAAATTTAAATAGTTGTGTAATAGAAAACCAACCACGTCACCTCGAGTGATTTTCTAGAGTGTAACGAAGAAAATAGTATCGAGAGCCGGTTGGCGCCATGTCGGTTGAGACCTTTGAATCTTACAATCTAGGGTAATTCCATACAAATACACTTAAATAACAATCAAATCAAGCACGTCACCTCGAGAGCAGGCTTGTATTTTTGTATATTACCCAATATAACCAGTGTAGCATGAAATTATCCTATGTGTACATTCTTAAATGTTCCAATAACAGCTACTATACCGGGGTGACAACCAATTTAGACCAACGGCTATTAGAACATCGAATAGGGAAGCATCCCGATAGTTATACCTATAATAAAAGGCCACTTTCACTGGTTTTTTATGCGGAGTTTACTGATATAAATTTGGCTATTATGACCGAAAAACAAATAAAAAAATGGTCTAGAATAAAAAAGGAAGCCCTGATAAATGATGATTATGATGCTCTACCCAATTTAGCCAAGAAGAAATTCAAAAAGGAATAAAACACATTGGTCTTTTAGAATTATTTTTAGTCATATCCAAAAGAAAATAGCACCGAGGCCTCAGTATTAAACATCGCAAGAAACAATTATATCCACAATAACACTCAATAAGCAGGAATAAAAAACTTCTAGACCACAATTTTTAATTATAAGAACCACGTCACCTCGAGTGATTTTCCGCAGCGGCGTCAGGAAAATAGTATCGAGAGCCGGTTGGCAACCTGTTTCTTTTGAAGAAGAACATCATACGATGGTAAGACTCCTACTTCGTTATGGATTCTGTTGAAATGACCTTAAAGAATTAGAAATCATTACACAGACGTCACCTCGAGTGATTTTCTAGAGTGTAACGAAGAAAATTGTATCGAGAGCCGGTTGGCTGATTAGCCCCTTGATTTATCCGTGTTTATGAGTTAAATAAACGTTTAAATATCAGTTTAATACATGTTTGTATATAGGTTGGTGTTCAGGAAATAGAGTGGGTAATGTATTGTACGTCCCTGTTGTAGGTTGACCATTTTAAAAGTAAATTCAACCTTATTAAAAACAAGAGCAATATCGCAGCATCCCTCTTTAGAAGGGTCGGTTTTGTCAGGATTAGACTTGTAGCTATAAATTCCCCTCAAAGTATGGAGACTTTGCGGAACGGAAGGCCGTTATTTGAAAAATTAGCTACTAAAAAATGTAGTAATGGTTCAATGTAACAATTGATTTAATTTAAAAGGAGTGATTTTCTGCAGCGGCGCAAGGAAAACAGTATCGAGAGCCGGCTAGCTGATTAGCCCCTTGATTTATCCGTGTTTATGCGTTAAATAAACGTTTAAATATCAGCTTAATACGCGTTTATTCATAGGTTGGTAATCAGGAAATAGAGTAAGAAACCTGTCCTTTAAAAAGAAAAATATAGGAGAAAAACAGAAATTTAAATAGTTGTGTAATAGAAAACCAACCACGTCACCTCGAGTGATTTTCTAGAGTGTAACGAAGAAAATAGTATCGAGAGCCGGTTGGCAATCTGTTTCTTTAAAAGAAGAACATTATATGATGGTAAGACTCCTTCGACGTTATGGACTTTGTTGAAATGACATTGAAGAATTAGTATAGAATTATAAATCATACCACCTACGTCACCTCGAGTGATTTTCTAGAGTGTAACGAAGAAAATTGTATCGAGAGCCGGCTGGTAATCTGTTTCTTTAAAAGAACATCATCATATGATAGTAAGACTACTTCGACGTTATGGACTTTGTTGAAATGACATTGAAGAATTTGTATAGAATTAGAAATCATAACTCAGACGTCACCTCGAGTGATTTTCCGCAGCGGGGCCAGGAAAATAGTATCGAGAGCCGGTTGGCGCCATGTCGGTTGAGACCTTTGAATCTTACAATCTAGGGTAATTCCATACAAATACACTTAAATAACAATCAAATCAAGCACGTCACCTCGAGAGCAGGCTTGTATTTTTGTATATTACCCAATATAACCAGTGTAGCATGAAATTATCCTATGTGTACATTCTTAAATGTTCCAATAACAGCTACTATACCGGGGTGACAACCAATTTAGACCAACGGCTAATAGAACATCGAATAGGGAAGCATCCCGATAGTTATACCTATAATAAAAGGCCACTTTCACTGGTTTTTTATGCGGAGTTTACTGATATAAATTTGGCTATTATGACCGAAAAACAAATAAAAAAATGGTCTAGAATAAAAAAGGAAGCCCTGATAAATGATGATTATGATGCTCTACCCAATTTAGCCAAGAAGAAATTCAAAAAGGAATAAAACGCATTGGTCTTTTAGAATTATTTTTAGTCATATCCAAAAGAAAATAGCACCGAGGCCTCAGTATTAAACATCGCAAGAAACAATTATATCCACAATAACACTCAATAAGCAGGAATAATAAACTTCTAGACCACAATTTATAATTATAAGAACCACGTCACCTCGAGTGATTTTCCGCAGTGATGCAAGGAAAATTGTATCGAGGGCCGGCTAGCTGATTAGCCCCTTGATTTATCCGTGTTCATGAGTTAAATAAACGTTTAAATATCAGCTTAATACGCGTTTATTTATAGGGAGGTAATCAGGAAATAGGGTTAGAAATCTTTCCTTTAAAAAGAAAAAATATAGGAGAAAAATAGAAATTTAAATAGTTATGTATGAGAAAACCAACCACGTCACCTCGAGTGATTTTCCGCCGAGGCGCCAGGAAAATAGTATCGAGAGCCGGTTGGCAACCTGTTTCTTTTAAAGAAGAACAACCCACGTTGGTAAGACTCCTTTGACGTTATGGACTTTGTTGAAATGACATTGAAGAATTAGTATAGAATTAGAAATCATAACACAGACGTCACCTCGAGTTATTTTCTAGAGTGTAACGAAGAAAATAGTATCGAGAGCAGGCTAGCTGATTAGCCCCTGGATTTATCCGGGGGGATGTGTTTAATAAACGTTTAAATATCAGTTTAATACACGTTTATTTATAGGAAGGTAATCAGGGAATTAAGTGTTTATTTTTTTATGATTTTAGAACTATCCGTAAATCCAACTATTTTAATATTCGGATTGCCATATACAAAGATGGTGCTTTTTCCTGCGGCGGTTATTTCAATGTTTTTTGAAGCATTAATGTAAATATCGGTTCTGTTTTTACTATCTAAGGAAGCATAACGGGTTTTCATTTTCTTCGCATCTAAATTTGAAGAACCCTCTATAGTATAGGTAGCATTATCGGCATCCCCGTTTAGTTTTATACCTGTAGATTTCTCCAAGGTAACGGCTAAATTTTTACAGTTTAATTTTGCCTTTAGGTCAGTTCTATTTTTCATGTTTATCAATACATCATGTGAGCTTAAACTAAGTTTTCCTCCTGCATTATGGGACAAATTGATTTCTGTATTGTGTTTTACCTCTAGTTCTAAATCGACCTTACTGGAGTTCCTCAGGGTAATATGTAAATTATCGAAGGCTATTTTTTTTGAATTCTTGACAAAGGCATTGTCCTTTACAATTAGAAAATTCAAGTTTTTTACGGTAAGGTGAATTTCCAATTTTTTACTGTTGACGATTTTACTTTTTGTGAAAATTTTTAGGACCTCCCCCTCAACACGAACGTCGACTTCTGCAACCAAATTCTGATCAGTCGTTAGAAGGTATGAATTTCTGGAGCCTTGTTGAAGGATAACCGTAATATTATCTGCAACTTCAATTTTTTCAAATTGATCTTTGATTTCTTCGGAAATGCTAATTACTTCTTTATCTCCCTTGATTTTATCTCTTTTTTGAGCATGAATATCATTAGGAAACCCTATTAAAACCATTAAGATTAGTATAATTGCCTTCATAACATACGATTTAAGTAAATCAAAGAGCCTACTTAAAGATACGATAGAAATAGCTAGAAAGGGGTGATAAATCAATAAATTTAGGGTGTAGAGTGTTGATATAGAGGTGGTTTTGATTTGGAGGGGATAGTTGGTAAATTAAGGGTATTTTCTTTTAAGGACAGTTCTAGATAGCTTAAACCTTCTCCAGCGCGCCAGCTGGCCCCTCGGCGTAAATGCAAGTCGTTGCATTTCCTTCTCGGTCCTTTTCATTTTAGCTCATGTGGTTTTTATTGTTGTATAGCGGTATTCGTGAACCGCACAAAGCGGTTTAGCTCATGTGATCTATATTGTTGTAAAGCGGTATTCGTGAACCGTCCATGACGGTTTAGCTCAAGTGGTTTTTATAGGTTTTCGTGAATATCCTTCGTCGATTTGAGGAGCCAGCTGTAGCGATGGCCTTGGCTGCAGCCATTTTTCAATTAACAATTCAGTCCAGTGATCCGTAACCCGTGGGGTGAAGATGCTTCGTGAGATTACTTCACTGCGCAATTACAGAAATTGCCACATTAATCAATTTTCAAATTCTCCCACCGCTAGTGCGAGCGTCACGCTCGTACCGGCAAGAGTAAGGAAACTGTCCTTAAAAAAGCATCAAGTTTCATGTGGAAACTATCCTTAAAAGTTCATTAAAAACCTATCAGCCTCTCAGTTTAGAAAATCCCAATTGTTACATTGTTTCATTGGTACATTTTCACATTAACTCCCCCATTGTTACATTAACCAGCTATAAGCTCCTCAGTTACCAAAATCCCCATTGGTACATTAAATGGCTTTAAGCTCCTCAGTTAAGATCCAACCCTTATTTTCAAATTTTCAAATCCCCTAATTTTCAAATTGTTCCATTGGTGCATTTTCACATTGATTCATTAACCAGCTATAAGCTCCTCAGTTAAGATCCAGCCCAATTTTCAAATTTTCAAATTCCCTAATTTTCAAATTATTTCATTGGTACATTTTCACATTAATTAATTGTTACCTTAACCAAGGAACCAACCTCAGATTCTTCTCATCGTCCTTTTAATAGATTTAGCTGAGCTTTTCGGATCCCTCTTCTATAAATATCCTTTAATAAGACTTCTTCTCCCAAGGAGTCCTTCACGATTAAATCGTAGCGAATTTGTATGGGAGTCCCCAAAGGGGCATGATAATAAATATACCAGGCATCGGCTTCCTTGGTGCCGATACAGCCGTTAGAATAGGCTTTTCCCAAGGATTTTGGGTTAGTAGTAGGGTGAATTAATTGTCCGTTCCGTATACCGTTGATCTCCGTTTCTATCCAAGGGATCCTTGGCATAAGGGTTCGCTTTTGATCATCGCGGCGGGTAGTATAAAATCGTTTTCCATTAACTGGATTGTAAAATCTGGGATTCGTTTCGATCCGAACGATAGTTCCCTTTCCCGTTCTGGTCCTTATATTTAGGGTGTCCTCTGCCATGGCCAAATACCGTCTTCTATTTTGGCCAACCCGCACTGGAAAAGTATATTTTAAGGCACTGTCCTGGTAAATGCGGAGCTTAAATTCGGGGATGTTGATATCGATTAATATATGGTCCAAGGACTTTTGTAAGCTAGCTGCTTGTAAGGAATCGGGTACCAAAAGGGAATCTCCCGGTCGTAGCACTATTAGTTTATTCTGATCGTACACAAAAGAGTCCCGCGCCATAAGTCGATAGTAATCGGTATTGGCCAAGGTGTCCATGATCCAAGGGTTGGCATGTACCAACATATGTTCGGACAGGGGGTAGGGGACTAGGGAATCGTATTGGGCAACCACCCCCGCCAAATAGTCAAAATAGTCATTGATACTAATATTCCGAGGAATTGTTGTCCATAGCGACAAAGGTGCCTTTACCTCAGGGAGTGGAACTACCGCTAAAGGGAGTGCCTTTTTTTCTATGACAACACTTGGGGTTTCTTGGGGAAGAATTGTTTTTACTTTACAAGAAACAAATGTGTTTAGACATAGGCATATAATAACCATTATTTTTAAATGCTTCATTTCTGTCCATCTTAAGATTGCTTTACCAGGGTAGGAATATGGTGGCGGCAACATCTAATATATAAGATAGAGGAATTTCTTGTTAAAAGAAATGATTTCCGTCAGCCTGTGACCTTACTCTAATCAATGATGTTACTTGGTTTTGGGGCTATTTTTAAGTTACATTTAGTAGCGGACTACAAACTATAAATAATAGTCAAGATACAGCAGTTTATAAAAATATTTGATACCGCTAGAATTGCCGATATCTCTTCCGTGGGAGGGAAGATCGCCTTCTAGGAAGAGTTGTATAGCCGGTTTAGCTCCCGGAAAAACAGCTGTTTTTATGATCCTAAACTCCGACTACTTACATATCATCCCCCCATCAACCACATAAGTACATCCGGTGATATAGGTGCTGTGGTCCGATGCTAAAAATAGGGCCAAGGCAGCGATATCCTCGGGTTTCGCATAGCGTTTAAAAGGAATTGCGGCTTCAAACCCCTTTTGGGCATCATGGATGTTTTTTGGGGATATTTCTTTTTCTACCCGTCGCATCATTTCGGTATGTACAGGCCCAGGATGTATACTGTTAACCCGGATTTCCCTATCGGCAAATTCCAGGGCCGCAGTACGCATCAACCCTACGGTACCATGCTTACTGGCTACATAGGCCCCCAAACCTTCAAAACCCTTTAGTCCCGCTACCGAAGAGGTAATAATCACACTGCCGCCATCGCTCATCCTGGGAAGAATATATTTACAGCTCAACCAAACACTTTTTAGGTTTACGGCAATGACCTTATCGAACATTTCTTCGGGGTAATCGGCCATAGGCCTTACCAGGCCCTCAATACCGGCATTGCAAAAAAAGACGTCGACTGTGCCAAAAGTATCCAGCGTTTTTTGCAGGTATTGTTGTACGTCCGCGGCTTTGCTTACATCGGCAACACAATAGGATACGTGGGTAGATTGTAGGGATGTGGCAGTTGCTTGTAGTGCCTTCCGATCTATATCGACCAACATTAGTTGTGCGCCTTCCCGTAAAAATAGTTCGGCAGCGGCCTTACCGATACCTGCGGCAGCACCGGTGATAATAACAACCTTGTCTTGTAGCATGTTCATATCGTAAAACGTTCATTAAAAATAAGCCGGTTTGTTTGTCCAAAACACTTCCCTTTTGTGGACCTTACCCATAGCTGGCCATTAAGTACCCCTAGATATTTTTAGGATATAAAGCATTAGCAGTAATAACAAAAGGTAAAGAACGATGGCTAGTATATAATTCATGGTCGGGATTTTTAGTTAGAATATTAATTTAGACGGAATGAGTGGTTTCAATTCTTTTGGAAGGGTATCGCGTATATCCAATAATTCTCCCATGGACACGTATTTGCTGAGGTAAATAAAAGTAGTACTGATATAGGCCTCGGCCATTTCGTTGCTATAATCAAAATCGTAGGCGGCCATAGAACCGTCGTATTCCCTGACCAGATCTATAAAGGCCGGTAGATGTTTAATTTTTGGTCCTTTTTTTCTCAGCGACCATCCATTGACATAAACACCTTTTAAAAACATGGGCAATTGTGCTATAAATTGCAGGGATTCTTCCACAGGAATAATATCGCGCAAGGCGTGAAGCGTAGCAGTAAGAATTCTGCCTGCCCTATCCATATCGGTGCTAAGCTCCATTTCTTGACTGTATTCCCTTAGAAAGGCAGTTCCTTCGTTCGCATACTGATTAAATTGAAGTGCCATGATTTTTAGTCTTATAAAGTTGGGACATACAAATTTCCCTTCTTATTGGTAGACCCCAAATGACGAGAATCATTAAATATGGCTTTTTGAGTAATTATCTTTGCTTTAGGTGGTTAGGAGTTGCTCTTGTCACCATTTATGGCTATCGTTTGATTGTTCTTCTATAGGTAGCCCATTATCATTGTGTAAGCGAATAAATTAAAAGCTGATGAAGACCATATTAATTCCTACCGATTTTTCACCCAATGCATGGAATGCCATTTCCTATGCCATGGAATTTTTTAAAGAGCAGGAATGTCTGTTTTACTTTTTACATACCTATACCCCTTCCTTTTTTAGGACAGATTTTATGATAGGAGGTTCTGGTTACAGTGGTATTCCCAATGTAGGTACCGATATTTCCCATGCCGGACTCCAAAAAACATTGGCAGATGTTCGGCACCATTACCCCAATACCAAGCACCGTTATAAAATGATTTCTGCCTTTAATGTACTGACCGATGAAATAAAGCGCTTGGTAAAAAAAAAGAAAGTCGATATGGTGGTCATGGGTACCAAAGGCGCTACGGGAGCCCGCCAGTTGTTTTTGGGGTCTAATACCGTCTTTGTATTGCGCAAGGTGAAAGTCCCTTTGCTGATGGTGCCCGAATCTTTTGAAAACAAGCCCATTCAAAAAATCCTTTTTCCCACAGACTATATACTCCCTTTTAAGAAAGACGACCTTATGGTAATGGTCAAAGTGGCTAAAATGTTTCATGCAGAAATTACATTACTACATATAAAAGAAGAATATGAGCTTACTGCGGCACAGCAGAATAACAAAGCATTTTTGGATAGCTGTTTGCAAGGAATACCGCATCAAATAAAGGAGGAAAAAGGAAAATATATGCCCTTGGCGATCCTGGAGTATATCACCGAACATGGATTTCAGCTGTTGGTAATGATGAACAGAAAACACTCCTTGTTTGAACACCTGTTATTGAAACAAAATATCGATCAAATTGGGTTTCATGTAAAAATCCCTTTTCTAGTAATCCCGGATACCCTGATGAAAAAGAAGAAGACCACTTAATATTATACCCATAGCAGGATGAAGAATATACTGTTGCCCACCGATTTTTCCGATAATGCCTGGAATGCTATGTTTACCGCCTTAAAACTATTTGCCAATGAACCTTGTTGTTTTATGCTCCTTAATGCCTATGATCCGGAGTTATCCAAGGTTTTGGGCGAAAAGGGAAAACAAAGGTTAGGGGTTATTTTTGACTCCTTGGCAGAGCAGTCCGATAGAGGGCTCGATAAGGTGTTGACATACCTAGGGGAACACCACCGAAATCCTACACACACTTTCGAGAAAATTTCTAAGTCAGATCACCTTATTAATGCCATTTCGGAAACCGTCCGCCAAAAAGAAATAGAACTTATTGTTATGGGAACCACTGGTGCTACAGGGGCCAAAGAGATTTTTATAGGCAGTAATACGGTCAAGGTACTTCATAAAATACGGAATCGGGCCATTCTGGCCGTACCCGAAGCCCATAATTTTCAGCAATTAAAAAGAATAGTATTCCCAACAGATTTTAGTAACTATTTTGAAGCACATGAGCTAGAACCGTTAATAAGGCTGGCAAGCCTTTGGAAGGCAGAGGTGTATGTTTTTCAGGTGGCCCTGGAATTTGTGATGAGCGATACACAAAAATCTAACAAGGAATTACTGAGCAAGCGCCTAAAGGGAATAGAGCATAGTTTTCATAAGGTGGAAATAGAAGTAAACGTAGCCAAGGCCATTACCGAATTTGCCAGGGAAACCGAAGCCGATATGATAGCTTTGATGCATTACCACCATAGTTTTATGGAAAAACTCACCCGAGAAGCGGTGGTAAAAAAAATAGGCTTCCATACAGAAGTCCCACTATTGGTCTTACCATCCGCAATGTAGATGCGATAATAAAAAGACGACAATAATTATGAAGAAGATTCTATTGCCTACAGATTTTTCCAATAGGGCCCAAAAGGCCATCGATTATTCCGTTTATCTTTTAGAAAAGCACGATTGTACTTTTTATTTACTCCATGCCTATTATGGGAACATTGGGGGAGAAGACGCTATGAAGGCCTCCAAGGAGGGTTTGGCAGAAATTATAAAAAAAATGGAGGCCAAAAAAGAGAATAAACAGCATAGGTTTATGCCCGTTTCTATAAACGATTCGCCCGTGAATGCCATTAACAGTACGGTTATGGACTGGAATATCGAATGTATTTTTATGGGCACCCAGGGAGCGTCCGGTATAGAGAACGTGCTCCTTGGAAGTACCACCATGAAGGCGATACAACTGGTTCAAAACTGCCCCATTATAGCGGTTCCCGAAAATTATGATTACGATATTCCCGATGAGGTTGTTTTTGCCAATGACTATAACAGTGAATTCCAAAAATCGGAATTAAAACCCCTTATTCAGATCTGCCAATGGTGGAATTCTGCCTTGACCGTAGTTCATATAGCTTCAGAAAAACAGCTTACGGAGTCTCAAGAGGCCAATAGAGAATCCCTGAAGGAAATATTGAAAACGGTTAAACCCAAGTTTGTAGAAGTTCCAAGAAGTACTTCTATTTCATCAACTCTTCTAATGTTAGAAAAAGAAAATCAGCATATTGGGATGGTCGCAATGGTCTATAACAAGCGTAGTTTTTTTGAAAAACTGTTGCGCGAAGCCGTGGTGCATCACCTTGTTTTTGTGAGCAAAGTACCGTTTTTGGCACTTCCTAAAGCCAAGTAATCCGCTACAACTATACGCGAGGCTTTATAATATGACCGAAGTCATAAAAAGTAAGCCTAAAAGCCCATAGTTTTAACGATAAATAATGTAGATATGATAAAAAGCATCTTGTACGCTACCGACCGCACAGAAAATTCTGCTGCAGCCTTAAAATACGCCTACGAACTAAGTGTTCGCTTAGGAGCAAAATTAATGGTGTACTATGGCCATGAACTGCCGATGATACGGGTGTCGGTTTCGCGTCCGCCTCAACAAATAGCCCACCATGTAATCAAGGAGCAACAAGAAATATTAACGGCTTATTGTACCAAACACTTGGGCCATCTAGAAGGCAAGGCGGTGGAGTGTGTGGTAGAGCGTGTGGAATTCATCTCCCAGGGGATTCTAAAAAAGGCCAAGGAATCGGAGGTAGGGTTGATTATAATAGGGCGTAAGGACAAACATACCGAACGTGGACTGTTTGTGGGCGATATCGGCAAAGGGCTGCAGGATAAAGTTCCCTGTCCGCTGCTGATCGTTCCCAATGGTATGGAAGAGATGGCTATAAAGAATATCCTCTATGCCTCCGATTTTGAAGAGGCCGATATTGCTGCGATCAAAAAAATAGAGCCCTTGGCAAAGGCCTTGGATGCAAAAATATCTATCGCCCATATCTCAACGGAAAAGGAATATGCCGGGAAGGAGCAAATGGAATGGTTTAAAGATATGTTAGCGAAAAAAGTAGGTTATGAGAAAGTGGAATTTAAGCTTATTTTTTCCGATTTTATTGAGGAAAAACTAAAAACCCATGCCGAAATCATTGGTGCGGACCTTTTAGTAGTGCTAGAAAGAGAAGAAAAAGGCTTCTTTAAAAGATTGTTCCACAAAAGCTTGGTCAAAAAAATAGAAGACCATATTAGTATTCCGCTACTGAGTTATCACAAGGCAAATCTGTAAAATAGCATACTCTTTATAAGGGCCATTTTTTGTTGGGCGTTCCCCTATCGGGGCGCTCTTTCCGCTGTATCTTTTTTAGGGGCGATGCCCCTAAAAAAGGATGCCGCTGCAAAAGCTAACGCGAATACAATGATCAATTAGCAATGAAAAAGATAAAAGAGGACCGAACGGAAAATGCAACGATTTGCATTTGCAGCCATGGTAGAGACGCCCAATTTGGGCGTCTCTACGAATGAATCCACGACACCTATTAATACAAATAATGCCATCATTATTAATATGTCGGCCCTCCGGGGCTATGATTGTCGCGAATGGAATGCCAATACCATCAAGGTATCCAAAAACCAATTTTTAAACGATACTTTTCCAATTGTTACATTATTTAATTGGTACATTTCCACATGAACCCCGCTAGCGCAAGCGTCACGCTTGTGCCGTCAATGAGTCAGAAATCAAATAAAAAAACTCTTATCGTTGTAATTTTGGGTGTGGGTGTTTACCCTTTTATAAATATTTTACGATCCAATTAAAATGTCGCCCCCCAGCGGGGCAATGATTGTCGCGATTAGAATCCCAAAATCATCAAGGTATCCAAAAGCCAATTTTAAAACGAAACTTCCCCCGCTAGCGCAAGCGTCACGCTTGTGCCGGCAAGAGTAAGCAGTTTAAAATAATTTTCATTCCTAAAACCTAGAGTACCTCGAGTGATTTTCCACAGCGCTGCAAGGAAAATAGTATCGAGAGCCGTTAACATTTCTGTTTCTTTAAAAGAAGAACAATCCCCCGCTAGCGCAAGCGTCACGCTTGTGCCGTCAATGAGTCAGAAATCAAATAAAAAAACTCTTATCGTTGTAATTTTGGGTGTGGGTGTTTACCCTTTTATAAATATTTTACGATCCAATTAAAATGTCGCCCCCCAGCAGGGCAATGATTGTCGCGATTAGAATCCCAAAATCTTCAAGGTATCCAAAAACCAATTTTTAAACGATACTTTTCCAATTGCTACATTATTTAATGGATACATTTCCTCATGACCCCCCGCTAGCGCAAGCGTCACGCTTGTGCCGTCAATGAGTCATGAATCAAGAATCAAATAAAAAAACTCTTATCGTTGGAATTTTGGGTGTGGGTGTTTACCGTTTTATAAACATTTTACGATCCAATTAAAATGTCGCCCCTCCGGGCTATGATTGTCGCGATTAGAATCCCAAAATCTTCAAGGTATCCAAAAACCAATTTTCAAACGATACTTTCCAATTGGTACATTAACCAATTGCTACATTATTTAATTGGTACATTTCCACATAAACCCCCCGCTAGCGCAAGCGTCACGCTTGTGCCGTCAATGAGTCAGAAATCAAGAATCAAAGAAAAATACTCTTATCGTTGGTATTTTGGGTGTGGGTGTTTGCCCTTTTATAAATATTTTACGATCCAATTAAAATGTCCCCCCTGCGGGGCTATGATTGTCGCGATTAGAATCCCAAAATCTTCAAGGTATCCAAAAGCTAATTTTAAAACGTAACTTCGCCAATTGTTACATTATTTAATTGGTACATTTCCACATGAACCCCCGCTAGCGCAAGCGTCACGCTTGTGCCGGCAAGAGTAAGCAGTTTACGATAATTTTCATTCCTAAAAGAGTGATTTTCCGTAGTGGCGCAAGGAAAATAGTATCGAGAGCCGGCTGGTAGAATGCTTCTAGAAAAGAAGAACAATCCAACCCCCACAAATTCCAATTGGGCTCACCAAAATCTCCCAAGAAAATAGTATCTTTCTTATATGGAAGGAGCATGACCAAAAGCTAATCGCAAATACCAATGAAGCTTTGCGAATTACTTATGGCCTTAAAAAAAACTATAAATAGCTACATATGAAAAAGCAATACAATATCCTTATTGCCGGCGCCGGGGGCATCGCAGAGGCAGCGGGACTCATTTTGGCAGAATGGAGCCAAGTTACCCCCAATATTTTTATCGGTAACCGAACCCTCGAAAAGGCACAAAGGGTAGCTAAGTGGATTGAAGCCGGGACAACAAAAGCATGTTCTTTAACGGCTTTTCATCTTCCCGAGGACGGCATCACTCCAGAAATGAAGGAGCTAATGCGCACTGCCGATGTCTTGCTCGATTGTCTGCCTGGAGCGATGGCCCCAAAAATGGCCCAATTGGCAAAAGACTACCAGATGCATTATGCCAACCTCACCGAATATGTAGCCGAGACCAATCAGATAATGGCTTTGGCAAAAGAAGCTAAAACCGGATTTGTACTGCAGACCGGATTGGCACCGGGGTATATAGATATTTTGGCAAATATGCTTTTTCAACAGTTTTGTAAAGATTATAGCGTAGAAAAGGTCGACACCCTAGAATTTAAGGTAGGAGCCCTTACCAAACATGCCGTTGGGCCCCATTATTACGGGTTTACATGGAGTCCGGTCGGAGTGGCCACGGAATATTTAAAAGAGGCCGAAGCACTACGAGACTATAAAAAGGTAAAACTTCCGGCCCTGTCCGAACGGGCCACTATTTTGATAGACGGTATCGCTTATGAAGAGGACCTGACTTCGGGCGGGGCAGCAGATTTACCAAATGCCCTAGCCGGAAAAGTAGCTTCCCTAGACTATAAAACACTGCGGCATCCGGGCCATTATGCCTGGGTGCAGGAGCAAATACGAAATTTGGGCAATGCCGCTAATCCCGTGGTGAAATTGCAGCAAAAAATGATCGCTAAAATTCCCCTTATCCAAGACGATCAGATAATTCTATATGCCGCTGTACAGGGAAAAGACGCCCGTGGAATTCTAAGAAGGAGGGAAGTCGCCAAACGGATACTACCGCAAAAAGTGGGGAAACATATGCTAAGGGCCATCCAGACCACTACGGCCGTGCCCTTGCTACAAGCGGCCCAAATGTTGCTAGAGAGACCTCAATCTGGAGTAATCCTTCAGAGTACCATAAATCCAGAACCTTTTTTAAAAGGGGATTTTATAATTCCTGTGTACGGTAAGGTGTAGCCCTAATAAGTCTTTCACCTTACCGCATCAAGATACTATTGTAGGAAGACCGTTTTTTTATTGACAAATTCTAGGATCCCCTCCTTGGAGAGTTCTCGGCCATAGCCCGATGCTTTGGTACCTCCAAAGGGCAGCCTTGGGTCCGATTTTACCATCTCATTGATGAAAAATGCGCCGTCCTCTATTTGATCGATACAATGACGGGCAGCTTTTAAGTCTTGGGTAAAAAGCATGGTGCCCAATCCAAAAGCGGTATTGGCGGCCAAGGCTAAAGACTCTTCTCTGTCCTTGGCCTTGATAATGGCGGCTACAGGACCAAATACTTCTTCTTTAAAGACAGGCATGTCGGGAGTCACTTTAGTAAGAATGGTAGGGGCATAATAAGCCTTGTCCTTTTTGTGGCCTATAAGGACTTCTGCCCCCTTTGCAACGGAGTCGGTTACCTGTTGCGCAACGATATCGGCCAAATCCGGACGGGCCAATACACTGATGTCGGTCTCCGGATCCATAGGGTCGCCTTGGTGAAGTAATTGTACTTGTTGCTGGAATTTCGCTATGAATTCCTCGTAAATATCGGCCACTACGATGAATCGTTTCGCGGCAATACAGCTTTGCCCCGCATTTAACATCCGAGCATTCACCATCGTTTTTACATGGCCATCCAAATCGGCATCTTCCCATACGATGCAAGCATTGTTGCCACCGAGTTCTAAGACTGTTTTTTTTAGGTTTTTTCCAGCGATGGCGGCAATGTGTCTGCCTGCCTTTTCACTACCGGTTAAGGTGACGGCCTTGACAATAGTGTTTTCTATAAGGCTTTCTACCTGCTGGTGGTCGGCAATAATAACTTGGAAACATCCTTTAGGGTAGCCCGCCTCCTCAAATAATTGCTCTAGCGCCATGGCACATCCGCTTACATTGGCGGCATGTTTTAAGATAACGGTATTTCCTGCCGTTAGGGTAGGAGCCGCAAAGCGCAATACTTGCCAAAAGGGAAAGTTCCATGGCATGATGGCCAGTATACATCCCAAAGGGTCGTAACTGATAAAACTCTCTCGAGCCTCGGTCTCAATAAGATCATCACACAAAAAATCATCAGCGTTGACCGCATAAAATTCACATACCCAAGCGCATTTTTCTACTTCAGCGATACTTTGTACCAAAGGTTTGCCCATTTCTTGAGTAATAAGTTTGGCGAATTTATATTTCTGCAATTCCAATAGCTTGCCCACCTTAGACAATAATTTGGCCCTGTCGTCAATAGGTTCCTTCTTCCATTTGCTAAAACTTGATGCCGTTTGCTGTAACACCTGCGCTATCTGTTGATCAGAAAACAGTTTGTATTCCTGCAATAATTCATTGTTGAAAGGGTTTATAGACTTCACCGTATTTTTCATGTTGTCGATCGTTTTGTAGGAAGTAGAATAGTCGCCCTTCCTATTAATAGTTATGGTCGTATGGTAAAGTTAAGGATATCATGATGTACCTCTTGCCAAATATGCCAATAAATATGATATATAAAGGAAAAGTGAATAAACGTATAAATAGGAACGACAGTTGTGGAGGGGTGCTTTTAAGTTGTGGAATCATATCAGTCCAAAAACTATTGACAATACACCATTGATAGCGGTGTAGAGGAGGTCGGATAAAAGTTGTTTCAAATAACAATAGTCATATCTAAAATGGGCAAACCTTCCCAATATTGTACTGGTTTTTATAAAACAATTTGGATAATTATAAAAAAATAAAGCTTTATTCGTTCTTGAGTTTTTGATTAAATTGCAGGATTAAAAATATTAAAAAGAAATATAAATCGTACATTAGATAGTTATTTCCAAGGAAATAGTAAAAAAGACAGGGTGTTTCTTGACATATGTCAAGTCGATTAAAATTAATCGGAGTCTTTTATCTTATTTTTAGGAAATTGTCGTTCCTAAATGGATAAAAAGGCTATTTGTAGGAACCTCAAATTAAAAAGTATGTCAGTAAAAGAAACGTCCTTTAATAATGAATTGCATGGTGAAAAGGCAGTATTCGGCAGTACTGTTCAAGGCGGTAAGGTCAATAACAGCAAAGATTTTATTACCGTTTGGAAAACTGACAACTTTGGAAAATCCTTGTCCAACCAAATATGCTTACCCACAGGACTGGGAAGGTTTCATTATACGGTCGATTGGGGCGATGGTTCCATAGATACAGAAGTCTATACCGAGAGCACTACCCATACATACCAAGAACCAGGGATCTATACCGTTAGAATTAGCGGTGATTTTCCACACCTATATTTCCCTAGCCACAGTGATAGCGAAAAACTATTGTCCGTAGAACAATGGGGGTCGCAACAATGGGTCTCTATGTATTACAGCTTTTATAAATGTTCCAATATGGTTATAAATGCCAAGGATGTCCCAGACCTGTCCTTGGTGACCAATATGAGTTGTATGTTTTATGAGGCTAAAGCCTTTAATCAGGATATTGGTGCTTGGGATGTTAGTAATGTCACTAATATGACCGGTATGTTCTTTAATGCCTTTAGTTTTAATCAGGATATCGGGAGTTGGAATGTTGGTAAGGTAACCAATATGTCAAAGATGTTTTTTAATGCCTATAGTTTTAACCAGGATATAGGTTCTTGGGATGTCGCTAGTGTTAAAACCATGTCCATGATGTTTTATGGGGCAAAGGCCTTCAATCAGGATATTGGCCGTTGGAATGTTGGGGCGGTAACCGATATGGCCTATATGTTTTACGAAGCTAATGGCTTTCAACAAGACATTAGCCATTGGGACTTAAGTAAGGTTACCAATAAACCTAGAATGCAGATGTCGGTGTAGGCCCGATTGTGAATGCAACGATTTACCTGGGCAGCGAGCGTCACTCTTGTACCCGTACAGTAAAAAATACTAGGACTGCATTAATTTAAAAGAGCCTGTTTCGAAAGCCTCACGACTTTGAGGTTCATTTATATTCCCAATGATAATCGAAGCAAAACCAGCTCTTTTTGAATCTTCTTTTTTGGTGTTCTATAGTAGTTATTTTCGGCAACTTCAGTTTAAAGAATTAACCCGTTGCTACAGTAGATCATTGTTATATTAATAAGGCATCTGTCCATCAGTTAAGATCCAACCCGATTTTCAAATTCTCTCATTTTCAAATTACTCCAACCCATTTGTTTCATTAAAAAACAACAGGCCTCTCAGTTACCACAATCCCTGTTCCGCAAAGTCTCCCGACTTTGAGGTTCATTTATATTCCAAATATTAATCGCAGTAAAACCAGCTCTTTTATGAGTTTTCATTTTTGATGTCCTATAGTGGTTATTTTCGGCAACTTCAATTGAGCGAATTAACCTATTGTTACATTAACCAATTGTTACATTAATCAATTGGTACATTTTCACATTAACCCATTATTACATTTTCACATTGATTAATTAACACATAAACCCTTAAATGGTCTTGGTGTTTGTTTTTAAGCTTTCAGAAATCCCCTTTATATTAGCGACGGTCTCTTTTAAATAGTGTTTTATGAGAATATGCGGGATCCGTATGGTCGTAAATCCATTTCTAAAGGAATGCATGGCTTCTTCCAGATTCTGAATGGCCTGGTCGTGGGTTATTAAATTATAGGCAGTGTCTATTTCTATATTTAGTTTTACTCTGGATATAGAAATGTCGACAGATTTTTTTCCGTCCCACCATTCCAAGGTCGGGTGAATACCAACCTCTTTCAGTCCATAGTAGAGAAGAATGGCCTCTTTGGGAGTCCTTTTTAATTTTATCAATTTTTCTATTCTTCCCTTGTGTCTACTGCAAAGTTCAAGACCTAGTGTATCCATGGCATTTCTATGGTCAATATAACTAAGCGCCTTTTTACATTCTAAACATGTCATTTAAGTAGGTTAAATAATTAATTTGGGACTATTATAACCCTAGACATTTAGAAATATTATATCAATGTTAAATTAATATCCGATTTTTAGACGAACGGCATTTTTTTAGACAAACGGCTGTCGTATTTTCTTATTTCTGATGTAAATTTTAGAAAAGGCCGTGCTATTTTGTAGTGAAGCTTTTATATTTACCAATATCTGTTAACCGACCTCTTTAAACCATAAAAACCATGGGTAATAAAATATTGCTTCTTTCAGTAGTCTTACTTTTTTTAATAGGATGCCAGGAAGAAAAAAAGCTGGAATTGGAAGCTCCAAAAACCCTTGAAGTACCAGAATTGCATTTTAAGGAAGCAAATCGCCTAGCCCGATTACCTTTAGAATGCCTGCAAGTAGAGTACCCTAACAAATTAAACCAATCCCTGCACGATGCCACACATTTAGCCCCGCCAAAAGCTTTGCACCCAACTTTTTATGGCTGTTATGACTGGCATTCCTCGGTACATGGCCATTGGTCGCTAATTTCCCTGGTAAAACAATTTCCCAGTTTAAATCAGGCCGAAACCATTAGAAAAATTCTGGTAGAAAATATTTCCAAGGAAAACATCGAAAAAGAAGTTGCTTATTTTAAAATGGAAGGCAATCAAACCTATGAGCGTACCTACGGTTGGGCATGGATCCTCAAATTAGCAGAAGAGCTTCATTCTTGGAACGATCCATTGGCTAGGGATTTGGAAAAAAACCTACTGCCATTGACCAGCTATATCGAGAATGCTTATTTGGAATTTTTGCCAAAATTAAACTATCCTATTCGGGTGGGGGAACATACCAATACCGCTTTTGGACTTTCCTTGGCTTGGGATTATGCACAGGCCTTGGAAAAGGAAGATTTGAAGGCCGCAATAACTACTAGTGTAGATCGATTTTATAACGCTGATTCCAGTTGTCCCATGTCATGGGAGCCTAGCGGATTCGATTTTTTATCGCCTTGTTTGGAAGAAGCTAATCTAGTGCGGAAAGTGTATGGTCAAAAAAAGTTTAGAACCTGGTTAAAGGTCTTTATGCCTCAGCTCGAAAATCCAAATTTTAAATTGGAACCGGGAAAAGTTTCCGATCGTAGCGATGGGAAACTGGTTCATTTAGACGGATTAAACTTTAGTAGGGCTTGGTGTTTATACGGTATAGCCCAAACATTGCCAGAATACGGGCACTTAACACATGTAGCAAACGAACATCTGCAGTATTCACTTCCCAATATTGTCGATGATAATTATAGTGGTACCCATTGGTTAGGGAGTTTTGCGCTGTATGCATTGAACGCATCACAATAAAAGGTTGCACCAAAGGCAATAAGCTTATATGGATGGAGCAATCTTAGATAGCCAAAAGAGACAATTATTCCAACCAAATAACAAAAGGTCATTTAAAGTTAAGGAGTCAGATTATAAGTATTCTATATTATCAGGGGAAGGGGATTGTTTAATAGGGACAAAAATTGCTATTAATCTTATTTAAGCAAGTAACAAGAATAGTTTTTTTATTTTTAATAATAGGAGCGGTAACCATCACTAATATTTAAACTAGAAACCAAAAGAATTTGTGGAATATAGTATTGATATCAATTGCGATATAGGGGAAGGCATGGAGAATGAAGAAATTCTATTGCCATTAATTTCTTCCTGTAATATTGCTTGTGGCGGTCATGCCGGCGATCTAAAAACCATGAGAAGGGTGGCCTTATTGGCAAAACAACACCGAGTGTTAGTGGGAGCACACCCTTCCTATCCAGATAAGGAGCGTTTTGGACGCGTTTCTATGACCATGGGGACAGCTGAATTAAAACAAAGTATCGGAACCCAATTAGAGGATTTTTGTCATATTTTAAAGGAAGAAGGAATTCCCCTAAACCATATAAAGCCCCATGGTGCCCTGTACAACGATTTGGTCAAGGATCTGGCCTTGGTCAAGGTGTTTTTAGAGATTCTTGCTCCTTATAAAAAAGGAATATATCTTTATGTACCCTATAATTCGGTGATAGCCAAGGAAGCCTTGGAAAAGGGGTTTAAAATAAAGTATGAGGCCTTTGCCGATCGAAATTACAATAGCGATCTAACACTGGTCCCTAGGAAAGATCCACAAGCTGTGATCAACGACCCCAAGGCTGTGCTAAGGCACCTTATGGCTATGGTGAAAGATCAGGCAGTGACTACCTTAAGTGGTGAGGAAAGAACCATAATTGCCGAGACTTTTTGTATTCATGGCGATAGTGAGCGTGTAAGTGAAATATTAACCTATCTTTCGGTAGAATTACCAAAGAACCTAATATATATAAAATAGTGAGCAGCCATAAAATATCGATTCGGCCTTTCGGAGTACATGCTATCTTGGTAGAATGGCCCGTAAAGATCGAAGAAGCCATATTGAACGAGATATTGGAATTTGTTCAATATTTAAAAAAATACCACCTGAAGGAATCAGAATGGGAGTTTATCCCGGCCTATAATTCCTTAACCTTGATCTGTAGGGATGCCGAAATCGATTTTGGCGTTTTAAAACCAAAGCTGGAAGAATGGTATTTGGCAAAGAAAGAGCCAGTTTTATTGGAACAATACCTTTGGCGTTTACCAGTGTGTTATGATGCGGAATACGGGGGAGATCTGCAAGAGGTATCGGACCATTTGGGTATCAGTACCCAAGAAATCATAAAACTGCACAGCAGTGCCATCTATACGGTATACGGCATAGGGTTTTTACCAGGTTTTACTTATTTGGGAGGCTTGCCAGAGGCTTTGGAAATACCAAGAAAACCAGTGCCGAGAGCAAAGGTTTTTAAGGGCTCCGTAGGTATTGCTGGAAAACAAACTGGGATATATCCACAAGATTCCCCGGGAGGATGGAATATTATTGGGATTTGTTCCGTGTCTATGTTCGATGCAAAGAGCAAAACGCCCTGTTTCCTCAAAGTAGGCGACAAAGTACAGTTCTATCCCATTTCAAAGGCAGAATACCAATTGCATAAAATAGAAAGTGAAGTGGGGATTTATAAAATGGAAAAATTGAAATGGGATGCTTAATATTATAAAAGCCGGATTTTTTACCACCCTGCAAGATCAGGGGAGATTTTTATTTCGGAATATGGGAGTGCCCGTGTCTGGGGTGATGGATACCATGGCGGTATCTAAAATAAACGCCTTGTTAGAGAACGATGATAACGATGCAGTATTGGAAATTACCATGACCGGCCCAGTGCTCAGTTTTGAGGAACCTACATTTATTGCCCTTGGCGGTGCCGAAATGGCGGTTTTTTTAAACGATCTGCCCATTCGTAATTATAGGGTGTATCAAATTAAAAAAGGAGATGTGCTGTCCTATGGGAAATTAGAAAATGGGATAAGAAACTATTTAGGGGTAAAAGGCGGTTTTACTACCGAACCGATTCTCGGAAGTAGGTCTTTTTACAAACCCGTGACGCAACATAATTCAGTAAAGGACCATACCAGCTTACCCTATGGGATTTGTAAAGATTTTAAACCTAAGATCACAGAATTAAAGGTTGATGCCAGTATTATAGAAGCCAAGGTTCTAAAAGTGTATAAGGGACCCGAGTTTCAACAGTTACATCCAAATCAGTTAGAGCAGCTTTTTTATACGGAGTTTTCCGTGGCCAAAGAAAATAATCGAATGGCCTACCAGGTTAATGAAACAATAGAGGGACATCAGGTATCTATGCTTACTTCGGCAACACTACCGGGAACGGTACAGTTGACACCAGCCGGAAAATTGATCATTTTGATGAAAGATGGACAGACCACCGGAGGGTATCCTAGGATTTTACAATTGTCCGACGAGGCTATTGCTGTACTGTCCCAAAAGAAATCGGGAGATCATTTTGCCTTTAAGTTAATTTAAAACCCTGTTATAAAGTATCGTTGAGGTGACCATGAACCATGGCCGTAAAAAGAAGACGAATGAACCAAAGATTCACGAAACCAATTGGCTTTTGGCACCTTCATTAAAAGAAAAATAAGTTTTTTAATGTTTTTCTTTGATGCTGATCCGAATTTTTATAATATTGCTTTATGCAAATCAATAACAACATTATTAATGTGGTCATTATTATCCCAGAAATGGGGTGATACGGATCGTTATTAATTTAAAAGCCTGTATCAGATAAACTTTGATACAGGCTTTTTTTTTGTTTTTTGATGTCAGAATCAAAAACTATGGCCAAAATAAGAAGGCTTAATTAATTAGATATCTGAAGATGAGTTTTTAGTGGCTTTTATACTCTTTGTTTGTAGAATTGTCAGTATAAAGTTAAAAACATTGACGGGATTAAAGAATAAAAAATTACTGAATATGATATGATTTAAGGGTGTAATAAGCTATAAATCAGCATATTAGATTTATTTTTTAGATATTGAGTTTAAATCAATAGTTAGAGTTAAAAAATTAAGGGTATATAAACATTTATCTTTGATAGTTATATAGAGTTTTTTACAAATAAACATAGAAAGAACACATATTAATGGAATTGAATAAGTATAGCAAAAACGTAACACAAGACCCAACTCAACCTGCTGCTCAAGCGATGTTGCACGCCATTGGTCTGACCGAAGAAGATTTGAAAAAACCTTTAGTAGGGATAGGAAGTACAGGGTATGAGGGAAACCCTTGTAATATGCATTTAAATGACTTGGCCCAGTTTGTAAAAGAAGGTACCAATGAAAGTGGATTGGTAGGCTTGGTATTTAATACAATTGGTGTTAGTGATGGGATTTCTATGGGGACTTACGGGATGCGTTATTCCTTGCCATCTAGGGATATTATTGCAGATTCTATGGAAACGGTAGTACAGGCCATGAATTACGACGCCCTGGTTACCGTGGTAGGCTGTGATAAAAATATGCCTGGAGCCCTGATGGGAATGATCCGTTTAAACAGACCATCTGTTTTGGTATATGGAGGAACAATAGCTTCTGGTTGTTTTAAAGACAAAAAATTAGATATCGTTTCTGCTTTTGAAGCATGGGGAGAAAAAGTTGCCGGTACTATGAACGAAGCGGACTTTAAAGGAGTGATACAGAATGCCTGCCCAGGAGCTGGGGCATGTGGCGGAATGTATACCGCTAATACAATGGCATCTGCCATTGAAGCTTTGGGGATGGCCTTGCCATACAACTCTTCCAATCCGGCGATCGGAAAAGAAAAGAAAATGGACTCTATCAATGCAGGGAAGGCCTTAAAATATCTTATGGAGAACGATATCAAGCCTAGCGATATCATTACCAGAAAATCCTTGGAAAATGCCGTGCGTTTAATTACCGTAATGGGAGGGTCTACCAATGCAGTATTGCACTTTTTGGCCATAGCAAAAGCTGCCAATATAGAATTTACCTTGGACGATTTCCAAAGAATTAGTGATACGACCCCTTTCTTGGCCGACCTAAAGCCTAGTGGTAAGTACTTGATGGAAGATGTTCATAGAGTAGGTGGAACACCGGCAGTATTGAAATTTATGTTGGAAAACGGTATGCTACATGGCGATTGTTTAACCGTAACCGGAAAAACAATAGCGGAGAATTTAGCAGAGGTGCCTAGCTTGACCGAAGGACAAGAAATTATAAAACCATTGAATGCCCCAATTAAAGAATCGGGTCACTTACGTATATTATATGGCAACTTGGCACAGCAAGGATCGGTAGCCAAAATCACCGGAAAAGAAGGGTTGCATTTCAGCGGACCAGCAAAAGTATTCGATGATGAGTTTAAGGCAAATGCCGGGATCGGAAATGGATTGGTGAAAAAAGGAGATGTAGTGGTGATTCGCTATGAAGGTCCTAAAGGTGGTCCTGGAATGCCAGAAATGTTGAAACCGACAGCAGCCATAATGGGGGCAGGTCTTGGAAAAGATGTAGCCTTAATAACCGATGGTCGTTTCTCTGGAGGTACACACGGATTTGTCGTAGGCCATGTGAGTCCAGAAGCACAAGACGGTGGAACTATCGCATTGGTTCAAGATGGCGATATTATTACCATTGATGCAGAAAAGAATACTATTTCCGTGAACCTGAGCGATGAAGAGATCGAAACACGTAGAGCTAATTGGGTACAACCAGCCTTAAAGGTTAGTAAAGGAAGTTTGTACAAATATGCCAATACGGTTTCTTCGGCTTCCGTGGGTTGTGTAACCGACGAGTTTTAGGAATTCACAAAATAAAAATAATCAAATTCCCCTAAGGGATTTTAAGCGGTATTTATACCAAAATATGTTAACCGATTAGGGCTACAATTATGGAAACATTGAAAAAGGAAAAAGCAAAAACGACAAAACAGAACACTATCAGAATTAGTGGTGCTGAGGCTATTATCCATTGCTTATTGGCAGAAGGAGTAGACCTGATTTACGGGTATCCAGGTGGGGCTATTATGCCTTTGTATGACGAGTTTTATAAGTTTCAAGATAAATTAACTCATATTTTAACACGTCACGAACAAGGGGCTACCCATGCCGCCCAGGGCTTTGCTAGGGTGACAGGAAAAGTAGGGGTGGCCGTTGCGACCTCTGGTCCTGGAGCTACAAATTTGGTGACCGGTTTGGCCGATGCCCAGATAGATTCCACCCCAATGGTATGTATTACCGGACAGGTAGCACGTCATTTGTTGGGTTCCGATGCCTTTCAAGAAACAGATATCATTGGCATTTCTACTCCGGTAACCAAATGGAACTACCAAGTAACAGAAGCTGCTGAAATCCCGAAAATTTTGGCAAAGGCATTTTATATCGCCAGATCCGGAAGACCAGGCCCTGTGTTAATCGATATTACCAAAAATGCCCAGATCGACACCTTTGACTTTGAATACGAGCCTTGTAAAGCCGTACGTAGTTATAAGCCATATCCTACGCCAGAAGCTACGGCCGTAGAAGCGGCTGCTGCATTGATCAATAGTGCCAAGAAACCTCTAATTGTTTTTGGACAAGGAGTGATCCTGGGAGAAGCAGAACAACAACTAAAAGAATTGGTCGAAAAATCGGGAATCCCGGCGGCTTGGACAATTTTGGGACTTTCTGCCCTCGATTCCAATCACCCACTAAATGTGGGAATGGTAGGGATGCACGGAAATTATGGCCCTAACCTGCTTACGAATGAATGTGATGTGCTGATAGCCATTGGGATGAGGTTTGACGATAGGGTAACCGGGAGTTTGGATACCTATGCCAAACAGGCAAAAGTAATTCATTTTGACATAGACCCGGCAGAGATCAATAAAAATGTAAAAGCCGATGTGGCCGTATTGGGTAATGCCAAACAAACATTATCTATGTTGTTGCCTTTGATAAACGCTAACAGTCACCAAGATTGGCACAATGAGTTTAAAGAGAAATACAAGATAGAATTCGATGCCGTTATAAAAAACGATGTATATCCTACCAAGGAGAAACTGACCATGGCAGAGGTGATAGAAGAAATAAATATCGCTTCCGATCATAATGCTATAATTGTTTCGGATGTAGGGCAACATCAAATGATTGCTTGCCGATATGCTAAGTTTAAGCAGTCTAAAAGTAACGTTACTTCTGGCGGACTGGGAACTATGGGCTTTGCCCTTCCTGCGGCCATAGGCGCTAAAATGGGTGCCATGGATAGGGAAGTAGTAGCCATTATAGGCGATGGAGGGTACCAGATGACCATTCAGGAACTGGGAACCATTTTCCAAAACAAAACCCCAGTGAAGATCGTAGTGCTTAATAACGAGCACCTGGGAATGGTACGTCAATGGCAAGAATTGTTCTTTGAAAAAAGATATGCCTCTACCGTGATGACCAATCCCGATTTTGTAAAAATAGCCGAAGGATACCATATTGAGTCCAAAAGAATCAGTGAACGAAAGGACTTAAAAGCAACTATTCAAGAAATGTTGGCTTCTAAAGATGCTTATTTTCTAGAGGTATGCGTGGAAAAAGAAGACAACGTTTTTCCGATGATCCCTGCAGGCGCTTCAGTTTCCGAAGTACGGTTGAAATAAATAATAAAAAAAATAAAGAAGCCAAAGCATCAAGCAATGGCGGAGAGGAATATGGAAAAAAAATGGTTTACGATTTCAGTGTACTCGGAAAACAATGTAGGGTTGCTGAATAGAATTTCGGGGATATTTTTAAAACGTCATATCAATATAGAGAGTTTAAATGTTTCTAAATCAGAAATAGAAAACGTTTCTAAATTTACCATAGTGGTCTATACCACTCCAGCATGGGTCCATAATATTGTTGGGCAGATTGAAAAACAAATTGAAGTGATCAAGGCTTTTAGCCATAGCGATGAGGAAACCATCTATCAGGAATCTGCGCTTTTTAAAATTGCTTCTTCTTTGTTGTTCGACGAAAGAAATATTCAGAATATTATTAAAGAAAGCAATGCTCAGATCGTAACGGTTTCGAGAGACTTTTTCGTGTTGTCAAAATCGGGCAGAAGAAGCGAAATTGAGGAAATGTACGAACAGTTAAAGCCTTATGGAATTATGCAGTTTGTGCGCTCTGGAAGGATTGCTGTCTCCAAAGCAGAAATGCAGATTTCGAAATTAATAAAAGAATTTAATCAATAAATAATAAACTCCGATAGCTATCGGAAATTAAAAAACGCGTTTAAAAAATGGCAAATTATTTCAATACACTATCTCTAAGAGAACAGTTGACCCAATTAGGGAAATGTAGGTTTATGGATTCTTCTGAATTTTCAGATGGTGTATCAGCTTTGAAGGGAAAGAAAATCGTCATCGTTGGTTGTGGTGCTCAAGGGCTAAACCAAGGGTTGAATATGCGCGATTCTGGATTAGATATTGCTTATACTCTTAGAGAAGCGGCGATTAAAGAGAAAAGACAATCTTATTTAAATGCAACGGAAAACGGATTTACAGTAGGTACTTATGAGGAATTGGTGCCTACAGCAGACCTAGTGGTAAACCTTACTCCAGACAAACAGCATACAGCAGTAGTGTCTGCCATTATGCCATTGATGAAAAAAGGAGCGACCTTGTCGTACTCTCATGGTTTTAATATCGTAGAAGAAGGTATGCAGATCCGTGAGGATTTAACCGTAATCATGGTGGCGCCTAAATGTCCAGGATCTGAAGTACGTGAAGAGTTTAAAAGAGGATTTGGGGTACCTACCTTAATAGCCGTACATCCCGATAACGATCCTCAAGAAAAAGGATTGGCCGAAGCCAAAGCATATGCAGTAGCAACAGGTGGTCATAAGGCAGGTGTATTAGAGTCTTCCTTTGTGGCAGAAGTAAAATCTGATTTAATGGGTGAACAAACCATTTTATGTGGACTTTTACAAACGGGATCTATTCTTTGTTTTGATAAAATGATCGAAAAAGGAATCGATGCCGGCTACGCTTCTAAATTGATCCAGTACGGATGGGAAACGATTACCGAAGGATTGAAATACGGGGGAATTACCCATATGATGGATCGTTTGTCGAATCCAGCAAAAATTAAGGCTTTTGAACTTTCAGAAGAATTAAAAGATATCATGCGTCCTTTGTTCCAAAAGCATATGGATGATATTATGGAAGGGCATTTCTCTAAAACCATGATGGAAGACTGGGCAAATGACGATAAAAACCTATTGACTTGGAGAGCCGCTACAGGAGAAACTGCCTTTGAAAAGACAGCAGCCGGTAGCGATGAAATTTCTGAGCAGGAATTCTACGATAATGGTGTGCTTATGGTAGCCATGGTAAGAGCTGGTGTAGAATTGGCTTTTGAGGCAATGACTGAATCAGGAATTATTGCAGAGTCTGCTTATTACGAATCTTTGCACGAAACTCCATTAATAGCGAATACCATTGCAAGAAAGAAATTGTTCGAAATGAACAGAGTGATTTCTGATACTGCAGAATACGGTTGTTACCTTTTTGATCATGCTTGTAAGCCTTTATTGGCCGACTTTATGACTACTGTAGAAACTGATATTATTGGAAAGCCATTTGCTGACCAAAAGAATTTAGGGGTAGATAACGCTAAGCTTATTGCCGTTAACAAAGCGTTGAGAGAGCATCCGGTAGAAGTTGTCGGAGCAAGACTTCGCGCATCTATGACAGCGATGAAGCCGATAGTGTAACACACTCTTGGTAGAAAAATTTAAAACCTGTCTTGTGTTCGTTACTTGACAGGTTTTATTTTTTTGAATGTTGATTTTAATGATTCCCAATACAAGTACCACTACTGCAAGCAGTCTCCTTAATGGCCAGGGAACGGGACTTTCTCGAAGAGCTATAATTAGGTAGCAAGCAAAATGAATAGAGAAGGCAGTTTGACGCCTAAGAATAAGGAAATTGAAGGGACCTGCGCTAGTCCCTCCCCAAGCAATAAACACCTAAGAGGGTGCAGCATGAAAGAGGAGGTTTTAGATAAACCTATAAAATTACGGTAGCCGCTAATTGCAATAGCAATTCTATACCGCTTAATCCTCTTAATACAAATACTAAAGAAAAGAATATGACTCCATATTTTCCCAATATAGAAGATGTCCGTAAGGCAGCAATAACCATTCGCCAAGTAGCAGACATTACCCCATTAACCCAAAGTATTCGCTATTCCAAAGAATATGATGCTAATATTCTACTGAAAAGAGAAGATTTACATCGTGTAAGGAGCTATAAAATACGAGGAGCCTTTAATAAAATTAGCTCCCTATCAAAAGAAGAACTAATTAACGGCGTTGTTTGTGCCAGTGCCGGAAACCATGCCCAAGGGGTTGCCTTTGCATGCAACCACCTCGGTATTCAAGGTACTATATATATGCCTGCCGTTACCCCAAAACAAAAGGTAGAACAAACCAAGTTGTTTGGGGGAGATTGGGTTACCGTTGTATTGGAAGGAGATACCTTTGACGATTCTTCAAAGGCGGCGATGAAATTTTGTTCCGAACATAAAAAAACCTTTGTCCATCCCTTCGACGATCCAAAAATAATAGAAGGACAGGCAACCGTAGGGCTCGAAATATTAGAACAGACCAAGACCCCAATAGACTACCTTTTCGTAGCCGTTGGGGGAGGAGGTCTTGCCTCGGGATTATGCGCTGTGTTTAAAACCTTGTCGCCAAATACAAAAATTATTGGGGTGGAACCTCAAGGAGCACCATCCATGAAAACTTCCATGGAAAAAGGTGTCAATACAAAATTAAATCAAATTGATAAGTTTATAGATGGAGCCGCCGTGCAACGAGTAGGCGATTATACCTTTTCTATCTGTAAGGAATACTTAAAAGATATGGTCACCGTGGCAGAAGGCAAGGTGTGCCAAACAATATTGGATCTCTACAATAGGGATGCCATTGTGGTAGAACCGGCAGGAGCATTGACAATAAGTGCATTGGATGATTTTAAAGAAGAAATCAAAGGGAAAAATGTAGTTTGTATTGTCAGTGGTAGTAATAACGATATAACAAGAACCGCAGAGATAAAAGAACGCGCCTTGTTATTTGGAAAATTAAAACATTACTTTATCGTTAGATTCCCGCAGCGCCCAGGCGCCCTTAAGCAGTTCGTAGCAGAAATATTGGGACCTAACGATGATATTACCCATTTTGAATATTCAAAGAAATCGAGTAAGGAAAATGCTCCGGCAGTCGTGGGAATCGAGTTAAAAACTCCTGAAGATCTGGAGCCTCTTGTACAACGAATGAAAGAGAATAACTTTTTTGGGGAGTATATTAATGATAAACCAGATTTGTTCCAGTATTTGATTTAATCACATTTGATTCTATTTTTATTATAAAGTCAAAATCTAAAACGTTTTCGTTTTAATAATGCATTTGCTCCACTAATTTATGTGCTGAAAGACAATCAGAATTACTAAATTAGCAATTAGAGCATTTTGGAATTAGGATTCCATCAATATTTAAAAGATATATTATGAACAACACAGATATCGCGGAGGAATATAAAATCACCAGTCTTATTCACCAAAAATCTTATTTGGTAAATGGAGTGTTAAAACCATGGGAAGGGAAATCTACAGAAGTGTATTCTACTATTTCATCGACAGAAGAGTATGCTCCTACACTTTTGGGATCTATTCCGGATATGGGTGAAGAAGAAGCTCTGGGAGCGTTGGATGCAGCCCTGTTGGCCTACAATAAAGGGCAGGGCGCTTGGCCGACCATGAGGGTCAATGAGCGGATAGAATGTATGGAGATCTTTGTGAAAAAGATGAAGACCAAACGAGAAGAAATCGTAAAGCTCTTGATGTGGGAAATAGGTAAATCCCTTCCAGATTCGCAAAAGGAATTCGATAGGACCGTAGATTATATAGAAGATACCATAGAAGATTATAAGCAGTTAGATAGGAATTCTTCCAAGTTTCAAAAACACGATGGCGTGTACGCCCATATTAAGCGAGGACCCGTTGGAGTGGTACTTTGTTTAGGACCGTATAACTATCCTTTAAATGAAACTTTTGCCCTATTGATTCCGGCTATCATGATGGGGAATACGACTATTTTTAAACCTGCAAAACACGGCGTTCTGTTAATAACCCCTTTACTGGAGGCTTTTCAGACTAGTTTTCCCAGAGGAGTCGTTAATATTATTTTCGGTCGCGGGAGAGCAGTAGCTAGCCCCATAATGAAAACAGGAAAGGTAGATGTATTGGCACTGATCGGGAACAGTAAATCTGCCAATGCCCTACAGAATCAACATCCAAAAAGTAATAGATTACGCTTGGTATTGGGCTTGGAGGCAAAAAACCCAGCTATTATTTTACCAGATGCAGACCTAGACCTTACTATAAACGAATGTATTGCCGGGACCTTGTCTTTTAACGGACAACGATGTACGGCCTTAAAAATAATTTATGTACATAAGGATATAGCCAAAGAATTTAATAAGCGTTTTGCCAAAAAAGTTGATGCTTTGAAATTTGGGAACCCTTGGGAGAACGGAGTGCAGTTAACGCCATTGCCAGAACCGGCCAAACCAGCATATATTCAGGAATTAATAGATGATGCCGTCGCTAAAGGGGCTACAATATTAAATGAAAAAGGAGGTCAGCGTTTTGATAATTATATTTGGCCTGCAGTACTATATCCGGTAACCAGTGACATGCGAGTGTACCAAGAAGAACAATTTGGCCCAATAATTCCTATTGTGCCCTTCACTGATATCGAAGAGCCTTTAGATGATATGGCCGAGTCTAATTACGGGCAACAGGTAAGTTTGTTCGGAAAGGATGTGTACGCCCTAGCACCGCTCATAGATACCTTGGTGAACTTGGTATGTAGGGTAAACCTAAACAGCTCTTGCCAACGTGGACCAGATGTGTACCCGTTTACAGGAAGAAAAGACTCTGCCCAATCGACCCTTAGTGTACACGATGCCCTGCGGTCTTTTTCAGTAAGGACCTTTGTAGCCTTTAAGGACAACGAATTGAATACAGACACTATAGAAAAGTTGTTAGATACCAAACTATCGAATTTTATCAGTACTGATTATATTTTATAAAAGTTACTTTCGATAGCGGTAATGTACAAGGATGCCCCCGAATTCTTTTAGCAAGAATAGGGGGCATTTTTTATAGGTGCTTGTGTTGTGCTACTATTTGGGATAGGGTTGTGTAGAGTTTAAAAGGGTCAAAGGGTTTCAAGATCAGCCCATCAATACCATATTTTTCAGTTTCCTTCTTGACATCCATGCCAATAGAGGCCGAAAAGGCGTAAATAGGAGTTGTTTTGTTGGGTGTATGGTCCGTTTCCCGAATTAATTTGCTGGCTATAAATCCGTTGAGTACCGGCATATGAAGATCCATTAAAATAAGGTCATAGGAGTTTACTTTGGCTTTTTCCAGGGCAATCAGACCATTTTCTGCTATATCGTAGTCGACCCTCCATTTGGTCAGGAATTTTTCGAGCACCATAATATTGATCTTATTGTCGTCTACCGCCAGAATCTTTATTCCGTCTAGGGAATGGTACTGGTCAAAACCTAATTGATACTTGTTGTTGATATTCTCAATTTCTTCGTTTGAATTTGCTTTTGGAAGGGTAAGTGAAAAACTAAATGTAGAGCCCTTGCCTACCTTACTTTTCAAATGTATGCTACTGTCCATACGCTCTAACAGTTGTTTGCAAATGGCAAGCCCTAAGCCGGTACCTCCATATTTTCTTGTGGTATCGGAATTGGCCTGGGTAAATGATTGGAATATCTTTTTCTGTTTAAGGTCGGGTATTCCTATTCCGGTATCCACGATCTTACATTCTAATACCTGAAATTCTTCGGTGTCCTGAACTACTTCAATATCTAAGAGTACCTTCCCTTGCTCCGTAAATTTTATGGCATTATTGATAAGGTTCGATATAATTTGGGTAATCCTAGTGCTGTCCCCAATAAAATTAGGCGCTAAGGCGCGGTCTTTCTTTATATTGAGCCGTATTCCTTTGCTTTTCGCGATATTGTTAAAAATACTATGAATACCGTCCAAAAGGTAGTGAATATTAAAATTAGCTTCCTCTAGCTCTAACACCCCCGATGTTATTTTGTTAAAATCTAAAATGTCGTTTACCAAACATAGCAAATGTGCCGAGGAATGTTTTAAGGTTTCCATGTTTTCCATTTGATCGGGTCTAGGGTTTTCTAAAAGCAAGAGGTGGCTAATTCCTATTACCGCACTCAAGGGTGTTCTTATTTCGTGCGACATGGTGGACAAAAATTCGTCCTTAGCCTTGTTAGCCCTAGATTCCTTCTCCTTGGCCTCCGTTAAGGCTAGTTCTGTTTCCTTGAGGGTAGTGATATCGACAATGGTTCCTATAAAACCTTCGGCCATAGCTTTTTTGGAGGGGATGCTTTTTAATGAAAATTCGAGCCATTTTAGTTGACCGTCCGAGGTCTTTAACTGTATGGTTTTAGCGAAAGCATTTGGGCCTGCACTGTTAAACTCTTTTAAGAGGTTGTATGGATTTCCCGCTTCGTCTTTTAGGTAATTAGTATAGGGCTGGCCCAAACAATCCTGTACTTTTAATCCGGTTAAATTTTCCCAAGCCGGATTGAGATAGGACCAATTTCCTTCGAGGTCCATTTCAAAAATGACATCTTTTATATTCCCTGCAATTTTGGATAGTTGCCCGCTAATGGTTTCAACACTATTTTTAAGCTGTTGGTTGGCTTCAAAAAGCTCTTGTGAGCTCAGCTCAAGAATGTGTTCTGTATGAAGAATATCCTTGTCAAATTCTTTATAGGCCAGATCAATTTGGCATAGTAAAGGGGTTATCCGTATTAGGGTTTGTTCATCTAAATCGGCCTTGGCTAACTGTCTTTTTAATAATCGGTGGAAGTCTTTCATTCAGAAAAGGTGGTTATGGTCATGGTTTGGTTGTGTAGCGCACAAGGTGTAAATTTATCAAAGGGAGCAATTTCCCCATAAGAATAAAAACCAGTGCTGTAAACAGCATTTCCAAAGACGTCATTGACTGCTTCGACCTCCTCTTCTGCCAGTTGTTTCATCACTAGTCGCCGGCCAACACAACTAATTAGAAAAGCCAATTGCGGCTGTTTCCCTATATTGGCCTGTGCTACATCGGCAGCGTGTTCTGCCCCGTTGATAATTCGATCTATATTGGCTTTCATTAGTCGTACATATGATCCCTGTGGAATATTGCCGGCAAAGGTTAGACTTTTTGCTTTTTCATCGATTCCTAAAATGGTCCTGACAACGGGCGATTTATTCGTCTCATCGCGCATACTTAAGGGAAATAATAATCCCGTACCCGGTAGTTCTTTTGCCTTTTCCCCTAAAAAAGTTTTATAAAGATCCAAGGCTGGTACCCCATCCAATTCATAAAGGATGTTAAGGTCAGATTTTGTGACCATACGCTCTATGCCAAAACTGTCCCAGCCTCCTTTAGAACTATAGCCTATAGTTAGGTCGTCACCATAAAATCCCAAGGCTACAATCTTTTTCGATGCTAGTCGGTCTTTACAGATCACAAAGGTTTTTTCAAAATTAGCCCCGTCGCCAGCCAGGCCGCCAGTAATGCTGACAGATGTGTCCAAAGGAGCTGTAAGTCCGTCGACCAATTCTGCGCCATTGACAAAAAGACCGTCGCTGAGGACAAAAATATGTCGTAGGTTTTTTTCCGCTAAATTCTCGCTGAGCGCTTTTCCTGCTTTGAAACTATCCATTTCACAGGAATTTAGATCTATAGCCGTGCACCGTAACTTTGTATGAGAAAAGCGAACAGCCGTCAAAGCTATAGAAGCATCGAATATTTTGTTTCCTAGAATTTCTCCTGCTGTAGAACAACCAAAAAGGATGGCTGTATCAAATTTTTGATGCAGTTTTTTAACGAATTCTTCTGCCCCGTTAAAAACCGGAGAAATAAAAAGAAAAAACACATCGGGTGTAAAATCCAACGCTATAGTTTCTATATCCTCAATGCTCAAAACTTTATGTTGGTATATTTTCATGGCATGCTTTGATTACTAAAATACTCCCTTAAGGAAGGAAGACGAACGACATCCTTTTATATGCCTAACGAATTATGATAAATCTTTTTTCTATAGGATCGTCAATAGATGGCGCCGGCTAGTAGTCTTATATAAAATACCTCTGAATAGTTGTCCTCCTTGGTCTTTGGCTTCCCAAAGGCATTAAAAATCTAATTTATACAGTTAAGACCTATATAAAATTAATCAATTTTAACCAAAAAATAAGATAACGTTTATTAATTGTTAAAAGTGCTATTAGTCGTTTAAAGCTCCCTAAATTTGCAGGTTTTTGCCCCTAGGAACTTCGCAAACGCCTAGAGGTGAGGTTTTCGGCCAATTTTACATTGGCTAAAAGATTAAACATGGTACTTATGAAGAATGAAAATTACAATAAAAAAGCATTAATAGCCCTGGCAATGGGTGGTTTTGGAATAGGGATGACAGAATTCGTTATCATGGGGATTCTCCCAGATGTTGCCAAAGCCTTACAGATTACCATTCCACAGGCCGGACATTTTATTTCTGCCTACGCATTGGGGGTAGTGGTAGGTGCGCCAACCCTAACCGTTTTAAGCGGAAAGTGGCCGGCACATAAAGTGTTGCTCTTTTTAATGGGGTGGTTTACTGTTTTTAATACCCTTTCTGCCTTTGCAACAAGTTATGAAATGTTGCTGGTTTCGCGCTTTTTATCAGGATTGCCGCATGGGGCATTTTTTGGGATAGGGGCTGTGGTTGCCACCAAATTGGCCAAAGAAGGGAAAACGGCCCAGGCCATCGCGACCATGTTTACCGGTTTAACCGTTGCCAATGTAATAGGAGTGCCTATTGGGACCTATCTCGGACATCAGTACAACTGGGGTCTCTCCTTTATAATAGTCGGTGTCATAGGGGTGCTCACCATGCTTAGTATCTATTTCTGGATGCCAAAATTAAGCCCTTCCTCAACCGGTAATTTTAAAAAAGATCTCAAGGTTTTTAAAAAATTGGAACTTTGGGTGATGATCCTTTTGACAACCGTAGGTACTGGTGGATTTTTTGCCTGGTACAGTTATATAGCACCACTGATCACTCAAGTTTCCGGGCATCCAGAAACAATCGTAAGCTATGCCATGGTATTGGCGGGTCTAGGGATGGTTTTTGGAAATTTCCTGGGCGCTAAAATGGCAGAATTATTTTCGCCAATAAAGGCCGTTATGATAAGCTTATCCCTTATGGTGACTGTATTGCTGATCAATAGCGTTATTGCCGTAAACCCCACCCTTATTTTAGTGTGGACCTTTGTGGTCGGTTTTATATCCTTCAGCGTATCGACCCCTATACAAATGGCGATCATCAGAGCCTCTAAGGGGTCCGAAATGGTAGGGTCATCTATGAACCACAGTGCCTTTAATATGGGGAATGCTTCCGGGGCGTATTTTGCCGGCCTGCCTATAGCCTTAGGGTATGGTTTTACATCGGCGAGTATCGTAGGGGCCGCCATGGCAGGAACAGGGGTGTTCATCGCTATTATGATCATTCTCTTTAGGAGGTCTAAAAAAGTAAAGGCTACAAGAGAAATGGCGCTCAATGCACAATAGCCTTTTCTAGAATATGTCTGAAAGCTACAGTGAATTTCTTTATTTTTAAGATAGTAATTTGGGCGTTCCCTCCTGCGTCGGGCGGGCCCTTGGCTATATCCCTCGCTCCGCTGCGGGGATGCCGCCGCGGTCCCTAACGCAAAATAATTTGTCGCCCTCGGAATTGGGAAGGGACCATTGGGGTGCTGCCAACCTAGGATAAATTCATTGTGAAATGAGCATGACCGAATTCCGGTCGCACCTATGAATTCAATTATGGGAACGACATAAATTCCTAAAAGACCAATATTGGCTACATATAAAATGGTAGTAATAGAAAAGCCCTGTATCGAATTGCGATACAGGGCTTTTTATGAAGAATATGGAAGTCTAAGCTTCCGAAAATCGGTTAAATATTGCTAGCCAACCAATCTCCAATTTCACTTGTTTTATAGGCTTTTTTACCTTCAGCTAAATCTTCGGAAACAACTCCTTCTACCAAAGATTTGTTTACTACGTCTCTAATAGCCTGAGCTTCTTCCGTTAAATTGAAATCTTCGAACATCATAGCGGCCGATAATACAGTGGCCAATGGGTTGGCGATGTCTTTTCCGGCAGCCTGTGGGTAGGACCCGTGAATTGGCTCGTATAATCTAGTTTTGGTCCCTAAGGAAGCCGATGGCATAAGTCCCATAGATCCTGAAATAACAGAAGCTTCATCGGTTAAAATATCGCCGAAAAGGTTTTCTGTGATAAGGACGTCATAAGAATTTGGCCACTGTACCAAACGCATGGCAACAGCATCTACAAACTCATAAGAAACCGTAACTTCTGGATATTCTTTCTCTAAACCTTGTACGGTTTCTCTCCATAATCTGGAAGTTTCCAATACATTGGCCTTATCTACACAACATAATTTTTTAGATCGGTTCATGGCCATTTCAAATCCTTTTCTTGCCAAACGCTCTACCTCTACACGTGTATAAGTACAAGTGTCATAGGCGGTATTGCCATTGTCTTCTCTTCCTCTTTTACCAAAATAGATCCCCCCTGTAAGCTCTCTTAAAAATACTAAGTCGGTTCCTTCAATACGCTCTCTTTTTAAAGGCGATTTATCTATTAGAGAAGGAAAGGTGAAAGTAGGACGTACATTGGCAAACAATCCTAATTTCTGGCGCATTTTTAATAATCCTTGTTCTGGACGAACCGTAGCAGACGGATCGTTGTCAAACTTAGGGTGTCCTATAGCTCCAAATAAAACAGCATCTGCCGCCTCACATACCGCATGGGTGTCGTCTGGATAAGGTTCCCCAACGGCATCGATAGCCGCAGCACCTGTTAAGGCTGGCGTCCAGTTTATTTCATGATTGTATTTTTTTGCGATAGCATTCGATACTTTTACCGCTTGGTCAATGACTTCAGGGCCTATTCCGTCTCCGGCTAAAAGGGCAATGTTTAATTTCATTATGTTTGTGTTTGTTAGTATAGTTATTGCACCAGAAAGGCAGTGCTAAAATTTATCTATGATTTCTAAATTTGATTGCTGCGTATCGCTACGGGCAATCTTTGGGTGTATGCTGTCTTCTATTATATAATATTCAGCATTTTTTCCGTCGCTTTGATAGCAGATACGGTTTGGTCAGAATCTAATCCCCTCGAAATAAATTCCTTTCCATTGCGCTGCCAAGTAATAATGGTTTCGCAAAGGGCGTCAGAATTACTTCCGGGCGGAATCCTAACGGCATAATCCACCAGTGTAGGCAATGCCAGATTCTTTGAAGCATATACTTTCTTTAGGGCATTCATAAAGGCATCGTATTGACCGTCACCTTGGGCATGGGCCTCAATAAGCTCGCCATTGATTTCTAAGGCCAAGGTAGAAGAAGGCATTAATCCTTTAGAATGGGTAAGCACATACGATTTTATAAATACCTTTTGTTGAAAGGTGTCACTATCTAGAACATCCGAAATAATAAAAGGCAAATCTTCCTTGGTTACCTTTTCTTTTTTGTCGCCAAGTTCAATGATTCTAGCCGTTACCTTTTTTAATTCGTCATCATTGAGGGTCAGTCCTAATTCCTGTAAATTCTTCTGGATATTGGCTTTCCCAGATGTTTTTCCAAGAGCGTATTTTCGGATCCTGCCGAAACGTTCGGGCATTAAATCGTTAAAATACAAGTTCTTTTTACTATCCCCATCTGCATGTATACCAGCGGTCTGGGTAAATACGTTATCGCCAACAATAGGTTTGTTCGCCGGAATACCGAAACCGGTAAATGCCGAAACCAATTTACTGACCTTATGAAGGGAAGTTTCATTGACTCCTACTTCTACATCGGTGAAAAAGTCGTTTAAAACGGCTACCGCGCTGGCCATAGGGGCATTTCCTGCTCTTTCTCCCATTCCGTTGACCGTAAGGTGAAGTCCGTGGCAACCAGCCTTTACCGCTTCCATGATATTGGAAACACTTAAGTCATAATCGTTATGGGCATGAAAATCTAAATGCAGATTAGGGTAGCGTTGTACAATCTCTGAAATATAATCGAATGTTTCCGAATGGGTAAGGATCCCCAAGGTATCTGGCAACAATACTCTTTTTATAGGTTGCTTGGAGAGGAAATCTAGAAATTCGAAAACATATGATTTAGAATTCCGCATCCCATTACTCCAGTCCTCTAAATAAACGTTGGTAGCGATGCCAGCAGCAGTAGCTGCCGCGATAGCCATATCTATCTCCCTAAAATGCTGTTCCGGTGTTTTTTTTAACTGATGGGTCAAGTGGTTCATAGAACCTTTGGTTAAAAGGTTCTGTACTTTTGCACCAGCTTTTTCCAACCATTCCAAGGATACGCCGCCATCAACAAAGGTCAATACTTCTACTCGATCTATATATCCTTTTTTATTGGCCCATTCCGTAATTTGTTGTACTGCCGATAGCTCTCCTTCGGAAACTCTGGCCGAGGCCACTTCAATCCTATCTACCTGTAATTCATCTAACAATAATTTTGCCAGAGTAAGTTTTTCGGACGCTGAAAAGGACACCCCAGAGGTTTGCTCCCCATCTCTAAGGGTGGTGTCCATTATTTCAATTTTTCTTTTCTTCATGAGTGTCTAACCACTAATTATTAAGGGTTCATTTTGGTGGATTTGTAGGGCCACAAGGCTTTGATTGACCAAAAATTGCCCAAACTACAAATTGCTATAGAGGGGTGTTAAGGGCAAATTCCCTTATGTTTTCCTTTATATTCAAAAGGTAGTCAATATCATCAAAACCGTTGAGCATGTTTTCTTTTTTGTAATCGTTGATATCAAAATGCTCTTGTTCCCCAGTAGTGGTCAGGGTGATTGTTTGCTCGGGTAAATTAACTTCAAGAAGCGTTTCTGGATCTGCTTCGATGGCAGCAAAAATATTTTCCAAAAATGCTGGGCTTACCTGTACCGGAAGTACACCAATATTAAGACAGTTGTTTTTGAAAATATCGGCAAAAAAGCTAGACACTACACATCTGAATCCGTAATCGTATACCGCCCAAGCAGCATGCTCACGAGAAGAACCAGAACCGAAATTTTTCCCTCCGACCAAAATTTTACCACTGTATTTTGGGTTGTTCAAGGCAAAATCTTCTTTTGGGGTATTGTCTGCATTATAGCGCCAATCGCGGAAAAGGTTGTCTCCAAATCCTTTTCTTTCCGTCGCTTTTAAGAAACGGGCAGGTATAATTTGATCCGTATCCACATTTTCTATAGGAAGTGGAACAGCGGAAGTTTTAAGTATATTGAATTTATCGTATGCCATTTTTTGTAATAATTATAAGTTAAACATCATAGTAAAAAAGAGTAGGGGACTGTATAAAACAACCCTTCTCCTTAGTGCTATAGGAATTCCCTAGGGTCGGTGACTTTTCCGGTTACCGCAGCAGCGGCAGCGACTAATGGACTAGCCAATAGTGTTCTAGAGCCAGGTCCTTGTCTACCTTCAAAATTTCTGTTAGAAGTACTTACTGCATATTTTCCTGCAGGTACCTTATCGTCGTTCATTGCCAAACATGCAGAACATCCTGGTTCGCGCAATTCAAAACCGGCCTCGTGTAAAATATCTAAAATTCCCTCTTCCTTAATAGCGGCTTCTACCTGATGCGATCCTGGGACTAACCATGCCGTTACATTGTCGGCCTTTTTTCTGCCTTTTACAATAGATGCGAAAGCTCTAAAATCCTCGATACGACCATTGGTACAACTTCCTAGAAAGACAAAATCAATCGGTTTGCCAATCATATCCTCTCCCTCGGAGTAGTTCATATAATGAAGCGACTTTTTGTAAGTAGCCACACCACCTTCTACCGCTTCGGCCAAAGGAATACCCTTAGAAATTCCGATACCCATTCCTGGATTGGTTCCGTAGGTAATCATAGGTTCTATGTCAGAAGCATCAAAACTGATCTCCTTGTCAAATTCGGCACCTTCATCGGTACTTAAGGTTTTCCAATATTCTTGGGCTTTTTCTAAATCGGCACCTACTGGTGTAAATTCTCTCCCTTGGATGTAATCGAATGTTTTTTGGTCCGGAGCAATCATTCCCCCACGGGCACCCATCTCTATACTTAAGTTACAAACCGTCATTCTACCTTCCATAGACATATTGGTAAATACATCCCCAGCATACTCTACAAAGTATCCTGTAGCTCCAGAAGTCGTTAGTTTAGAAATGATGTATAAGGCAACATCCTTAGGAGTAACCCCTTTGTTCAATTCACCATTGACATTAATTCGCATCGATTTGGCCTTTTGCTGCATTATACATTGCGTAGCCAATACCATTTCTACCTCCGATGTACCTATACCAAAAGCAATTGCTCCAAAGGCACCATGGGTAGATGTATGGGAATCTCCACAAACAATAGTAGCTCCCGGTTGGGTAATTCCGTATTCCGGCCCTACTACGTGTACAATCCCGTTCTTTTCATGGCCTAGGCCCCAATAAGAAATACCGTGTTCCGCAGCATTTTCTTCCAAGGCTTTAAGCTGGTTGGCAGAAAGTGGGTCTGCAACTGGTAAATGTTGGTTTATGGTAGGTGTATTGTGATCTGCAGTGGCAAAAGTACGGTTTGGGTACATAACAGGAATACCTCTGGTCTTTAAACCAATAAAGGCAACCGGACTCGTTACTTCATGTACCATATGACGGTCTATGAATAGAACATCAGGACCATTTTCAATCTTATGAACCACATGGGAATCCCATACCTTGTCAAATAGTGTCTTTTTCATTTTTTGTAATAAATTTTATATTTTATTAAGGATACTTCCAAGCCAAATAGCTTTTGATAATTCATTCTCCTTATAGCCTCCCAAATTTATTAATAAACTTATAAAAGAGAAAGGTATACTCTGTTAGAATTACGATGTTCAACCAAAGAATTGTGACTTTTATTTTAATAGTCAACAGGGATAGCGAAGTAATAGCTTAGTTATATAAGATAACCCATAATTCTTTAGTATACTGTAAAAATAAGCCAAATTTTAAAATCTTTGGCGCTGGGAAACAATAGCCGTTAGTGATTGTTTTTAGGGCCTCTTAATTCCTAAATCAAAACGGAATATTTTGAATATAGGAATAAAAGGATTATCTTTCTTTTTTATGAATCTAATTTGAGAGAGGCTAAATAATGGACTTTAAAAAGTTTGATTTAAGCTGTTTTATAAAAACACAAGAGACGGTTTGGTTAAGGGTAGCCCTAATGCGGGTTCGGACCTTCTTTAAACTAAATTCCCTGAAAATTATCTTCCCGAATTTCTAAGCACTTGCGGGTGTGCTTATGTAAATCCTATAAATCTTATAAAATATAACTCACGGTACTTTAAGACAATTAAAGTGGTGAGACTCGCTGTATAAGATATGTTGCCCCTATAGGATTATGGTTGTTGTGTAATTGTTTAATAGTTAAATTATTATAGTATGGCAAAGAGTAAAAAAGTTACGGTCTCAAAGGCGGATTTAAAAGCAAAAAAGCAAGAAAAAATTCAACAGAAACTTGAAGATAAAATGAATAAAAAGCGTAAGTCCAGAGTTTAAAACGCTATTCGATTGTTTTTAAGGATATTGGTTCTAGGGTCTGTAAAGGAGTATTTACAGACCCTTTTTTTTGATTTAAACAGATGTTAACTGATGTAGTTCCAGATGTTTTTATGTTTAACCAGTTGTTCATAGGCGTGTTTGATAACTGGATTCTGAGATAAGTAAGGATCTTCTTTTAAGATTTTTTGCGCATATAGTCTGGCCGTTTTTAAAAGATCATTATCCTTGATGATATCGGCAATTTTTAAATTGAGCACCCCACTTTGTTGGGTTCCCATTAAATCGCCAGGCCCTCGTAGTTTTAAATCTACTTCTGCGATCTCAAACCCATCATTGGTCGCTACCATGGTTTCTAAACGGGTTTTAGAATCGGCAGAAAGTTTGTGGCCCGTCATCAGGATACAAAAACTCTGATCGGCACCACGGCCTACTCTTCCCCTTAACTGATGGAGCTGAGATAAGCCAAAACGCTCCGCGCTTTCTATAATCATTACCGAAGCATTGGGCACGTTTACACCCACCTCAATGACAGTAGTAGCTACCATGATCTGGGTTTCCCCCTTGACAAACCTTTCCATTTCGTAATCCTTGTCCGCGGGTTTCATTTGTCCGTGCACAATAGAAATCTGGTAGTCCGGTAAAGGGAAATCCCGGGCGATACTTTCGTAACCGTCCATTAAATCCTTGTAATCCATCGCTTCCGACTCTTGGATCAGTGGATACACTACATAAACTTGTCTGCCCTTTTTTATCTCGTCCCTGACAAATTGAAAAACCTTTAACCTGTTCGAATCAAACCGGTGTACCGTTTTGATAGGTTTTCTCCCCGGAGGCAATTCATCGATCACCGAAATATCCAGATCACCGTACAGGCTCATTGCCAAGGTTCTGGGAATAGGGGTGGCGGTCATGACCAAAATATGAGGGGGAATATTGTTTTTATGCCATAGTTTAGAGCGTTGGGCAACACCAAACCGATGTTGCTCATCTATTATGGCCAATCCCAAATTTTTATACTGCACCTTATCTTCCAATAAAGCATGGGTTCCTATAATAATATGTAATTCCCCGTTTTCTAACTGTTCATGGATGATATTTCTAGCCGATTTTTTTACCGATCCTGTTAATAGGGCAATATTGATGCCCATATCTTTTAGAAGGTCTTTAATACCTATATAATGTTGGTTGGCCAATATTTCGGTTGGTGCCATCAGGCAGGCTTGATACCCATTATCGATGGCCAATAACATGGTCATTAATGCCACAATGGTCTTTCCAGACCCTACATCTCCCTGTAATAATCTGTTCATCTGGGCATTGCTGCCTAAATCGGCCCTGATTTCTTTGATCACCCTTTTTTGGGCATTGGTCAGTTCAAAAGGTAAATACTCACTATAAAACTCATTGAAACGGGTGCCGACTTGGTCAAAAGTAAACCCTTTTATCTTTTGTTTGTGTTGTGCGTTTTTAGCGATAAGCTGTAACTGAATATAAAACAACTCCTCGAACTTTAAACGATACTGGGATTTGGCCAACAATTCCTGACTTTTTGGGAAATGTATATTAAACATGGCCTCGCTCTTGGAAATAAGATTCAATTCCTTCAAAAGGGCGGGAGAGAGGGTCTCGGAAAACCTCCCCTTGGTCTCCATGAACAGCTGTTGGATTAATTTGTTGGTGGTTCTATTGGTGATTCCCGTATTGCCCAATTTCTCGGTGGAAGGATATACCGGTTGCATGCTGATCTTTAAGCCGCCTTGGTGCTCAGAAAACAATTCCATTTCTGGATGTGGCATGGAGAAAATGCCGCTGTACCAATTGGTTTTGCCAAATATAACATAGGGAGTGTTTAATTTAAGGTTTTCCCGAATCCATTTTTGTCCTCTAAACCAAACCAGTTCCATTTCTCCAGTCTCATCTACGAATCTGGCCACCAATCGTTGTCCCTTCTTTTGGGCGACCGATTTTAGGTGGGTTATTTTACCGATTACTTGTACATCGGCGCTATTTCGCTGTAATTGATTTATTTTATAATATTGGGTTTTGTCTATATACCTGTTGGGGAATAAATTGATCAAATCCTGATAGGTGTGTATACCTAACTCAGTTTTAAGCGTTTCGGCCCGGTTGGGACCTACACCTTTTAAATATGCAATGGGTGTTTGAAGTACATTGGTGTTCATGGGACTAAAATAGGGCTTACGGCATACAACTGCAATAATCTAAAATGCTAAATTTGAAAAAGATTTTATTCCCCCAATATCAAGAAGATCGGTGCTAATTCAGGAGACGGGTGCTTTCTGTGGCGCTGGATTTCTGCAACCTTTAAAACTAAGGGTTTTTCCCATTAAAAAGGTTTATTTTTAAGGCTTATGAAACACCTATTGTATATACTATTCCTGCTCGTCGTGAGTATGGTTCATGGACAGCATCAAGATAAGGTCAATTTTTTTAAAGGGAAGATTAGCCTTGGGATTCATCCCGAAAATAAAAGTATCCAAGGATCGGTAAACTATTCCTTTGTCGCTTTGGAAAAGGTGGACAGTGTTTTTTTGGATGCTAAAAATATGAGGTTCTTTTCCGTGTTATTAAACAACAAAAAAGTTAAATACAAGACCGATGACCAAAGACTGATACTATATAAAAAGCTAAAAAAAAATAAAAAGTATAGCCTGCAACTGAACTATAGGGTACAACCCAAACAAACGGTTTACTTTATAGGTTGGGACAGCAGCTTTCCCAATAAACAGGTATGGACCCAAGGACAGGGGAAATATACGAGTCATTGGCTCCCAAGTTTTGACGACATGACCGAGAAGGTAATTTTCGATATGGAGATTCGTTTCGATAAAGAGTATGAGGTAATAGCCAACGGGGTGTTACAGGATACTCTAACAGTCGATGGCGTTAAAACATGGCGCTATAGTATGAATAAACCAATGAGCAGTTATTTGCTGGCCTTTGCTATCGGAGATTATGAAAAAAAGGAATTGTCTACTGCGACTAAGATTCCTGTAGAACTTTATTATTATCCTCAGGACAGTGCATTGGTAGCTCCTACCTATAAATATACCCAGGAAATTTTCGACTTTTTTGAAAAAGAAATAGGGGTGCCCTATCCTTGGCAAAATTACAAGCAAATTCCGGTCCGCGATTTTTTATATGCCGGGATGGAAAATACGTCGGCGACAATTTTTTCTGATGCCTATATGATTGATAGCATTGCTTTTAAAGACAGGAATTTTGTAAGTGTCAATGCCCATGAAATGGCGCACCAATGGTTTGGCAACCTGGTTACCCAAGAGAGTAGTGGAAGTCATTGGTTACACGAAGGCTTTGCCACGTATTACGCTTTGCTGGCCGAGAAAGAAATTTTTGGTACCGAATATTATTATTGGAAAATATATGAATCTGCCAAACAGCTTACGGAGCTATCGGTGAATGGCCAAGGAGAATCTTTGTTAGATCCTACAGCTAGCAGTCTGACCTTCTATGAAAAAGGTGCCTGGGCCCTTCATATTTTAAGAGAAGATATAGGGGAAAGCGCTTTTAAAGAAGGGGTGAAGCGATATTTGAGAAAATTCAGCTATAAAAATGCCAATATCGAAGCCTTTCTAGCAGAAATGGCAGCGGGAAGCGGCAAGGATTTAAGCTTGTTCAAAGAACAATGGTTACAAGAAAAAATATTTCCCTTTAATGAGGCAAAGGAAAGCCTTAAAAAAGGGTCCGAATCCCTAGCAGCGCTTTTTAACCTAGAACAAGAGCTAATCACAAGTCCGGCCAATCGCTCTGTGACCATCCAAAAGTATTGGAATAAATTAGCAGTGCCCCAACTTAGATCCCATTTGGTAAAAACCTATTACAAATCGCTTCCCGAAGATTTAATAAAAGACATTTTTAATAGTCAGGATATTATGCTGCGACAAGCTATTGCCATCGCAGCACCTCAGATTCCTATCGGATTAAAAGATGAATTCGAATCCCTTTTAGAAGACCATAGCTATATCACCATAGAACATATGCTCTATAAATTATGGATCAATTTTCCGCAAGACCGGTCAGATTATTTGGAAAAGACCAAAGAGATTGTTGGTTTGCCCAATAAAAATGTACGTATGCTATGGTTGACTTTGGCACTGTTGACCAAGGATTTTGAGCCCAACAATACGGCAGGGTATTTTAAGGAGCTAAGCAAGTATACCGCGCCCGAATTTGGGATGGAAGTCCGCCAAAATGCCTTTCAGTTATTAAGGGATACCCTTGGGTTTACCGATAACAACCTGTTAGATCTGATCAATGCTTCCCAACACCATTCTTGGCAGTTTAAAAAGTTTTCCCGGAACATGTTAAAAGAGCTTTTGGGGCAAAAAGAATACAGAAAAAGAATTATCAGTTTGTCGGAAAAACTAAATGAGGCAGAAAAACGTTATATTATTAATAATTTAGGAGCTGAATGAGAGCAATGGTAATTTCTGGAGGTGGTAGTAAAGGCGCATTTGCCGGGGGTGTTGCACAGTACTTGATGCAAGAACTACACCATCAGTACGATCTTTTTATAGGAACTTCTACAGGAAGCTTGCTCATAACCCATTTGGCGCTGGGAAAAATTGAAAAAATAAAAAAAATCTATACCTCGGTAAATCAGGACAGTATTTTTAACAATTGTCCTTTTGTGGTGCGAAAAAAGCACGGAGTCGATAATATTGGAATACATCACTTTAATGTCTTAAAAAATTTCGCCAAAGGGAGTAAAACTTTCGGGGAGAGCAAAAACCTGCTCCAATTGATCAAGGATACCATTACGGAGGATGAATTCGATTTGATAAAAACCCAAGCTTTGGAGCTCGTAGTCACCGTTTCCAACCTATCCCTGAATCAAGTAGAATATAAATCTATTCAGGACTATTCTTATGTAGAGTTTTGTGAATGGGTTTGGATTTCGTGCAATTACACCCCATTTATGAGTTTAGTTAAAAAAAATGGCTGCGAATATGCCGATGGAGGCCTGGGTACCATGGTGCCAATTGAAGAGGCTATAAGGAGGGGGGCTACCGTTGTAGATGCCATTATTTTGCAGACAGAAATTACACAAATAAACCGTATGCCTTCCCGTAATGTGTTTTCCTTATTGACCAATATGTTTTCTTTTATGCTCGATAGAATTGAAAAACAGAACATACGAATCGGGAAATTCGTAGCCAGCCATAATAATGCCATAATTAATTTTTATTATACCCCTACCGTATTAACTACGAATTCACTTATTTTTGATAAGGAAAAAATGGGGCTTTGGTGGGAAAGTGGATTTTCTTTTGCACAACATAAAAACAGTGAAACCAACCAGATCGAATTAGATACATATGAAAGCATTAGTGATTAGCGGAGGAGGAAGCAAAGGTGCTTTTGCAGGAGGCGTTGCCCAATACCTTATGGAAGTAGAAAAGCGGAAATACGATATCTTGGTAGGGACCTCTACGGGGAGTTTGTTAATTCCACATTTGGCCCTAAATAATATCGGAAAATTATATGATGTTTTTACCAATGTCCATCAAAGCACTATTTTTAGTCTAAATCCTTTTGTAGTGCGTAAAAAGGAGGGTAGGGAATACGTATCCATTAATTTTTTGACCACTTTTTTACAGTTTGTAAAAAGAAAGCGAACTTTTGGCGAGAGCAAGGCCTTGCGGCGGACCATTGAAAGAAATATTACTAAAGAAGAATTTAAGGCTATAAGGAGTAGCGATAAAGAGGTAGTCATTACCGTATCTAACCTGTCTAAAAATCGAATAGAATATAAATCTATTCGAGATTTTACCTATGAAGAGTTTTGTGATTGGATCTGGATTTCCTGTAATTATATCCCCTTTATGTCCCTGGTAAAAAAGGATGGCTTTGAGTATGGGGATGGTGGCCTAGGTTGTGTTGTCCCTATCCGCGAAGCCATAAGGCGAGGGGCTACCGAAATCGATGCCATAGTTTTGGAGTCGGAAAATATGGAGCACAATAAAGTTTTGGGAAAAAATCCCTTTTCTTTAATGTTGAGTATTTATGGTTTTGTGTTAGATCAGATAGAATATCACGATATATCCGAAGGCGTATTGGCCGCCAAACACAATGGGGTGCAATTAAATATCTATTACACGCCCACCAAACTCACGGAAAATTCTCTGGTCTTTAATAAAAAATTGATGGCCGAATGGTGGCAACAAGGCTTTTCCTATGCAGAAGAAAAGTTTTCGACCGTATATATGGATTAAACGTCTACCAAAGTGCGCTTATTTCCTTTTTTAAATACGATAAGGCTGTTGCCGAAGGCGATTGCTTGTCCATTGTTAAGTTAAGGATGTCTTCACGAAGCTTGTCCGCGGTATCCGATTCGCTCATTCCTGCCTTTCGGATCATTTGAATGGTAGCGCTTTTTGCAGCTTTGATAATATTCCAACAGTCATCGCTCAGGTAAATTTGCTGCGCTAGATTGTGCTCAAATTCAACCTCAATACTTTTGATCAATAAGTTTTCATAATCGTTCTTGTTACTCGTTTTAGGGGCAACTCTAACGACTAAATTAGGAATAGAAATTCGTTCTAGGAATAAGACCATTCTTTCATAGGCCTGAAGACGAATGGGAAGGGTGGTTGTTTGGGTGTCTTTATGTAAAAGATAGCGTCGTCTGCCTTCCTCATTGTTGGTGTGCAATCTAAAAAAATAAAAGGATACCATACCTGTAACTAAAGCAGGTAACACGTAAGCAAATAATTGAAATATTTCTTGTGTAGACATTTTAATGATCATTTGGTTAGGACTTACTAGCTTCTAGAACGTCCTAATGATTTAAAAATTATGGAAAGATTCTAATTTTGTTACCGAAAACCTATCTGCTTTCAACGGTATCCTTTTATCCTAGACTTAATTCTTTAGGTTTTCCTTTACCAATTTGAAGAAATTATAAAACGCTGGCTGGATAATGATCTGCGTTTTGGTTTCAATACTGTCAAAACCTAATTCACTTTTTCCTTTAGCCTGAATTCTACTGGCGTCGATCTGGTATTTTTTCTGTAAAACCTTTGCGATGGCAGCGGCTTGTTGGGTGCCTATTTCCCAATTGTCCAATTTGTTTTCTTTAGTCTCCACAGCATTGCTATTGCTGACAACTTCGATTTTTAATTCTGGTTGTGCCTTTAAAGCTGAGGCAATTTTACCTAGAAGCATATCGGCCTTTTCAGAAACCTTAAAGTTCTTTGTATTCTCGCCAAATATCATAGCATTTGGTAAAGAGATGGCCAGGGCTCCGTGATTTAGTGACATAGAAAGCTCATTGCCCAATACTTTTTTAAAGTTGGTCAGGGTAGCTAATGTCAGGGAATCGTGATGGCTAATAGCGTCGCTAATGGTTCTCAGCTGAATTTCCTTTTGACGAAGGCTTTCTAAGGTGCTTCCTATATTCTCCGATTTTTTGGTCGAAGCTTCTAAAAATCCATTTAGATTGCTAAGAAGAGAGGCATTGGTTTGTTTTAGATGGCTTATCTGCGTTTCATAAGCACTAAGCTTGGCCGAAGCGATTCTGTTCTCCTGTCTTGATGCTGCCAAAGCTACTTCCGTATCTTGAATTTTAGTCTTAAGGCCGTCAATTTCCTGTACTAATTCCTTTTTGCTCTGGGCGGTAGAAAAATGAAGGGTACATAATAAAATTAGGACTGTAATGGTATTTCTTTTCATTGATAATTTGGATTAATTAAGGAAGATTTAATGGCCTCCTGTAAATTCAAGGACAAAAATAACATCCCTTTCGGGTTATTAAAATTTTTGTGGCTCCAATACTGTTTTATTTAATACCTCTTTGGTGGTATTTTGTTCTTTTTGTATATCTGCAACATAGTCTTTTCCTCCTAAATAAGGGCAGTCTAACAAATACTGCATCCCTTTAAAGGGAACAGCGTTTTTATTGTAGACATAGGTCGCCGACAGGGCCCTGTTAAGGTCATTGTCATCTACGTTTACTTGGGCATCGTCCATGGTAAACTGACATGGATGTTCGTATCCGGCAGCATGGGTTATCTCTATCAATTCTTTTCTGAAGGTTTTAAAATACTGTGCCAAACGGTCCGATTTTAAGGGAACATCAATACCTCTTTGCAACCATTTGCTCTGTGTGGCTATTCCTGCCGGACAACGGTTGGTATGGCATACCTGGGCCTGGATACAACCGATACTCATCATGGCTTCACGGGCTACATTAATACAGTCTACCCCCATAGCAAAGGCCATGGCCGCCTTAGCAGGGAAACCTAGTTTGGCACTGCCGATAAATACAATACGATCCGTGAGGTTGTATTTGTCGAATAGTTTGTACAAACTAGAAAAGCCATAGGTCCAAGGCAAGGAAACGTGATCGGCAAAGCTAGGCGGTGCTGCTCCGGTACCGCCTTCCCCGCCATCGATGGTAATAAAGTCTGGTCCCTTCCCCGTTTTAGCCATTATTAAAGCCAATTGCTCCCACTGGTCCAATTTTCCAATAGCACCTTTTATGCCCACCGGAAGCCCGGTGTTTTCGGCAATATCCTCTATGAATTTCATTAATTCGGGGATATTGCTGAAGGCAGAATGTGTGGCTGGAGACAATACGTCAACCCCTAAATCTACCCCTCTTATTTCTGCTATTTCAGGGGTTATTTTAGCCCCCGGTAAGACACCTCCTTTTCCAGGTTTTGCACCTTGGGAGAGTTTTATTTCGATGGCTTTTATACAAGGGTTGTCTTCCACCAATTGGCGCATCTTTTCCATAGAAAAGTTCCCCTCCTTATCGCGTACCCCAAAATATCCGGTGCCAAAATGAAAAACAACATCGCCACCTTGTTTGTGGTAAGAAGATAAACCTCCCTCTCCGGTATTGTGAAAGGCACCCGATTTCATGACCCCTCGGTTCATAGCTTCTACGGCAGCCGCAGATAAGGAACCAAAACTCATGGCCGATACATTGATGATAGAAGCCGGCCTATAGGGTTTTCTGCGGTTATTGTAAGCTCCCATTACCTTGGCACAAGGTATAAATGAAGGGTCTATATTGTTAGGATGGTCCGTTGGGTTTTTATACGCCAACATTTGGTTTTTAATAAATATATGCTGATGCGCATAGATATCCCTATCGGTGCCAAAACCTTCGTAATTATTTTCCCTTTTGGCAGAAGCATAAATCCACCCTCTTTCTATTCTATTAAAAGGAAGTTCTTCCCTGTTGTTGGCCACAAAATACTGTCGCATTTCCGGCCCTATGCTTTCTAACCAATAGCGCAAATGGCCTACTACCGGGAAATTGTGAGAAATGGTATGCGCTCTTTGGACAAAAATGTCCCGAATAGCTACCAATACTAAAAAAAATAAGACCCAGGCCCACCAGGGAAAACCCCATAAAATGTTTAAAACCGATTCCATAATTTTTTATCTAAAAATTTGGCATAAAGGTCCTTATTGTTTTTAGATTTTCCTAGTTAATAATAGTTAACTAAAGGGCTAAAAAATCTAGAGCCATTTCTGTTAATGCCTTTACTCCTAAAAGCATTCCCGAATCATCAATAATGAAATCGGGGGTATGGTGCGGAAACGATTGTTCATTGCCGGGGGTCATACCGCCTAAAAAGAAATAGAAGCCTGGAATCTCTTTCTGAAAATAAGAAAAATCCTCGGCTCCGGTAACGGCCTTTTGGATCTGTACGTTTTCCTTCCCGGCGACTCGCTCCATGGAAGGCAGCATTAGGGCTACCAAATCATGGTCGTTATAGGTGATTTCTGTAGCATTGTTTATGGTTATGGTAGCGTCGCCTCCATAGGCCTTGGCGATGGCAGGGACCATTTCTTTCATACGACGGTTAATATGGGCTTGCATATCGTAATCGAGGGTTCTGATGGTGCCTATCATTTCGGCACTTTCGGGAATAATATTAAAACGAACCCCTGAACTGATTTTTCCGACTGTAATTACTGCCGCCTCGTTCGTAAGTTCCGATTCGCGACTGATAATAGTCTGTAAACCGTCAATGATTTTGGCGCTTATTAATATTGGGTCTACGCCTGCCCATGGCTGGGAGCCGTGACTTTGCTTGCCCTGTACTTTTATTTCAAAACTTTGTGCCGCCGCCATAGTCCCACCGGGCTTATATCTAATAACGCCAACAGGTGTTTGAGAATTTATATGAAGGCCAAAAATGGCGTCTACATCCGGATTTTTTAGTGCTCCTTCCTTAATCATTAATAAAGCTCCGCCTTCCTCTCCCGGTGGCGGGCCTTCCTCGGCAGGTTGAAAAATAAACTTAACCGTTCCTTTTATTTTATCCCTGTTTTTAGAAAGTATTTCGGCAACCCCCATCAATATCGCAGTATGGGTGTCATGGCCGCAAGCATGCATAACGCCTACTTCTTGGCCTAGGAACTCGGACTTTGTGGTAGACTTGAAAGGCAAATCGTTTCTTTCAATAATGGGCAAGGCATCCATATCGGCCCTTAAGGCAATTACCTTTCCCGGTTTTGTGCCTTCTAAAATCCCGATCACTCCAGTTTTTGCTACCTCGGTCTGTACAGTTAGTCCCAAAGATCTTAAATGCTCGGCAACTTTGGATGCCGTTCTAAATTCACGGTTAGAAAGTTCGGGGTGTTTGTGAAAATCGCGCCTCCATTCTATGACCTTGGGCTCAATGGCACGGTATTCTTTGTCAAACTTGTACTGCTGCGCACTGGAAAAAAAACAACAGAAACACAGTGAAAGAAAAAGGAAATATTTCATGGCTTTTTAGGGTTTCATAGTAATTTAATAATTTTTGGACCTCTTGTTGAAGGAAGAGAAAAGACTGTTCATTTCTATTGAAATGAGATAACTCCTTGTAAGACTTGAAAATATCTTGCTGTTTGACCATTGGGTGTAGCATGGTTTAGGCAGGCGAGGATTTTTAGAAGTATTGAAAGTTCTTATATCAACAAAAATACGAGGATTTTTAAAAAGCTAAATATCCAAAAAATTATATAAAATACCCTTATTAATAGTTTTCTTTGTGTATAATTAATAAACCTTCGGCTTTTAGTTAAGCCTATTTATGGTTAATTTCACCGTTCCGTAGGAACTAAATTATAAGACGCTTTGGAAAAATTTATAAATGAGTTGAATGAGGCCCAAAAAGCTCCCGTATTGCATAAAGATGGGCCTTTAATGGTGATTGCCGGAGCTGGTTCCGGAAAGACCAGAGTATTGACGTATAGAATAGCATATTTAATGAATCAGGGCGTAGATGCCTTTAATATTCTTTCCCTGACCTTTACCAACAAGGCTGCTAGGGAAATGAAACAACGTATTTCCGATATCGTAGGGGCATCGGAGGCAAAAAATTTAATGATGGGAACCTTCCATTCTGTTTTTGCCAAGCTTTTGCGCTTCGATGGCCATAAATTGGGATTCCCAAGTAATTTTACCATTTATGATACCCAAGACTCCCAACGTCTTATTTCTGCTATTATAAAGGAAATGGGATTGGATAAGGATATCTATAAGTATAAACAGGTACAAAATAGAATATCTTCCTTTAAGAATAGTCTAATTACTGTGAAAGCTTATTTTAACGATCGTGATTTGATAGAAGCCGATGCCATGGCAAAACGCCCTAGGATGGGCGAAATTTATCAGAACTATGTAGATCGATGCTTTAAGGCGGGAGCGATGGATTTTGATGATTTGTTGTTAAGAACGAATGAGTTGCTGACCAGGTTCCCAGAAGTTTTGGCGAAATATCAGGATAGGTTTCGATATATTTTGGTTGATGAGTACCAAGATACAAACCATTCCCAGTATTTAATTGTAAAGGCACTTTCAGATAGGTTTCACAATATTTGCGTGGTGGGCGATGATGCCCAGAGTATTTACTCCTTTAGAGGGGCCAATATTAGTAATATCCTAAATTTCCAAAAAGATTATGAAAACGTAGGGATGTACCGCTTGGAACAGAACTACAGGTCTACCGGAAATATCGTAAATGCAGCCAACTCCATTATTGCTAAGAATAAAAACCAGCTAGAAAAGGTCGTGTGGACCTCTAACGACGACGGTCCTTTGATAAAAGTACACCGTAGTCCTACAGATGCGGAAGAGGGGAGGTTTGTAGCAGGGTCTATTTTTGAGAATAGGATGGAAAATCAAATGGATAATGGCGATTTTGCGATCCTTTATAGAACAAACTCCCAATCGAGGGCTATGGAAGATGCCTTAAGGAAGAGGGATATTCCTTATCGTATTTATGGTGGACTTTCATTTTATCAGCGTAAAGAGATTAAAGACGTACTATCGTATTTAAGACTGATTATAAACCCTAAGGATGAAGAAGCTCTAAAAAGGGTTATTAATTTCCCTGCTAGGGGAATTGGACAGAGTACTATTGAAAAACTTACCGTTGCTGCCAACCATTATAACCGCTCTATTTATGAGGTGATGGAAAATTTGGATAGGGTAGATTTGAAAATTAATGCAGGAATAAAACGGAAATTAACCGATTTTGTGACCATGATCAAGAGTTTTCAGATCATGAACGAAACCTCCGATGCCTTTACGCTTTCCGAGCATGTAGCCAAAAAAACAGGGGTTTTACTAGAATTTAAAAAAGATGGCACTCCAGAAGGTATTGGAAAAATGGAGAATATCGAGGAGCTGTTAAATGGTATTAAGGATTTCGTCGAAGGCCAAAAGGAATTGGCCGACGCTACGGGAGCGCTGGGAGAGTTTTTAGAAGATGTTGCCCTTGCTACCGATTTGGATAAAGATACCGGTGATGACGATAGGGTTGCCCTTATGACCATACATTTGGCCAAAGGATTAGAATTTCCCTATGTGTATGTCGTGGGTATGGAAGAAGATCTTTTTCCTTCTGGAATGAGTATGAACACAAGAAGTGAATTGGAAGAAGAACGGCGCTTGTTTTATGTAGCGCTGACACGGGCCGAAAAACAAGCCTACCTTACCTTTGCGCAAAACAGGTACCGATGGGGGAAACTGGTCGATGCGGAACCTAGTCGATTTATTGAAGAAATAGATGAGAAATATCTAGAAAACCTAACCCCTATACAGAATTATCGTTACAAACCTTTGATAGATGCCGATATATTTGGGGATGTAGATAAGAGTAAGCTGCGACAGCAGAAACCGGTGCCAGGATCGCCTCCTAGTTCTATAAAGCCAAAAGAAAGTCAACTTCGGAAACTTCGTAAATTGAAACCGGAATTGAGCACACCAGTTGGAAACACCAATGTGTCAGATCCTAACTTAACAGAAGGCTCTCTAATCAATCACACCAGGTTTGGTAGGGGACAGGTGATAAAAATAGAAGGAGTAGGGAATGATCGCAAGGCCGAAATAAAATTTGACAAAGGAGATATCAAAAAACTGTTGCTCCGTTTTGCCAAATTAGAGGTGTTGTAGCACATCATAACTCAGGAATAAACCACAACCAATACTAAATTTGTTGTGGTTTGTTTTTTTATAGGAGCTGTTTGTTAGTCTGATATCCGACAGTTTATTTTAAGTCGCTATTTTTTAGACAAAAACTACGGTCATTAATCGGTGATCCGTTTCCTTCTTAAAAATAATCTTTACTTTAACGGGGGTAATATAGCTCGCGCCCTTAAGGAATAGTTTAAGTGAAGAACTTTTATAGCAAGCAGAATTTCATTTTAAGTAGCAGAGCTTATCGCTACATCATAAAATTATTGTTTACTTTGTTATATTGTTAATTTTCAAGTTATCATATGTCTGAAATCATTAAAATATATCCGGAAAACCCCAACCCTAAGGAAATAAAAAGGATTGTCGATATTTTGCGAAAAGGAGGATTGGTTATATATCCCACGGACACGGTTTACGGTTTGGGCTGCGATATAACCAATACGAAGGCATTGGAGAAAATTGCGCGAATTAAAGGCGTTAAATTGGCCAAGGCCAATTGGTCTTTTATCTGTGCCGATTTGAGCAATCTTTCGGATTATGTTAGGCAGATAGATACAGCGACCTTTAAAATTTTAAAACGTGCCCTGCCAGGGCCCTATACCTTTATTCTTCCTGGGAATAATAATTTGCCAAAAGAGTTTAAAAAGAAAAAAACCGTAGGGATACGTGTTCCTGACAATTCCATTGCCCGAGCTTTGGTAGAGGCCTTGGGAAATCCGATCGTTTCTACCTCTATTAGGGATGAGGACGATGTATTGGAATATACTACGGACCCAGAATTGATCTATGAAAAATGGAGAAATTTAGTCGATGTGGTAATTGATGGGGGCTATGGTGATAACACAGCTTCGACCGTGATAGACCTATCAGAAGACGAGCCTATTGTTATAAGGGAAGGTAAAGGAGATATAGATATATTTTAACAGGGTATTTTTGTCGCCTTTAGAAGCATTTTAAAGGTAATACAAAGCCCTTATGAAGTTTTAAATGAGGTCTAGGCGCTTTTCATGTAAATAGCTTGCCGATCATTATAATGCTGGTTAGTGAATCAGACGCTCTATGGGCGCTTCATTTTTAAGAAGGTTGATTGCTCAATAATTGCCTTATAAATTCTTTTATGATTGCCTTACCCTGCAGTTATATGCTAGCAAGCATTCGCGTTAGGGACCGCGGCGGCATCCCCGCAGCAACGCAAGGGATATAGCCAAGGGCCCGACCGACGAAGGAGGGAACGCCCCCATTACAATGCCAAAAAGGATGGAGATTCCGAAGAGAATATCCTATAATATGCGGCCATTTCTTTTTAGAAAATACTCTCAAAGCGACCATTTTAAAAAATTATGGTAATAAAAAAAGCGACCAATTAGGTCGCTTTTTCTCTTTTAAAAAAGATATGTCTTAGTTGATCTTAGGGTCTTTCATTCCTTCTTCGATCATGCTGTAGAATTGGTCAATTTTAGGAAGAACAACGATACGAGTTCTTCTGTTTTTAGACTTGTCAGTAGCAGATACAGGGATGTATTCAGATCTTCCAGCAGCAGTCATACGCTTAGGATCTACACCGAATTCATTTTGTAAGATACGAACAACAGAAGTAGCACGTTTTACAGAAAGATCCCAGTTGTCTTTAATAACAGCGTTGCTCTTGTAAGGTACAGTGTCAGTATGACCTTCTACCATAAATTCAAAATCAGGCTTGTTGTTAACTACTTTGGCAACTTTTCCTAAAACTTCTTTAGCTTTTGAAGTTACGTTGTAGCTTCCGCTGCTAAATAATAATTTGTCAGAGATAGAAACGAATACCACTCCTTTTTCTACGCTGATTTCGATATCCTCGTCATCCAAGTTTCCAAGAACACCTTTTAAGCTCTGAACTAAAGATAAGTTAACAGAATCTCTTCTTGTGATAGCATCGTTTAATTTTCTGATAGTAAGGTCCTTTTCTCTTAGGCTCTCTAAAGACTTCTCTAAGTTGGCAGCACCTTTGCTTGTTAGGGTAGTTAAGTTACCCATGTTGTTGATTAACTCTTGGTTGTTAGCTTTTAAGAATGCATTTTGCTCTTCTAAAGTTTGCATTCTAGATGTGTTAGCTAAACAAGTGTTTAATTTAACCGTAGCTGAATTTAATAAATCTTGTGTTTCTTTTTGTTTGGCCTCTAGATTAGCGTATTTTTTTGATGATACACATGAGGATAACAAAAGAGTTACTCCTAAACAGCCTAAAATGATTTTTTTCATAATTATTTAAATAGTGTTAATAGTTTAAAATTTTGGTTCTCTATAAGTTTCCAAAAGTAAGGGTAAAAATATATAAAAAGAAGGGTCTTACTAGTGCTTATTCGTTAATATTTTACTAAAACGTTAAAGTTTTTCACATGATATACGTAGTGTGCCCATACAATGGACTTGGTTATGAAATAATTAGTAGTAAAATTGGCTCTTTCTCTTTTCTTTAACATTCTGGAAAAATTTTGGTAAAAACTCAAATGAGCCCTAAAAATTGCCCAACAGTGGCTGAATTTGCCCTGAAAAATATAGTTCAACCCGGCAATTCCGTCGAGTAATAGCCGTAAAAATATAAGGAGGAGCGACTTTTTTAGCGGTAGATTCTTCAGAATTGAGAATAAAGAGTTCCTAAAATTGTACATAGTCTTATTGGGGTTCATAGAATCTAGCGTCGATCCGCCTACGTGATACACCTGTGAGGTCCCTATATAAAAGACTTTGTATCCATGGTTTTTGGCGCGCCAACATAGGTCTATTTCTTCCTGATGGGCAAAATAATCCTCATCGAAGCCCTGAAATTTGTGAAAAACCTCGCTTCTGATAAAAAAACAGGCGCCAGAGGCCCAAAATATTTCTTTAAGGTCATTGTATTGTCCCGTATCCTGCTCAATTTCCTGGAAAATTCGGCCCCTGCAAAAAGGATATCCTAGCTGATCCATAAATCCACCTGCTGCGCCGGCATATTCAAATAAATGTTTTTGGTTGTAATCCAGTATTTTTGGCTGTAGTATAGCCACTTCAGGGTTGCGGTTAAATTCATTTTCTATGGGGAGCAACCAGTCTGGGGTAACTTCTACATCTGAATTTAACAGGCAATAAATATCTGCCTTTACATGTTTTAGAGCGTCGTTGTATCCTTTAGCATAACCGCCATTTTCGGTGTTTTGAACGATTTTTATCGTCGGGAAATTTTCCTTTATAAATGGGACTGACCTATCCGTTGACGCATTGTCGGCTACATATATATCTGCGCCCTTGGAAAATTCGATTACGGAAGGGAGAAATTTTTCCAAAAGATCCTTTCCGTTCCAGTTAAGTATAACGATTGCTATTTTTGACATCTATGTGAGCCCAGAATATTAGGGTGGTTCAAGTATTTGGTTAAACTTTGATTAAGAGGGCAATTTAAAGATTTATTTTCTAATTCCCCTTCTATATAGGTTTAGGGTTCGGGGTACCGTTATTAAAGTAATTGGAGGTGTATCTATATAAAAGCTAAACTTGGGGTTAAATGACCTTTCTCTTCAGTAAAAGAAGACCGCTCTTAGGGTTGTTGGACTTTGTAACCGGGGATATCTCTTAAAAAATTATATTGTTCATTCTCAAAGTCCATTTCACAAAAAAAATGATCTAGGCCATTGGTCACGATCAAATACCTCGCTTTTAATTGAAGGTTGTACCTGGCAATTTGATCAAAGACCTGCTGAGTGATGACTACTTGCGGTGCTTTGCACTCTACGAGTACTTCAATGGTTCCGCTAGGATTGAAAATAACCACATCATACCTTTTTTTTAATTTATTGACGGTGAGTTGTTTTTCGACATTGATATGACTGATGGGGTATTTTTTCTCGGATACCAAGTGTTGTACAACATGTTGCCGTACCCATTCTTCGGGTTGTAAAACCACAAATTTTTTGCGGACGGCATCAAATATATAGACTTTATTTTCCCTATTTTTGAATCGGAAGTCATATGCGGGGTAATTTAATGGCTGCATAGGGGCAAAGTTGATGAATTTTTTTAAATGGATGAAGTAAAACTGATTGTTGGCAATATAAAAAAAGGAAATATAGCACCCATATATTTTCTGACCGGAGAGGAACCTTATTTTATAGATAAGATTTCCGAGTTCATAGAAAAAAGTATTTTGTCAGAGGAAGAACGTGGGTTTAACCAAGTGGTACTATACGGAAAGGATGTTACTGTAGACGATGTTGTTGGGAATGCTAAAAGGTATCCTATGATGGCAGAGCGTCAGGTGGTAATAGTGAAAGAAGCACAGCATTTGTCTCGGTCCATAGAAGGGTTGGCAGCATACGCCGAGCAACCACAACCTTCCACAGTTTTGGTGGTATGCTATAAGAACAGTAAACTAGACAAAAGAAAAAAACTCTACAAGGAAATTCAAAAAAAAGGCGTCTTTTTTGAGAGCAAAAAACTATACGAAAACAAGGTCGCTGATTGGATTAAAAAAGTATTAAAGGTAAAAGGCTATGGCATAACCCATAAAGCGGCCGAATTATTGGTAGAATTTTTAGGGACAGATTTAGGAAGGATCGATAAGGAATTGGATAAATTGTGTATGATGGTTCCAAAGGGGGTAGAAATTACACCAGAAGCAATAGAGCTTAATATTGGGATTAGTAAAGATTACAACAATTTTGAATTAAAAAAAGCCGTTATAGAACGCGACTTTGTAAAGGCAGCTAGGATAGTGAATTACTTTTCACAGAATCCTAAGGACAACCCCTTTGTGTTGACCATCTCCTTGTTATATTCTTTTTTTATTCAGTTGTTGGGATATCACGGGTTAAAAGACCATTCTAAAGCAAATGTTGTATCGTCCCTAGGGGTTAAACCTTTTTTAGTTCCTGAAATTCAGTTAGCGGCAAAAAATTATCCCATGAGAAGGGTGAGCGAGATAGTGTCACATTTAAGAGAATTAGATGTGAAAGGAAAAGGAGTAGGGGCTGGAATGACCCAACAAGATCTTCTAAAAGAACTATTGGTAAGAATATTTTAAATACCAATGGGTGTTACAAACACCCATTGGTATTTTTATTTACTTTCTGTCCAAACTATATTTTCCTGGTCCCAAAACTAAAATAGTGATAAAGATAAGGGCGTATAAAAGTGCCATCTCTTTCGTTTTAAACGGGTCGGCAGCGTGCACGACCAAACCAGCGACCAGCATAGTAATTACAACAGGTACGCTAGCCCAACGGGTTTTAAATCCCACAAAAATTAGAATGGGACATACAAACTCGGCGAGCACTGTAAGTACTAAGGAAGGTGTGCTTCCAATACCAATAGGATCTGCAAATTGAAGATTTCCGCCGACGAGTTTTTGAAATTTAGGCAATCCGTGGGTGATCATCATGGCAGCGGCACCCATCCGTAAAAACGCAAGTCCAATGTCTTTTAAAATGGAATTTTTCATCTAGTAAATTTTTCTTTTTGAGGCTAAAATAACCATAAATTTAAGTGTTCCTATTTAAATAGAAAATAAAAAAAAACACCTCCGAATATTCTAGAGGTGTCTTTTTTGTAATAGATATCTTAAATAAGAAAAATCCTTTTCTTGTTTTTATCTGCTTTAAATAAAGGCGGGAAAGCTTTTGGGATCCGACTCGTGCATAATACTGTACACCTTTTCGAAAATATCTTCGAGGTTAGGCTTGGAAAAGTAATCACCATCTGTTGCGTAGGCAGGCCTATGCGGTTTAGCGGTGAGTGTTTGCGGGGCACTATCTAAATATTTATAAGCCCCTTGTTTCTCAACAACTTCATGCATTAGATAAGCAGAACAAGCACCGGGCACATCCTCGTCTATAATTAGCAATCGACTTGTTTTTTGAACACTTTTTACAACATCCTGCTTAATGTCAAAAGGCAAAAGAGATTGGGCGTCAATAACTTCCGCATTAATCCCTACTTCTTGTAATTCCTTGGCTGCCTGTAAAACAATCCTAAGCGTAGACCCATAAGAAAGCAAGGTGATATCTTCTCCTTCTCTTACGGTTTCTACGACCCCGATTGGAGTGCATAGCTCCCCTAGGTTATTGGGTAGGGGTTCCTTAAGACGGTATCCGTTTAGACTTTCGATCAATAACGCGGGTTCATTTCCTTTCATTAAGGTGTTGTAAAATCCGGCTGCTTTGGTCATGTTTCTAGGGACTAGGATATACATGCCTCGTAACAAGTGTATTAGGCCTCCCATCTGGGATCCGGAATGCCAAATGCCTTCTAGGCGGTGTCCACGGGTCCTAACGATCAGTGGGGCTTTTTGTTTCCCTACAGTTCTGTACAGCAGGGTAGCTAAATCATCGGTCAGGGTATAAAGTGCGTAGAAGATATAATCTAAATACTGAATTTCAGCTATTGGGCGTAGTCCTCTCATAGCCATTCCTATTCCTTGTCCAATTATGGTGGCTTCTCTAATGCCGGTATCGGCAACCCTTAGCTCCCCATATTTTTTCTGTAGCCCTTCCAGCCCTTGGTTTACATCGCCTATCGCCCCTGTATCTTCACCAAAAATTAAGGCTTCTTTATGTCTTTCAAATAAAAGGTCAAAATTGTCCCTTAAAATTACCCTACCATCTACTTTCTCGGCATCGGCATCATAGGTGGGTTTTACCTCGGGAACATTAAGGGCATTATTAGCCAATTCATTGTATAAATGCGAACTGAATTTTGATTGTGAATCCGCTAAATACTGCTGGGTCCATTTGACCAAGGCTTCTTTTTCGGCGCTGTTTTCACCTATTAAATAGCGTATTGCTTTTCTGGCTTTGGAAGCCAAGTCTTTCTTAATAGGTTCCTCGATCGCTATTAGATCGTTTTTAAGTTTGATAATAAAATGTTTGTTGGCACTGCCACTCGAAACATTATCCAATAATTGAACAAGGGCTTTTTTCTGCGCTTTATGAGGTGCTAAAAATTCTTCCCAAGCTTCCTTTTTCGCTGCCCTTATTTGTTTTTTTATATTCTTTTCGAGAATTTTTAAATCCTCTTCTGTGGCAATTTTATTTTCTAAAATCCACTCCCTGTAGCGTTTGTTGCAATCATTTTCCCTTTCCCATTCCAATCGTTTTTCGCTTTTATAACGCTCATGCGATCCAGAAGTTGAGTGCCCTTGGGGCTGGGTAAGTTCCGTCACATGAACAAGAACGGGAACATGTTGTTCTCTGGCGATATCTGCGGCGTTTTCATAGGCGTGAATCAATGCGGTATAATCCCATCCCTTTACTTTAAGGATCTCAAAACCGGCATTTTTCTTATCGCGTTGAAAGCCACTTAAAACCTCAGAAATGTCTTCCTTGGTCGTCTGGTGTTTTGCATGTACCGAAATTCCATAATGGTCGTCCCAAACACTGATGACCATAGGTACTTGCAATACCCCTGCAGCGTTAATGGTTTCAAAAAAGGCACCTTCACTAGTACTGGCATTTCCAATGGTACCCCAAGCAACCTCATTTCCGTTGACCGAAAATTTGTCGCCTTTTAAACCCTTAACGTTTCTGTATATTTTTGAAGCCTGAGCCAAACCTAGTAATCTTGGCATTTGCCCAGAAGTACAAGAAATGTCCGAGCTGCTGTTTTTTTGTTTGGTAAGATCTTTCCAGCTACCATCTTCGTTGAGGCTAAAGGTAGAGAAATGCCCTCCCATTTGCCTTCCGCCGCTCATAGGGTCCTTGGTTAAATCCGTAGTAGCGTATAGTCCGTGAAAAAAGTTTTTGGGAGTAAGGAGGCCTAGCGCCATCATAAAGGTTTGGTCGCGGTAATACCCACTTCTAAAATCTCCATTGCGGAAAGAACGGGCCATGGCCAATTGCGGCAATTCTTTGCCATCGCCAAAGATTCCGAATTTTGCTTTTCCTGTTAAGACTTCCCTTCGCCCTAATAGGCTACATTCTCTACTGGTGACAGCTATTTCGTAGTCTTTCAAAATTTGTACTTGAAAGTCATCAAAAGAGATGTCATTGCTTACTTTGGAGTTTATATTCATTATAGAACAAATGGTTTCTCACAAAAATATCAAATCAGAATGGTTTTTGCAACCCATAGAATGCTATAATGATGAATAATGTTTAAAGAATAATCCTTAGATTTTTCTAAAATAAGAATATGATAAAAAATAAGCTGTAATATTAAGAATATAATAATTGTTTAAAACCATTTCCTCGTAAATAGGCCCGTTAGGGTCCTTGGGCTGAAGGTTATTACAAATCTAATTTTTTGATCGTAATGTGGTTGGGCTATTTCCCAACCGTTATTTGAGTATAAAGGCAGGTATAATTCGAAATAATCGGTCAATAGATTCAGACGAATTCCAGAATCGTAAACCGTTTTAGGGGAAATCCCTTTGTTTTTTACAAATCCAAAATCGCCGTAAAGTTCTATCCACCGCCAAATATTAATGCTCGAATTGATGGTTGCCATCCAATCATTGGCGTAGGGGTAGGCTAGCTTTGACTTAAAGCCACCTTCGGCAATAATTATTTGCTGACTGTAAATGCCGGAGCCTTCAGATCTTCCTAAGAATTCATAGTCGAAAAGGTAGTCGGTTGGCCGGTCTAGTGCGAAACTGAAAAAGTCCGTCTCCCCTGCAGTTTCGTTGCGTAAAAACTTCCCCGCAAAAAAGCGGAAATTAAACTGTCTGTTGTTTTGAAACAGTTTCCGGTATTCTAATTCGTAGGCTATTTTGCTAAATTTATTAGAATATTGGGCATCTACGGACCATGATAAATAGTTTAAAATATTGTTGGAAGTATTGGTGTATTTGGCATTAAAAACACTGTAATCTGGTTCTGTTTCCAAATCGGATTCTACTAAATTCGGATCTAGATCCCTAAAAACATTCACAGAACGCAACACTAAGGAAGATCTTTTGTTGAGCAATAAATTGCTTGGTCGCCATCCAAAACCAACGGCAGGACTTATGGTGCTGTATCTAGAATTTTTTTGGAAATGTGCCGTGTTTCCTCTTAGAGAATAATTGGTTACATATAGTCCGCTTTTGCCGTGATAATCCCTGTAATTAAATTTCCCGTACCCAACCAGGGATTTTTCAGAAGTAGCGTAGGAGGGCGCAAAATCGAAAACAAAGGGCCTCTCTAAAAGGGTTTTATTATGTAAGCGCAATCCCGGGGCCAATCCGTCGTAGAGGTTGAACGTTAAAACCGGGACATAAAAGACTTGATTGAAATACGGGTCTTCGGCATCCTTAAAAAATTGAAACTTTATTTTTTTATTGCTCGAGAAAAACCCGTTTAAAGACTTCCAGTTATCTCTTTGGTTGTATTCTGGAATGGTTTGGTCATAGTTCAATACTAGACGATCTTCACCATTTTTTGGGATCACAATGGTCTTTTCAGAAATGATGTTGGTAAACCAATATTTGGAAACTACTGTGTCGTTCTTGATGCCAAAAAGAGAAATAGGAACGTTGGTTCCTTGCTTGTTCTTTAGAGTTACTTTTAAAGAATCGGCGGTCTTTTCAACATTCTTGATCTTAAAATCTATTTTTTTTGTCGTCGATACATATTCGTCAAAAAACCAATTTACATCCTTATTTGATCCTTCGACAACCATAAATTTAAAGTCCGCTTCGGTCACCGGTTTTAGCTGGTAGTTTTTGTAAAAAGCCTTGATGCTATTATCAACCTGATGGGTGCCAGTGTAGTCTGCCAAATACGCTAATCCTAAGCCTGCTTTATATCTATTGGCAATTTTTTGGTTGAATTTTATTAAAGAATCATTTTCTGTCCTTAATGATTGATCCGAATTTCTACGGGCCGACAACATCTGTAATAAGGGGTATTGCTCGTTGAAATCCATCTGGGCAAGATGGAAATTTCGCACCCCCCATAAGGAGGACAATTTTCCTAATAATTTTTGATCTGGATAATAATCCTCCACAAAAGCAATCATCAGGTAGTTTACAATGGCGTCTGTAACCCATTTTTCCGTTCTCGGGTTTAGGAACAAAGTTTCTTTAACGATACTGTTAAGCGCAGTTTTTAAAACCTTCATCTCAAATTGAAACTGCTCTTCATAGGGCCTGATAAAGGACGGTAACTGGCTGATGCCGTACAAGGGGTCCTTATTGTAATCTATTTCACTGACCAATAACTGTGGATGTGGGTAATCGCCTAAGTTGTTTTGAATAAAATCTGCAATTCTATTTATTGAAATTCCAGAGGCAATCGGATCATACCGGAAGGTTTCCAAATCGGTAATCAGGGTGAGACTGGGGGTTTGGTGTTTCGTAAAATGATTTACTGGAGCCAGGATAATTTCACAACTCTTTTGCCTGATGCCTGTTAGGGTAATATGTTTTCCATGGGAAAGTGTGACCTTATGGGTGGTAGAAAAATTAGAGGCTATAAACAGGTCCTTGGGAATAAATAGGTTGATGGTGGTATTGGTGATGCCTGTATATAAATCTTCTAGATTCTTATTGGAATATAAATGCCAAGTGCCGTCATAGACGGCTGGAGTAAGGTACCAGTCTTTTAAATAAAAATTCCTTCTGTTGTCATAGCCGTATGGGGTAAACTTATTGGGAGGAAGCTTTACCTTGTAGGTTAAGAAGATTTTTACCGAGCTTCCAGGAAGCAAAGGTTCCTTCAAATCTATTTTAACTATATCCCGCCCCGAAGTGTAATTCCAGTCTAATCCCTGATAATCATTGTCTACGACGCTAACAATCTTTGTATACCCTCGTTCCTCGTCTTTGGCCAGGTGCAGGCCTTTTTTAAACTCCTCAGAAAACCGTTTTGCCAAGGCCGTATTTTTATCGGCATACGCATTGGCCCAGTCGTTAAAATATAGCAATAACAAGGTGTCCCTAGAATCGTTTACATATTCTAGGGCTTGTTGAATACTGATCTCTTTATTCTCTTCGGTCAATGTTGCAGAAAGCACGTTGGTATGCTGGGCTATACTTTTGCCGCTTGTCAGAACAACTATCAGGAATAAAAAGCGAATGAATTGGTTGGTTTTGGTTTTCAAATAATGGTATTAATTAAAAATTTGGACTGAGAATGTTTCCTTTATAAAAGGCATCGATGATTTCTACAACCTCTTCCTCAGTATCTACGATTTTTATCAGATCTAAATCTTCGGCACTTATATTTCCTATGGTCAGCATTGTTTTCTTAATCCATTCCATTAAGCCTTCCCAAAACTCCGTACCTACCAAAATAATAGGGAACAATTCTATTTTATGGGTTTGGATTAGGGTAATGGCTTCAAAGAGTTCATCAAGCGTACCAAAACCACCTGGTAAAACAACGAAGCCCTGTGAGTATTTAACGAACATTACTTTGCGAACAAAGAAATAGTCAAAATCTAAACTTTTGTCATTGTCTATATATGGATTGTTATGTTGCTCAAAAGGCAAATCTATGTTGAGTCCAACCGATGTTCCGCCAGCCAAATGAGCACCGCGGTTTCCTGCCTCCATGATTCCTGGGCCACCACCGGTAATAATCCCATATCCGGCTTCTGAAATGCTTTTCGAAATACTCGTGGCCAATTCATAATATTTATCTCCGGGTTTTGTGCGTGCCGACCCAAAAATGGAAACACAAGGGCCAATGGCGCTCATTTTTTCAAATCCATTGACAAATTCACCCATAATCTTAAAAAGGGCCCAAGAATCATTAGTTTTTATTTCGTTCCAACCTTTATGATGTCTTTCTTTTCTCATTCGTTTCGATGGGGTTTAATGTATTTATTAACCAAAAAAAATTGTAAGATAATATTCTACTAATTAACATATTTTTACAGTGATAACCACTATTTACAGGCTTAATTCTTTCCTAAGAAACTTAGAAGTATAGCTTTTTTTGTCTTTTGCTACTTCTTCGGGAGTGCCTTTGGCTACTATCATTCCACCTCCACGGCCACCTTCATAACCAATGTCTATGATATAATCTACTGTTTTAATAACATCTAAATTATGTTCTATGACCACAACGGTGTTTCCTTTGTCAACCAGTTCATTAAGCACGCCCATCAACACCCTGATATCTTCAAAATGAAGGCCCGTTGTGGGTTCGTCTAAAATATAAAAAGTGTTACCGGTATCTCTTTTAGATAGTTCTGTGGCCAATTTTATACGCTGGGCCTCTCCTCCCGATAAGGTTGTCGATTGCTGTCCTAAAGAGATGTAGCCTAAGCCAACATCTTGAATTGTTTTTAGTTTTCTGTATATTTTGGGGATGTTCTCGAAAAATTTCACAGATTCGTTGATGGTCATTTCCAGCACGTCGGCGATAGATTTTCCTTTGTACCTGATTTCTAAGGTTTCCCTGTTAAAGCGTTTCCCGTTACAGGTTTCACACTCCACATAAACGTCGGGGAGAAAATTCATCTCAATAACCCTAAGGCCTCCTCCTTGACAGGTTTCGCATCTTCCGCCCTTTACATTGAAACTAAAGCGCCCTGGCTTGTAGCCCCTAATAGCAGCTTCCTGGGTTTTGGTGAACAGGGAGCGAATTTCGCTAAATACTCCAGTGTAGGTAGCGGGATTAGAACGGGGTGTTCTTCCAATGGGAGATTGATTGATATCTATAACCTTATCGATGTGTTCAAGGCCGGTGATTTTTTTATACGGCATGGGTTTCTTTACCCCGTTAAAATAATAGGCATTCAGAATTGGGTAAAGGGTTTCATTGATCAAAGTAGATTTTCCGCTGCCCGAAACACCGGTAATTCCGATCATTTTCCCCAATGGAAGGCTAACCGAAATATTTTTTAAATTATTCCCGGTACAGCCCGTTAAAACAATATTTTTTCCATTGCCTTTTCTTCGAGTCTTGGGGACTTCTATTTGTAATTTTCCTGTTATATAATCTGCCGTAAGAGTGTGTTGCTCGATCAGGTCGGCCGGTTTTCCCTGTGAGATAATCTCGCCACCGTGTTTCCCGGCCATAGGGCCTATATCGATCACATGGTCTGCGCGTTCTATCATGTCGCGGTCATGTTCTACTACTAAGACAGAATTCCCTAAGTCGCGCAGAGCTTCCAAAGACTTTATCAGGCGTTCATTGTCTCTCTGATGCAGTCCGATGGAAGGTTCGTCTAAAATATAAAGAACCCCCACCAGTTGTGAGCCTATCTGTGTGGCTAGTCGGATACGCTGAGCTTCCCCGCCAGAAAGAGATTTGCTGCTGCGTCCTAAAGAGAGGTAATCCAAGCCTACATCTAATAAGAACTGAATTCTTGAGCGAATTTCTTTTAAAATTTCTTCTGCAATTTTTAACTGGGTGGTATTCAGCTCTTTTTCGAGTCCGTTGAAAAAATCGGCCAATTCCCTAATGTCCAAATCCGAAAGTTCGGCTATATTCTTTTCGGCAATTTTAAAGTTTAAAGAGGCTTGTTGCAATCGGCTGCCATGGCAGTTGGGACATTCAATTTTGTCCATGTATTCCTTGGCCCAACGTTTAATAGTGGTTGAACTAGCTTCGTTGAACTGGCTTTTTATAAAATGGGCAATCCCTTCGTAGTCTATTTTGTAGGTGCGCTTAACACCAAGGGTCTTGGAATCTACCTCAAAGCTTTCCTTGCCGCCATAAAGCAAAACTTGTATCGCCGCTTCGGGGATTTTTGAGATAGGCTCGGCCATGTCAAAGTTATAGCGTTGTGCAATGGTCTCGATCTGCTTAAAGGCCCATGATTTTTTGTAAGCTCCCAAAGGAGCAATACCACCACCGCTAATGGAAAGTTTTTTGTCAGGGAATATTTTGTGCTCATTAATTTCAAAAACATGGCCCAAACCATTACAATCCGGACACATGCCTTTTGGGGAATTAAAAGAAAAGGTGTTGGGTTCCGGAGATGGGTAAGAGATACCAGTGGTAGGGCACATTAAATCCCTGCTAAAATACCGGGGCTCATCACGGCCTTCTTCCAAAATCATCAAAACATTATCGCCACTGTACATCGCCGTGTTGATAGTTTCGGAAATGCGTTTGTCCAAGTCCGAATTTTCAATGATCTTAAGGCGATCGATGACAATTTCTATATCATGGGTCTTGTAACGGTCCACTTTCATGCCTTTTACAATATCCTTGATTTCACCATCGATCCTTACCTTGACAAACCCTTGTTTGGCGATTTGTTCAAAAAGTTCGCGGTAATGCCCTTTCCTAGATTTAATTACCGGGGCCAATACATTTATTTTTTTGTCTTTATACGATGAAATGATCAATTCTTTGATCTGTTCATCATTGTAACTGACCATTTTTTCCCCAGTGTTATAACTATAGGCATCTGCGGCACGAGCATATAAGAGCCTTAGGAAATCGTAAATTTCGGTGATGGTGCCAACAGTAGAGCGGGGCGATTTAGAGGTGGTTTTTTGCTCAATGGCAATTACCGGAGATAGTCCGTCTATTTTATCCACATCCGGACGTTCCAAGCCTCCTAAAAACTGACGTGCATAGGCTGAAAAGGTTTCTATATACCTACGTTGCCCTTCGGCATATATGGTGTCAAAGGCTAAAGAAGACTTCCCGCTACCCGATAGTCCGGTGATCACAACAAGTTTCTCTCTAGGAATGGTAACATCTATATTTTTAAGGTTGTGTACGCGAGCACCTTTAACCTCTATATTTTCTTCGTAATTAATCATGGGCTTTCGTAAAGATGCGAAGTTACGATATTGACCTCTAATTATGAAGTTGGGGCTTTGTAGAATTTTGTGGTTTAAATGCTTAGCGATACATTAGCAATTGAAATTTTAAAACTAGAATAGATGCAGCTTTTAGGAATTGGTTCGCGTATACAACACAAGGAATTTGGTAAAGGAGTAGTTACCAATGTAACCTCTAAACATTATTGGGTAACCTTTATTGAAAACGGTTTGGAGACAATTGATTTAAATGCCGATTTTGAGATTGTCGAAAGTGTTGAAGATGCCGTAGTTACGATTAGTTTTTCAGAAGTAGAGCAGTCATTAATTTCTATCTTAAGACGGTGGAGCGACACGAGTGCGATAACCCCCATAGCAGATAAGTGGAAGGGAGGTTCCCTCGTTTTAAAACCTGGAGACGCCAAGTTATCGGAAAAAGAAATTCCATTGGATGCCTTTTTTCATAAAATTGTAATGGTGCGCGATAGGATAAGGGTGATGGAACAGAAAATAAATAGTAGCAAGAATTTAGACGACCAGGAAAAAGTAGATCTTCAACAGTATATTACCCGTATATACGGTAGCCTCACGACCTTTAATGTGCTTTTTAAAAACCCGAGTGACAATTTTGTAGGAGAAAAAAGTAAGTAGGCCTGTTTGGGGTTTCTGTTTTAAGCCTTGAAGTGCCAAATAGAGAAGCCCTAAAAATGTGGTTAAATTAGTCCGAATCGCAGCGCTAAGGCAGGAGGGGCTTATAGGGAGCTAATAATGTCATTGTTTTCTTTTCCCTTATAAATAAAGCCGCTAGAAATAATTGATGAACAGGAATTAAAAACAAGAAATCGTTCAAGCTAAACCATGTCTATACCGCTGCTTTTTGATCTGCTTTGATGGATTTCGTTCTTCTAGAAAATGGATAGGGGGCCGTGTTTGAAATCAATGGTTTTAGTGGTTTTGATGAAGGCGCTGTTCTGAAAAAATCGATCGGAATTTCCATAGGAATATAGCTTATGGAGAGCAGGTTGTATAGGAGGGCATATTTTCTTTTTTTATCGTAGATGAGGAATTCTTTGCCGGGAAATTTGGACCGGTAGTATCTCGATAACAATGGTAGAACATCGTGGTAAGGGGTAATTGCCGTGTAGTGCATTTGATCCTGGGAAATTTTAAAGGTAGCAATGGCCTCAATACGGTGCTTTTCTCTAGCCACCATGCCGGCATATTGATGTAGTTTTAAAAATATATCCTTTATGGCTTCCGAAGATATCTTCGCCTCACCAAAAAACATATGGTGGATATATTGGTAAAGCAAAAGCTCTATCCCCTTTTTTTCACTTAAATATGCAAAGTATATGGTCTTTAGTGCAGTCCTGTCCTTTTTTTGAATTCCGTCCCAAACACGTTTGGCCTTGTCTGACTGCATATGGACCGTTTCTGTGTCTGAAAAAAGGCCCTTTTGGATATCGCGTTGGTTTTGGATATCGGAAACATTTAATTTTTCTTTAAAAGACTTATAAATAACTGTTAAGAATCCGTTGAAACCTCCTTCGTAAATTAAAATTTTTGCCTTTTCCATAACTAGTCGAATAAATTAAGCTGTATGCTATCGTCTTTTGTTGCCTTTCTAATAGTGCTCTTAGTTCTTGGTTTTTTGACGGATTGTTTCTCTTTTTTGGATTTCGGAATTGCTTTTGACGAATTGTTGTCGTCCTGCATTCCTGAAAACACCAAGAAGTTTAAAGTCTGTTGGATATCATCACAAGTCATAAGGCATAATTTGTAGATAATCCAAATTTATGGAAAATTTCCAAATAATGGAAATAATCCAAGATTATTTTTGGATTATATCCAAAAGATGTATATTTGGAGAACGGATAATTGGATGAACAAGCTGGTGAATTGGCACAAAGGGGTGCCGAGAAACTGGCATAAAATTATATATGGTATGAATGACGATATGGAAATAGCAATAAAACGATTCTCTGAAATCCGAAGGGAATTGGGATATACACAGGCTGAATTTGCAGCATTGCTGGGAGTTTCAAATACTACCGCCGATATCGAACGCGGGCGAACCAAGCTGTCTGGAAAAGTGGTGGCAGAATTGTTAAAGCAATTTAAAATCAATCCCCTTTGGCTTTTTGGAGAAAACACCCAGAAATATTTAGCTACTTCAACAGTCAGTATTATACCAAAAGTGGTTACCGTAGATTCCTCTGAAAAAGAAAATATAGTCTTGGTGAACGCTAAGGCAGCAGCAGGATATCCGCAAAATATACAGGATGTAAGTTGGTACCGACAATTACCGGCTTTCGATATCCCTTTGCCAGAATTCCGAAATGCCTCCTATCGCGGTTTTCAAATAGAAGGCGATAGTATGTTGCCAAACTTAAGGCCGGGCGAATGGGTGCTGGCAAAAGCGGTAGAAGGTTTGCAGGCTATCAGTGCCAATAAAATGTATGTCGTCGTTCTGCATGACGCTGTATTGGTGAAAAAAATAGAAAAAACACCCAACCCTATGGAGATCTCCCTGATTTCCCTAAACGAAAACTATCCGCCGTACCGTATTAAGATAGATCAGATACAAGAACTTTGGCAGGTAAGTAGTAAAATAACCTTCGGAGTAGATGCCACTTCCGAAAGAGGACTGTTGAAACAATTACAGGAATCTATGGAGGAGCTAAAAAATCAACTTAAAAACGTCAAAAATTAAGCCTGTACCCTGCTAAATTATTGTGGTATCCCATTTTTTAAGATTAAAAAGCGTTGTTTTTATGCCATTTATGATCAAATTGGCGCAAAGATACTATCGACGAAATGCATATAAATCCGACTAAAATGTCTTTCGGTAGTGATTCTTCCTTTTTTACCACAATAAACGGTAATTATACAACAATATGAAGCACTTATAAGATCTAGTTTATATTTTTAACTTGAATTGGATTCCCAAAATCTTGTCACAAATTAAAAAGTGGTGTCTATTGAAGTATCTTTTTAATTTCTACTTATGCCTAATAGCAGCAGTTCCTTTAGGTTTATAGAAATCTATAGGACAACTATTTAGGTTTATAGTTGTCCGGACTCAATGCAAAACCTGATAAGGGTAGGTTTAAACCTCTTTTTTTTGCAAAAAAATGGTCTTGGAGCTGGATTTAGATGTATCGGTAATTAGGATTACTGATATTTATTTTTGGTATGACTGCTGGTTTTGTAAGTCATTACTACTAATTAAGTAGAGATTAATTCATGGACAACAACGGTAGGGTAAAAGTTGCTTTTAGAAAAGTATTGAAGAGTGTACTCTTTTTTATACTGGCTATTAGCGCTTCCTATGCACAGGTCTCTATTCCAGAACAAAGCCTGATTCAAGAATTTCAGAACATTGCCACCCCAGAAAAAAGACTGCAGTTTTTCTTTAATATTCCAAACCGCTATTCGGAAAATTCTGCCTATGACTGGCAAGCCAAGGTAAATGCATATCACACTAATACACTAAAGGCAAATGACAGCATAGGTACTATGAAATATGAGCTTATGCAAGCCCAACTTTTTTACGATATAGGCGATTATAGCAAAAGTGTCGACATAGCCAAAGACTTATATCAAAACAAAGAACATTTTGATGATCCTACGAAAAGTATCCTTCTAGATTTAATAGATCATAACTATGCCAAGTTAGGGCTTTTCGACAGGCAGTTTGAAATAAGGGAGGAGAAACTAAAGCTGGGGCTTACCGATAAAATTGTTTTTTACGATATCTATTCTAATTTGGGCCTACACCGTAAGGCTATGGAAGATTACATTAAAGACATGCTGAAAACCGTTCGGGAAGGTGACTATTATGCCCAGGCAGAATATCTGAACAATATAGGGACCTATTTGCTTTTAGATATGTCTACAGCGGTTGCCTTGACCAATTTTAAACAAGCAAAAGGATTTATAGATGTGTACTTAAATGATATAAGTCGACAAAAAACCGAACAAGAACTTATTAAAGGGAACTTTCTTAAGGGGATTATTAAAGGAAATATTGGCAAGTGTTACGCTCGGTTAAAAGAATACGATATCGCTGTCTTTGAACTAGAGAGTGCCATAGCTATTATTGGGGAATATAGTATCAATAAATATTCTTCCGAGAAAATAGAGAACTCTTTAGAATTGGCAGACGTCTATTTACAGGTGGAAGAATTTGAAAAGGCCAAGGATCTTCTTTTATATGGCGATTACCCTGTAAAAGTTCAGAATATTATAAAAAGGAACCGACTGTTGGCCGCGTATTATGATAAAATGGGCGATTTTAAAAATGCCACAGAGTACCTAAAAAGAACAGTAAAAATACGGGACTCCCTAAACCATAGTGATGCAGGCTTAAAAAAACAGCAATTGGCTGCGGTAGCAGGACAGGAAATTGAGTATTCTAAAAGGTTAATGGATGAGCAAAAAATTGCCCTTGAAGAATCTAGAAACGAAATGCAGGCAAAGGACGAACGTATAAATATTGTCTTTATTTCCTTGGTGTTTACCTTGTTGGGATTTGCTGCGGTGGTGTATGCCTACCTAAAAAGTATAAAAACACAACGTCTTATTGCAGAACAAAAACAAATAATAGAATCGGCCCTGATAGAGAAGGATTCCTTGTTGAAAGAAATTCACCACAGGGTAAAGAACAACCTTCAAATGGTTTCCAGTTTGTTGAGTCTGCAAACCAAAAACACCAAAAGCAAGGCCGCTATTCAAGCCTTGGAAGAAGGGAAAACAAGGGTGAAAGCCATGGCCTTAATACACCAGAAATTATATCAAAACGATGATCTTTCGGTTATCGAAATGCAAGAGTATATAGAAAGCCTAATCAATAGTGTGCAATCGGTATATAAAAAAGGAGGGCATAATATAAATATATTTATAGACGCAGAAGGGGTCGAGTTAGATATTGATAGAGCTATTCCGTTTGGACTGATATTGAACGAACTTGTTTCAAATTCCTTTAAATATGCCTTTCCAGATAATGATGAGAACGGTAAAATACATATCCATTTAAGTAAGAACGGGGAGAAGGGGTATTTTGAATATACGGATAACGGAATAGGTTTGCCAGAAGATAGTAGTGAAAGAGCAAATTCTTCTATGGGAATAAGGCTTATGAATCGATTGGTAAATCAATTACAGTCTACACTAAACATCGATAAAACTACAGCAGGAGTTCGTTTTTGGTTCAATTTTAAATAACTTTGAGGAAAAACAAATTCTATGAAAATCACCTTTCTAGGGCATGCCTCCCTAATGATTTTGGCCAATAGTAAAAAATTATTGGTAGATCCATTTATTTCTGGCATTGAAAAAGTGGCCGGAAAAGTAGCTATCGATGATTTGGATCCAGATTATATTCTGGTAACCCACGCCCACCAAGACCATACCTTGGATGTAGAACAGATTGCTAAAAGAACGAACGCCGTGGTTATTAGTAATTATGAAATTGCTACCCATTACGGCAATAAAGGAATTACTGCGCATCCTATGAACCATGGGGGTAGTTTCGATTTTGATTTTGGAAGCCTTAAGTACGTTAATGCTATCCATACGTCTTCCTTTCCGGATGGATCTTATGGTGGTCAGCCAGGCGGATTTATAATTTCTTCCGAGGGAAAGCAGCTCTATATTGCCGGAGATACGGCATTGACCATGGATATGAAATTAATTCCATTGTCCCACAGCTTAGATTTGGCAGTGCTGCCTATTGGTGATAATTTCACGATGGGGATTAAAGATGCCGTTATTGCATCGGACTTTATAGAGTGCGATAAGATTCTGGGCTACCATTACGATACTTTCGGGTACATTGTTATTGATCAAAAAGATGCCCTAAAACAGTTTTCTGATGCGGGAAAAGAGCTGTTGTTGCCAGAAATAGGGGAGTCCGTGATGGTGTAAGAAAGATTTTTTGTGTTAGAAAATCTGACAAATGACATAGTTAATATCCTTGTTTACCGTTTTTTGGTTACTGTTTTGGGCGTTCCCTCCTTCGTCGGGCGGGCGCTGCGCTATATCCCTCGCTCCACTTCGGGGATGCCGCTGCGATCCCTAACGCGGGTTGCCAGGAACAATTGGCAATTAATACTAATCAGGGAAGTACCCATAGGTGCTTGGGAAACAAAAGGGGGTTAGAAGAGAACCAAGGAAACTTTTCTACAAAGCAGAAGGTGCATTCAATTCAGGCCCAATTTTTGTGTTTGATGCTATAGCCCTGTCTCGTTTTAAAACCAACCTACCTTGCTTCTTTTATAATTTATTGGATGCCCTTATGTTATTGACCACTTTATTACGTCAATAATATAAGGGCATTCCTGTTTATTAGTTGGATACCAGCAACTAAGAATACTCTAAACCTGTTGGCTTCTATGATCGATTAAAAAAGCAGAAAGAGGCTTTTTAAGGCGCCCGATAAAAATTTCTATGAATGATGATAAGGTCCTAAAAAGGTCAATTGTAGTGTCTTGGGGATTGCTGCTATAATAATGCTTCTTTCCTCCTTTATAAGAATTAAAATATCCCTAAATTTGACTTTTATAGACCTCTAAAAAAGCTATAAAAACAAGACACAGAACAACAAACAGCCAATATGAAATGAACATGACCGAAAACTTGTCGCAAAGACAAATTCAGTTATGTGAATTACATAGGACCGATAAAAACAATAATAGCTCCATATGAAAGCTAGTTACAAAAAATACGTTTTAAACTTTAAAAACCCCAGTGGTACTTCTAGGGGAATATTGGTGCAAAAAGAAACCTGGTTTATTATCCTTCGGAATAACGGAAAATACGGTATTGGGGAATGTGGATTATTGAAAGGCTTGAGTATTGATGATCGCCCAGAATATGAGGAGGTTTTGCAATGGACCTGTGATAATGTGGGCTTGGGAAAAGATAAACTTTGGGATAAGTTGCTCCCCTACCCAAGTATTCAATTTGGGGTAGAACAGGCTTTCTTGTCCCTAAATGCTGCTGATCCTTTTTTATTATTTCCTTCAGAATTCACCACTAAAGATAAAAGTATTTCCATAAACGGTCTCATATGGATGGGAGATGAAAAGTTTATGCACCAACAAATACAGGAGAAACTAAAACAAGGTTTTAACTGTATAAAAATGAAGGTGGGGGCAATTGATTTTGAGCGCGAATTATTGCTTTTACAAGCCATAAGAAAAGAGTATAGCGAGAGTGAAATTTCCCTTCGGGTCGATGCTAATGGCGCATTCTCCCCAGAAGAAGCCTTGGGAAAACTGCAGCGTTTGTCCAAATATAATTTACATTCCATAGAACAGCCTATAAAGCCGGGCAACCCTCTTGCAATGAGAGAATTATGTGAAAATTCACCACTGCCCATTGCCTTGGACGAAGAATTAATAGGGATTACCGATGTAACAAAAAAAGAAGAACTGCTACAAACCATTCGGCCTCCCTATATAATTTTAAAACCTAGTTTGGTTGGGGGGTTTAAAGGTAGCGGGCAATGGATAGAAATAGCAGAAAAACTAGGGATTCAATGGTGGGTTACCAGTGCCCTGGAAAGCAATATAGGGCTAAATGCCATTACACAATGGACCTATACCCTAAAGAATACTTTGCCGCAGGGACTGGGGACCGGTAGCCTGTACACTAATAATATAGAGAGCCCTTTAACAGTTAGGAATGGGGCCATCAGTTACGATAAGAATAAAAATTGGGATACAAAATTAATAGAAGAAATATGTATATAGAACAAGGGTATAAGGGAAATCATGAATCATGGCGCTACATTGTAGGAGTGCTACTTGTTTTTTTAGGGTGGCAGGTTGTTGGGGCGATACCCCTTGTTGGAGTGGTGATTTTTAAATCTTTGGGGGGTAATGAGATTCCGATGGATCTCACTCAGATGTCCCAGGCTATCGGTAGCAACCTGTTTTTGTTTTTAATGCTGCTTTCCTTTGCCTTTGGCCTGATAGCAACATTTATTAGTTGCAAATTCTTGCACAACCAAAGCTTGGTGTCACTAACCACTTCTAGAAAAAAAGTAGATTGGAAGAGAGTGTTTTTTGCATTCGGACTCTGGGCCGTGATTACGGTAGTGATTATGGGGGTTGATATTTATTTGTCTCCAGATGATTATACCTTTAATTTTGAATTACAGCCGTTTCTGATACTACTAGCAATTTCAGTGCTACTGATCCCGATCCAAACAAGTTTTGAGGAATACTTTATGAGAGGATATCTAATGCAAGGTTTGGGTTTAATTGCCGGGAATAAGTGGTTTCCCTTGGTGATTACCTCTTCTGTTTTTGGATTGCTACATCTATTTAATCCCGAAGTAGAAAAGCTAGGTTTTGGCATTATGGTGTATTATATAGGGACCGGTTTTTTTCTAGGTATTTTAACTTTAATGGACGAAGGTTTGGAGTTGGCCATAGGTTTTCATGCCGCCAATAACTTAATAACAGCCTTATTGGTCACGGCCGATTGGACAGCCTTTCAGACCAATTCTATTTTTAGGGATATTTCAGAACCAGAACTGGGATGGGATGTATTTGTTCCTGTATTGGTGGTATATCCTATTTTACTCCTTGTTTTTTCGAAAAAATACGGATGGAACAATTGGAAAGAACGTCTTACCGGAAAGGTTATGCCTCAGGAGCAATTCTTAACAGAAAATGCATCAGACAATGTCTTACCATAAGGTTCATCCGAAATTTAAATTTAACGGCCACGCTTATCAGGAGTCCGATTTAAAGGAACTAGGCTATTCCTTGGTAAAAGAGGGAGAGGACTTTGAAAAGATTATAGGTAATTTTTTATTGGATTGGTGTGACGGTTCCCCAATGATTTCAGTACATACCTCGGGATCTACCGGGACGCCTAAAAAGGTTTTCCTAGAAAAAATAAAGATGTGCAATTCTGCTAAGGCTACCGGAGGTTTTTTTAACCTAGGACCGGGAACAAAGGCATTGCACTGTATGCCGAGCAGTTTTATAGCAGGTAAAATGATGCTGGTGAGAGCCATGGTATTGGGTTGGGAAATCACATGTGTGCTGCCTAGTTCAAAACCGTCGATTCCCAAGGGTGTATATTATGATTTTTCGGCTATGATTCCATTGCAATTAGAGAATTCCTTGGATAAAATAAGCCAAATCGGGGTTTTGATTATTGGAGGGGCACCGATGTCAATAGAACTAAAAAACAGCGTGCAACACCTCCAAACCCATATCTATGAGACCTATGGGATGACCGAGACCATAACCCATATCGCGGCAAAGAGGATCAATGATACGGCTAGGGAAGGCAGGGGTAATTTTATAGCCCTTCCACAAGTGTCCTTGGCAACGGACAATAGAAACTGCCTAGTGATCGATGCGCCCCAAATATCCAATGAAAAGGTGATGACCAATGATGTGGTGAACCTTGTTTCGGATACCGAATTCCAATGGTTGGGAAGGTTTGATAATATTATAAATTCAGGGGGAATCAAATTGGTTCCAGAGCAAATAGAAGCCAAGTTGTCGGAATTGATATCGGAAAGGTTCTTCGTTGCCGGGATTCCAGACAAAACTTTGGGTCAAAAATTAGTGCTTGTGATAGAAGGGAATAGGGGTGTCGAAACGCTTTGGCAAGGTATTAAATCGCTGCACACACTTTCTAAATTCGAAATACCCAAGGAGATTTTTTCTGTCAATGAATTTGTGGAAACAAAAAATGGCAAGGTGCAAAGGATAAAAACCCTGCACCTTGCCATGGCTTAAATGGTTCTAGAAGGGTATGTTATACCTGTAGAACCCCCATGTTAAAAGGTTTTTCGATAGGGGCATGGTTTGCCGCTTCGATTCCCATAGAAATCCATTTCCTAGTGTCCAAAGGATCAATTACGGCGTCTGTCCAAAGACGGGAAGCTGCGTAATAAGGAGATATTTGATCATCGTATCGGGCCTTAATCTTGTTAAAAAGTTCTGCTTCTTTTTCCGGGGTAATAGTTTCTCCCTTTTTCTTAAGAGAAGCAGTTTCTATTTGCAATAATACCTTGGCGGCCGAATTTCCGCTCATTACCGCGAGTTCGGCACTGGGCCAGGCTACTATAAGTCTAGGATCGTAGGCCTTGCCACACATGGCATAATTCCCTGCGCCATAACTGTTGCCTACCACAATGGTGAATTTAGGTACTACTGAGTTGCTTACGGCGTTGACCATCTTGGCTCCGTCTTTAATAATACCGCCATGTTCACTTTTACTGCCAACCATAAACCCGGTGACATCTTGTAAAAACACTAATGGTATTTTCTTTTGATTGCAATTGGCAATAAAACGGGTTGCCTTATCGGCAGATTCGGAATAGATAACCCCGCCAAAGCGCATTTCTCCTTTGGTAGTTTTTACCACCTTGCGCTGGTTGGCAACAATACCCACGGCCCAGCCATCGATACGGGCGTAACCGGTAAGGATTGTTTTACCATACCCTTCTTTATATTGTTCAAATTTGGAATCGTCTACCAACCGTTTAATAATTTCGAGCATATCATATTGGTCCGATCTGGACTTGGGGAGGATACCATAGATGTCCTCCTCCTTTAAAGCAGGTTTTATAGCTGCCTTTCTATTGTAACCGGCCTTGTCAAAATCACCTATTTTGTCCATTATATTTTTAATGGTATCCAAGGCGTGTTTATCGTCTTTAGCCTTGTAATCTGTGACCCCACTAATTTCGCAGTGGGTACTTGCACCACCAAGGGTTTCATTGTCTATGACTTCCCCAATGGCCGCTTTTACTAAATAACTGCCCGCCAAAAATATACTGGCAGTTTTGTCTACGATCAAAGCCTCATCGCTCATAATTGGCAGATAAGCTCCTCCAGCAACACAACTGCCCATGACGGCCGAAATTTGCGTGATACCCATACTGCTCATCACGGCATTGTTTCTGAAAATCCTTCCAAAATGTTCCTTGTCAGGGAAAATTTCATCCTGCATAGGAAGGTATACACCAGCGCTGTCTACCAAATAAATAATAGGAAGGCGGTTTTCTATGGCTATTTCTTGAGCGCGTAGGTTTTTTTTCGCAGTAATAGGGAACCAAGCGCCGGCTTTCACCGTAGCATCATTGGCAACCACTATGCATTGCTGGCCTTTGATAAAGCCTATTTTTATCACCACACCGCCAGAGGGACATCCACCATGTTCCTCATACATACCATCACCAACAAAGGCTCCTATCTCAATGGCGTCCCTATCCTTGTCTAGTAGGTAATCTATTCGCTCCCTAGCTGTTAATTTGCCAAGGGCGTGTTGTTTTTCTATACGGCCCTTGCCACCGCCCAAATACACCTTTGCTAATTTTTTATTAAGTCCCGAAAGAAGAAGTTTATTGTGATCTTCGTTTTTATTGAAGTTGATATCCATTCTTATTATAGTTTCTATAGGGCAATAAAGATAAGGAGTAATATTGATTAACTTTGACAAAATGAATTGCAAAATGGGACAAAAAATACGTTGGGGTATTATTGGTTTAGGTAATATAGCACATCATTTTGTGAAGGACCTGGCCATGGTGAACGATGCAGAAATTATCGCAGTAGCATCGAGAAATATAGTAAAGGCAAACGAGTTTGCAGCCCAATATGGTGTAAAACAATCTTTTGGGAGCTATGAATCTTTATTGCAGTGTGAGGAAGTAGACGTGGTGTATATTGCGACTCCCCATACCTTCCATGTCAGTATTGCACTCATGGCCATGAACTACAAAAAGAATGTGCTTTGTGAGAAACCATTAGGGGTAAATACGGATGAAGTGGAAAGGGTGATTGCCTGTGCCAGAGAAAATAAAGTGTTTTTAATGGAGGCACTTTGGAGTAGGTTTAACCCCGCGGTTCAGAAAGTAAAACAGTTGGTAGATGCCAAAGAAATAGGCGATATTGCTTTTGTACATGCCGATTTTGCGTTTTATGCCATGGATAGGGATTTAAAGGGAAGGGTGCTGAACCCAGAATTGGCCGGTGGCTCTCTTCTTGATATTGGAATTTATCCTGCTTTTTTAGCCTATATATTACTAGGTGTACCGGAGAAAGTCCTGTCAACTTCTAGTTTTTATGAGAACGGTGTGGAAGTACAAACGTCAATGATTTTTAAATATCCCCGGGCACAGGCCGTATTGTATTCGGGTTTTACTAGTAAATCTTCTATGAAAGCCGAAATTTATGGAGATAAAGGAGTTGTCTGTATACAGCCCAGATGGCATGAGGCACAGGGGTATAGCGTGGAAAAAAATAATGAAATAGAGAATTTTCCAATGCCAACAGAAGGAAGAGGGTACTATTATGAAATCATGGAAGTAAACGATTGTATTAGACAGGGAAAACTTCAGAGTGACCTTTGGAGTCATCAAAATAGTTTGGATTTAATAGGGATATTGGATTTGGTGCGCAGGCAAAGTGGGATCGTCTTTCCTTTTGAACCCTAAAGTTTTCGTTTTAGAAGGATGATATTATCTAAAAATTACGATATTTGAACGCTACAAATTAAACCAATTAAAAGATGGGAATGAATAAGAACACAGTACTTGCTTGGGCAACCTTTATTATGATAGTCGTAGGTCTGGCACTTATTGCCTTAGGGGCTTTTAGATACGATGATGTCGCAGGATGGGGATTTGCCTCGGTTGGCATTGGTTTCTTTGCAATTGCTTGGGTTTTTAATGCGCTAAAAGGAAGAGTGTAAGTATAGGATGCAATTTCCGGTCTAAGGCAATTAGGAGCCTAAAAGGTATTCGTTCATAGTTCCAAAAGCAAGGAGTTTTTTACTTCTATTCTTTGGAGATTGTGCTATGGCCAGAAATTAAATCCATAATGATATGCAATTACTGTCCAAAGTGTTAAAACTATAAATGAGTAATTTCAAAACGAACAAAACAAAAATTAAAATTTTAAACAACTAAAATTATGTCAGACGACAAGAAAGTAATTTTCTCCATGTCTGGGGTTACAAAAACGTATAAGACTGCGAATACTCCAGTATTAAAGAATATTTATTTAAGTTTCTTTTATGGCGCCAAAATTGGAATTTTAGGACTGAACGGTTCTGGTAAATCCACCTTGTTAAAAATTATTGCCGGGGTAGACAAAAACTTCCAAGGTGATGTCGTTTTTTCGCCAGGGTATAAAGTAGGGTACTTGGAACAGGAACCCCAATTGGACGAGAACAAGACAGTATTGGAAATAGTCAAAGAAGGTGTTGCCGAAACCGTTGCTATCTTGGACGAGTACAACAAGATAAACGATATGTTTGGCTTGCCCGAAGTTTATGAGGATGCAGATAAAATGCAAAAACTTATGGACAAACAGGCAGAGTTGCAGGATAAAATTGACGCCTCTAATGCATGGGAACTAGATACCAAGCTAGAAATAGCGATGGACGCCTTGCGTACGCCCGATGGAGATAAGAAAATAAGTGTTCTCTCTGGAGGGGAAAGAAGACGTGTGGCCCTATGCCGATTATTATTGCAAGAGCCAGAAATATTATTGCTCGATGAGCCTACCAACCACTTGGATGCCGAGTCGGTACATTGGTTAGAGCATCATTTGGCCGAATATAAAGGAACGGTAATCGCCGTAACCCACGATAGATACTTCTTGGATAACGTTGCTGGTTGGATCTTGGAATTGGATAGAGGCGAAGGTATTCCTTGGAAAGGAAATTACTCAAGCTGGTTAGATCAGAAATCTAAGCGAATGGCCGAAGAGAGCAAAACAGCTTCCAAACGCCAGAAAATATTGGAAAGAGAGCTCGATTGGGTACGTCAGGGGGCCAAAGGACGCCAAACCAAACAAAAGGCGCGTTTGCAGAACTATGACAAATTAATGAGTCAAGATCAAAAACAATTGGATGAGAAATTGGAGATTTATATCCCCAATGGCCCAAGATTGGGAACCAATGTTATTGAAGCCGTAGGGGTAAGTAAGGCCTATGACGACAAATTGCTCTATGAAGATTTGAATTTTAAACTTCCACAGGCGGGAATAGTAGGGGTTATTGGACCTAACGGTGCTGGTAAGACAACTATTTTTAGAATGATAATGGGAGAGGAGACACCTAATAAAGGTGAGTTTATCGTAGGTGAAACAGCAAAAATAGCCTATGTAGACCAAAGCCATTCAAATATTGATCCTGAGAAAACTATATGGCAGAACTTTAGCGATGAGCAAGAACTGATTATGATGGCCGGGAGACAAGTGAACTCAAGAGCCTATTTAAGTCGTTTTAATTTTTCGGGAAGCGAACAAAACAAGAAAGTAAGCATGCTTTCTGGAGGGGAACGTAACCGTTTGCATTTGGCGATGACTTTAAAAGAAGAAGGTAACGTGTTGTTATTAGATGAGCCTACCAACGACTTGGACGTAAATACCTTACGAGCTTTAGAAGAAGGTTTGGAAAATTTTGCCGGATGTGCCGTGGTGATTTCCCACGACCGTTGGTTCCTAGATAGGATCTGTACACATATTTTGGCCTTCGAAGGGGATTCGCAAGTGTATTTCTTTGAAGGGTCGTTCTCGGAATATGAAGAAAACAAAAAGAAACGTTTGGGCGGCGATTTAATCCCTAAGCGACTTAAGTATAAGAAGTTAATTAGATAATAGTTGTTGTAACTTTAATACCGCGGATCCCTGAAAGAATCTTTTTAGGGATCCGTTTTTTTTTAGTAGTCGTCCTTAGGATACCAATCTAACTGTACGACCCTTATAGTTGAATCCTTTTCATGGACCAACTTTTTAAACTGAAGGACATCGCTAACTTCGGGTTTACCTCTGTAATGATAAGGGTAGACTTCCTTGGGCTTAAAGGCTAATACAGCATCGGCGGCGCTTTCGACCGTCATGGTATAGGGTAGGTTCATGCAAATAAAAGCCTTGTCTATGTTTTGTAGCGCGCGCATTTCAGGAATGTCCTCGGTATCCCCGGAAAAATATATCCGAGTACCGTTTTTACTAAGTACATAACCATTGCCGCGACCCTTGGGATGAAAGTCTTTGGCAGCTTCCCGAAGATTGTACATAGGGATAGCTTCTATGGTAATGCCGTAGCGTTCCTTGCTTTCGGCATTATTTAGAATATCCAATTGAGGTGTAAATTCAGAAGGGATGTTATCGGCTACGGCCTGTGGGACAATTAATTTTGCTTTCTGGGTGTTTAATGCTTCCAGGGTAGAAAGGCTAAAATGATCACCATGGATATCGGTAATCAAAATCAAATCTGCTTTTTTCTGATTCGTAAAGGCATCTTTTCCACCAACCGGATCAATATAAATGGTGATATCGTCCCATTGCAGAACAGCTGTAGCATGTTCTATTGGTACAATGGTCAAGCCGAGTTCTTTTTGATGAGTAGTGACTGGGGATGCTTCAGCTTCCTTTTGAGATGTCTTGGGCGTTTCCTTACAGCTAAATAACAGTACACAGCCTAAAATATTAAAGATGATTGCTTTGCTCGTATAGGTCATGACTATGTTATTTTAAATTAGTAAGAAGAAGTACGGTTTTAATCCAGTACCAACTCCATTTTTATATCACTGCGATCATACGGGATATCGCTTTCTAGGACCACCTCCTTAAAACCATATTTTCTATAGATATGTAGGGCATTCTCTAATTTGGTGCTAGAATATAAAACAAGTTTGTGCCATTGCTTTTCCTGGGCAAATTCTATGGCAAAGTTCATAAGTGCCTGCCCAATTTTTAATCCTTGATATTTGGTGGTCACGGCCATCTTTCCAAGTTCATATGCTGTGGGACTCAACTTTAACAATGCAAAACATCCTACAATTTCATCGTTGTATTGCGCAAAATAGATGAATCCGCCCTTATTTATGATGGTTTCTTCGCAGTTTTCCAAAAGATTGATATCTTTTGGTTCAACATAAAAGTACTGCTCTAGCCATGCTATGTTAAGATTTTTGAAATCTGCAGCATATTGTGAGCTAAAAGGAAGGATTTTTAACGACTTCATAGAATAAAAGAATAATAAGTATAAAGTTAACAATTCATTTTATAAATTTGGTATGAAAATATTTTTATACTGTAGGAATCTAAAAACATAATTAGATCGTATATACCTATGGTTGTAATGTTTTTAATAAAAAAATAACAAAAGAAATAAATAATAATTTAGATTATGACAGAAGCAAAAAGCAATAATGGATTAAAAGTTATCGCGGGTTTATTAGGGGTTGTCTTAATTGGAGTGCTGATCTATACGGTAAGTTTATATCAGGACAAACAAAAGACTACTGCTTTGTTGACCAAGGAAAAAGAATTGGTCGTTGAAGATCTGACAAGTTTGAAGTCGGAGTACGATAAGGCAATCTTAGAAAGTAATGCCACCAACGAAGAGTTGGTTTCTGCACGTGACAATATCGCTAAATATATAGACTCGGTACAAACAATGAAAGCTGACATCAGTTCTCTTTACCGCTATAGAAAGCAAGTGGGAATATTGACCAAGGAAAGAGAGCAACTGCTTAGAAAAGTGGATTCTTTGACAAGATCCAATTCTTATTTGGCCATGCAACGCGATAGTACGTATGTCGAATTGGAAAGACAAACTGTTTTTAATGATTCACTTGTAGTTCAAAATACCCAATTAGCCGATGCTGTTGAAAAAGGGTCGGCCTTAAACTTATCCAAGTTTTCGGTTGATGCTATTAAAGAGCGTTCTAGTGGAAAGCTAGTTTCTACCTCAAGAGCCAAGGCAACGGACAAATTGAAAGTATGTTTTACCGTAGCCGATAATATTATTACACAGGCCGGAGATAGGGAGTTTTTTATAGAAGTGTTAGACCCACAAGGAAATGTTTTGGGAGAGAGCTTTTCTAAAACAAACGATGCAGGCGGAATGGTGACTTATAGCAAGGCAACCGGATTTTACTATGAAAACCGCGCTTTGGATGTTTGTGACTTTATAGACAAACCTGCTACTGGAGAATTTCAAAAAGGAAATTATATGGTGAATGTATATGATAACCGTCTAAAACTTTTGGGGACTTCTAAGTTTCAACTAAAATAAGACCTAAAACCCATTAAAATAAAAAGGCCAATCTTTTCAGATTGGCCTTTTTTCATACATAGCGTTTTGGCAACTGAACTAAATTATTTTAAACTTCCCACCATTTCTTCTGGTTTTACCCATTCGTCGTATTCTTCAGCCGTTACGTACCCAAGATTGATGGCTTCCTCCTTAAGAGTAGTGCCGTTTTCATGCGCCGTATTGGCGATTTCTGCTGCTTTGTAATAGCCTATTTTTGTGTTTAAGGCCGTTACCAACATTAGAGAATTATTCAGTAATTGCTTTATAACCTGATGGTTTGGCTCTATTCCTGCCGCACAGTTTTCTTCAAAACTAACACAGGCATCCCCTAGTAATTGGGCAGATTGTAAAATATTGGCCGCCATCATAGGCTTAAAGACATTTAACTCGTAGTGGCCTTGGGTTCCCCCAACACTGATCGCTACATCGTTCCCCATAACCTGTGCACAAACCATGGTTAATGCCTCACTTTGGGTAGGGTTTACTTTTCCTGGCATAATAGAACTTCCAGGCTCATTGGCAGGGATGATAATTTCCCCGATGCCCGATCTAGGTCCAGAAGCCATCATTCTAATATCATTGGCAATCTTGTTAAGGGCTACGGCTAATTGTTTTAATGCACCGTGACTTTCTACAATGGCATCGTGGGAAGCAAGGGCCTCAAACTTGTTTTCAGCCGTTTTAAAAGGTAGTCCTGTAAATTCGGCAATGTATTTTGCAACCAATACATCGTATCCGTTCGGAGTGTTTAATCCGGTTCCTACAGCTGTACCGCCAAGAGCCATTTCACTTAAATGATCCAAAGTGTTGTTCAAGGCTCTTAAGCCATGGTCTAGCTGAGAAACATAACCAGAAAATTCCTGGCCCAAGGTTAGAGGGGTAGCATCCATTAAATGGGTACGTCCTATTTTTACGACCTTGGCAAATTCCTGCGCTTTCTTGTGTAAGGTGTCCCTAAGTTGGGTAACCCCTGGAATGGTAACTTCTACAATCTTTTTGTAGGCCGCAATATGCATCCCAGTAGGGAAAGTATCGTTGGAAGACTGAGATTTGTTGACATCATCGTTGGGCTGAATGGTTTTTTCGCCCTCGCCGATCTTTTTTCCTGCCAATTCATGTGCACGGTTGGCAACCATCTCGTTGACATTCATATTACTTTGGGTTCCAGAACCTGTTTGCCAAATAACCAACGGAAACTGATCATCGTGCTTTCCGGCTAAAATTTCATCGCACACTTGCGCGATCAAATCCCTTTTCTCCTTGCTCAATACCCCTAAATCGTGATTGGTGTAAGCAGCGGCTTTTTTCAAGTATGCAAAACCGTAAACTACATCCAAAGGCATAGAGCCCGATGGACCAATTTTAAAGTTGTTTCTAGAGCGCTCTGTTTGTGCTCCCCAATACTTATCGGACGGAACTTTAACCTCGCCCATGGTGTCCTTTTCTATACGGTATTCCATAGTATATATTACGTTTATAGTGAATTACAATTTATATTTATAAGATTTGTTGTAAAATAACAGACCCCGATTTCTTTCTACTTACCTAGTCCGTCTTATTTTAAAGAAACTTCCCCTGCAAGCTTACATGGGGAACCATACAGCTTTCTTTCTTCCCGTACCAACGATACCTGTTTTTGGCAACATAATCGTAGATAAGGTTTCTAAACCCTTCCGGTATCCATTCTAGCACCATTAATGCACTCCATAATCCTCCAAAGGATTTTACAATTTGTATCGCGGCGGTAGACTTGGTGTAATAGGCTACCCCCGGATCTATCAGAACAATAGAATCTATTTTAGTAGCATCTATACCGCGTTCCTTTACTAATTTTTGACCTATAGTACTCTGCAGGGCTGCGAATCTAAAAGTATCGGCAGCATCGTGCTTAATAACATTCTGAACCCAAGCATTGCAAAGATTGCAAACGCCATCGAAGAGGATAATTTTCTTGCCTTGTGGGACTTCCATTGTTTTATTATTATTTTTTAACGCCTTTTCCTTTGGCTATGTTTGCCGCTGAATTTACCAGTTCTAGCTGATCGACACTGACATTGGTCGTAAACAGCCCATAATTGATAAAAGCCTTGTTTTTCTCTAATTTATCAATACTGCCTATGGCCTTTCCGTCCAATAAACGTACCCGGTCCCCAATTTTAAAAACTGGGCGCGGCTTGTTTTTTTCGGTGATCTCTGCCTTCTTTTTCTTAATCTTTTTTTCCTCCCGAATAACTTCAACTTTTTTGTTGACCTCTTGCTCTACCTTGGCTTTTTTCTCTTTTTTGGCCTTTATTTCCTTGACCGTTTGTTTTTTGCGCTTGCTATTCTCGGTCTCTACTATTTGTAGCAGGTCCGAAATCATACTGCGCTTTTTCTTGTCGTTAAAATAGCGCTCTGCCAGGGTGTTTACCTTATTCCCCAAATAGATCATGCGCTGGTTATGATCATAGAGTTCCTGGTAGTTTTCTAGTTTCGATTTTATCTTCGAATTAAGATCTTCCAGTTTTTGAGCCTCTGTCCTTGCCTTGGATTCTTCCTCTTGCAATCGCGAGCCTGTTTTTTCCATTTTACTGCGCTCCTTTTGCAATTTGGCAATAGTGGCATCAAAACGAACTTTGCCTCGTTCTATTTTTTTCTTGGCCTTATTGATCAGGCTGTAGGGAATTCCATTTTTCTGGGCTACCTCAAACGTAAACGAGCTACCGGCCTGTCCCAAAACCAATTTATAGGTAGGCTCTAAGGACTTTTCGTCAAAAAGCATGTTGGCATTGGTAACATATGGCAATTCGTTGGCCAATAGCTTTAAATTGGCATAATGGGTAGTAATGACCCCATAAGCGCCCCGTTCATAAAACACCTCCAAAAAGGTTTCGGCCAAAGCGCCGCCAAGTTCGGGATCACTACCTGTTCCAAATTCATCAATAAGAAACAAGGTTTTGTCATTGCACTTCCGCAAAAAGGAATTCATGTTCTTAAGACGGTAACTATAGGTGCTCAGGTGGTTTTCTATAGATTGGTTGTCGCCTATATCCGTTAAAATATGGTCGAACAAACATACCTTGGACCGCTCATGAACCGGAATCAATAACCCACTTTGCAACATCAACTGTAAAAGTCCGATAGTCTTTAAAGTAATACTCTTACCACCTGCATTGGGACCCGAGATAACGATAATCCTATTTTCCTCATGTAGCTCAATGGTCTGTGGATAGGTGGTTTCGTTTTTGTACTTATTGCTCAAAAATAATAATGGGTGATATGCATCTTTTAAATACATTTCCCTATTTTCACTAATGGTCGGTAAGAGCGCATTCATTTCCAAGGCATATTTCGCCTTGGAAGCGGTAATGTCTATATGTATTAGAAACTGTTGATAAGCATATAAATCGGGGGCATAAGGGCGAATGAAATTGGTAAGCTCGTTCAGGATTTTTCGGATCTCCTCACGTTCTTCAAATTCTAAATTTCCCAATTCGCGGCTATAACGCAAGGTAGCCTCCGGTTCTATATAAACAATACTTCCCGTTTTGGAAGTCCCCATAACCGCACCCTTTACTTTTTTACGGTACATGCTCTTTACGGCAAGTACACGCCGGTTGTCTACCACAGATTCTCGTATCTCGTCCAAAAGATCAGAGGCGTGATAAGTGCTTAGGGCCGAGGCAAAACTTTGGTTGATCTTGCCTTTTACCGTATTGATGTTTATTCGTAGTTGGTGTAAATTATTAGAGGCATCGTCCTTAATCTCACCAAACTTATCAATGACCGAATCTATCTTTGTAGGCACCTCCGTATTCAAATGTACGGTCTCGGAAACCTTATGTAGCAAGGGATAATAGTCCTTAAATTTCTTGAAAAATTTTATATGGGTGGCCACATTATGGAAGATGCTGCCAATTTTTTTGAAACTTCCAATTTCTAAGGTGGTATTTTCAATTTTTAAGAGTTTTAATTCCTGATTTACCGAATCAAAACCATGGTGGGGAATGCTATTGTCGTTCTGATAAGAAGAGAGATACTCCGAGGTTTGCCCCAAAGCATCCAATATATGTTCCCTGCTCGATAAGGGGGTTAAAAGCAAAACCTCTTCCTTTCCTAATTCGGTAGTACAACGAACCGAAAGTTGTTTTAAAACCGTATTGAATTCTAAATCTTGAAGTGTCTTGGAGCTTATTTTATTCATAGTATATTAAAAAACCATACAAAGGTAGTCATTAGCGATGAAAGTATAAATAGGCTATTGCCTTATCCAAAGCATTTAAAGTGCGACTTTATAAAATTCACAACAGCTGCTTAAATTGTAAATAATTAGCGGAGTTTAATTTTTAATGATATATTCGCCATGTAAACTTTGGGAGTAACTAGCAATAGTTTGAGAAATATCCTTAGAACCTGATTTGGTTGATACCAACGTAGGGAAAATTTACAGGCACCTTCATGCAATGATGTGCCCTGCACTTTTATATTTCCACACACTTCCTTTTTGGTTTGCATAATTTAATTATGAACGTTAAAAACGGCTTTTCCTAAGCGGAAGGTTTTATTCGTATGGTTACAATTAGAGTAAACGACAAAGAGCATCAATTTAAAACACCTCCTTCGCTCGACGAGGTTTTGGACCAGCTACAATTTTCTTTGAACGGCATTGCCGTAGCTGTAAATCAACAAATCATTTCAAAAGCCCATTGGTCCAAGACCAGTTTATGTCAGAACGACAAGGTTTTGGTCATTACTGCCACTCAAGGCGGCTAGGAGGTTCCATTTTTTTAACACGAAGTATAACTGTGCTTGGGCTGTAGGAAAAATCCTTGTAGCCTGTGCCATAACATGTAAAAATGAAAACAAAAGACACAGCACCAAAAAAAGACGGTATTACGAGACACCCGTTTCCTAGTTCTCAAAAAATTTATGTACCTGGAAAAATCTATCCCGAGCTCCAAGTAGCAATGCGCGAAATATTGCTCAGCGATACCACCGATTCATTAACCGGAAAGAAGATTCCGAATGAGCCGGTAACCATCTACGATACCTCCGGACCCTATACCGATCCCAATATAGCGATAGATATACATAAAGGCTTAGCACCTATTCGAAAACAATGGATATTAGACCGTGGCGATGTCGAAGAATTAAATGAATTCTCCTCTGAGTATTGCAACCAGCGCCTAAACGACAAACGCTTGGATCATTTGCGTTTTTCGCACCTTAAAAAGCCTTTACGAGCCAAAAAAGGAAAGAATGTCTCTCAGCTATTTTATGCTAAGCAGGGGATTATTACCCCGGAAATGGAGTATGTGGCCATTAGGGAAAACCAGCGTATAGATGAAATGACGCGCTTGTCGGAACAACATAAAGGGCAAAGCTTTGGGGCTAGTATTCCCGAAAAAATTACCCCCGAATTTGTACGTGACGAGATTGCCAGGGGACGGGCCGTGCTGCCTTCCAATATTAACCACCCCGAAAGCGAGCCCATGATCTTGGGGCGGAATTTTTTGGTGAAAATAAATGCCAATATCGGAAATTCGGCCACGACCTCTAGTATCGAGGAAGAGGTAGAAAAAGCCGTTTGGGCATGCCGTTGGGGCGCCGATAATATTATGGACCTATCGACCGGAAAAAACATCCATGAAACTAGGGAGTGGATTGTGAGGAATTCCCCGGTGCCAATCGGTACCGTGCCTATATATCAGGCCTTGGAAAAGGTCAATGGGAAGGCCGAAGACCTTACCTGGGAAATTTATAGGGACACCCTTATAGAGCAGGCAGAGCAGGGAGTAGACTATTTTACGATCCATGCCGGGGTACGCCTGCGCTATATTCCCATGACCGCAAAACGCATCACTGGCATTGTTTCTCGCGGAGGTTCTATTATGGCAAAATGGTGTTTGGCACATCATAAGGAAAGCTTCCTATATACCCATTTCGAGGAGATTTGTGAAATTATGAAAGCCTACGATGTTGCCTTTTCTCTAGGCGATGGCCTACGTCCCGGTTCTATTGCCGATGCCAATGACGAGGCGCAGTTTGCAGAATTGGAAACCTTGGGAGAACTGACAAAAATTGCCTGGAAACACGACGTTCAAACCTTTATCGAAGGTCCAGGACACGTGCCCATGCATATGATAAAGGCCAATATGGACAAGCAATTAGAAGCCTGTAACGAGGCGCCTTTTTATACCTTGGGGCCACTGACCACGGATATCGCTCCTGGCTACGACCATATTACCTCTGGGATCGGGGCGGCCATGATCGGGTGGTTCGGTTGTGCTATGTTGTGTTATGTTACTCCTAAGGAGCACTTAGGATTGCCCAATAAAGACGACGTGCGTACTGGTGTGGTTACCTATAAACTTGCGGCCCATGCGGCAGATCTTGCTAAAGGCCACCCCGGTGCCCAGCATAGGGACGATGCCTTGAGTAAAGCGCGATTTGAATTCCGTTGGGAAGATCAGTTTAACCTGTCGCTAGATCCGGAATTGGCAAGGGAATACCACGATGAGACCCTGCCCGCCGAAGGCGCTAAAATTGCCCATTTCTGCTCTATGTGCGGGCCAAAATTCTGCTCCATGAAAATTTCTCAGGAAGTACGCGATTTTGCCGCCATAAACGAAATAAAGAACGATGAGGTCTTTGCCAAGGGCATGGAAGAAAAATCACAGGAATTTAAAGATAAAGGTAGCGAAGTGTATTTGTAAACTTTTTTAGGAGGTCCCCACGCCATCAGATGGCGTGGTCGGGCTTTCCGCTATATCTTTTTTATAAAAATAAAAAAGGATGCCGCTGCAATCCCTAACCCATAAATATGATACTTCTTATAGCATCAGAAAAAGACCTGGAAAATGAAACCGCCCACCTTAACCAATTGTTTAAAGCAGGCCTAGCAAGCTATCACTTTAGGAAACCTGCAAAATCCTTGGAAGAATGCCGTCGGTTTTTAGATCTAATCGATTCCGAATACCACGCCAGAATTGTAACGCATGGTTTTCATGCCCTGGCCGAGGAATACACCCTAAAGGGAGTACATTTAAAAGAACAGCTGCGAACCGATTTAAAGGAAGGGCTGCTGCCCTATGTGCAAAACTATCGGGACAAAGGCTTTACAGTTAGCAGTTCTTTTCATGAACCAGAGGCTTTGTCTGACTGTAAAATTCCATTTGATTACTGTTTGTTAAGTCCGGTTTTTACTTCCATTTCCAAACAAGGATATCAGGGGAAGGGCTTTAACATAGGCCATGTACCCAAAAAGATCATCGGTTTGGGGGGAATCCGTGAGGAAACAATAGCCCAGACGGTAGCTTTAGGATATAGCGGTATTGGGGTGTTGGGTGCTATATGGCAATCCAAGGAGCCTATAAAAAGTTTTATAAGGATACAACAGGCCTATAGGGCATGCATTAAATAAATTCACTTATGGATAATCGCCCTTATGTATTGACAATAGCCGGACTAGATCCTTCAAGTGGTGCAGGTATTACCGCAGATATAAAAGCTATGGAGGCCTTAAAATGTTACGGTTTATCAGTCTGTACCGCTAATACCGTCCAAAACGATGTGTCTTTAAAGGCGGTTTATTGGACGCCCTTAGCGGTTATATTGGAACAAATAGACATCCTTTTCGAACGATTTACCATAACGGTTGTAAAAATTGGGGTAGTAGAAAACTGGACAGTATTAAACAGTATTCTAACCCTTTTGCATCAAAAAAATAAAGGGATAAAAATAGTGCTCGATCCTGTCCTTTCTTCCAGTACTTCCTATTGTTTCCACGATTCGGATACGACAGAATTCTATCAGGTTTTAGAAAAAATATACTTGCTGACCCCTAATTATTTGGAGGTGCAAGATTTATTTCCAGACCGGGATATCGCTAAAAATATAGCCGAAATCACCCAAAGAACCAACCTTTTACTGAAAGGCGGACATCATCCAAACCGAAGAGGAGAAGATGTATTATATCTAAAGAACGATGAGGTGCATAGCTTTCTTCCAAAGGTCGATAAGGTTTTTCCAAAACACGGATCTGGTTGTGTACTGTCTTCTTATATAGCGAGTTATTTGGCATTAGGGCAACCCTTGCATCAAGCCTGTGAAAAGGCTAAAATCAATATAGAATCCTTTCTGAACTCTAATTCCAGCCTATTGGGCTATCACTGAAAAAAAGAAAATGAATCATTTATATTATATCTCCCAGGGAAAAACTCCCGAGGAACACTTAACAAATATAGAAACAGCTGTGCGAGGCGGTTGCCGCTTGGTACAACTGCGATTAAAAGAAATACCCCAAGATCAGATTCTTGAAACCGCCATTGCGGCAAAGTTAATTTGTAATGGTAACGATACATGCTTAATAATAAACGATCACCCCAAAATAGCACATGCCATCAATGCCGATGGCGTACACTTAGGGAAGACCGATAGCGATATTGCCGATGCCCGTTTACTGTTGGGAACTACTAAAATAATTGGGGGTACCGCCAATACTTTGGAAGATTGTTTAGAGCTCATAAAGGCGGGTGTCGATTATATTGGATTGGGCCCCTATAAGTTTACGGCCACCAAAAAGAACCTAAGTCCAGTTTTGGGGGCAGACGGTATCCAAAAGATAGTTTCATCTCTTAGGGATAATGGGCATAAGGTGCCTGTGTACGCCATAGGGGGAATTGTAGAGGAAGATGTTGAGGTGTTGTTTGAAACCGGAGTTTATGGCCTTGCCGTATCCGGACTTCTAACCAATACATCGGCAGAAAGAATAGGCCAACTAAGACAATATGTCCAAGAGGGGTATAAGGCGACTAGGAGCATAGAAAATACACAGTATTAAAATAACTAAAAAGCATTCATGAACAACGATATACTCACCATTGCAGGAAAGGAATTTAATTCTAGATTGTTTACCGGAACTGGTAAATTTAGCACCTCCCTTTTAATGAAGGAAGCCTTGTTGGCCTCGGAAAGCGAGTTGGCCACCGTGGCTCTTAAGCGGGTAGATGTAAAGGATAAAAACGATGATATTTTAGCCCATCTCAAGCACCCAAACATCAGTTTGTTACCCAATACTTCTGGAGTAAGAACGGCAAAAGAAGCTGTTTTTGCTGCTCAATTGGCTAGGGAGGCCCTCGAGACAAATTGGATAAAATTAGAAATACATCCCGATCCCAAATACTTATTACCAGATCCTATAGAAACCTTAAAGGCAGCCGAGGAACTGGTAAAGCTTGGGTTTGTGGTCATGCCCTATATCCATGCCGATCCTGTTTTGTGCAAACGACTAGAAGATGTTGGGGTACAATGTGTAATGCCTTTAGGAGCTCCCATAGGAAGTAATAAGGGTTTAAAAACCTTGGAGTTTTTAGAAATAATAATAGCCCAAAGCAAGGTGCCTGTCATCGTAGATGCCGGAATCGGAAGTCCGTCCCATGCCGCCTTGGCCATGGAGATAGGGGCCGATGCGGTCTTAGTGAACACGGCTATTGCAGTATCCCAGAACCCCGTAGCTATGGCAAAAGCCTTTAAAATGGCCGTAGAGGCCGGTAGAATTGCCTATAAGGCCAAATTGGCACCCGTAGTTCAAATGGCGGCCGCTAGTAGTCCACTAACCAGCTTTTTAAGTAATTAGATAGCCCATGTTTCAAGAATTATTCGATACCTATAATTGGGACGAAACCCTAAAAAGCATCTATGCTAAAACAACAAGGGACGTAAGAAACGCTTTAGATAATCCGAACCGAAATTTGGAAGACTTTAAGGCTTTGATTTCTCCGGCAGCGGCCCCCTTTTTAGAAGAAATGGCGCAGTTAAGCCGTATGCTTACTAAAAAACGCTTCGGGAATACCATACAAATGTATTCGCCCATGTATTTGAGCAACGAATGCCAAAATATCTGTACCTATTGCGGCTTTAGCCTGACCAATAAAATCCCTAGAAGAACCCTTAGCGATAAAGAAATACTACAAGAAGTAGCTTATATAAAATCTAAAGGCTACGACCATATTTTACTGGTCACCGGGGAAGCCAATACTACCGTAGAGGTAGCTTACTTAGAGAATGCTATTCAACTGATTCGTTCGCACTTCTCTAATATCACTATAGAAGTACAGCCTTTAGATCAGGAAGATTATGAGTTACTGAAGAGTAGCGGCCTCTATGCGGTGTTGGTATACCAGGAAACCTATCATAGGGATGAATATAAAAAACACCATCCCAAAGGAAAAAAATCCAATTTTGATTATCGGTTGGCGACGCCCGATAGGTTGGGAAAGGCAGGGGTGCATAAAATTGGCCTTGGCGCATTATTTGGTTTGGAAGACTGGCGTGCCGATAGTTTTTTTACGGCCCTGCATCTAAAATATCTCCAAAAGACCTATTGGAAAACAAAGTATTCTATTTCATTTCCTAGACTAAGACCCCATTCCGGGGGATTAGAGCCAAAAGTAGCTATGACAGATCCCCATTTGGTACAGCTTATTTGTGCCTATAGACTCTTAGATGAGGATGTAGAGCTTTCTATTTCGACCCGAGAAAGTGAAATATTTAGAAACCATATCGTTAATTTGGGGATTACCTCTATCAGTGCAGAATCTAAAACCAACCCCGGGGGCTATACAGTAGAAAAACAATCCTTGGAACAGTTCGAGATTTCTGATGAACGCAGTACCGAAGCCGTAACTGAGATGTTAAAGGCGCAGGGTCTAGAGGTGGTTTGGAAAGACTGGGAACATTATTTATAAAAAACACCACAACCATACTATAGCTACCATGGTTGTGGTTTTTTAAGAGTGAAAAAAATATTAAGCTCCCACTTGGTACACCATATGCTCATAAGCTTCGCCCAAGAGGGTTTTGATCCCCATGGTCGTAAAGCCCAACTTTTCATACAAGCGTTTAGCATTGGGGTTAGAAACATCGACCAATAAGCCTATGTTGTGGTAGCCTCTTTTTGTAGCATGTTGTATTAAAGTGCTGATAAGCCCTTTTCCTATTCCCAAGCCCTGTTTGTTGGGCGCTACACTGATGGTATCAATATAATATTCCCCTTCCGTAGTTTCATTTTCCAAGGCCATGCTAAAGTTGTAATGCTCCTTTAAGTATGTTGTAAAGGACTGTCGCAGTTGCTGAAACAGACCTCCGTCGTAAGCGGTGATAGAACCTACAATCCCCGTATGGTCTTCGGCTACCAAGGTGTTTTCGTAGCTATAGATGTTTTGGGGCTGTGCAAAAAAATGCTCAAAAACAGCAACCGCATCAGAGGTCTGTTTCCCATTCACAAATTTTAAGGCCAATTCTTCCATGGCCTGAATCATAAGCGGAGCAACAAAAGTTTTGTCTGCTGGTTTTGCGGTTCTAAAAGTTAATGTAGTATTCATAGTAGTAAAGTGGACCAAGGCCCAGTAATATAAGTGATTTGATAAGCTACAAAATTAATGAATAAACCAGTATGGAAGAAGGTTTCGTCCTAGGATAAGATGTGAAACGCCTTTGCCTATATCCAAATCAATTTATTATAGTGGGAGTTTTGTGTACATAGGTGTTGTCATACAATTGTTTTAGCATAAAGTCGGCTACACTGGCCCTAGAGATGCAAGGAGTAAGAATATAATGGCCTAATTTTTCTCCATCTTGGTAATTGGATTTCTTTTTTCCATTGGTCAGTTGTCCAGGACGAACAATAATCCATTCCAAATTACTTTGCATGATAAGCTTTTCTTGTTTGGATTTATCCTTAAAATAAAACCATAGAATTACCGGGATCACAAAAAGGGTATAATATAGCCCAAGTTTATACCGACTATCGTTAATTCCTAAGGAAGTAATGGCTATAAGACGCTTTACGTGCTGTTTTTCCATGGCCAAAATTAGATTCTTGCTGCTTTGAGACAGGATGCTGGTTTTAATAAAGAACCGTTTATGTCCAAGTGCCGATAGTACAGCGTCTTGGTTTTTAACGGCCGCTCCTAAGTCCTGTAACGATAGCACGTTGCCTTTACATACTCGAAGGTGGGAATGAGTCAACTTTACCTTATCGGGTTGGCGTACCATGGCAGTTACCTCATGTCCTTGTTCTAGTGCCTGCGCTATAAGTTGACGTCCCGTTTTTCCTGTCCCGCCAATGATCAAAAGCTTCATAGTATGCGTTTTTTAGTTAGTATCAAGTTCGTTATAAAAAGGACTATAAGAAATCTTTTGCTACCGATTTGTAGAATTAGTAGGACGAACTGCTAAAAATAGAATAGGAGGCTGAATTAAGAAACCAAAGTACTTTGGCTACTACTTGAGTTGCTTTAATTTTTAAAAAAAAACAGCTACCAGGTTGAGGGCTTTGCTTACCTTGTTCACTAGGCTAGCGTGCCATTAGAATTTTTTGCGAATTACGCGTCGCTCTTTTATGTTCAGGGTGAATTTCACCTGCTGTAACTCACCGGATTTTACCTCAAGGTTTTGGTGGTTGTCCGGTACTTCTATCATATCTAAATATGCAGGTTTGTCTAATTGTATGGTATAACTGCCTTCGGGCACATACAGCCTAAAATTTCCATTGTTATCCGTTCTGGTGTAATGTGTATCTCCGTCCTTATCGGTCAAAATAATAGGGAAGCCGTGTAGCTCCTTGGACGTTTTATAGCTTAATGCGGTAAATTTATAACCCACTTTGCCCATTATAGTACTCGTTTTGGTCAGTTCCATAGCAATGGTTTTATTTTCAAATAAATCTACTCGAGCATCGGCAACATACCAGTCTTTTTTGCTAGAAACATGAACCTTATAAGTGCCCTCTGGTAATTTTTTATAGGTGATGATACCTTTGTCGTTGGTCCTAAAGGCTTTGTTGTCAATAAAGACCATTTCTCCCTCAGCAGCTACTTTTTGAAGGCCCTTCCCCGTATCAAGGGTACGGTATACATACACCTGTAATTGGTGCTTTTTTTCATCCATTAAAATCTTCGAAAAACTTTTTACCACCCCAAACTCCATGGTGGCAGTTTGGTAATAATTATATTCAAACCCGGAATAGTAGGTGTTAAAGAACAGTTTTAAATTTTTATTGAAGTGGTAATCTGCCCTGCCGTTAAAATTTATCTGTGCCGGACCAAAGGGTGTTTTATTATAGTTGAAGCCTGCTCGTAATTGGAGTTTTTTGTCCCAAAAATCATGATGGTATGAGGGCATTATACTAAATAATTCATAGCCCTTTTGGGTCCCTAAGCGGGATAGGGAAATAATTTCGCCTATTTGGAACTGGTTTTTTTGATAATAAGCATGCACCCTAAAGTTTTTATAGCTGTAGTTTAAGGAGCTTTTTAGATGTTTCTGATAATCAGGGTTCATGTTCGAATGGAAAATACCCCCGGTTATATTTAAAGACAGATTTTGTTTGCTGTGAAAATCGGAAAAACTAAATCCGAACATAATATCCTTGGTAGTCATTTGATAGCTTTCAGAATTTTGAAAGGCAGTTTCTAGCTCATTTCTTTTTTCCTTGACCAAAGTAGGGGTTAAGGAGAGATGGAAATTTTTAAAACTTTTGGATACCCCTATATCAAAGCGTTGATTTAAAAAATCGGAACTCATAAAATAGTTGTCCCCAAAGGGTTTAGGGGAATACCGGTATAGGTTATAAGACCCCCATAGGTTGTAATTTTCCTTAGAATAGCTAATTCTTTCGCTGGTATTAAAGGCCCCTCTTTGATATCCTGCAAAATAAGCGCTGCTATAGGTGTTGGTACTTGAAAAAGATAAATTTTCATTTTTGGCCAAGAAGTTTAATTCTCCGATACCCCCTAGTTCTGAATCGTTTTCGCTCCCTGTAGATTGCAATTGCGATAGCGCGCCACCTATCCGAAGCTTTAAATTTTCTTGGTCTAGAATACTGGCTTTTGTTGCGGCTATATAGCTTTTAGAATTATTAAAGGCATCGGTATCATAGAGCATAGAAACTTCATACCCCTTATTTAACCAGCCACCATTATGGGTGAAATTTGCCCACGCCGATCTTCCGTTACTGGCATTACGGGCGTCCATTAAATTATAGGTCTTATCCAAAGCCCCCAATTCAATTCTATTGTTTGGGTCTTCATAATAAGCGCTACCCCCGCGCCCGTTTAGGTTTAATAAACCAGTGGAATTATATATGTTGCCAGCGCTAAGACCATAAAACTCCGAGTCGTAGGAAAGTCTTGAATTTCGAATAAGATACTGCTGGTTATTGGCCATGTAGTTAATATCTAGGTTGGACTCCAAAGTGCCTTTTTTTAAATTAAACTGGTTATTGGCCAATAGGTAGTATTGATAGTAATCACCATTTTTTAATATACTAATACGTATTTGGTTGTTTCGTGCCATGCTGCTAGGGTTTAGCCCTTCTGTCCGATGCTTAAAGCGTCTCGACTCTTTAATGGCACTGGCGAAAAGGGTACTGTTTCCAAAAATGGAGCCGTCACTATATAGCCCTTTAATCGTTATTTTTAATTCGTCTTCCTTAAGGGTTTTACTATCTACAATTTTGCAGATATAGAGTAGGGTATCTCTAAAGGCCTCCAAATTAAATTTCAGTAATTCAAAATCTTTTTTGTGCGACTTTTCAAAAAAACGAGTGACTAAGTTAATCTTTTGTGGAGTGTTGCCCATATTGCTTAGTTTAACAGGAATAGTAAGGGTATCCCCTCCCTTTTCAAAAGTAAGTTTTTGATTTAATAGCTGCAGTCTTACTAATTTTTTCTCTTTTATTTTTAAAGGGAAGTCCAGCTTGCTTAACAACTGCCCGTCCAGGGATAATAAGCCCAGGCCAATAATAGCATTATCTAAAGAAGCGGCGTTTCTAGAGACGATGGCCTTTATTGGAACAAATAGCGTTTCGTTGGGCGCTAAAGAAAAGCCATCGGGATACATATTTACAAAACGTAGAACCTCTTCATCGTAAGTAAAGGAGAGTTTTGTAGCTATGGGCGTATTACGCTTGTTTTCTAATTTCAAGCTAAGGGTAATCAACGCGCCGTTGGTGGTGGTAATAGAAGAAGAAGTACTGCTCATTACAACATCTTGCGCCCATCCTTGGTTTAGGGAAAACCCGAGAATAAGAAGGAATAGAATAGTTGTTTTATAAAAATGAGGCATTCAATCTTCTATTGAGTACTAGTTAGGGACTAAAGAAAAAGTTACATCGGTAGTGTAATCTCCTCTTTCAACCGAATTTTGAATGGAATTTGGTGGCATAAAAAAACGCAGATTATACTCCAGGGTTTGAGGGATATTAGCGCTCCTTGTAATCAGCGTCTGATTACTGGTAGATAGCTGTAATGGGCCGTTAAAAGCGACATTGCTCTGGTCACCGGCTTTGGAGGCTACTACCTTTAAAACAGACACCGGAAAAGTGGTGGACTGCGTATGAGAGATAAAATCGGAATTGGACGCTTTAACCGTTATTTGATAATTGTTAATCGAAGTTACCTTCAGACCATTTTGGATGTCTATAGATTTTTCTCCGGTATAATCGCTTGCCGTGGAAAATTGAAAATTTAGAAGATTGGCGGCGTTTTGAAGTACAATACTTTCGGTCTGAGCCATATTTTTGTCAAAACCCGCTCCTTGAATAACTTGGACTGTTTTTAATAGTGTCGTACCATCATAAAGCTTAAACTCATATGTGGCCCTATAACTGCCGTCAGGGATAGTGTTTAACAATGGATCGCTAGAGATATCTAAATTGTAATAAAACACATAACTGCTTTCATCTCTTTTTAATCTATCATTACCAACTAATAATACTTGTTCTGCTAAACTTAAGGATACGGAGGTATGCTGCGGGTTTATATTTACGCCCTGAGAAGGGATAGTACTCATGTTAAAACTTAACTGCCCTATATTCGGACCTATTGAAGAAGCGCTAGCAGAAGTGTTTCTAAAGCTATCTAATAGCCGTACGGTTACTCTGGGGTTAAGTAAATGGTTGTTATTATGGGTGGTATTATTAGTGTTGATAATTTGAATACTTATTTGGTTAGACTGTGTTACTCCAGTATCCAAATTATTCTGAGAACTAAATACAGGGTAGCCATTTTGTGTAATTAAAAATTGCTGTCCTTGTATATGGGCGGTGAAAAAGACGAAAAGAAGGAAACCTCCGTATTTTAAAAGTGTTTTTATCATCCTTATTATATACTAAAGTCCATCTCGGCAATATTAATGACATCGTTATCTCCATAAGTCACCGTGGCCGATAAGGTATAATTCCCCGGCGATAAATCTTGGGGTAATTGTTGTGTTACCACCCGTAGGTCTGCAGGAAGTGTGTAAAACTCCGATTTGGGCATTTTGATAGTTTTACCAGTAGACTTGTTCATAATTTCCCAAACAACGGCCCCATTGGTCCACGATTCTCCAATATTCTTTAAATGAAGGGCAACCTGCTTCTTCTCAGCACCGTCTTCATTCTTTTTAAAGTCTACGATATCAATCTCATGAATGGGTTCCGATACAGCACTATGATAAATTTTTACCCCCATTCGTACCGTGACCTGTATGGCCGCTCCTTCTTTGTTCTGACTCTGTCCTGGATTTAACTGGGTAAAAAACAACATGGAGGTATGTACAGGAATGGTATGGTCTAGCTCCGATGGGACTTTCATCATTACCTGCACATCCTTAGATTCCCCCGCTGATAAAATAAAATAGGTGTCTGGAAATACTTGAATCCAATCACTACAGGAATTTTCCAAAGTGCCGGCTTCAACGATATTATTGTTACCGTTGGTTTCATAATCCCAATCGGCAAAAGACACCCCTACCTCTAGCTCCCCTTGGGTAGGATTGTTCACTTTTATGGTCTGTATGTTTTCTCCGCCTGGGGCTACCGTATAAAATACCCGCCCAGGAGTTACGGCAATACCGGCCTGAGCATTTATAGTCATTAGGGGAATTAATAATAAGGAGAAAAGTAAAATAAGTGTTTTCATAAGGGCTATATTTATTCTGTAAAATATGATCGGTTAATACTTGTTATTTCGTTGGTTACTTAGGGGCAATAGTATATACTACCATAGTTTTGTAATTTCCCGATGCTCTATTTAAATATTGATGTGTCTTAGCATTTGGAATGCTGTATTGGGCATTAAAAGTTTGAGTAACCGTTTCTGCATTAGAATCGATAATAACCTCTGAAGTGGGACTTAAATAAATTGGTGTATATGTAATTACATTGCTTGGCACATTTGGGCTTACTTCTAGTTGAACAGTATTTACGGCTAGGGTAGTGCTACTGCCAGTTAACTCAAAATTTGCAGTTGATGTATTCACACTTATAGTATAGGCCGAGGTTGTGCTAACTTTTATATGATCAGTTTGCAATGAAGAGCTACTGCCCTGTGTAAATTGCGATGGTAAAGACATGTCGATATTCACCGTAGCTTGGGATATTTCTAAGGACAAGATAGGGGCTAAAGTTATATTAACCTGGGCCGCTGCCGTATTTTGAGCCTTTAAAGGAAGGAAAAGACACAGTAGCAACAAGAAAGAAAATTGGGATAGGTAGTTCGTGTACAAACAAGTGTTCAATAGTTGGGGGATTTAATTTAGACAAGAACTTATAAGTGTACTTATTTTATTTCTCTTAACCATATTATGGTGGCTAAGAGATTAAAGAACCCATTTAAAAATTGGGGTATAGTTTTAAAATTTTTAATACCGGCCCCCAGTTAATAGCGGCCGGTATTTTTTTAATGTTATTCTATGGGTTTAACTCATTTTATGGGGTGGTGATGGTGTAGGTTATAGTCGTTTTATGTTCTCCCGTTCTATCTAAAAAGTTTACGGCATTTGCTGCGGATATTTGGTAGTCTACATCATATCCACGGTTTAAGTCTCCGCCCGTTGTTGTAACGACATTCTGATCAGTGGTAGATAATACAGCAACTGTAAGTGGTGAGGCAGTACTCAATGTTGATTGATAGGTGGAAATGTCATTTCCCGCATCGGTTGCCACAACCGAAATATTCGATACACCCAAATCCGTTGCTAAGTCGTCCTTCGTGAAATTTGCTGCAGAAGCTTTGACGGCAACTGTATAAGCTGCACTAGATGAAATTTGGAGATGATCGGTCAGCTTTCCTGATGCGCTGCCACCTGTAAAATGCGTGGGTGTATTCATGGCAATAGCCACAGTTGCCTGACCAACGGTGATAGAGCAAGTTTTAGCAATGCTAACGGTTAATTCAGTGTTGCCAGTTGTTTGACCAAAAATAGAGGTGCTTACAAAAGCAAGGGCAATAAAAAGTAATTTTTTCATTTTAGATTGGTTAGGGGTTATTTGTCGATAAACCTATTCCTTTTGTCTATTAACTCTTTTATTTAATAGACAAAAGACCAATTTATCCGATAAATAGCACGATTGTTTGTTCGCTAAAACAAACTAAAGTACTATATAAATTGGAAGCTATTACTCACATCTAATGCTCCATTTTTGTGTTAAAAAGAAGGAATACTATTTTTTAATATAATGATGTATTTGCTTTTATTTTATCGAAAAAAACATCTATATCCCATGATTTTATGGGGTTTATACAATTATTGGAAAGGCATATGGTAAGTTGAAAAAGTATGAATTGCAAAAATCAGGAAAATAGAATCCTAAGATATTATAAATTACTTTTGTAAGTAAAAAGAATGGTTTTACTGTCGGAAAAAAAACATTAAAATCTTTAAATAAAGTTAAATTCAACCTTGTTATTTTGAATAATTATATTATTTTCATAGGTAATGTTCTTAAAATGTATAAATTAAGGTGTTTTGTGTGTGGTAAGTCGTGTGTAAGAAAAAACTTTTTACAAACTTTCAGAAAAATAAGCCTATAGTACTACTTATAACACTGTACAGCCTAATAAGTAGTGGTCATATCGCTATCTACACAAATGATAAAGTCGGCCAAATGCTTGTTCTTTTCTAATAAAACAGTAATATCTTTCTGGGAAACCGTAGAAATAGTGGCATACTTTAAAGCGTTGTTTTCTTTTTTTAAATACCATAAAATACCTTCATAATGGTCCGAATGGTAATTGCCGTTGTAATGGATGAATACATGGTCGTTTTTATAGTGCTTTAATATAAAATGTGCCATGCTAGCATCTTTTATGGCTTGTGCCATAACTAATTTAGGGGAACCATGGTCGCCCATCATGCTAAGTATATTTTTATAAGTAGGAAGCTCACTGTCAAAAGCGATCGGTAAGGGAGCTATCCACTGTTTTTCTTGGGTAGGAAGCGAGTCCAGTACTTCAAAACCATTTTTAAAAACTAGCCTGGCGTACCGCCGAGGCACATTGGTGGCAATAAAGGCTAGTTGTTTTTCTTTGGCAAAATTGACCAAAGGAGCATAGTCTGTTTGGTAGTTAGACCATAAGCGGCCATTTGTTTCCAGTTCTTTGGCGCTAATACGGCCGATCAAATAATCATCCAATAGCGTTTGTTGGTCGGCCTCGAGCATTTCTGCTCCCAAAATAAGTCGGTGGTCCTTATGGAGATCTGCGGTAACCTCCCATTGCAGCCAATGGGAAATAGGATTGTTGTGGATTTCTCCAAATAAAACGATGTCTTTCTTTGCCAGGGTCTTGAGCATCTTTTTATAAGAAACCTTCTTTCCTTTGGCGTTATATAGAACATAGGCTTCTTTCTGACTCATACAAGGAAGGCTAAGCAAAAGGAAAATAATAAGTAATAGAGTGCTTTTCATGGCGGTCTAAGGATATAACTCGTATGCAACGAGACCATTTCTTCGGTCTTTTAAACGGCAGCTTAAATATAAGGTATTCGTCAAAGAAAATCGCTGTTTGTTCTATTGGGGGCGCCAAATCGGGCTTTGGTTTCGTGTAGGCTCCTGGGTCAAACGAAATCGTTTATTAGTGCTGAGGTGTATAATCCAAACATCGTACTGCTTGGGATGTCCGCTAGTGAAGGCAATCCATTTCCCGTCGGGTGACCAAGAAGGTGAATAATCTTCGGCGCTGTCGTTGGTCAAATTAATAATGTTGTCGCCATTGGCATCCATCAAAAAGAGATCCCATTGATCTTGCTTGCTCAGGCCATAAAAAGCAATCTTTTTTCCATTGGGCGAGAAAACAGCACCTGAATCATATCCTTTTTTGTGGGTCAATCGTTTTTCGTTTTGGCCATCACTGTCCATGATGAAAATTTCCCCATTGGAAGCATGGGAAGGATCGTTTGGATCTTTTAATTGTTTGGTGAAAATTATTTGGCTCCTATCGGGGGACCAAGAAGGACTTTCGTTATAATCCTCATCATGGGTCAAGCGTGTTACCTTAGAACCATCGGTGTTCATCACATAGATTTCACGGGACTTGTGGTCCCTGTCCGAGGTGAAAACTAGTTTATGCCCATCTGGGGACCAGCTTGGTACATATTCGTTGGCAGGATGTTTGGAAATATTAATTTGGTCGGTACCATCGGCATTCATAATATAAATATCATTATTTCCATCGCGGTCCGAATAAAATACCAGCTGTTTTCCATCGGGCGACCAAGAGTTTCCATAGTCGGTTGCACTATTGTTGCTAAGGTTCTTTATATTCTTTCCATCGGCGGTCATGGTATATATTTCAAAATTCCCGTCTCGGTTAGATAGAAAGGATAAGGTACCCGAAGGGGTTTCTATGGAAGAAATTTTTTGGGTTGGTTTAGGAGTCTCTTTACAACTTAAAAGACACGTAAATATTATCAGGAAGGGTAGGAGCAACACTTTTTTCGTTTTCATAGCGTACATAGATTAAAGTGAAAAAACAATTGGTTGAGCTGTATAGCTTCTTAGTTTTTATTGCCATCAACCTCCATAAATACAGGGGCCTGTTGGAATTTAAAACTAGTGTCCGTTAGAACTTGCATCTCTTTGGTGGTCCAGTTCATTAGACCGATATGAAATTGATCTTGTTTCTCGTCAAAAACCTCCATGGTCAACCATTTTCCGTCAGGACTCCAACTGTGCCATCCTTCGTTTTGGCTATTATTGGTTAATCTCCATTGTTTCTTTCCGTCCGGGGATACTGCATACAAACTATATTTTCCCTGTTGTTTGCTTTGAAAGCTTATAAAGTTTTCTGTAGGATGCCAACGCGGTGGTCCGGCTTTGAAGGCATACCATTCTGCAGAAGTATCGGCAGCAGGGTAGTTGGTTAATTTTTTCAGGCCGTTACCATCGGTGTTTACGACATATATTTCTGCCTGGTATCCATCTTCTTTTTTCGATTTTTTATTACTCCCTACAAAGGCAATCCATTCTCCGTCTGGGGAGAAAGAAGGATCGGAAAAATATGGGGTGCCCGGATTTATTTTCTTTAAGATCTCTCCCTTGGTATTTATCAAATAAAGTAAAGAATCTACCGTATGGTGAGGGACCACAATAAGTTCTTGTCCCTGCTTTCTGGTTCCCATCCAACTGTCTTGCAAGCGGAAATTAGAGATCTTCTTGATTTCTTGGCCATGATGATCCATTTCATAAAGAAACAAGGCTCTGGCAGTAGTGTCCCTATCACTTACAAAATAGATCTTATCGCCATGTGCCAGATAGGTCCACGCAACATCGGGATGGTTGGTGATGTTTCTTTTGTCGCTACCATCCATTTTCATGGTGAAAACATCATAGTTGTCGTCATGGATACTATCCGGGACATAGACATTATAAGCAATGATATACTCTTTTAGAGGTTCCTTTTTTTTAGACTTACAGGACAAAAGGATGAATAGCGAAAATAGCATTGGGATAAAATGTTTCATGACCTTTGGCGGTTTGATGGTATAGACGGCAATTTATTTTTTGCACGAACGATCTTATAAGATCGCCTGTTAAGATAAGGGTTTTTATGGGGTCTAAATCAAATTATAGGCGAACTGCACGGGAATTAGTTTTCTCAATAGAGATACTCCTCTTATGAATGGGTGCTGCTGTCTTCCCTTTAAGTATAAGAGGAATATGGTATCTGGGATTTAAATTTTCTAATAGGCCTTCACCGCTCCCATACCAATGGTGATAGGGCCTATTTGGTGGAAACTAGGCAGAAGAACTCCTGCTGCTGTTTTTTTCCAACCCTCCCAACTAGCTTCCAATCCGCCTAGCGGAATAATTTGTACCCACATTTTAAAGCTTTTTGGAACGCCATCTGGTCCTAAGCACCACAAATATGAGTCCCCAGGGGTCGTTCCTCCTTGGGTATATGTCACTAATAATCCTTGGGAGCCATCTTTTAAAGTTACCAAACGACGTTCGGTGCCAGGATCAAAAACTTTGAAAGGAGCAACTAACCAAAAAGAATCGTTATTAAAGTAATCAGTTGCTTTTTGTATTATTTTTTGCTGTTTCTCGATCTTGAGAAGCCTATTATTTTTATATGCCCTACTTTTGCCTTGATGCTTTAAATTTAAATGGACCCTATATTCGTCCCATAGGACCCTAACTGTGTTTTCTTCCTTGTTCCATACATATTGATGTTTCCCCCTGGCAAAAGACCACTCTAATATTGAAGTGTTTTTATAATGGTCTTCCTGTATTGCTGTCAGCATTTTCTTTGCCAAGGCATCTGCTTTTGGGCCTTGTTCCCCTTTGGGCAGTTCTTCATTATAAAAGGCAAACAATAATCCTAGGGCAAGAATAAAAAGCAAAAGGGAGCCCGCCATTATCCGATATGTTTTTCTTGGTTTTTTCACAGATAATGAATGGTTTCACCTAGTGGATAATGGTAATTGTTTCTCATTTTTTAGAAGCTCATATTTAAAATCCTACCGCAGTATCGTCTCCACGCTTGTCGGCGCCTCCTTCCAAGCTACCATTGGGCAGAACTAGGATGGCATCGACTTTTCCTATGATCGGATTGTTTTGTTCGTTAATTTGGTACCCTTTTGCTTTAAGTTCGTCTATGAGTTTAGGAGCAAATCCGTTAGGCTCAAAAACAACGGCATCGGGTAGCCATTGATGGTGAAAACGGGGAGCATTGACAGCCGCTTGCATGCCCATGCCAAATTCATAGGTGTTTAATATGGTTTGGGCTACTGCCGTAATGATGGTAGAACCTCCCGGTGTACCGACAACCATCCATAATTTACCGTCTTTTTCTACTATGGTCGGTGTCATACTGCTCAGCATACGTTTTTCTGGAGCAATGCTATTGGCTTCGGCACCTACTAATCCAAACATATTGGGGACACCCGGTTTGGCACTGAAGTCATCCATCTCATTATTTAGAAAAAAGCCGAGTTCATCGCAATACAATTTAGAGCCATAGCCAGCATTAATGGTGGTCGTGGCAGAAACTGCATTTCCATATTGGTCTACAATAGAGTAGTGGGTGGTTTCGGTACTCTCAATTATTTGGACCTCGCCATGGGCTACCTCAGATGATTTTGTAGCCTTCTCAAAGGAGAAATCCTGCATCCTTTCCTTTAAATAGCCTTCATTTAACAAGGCCTCCATAGGGATATCTACATAATCAGGATCCCCTAAATAGTAGTTTCTATCGGCATAAGCCCTGCGGGAAGCTTCGGTAAACAACTGAATGGTTTTGGCAGAATTATGTCCAAATTCGGACACCTCATAAGGCTCCATCATTTTAAAGATTTGATGTATGGTAAATCCACCACTACTGGGCGGACTCATAGATACAATTTTAAGCTCCTTATATTCAAATTCAATAGGGTCGCGCCATTTAGCCTGGTACTTGGCCAAATCTTCTTCGGTAACATAACCGCCATTCGCCTGAATGAAACGGGCTAGTTTTTGGGCTACCTCTCCTTGATAGAAGCCGGCCTTCCCCTGATCTGAAATTTTTCTCATGGTCGAAGCCAAGGCAGGATATTTTATAGTATCCCCAGTGTGGTAGGTTTTGGCAAAAAAGGTACTATCTCCGTTTACTTGTATAAAAATATCCTTGTATTCTGCCAATCGATCTGCTTGTTTTTGGGTAACCACCACTCCTTTTTCGGCTAATTGAATGACTGGGGCTAAAATTTCTTGTAGACTTAGAGTACCAAATTTTTCGTGAACGGCCATCACTCCGGCTACAGTTCCTGGCACTCCAACAGCAGTAGCCCCCAAGGTGCTTTTTTCGGGGATTACATGACCCAAAGAATCTAAATACATATCCTTATGGGCAGCCAAAGGGGCTTTTTCCCTATAATCTAATCCGCCTGTCTCGCCATTGGCCTTTCGGTATACCATAAATCCACCACCACCAATATTTCCTGCATAGGGATAGGCAACGGCCAAAGCCAATTCCGTGGCCACCATGGCGTCAAAGGCATTGCCTCCCTGTTGTAAAATGGCAGTTCCGATCTTAGAGGCCTCTTCACGGGCAGAAACTACCATTGCCTTTTCAGTGATTAAACCTGTTAGTGGCTTTGTCTCTTGCTTACAACCAATTAAAGAAAGGATAAATAGAATGCTAAAAAAATGTTTTGCCTGCATATATGGTTTTCTTAAATAGTTAAAATACACTTTTACCATTTCTTAAGGAATGGTGCTTTTGTTTGGAAAAGGTAATCAATTCCTCAAAAAAAGAAGTGAACTCAGCTTCAAAATCGACGTAGTGTTCTTCTAGGTCACCTATGGCCAAATGCATGTTGGATTTGTATTTCGTACGTCGGTTAATATTGGTCAGGGCCGTAGCAATACCTTTTAGTTTAGAATAATTATAGATCCAGTTGTCAGAAACCATATAGGGCATCATATGTTGTACCCGTTCTGGAAGTATGCTATAGTGGTTCTCTAAAAGGGAATAAAAATTTTCGGTATAGTCAACCAAGGGAATATCGCAATAGGCCGACCAGTTTTTAGCAAGAAAATGATCGTAATAAATATCGACAATGACCCCGCTATAATGACTGTAATTGGGATGTAGGCGTTTGGTGCTTTTTCGAAACGTTGGATGGGCATCGGTAAAACTATCAATAGCACGGTGTAACAGAATCCCTTTTTGTATCTCCTCCGGAAAATGCAAGTATTTATTACCTCTAATACTATCCGCTATAAAATTTCCAATAGTTAAATTATCGTTATTAAAGGATAGGTAAATGTGTGCTAAAAAATTCATAAATAGCTAGAAATGTTATTAAATCCGAATTTACGAATTAAGAGGCTAGGTTTTAAGCCTATCTCTTATATTTGTAAAAAAACATTAACATACACTATGACTTTAATAAAATCTATTTCAGGTATTCGAGGAACCATTGGCGGGCAGCCAGGAGACAACTTAACTCCTATTGATGCGGTAAAATTTGCAGCCGCGTACGGAATTTGGCTAAAGGAGTATTCCAATAAAGAAAAATTAACCGTCGTGATCGGTAGGGATGCTCGTTTATCTGGAGAAATGATACAAAACCTTGTGGTATCTACCCTTGTAGGTCTTGGAATAGATATTGTAGATCTAGACCTTTCTACTACTCCTACCGTAGAGATTGCCGTTCCCTTAGAAAAGGCCGATGGTGGGATCATTCTTACTGCAAGCCATAACCCAAAACAGTGGAATGCCTTAAAATTGTTAAACGAGAAAGGCGAGTTTTTAGATGCCGCACAAGGAGCTAAAATTTTGGCAATAGCAGAACAGGAAGCCTTTGTTTTTTCTGAGGTAGACGATTTAGGGAGTATCACCAGAAATGATTCTTATATAGATATCCATATCGATGAAGTGTTAGACCTGCCATTGGTGGATGCAGAAGTTATTAAAGCTGCCAAATTTAAGGTGGTTGTCGACGGCGTCAACTCTACCGGAGGGATTGCCATTCCAAAACTGCTTAAAGAACTAGGCGTTGAGGTAGTGGAACTTTATTGTGACCCTACCGGACATTTTCCGCATAACCCAGAACCTTTAAAAGAACACCTAGGCGATATTTGTGAGCTGGTAGTAAAAGAAAAAGCCGATTTTGGAATTGTTGTAGATCCGGATGTAGACCGTTTGGCCTTTATAACCAATGAAGGAGAAATGTTCGGGGAAGAGTATACTTTGGTTGCTTGTGCCGATTATGTTTTAGGAAAAACTAAAGGAAATACCGTGTCTAACCTTTCTTCTTCAAGAGCGCTAAGGGATATTACCTTAAAACACGGAGGTTCTTATGAGGCTTCGGCAGTAGGAGAAGTAAATGTTGTAGCCAAGATGAAAGCCAATAATGCCATTATAGGCGGTGAAGGTAATGGAGGGATCATTTACCCAGAAAGCCATTACGGTAGGGATTCGCTTGTAGGGACAGCCTTGTTCTTAATGCTGATGGCAGAAAGAGGAGGTACGGTTAGCGAGCTAAGAGCTAACTATCCTAGTTACTTTATGAGCAAAAAGAAAATTGAATTAACCCCAGGATTGGATGTCGATGGTATTTTAACCGCCATGGCCGGAAAATATAAGGATGAAGAAATTTCTACCATTGATGGGGTGAAAATTGATTTTCCAGAGAATTGGGTGCATTTGAGAAAATCCAATACCGAACCTATTATCAGGATTTATACCGAGGCCAAGAGTCAGGCCGATGCCGATGCTTTGGCCGATAGGATTATCGCCGAAATAAAAACGGTAGCAGGAATCTAACATACATAAAGTTTAGCTAAGGGTCGGGGTTTTATACTGCCGGCCCTATTTTTTTATAAGTTATGAAATGGGCATGACCGAAAACTTGTCGACAATATGACTTTGGTTATTCCCATTACATATGATCTTTAAAAAACAATAAAATCAACATATGAATCTGACCAATTTAAAAATATCTCTTTTTGTTTTTGTCGCTAGCCTGTCTCTTTACAGCAGTGCCCAAGCCGATACCTTGAGGGTGATGAGCTTTAATATCTTACATGGGGCCACCACAAAAAACGATTTTAACCTAGATACCCTTGCCGGGGTCATTAACCATTATAAGCCCCATTTAGTGGCCATGCAGGAGGTAGATTTTAAAACCAAAAGGGCCAAAGAATACGATTTGCCAACAGAGCTTGGATATAGGACAAAAATGGCATCCCTTTTTGGCCGGGCCATGTATTATGATGGCGGTGAATACGGGGAAGGGGTTTTGTCCCAATATAGCTTTATTAGTAGTGAAAATGTAGCATTGCCGCATTTGCCTACTTCAGAGCCACGGGCAGCCTTGGTAACTAGGGTAAAGACCCAACAAGGAAATACCATCCAATTTGTGGCAACACATTTAGATCATTTAAAAGATGATACGGATAGAGTGATGCAAGCAAAAGCCCTGGTAGATACCTTTAAGGACTCCCCTTTGCCAACCCTTATTGTGGGCGATTTAAATGCAGAAACCGACAGTGAGCCTATGAGGATTTTACAGAAGGAATATACGAAAACAGTACATCCGGAAGCTTTTAAGCCGACTTGGCCTTCAGAAAACCCATCGGTTTGTATTGACCATATTTTAGTGAATATGCCCCAAAAATGGGAGGTTATAGAGTATGAGGTGCTATGTGAAAACTATGCTACCGATCATTGTATTATTATGGCCACTTTGGTGTTTACACCTTAGCCACCTTTTTTTGTGAAGGAACATTTTGTTGTAAATGCGCGTTCCGTACAATTTTTGCCGTTTGATGTTCTCCCGTATGGCTCCATCCGGGAGGCATTACGGTATACAAAAGCTTGTTTTTTAAGCCAGGTGCCCTTGCGATGTCCTTGAACAAGGCTACAAATTCACCGAAATAAACATCCAAGAAATTGCCAGAATTTATTTCTCGGGTGATACCATATTCAATCGCAATATCTGCTTCCTCATTTTGATAGGTGCCGAAAAGCTTATCCCATATATTTAATAAATTACAAAAGTTGGTATCCATATATAGTGGGTTTTTAGCATGATGTACCCTATGGTGCGATGGGGTTAAGATTATTTTGTTCAGAAAACCCATTCGGCCATTTTTCATCAAATTCTCTCCCACATGGATAAATGCTCCGTAAGTACCATCAATAAACATAATTAAAAAAAGCAGGGCAGGATCTACTCCCAATAAAATACAAACCGTTGTTCTTATCGTATCCGCATAAGGAGCTTCCAGAAAAAAATGTGCATGGGTTACCGAAAGATTCATTTCCTCGGGGGCATGGTGGGTAGAATGCAAACACCAGAATAATCGCACTTTATGACCTAAGTAATGGTAGATAAAATGCCCAAACTCCCAAATGATATAGCCGTAAATAAACCAATACCACGTCATTTTGGTTTGAAACAAGGCATAGGATTGCAATGCTCCTATGATTAATACAACCATGGCAATTGCAATGAACCTTCCAATGAATCTATTAAAGATATAGATAAGGAAATTGACTTTATATACCTTGGTTTGTGGTTTCTTGTAGACTAACCCTAGTATAAATTCAAGGAGAATCAGCAAAGGAATTATGGGGTATATTAAGGCTACTATACCATCATAGGTGGTAAAACTACTGTAGTTTCCGGTTTTTAATATCTCCCATACCTGTGAAACTCCAAGAAATCCAATGATTTCGTTATATAAGGTTTGCAAAATATCCATGGGCCTGATAGCTGTTTTTAATGTTACAGCTTTGAAGGTATATTTAAATTGTAAAACTGCAAAATTTAGCGATGTATTTAACCGAATTTTTCTAGTCTATTGATATTCAGTTTAGGAAATTGATAGACCAATAGAATTCCTAAACTTTTATACAAAAGGGCAGCTATAGGGGCTATTCAAGACAAAGCATATTTTTTCTTGGAAGTAAGTTATTTGCTTTAAAAAGAAGTCGATTTGGTAGAAACTTGTTATTACTGTGTGCAATTAAGATCAAAGGATAAGGTTAAAATCCTGATGTAGCATATGAAATGCGAATTTAAATGAAGCCATAATAGTTTTACCCCACTAGCAAAGGAAAGGGCTGGTGCTGCGGAGTTTTAAGCCAGTAGAATTTAGAGGGTAGTAGTTTAGGAGGGCCTATTGGTACTCCTTCGGAACTTTATCCCTATGCTTCCAACGTCTATGCGACCAAAGGTAATGTTCTGGTCTTTCCTTAATTTGATTTTCGGTGAGTCTGAAAAACTCGTCCGTAATTTCATTTTTCTCGGTATCTTTTCCAGAAAGGGTGATAGGAATGATTTCAGCAGAGTAATACCCTCTTTTTACTTTGCTTACCTTCATGAATAAAACGGCTAGGTCTAATTTTTTGGCTAAATTTTCAGGCCCGTTGAAAACCGGAACCTTAACCCCCATGAATTCTCGCCAATATTGGTTTTTTGTCACCCTAGGAGACTGGTCGCTTACCATTCCGTACACAGCTAAAACTCCGTTTCTGGCATTTCCGACGACTGTTTTTACGGTTTCTCTTTGCGAAATTAGCTCCGTATTCCATTTGGCCCGAATTTTTTTTATCAAGCGATCGAAATGTTTATTGCCTACTTTTTGATATACTCCATATCCCTTGGCATCTACATGGTTATTAGTACTAATTAACCACTCCCAATTGGCATAGTGCGAGCAAACTACAAGGACGCTTTTGTTTTTTGAAATATCCTGTAAGACCTCAATATTGGTTATTTTAAAACGCCTAAAAGCTTCTTTTTTAGAAAGCGACATTGTCTTTACCATTTCTAGGAAAGTGTCGCACATATGATGGTAAAAACCTTTCCGGATCTTAAGGATTTCTTCTTCGGTTTTTTTGGGAAATACAAGTTTTAAATTGTTGTAAACGACTTCCTTACGGTAGCCGACAACATGAAAAACCAACACATATATAAAGTCGGAAAAGAGGTAAAACAACCTAAAAGGCAATATGGAAATAAGCCATAAAAAAGGGTAGGCCAAAAGATATACTAAAAGCTGCATGAAATTTAAATTAGGGCAAATATAACTATATTTGGAACCAAAATTAATTGTTTTATACATGAATAATATACATTTGGCAACAATGGCTATTATGGCCGCCAATGTCCTGGCATCCTTTAAGGGGTTCAAGGATCAATCATTTTTTGAACGTTATAAATTCGGAGTTGGGGCGATACAAGCTGGGCAAAAAGACAGAATGATAACTTCTGGGTTTCTGCATGTAGATCTTTCCCACCTTTTCTTTAATATGTTTACCTTATATTTTTTCGCCGATGTGGTGATTGGTTGGTTGGGGCCGGCTAAATTTGGGATCATATATTTTATCAGCCTGGTCGCCGGAAGTATTTTGGCCTTGTTTTTTCATAAAAAAGAACCTTTTTACAGTGCTGTAGGTGCCAGTGGGGCCGTGACGGGAATTTTGTATGCCGCTATCCTGTTGCAGCCCGATATGCGTTTGGGGATTATGTTTATACCAATTCCGTTGCCAGCTTATGTGCTGGGAATTTTGTATTTGTTCTATTCTATCTATGGAATGAAAAGCAGATTGGGGAATATAGGGCATACGGCCCATTTTGGTGGAGCAATCGGTGGATATTTGACGACCTTATTATTTAAACCGGAACTGTTACTTACAGATACCTGGATGGTGCTATTATTGGCAATTCCGATCATTATCTTATTTGTTTTAGGAAAACTAGGGAAAATTTAAAACAGTCGGTTAAGACCGATATCGTGATTTAATTATATAGGAGTGCTTTACGAGTACCCTTCTTTGTAAGCTTTTCATAATGGATTTATATATAGACCTACCAGATTTGTTTGGTAGGTTTATTTTTTTTCGATTTTTATCTTTTTAGGCTTTCAGCAGGATAATGGATGGTTTTATACCCCTTTTTATGGGGTATAGTAAGCTTAGAAAGTTTTCCATTTCTGTGATATGTGTAAAGAGTATCTATCAGTTTCCCTTTTTCAAAGATGCCTTTGTCTCTTATTTTTCCATTGCTGTAAAAATCAATAACGGTTCCATTGGCCAAACTGTCTGCATTACAAACATAATATTTGGGCGGTGTATCGCTATAAGTTTTATCATGGTTTAATTGTATAACAGTCAGGAGTCGTTTTAAGAAAAATGTATCCTTAACAGTTTCATTATGAGCTATCCTTATCTTCATTGGAGTATCGGAAATACTAGTGCAATTCAATTCGTAATTGCCTAATCTTGGCAGCTTTGCATAATCCATCCCCAAATACTCATTACCATAAATTTGAGTAGAATCTGATATCATCCACATGACTTCTTTTATAGGTTTATTGGTACATTGATCTATAAATGTTGGTTGGTAAACAACTTGACCGAATAAAGATTGAGACAGTACAAACACTACGATGTATAGTATTGTTTTCATAAAAAAGTACGTTTATTGGTATTAACGGCGGTGCTTTTTGGCAAATTCATTTAAGAAGATAATTAGTTTAGGGGTCTAATTCAACCGTTGCAAAGCCAATTTTCTTATCTCGCTGTCCTTGTCATGTAGTGCTACGGAAGACAGCGTCGATTGAATGGTAAGTTTTTCCACGGCCAGCTTCCTTACTCCACAGTCTTCATCATGAAGGGCTACGGAGGACAGCGATGATTGAATGCTAAGTTTTTCCACGGCCAGCTTCCTTACTCCGCTGTCTTCGTCATGAAGGGCTACGCTCGATAAGGTAGATTGTAGACTGAGTTTTTTTACGGCCAACTTCCTGACCTCAATGTCATTGTCATGAAGGGCTACGGAGGACAGCGTCGATTGAATGCTAAGTTTTTCTACGGCCAACTTCCTTACTTCACTGTCTTTATCATGAAGTGCTACACTTGATAAGGTAGATTGTGAGCTGATTTTCTTTACGGCCATTTTCCTTACTTCACTGTCTTCGTCATGAAGGGCTACGCTCGATAAGGTTGATTGTAAACTGAGTTTCTCTACGGCGAACTTCCTTACCTCACTGTCATTGTCATGAAGAGCTACAGACGATAAAACAGATTGATTCTTAGACGGATCAGAGGAAGTATTGACATCTGCCTTTACAACCTCGCGAATTGTGCTAGATTCAGATCGGATACGCTGGTCATTACTTGTTTTACAAGCTGTCAGGGAGCATAAAATGAATAGACTCAAAAGTGTTGTTCTCATTAAAGTTCGATTTTAAATTGAAATTTAGGTAGAAGTCTTTTGTCAATTAAATACATTCAACGGCTGACATTGTGTCTTTTCTTGCTAGAAAACTGTATCTATGTTACAATATAGGAAATTATATAGTATTATTCTTACTTACAAAAAAGAAATTAAGATAGGTTTTCCTGAGGCAGTATTACCAGTGCTTTTGATAGTTTCTTACACCAGTAAAAAATAAAGTATAGCTATCAGTGTCTAGAAGGCCCATTGTGATGAATTTTTCCCTTTTTACTATATATGTTTTTAGGTAGATTCCTAGGGATTAGGTTCTTGGTAGTAAAACTTAAGAAAACGATGCTTTAAGCATTAAAAATATACGGTTTACTGTTGTATTATTTTTGCGTTAGGGATCGCAGCGGCATCCCTGCAGCAGGGCAAGGGATATAGCGAAGAGCCCGCCCCGTTAGGGGAACGCCCAAATTATTGTTCTTATCATGGGCCATAAGGTATTTAGAATAACAGCGACCGCTTCTCATAGTTTTTAAATTCATCTGCTGAGCGGTATTAATAGGGTGTCTTTTTTAGGGGCTGTTTTAGTAATATCGTAGGGGATCTATAGGTTGTTGCATCGTAAAAGGGGTGCGGGGAATGGTCTTTTTTATAAAAATAAATGCAAAAAAAAAGACTCATAACAAAATGGTTATGAGCCTTCTTAGGAATAATTAGGAACAGTTTTTTTTACTGTAAAAGCTCGGCTATTTTAGCCTCTAATGCAGGTCCTCTTAGGTTTTTTGCTATAATAACACCGTTTTCGTCCAAGATAAAGGTCGCAGGAATTGCGTCAATATTATATAGGCGAGCGATGGCATCATCAAAATAGTCCAAGCTGGAAATATGGTTCCAAGTAAGTTTGTCATCAGCAATGGCTTTTTTCCAATCCTCGGCCTTTCTGTCTAAAGAAACACCAATAATATTTAGACCTTTACTGTGGTATTTGTTGTAGATATTTACCACATTCGGGTTTTCTACTCTACACGGCTTGCACCAAGCTGCCCAGAAATCTATGATGGTAACTTTCCCCATAGCCTCTTTTAAAGACAACTCTCCACCATCTGGTGTTGGTCCTGAAAAATCTGGGGCTACTGCACCAATTTCAGTGCTTTTTCCTTTAGCTTCACGGTCCCTGACAATATCAAGGCTTTTTTGAATTTTCTTAGCTGCTTCGGTTGCCTTTATTTCGGCAGTTAAAGCATCGTACATTTGCTGAGCTTCTTCAGTGGTTATTATTTTAGTGTTCACACCTTTGTCTATTAACAAAGCGGTAATAAGACCTTCAGGGTTTTCCTTGATAAAATTAAGCTCAAAGTTTTTGTATTCTTCCTGTAATTCTGCAAACTCATCACGCAAAGAATTTACGGTAGCCTCTTTGCCTTCCATGGTAGCTTTTTGCAAATCGCCTTGGATAGACATGGCCTTGTCCGATAACTCACGAGAATGTTTAATATACTTCTCGAATATTTTGTTTTGTGGAGTTCCTTCTATTTTGGCAAAATTTAAACTGTCTTTTTGGGCAGTAAATTCAATGGTGCCTTTTTCAATAACGATAGGGCTGTATCCTTGGATATCTCCTACAAAAAGGTATACTAGATCTGGCGCATCTACAGGTCCGCTTATGCTAAACTTTCCATTTTGGACCATGGTGGTATCTATATCGTACGGCTGATTGTTTTCATTGATCTTACGAATAAAAACTTTTGTTCCATCCTCTACATTGCCAGATAGCGTTCCGTTAATAACAAATCCTTCTGGTTTGTTGTCGCAGGCTACTATTCCAACAATAACAGCAAGGGATAATATAATTTTTTTCATTTTTAATTTTTTAAATTGTGCAAATGTACTTATATATGTTAAATAAAAAAATAAGGTTCTACCGGGAATGGCTTCTGAGTTACTGCGCAACTGGCAGAATTTATTAAAACTTATAGCGGATCCCCAAGGCGATATCGAAATCAAAATTGTCGGAGAAGTTTTTATATCCTACCAATCCAATTTCCGGTCTAAAATCTATAGAAAGCAATAAAGGGATGTCAAATGAATATTCGACCCCAATATCTCCTGCTGCAAAAACAAACAGACCGCCGTCTGGTGTCCTTGTATTACCGGGTTCGCTGCCGGGGACAGGAGCAAAGTCAACATTGCCCAGACCTGCACCAGCACCATAGTACCAGTTAAAGTTGTTTTCTATCGGGAAAATCCATTGGTAGAGGGCCGAAACCTTAAAGGCATCAAAATAACGACTATCGCGCCACCCTAAATTGGCCTCTAAACGGTTGAATTCAAAGAGCGATTTTTGATAGGAAATCTCAGCTCCAAAACCATCGCTATCTCCCAGACGCAATCCAAGCGCATGGTCGGAAATTTCTTGGGCATTTCCAGAATACCAAGAACAACACAGCAATAAAGCAAATAATTTCAGGATTTTCATAACATAAGGGGTTCTATTTATTAATTATTTAAAAAAGGAAACTTCATGGTTTCGTTAAAACAATAAAAACTTAATTTAGTGGCCTAATTGTTTTAGGTGGATAAAAATATGCTAAATAAATTAAAAGAACGATTGGAAGGGGAGTTGTTTGTAGATAAATTAACAACTACATTATATGCGACCGATGCTTCTGTGTACAGAAAACTACCCATGGCCGTAGCCTATCCAAAAGTTGATAAGGATATTGAAGAAATAATTCTTTTTGCAAAAGAAAACAACATTGGAATAATTCCAAGAACCGCAGGAACTTCCTTGGCTGGTCAGTGTGTGGGAGATGGAATTGTGGTAGATGTTTCCAAGTATTTTACCAAAATAATCTCCGTTGATACCGATAAAAAACAAGTCACTGTACAACCAGGTGTTATTCGCGATGAGCTGAATTTGTTTTTAGCACCTTATAACTTGTTTTTTGGACCTAATACCTCTACTTCTAACCGCTGTATGATAGGCGGAATGGTAGGGAATAATTCTTCTGGGACTACCTCTATTCAGTACGGTGTTACCCGAGACAAGGTAGTGTCTTTAAAAACTTATCTATCCGATGGGAGTAGGGCCGAATTTAAAACCCTGTCCCTAAATGAATTTTTGGGAAAAATGTCCCTTGAGAATCTTGAAGGGGAAATTTACAATAACCTTCATAGGGAGTTGTCTAACAATGAAATAAAAGAAGAGATTATTAGGGAGTTTCCCAAGCCTGAAATCCATAGGCGGAATACTGGGTATGCCGTTGATGAACTTCTTAAAAACAATGTGTTTGGGCAAGAGGACGAAGGTATAAACCTGTGTAAGTTATTAAGTGGAAGTGAAGGGACCTTGGCGTTTACTACGGAAATTGTTCTGCAGCTCGATGATATTCCGCCTAGTTTGTCCGCAATGGTGGTTACCCACTATAAAACTTTGGAGGATTGTTTAAGCGATGTGGCGCCCTTGATGGTTAACACCCTGCATACCTGTGAAATGATGGATAAGGTGATTTTGGATTGTACCAAAAATAACCGGACCCAATTGGAAAACCGATTCTTCGTAGAGGGCGATCCGGCAGCATTGTTGATGTTAGAGGTGAAATCGAATACCGAAGAAGATTTAGAACTACAGTTGGAGCAGCTTTTACAAACTATAATGGCTTCTGGGCTAAGCTATGCTAGTCCTGTTTTAAAAGGGGGAGATATTAACAAGGCGATAGAACTAAGAAAAGCAGGCCTAGGGCTGTTAGGGAATATTGTTGGCGACCGTAAGGCCGTTGCCTGTATTGAAGATACTGCCGTTGCTCTAGAAGATTTAAAAGATTTTATCGGTGAATTTTCCCAGATCATGAAGGATTATGAGCAAGAAGCTGTTTATTACGCTCATGCCGGTGCGGGAGAATTACATTTAAGGCCTATCCTAAACCTGAAAAAATCCGAGGATGTAGCCTTGTTTAGGGCTATTACAACAGATGTTGCCAAGCTTACCAAAAAATACAACGGCTCTTTTAGTGGGGAACATGGTGATGGGATTGTAAGAGCAGAGTTTATACCTTTAATGATAGGCGATAAAAACTACGAGCTGCTAAAAAGGGTTAAAACCTATTTTGACCCTACTAATATTTTTAACCCAGGTAAAATTGTAGAGGCTTACCCCATGGACGAGTCCTTGCGGTACGAAGTTGATAGAAAAGAACCGGAAATAGAAACATTGCTCGATTTTTCGGATAGCGAAGGTATTTTAAAAGCCGCCGAAAAATGTAACGGAAGTGGCGATTGCAGAAAGACCCATCATATGTCCGGGGCTATGTGTCCTAGTTATCACGCTACAAAAAACGAAAAGGATACTACCAGAGGAAGGGCTAATACCTTGCGTGAGTTTTTAACGAGTACCGAAAAAACGAATCGGTTCGACAACAAAGAGCTCAAAGAAGTTTTTGACCTGTGTTTAAGCTGTAAAGCATGTTCTAGTGAATGTCCCAGTAATGTGGATATCGCTACCTTAAAAGCTGAATTTCTCTATCAGTACCAAGAAGAAAACGGCTACCCTTTAAGGGCAAAACTATTTGCTTACAACACAGCTTTAAATAAATTAGGGAGTAAGGTGGCCGGACTTACCAATAGCGTGTATGAATCAAAACTATTAGGCGGTCTGCTTAAAAAATCGGTAGGGGTAGCCCCGCAAAGAAGCTTGCCTAAAGTCTCAAGCTTTGATTTTGACAGTCATCTTAAAACTGTTAAAAATCAGAATAATGTATCCCTCTCCAAGGTAGTGTTGTATATAGATGAGTTTACAAACTATTTAGATGTAGAGTTGGGGCGCGATGCTATTGAGGTGTTGGGGCGTTTAGGGTACGAGGTAACGCTTTTTTATGCCGAAAGCGGACGTACCTATATCTCCAAAGGTTTTTTAAAACAAGCCAAAAAATTGGCCGTGAAAAATATGGAGAAGCTACGGGAGTTTTCTGAAAAAGGCTTGCCTGTATTAGGACTAGAGCCTTCTGCGGTCCTTACTTTTAGAGATGAATACAAGCGCTTTGGATTTGATAAAAAAGAGATGGAAGCCATTGCAAATAATTCTTTTTTGATAGAAGAGTTTTTGGCCAAAGAAATTGCCAATGGGGTGTTGACGGCAGACTTGTTTACTGCGGAAAAGAAAACCGTGAAAATTCATAATCACTGCCATCAAAAATCTATTTCCAATCAGAAGGTGACTTTTGATATATTAAACGCACCCAAGAATTATGAAGTGTCCATAATCAACTCTGGATGCTGTGGTATGGCAGGGTCGTTTGGGTACGAAAAGGAACATTACGAGATAAGTATGCAGGTAGGAGAGCTGAAATTGTTCCCTGCGGTACGCAAAACGTCCTCCGATGTAATTATCGCCGCAAACGGTACTAGCTGTAGGCATCAAATTTATGATGGTACAGAAAGAAAAGCAAAGCATCCTATATCTATATTTAAGGAAGCTTTACTGTAATAAATATACATCTGTAAAGGCTCTACAGTGCGGCATTGCCGTTCTGAGAGCCTTTTTTTTCTTTTTTAGCTGCCTTCTTTACTTTCTTTGCTTTCTTGTTTTTTTTGTCCTTGGGGATATTGGTGGTAATAGTAGCGATCAATTCGTGAATATCCATGGCCTTTAATGCTTCGTCTACAAAGAAAGGCGATAGTTTGTCGGCGTTGTAGCGGTATATTTTCCAGCGCTTAAAGGTGTATTCCAAGGCCGTCAGGTTTTCTACCCAATCGCCAGAATTTAAATAAGTACATCTGCCTTTTTCATTTTCGAATATTTCCTTTTTCGGATGGTGAATATGACCACAAACAACATAGTCGTGCTCATTGGCTATGGCCAGTTCCTTAGCGGTATCCTCAAAATTCTTGACAAATTTCACGGCTCCTTTTACGTTGTTCTTTATTTTTTTGGACAAGGAGTATTTCTCTTTACCCATTTTAAGAAGGCCCCAATTGATTAGTTTGTTTAGAACAATAAGCATATCGTATCCATAGGCACCTATTTTTGCCAACCATTTCGCATTTTGAATAGAAATATCAAATACGTCACCGTGAAAAAACCATGCCTTTTTTCCGTCAAGATCCAAAATTAACTTGTCCCTGATGTGTATATTGCCCAAAGAGGCGCCGCTAAACTTACGCATCATTTCATCGTGGTTCCCGGTGATATAGTACACCTCGGTGCCATTGGCGGCCATGCCTATAATTTTTCTTAAAACCCTTAAATGGGAGGCCGGGAAGTAATGTTTGCTAAACTGCCACATATCTATGATATCCCCGTTTAGGATTAATGTCTTAGGGTTTATACTGCTTAAATAGGTTAATAATTCGTCGGCATGGCAACCATAAGTGCCTAGGTGAACATCTGAAATGACCGCTAATTCTATCTGTCTCTTTTTCAATAGTAGAAGTATTTACACAAACTAAGGAGTTCTGTGTAAAGTGAAGGTGAAGGCAGTGATAAGTTAAAAACAGGAATACGTTAAGTTTCCATTAATTTGTGTCATTTATAAATTTTAGGTACAATAAGAAAGGCTTAATTTTTGTATTTCTTTTTTAAAATTTACCTTTGGGTCGCTTAGCGCATGAGATGGGCAGTGAGCTCATATATTACCAATAACATAATTACAATAATGGCAGGAAATACTTTTGGGAACCTTTTTAAAGTGACCACTTTTGGCGAATCGCACGGTGTGGCAATAGGAGGGGTGTTGGACGGATGTCCGGCAGGAATTAGCTTGGACTTAGAAGCAATTCAAAATGATTTGGAGAGACGTAAACCAGGTCAGTCGGCCATTGTAACCCAGCGAAAAGAACCCGATACGGTAGAATTTTATTCCGGGATTTTTGAAGGGAAAACAACGGGGACCCCCATTGGTTTTGCTATTCACAATACTAATCAGAAATCACATGATTACTCGCATATCAAGGATTCTTACAGACCTTCTCATGCCGATTATGTGTACGATCAGAAGTATGGCTTTAGAGATTATCGTGGAGGAGGACGAAGTTCGGCACGTGAAACCGCCAGTAGGGTGGTGGCCGGTGCTATAGCGAAACAGTTTTTGGGCGATATGAAAATAAACGCCTTTGTTTCTCAAGTAGGGGAACTGCAATTGGATAAAAATTATACGGAATTAGATTTCTCCCTGATAGAGGCTAATCCTGTACGTTGTCCAGATCAAGAGACTGCCGCCAAAATGGAGGAGTATATCAAAAAAATAAAAAAAGAAGGCGATACTATAGGTGGTGTCATTACCTGTGTGATCCAAAATGTCCCAATAGGTCTTGGAGAACCTGTATTCGATAAGCTCCATGCAGAACTGGGAAAGGCCATGTTGTCTATAAATGCCGTGAAGGGCTTTGAATATGGTAGCGGTTTTGAAGGGGTAAAAATGAAAGGTAGCGCACATAATGACCAGTTTAATACCGATGGGACTACCAAAACCAACTATAGCGGAGGTATACAGGGCGGTATAAGCAATGGTATGGATATTTACTTCAATGTAGCCTTTAAGCCTGTGGCCACAGTTATACAAGCATACGATACTATAGATAAAGAAGGGAATAAAGTTGCCACTCAAGGAAAAGGAAGACACGACCCATGTGTGGTTCCAAGGGCAGTGCCCATTGTAGAAGCAATGGCTGCATTGGTGATGGCAGATTATACTTTGTTAAATAGGACGATTAAATTTTAAAAGAGGCTTTCTTGGAGCTTTGTGCTGCAAAATAGTATCTTACCAGCTCAAAAATAATTTTTATGAAAAAACTGGAATTGCATTGGCGAATTTTATTGGGAATGGTTGGCGGTGTGCTTTTTGCACTGCTGATGATTCAATTTGAATGGGGACCTAAGGTCGTTTCGGATTGGGTTAAGCCATTCGGTAATATCTTCATCAATTCCTTAAAGTTAATTGCGGTTCCATTAATTCTAGGCTCACTGATAAAAGGAGTCTCCGATTTAAAGGATATTTCCAAACTCTCTAAAATGGGGGGGAGGACCATAGGGATCTATATTCTTACTACGGTTATAGCGGTATCTATAGGGTTGACCCTTGTGAACCTTATAAAGCCGGGGAATTCGATAAGTGAAGAGACTAGAACCGAGCTTGTTGAAAACTATAAAGGAGATGCAGATTCAAAAATTGCACAGGCCAATAAGCAAAAGGAATCGGGACCCTTACAGGCTTTGGAAGATTTGGTGCCCAGTAATATCTTCAGCGCTGCCAGCGATAATGGCAATATGTTGCAGGTAATCTTTTTTGCTATCTTTTTTGGCGTTGGATTGATTTTGATACCCGAAGAACAGGCGAGTCCTGTTAAGAAATTCTTTGACGGTTTTAACGAGGTAATCCTAAAACTGATCGATCTTATCATGTTAGCGGCCCCTTATGGGGTGTTTGCCTTGTTGGCAGCGTTAATAGTAGAATCGCCCAGCTTAGATCTGTTTAAGGCCTTGGCATGGTATGCCTTATGTGTAGTGCTAGGGCTGACCCTTATGATTACGGCATATGTGCTGCTTGTATGGGTGTTTACAAAGCGAAGTCCTTCCTTCTTTTTAAAGGGGATTTCCCCTGCTCAGCTCTTGGCCTTCTCAACTAGTTCTAGCGCCGCTACCTTGCCAGTGACTATGGAACGGGTAGAAGAACACCTTGGGGTTGAAGAAGAAGTGGCAAGTTTTGTACTTCCTATCGGGGCAACTATCAATATGGACGGTACGAGCCTATACCAGGCAGTTGCAGCAGTTTTTATCGCCCAGGCTTTTGGTATGGATTTAAGTTTTGCAACCCAATTGGGGATCATAGTAACAGCTACCTTGGCCTCTATTGGGAGTGCTGCAGTTCCTGGAGCAGGAATGGTGATGCTAGTGATTGTTTTGGCACAAGCTGGGATTCCTGAAGCCGGATTAGCATTGATTTTTGCGGTCGATCGCCCCTTGGATATGTGTCGTACCGTTGTGAACGTTACAGGAGATGCGGCCGTTTCTATGATCGTAGGCAAATCTGTTGGTAAATTAGGAAAGCCAAAAGTGAAAAACTGGGATGATACCTATAAAAAAGCAGTATAATTAAATCTTATTTTTTAAACCCCCGAAACATATAAAATATTTTTCGGGGGTTTGTAATTTCAAAGGATTGTTCTTATAAATTAGCGCTTTCTTTTTTGAAGTTATGAAAACCCCTCCTTTCCCTATTAGATGTTTATAGGGCTTCTTTTTAGATTTTTGTTTCTGGAAGTATCTAGAAGCATAGCGCTTATTGAAAGGCGGATCTATTTATTCGAATCTATTTTTTTTAAGCTGTCCTGGTTACTTTCGGCCCATTTAATTTTAATGTACCCAATACAACAAGTAGCAGCTGTTCCCGGTATCAGCACGCTGAAGCTTGGTAGTTTTCCTTTTCCGATAATTTTTGGAGTATCGATACTGATCATGCTAGTCAACGGTGTTGTTGTAAATAGTGCTTCTGGGGTAGAAAGTGGTATATCGCAAAAGACCAACGCCTTCTGCCTTTTTAATGATATCATCGATAAAGAGGTGCAGTATGGAATAAGATAGTTGTCAGGCCACTAAGGCAATAGTGGCAACAAAAGAAGCTAAAATTGCCATAGAATTGAATGTTTTGATTAATACTGGCCTAGAATAGGCTAATTAAGGATATATTTAAAAATGAGTAAAGAAGAAGTGCTAAAGGAAAAGCGGTTACAATACCCGCAATTGTTTAAAATTGATGCAAATTTAGACCAATTAGTAAAGAAAATAGAACTGATAAGTTATGTAAATCCATTAAATATAGAAACGGAGAAACAGCGCTTTTTTGCTTCTAAATATGTGGAATCCCCTGTTTTTAAATATCGGAAACTACAATTTGATCCCTATAAATTACATCAGCTATTTTTTTCACAACAGATTGATCGTATCAAGGATGAGCAGATTCGAGATTTTTACCAAGACGTTATTTACTTCTATGCTAATATGATTCAATGCATAGAAACTATTGGTCAAGGAAAGAAGTTTTTTTACAACTCCTTGAGTACCTATGGAACCCCCACAAAAAAGGATGTACAGAATGCTAAATTTATTCTTCATTTTAGCGATGAGCCGCTTTCCGAGGATATGGAAAAAAAGTATTCTCCGGAAGATGCAAGGTTGTTTTTTGAAAATTTTGTCGAACAGTATAATTTCCCCTTGAATATTGCCTATTCTACCAGTATCGCTGCCGATGCCATGGTTCAAAATAGTTCGCAGTCGCTTTTGATCAAAAAGAATGCTGTATTCAGTAAAAACCAGTTGCTTACTTTGGCGAATCACGAAATAGGAGTACACTTGGTTACCACCTATAATGCCATGCTACAACCGCTAAAAGTTTTTTCTAACGGACTGCCCAGAAATGTGGAGACTCAGGAAGGCTTGGCGGTATTTAGCGAGTATATGAGCGGCGCCCTTACCTTAAAACGATTAAAAGAGTTGGCGTATAGGGTATTGGCTTCCGATAGCCTTATTAAGGGGTATAGCTTTGCAGACACCTTCGATATGATTCACAGTAAATATAAGCTCAATCGGGACGATGCCTTTACGATTACTTTAAGAGCGCATAGGGGAGGAGGCTTTACCAAAGACCGTCTGTATTTAAGTGGTCTAAGGAAAATACATAAACGTTATAAAAGCGGGCTATCGATGGATACTTTGCTGACGGGGAAAGTGAGTTTGGAATACGAAAGCACTATGTTGAGAATGAAAGAATTGGGATTGGTTCTGCAGCCTGCTCATGGCAATATTGCCTATAAGAAAAACATGAACAAAAATGAGACCTTAGATTTTATCTTAAACAATTTAAAGTAGACTAAAAAGGCGGTCTTTAGAGGTTTTGCTAATAGAAAATTAATGCGAGGGGATTTTTTGGAGTGATTTGGCTGCTCTAGGGCTAAATTCATTAAAAATATCATAAAATATTTTCGTCGGATATTGCATATACAAGTAAGATTTTGATATATTTGTAGCGTTATTTAAAAATTAAAATTATCATGTTCGATTTTGGCCAATACTTAGGGTTTATAGCTTTCTTAACCATTTTAACCATCGGTTTTTGGTTAATGATATTTCTATTGACTTTTGTGATACCTTATTGGGTAGGGGGATCGCTTCTTGAATTTCTGAAAGAAAAGCGCGACGCTAAAAAAGCAAAGCAAAACGCTTAAAATATATCTTATTTTTACAATAAACGAAGCTGTCCATAACCAATGGGCAGCTTTTTTTGTTTAGAAGAAGTATCTAATTCTTTTTCTGTGGTTCTAAAAGTGCCACATACCGCTTTTATGTGTTTGTTGTACAAAAGAAACGACTGTAATCCGGAAGCTATTTGTGATATTTTTGGTCCTAAGGCGAATATGGGTTTGGGCGTTCCCTCCTTGGTCGGTCGGGCTATTGGCTATATCCCTTGCGATGCTGCGGGGATGCCGCCGCTATCCCTAACGCGCAGATTCATAAACGATTAGTAATTAATACTATTCCTGGTCTACTTTGCTGATTTGTGTTGATCGGTTATAGAGCCTTATGGAAAGTTGCCTAAATTAAGACATAAAAAAAGCTGCCTTTTCGGGCAGCTTTTAATTTTAATTGTTTCAGGAATTATCCTCCAAACTCCATATCGTTATCACCGTTTCCAGATCCCGGTCCGCTCCTTTGCTTCTGGTTTAGAGGCTGGTTAAAGCGGTACTGAAAAGATAAGGTAATTTGTCTTTCTCTCCATTGAAATTCGCTATATGATAATACGTTTTCTGTTCTGGTTTCCCTTCTGCGTTTTCTAGTATTAAAAATATCGCCCACGTTCAACGAAATCGACCCTTTTTTGTTTAAAACATCCTTGCTTAAAGCTAAGTCAGAACTTAACATACCCTTATTATTGCTTTGGGCATTTTTGGAAGCACCCATATAAAAGAAGTTTGTTTGAAAGTCAATTTTCCCCGGTAATGGTAATTTGGCACTGAATCTTGTAAACCAAGAGAAGTTTTTAGAATCAAAATTCTGAACTATTTCTTCGTTATTACTATTGGTGTAGATATAATCTCCTTGTGTTTCCCTTTGGAAAGCATTTACGTTCCAAGTTAACCTCCAGTTGCGCAAGGGAGTATAAGTAGTGGTAAACTCCATCCCATAGCGGTCTTCTGTAGCCAAATTAGTCGGGGTCATTGCCTGTACTGGTACTACAATTGGATTTTCCGGATCGTCTGGATTCTCAATGCTTACAAAATCTCCAGTTTCTTTGGTGATAAATTGAAAAACGCCGGTAGATCTATTGAAATATCCAGAGGTGTTAAAGGTTATTTTGTCCCAACGTTTTAAATACCCTAAGTCAAAAGCATTGGTAAAGGTCGGATCTAAGTCTGGATTACCCTGAAAAAGGTTGGTGTTGCTAGATCTAGAAGGGAATGGGTTTATAAACCTAGACCTTGGTCTTCTAAGTCGCTTGCTATAGCTAAGGGTTAACTGTTCCTTTTCAGAAAACTCATATCCTAGGAATACCGATGGGAACCAATTTACATAGTTCTTTTTAGAGATTTCGTTGTTGTTAAGGAGTTCTATTTCAATGTCCGAAGCTTCAACTCTTAGTCCACCAAGAACACTGATTTTATCTATTTTAGTTCCTAATTGAGTGTAGGCAGCATTTACATACTCTTTGTAGTTTAATTCATTGCTAAAGTTAGGGTCACTATTAAAACCACCATTGTCTTCTAAAATACCAAAATCAAAATCGGTGTTATTATTGTTGAAAGTACCTCTATACCCTAATTCAAATTGAGATTGGTTGTCGGATCCAAAAGGCAAAACGTAATCTAATTGTAGTAATTGGGTGATTTGTGTTTCTGCATTTAGGGTTTTTTCGGTGTCCAAGGCTATATTATCGCCCAAGATGACTTCACTAATGACAGAATCCTCATCGTCCGTACCTTTCGAATATTGATAATCGAATTTTAGTTCATGTCCGTCCTTATCAAATTTTTTCTGGTAATTTAAGGAGTACTGTACCTCTTCCTCAAATTCATCCTCAGTGGTAAACCTGTTTCTTTGGATGGTCGGATTTCTATTGGCATCGAAATTAAAGAAATCTACATCAACGGTGTTATCACCATTAGACCTTCCAAAAACTAGGGAGTTGGTGATACTGCTGTTCTCGTCCAGGAAAAATTCGAATCCGATATTGGTGTTAAAACTTTTATCCTTTCTATCGTACTTTCTAATTTCATTTTGATAGTTACGGGTATTGCCGTTTTCGTCAAAGTTCTCTTGTTCAAAAAGGGCATTCCCTGGTCCATTTCTGTACCTATAGGTAGTATTGGTGAAAAAGTTTAGTTTTTCGCGTCGTAAATTTAAGCTAACGGCTCCTCCAAAATTATCGGGATTCCCGGCGTATACGTTTACAGAACCATTCAGTCCGGCTGTTTTGCTTTGTTTTAAAATGATGTTTAAGATCCCTGCGGTACCTTCGGCATCATATCTTGCAGATGGGTTGGTAATGACTTCTACCTTTTCAATAGCATCGGCTGGTAGCTGTTGTAGGGCTTCCGGACTTAGACCAGATAGGGCAGAGGGCTTACCGTTAATAAGGATGCGGACGCTTTCATTACCTCTTAAGCTTATATTTCCTTCCACATCGACGTTTACTGAGGGAACATTCCCCAAAACATCGGTCACAGATCCTCCTTTAACCGTTAGATCGGAACCTACGTTGTATACTTTTTTATCCAATCGGAGCTCAACGGTGGTCCGTTCTCCAACAAGCTCAATACCCTCGAGTTGTGCCACATCGAGACCTAAGTTTATGATACCGAGTTCGGTATCAGATCTCAAGCTGTAATTCGGAAGCTTGTGAGACCTGAATGATATATATTCAATGCTGATGTTGTAGTTCCCGGCAGAGGCTTCAACCTCAAACTTACCTTCGGCATTAGTGATTCCCCCTGTAATCTTATCCGGATTCCTAACACTTTGCAAGACAAGAGTGGCGTATTCCAAGGGTTCTTTTGTCTCTTCATCTAACACGGTCCCCGTTATTTTTACTAGCCTTTGGTTGTCTTGAGGCCCTTGTGCAAAGGTGAGTAGGGAAATAAAGAATAAGGTAATAGGGAGTAATCTTTTCATGCTAATCTTTTGATTTTCTTTTTCGGTTTTTCTTCTTCTTCTTTTTGTTTTTAAATCCGTTTTTCTGAAGCTCTACAAAAGCTTCATATTTTTCAATTGGAAGCCCGGATTTAAGATCTTCGTCTTGTCTTTCTGTGATTCTCTCAAAACCCTCCTTCATTTTTTCGGGACTGAGTTTTAAAATCTGTAATTCGATACGTTCTTGTAAGTACTTGGTTAATGTGGTGCTTAAAATTGCTTTTTCAAATTCATTTAGTCCCAAAATTTCCGTCAAATTTGGCATTTCGGCATCTACCATTTGTTGGGCAGTTAGCTTTTCTGGCTCTTTTGGTGTTTCCTGAATCTGTGGAAGACTGTTTCTTTGTCTGCCACCATACCCGTATCCATTACCATATCCATAGCCGTTTCCGTAACCGTATTGGGCACTTACCACAGGGAAGGATAGTAAAATGAAAGAAAAACTTAAAAATATTTTGTTCTTAATTTTCATAATAGTAACTGTTTTATAAGATTCTAAATTTAAAGGATGGTTTAACCTGCTAAGGTTAAAGGTTTGTTAAATAGTCTGAGGTGGTTTATTGTAAATAGGCATGCAAGTAGATCTTATTAAATCTGTTGCATGCCTATAGGGGGTTTATAAGATAAGATTATAGAGTTCTTAGGCTAAAATATCGTTTATTTTTTCGGTCGGTCTTCCTATAACGGCCTTTTCACCTTTCACCACAATGGGGCGTTCTATTAATTTAGGATTCGCAATCATGGCATCTATAATCTCCTCTTCAGAAAGTAGTTTGCCCTTAAAATTCTCTTTCCAAATAGCTTCGTTTTTCCGTACCAAATTTTCGGCGGTGATAGAAAGATAATTCAATAACATACGAAGTTCTTCTTTTGTAGGGATGTCTTCGAGGTATTTAATGACCTGAAAATCCTTACCAGAGTTTTCCAGTAATTTTAATCCTTCTCTAGATTTACTACATCTGGGATTGTGATAAATTTTGATCATGGTTTAATTTTTGACAATTAAATTATTTTAAAATTTTATGCGTTTTAAAAATGATGGTTTCCCCTATTATTCAAAGGGATGCTCTGGGGTATTATGATTAATCAGAATCCTTTTGCCCCATCATCATTAAATAAGCCTTAAGAAACTGGTCTATATTTCCGTCCATTACAGCATCTACATTCCCTGTTTCTTCACCCGTTCGAACGTCTTTCGCCAATTTATAGGGGTGCATCACATAATTTCTTATTTGCGAACCCCATTCTATCTTCATTTTGGTGGCTTCAATTTCTTGTCGGGCCTCTAATTTTTTGCGCAATTCTATCTCATAGAGTTGCGATTTTAGCATTTTTAAGGCCGTGGCTCTATTGTCGTGTTGCGACCTAGAGTCTGAACAGGAAATTTGAATCCCGGTAGGCTTATGGGTCAACTGCACCTTTGTCTCTACCTTGTTGACATTCTGACCTCCCGCACCGCTTGATCTTGCTGTGGTTATTTCAATATCGGCCGGATTGATATCAATTTCAATGCTATCATCGACCAAGGGGTACACATATACCGAAGCAAAGGAGGTGTGGCGCTTGGCATTACTATCAAATGGAGAAATACGCACCAAACGGTGCACGCCATTTTCACCTTTTAGCCATCCAAAACCAAAGTCGCCCTCAATTTCTAGGGTCACAGTTTTTATACCGGCCACATCGCCCTCTTGGTAGTTGAGTTCTTTTACCTTATAGCCGTGTTTTTCGCTCCACATCATATACATGCGCATTAACATGGCAGCCCAATCACAGCTCTCTGTACCTCCAGCTCCAGCAGTAATCTGAAGCACGGCCGTCAATTCATCACCCTCAGAAGAAAGCATGTTCTTAAACTCAAGTTTCTCAATAGCGTCCACGGTTTTTTCATAGTGGCTCCTTAAGTCGTTTTCGGACATTTCTCCTTCCTTGTGGAATTCTAGAAAAATTTCCAAATCACCCACTAGGCTTTTTGCAGCGTTAAAGTCGTCTACCCATTGTTTTTTGGATTGGATTAACTTCATCTGTTCCTGAGCTTCTTGCGGATTGTTCCAAAAGTCTGGCGCTAAGGTCTTTTCTTCCTCGTTTTCTATTTCTATAAGCTTGGCATCGACGTCAAAGATACCTCCTTAACGCACCAAGGCGATCTAAAAGACCTTTGTATTGGTCTGAACTAATTATCATATCTTCATTTTTTAACAAAAATAGAATAATAAAGGAGAATAGTGCCGGGAAAAATTTAACTTTTTTGGGGGCTCGGCCGCTATTAAAAACCAAATGAGCTGTTATCTTGTTACCCCCTGCTTTTAAGGAGGGTCCAAGAGGTTTTTTTCCTTCTTTTATGAGTTGATATTTTCAAAATATCCTAAGCGTATGGTGGTGACATCTTTTTTATATAATTTTAAAAACTAATTTTTTAAAGGAAGCGCTAGTGTATTCCTTTAAGCTTCATATAAATTCAATACCGTATGCAAATAAATCTAATCAGCGATACTATAACCAAGCCAACGAAAGGTATGCTAGAAGCTATGATGAGCGCCGAAGTCGGTGATGACGTTTTTAAAAACGACCCTTCCGTAAATGCTTTGGAGAAAAAAATAGCCGATATGTTTGGGATGGAAGCTGCGCTGTTTTTTCCAAGCGGTACCATGGCCAACCAAACTGCTATAAAATTGCATACCCAGCCGGGAGAGCAATTAATCTGCGATAAATATTCGCATATCTTTCATTATGAAGGTGGTGGTGTTAGTTTCAATAGTGGTGTTTCTTGTAAGTTGGTAGATGGACATCGTGGAATGATGACAGCAAACCAGGTAAAGGAAGCTATCAATCCTCCAGACTTCTATCACAGTCCATTAACATCTTTGGTTTCTATAGAGAATACCACCAATAAAGGTGGTGGGGCCTGTTGGGATTTTCAGGAACTAAAGGCTATCAGGGAAGTGTGCGATCGCCATCAGTTAAAATACCACTTAGATGGAGCCCGGTTATGGAATGCCCTGGTCGCAAAAAACGAATCGGCATTGCAATACGGAGCTTTGTTCGACACTATAAGTGTTTGTTTAAGTAAAGGACTAGGCTGTCCTGTAGGTTCTGTCCTTGTTGGCAGTAAAGAAGATATGAATAAGGCTTTACGGATAAGGAAAGTGTTCGGGGGAAATATGCGGCAAGCAGGATATCTGGCTGCAGCCGGAATCTATGCCCTGGATAACCATATAGAAAGACTTGCCGAAGATCATAGCAAGGCCAAAGAAATCAGTACAGTGCTGCAAGGCTTGCCTTTTATAAAAGAAGTGGCGCCCACCGAGACCAATATTATCATTTTTGAACTCGATGAAAGCTTCATGAGTATGGCTGCTTTTATGCAAAAGCTAAAGGCTCATAATATACAGATTATAGATATGGGGCAAGGCAAATTGCGTATTGTGACCCATCTAGATTATACCCAAGAGATGCATGAAAAACTATTGGAAATATTGGTGAAACTATAGGTCTACAAGCCCGGTGTCGGGAAGTAGATCCACTATTTTTTTTAAATTTTTGATCCCATTTTCCATGCCGGCTTCAGAGGTGTAAAACATAGAGTTTCCAATAATTTTTCCCTCCTTGTCCTTTAATATAAAGAAAAATTTACCGTGGTAATTTGTCTTGCGTTCAAAAGCAGAGGACAGCGTCACTAAAACCTTAAGGTCGGTAAGGGTTTTATGCATAGATTCTTTAGTAGTGTAAGGGACGCTTTTTAGAAGAGACTGTCCCGTATCGGATTGTAGACTAAAGATGTGAGTGTTGTCGTTATCTTTTGTTATTGTTATCATATGGCTGGGTAACTTTTCTTTTAAAAATACATAAAAAAACCGAATCCTGCCCCTAGTTAATTTTATATCATTGGGAATAATTATCTTACGGTGAGACTTTGGTGTAATTACGGGAAGTAGGGAGGTAGAAAAAAAGTTGAAATCGTTTTATCCCATCCATGTTTTTTACTTTAGGATAAGAGCGATATCTGTTTTTTGGCATTTAGAAAGTCATGAATGAACAATATATAAAGAAAGTTGAATCTTGTTTTTTTAAGGAATTTCTAGAAAGCGAATGGATTTTTTTTTAAAAAGCTGTATGAAAGGGCGTTTATGAAACTTTAGTCTCATAAACGCCCTTTGTTTTGGACTCCTTATTTGTTATCACTTGGTAGTCCGTAAGTATCCACTATAAAATCGATATCCTTATCACCTCTACCACTGAGGTTGACTAAAATGGATGATTGTGGGTTCTTTTGCGCTAATTTTATAGCATAAGCTACCGCATGGGCGCTTTCTAAAGCAGGAATAATTCCTTCTAAACGGCTCAACTCATAAAAAGCATCTATAGTCTCTTGGTCGGAAACAGAATCGTAAGTTACTTTCTCTTGGTCTTTGAGCATACTGTGTTCTGGACCTACGCCGGGATAATCTAACCCACTGGCTACAGAATGTACCGCACCTGGTTCTCCGTTTTCGTCTTTGAGCATATAGCATTTAAAGCCATGGATTACGCCAGGAGATCCTAAGGTCATTGTGGCGGCATGTTCTCCGTATTCCAAAGACCGGCCTCCGGGTTCAACCCCGTAAAGGGAACACTCTTTGTCGTCCAAAAAGGCCGAGAAAATTCCCATAGCATTACTTCCTCCGCCAACACATGCGACTACATTATCTGGTAATTCGCCAGTCATGTCAAAAAACTGATCCTTGGCTTCTATGCCTATAATGCGTTGAAAATCCCTTACGATCATAGGAAAAGGGTGTGGTCCTACTACAGATCCGATACAATAGATGGTGTTAATAGGATCCTTTAAATACGCTTCAAAGGCAGAGTCTACAGCTTCTTTCAAGGTTTTTAGCCCGTGGGATACCGGTACTACCGTGGCCCCTAAAATTTTCATTCGTACAACATTCGGGTGCTCCTTTGCCATATCCACCTCGCCCATGTGAATCTCACATTCCAATCCAAAATAAGCTGCGGCAGTAGCCAAAGCAACCCCGTGCTGTCCTGCACCGGTTTCGGCAATTAGTTTCTTCTTGCCCATGTGCTTCGCTAATAGCGCCTCGCCCATGCAATGGTTTAATTTGTGAGCTCCAGTATGGTTTAGGTCTTCTCGCTTTAAATAAATGCGTCCGCCGTATTTTTCGGATAAACGGTTGCAATAATAAACAGGTGTAGGCCTTCCTTGGTAATGTTTGCGGATACTTCTTAATTCGGAAATAAAAGCATGCGATTTGCTTATGGCAAAATAGGCATCGGTTATTTTTTTCATTTCCTCCTCTAGAACAGGAGGTATAAATGCGCCTCCATAGGATTCAAAAAAACCTTCCTTGTTTGGAAAGGTTTTAAAATAATTATCAGTCATATAGGGTATCAGTATTAATTAAGTAGTGAAAAATAAACTTGATTTCATCTACAATAATAACAAATTTGAAAGGAACTATTGGTTTTCATAATCTAAAATAACCCCTTGCGAGGCTGGTTATTGTTATCGGCAGGCCTATAGAAATGTTTTAGTGATATAAGATATGGTGGTTTTGATGTATTATGGAATGCTGGCTAAGGAGGATAGCAAAAGACTTATGCTTATAAGAAAGAAAAAAATACTTGAATGAATGTATAACTTGCTAATAAGTAGTACATTGTATAGGGAAGTAGCTACTTGAATCTCTTTTGTAGCTTATAAACTTGGTATCAATTAGGAGTGCTATTTAAATAAAAGAATCAAAAATGAAAAACATCTTAGTAGCTATCGACTTTAACGACAATGAAAGTATACTCATCGAAAAGGCTTTTCTGTTAGCTAAGGCCTTTGGTTCTAAAGTGTGGGTATTGCATATAGCGGCACCAGATCCTGAATTCGTAGGATATGGAGTAGGGCCACAATATATTCGCGATAGCAGGGCCGAGGAACTTAGGTATGAACACCGAAAAATTCAGGAACATGTGGCGTTTCTTAGAAATAATAAAATTGTGGCAGAAGGTTTGTTAATACAAGGGGCGACTATAGAAATGGTCATCAAGGAGTCTAAGAAATTAAATGCCGATTTAATAGTGGCAGGGCACCATAAACATAGTTTTCTATTCAATGCCTTTATAGGGAGTGTGTCCACTCAGATTATGAAGAAATCAAAAATTCCGGTACTGATCATTCCGCTAGAATAGGTGCGTCAAAATCTTAGTGCTACAGAAATCACTAGGTAAGTGTCGGTGATTGAATTCTTAATAGGGTAAACTCTTAGGAGGGACTTGTGCACAATCCTAGAGTTTTTCTATACAAAGGGTTAGCGATGTGTCTGAAGAAAATCGGCGTATTTAGGCAGATCGTTTTTGGAGCCGTAACCAGACATATAGGCGACTTCTTTTTGTAGGGGGCTAACCACGCTAATGGCTGGGAAAACCCCCTTTTTGTTCCATTTAGCCAACAATTCTTTGTTGTGATTCATTTCTTCTACAGAAATGAGCTTTTTGTTTCTAGGAATATCTACATAAAGTAGCACATAATTGTTTGCCAGATCCTTAAACTTTGCGGTATCGAATAGGTCGTTTTTAAGAGCCCTACATGGAGGGCACCAATCGCTACCGGTAAAATAAATAAGAATATTTTTATTGTTTTCTTTAGCCAAGCTAAGGGCGTCCTTGTAATTCGTTACCCAATAGGTGTCTGTTGCTTTAGAAGCCACTTGCCCGGAAAGGAGCATAGGGAAAAACAATAAAAATAATATTCTTTTCATCTGTAGGTATTTATGATTACTTAACGATCATATGTAATTCGCCTTTGTGTCCAATTTTCGGGCATGCTCATTTCATATAGAAGCTAAGCTTGTTGGTTTTATTTTAAAAAGGAATCCATTCCCGGGATGTTCGGCATACCCTCTTTAGCGACAGCGGCCAATTCGGCTTCGTTCACATTGGTAGCCTTTTCTATGGCTTTATTCAATACAAGAATCAAATAGTCTTCTAACTGTTCCTTGTCTTCCATCAACTGGTCATCGATAGTGATAGATTTGATTGTTCTATTGGCGGTAAGGCTCACTTTTAAAAGCTCGTCCGATGATTGTTCATCTATAATAACCGTATTTAATCGCTCTTTGGTAGCCTTTACTTTTTCTTGGGTCTCTTTTAGTTTTCCTAACATGCCCATCATATCTCCAAACATAGTATCTAATTTAAAAGTTAAGTGGACAAAATTACAAAATTGCATCGGGATTTTCGCTATGAGGAGATCTGCTACCAAAAAGGCAGCATTATTTTTTATTAAGTCTTACTTTTGCCCTTTCTTGTAAAATTCAAAAAGGGATATGTCAACAGAATTGAAAGCACCTAGTGTAAAAAAAATACCAAAAGAACTAATAGCTCATGGGGAGCGAAGAATAGACGAGTACTATTGGTTAAATGATCCAGAGAATCCCGATGTTATTGCATATTTGGAGCAGGAAAATGCATTTTACGATACCCTTACTTCAAATACCAAGGATTTTCAAGGAACGTTATTCGAAGAAATGAAATCTAGGATCAAGGAAGACGATTCCTCCGTGCCTTATAAAAGTAATGGGTATTGGTATGCCACACGGTATGAAATAGGTAAAGAATATCCAATTTTTGGAAGACGATTTGAGAGAGAGGATGCCGCCGAGGAAGTAATCTTCAACTGTAATGAAATGGCAAAAGGTTTTGATTATTTCAAATTAGGGGGACTGTCTATTAGTCCTAATAATCAACTAGCAGCCTTTGGAGTAGATACCGTTTCTAGACGACAATATGTCCTACAGTTCAAAAACCTTCTGACGGGAGAAGTGTTTGGCGATAAAATAGAAAATACCACTGGGAGCGCTGTATGGGCCGATGATAATAAAACAGTGTTTTACTGTAAAAAGGACCCTGTAACATTGCGTTCCGATAAAATTTACAAACATATTCTAGGAACCTCTAGCGAGGAAGATGTATTGGTGTTTTGTGAAAAAGACGATACGTACTCGACTTTTGTCTATAAAACAAAGTCTAAAAAATATATCGTTATCGGTTCTTCAAGTACCCTGACATCCGAGTATCAAATTTTAAGATCGGACAAGCCTGAAGGGGCCTTTCAAATGTTTTCTAAAAGAGAACGAGGGGTAGAGTATTCCTTGGCCCATTACGAAGATAAGTTCTATATCCTGACCAATAAAGACGGAGCTACCAACTTTAAGGTCATGCGGGTAAATGAGCAACAGACGAGTTCGGAGCACTGGGAAGAATTTATTGCCCATAGGGAAGAAGTTCTCTTGGAAGATATTGAGATCTTTTCTGAACATTATGTGTTGTCCGAACGCGAAAATGGTCTTAATCAAATAAAAATTGTGCGTTGGGACGGGAAAGAGAGTTACTACCTGCCTTTCGACAACGAAACATATACCACCTATGTAGGGACTAATCCCGATTTTGAGACCAATATTCTTCGCTATGTGTATAACTCCTTGACAACCCCCAGCTCGGTGATCGATTTTAATATGGATACCAAAGCCAAGGAGGTTAAAAAGGAACAAGAAGTGCTAGGCGGAAAATTCGACAAGGAAAACTATACCTCTGAAAGGGTTTGGGCAACGGCCCAAGATGGAGTTAAAGTGCCTATATCGCTAGTGTACCACAAAGACACCCCTTTAGATGGCAGTAGTCCGTTGTTGCAGTACGCCTACGGGTCTTATGGGTATACTATTGACCCTTATTTTTCTACTGTGCGTTTAAGTCTTTTAGACCGCGGCTTTATTTATGCCATTGCCCATGTAAGGGGAGGGGAATACCTTGGTCGTAAATGGTATGAAGATGGGAAACTGTTGAAAAAGAAAAATACGTTTACCGATTTTATCGATTGTTCTAAATATTTGATCGCGGAAAAATATACAAGTCCAGCACATTTGTATGCTTCAGGAGGATCTGCAGGTGGGTTATTGATGGGGGCCGTAGTAAATATGGCTCCAGAATTATATAACGGAATTATAGCAGCCGTTCCCTTTGTAGATGTGGTTACAACGATGTTAGACGATTCTATTCCATTGACTACAGGAGAATACGACGAATGGGGAAATCCTAATACAAAAGAATATTATGATTATATGATGTCGTATTCGCCCTATGATAACGTGAAGGCGCAAAAGTACCCTCATATGTTGGTGACCACAGGCTTACACGATTCTCAAGTGCAGTATTTTGAGCCGGCAAAGTGGGTGGCGCGATTAAGAGAGCTAAAAACTGATAAAAATTTATTGTTGTTCAATATTAACATGGAAGCGGGGCATGGCGGTGCTTCAGGACGATTTGAGTCATTAAAAGAAGAGGCCAAAGAATATGCATTTTTATTAGAATTGGAGCATAAAATTCAATAATTAAAAAAAAAGACTAATTTTGTCCTAGCTATATTGAAGTTTATGTAAAACTCAAGAAGCACAAAAAACCTAGTAATTGTTTATGGAAAATAAGATAGATGCCTATAATAACCTCCTGGAACTTGTAGGAAACACTCCACTTATTAAGCTAAATAAAATCGCTTCAGCCTTTAAAGGTAATTTCTTCGCCAAGGTAGAGGCATTTAATCCCGGACACTCCTCTAAAGATAGAATAGCCCTTCATATTATTGAAGAGGCAGAACGTAGGGGAATTCTAAAAGAAGGAAGTACCATTATAGAAACGACCTCGGGGAATACTGGTTTTAGTATTGCCATGATTAGTATCATAAAAGGGTACGACTGTATTTTGGCCGTCAGTTCAAAATCATCAAAGGACAAAATAGATATGTTAAGATCTATGGGGGCGCAAGTGTATGTTTGCCCTGCCCATGTCAGTGCAGATGATCCTAGGTCGTATTATGAGGTAGCGAAGAGACTTCATCAAGAAACAGAAGGTTCTATTTATATCAACCAGTATTTTAACGACTTAAATACCGATGCCCATTATAAGAGTACCGGTCCGGAAATTTGGAAACAAACCAATGGCCATATTACCCATTTGATTGCTTGTAGCGGTACTGGGGGTACTATTTCGGGAACAGCAAAATATTTAAAAGAACAAAATCCAGATGTTAGGGTTATTGGCGTTGATGCTTTTGGTTCGGTATTGAAAAAATATCACGAAACAAAAGAGCTCGATCCTAATGAAATTTATCCCTACCGTATAGAAGGCTTAGGGAAAAATTTAATTCCAACCGCGACCATTTTCGAGGTAATTGACGAGTTTGTTAAGGTGACCGATGAAGAAAGTGCCCATATGGCAAGAAACATATCGCGAACCGAAGGCATATTTGCCGGGTACACAAGTGGTGCCGTAATGCAAGCAGTAAAGCAACTTGACGCATTAGGCGAGTTTGATGAAAATAGCAATGTAGTTGTTATATTCCCCGATCATGGTTCCCGATATATGAGTAAGATATACAGCGACCAGTGGATGGGCGATCAAGGTTTTTTTGACAGTAAAAATGTTGAAGAGCCTAAAAAGATAGAATTTGTAAAGTGAAAAGTTTAAAAGCATTCTAAAGCTGTAAAAGCAACGGTTTAATATACCGTTGCTTTTATGTATTAAATAAGTTGTGAATGCTTATTAAAAATATATACTTTTGTAATCATAACCAATGTAGGCTAGATGAGAGATTTATTTGAAAGAATTATTGAAAATAAAGGTCCATTAGGAAAATGGGCATCCCAAGCAGAAGGGTATTTTGTATTCCCTAAATTAGAAGGTCCGATTTCTAATAGGATGAAGTTCCAAGGAAAAGAAGTTATTACTTGGAGTATTAATGATTATTTAGGACTTGCCAATTTGCCAGAAGTGAAAAAGGTAGATGGCGACGCGGCCCTAGAGTACGGTGCTGCCTTCCCAATGGGAGCAAGGATGATGAGTGGTCATACAGAATTCCATGAGCAATTGGAGCAAGAATTGGCCGATTTCGTTCAGAAAGAATCAGCATATTTGTTAAACTTTGGATATCAAGGAATGGTTTCTGCCATTGATGCTTTGGTTTCTAAAGACGATATCATCGTATACGATGTAGATTCTCATGCTTGTATTATTGATGGTGTGCGTTTGCATATGGGGAAACGTTTTACCTTTAAGCACAATGACATTGAAAGCCTTGAGAAAAACCTAGAACGTGCCGTTAAAATGGCCGAGCAGACCGGAGGTGGTATCTTGGTGATCTCCGAAGGGGTTTTTGGAATGAGAGGAGAGCAAGGTAAACTAAAAGAGATTGTTGCTCTAAAAGAAAAATACAACTTCAGATTATTTGTAGATGACGCTCATGGTTTTGGTACCTTAGGGGCTACAGGAGCAGGTGCAGGTGAAGAGCAGGGTATTCAGGACGGTATCGATGTATACTTCGCTACCTTTGCTAAATCTATGGCCGGAATCGGTGCTTTTTTAGCTGCTGATAAGGAAATTATAGATTACCTGAAATATAACTTGCGTTCTCAGATGTTTGCTAAGTCATTACCAATGATTTATGTAAAAGGAGCATTAAAGCGTTTGGATATGTTACGTACACAGCCAGAGCTTAAAGCTAAACTTTGGGAAAATGTAAATGCCCTGCAAAACGGACTTAAAGAAAGAGGTTTTGATATCGGAACGACCTCTAGTTGTGTTACGCCTGTTTATCTTAACGGTAGTATTCCAGAAGCAATGGCCTTGGTAAAAGACCTAAGGGAAAACTTTGGTATATTCTGCTCTATTGTAGTATATCCTGTTATTCCAAAAGGATTGATCTTGCTTAGAATGATTCCTACTGCAACGCATACCTTGGTAGATGTTTCGGAAACATTGGAGGCTTTCTCTGTGATTAGAGAGCGTTTGCAAAATGGAACTTATAAAAGATTATCTGCCGCAGTAAGTGCTGCAATGGGAGAATAAACTTTTATAGTACAATAGTTAAAAGCCCACTCATGAATCCATGAGTGGGCTTTTTAGATTTAAATGGTCTGTATTGGGTTTGTGATTACAAATCCTTGCGATAAGTACTTCTTCTTTTATATATTTTTGGATCAAAATGCTTCCATAATTGACGAATTGCTACATTGTCGGCCAATTCTGGGGTTCTAATACAGGTTTCAATTCCTTTTTTTGAAAAAGTTTCATGGTACTGGTTGAAAATAACAGCGGTAACCCCCTTGTTTTGGTATTCTGGGTGTACCCCAATTAAATAGAAAAGTACTTCCTTGCTTTTTTTCTTCGCCCATAGTAGGTGAAAAAGACCAAAGGGGAACAATTTTCCCTTGGCTTTTTGCAGGGCAGTAGAAAAGGAAGGCATCACAATTCCAAAGGCGATCAGCTTATCGTCCTTGTCAACAACAAATTTTATGTATTCTGGATTAATAAAACTGATGTACTTCTTTTTAAAGTACTCTTTCTGGATATCGGTGATCGGAACAAAGGAAGATAGTTTGGCGTAGCTCTCGTTGAAAAGATCGAACATTTCATCGGCCATGGTCATAACTTCTTCCGTTTTGGTGAAATTAAGCTCTTTAACGCCGTATCTTTTCTTTACCAACAGATTGGCCTTTTCAAAGAAAATAGGATCGGCATTGGCAAAAGGAAATTTGTTTTCTACATATTCTTTTTCCACGGTAAAACCAAGACGCTCTATATGCTGTACGTAATAAGGGTAGTTGTACCAGGTAATCATAGAGCCAATATGGTCGTACCCTTCGGTTAGGACACCAACCTTGTCCATGTTGGAGAATCCAACCGGACCTTCCATATAGCTGAGCTGGTGTTTTTGCCCAATCTCGGAGACCTTTTGTAAAAGGGCCTCGCTAACTTCTGTGTCATCTATAAAATCGAACCAGCCAAAACGCATCTTTTTAACCTTTTGTTGGTTAATCTCTATATGGTTCACAATGGCGGCAACCCTTCCTACAATTTTATTGTTTTTATAGGCTAAAAAGAACCACGCATCGGCATCTTTGAAAACCGGATTTTTATCCTTGTCAAAGGATGCTAATTCGTCAGCGATGATTGGGGGAACCCAATAAGGGGAATCTTTATAGAGGGAAAATGGAAATTTTACGAATTCTTTTAATTCTGATTTTGTTGTAGCTTCTTTTAAGGTAACCATACGATTGTGTTTGTATGGTTCAATATTAGGGATATTAATTTATAGAAAAAACAGAAAAGTTATTTTGTTCCTGCAAAAGGCTTAAATTTTGGTGTCATTAGAAGTCAATTTCCCCCTTGTTTTTCTTGGTGTTTTTTTTATCGTTTTTCTGCTGCTTTTTGCCCTTCTTTTTCATGCTGTTCTTCTTTATAGGGCCGCCCTCTACATCGGAGATCGGAGTTTCTTTATATTGGTGCATATCTAACCTGTAAGACATTCCCAAGGCCCCGAATATTCTGCTAGGAGTGCTTTTAAAACTAGCGCCAAAATTAATATCGGCCTGTAGGTTGTTTGTAATTAAATGGGCGACACCGCTCCTGAATAAAATATCGGAATACAGCTCTCCCTTGATTCCTTGGTTTTCTATGAATACACTCCATTTAGGGTCTCTGAAAGAATGGGACAAGGATACGGAATAATTCCATTCCTCAAAATCGGTCCCTATTTTATCATAGGCAATATTGGAAATTAGAACAAACCTAGGCGTTATTCTGCTTTGGGTGGCGATCATAACTCTTGGCGATGCGATGGGGGCGTTTTTATAGTAAGGGTTATCGCCAAATACAAAATTAGCGCCGGCATAAATACTGATCGCTGGAAGTAGGTTCTTTAACTTAAATTTATTGTTGGCTTTCCAGCTGAAAAGGTTGGGCTTGTTCCTTTCTTCGTTTTTAAAGGGGTCGTAGAGTAAATATTTTAACCCAAACCTGTTTCTGTAAAAGTCGGTATTCTTATTGGTGACACCAGTGTTTATATCTAGCTTGTCCTGATTGTTAAAGATGCCTTCGTAGTTAATTTCTAGGCGTTCCCAAAGCAGCCCATAACGTAGGGATAGGTCTACTCCGAAAATATCCGATTCTGTAAGTAGTCGAGAATGATCTTGCTGCTCAAAAGAAAGTCCCGCTTCGGCCTGTAAAACATTTCTTCCAATAGCATAGGCACTCACCGATTCGCCTGGGCGATTAGAATTGATGACATCGGTATATTGGGAAAAGCTTAGCGTATAGGAAAAAATAAATCCCAAGAGAACGATCCTTTTAAAGTATTTAATTTTAGAAAGGTATGCCATGGATGCTATTTTATTATTATTTTATGACTTTAGCACCAAAAATACAACGATAGAATTGTATTTTTGGGTTTAAATTTATTAATAATATGGGTTTCTTAAGAACGATATTAATTATACTATTAGTATACTATTTGCTTAAAATTCTAGCAAAATGGCTTGGGCCAATACTATTGCGATATGCTGCTAAAAAAACACAGGATCATTTTAATAAAAAATTTGGAGGTTATACTCAACAAAATAACTATACCGAAGAACAAAATGGAGAGATCATCATAGAGAAAAAGAACTCCAAAAAAACGAAGCCCTCAAAAAAAGTCGGAGAATATATAGATTTTGAGGAAATTGAATAACCCTTTACCATAAAACCAGCCATGAGGAACGGTCTTAAAGCCTTTTTTACCCATTTTTTTGTTCTTGTATTTTTTATAATTGCCGCACTAGCTTATTTTTATCCTGTTTTACAGGGGAAGGTCATTCAGCAGTCTGATATTGTTCAGTTTACCGGAATGGCCAAAGAGCAGATAGACTTCCGGAAAGCTACCGGAGAGGAACCCTATTGGACGAATAGTGCCTTTGGGGGTATGCCTACCTATCAATTAGGGGCCTATTATCCGCACGACTACGTTAAAAAACTCGATAGGGTCATCCGTTTTTTACCACGCCCGGCAGATTACCTATTTTTATATTTTATAGGTTTCTACATTTTGCTTTGTTGTTTAAAAGTAGACTACAAACTAGCAGTATTGGGAGCCCTTACCTTTGGTTTTTCTACCTATTTGATTATTATTTTAGGAGTAGGGCATAATGCGAAGGCACATGCTATTGGGTATTTCCCAATGTTGCTGGGAGGAATCGTACTTGTTTTTAGAAAAAAATATTTATGGGGGTTTATTCTTACGGCCGTAGCCATGGCATTGGAAGTAGGTGCCAACCATTATCAAATGACATTTTATTTTATGTTGTTGGTGCTGATTTTGGGAGCGGTATACCTTGTCGATGCTATTAAAAAACAGACTCTTAAACATTTTGGAATCGCTGTTGGGATATTAGTAGGAGCGGTCATTTTAGGAGTGGCGGCAAACGCCACCAGTTTAATGGCTACCAAGGAATATGCCGATTGGAGTACCAGAGGTGCCTCTGAATTAACCATAACCCCCAACGGAACACCCAAAGAAAATAAATCGGGACTAGACAGGGAATATATTACTCAGTACAGTTACGGGATTTCGGAATCCTTGAATTTGTTCGTTCCGAGACTTTTTGGTGGGTCTGGGAATGAGAATTTAGGGGCAGATTCTAAGACCTATGCTTTTTTGACCGAAAATGGGATCCCAAGAACAAAAGCCTTGGAATTTGCCAGTGGCTTACCGCTGTATTGGGGAGAGCAGCCTATTGTTGCTGCTCCTGCATATATAGGAGCTATTGTAATTTTCCTTTTTGTACTCGGGTTGTTTTTGGTGCAAGGAAAATCTAAATGGTGGCTCGTAGGAGGAACAGTAATGTCCCTTGTACTGTCTTGGGGGAAGAACTTTGGAGCACTGACCGATTTTATGATCGATTATTTTCCGCTATACAATAAATTTAGAGCTGTTTCTTCCATTCAAGTAATATTAGAGTTGTGTGTGCCAATTATGGCCATGTTAACCTTAGTGGCGTTATTTAATACCGCTATTGCAACTTCTAAAAAAATAAAGGACTTAAAAATCGCCCTTATTATAACCTTAGGAGTGGGCGGGCTGTTATTGCTTGTCAAGGGAATGTTTAATTTTGAAGGGCCCAGCGACGAGATGTACCGACAATATTACGGAGACGATATAGTGTCCTTGATAAAGGCCGATCGTAAGGCGGTATACTCCCAGGACATTTTTAGATCGATCACCTATGTGGCTTTGGCGGCCTTGGTTATTTGGTTCTTTATAAAAGATAAGATCAAACAACATTGGGCCATTTTGGCCATAGGGGTTTTAATCGTTTTTGATTTGGTAGGCGTTGCCAAGAGATATGTAGACAAGGACGATTTTGTTGCCCAAAGAAGAATGACAGCACCTTTTCAAGAGACTGCTTTGGAAAAGGAATTGAGTAAGGACACTACCGTTTTTAGGGTGTTTGATCCTTCCGAGGGGTTAAATGGGGCAAGAACCTCTTATTTTAATCAATCTATTGGAGGCTATCATGCGGCAAAACCAGCCGGAATCCAAGACCTGTTCGATTATCAGATCGCAAAAAATAATATTGGGATCCTAAACATGCTTAATGTAAAATATGTCATCCAGGAAGAAGAAGGACAAAAGTATCCGGCACTGAATCCAGATGCCAATGGCAATGCTTGGTTTGTAAAGGAACTTGTACCCGTAAAATCTGCCGATGAAGAAATATCCACTTTGGGTGGGTTGGACCTCAAAGAAAAGGCTGTGGTAAATACCCAAAAGTTCGAGCAGCTTACGACCTTTACTTATAAAAAAGATTCTACAGCGAGTATTGAACTCGTAGAATATAAGCCCAATTATCTTAAATATATCGCTAATAACGAACATGAGGGAATCGCTGTGTTTTCGGAGATGTACTATGCCAATGGATGGAATGCCTATATAGATGGGGAACTAAAAGATCATTTTGAGGTAAATTATGTACTTAGAGCCCTGGCAATACCCGCCGGAAAACACCTCGTAGAATTTAAATTTGAACCTGAAGTCGTAAAAACAGGAGGAAAGATTACCATGGCCGTGTCCATATTGATTGGACTTATCATACTAATGGGGTTAGGGTATAGCTATAAGAAGCGCCAGAACAAAACAGTGTCTTAATGCAGAAGGTTCTCATAATTACCTATTATTGGCCCCCAGCAGGAGGACCAGGGGTTCAGCGATGGTTAAAATTTGTAAAGTATCTTAGGGATTTTAATATAGAACCGGTATTGTATGTGCCTAAAAATCCCCATTACCCCATGACCGATGAATCTTTTGTAGACGAGGTACCAGAGGGAATAAAAATGTATCGCCATCCAATATTTGAACCCTATGGGCTTGCTAGTATTTTTTCATCAAAAAAGACGGCCCAAATCAGTGCCGGAATCATAACGACAAAAAATCAGACCCTCCTAGAAAAAGCCTTGTTGTGGGTGCGGGGCAATTTATTTATTCCGGATGCCAGAAAATTTTGGGTAAAACCTTCTGTGAAGTTTTTAGCAGAAGTGCTTCAAAAAGAAAACATCGAAACCATTATTACTACGGGCCCACCACACAGTGTACACCTTATTGGGCATGGCTTAAAAAAACGTCATTCTATAAATTGGCTGGCCGATTTTAGAGACCCTTGGACATCTATAGGGTATCACGAAAAGTTAAAACTCAGTCGCGTTTCAAGAAAAAAACACGAATATCTAGAGAATTTGGTATTGAACGGGGCCGATAAAATTTTGGTTACTAGCCATACGACCAAAAACGAATTTTCGGTCATTACCAATAAACCCATTGAAGTCATTACTAACGGTTTTGATACCAAGGAGGATGTACCGGTACCCTTAGACGAATCTTTTACCATTTCGCATATAGGCTCCTTGCTTTCTGGCCGTAATCCGGCTAGTTTATGGAAGGCCCTGGCCGAACTGATTGATGAGAATGGAAGTTTTAAAGAAAGCTTTACATTGCAATTGGCAGGGGTTGTCAGTGAAGATGTCCTAGAGAGTGTATATGGTGCTGGTCTAAAGCCTTATACCGAGCTCTTAGGGTATGTTTCTCATGAAGAAGCTTTGCGTTTTCAAAAAAAATCGCAAGTACTGTTATTGGTCGAGATCGATTCTGAGGAAACAAAAGGAATTATTCCCGGCAAGGTTTTCGAATATATGGCGGCCAAAAGGCCTATCTTGGGAATTGGTCCTAAGGGATGGGAAGTAGGACAGATCGTAGCCAATACCCATACCGGTAAAACCTTTGAATATCAAGAAAAAGAGCTTATAAAAAAACAGCTGTTAGAATGGTTTATGGCCTATAAAACGAAGGAGCTAATACTGCCATCGGCCAATATAGGACAATACCATAGAAGGGAGTTGACCAGAAAATTGTCCAAATATTTACAATGGGAATAGTTTTAAAGCAATCCTTGAGCAATACCCTGATCACCTACTTTGGATTTGCCATTGGGGGAATAAATCTACTGTTTCTATATACGCGTTTTTTAAGCGATGAATACTTTGGATTGGTCAACGTTATTTTATCGGCTTCAGCAGTGATAATGCCTGTGCTGGCATTTGGGGTTCCCAATGCCTTGGTGAAATACTATGCTGGATTCCAAGCCCGTCAAAAAACCGACGGTTTTTTAAGCTTAATGCTACTATTGCCACTTTTATTAGTAGTGCCTATTGGTGTGCTATCCTATATTGCCAATGAGGCTATAGGGCTGTTTTTGTCCAGGGAGAATCCGATCGTAAAAGGGTACGTTTGGCATATATTTATCGTGGGGGTGGCTATGGCTTATTTTGAAGTCTACTATGCCTGGGCCAAAGTGCGTATGAAATCTGTTTTTGGCAATTTCATGAAAGAGGTTTTTAGTAGGATAGGGGTGACGGTGCTTTTGATGTTGGTGTATTGGAACCTTATTTCTGTGCCTCAATTTCTAAATGCCTTGGTTGGTCTTTATGTGCTACGGACCGTGGTTATGAAGCTGTACGCGCTTCGACTGCAACAGCTACGACTAAATTTTAATTTCCCTAAAAACACCCCTGAAATCATTAGCTATAGTGCCTTGATTATATTGGGAGGATCGGCAGCCATCGTCCTGTTGGAGGTAGATAAGGTGATGATCAATCAGTTCATTGCCATAGAAAATGTAGCTTATTATAGTGTGGCAGGGTATATTGCCACGGTGATAGCTGTTCCGTCTAGGTCCATGCACAATATAACCTATCCGTTGACCGCAGAAATTCTACATAAACAAGACCACCAAGCCTTAAAAAGTTTATATAGGAAAAGCTCACTGACACTTTTTATAGTATCGGGACTTTTGTTTCTATTAATAATTTTAAACCTAGATAATTTATTCGATTTACTGCCCGATAGTTATAGAGGGGGCTATATTATTGTTGTCATTATAGGCCTGGCCAAAGTATATGATGCCTTGCTGGGAAACAACAATGCCATTCTGTATAATTCCGATTTTTACAGAACCCTGTTGCTTTTAGGGGTGCTTTTGGCCGTACTCACTATATTGTTGAACCTTTGGTTAATCCCTAAATATGGGTTGGATGGCGCTGCAATTGCTAGTTTTATGGCGTTTTTCATTTATAATAGCATAAAACTGATTTATGTGAAATCTAAATTCCATATTCAGCCTATAACTATAGATACCTTTAAAGTTGTACTGCTTTTAATTGTGGTAGGGGGGCTTTTTCATTTTATACGGCTTCCTTTTCATCCGGTAATTAATATCGCGCTTAAGAGCGCCTTAATAGTGCTCGTGTACGTTATAGCCCTGTACCGGTTTAAAATATCGGAAGATGTGTATAGGATACTGGCCAAGTATATAGAAAAATTAAGGACAAGAATGTAACCTCTTTTCAAGGTAAACCTTTTTCTGCCTTTAAGAGCTCCAGAACAATAAAGTTAGTAGTTTCATTATCCGAATTTATGTAAAGGAACTTTTTGGAATCAAAAAAAATAGCCCTGTTGCAAAAATTTCACAACAGGGCTATACAACCAACTAACCTAAAACTAACTTAATTTCCTCTTACATTTCCAGTTCTTGATGTATTTGAACCGGATACATTACTTCTTACCCTTCCAGACGATTCCCTATCAGAAGACCTTCTCGAAGCAGTTCTTGAGCTCGCTTTTGATCTTTCAGAAGGAGCGTCCTTACGGATTTTTTCATGTCTATTTTTTGTAGCACTAGTATTCCTAGTTACATTTCTTTGCGGCTGATTATAAACCTCCTTTTTAGTCGATGTTCTAGTACTGACCCTGGTAGAGCGCGAAGCCCTAGAGCTGTTGTTGCGATCTTGGTAACCTGGATCTGTACCTTTACTTCTTGTAGTGGTCACTTCCTTTTTGGTTACCGATCTATGGGTTCTAGACCTGTCCCCAGCATCCCTATAGTTTCTATGACCATTATTGTTTTTGTACGAATCCCTGTCTTTAGAGTCTCTATTTCTATCATGGTTCACCTGAACAGCATTAGATCTCGAAGAAGAGTTTCTATAATGATTCCGATCGTTATATTGCTGTACAGTCCTGTTAGACCTCGACGCAGGGGTGGTTCTATACCCATGGTCCCTAACAGCTACTCTTTTGTCATTTCTATAAATTTTTTCTTTTTTGTGTTTTTTAGGGTGGTATTTATAATGCTTGCCAACATGCACATGTGCTCTCCTTGGGTTATAGTGGTATGGTCTGTAATAGCTGTATCTTACCGGCTCGTAGTACCTTCTATAAGGTCTATTGTATACCATGTGGAAACCTACCGCTGGGCGTGCAAAATAATTGTGGAACGGTCTGTAAACATAATGCCTGTTATACACATTTATATAGCCTCTGTGGTGACTAAAATATCCTCTATGGTCGTAGTAAACATGTAGCCCACCAACTCTAGAAACCCTAGAATTTCTGTATCGGATATCGACATTCCCTATTTGGGATACCCTACCGTAATAATCGTAGTAAATAGGTACGTTTTCAATTTGTAAAATCGCCCCGTAATCGTCGTATTGAACATAGGGGTCATAGTTGTAACCACTGTTGAAGGTAATGTTCGTACGTCCAAAGTTTACATTGGCATTTATACCACCAACACGGTCATCTATATAAAAATCGAACTCCCCATCAGGGTATACGGAAAAAGTAATGCCGCTTTCAACAAATATAAAAGAGTTTTGATTTCTATATGCATCGCTTATCGTTGCCTTATCTTCAGGAGAAGTCGCAAAGGTAGGGGCAGTACCTAAAATTAGCGCAGTAACAAGTAGTAGTAAATTTCTCATATCATAAGGTTTTAATTCAGAATGCTACTATTGACATTCGATTAGAACTATACAAACAACATGCCAAAAACGGTACTAAACAAAAAAGCGCTGATACAAAAGAGGGGGATTTAAAGAGTATTGGATTGCGAAAACAATGGTGTTATTCTTGTAAGTAATTGTAGTGCAGTTTTTTATGGCTTGGGCGTTCCCTCCTTCGTCGGTCGGGCACTTGGCTGTATCCCTTGCTGCGCTGCGGGGATGCCGCCGCGGTCCCTAACGCAAAAAAACAGGGTAGTAGTGAAGTTTATTGTTTTTTCACCATGTTTATAGCCGAGGAACACCTAGGTTTTAGCGGATCAAAGAAGCAAACAGGCCTAAAGCCTAAGCTTTTAGCTTTGGCCTTAGGTAGGTTGCTGTATAGGAGGTTTTATTTTTGGCGACTTCTTCCGGAGTTCCCTGTGCAATAAGATCGCCCCCTTTATCCCCGCCTTGCAATCCGAGATCGATAATATAATCGGCACATTTTATAAGATCTATATTGTGTTCTATAACGGTTATGGAATGGCCTTTTTCTATGAGGGCGTTAAAGGATTTTAGTAATTTTTTAATATCGTGGAAATGTAAGCCCGTGGTAGGTTCGTCAAAAATAAACAAGGCTTTATCGGCCGTATTCCCTTTTACCAAAAAGGAAGCTAGCTTTATACGTTGTGCTTCGCCACCGGAAAGGGTAGAAGAGGACTGTCCTAGGGTAACATAGCCCAGGCCAACATCTTGTAGGGGTTTTAATTTGCCTACTATTTTGTTCTGTTTGTTTTTTTCAAAAAATTCAACGGCATCGTCTATGGTCATAGAAAGGACATCGTCTATGTTGGCTTCATGGAATTTTACTTCAAGGACTTCTTTTTTGAATCGTTTTCCTGAACAGGTCTCGCATTCCAAGTACACATCGGCCATGAACTGCATCTCCACGGTGATTTCACCATCGCCCTTACATTTCTCGCAGCGGCCCCCGTCTACATTAAAAGAAAAGTGTTTTGGTTGATAGCCTCTTAATTGACTTAATTTTTGGTTGGCGAAAAGATTCCTAATATCATCATAGGCCTTTATATAGGTAACCGGATTAGATCGAGAGGACCTGCCTATTGGGTTTTGGTCTACAAACTCTATATGTTTTATATCCTTATAATTACCTTCTACGGAAGTGAACTGACCTGATTTTTCGCCATATCCGCCAATTTCCTTCAGGATAATCGGGTATAATAGTTTTTTCACCAGGGTACTTTTACCGCTCCCCGACACGCCGGTAATAACCGTTAGCGCATTGAGAGGGAAGGTGACATCGATATTCTTGAGGTTATTTTCCCTGGCTCCCCTTATGGTGATATAATTCTTATAGGCCCTTCTTTGTTTGGGCACCTCAATTTTCTTGCTACCATTTAAATAGGCAGCTGTGAGGGAGTTCGATTGTAGGATTTGATCCATGGTACCATGCGCGACTACTTCCCCGCCATGGGTACCGGCTTTGGGCCCTATATCGATGACTTCATCGGCAGCCCTCATAATGTCTTCATCGTGCTCTACTACAATAACCGTATTGCCTAAATCGCGGAGCGATTTTAGTACTACGATCAAATTTTCGGTATCTTTTGGATGAAGGCCAATACTGGGCTCATCCAAGATATACATAGAACCTACAAGGCTGCTGCCTAGGGAGGTGGCTAAATTAATACGCTGACTCTCGCCTCCGGATAGGGAGTTCGATTTTCTGTTCAAGGTTAAATAGCTTAGGCCTACATTGTTAAGGAACCCTAGTCTACTGTTTATTTCTTGCAGTAGGCGATGGGCTATTTTTTGATCATTTTCATTCAGTTGTATCTCCTTAAAAAATGGAATCAGGTTTTCGATAGGCATTTCAACGAGGTCCGAAATAGATTTTTCACAAACTCTAACATAATCTGTTTCCTTTCGCAACCGTTTTCCCTTACAGCTATTACACTTGGTCTTTCCACGGTAACGAGATAGCATCACCCTGTTTTGGATTTTATAGTTTTTTTCCTCTAAAATCTCAAAAAACTCGGTTAAGCCCGTAAAATGGCTGTTGCCGTCCCACACTAATTGTCTTTGGGCTTCGCTTAGTTGGTACCAAGGTTTGTGAATGGGGAAGTCAAATTTATAGGCCGCATTAACCAGTTGATCCCTATAGGCGCCCATACTTTCTCCTTTCCAGGGGAAAATAGCATTTTCATATACGGACAAGGCTGTATTGGGAACCACCAAATCTTCGTCTATACCTACGATATCCCCATAGCCTTCACAGTTAGGGCAGGCTCCGTAGGGATTGTTAAAGCTAAACAAATGAACATTGGGCTCTAAGAACTGCATGCCGTCCAATTCAAATTTATTGCTAAAATGGGTGTTGTTTCCCGAAGCTAATTCCTGAATGATGCATTCGCCCTTGCCTTCGAAAAAGGCCGTGTCAATAGCATTGGCCAGACGATTGAAAAAATCTTCATCGTTTTTGAAGATAATCCTGTCTATGACCAACTGAAACTCACGATCTATTTCTTCAATATCATCATCTATTCGGAGAACCTCGCCCTTGTAAAATATTCTGGCATATCCTTGTTTGGAGAATAGTTGAAGGGATTTTATTGGGTCTCTGTCTTTACTGATAGTTATAGGGGCAAGCAATAATAACTTGGTGCCTTCCTCAAAGGACTTAATGTGCTCTACAACATCGGTAACCGTATGTTTTTTTACTTCTTCTCCGGATACGGGCGAAATGGTGCGCCCGATACGGGCAAAGAGCAATTTTAAATAATCATATATTTCCGTAGTGGTGCCTACGGTAGATCTAGGGTTGGTAGAATTTACCTTTTGTTCTATGGCTATGGCCGGGGCTATTCCCTTAATATAATCGACCTTGGGCTTGTCTAGTTTGCCTAAAAACTGTCGCGCATAGGAAGATAAACTCTCTACATATCTTCTCTGTCCCTCTGCATATAAGGTGTCAAAGGCCAAACTCGATTTTCCAGATCCCGACAAACCAGTGATCACCACTAATTTGTTTCTAGGAATTACGACATCTATATTTTTTAAATTATGGAGCTTTGCTCCTTTAATTATAATGTTTTCCCTTGGATTTATATCTTTAATTGAAGCCATATGCCTATTTAAGAAAGCAAAGATACAATATGTGTTTTTATAAAATGCCAGCAGTCATAATACAATTAAAATGCTATTGTTTATGACAATCTTTTAGGGGAAACCCGAATTTTTTATATATTTGGGTCAAATCCTAGTACCAACGACCTATAGACCTGAAATTACTTTTTTAAAAAATAATGGAATTGCCAAATAGCTTTTTTTTTACAAAAAAGAGAAGCTTGCTATTAGGCTCCTAAAAAGTAATTTATATGGAACTATTAATTGAAGACTCAGTACTGGTAAGCAATTATATCAATGGAGACGAAAAGTCTCTGGAAATATTGATAAACCGTCACAATCAACGCCTTAGTAGCTTTATTTACTCCAAAGTTCAAGACAGGGTCGTTACCGAAGACATATTTCAGGATACTTTTATAAAGGTGATTAAAACCTTAAAAAAGGGAATGTATGTTGAAGAAGGGAAATTTTTGCCCTGGGTAATGCGGATATCCCATAATCTAATCATAGACTATTTTAGAAAAAACAATAGAATGCCCAAGTTTGAGGTGTCTAAGAATTTTAATATTTTCTCTGTTATGGGAGACGACCATTTAAACGCGGAAAGGAGACTCATAAAAGACCAGATAGATATAGAGCTAGCGCTAATGGTAAAGGAATTGCCAGCAGACCAAAGAGAGGTGGTAGAAATGCGCATTTATAGGGATATGAGTTTTAAGGAAATATCGGAAAATACAGGAGTGAGTATCAATACTGCTTTGGGAAGAATGCGATATGCCTTGATAAATCTTCGAAAAATGGTAGAGAAGCATCAACTTACGCTGACGAATTAATAGCTACTAAGGAATCGCAATAAAGAATGAAAAGGGAGATTTTATAAATTGTTCGTGTAATAACTTCACCAATAGCCCCCTATAGAAGCAAAACAAATGCTTTTATAGGGGGCTATTGTTATATAGGGTAAACTTCCTGTGCTACCACCTAGTAGGGGTCTGGTGTGAATTCTGGTTGGTGCTACTTTTTTAGATGATCTGCGTTAGGGACCGCGGCGGCATCCCCGCAGCGGAGCAAGGGATACAGCCAAGTGCCCGACCGACGTAGGAGGGAACGCCCAAATATTTATACTTCTATATATACCTTATAAAAGCAATCGGTATTTAGGACAGATCTACCAGATTTAAAGCTTTTTGGGCTTCCAAGGATAGAGTTAAGACCACCCTGTTCACGAGAAAATACTGGGGTAATTCCAATAAATTAAAATAAGGGTATTCTATTTATCTGATATTAAAGGCGTTGTGTAGGGTGTTTTTTAACCTTAAGCATGTTTGCTATAAATGGCTTTCTTTTCTATCTAACTGCGATATTGGACTATTATTATAGTAAAGAAATATAAAATTGGCATTTGACATCACAATAAAGGCGTTTTACAACATACTTTTTACCATACTTCATGTTTTCTATACTTTTATGATGTAAGAAAATAACAACATTTATTAAAGCTGCAGCACTTTAGTAAACTTTGACAAAAATGAAGTCCGACCCGTATAGGCAAGGCATCTAGTTTAATCCTTAAAACAAAATTTGTATGGAACTGCAGATAGACGATTCAGTATTAGTAAAAGACTATATAAAAGGTAACGAAAAGGCTCTGGAGGTATTAATTAACCGTCACAACCAACGTATTAGTAGCTTTATTTACTCGAAAGTATTGGACAAAGATATTACCCAAGATATTTTTCAGGATACATTTATAAAGGTAATCAACACCCTAAAAAGAGGGAAATACAGTGAAGAAGGTAAATTTTTACCTTGGGTAATGAGAATTTCACATAACCTGGTCATCGATCATTTTAGAAGAAATAAAAGGATGCCTAAGTTTGAAGGAACCGATGATTTTAATATTTTTTCTGTCATTGGGGATCAAAAGTTAAATGTAGAGAAACAGATGATCAAAGATCAGATAGATTCTGATTTAAATGTAATGATAGAGGAGCTTCCAGAAGATCAGAAAGAAGTGCTGGTAATGCGCATTTACAAGGATATGAGCTTTAAGGAAATCTCCGAAAACACTGGTGTCAGCATTAATACAGCTTTGGGAAGAATGCGTTATGCCCTTATTAATCTTCGAAAAATCATAGATAAAAACAATATCGTTTTAACGAATTAATCACAACTTACAATCTACAGAGCAATATATTCAAGTAAGTGGCGTTATCTTATCATAACAATACTTTTATACTATGGAAAAAATTTACTCTGAAAATCAAAGCAAGTGTAAACTTACCAAGGCTAATTCGGAAACTATAGCGTTTTTGATGAGTTATTCCAAATCCTTACAAATTGTTGAATGCAACAATATGCAGTTCGAAAGTAATTTAAACTAGACCTAAAAAAGACCAATGATCAATTGGTCTTTTTTAGTTTATAATATTGGTCTAGCACTGTTTTTCTACCGATGGTTTTGGTAATAATGTCTTTTTCTAAATCCCAGCCTCTGGCCGGCGAGTATTCCCTGCCGTACCAAATGATCTGTAGGTGAAGGTCGTTCCATAGCTCTTTTGGAAATAAGCGTTTGGCATCTTTTTCGGTTTGTACTACATTTTTGCCATTGGTAAATCCCCATCGATACATAAGTCTATGAATATGGGTATCGACCGGAAAGGCAGGTATACCAAAGGCTTGGGCTACAACGACACCAGCTGTTTTATGGCCTACCGCAGGAAACTCTTCTAACAAGGCCATATCCTGTGGGACTACGCCATCGTATTTTTCTATGAGCATTTTTGATAGCCCATGGATTCCTTTCGCCTTCATAGGGGAGAGTCCGACCGGCTTAATGATTTCCCTAATTTCATCGACACTTAATTTTACCATATCGTATGGATTGTCGGCTACTTTGAACAGTAGCGGGGTAATCATATTTACCCGAACATCGGTGCTTTGTGCCGATAACAAAACTGCAATTAACAGTGTATAAGGGTCTTTGTGGTTTAAAGGTACGGGGATACTAGGGTAAAGCTTTTGCAGGGTTTGTATCGTAAATTCAACTTTTTCGGCTTTTGTCATTTATTACGTAGTTTTATGGTAATTTTAATCTATAAATTTACTTAAATTTAAACTATGGACACATTAAAAGTAGGGGATAAGGTTCCTTCATTTTCGGCAATAGATCAAGACAACAATACTATTAATCTTTCTGATTACCAAGGGAAAAAATTAGTGGTGTTTTTCTATCCAAAAGCGAGCACCCCAGGATGTACTGCCGAAGCTTGCAACCTGCGCGATAATTATGCAGAATTGCAGGCCCAAGGGTATGAGTTGCTAGGAGTAAGTGCAGATTCTGCTAAAAGACAATCTAATTTTAGAAATAAATACGAATTTCCTTTTCCGTTATTGGCCGATGAAGACCGCACGGTGATAGAAGCCTTTGGTGTTTGGGGGCCAAAGAGTTTTATGGGAAAAAAATATGACGGTATTCACAGAATGACCTTTATAATTAATGGAGAAGGCGTAGTAGAGAAGGTGATCGAAAAGGTAAAAACGAAAGATCATGCTGCCCAGATATTGGAGGGCGTATAAAAAGAAGCTATAAAAAAAGCCCCAATTTAATGGGGCTTTTTATTTTATTCGATTTTTGCTATTTCATTCGTGGGATTATATCCAAAAAGATGTTTCTTTTTGATGATTTCTGCAATTCCTTCCGGTAGTACAGTTTCCCAGCCCTCTTCACCATTAGATATTTGTTTAAGAACATCCCTAGAGAAAACATGTAATATTTCTGGGTCGTAATCAATAATGTCCATTACCTTACCGTTGTATTTGAAGAATTTGTACAATTCTTTCATTCTAGGGTGAACCTTCACGGTATTACTGGTCATTATTTGCCCTGTTTCGTCATTCCTCATAGGGTATAGGTACACTTTAAGGTCTTTAAAGAACAGTTTTCCAAAGGCTTCAAGAATACCACCACTTAGGTGTCTATAGTATTTTTCATCAAAGATATCGACCAGGTTGTTAACTCCCATGGTGAGTCCAATCCTTGCTTTGGTATAGTTGCTAAAGTATTCTACCAATTTAAAGTACTCCTGGAATTTAGATATCATTACCGTATGGCCCAAGGAGCACAAAAGTTCTGCCCGGTCCATAAAATCGCGTTCATCAATTTCGCCGGAAGCCCTTAGGTTAGAGAGGGTAATTTCAAAAATAACGACGGTGTTTTCTTCTTCAACACTGTTTTCGCGGATAAATATTTCATATGATTTTTGAAACATATCCATATTTACCTTGGTCACCGGTCTAAAACTTCCGCGTAACGCCAAGAGGTTCTTTTTGTATAAGATAGCGGCCGGCAACAGGTTGTTGCCATCTGGGCCAAACATCACCGCATCGGTCATATCATTTTTAACCAGCTGTAGACTCATTAATCTGTTGTCTACTTCGCTAAAGTTAGGGCCAGAAAAATTGATCATATCAATTTCTATGGTATCCTTATCAATATGGTCGTATAGGTATTTTAATAATTTTCTAGGCTTGTCGTGTTTATAGAAAGCACCATAGATTAAGTTAACCCCTAATATACCCAAAGTTTCTTGTTGCAATCGCGCCTCGTTTTGTTTAAAACGCAGGTGGAGGATAATTTCGTTAAGTTCGGTTTGGTTAGGATCTAGTTGGTAACGTATTCCAACCCAGCCATGGCCTTTATAGCGTTTTGAAAAATCAATCGTGGCCACGGTATTGGCATAGGAGAAAAATAATCTGTCGGGGTGTTTTTCTCGACTTATTCTTTCGTCCATATGAGCCATTTCGTGACTCAACATTTTTTTCAGCCTCGATTGAGTGACATATCTGCCATCTTCTTCAATGCCATATATAGCATCACTAAAATCTTTATCATAGGCACTCATTGCTTTGGCGATAGTTCCCGAAGCTCCTCCCGATTTAAAAAAATGACCAGAAGTTTCTTGCCCGGCTCCTATTTCGGAAAAGGTTCCATAGATATCCGGATTTAAATTTATCCGTAAGGTTTTTGCTTTTGTTGATGGTACGTTAGTAAAAGCAATTTCTTTTTTAAAAATAGACATGTAGTGGTTTTTGCTTGTGGCAAAGTTAAAAAGATTGCGTTATCAATTTAAGTAAATAAGTTATAAATTTGGATTAAATAGATATATCGCAGTGAAAATAACATTTTTAGGAACCGGAACATCACAAGGAATCCCAGTTATAGGTAGTAAACACCCTGTTTGCTTAAGTAAAAACCCGAAGGATAAACGGCTTAGAGTGTCGGTAATGGTCGAGTGGGACAACTATAACTACATCATTGATTGTGGACCCGATTTTAGGCAGCAGATGCTTGTTAATCAGGTTACAAAAATAGATGGCATATTGTTTACCCATGAGCATTCGGACCATACTGCTGGGATAGACGATATTAGGCCTTTTTTCTTTAGACAAGGGGATATTCCGGTTTTTGCCCATGAGAGAGTCATTAATTCCATAAAGACTAGGTTCGATTATATATTTTCGGATGTCAACCGATATCCCGGGGCCCCAGCGGTGGAAATTAATATAGTGGAAAATAACGTACCCTTTAAAATAGGGAATACGAAAGCTATCCCCATTGATGCAGAACATAACAGGATTCAAGTTTTTGGGTATCGAATTCAGGATTTCGCCTATTTAACGGATGTAAAGCGAATTGTTTCAGAAGAAATAGAAAAAATTAAAGGGGTAAAAGTATTGGTAATTAATGCCTTGCGATTAGAGCCGCATCATTCGCATTTTAATTTAGAGGAAGCTTTGACCTTTATTAAAGAGGTGAAACCCGATAAAGCCTATTTGACCCATATAAGTCATCACCTAGGTTTTCATGATGAAATGGAAAAACAATTGCCAAAAAATGTACATTTGGCCTACGATAATTTAAGTTTATACATTTAAGAAAAGTATTGAATGAAGAAAAAGATTTATTTCTACCTATTTATTTTTGTGTCAATGATTACCCTTTACCAATTTGTAAGTACCAGTAATATGGTGCAGGCAAAAAATAAGGCTATAGAAGCAAAACAAGCACGAATAGAGCAATTAGAAGATTCGGTTCAAAAATTACAATTAAAAGTTCTAGGGTTGCAGTACTTTTCTTTGGAAAACAATGATGACGCCCTTGCTTATTACGACCATCTTGATATAAAAGATGTCAGTCTTTATATTTCCGATAAATTATTGGAAACCAATGAAAATAAGGGCGATAACCCCTTGATTCCTTATGAAGGAATGGAAAACGATTTTAAGATCAATAAAATAAAGGTGCTGAACCACAAATGGATCTTAGCGGATTTCTCTGATGGAAAATATTGGGGGGAGTTATTGATCAAATATGAATTAAAAGATGATCTGGGAATCGATTTTTCCTTAACAGATCATCTTTTATATACAAGAAGTCATTAGATTTTTTGGCTTAGCCACTCTTTAAAGGCGTAAAAGTTTTGAGGCGCAACACCATGGCCGACCGGGAATTCTTGATAAAGGTGATCTATATCTAAACTTTTCAAGAATTCTGGGGCCTTTTGCGCCCAAGAGACTGGAATAACTTGGTCTACGTTACCATGGGAGGCATAAATACTTAGGTGGCTATAGTTATTCTCTTTATAATTATCGAGGATAATATTTTCGTTAATGTAACCGCTTAAAGCAATAACATTTTTAATTTTTTCTGGGTAAGACAAGGCTACGGCATAGCTAAGGATGGTGCCTTGGCTAAACCCTAACAAACTTACGTTGGTCTGGTCCAGGCCATAAGTGCTACAAGCTTCATCGATAAAGTTTTTTATTTTATCCCGAGATAGGGCCGCCTGTTCCTCATCGTTCCATTTGCCTTTATCGGCTTCAAAATTAATCGCATACCAGGCATTGCCATAGGGTTGCATAGGGTAGGGGGCGCGGACAGAAATAATACAAAGCTCTTTTGGCAATTCCTCGGCAAAAGAAAATAAATCTTCTTCATTACTACCATACCCGTGGAACATAAAGAGTACCGGGGGTTTAGAGGAAGTAATGGAAGATGGTCTTATGATGTGCTCTAGTGAAAGTGGTGCTGTTGTCATCTTATTGAATAAAAGTAAACCATTTTTGAAAATAATTACCGACTAAGGGAACGCTTATTTTTTTCTCGTTTAGGGCTCCCAGAAATCCGTAAAACCATAGGACGATATAAAATACATATAGGCCATACCATGCATATTCGTTGTACCAATTACTTAAAAATATGGCAAAACCAAGAAAAACAAGGTGTAATCCAAATGCTTGTCTTGTATGAAAGCGTGCAAAATCGTTCTTAGCATCTGAATTCATTGAAATGGCAATTAGAGCACCTACCATAGTTAGGTAAGCGACAATTGCAGTAGTTTTTCCTTCTTTAATAGTGTTCATGAAATCTAAGTTAGCTCAAGTTTAAAGTATGCACAATTAAAAGAGGTCTTTGTGACCTCTTTTGATTGTTGAAAGTGTTAGTTTTTATTCACCAATAGTTCCAATAAAAGGCAATTTTGTCAATTTTCCATTATAGGCATTTACGGCGCCCATAATTGCAAAAATGAAGGGAAGCCAACGAAGTGCTTCTAGGAAATAAATACCTAATAATGAATTCAATAATCCCAAACTGATAGAGATAACGATAGAAAGGATCCACACTCGAATCGATTGTCCGATATGGAACTTTGTGTATTGATTTTGCTTGCTATTATTGGCGATATAGGCAATGAGGAGTCCAATTACTGTTACGTAACTGATGACGGCCATAGTTTTGCCTTCGGTGATAGTTGTCTGATTCATTTTTTAAGGATTATATGTTATGTTTAGTAAATTAATTGTTTTTTAGCAATGCTGCCATATACTTTTCCCTTTAGGGTGCTCCCAATAAAACAGCTGTTTTTAGAAGCCGAAAGGATGTTTTCCGTGTCAAAAGTAAATTCTGGTTCAGGATTAAAAAGGGTTAAGGTTGCGGTTTCGCCCACTTGTAGTTTTGGAGTAGGAATACCATAGCGTTCCCGTCCTTTGGTCAACAAGGAAATTAAGGTTTCCAAATCAAATAGTTGATTTAAAACACCAAAGGCGCTTTCCAAGCCTAGGGTCCCGTCTTCGGCATTGTCGAATTCTACTCTTTTAAGCTCTATATCCATAGGTCTATGGTCTGTGGTAACATAATCTATGGTACCGTCTTTTAAACCTGCTATTAAGGCTTTGCTATCTTCTTTGGTACGCAGAGGAGGCATAAGCTTAAAATGAGAATCGAAACCTTCCAAAGACGCATCGGTAAAATATAAATTGTGAATAGCAACACTACAGCTGACGTCCAATCCTTTTTTCTTGGCTTCTGCAATGAGTTTTACTCCCTTGGCAGTAGATATGGTGGGAATATGTAATTTTCCACCGGTATATTCCAAAATATAAAGATCTCTTGCTATAAACAGTTCTTCTGCTAGGTGGGGGATACCTTTTAGCCCTAGTTTGGTAGACATTTCTCCTTCGCTGACAATTCCTTTTCCTGAAATTTGCTTGTCTAGAGGAAAGGAATGCACAAGGCCATTGAAGTTTTGGTTGTATTGCAAGGCAATCTTTAATAGATTGGCGTTCTTTAAAGGGTGTTTGTAATCATAGAACCCTACCGCTCCGGCATTTTTCATGTCGTAAAGTTCTGCAAGGGCTTCTCCTTCCGCTCCAACAGTAAGGGCTCCTAAAGGATATAAGCTTGTGGCACTTTCCTTGGCTGCATTTTTTAAAAATACAATGTCCGAACTACTGTCCGGAATAGGGTTGGTATTAGGGTTGAGCACAATATCTGTATAACCGCTTTTTGCTGCTACGAATAGCCCGTGTTTAATGGTCTCTCTTTCTTCATATCCAGGTTCTCCAAAACTAACGCTACTGTCAAACCAACCTGTGGAAACATGTAGGTTGTCCCTTTCAAGGATTTCAATATTTTCCCCTGCTTGGATATTAGTACCGATTTCTGCAATTATTCCGTCCTTAATAAGAATATCGTGCTTTTTTAAATGGTATTCTTTGTTAGAAGGGTCTACTATCTGTGCTTTTTTTATAAGTATGTTCATTTCAGGTATTTTTGGATAAGAACTTCGATAAGGATAAATGCTAAGGCTAAAATAACAAACCATTTCCAAAGCTCCTCGATGCTATTCTCTTTTTCTAATTGATCGAAGAAGCTAGCTATGGCGTTATTTTTAGTAGTAGCAGTAAGGTTTTTGAGGTCTATATAATTAAGTTGACTTTCTTTTCTAGAGGGATTAAAACTGATGTTTTGAATAGGGGTTTTATCATTTAGAATGCTATAAATACCGGCTGTGGCCAGGTCCTTATCAAAAAAGAGCGTAGTTTTATTAGCAAAGGCCTGTTGCCTAGGAATATACTGTATTTGGTTGTTCGCTACCGATAAGATATTATCCTTGGTCAATACTATGGGAATATCAATTGCGGTGTTTTGCCCTAAAGCCTCATAAATAGAAGGCAATTTTAGACTGTTAACCCCTATTTTATAGAAGGTAGGTACAATTAAAGGCGATTTAGTTATATTGGAATATTGATCGGAAAGGGGTGATGTAAACAGGTAGGTACCCTCTATTCCGCATAAAAAAGGTTCTTTGTTGGCATACGAAAGTATATTCGGCAGTTCTGATGTAAGCTTATAATATTGCTGTACAGATGGGTATTGGAAATTGTTGACTTCCTTGTCGAATACATTGCGATATAAGGGGTGGGAAAAATTAATATTGCTTATGATACGGTTTTCCGAAACAAGAGAAGTAAAGGACGATTCCATTACCTGATTCAAGAAATTATTATAATCTTTAAATTCGGTCTTGGAGGCAGGCACAAAAACCAGACTTCCACCATTGTTTTTATAAGTGATCAAAGCCGATTGAAGGGCTTCGGGAAGGTCTTGGAGTTCATTGATTATAATAAGGTTTTGCGCTCCCAAAACACTATAGTTTAATGTCCTTAGACTACTGTTTGTATAATCAAATTCTCCTTTAGAGAAGATACGTCCAAGATAATTACTGTTGTGATCTCCTATAGATAATACCTTTATTTTTTCCTTTTTATTGATGGTAAAATAGAGTTCGTTATCATAGTGAAGGACAGGGTCCGAAACCTCTATGAGGCCATTTATGGTTTCGTTTTGGGGCAGGGTAAAAGTCACCAAGGCCTTATTGTCAGCATCAAAAATAGCGGCTGTTTTCGCAATAAGTTGTATCTCGTTAAATAGGGATACTGGGGTGCTTTTTATTTGACCATTACTCGATAAATGTCCTGTCAAGGTTATATTTTCGGAAGATGTGTTAGAAATATAAGCGGTGTCTATAGCGACATTAATATTGTTGTCGGGAGTAATTTGTATCAGGTGGGTTTGGATGTTCCCAGGGTAATCTTGGCGTTCAGAAACCATGTTTTTTTGAAAATCCGAAATCAGAATCAGATCGTTCACAGTCTCTAAATGGTGCCTGAAAAAGGTATTTGCCTTTAAATAAACCTCCTCCAGGGATAATTGATTGGTCGAATAGGAAAGGGATAGCAGCTTGTTTTTAATATCTTTTATAAAAACTTCCTTAAACACTCTATCATTGGTAAAGAGAGAAAATTTTTGATCCTCAGGAACGTGCTTTATAATTTCTTGTACTGCATTCTCCAATAAAGTTCCGTTGCTAAACTTTGCTTGCATGCTAAAGGAGTTGTCCAAGTAAATGACCCTTTCTTTTTTCTTTAGTGCAGCATTTCCTGCAAAAAAAGGTTGGGAAAATGCAAAAACCAAGGCGGTTATTAACAACATTCTAGTTATTAATAAGAGCCATTTTTTTATGGATTTACTTCGTCTAGACTCCGAAATTATTTCTTGTAATAATTTTACGTTGGTAAAAGGAGTTTTCTTAAATCTACGTAACTGAACAAGGTGGATAAATATAGGAATTAGTAGCAGAAATAAGGCCCAAAGAAGTTCCGGATGTTTAAATAGCATTCCCATATTTAATTTCACAAATATAAGAAAAGTATTTAGGAAAAGGAATCAAAAAACAAAATGGATTTTCGTCTAAAAAACAATGGCAAGAAGCTTAGATTAGCGTGTTTAACGCCAGTAGCTTAGGGTTTGTTTGCTCTTAGCAAAATAAAAAATAGTCCTCTGCCAAAAGCATATTCATTCCTCCTAGATACTCCTTTATAAACTCTTGAGCTTCTTTATTGGCTACGGTAACGATTACTTGTGGACGCTTGAGCTGGGGCAAATGTTTGTAGGATAACATGTTTTGGCCATAAATGTTTTTCCCTATTTTTTGCTGATTATTGCACAACCAGAAAAATGGGACTCCTTGTTCTATTAAGATTTTAGCAATGTTTTTTCCTTTTTTTCCTGCACCCCAAAGGACTAATGGTCTATTTTTATCATGATCGAGTTTTAAAAAGTAGTGCATTTTCAGGTCCAAAAAATAATTTTGAGCGTAATGTTCGCTCGTTCGGGAGGTCCTGTCTTGGTAATCGCGCCAATAATGAAGAACACTTTCTGATGGGATACACTTAAATTGTTTTTCATAAAACCGAAAAGCAAGGTCATAGTCTTCAGGATATTGGTCGGGAATAAAGGCTTTTGCCTTATCCAAATCGCTTCTGTGCACCATCCAACAGGGAGAGGGAATTACGCATTCTTTATATATTTCTGAAAAATTCGTTCCTTTTTCACTTAGGCGGTTCAGCCACTTTTCATAACTTTTATAGCCATTAGAGACCCCTCCTTTAGAGAAATAAAAAACTTTTCCCAAGGCTACATGCCCAAGACCGTTATTTAATAGGGCACTGGTCATAAGCTGTAGTTTGTTGGGAGTCATTATATCATCAGAATCCATACGGGTAATAAGGGAGCCGCTACTTTTACTATAGGCTGTTCTCAGCGCGTGAATAATCCCTTGACCTTCATTTTGTAAAACCGTAATTCTAGAATCTTGTTTGGCATAATCGTCCATTATTTGGCAACTATTGTCGTCGGAGCTGTCGTTGACTGCCAAAACTTCCCAGTTTTGATAGGTTTGATCTATAATAGAGGAGATACATTCTGGAAGGAACTCTTCTGTGTTTTTAAAAGGAATTAAGACGCTAACTTTCGGATTTTGCATACGTACAAAATTAACCAATGATAATTAAATACGGTCACTCTATATGAAGGGAATGTTGAAGGTGGAGGTTTTAATTTGTAATTGCTTTTAGGAAAGTGTTTTTATGGTCAAGACAGGCTATGGATTTCTGGCGGGAGGGATGGCTAGGGAAGTCAAAGCTCACTCTTTTATTTGCCTGGTTTTTGGTCGAATTAATTATCGGGGATTTTTTTCCTTATTGCGATAAGGCTTTGTCAATAGCCTCTTGAGCTAAGGGTGCCATTATTTTATAGCCTTCAATAGTAGGATGCACCCCGTCTTCCGAATATTTTTTTGGTAATCCGTTGCGAGCATCGGCCAGAGCAGAAAAATAATCGAGGTACACCATATTATTATCTTGGCTGTATTTTTTAAGGAAACTGTTTAATTTTACGATTTTTTCTGCCGGTTCAAGCCCGGGTTTCCAGGGGTAGTCAAAAACAGGTAATACGGACGAAAGCACCACTTTAATCCCGTTAGCCCTGGCCAATTCGGCCATAGAGACAATATTGTCCTGTATCATTTCTACAGTAGCCGGACCGGTATTTCCGGCTATATCATTGGTGCCGGCCAATATCACCACAACCGCAGGGTGAAGGTTGATAACATCCTGCCTAAATCTCACCAACATCTGAGGTGTGGTTTGTCCGCTGATACCTCTATTGATATAAGGAGTGTCTTGGAAAAAATCGGGCTGCATTTGCAACCAGCCTATGGTAATAGAATTCCCCATAAAAACCACTCTGTTTTCGCCCTCCTTTGGAAGCCCGATTTTTGCATTGTCTTCTTTAAAATGTTGCAGTGCCGGCCAATCTTGAGCCATTATTACTTGCATATTTAATAAAATAAAAAGGAGGGCACATAGATTGATCGTATTAAACTTCATACCTTTATTTGTGTTGGATATTGATGTGTTGGCTTCTATTTAAAACAAGTGTTTAAGGGAGTGTTTCTTCATCTTTCATAAACAATTCTTCGTAATCTCTATTTAATTTCAAATCGCTCATTACTTTTTTCTTAGTAGGTCTTTGGGACCATAAATATAAAAGAAGCAATACAGATATTACAAGGTAAAAAACGTTGTTTATCCTCGAAAAAGCGATGATACTAATAATAGCGGCCCCCTCAATAAATGCGTATTTTACGATGGAGGCCGAAAAATAACGACTTAATATTGACTTTAATGACGCTTTCGGATCAATGGCATCCAATTGTTTTTTAAATATTAAATTACCACCAAAATAACCAATCATAGCTACTAGGGGGATTATAATCCTGTAAATATCTTCGGTGTCTTGAAATCCTATAACGAGGGCATCGCTACCAGCGTAGACCGCTACAAGGACGATGAAAACTCCCGTTGTCAATACAGCATGTAATACAGTCATAGTGCGCATAAAGCTTTTGGGGGTCTGGGGTTTATTAGCGTCTGAATTCATTAGTATTTTGCTGGTTTTCCGTTTGTTAAGGTGTTTTTAATAAAGATTCTAATATCGTCATTTGCTTGTTTTAAATCTTCTTTTCGCAAGTACATCATGTGTCCGCTTCGGTACCCTTTAAAACTAAATCGATCTTTAAGTCTACCGCTGGGGTCTACCTGCCACATGCTGTACTTACTATTAAAATAGGTTGTAGCCCCGTCATAATACCCCGCCTGATACAAGACATGTAAATAAGGGTTCTGTGCCATGGCTTGACGTAAATTGTCCAAGGTATTGTCATTTTCATTGTTCCAGGGATGTACATTTCCGAACATATTGTATTTAACGTCGGTTCTAAATTTCAATTCTTCCTGTAAATAATAATTAATGGCAGGGGTAAAGGAATGAAGCCAAGAGGTAAGCTCAGCACTATAATCGGGCGAATTCCCGGCAAGTTGTCTGTCGATCCCTAGGTAACGAGAGTCTAAGCGGCCAATGTTATAGCCTCCTTTATCTCTAAGGAGTGCTTTCCAGAAATATTTTGTCGGTACTGATAAATTGTGGTCTAAAATTTCCTTTTTACTCAATCCTGAAAAATGAGCCATTTTAGTAGCTACGTCGTTCTTTTCTGCTTCCGAAATAAAGCCTCCTTTTGCAAGAGCTGGGATTAGGGTATTAATGGTATAGGCTTCAGATTCTGGTAAAATCTCAGACAAATCCTTTTCTTGGAGGTCAGGGTTTAATGCCTTGTGATACCAGGCTGCGGCAGTATAGTAAGGTAAATTTAGCGCTTCGGAAACAGGTCCGCCGGTACGGAGTACCTTATAGTCTGCCGGAGATACCATAATCACCCCATTTAAATACATCCATTGCTGGTTTTGTAAGGCAAGGGCAAGACCGGCTACGCGGGTACCGCCATAACTTTCGCCAACGATATATTTAGGCGATTGCCATCGGTTGTTTCTGGTAACAAAAGTATTAAGCCATTCTGCCAAATACTTTATGTCGGCATTAATGCCAAAAAATTTGCTGCGGTCTACATCTTTCCCGCTTTCCGGAATGGTTCTAGAGTAGCCAGTGTTTACGGGATTCACATAGACAATATCTGCGATGTCCAGGATGGTATAAGGGTTTTCTTTTACGCCGTATGGCTGAACCGGGTACCCTTCATCGTCAATATTCAAAATCCTGGGGCCTGTATAAGCCAACTGCATCCATACAGAAGCAGAGCCTGGCCCGCCATTAAAAGAAATCAACAATGGTCTTTCTGCTCGGTTCTTTATGTTGTCTCGGGTGTAATAGGTGTAGTTTAAGGTCGCTATAGGAGCACCCAACTCGTCCCAAAGCGGTAGCATTCCTGTTTGGGCGGTGTAGGAAAAAGAAGTTCCGTTGGCGGTAACGCTATGTTTGGTGACTACGATAGTGTCTGTTGGGATTTTGCGTTCCTGGGCCTCAGCAGCTCCGAATAGCATTAAAAAAACAAGTAGTAATAGGGAGTTCTTTTTAATCATTATTTATCTAGGTTAGTGTCCGTTTAAAAATAGGAAATTTATTTAGGTTTTAAACTTTATGTCTGTTTTAAGTAGTGATATATTAATGGCGGGTTGTTTTTTTAGAAGCTATCGTTTTGCGCGAGTTGTGTTCACAACGACGGAAAAACGCTGTTAGAATTTCTCAAATACTCCCAATCCGAATAAGGCAAAATCGTATTTTACAGGATCCATGGGATCTAATTTCCGAAGATTTGTGTCCAATTCTGCCAAGGCCTTGGCATCGTTCTGTTTTCTTTTAATCAGGCCTAATTTACGGGCCACATTCCCAGAATGAACATCCAAAGGACAGGACAATTGGGAGGGGGCAAGCTTTTTCCAAATACCAAAATCTACACCAGTCGTATTATCTCGGACCATCCATCTTAAAAACATGTTGATGCGTTTTGCTGCGGAGCCTTTTGAAGGGTCCGAAATGTGTTTGGTAGTTCTGGGAGGATGGGGGATTTCAAAAAATACAGATTTAAAATTAGAAATTGCGGCTTGCAATGGCAAGGTGTCCGTTGCCTTGGAAAAAACATCTTCCAAGCCATGGTGATGCTTGTATATGTTGTTTAAGCTGCGGACAAAAAAGGTCAGGTCATCTCCATTAAAGGTGCGATGGACAAAGCCTTGCAGTTTTTCCAAATCACTGGTCTGATGGTTCATTACAAAATCATAGGGAGATGAATCCATCAACTCCATCATTTTGTTGGCATTGGTAATAATACTTTTTCGATTACCCCAAGCAATGGTGGCCGTTAAAAATCCGCTTATCTCTATGTCCTCCTTAAGAGAAAACAGGTGGGGGATTTGAATAGGATCCGATTCTAAAAATTCGGGGAGATTATATTGAATTACCTTGGCGTCTAAAAATTCTTTTAACTCTTTTTTGGTCATTCCAAAGAAATATTAAATAGTTTTAAAATAATTATAGGTCCTAAAAAGATAGCATTATAGCTGGCATGCAGTAGTATGGCCCATAATAAGCCTAGTTTTATTCGGATGTACGCTAAGAAAATCCCTAATATTATTTGTGGAGCAGAAAGCAATGGTCCAAGGATTAGAATTTCCTTCGAAAATTGAAAGTTAAATAAATGCACGGCTCCAAATAAAATTACGGAAACATATAGGGAATGCCTAAAATATTTTTTGTCTTTAAATAATATAAGAGGACCTCTAAATATAGCTTCTTCTAAGACAGGGGCTACAATGGCAACGGAAAAAAATATTCCCATGGCCGATGTTTTGGCGATAAACAGATCGCTTGCATGTGCCCCCAGGTCAATATTTAACAGTTTGAGCAGGGATTGATTGAAAAAACCAATCGCAACACCAAAAACAACACCTAGTATCAGTAAGTTAGTGAATAGATGCCCTTTAGTGGAACTAGAAGGCTGCTCTAGTTTGATATAAGCAGGAGACCGTACAAAATTCCAAACTTTATAGAGTACCTTCATTATTGCATCACACCATCTACCATGGTAAGCTTTCTATCGGCCATATTCGCTAATTCCTCATTGTGGGTGACGATAACAAAGGTTTGACCAAATTTATCCCTTAAATCAAAAAACAATTTATGTAGCTTGTCTGCGCTTTCAGAATCTAAATTACCACTGGGTTCATCGGCAAAAACAACGGCCGGATTATTAACCAAGGCCCGAGCAACGGCAACCCTTTGTTGTTCTCCACCTGAAAGCTCGGTAGGTTTGTGATTAATTCGGTGCGATAATCCTAAAAACCCCAATAATTCTGTAGCTCTGGCTTCGGCATTATTTTTAGGGGTTCCCTTAATGAAGGCAGGGATGCACACGTTTTCCAAGGCCGTAAATTCTGGTAATAATTGATGAAATTGAAAAATAAATCCAATGTTTTTATTTCTAAATTTGGCCAGCTCCTTCTCTGATAGACTGGTTACGTCTTCTCCATTGATTTTTAATTCTCCATCATCCTTATTCGTCAATCCATCCAACGTGCCTAGTATTTGCAGGAGGGTTGTTTTTCCAGCACCGGAAGGGCCAACAATAGAGACGACCTCCCCTTTTTGAATATGCACGTCGACCCCTTTTAAAACTTGAAGGTTTCCGTAGAATTTTCTAATATTATTTGCCTTGATCATTCATCAATATTTATGGGCTGAAAGTAAACATTACCATCAAGAATTCAAAATAAGAAGGGGGGTATGGAAAAAAAAGTTTGGATAAGGACAGAATTTAGAAAACGAATTAAAAACACTGCTTTTTGGGGTGTTTTCTTATTAATTTACCAAGTATTTAACACAGTTGGCGGTTAAAAACTGCCAACGGGTTAAAATTAAATATTAATTTAGATTTTTTAAATAAAAGTGTTCGATTAAAGCGGCACAAAAACAAAATACACATAAGTTTATGGCACCATACAAGAGTTTGGAAGAGTATAATTTAGAAATTACGGACGAAGTTAAAAACCGTTACTCCTCCATAATTAATGAAATAGGAGAAGACGTATCGAGGGAGGGCCTTCAAAAAACGCCAGAAAGGGCAGCCAAGGCAATGTTGTTTTTAACCCAAGGATACAAACAAGATGCAGTAGAAATATTGGAAGGAGCCTTGTTTAAGGAATCCTATGATGATATGGTTATTATAAAGGATATAGAACTTTATTCGCTCTGTGAGCATCATATGTTGCCTTTTTTTGGAAAAGCTCATATTGCTTATATTCCTGATGGTCAAATTGTTGGTTTAAGTAAGATACCGCGAGTAGTCGATGTTTTCGCAAGAAGGTTGCAGGTGCAGGAAAGGTTAACTCACGACATCTTAGAGTGCTTAAACAATACCTTGAAACCTAAAGGAGTAGCTGTAGTGATAGAAGCCTCCCATATGTGTATGATGATGAGAGGGGTGCAGAAACAAAATTCTGTTACTACAACATCTGGTTTTCGTGGACAATTTGAAAAGATTGAAACAAGAAACGAATTTTTAAAATTAATTAGTGCCAAGCTTTCCTAAAACAAAGCTTGATTAACACATTTTAAAAATATAAAAAGGTTACAGGAGGGGAGAGGTTTTAACGAATGATATAAAAGCAGCATCAAAAAAAATAGCATAAAACCATATTGTACAAGGGGTTATGTTTATTATATCACAATAAGGGGATTCCGAGAATTTTAAATTATCAATCATGGCAATAGAAAGGGATAAAAAATTTAGAAACTTATTTTTAGGCCTTCTTTTTGACGGAATAGGAATGCTTTCTTTTGTTATACCTGGAATAGGAGAGTTTTCGGATATTATATGGGCTCCTGTTTCGGCCTGGTTGATGACTCGTCTTTATAAGGGTAAAATTGGTAAGGTTGCAGGAGTTATCAATTTTATAGAGGAAATTGTTCCTGGTTTAGATATTATACCGTCGTTTACCTTAATGTGGTTATATACCTACGTGTTTAGTCCTTCCGAAGAAAAATCAATGGCTCCCAAATAAAAAAAGACTTTAGTTTGGTGGATGTATATATGTTTTATCGTCAATAGCGCCTTAGGTGCGCAATAATCCCTCATGGTTTTACGGGATAGTTTAATTTTATGATCAATTAATGAAAAGAAGAAATTTTGTAAAGAGCTCTGTTTTAGGGTCTCTTGCCAGTATTTTAGGTACCGAAATTGTTTATGGTGCAACAATGCCAGAAGATTATATCCCCCTAGGGATGCAAGAGCCAGATCCGTTTGCTTTGTTTAATAAGGATAAGGAAATGCTGGTTTTAAATAGTAAGCCATGGAATATGGAATCCCTGGCGCATCTACTAGATGATAAAATCACCCCCAATAAATATATGTTTGTCAGAAACAACGGGTTGGTTCCGGAAAACATAAATACTAAAGAATGGACGTTAACTATTGATGGGGAATCTGCAAAACAAAAAAAAACGTTTACACTCCAAGAGTTAAAAAACAACTTTAAACACTATACCTATCAACTCACTTTGGAGTGTGGTGGTAATGGCCGAAAAGAATTCGATCCTCCTGCCAAAGGAAATCAATGGGACGTTGGTGCTGTTGCTTGTCCATCATGGACAGGAGTGCGTTTAAAGGATGTTCTTAATGTAGTGGGTGTTAAGGCTGATGCGGTCTATATTGGATACCATGCCATAGACGAGCATTTGAGTAGGGATCCTTCAAAAAAACCTATTTCAAGGGGGGTACCAATTAGCAAGGCTATGCAAGAAGAGACCTTGTTGGCTTTTAAAATGAATGGCGAAGACATTCCCTTGGTACATGGATATCCTTTGCGTTTGGTTTGTGGGGGATGGCCAGCTTCTACCTCGGGAAAATGGATACAAGGGATAAGTGTAAGAAATATTGTCCATGATGGAGAAAAAATGACCGGGTCTTCCTATAAGGTTCCTAAAAATCCGGTGGCACCTGGAGAAAATGTAAAGGAAGAAGATATGCGTATCATAGAATCTATGCCAGTTAAGTCGCTCATTACTTATCCAAAATCGGGTGCGGTACTACCTTTAAACAAGAAATTAAATATTAGAGGCCATGCTTGGGCAGGAGAATTGGAAGTTTCCAAAATGTCCTATTCAATAGATTTTGGTGCCACTTGGTCCGAATGTGACTTAGAAAAACCAGTAAACAGATTGGCCTGGCAACATTTTAAGGCCAGTATTTCTTTTCCAAAATCTGGTTATTACGAAGTATGGGCAAAGGCAACCGATGCTAACGGAGTCAGTCAGCCTATGTTATTGCCTGGATGGAATCCAAAAGGATATCTAAACAATGCTTGCCACCGCATAGCCGTAAAAATTAGCTAAATGGAAAAGGAACGGAGTTTTAAAAACAATGTAAAAGAGCTTTATAAGCAGCTCTTGGTTTTATGCGGTATCGTTTTCTTGTTCGCATTAATTGGGATTACCTATATGGTGTCTCCTGAGTCTTTTTTATTGGCAAGCGATACTCCCAATATGGAAATCACAAGCATAGACTCGGAAGAGGACGATTGGGATAAGGTAGAGAATGGGATTCATTTACGAACCGGTTTGAAGGTGGCAGAAGGTTATATGGCAGTCGTGAATAACTGTACTAATTGTCATTCGGCGCAATTGGTCATACAAAACAGGATGAATGAAGAAAGGTGGATTGCTACCATCCGATGGATGCAGGAAACCCAAAATTTATGGGATTTAGGTAAAAATGAAGCTGTAATCGTCAACTATTTGGTAACTAATTATCCTGTTGTTAGTAAAGGGAGGAGAGAAGCTTTATCTAATATAGAATGGTACGACTTAAAGGAGTAATAATAAAAAATCATTTAAAATTTTGGAGAAGTATTTACAGGCGTTTTCGAGTGCCTTTATGGGAACTGTAAATTGGACTGGGAAGTCTATCGTTTTTGAGGTTCCTTGGTATTCAAATTATTTCTGGGGCCTAATCATCATATCTTTAATAGTATGGGGCTTGGAAATTTTGTTTCCTTGGCGAAAAGAACAATCTATTTTTCGGAAAGATTTTTGGTTAGATGGCTTCTATATGTTTTTTAATTTTTTCCTTTTTGCCATTGCGATCAGTGGATTTTATAAGGTAATAGGGCTGCTTTTTAACGATTTAGGGATTGATAAAAGCAGTCTAACTCTTTTTAACCTCTCGGAACTCCCTAATTGGGGACAATTGTTAGTGTTTTTTTTGGTCTTAGATTTTGTGCAATGGTTTACTCATGTGCTTTTGCATACCTATCCTGTTTTGTGGAAATTTCATCAAATTCACCACAGTGTCAAGGAAATGGGCTTTGCTGCACATTTGCGATATCATTGGATGGAAAATATTTTTTATAAACCGTTAAAAACGTTTGGGGTCATGATTTTAGGAGGGTTTGAACCCGAACAGGCTTTTATGGTTCACTTTTTTGCGATTACCATCGGCCATTTAAACCACGCCAACATTAAAATAACCTGGGGCCCATTAAAGTATTTGCTCAACAATCCAGTCATGCATTTGTATCATCATGCCTATGAACTGCCAAAAGGAAAAAATGGGGTTAATTACGGTATTAGTCTTAGTCTGTGGGACTATATTTTTAAAACCAATTATATTCCTGAAGATAGTGGAAGGTTACAATTGGGATTCGAAGGTGATGACAAAATTCCGAAGTCTTTTTTTAAACAAATAACCTATGGCTTAAGCAAGCTTAAGCCATAGGTATTGCTTTGTTTTTATTAAATTTTATAAAAGAATATTTACTCCTATAGTAACCGATCTTCCCATATTAGGGATACCATCGGGTTTTAGGCGAGAAAGATGGGCGATATAGCGTTTGTCTAAAATATTATTTGCGCTGATATTGATATTCATAGATTTTTTAAGGAATTTCACTTCGCTTCCAAACCCGGCATTTAAAAGGGAGTATCCGGGACTAACTGTTTCATTAACGTTTACTTTTCCTTGTTTAAATGTCGTGTTTAACGTAACAAATGCCTTGGTGCTTAACCACCAAGGGTGATCGTTAATAAATTCGACCCTAAAGGTGTTGGTTAAATTGTTGGCAGGAATTAAAGGCAAGGACTCTCCATTGTTTAGTTCGCCATATACCGTTTGGTAGCTACTTTCTATATGCAGCCAATCGTAGGGATGTGGGTGTAAATGAAAACCGATTTCCCCTCCGTAGAGCTTGGCATTATCCTGTAGGTAGTTATATACTACATTTTCGTTTATAAAAGTCCCATCGGGAGCGATGAAGATATAATTCTTGATGGTATTGTGAAATCCATTTAGAAAAAATTCGAAATGTTCATTCTTAAATTCTAAGGCCAAATCGAATTGTATATTTTGTTCATTTTTTAAATCCGGATTTCCAATTTCAAATCTATTGGCGCCTTCATGGCTACCGTAAGAGGTTAGCTCCGCTAAATTAGGAGCTCTAAATCCTGTAGCGATATTGAAACGGGTGGTGAATTGTTTCGAAATATTATTTTTATAACCAAAAGCGCCATTAAAGCTACTGAAGCTACGGTTCAATGCGGGGATATGTCCTTCTTCTCCCAATTCCCCATAGGCCTTTCCGGCTATATTTCTGTGGTCGTAGCGGAAGCCTAATTGAAAATCGTTGTTTTCGTTAAGATGAAAATGCGTTGTACCTAAAACACCAATATCATTAGTAATAGCATCTGGAATTAATATTTCTTCTCCATAATTGGTATTGGATTGGTGTATTCCTTGAGCGCCAATAATGGTTTCAAACTTATTCCATTTTGGTAGGTGGTATTGTATATCGTAAGTAAAAGTGTTGAGTTTCATGTGTAAAGCAGCCTCCATATGTTCCTCTTCGTCATGGTTGTCGGTTGTAGCGTGCTCTTCATGGTGGTCATGGTCATGCTCATCCTCATGTTCCTCATGATGGTCATGATGATGGTGATCTTCAAACTCTTTCCGGTCATTGCCTACATATCCTAGTGTTACGTCTAAATTTGAGTCTTTAAAGAATATCTTGGTTTTAGAGCTTAAAATATGGTTATTTATTTTTTGATACGGCAGTTCTGGTGTTCTAGAGGTGGTTTGTGTGCTAATAGTCTCGGGAATTCCTAAGTTAGACTGGTTATAGTTATATCTGATTTCACTTTTAAAGGAAGTGGCTTGATAGCCAAGACCCATTTTTAGATCTTTTTCATTAAACCTAGAGTTGGTAACTCTATTCCCGTCTCCAGCTTTATAATCTACATGGTTGACGGTTGCTGCTCGAGCCAAGAACTTAAATTTATCTCCAGACGATTTTACCCCCACATTGCTCGTTATTCCTTGAGTATTGGTGTTGTAGTCCAAGTTTACATCACCTTCGGTAGTATTTGAAGTTGCAAACTTTTCTGGATTTAAATAAAGTACACCTCCCATGGCATCGGAGCCATAGAGTAGGGAAGCGGGACCTTTTATAACCTCTACGCTTTCTATTCCGGCTTCATTAACGCCCAGACCGTGTTCTGCACCAAATTGTTGGTTTTCTAATCGTATTCCCTGGGTGTAGACTAAAACCCTGTTAGAAGTTAATCCTCTTACAACGGGTTTTCCGATCCCAATACCCGTAGAAACCATATCTACGCCAGGAATCGTTCCGATACCTTCGATTAAGGTAGGGGCTCCCTTTGATTTTAGAGCTGCTATTTTTGCAAATTCTACCTTCATAACGTTTTCACTCTGAAGTTTGTGGAAGGGGGTAGATACAATGACCTCCTCCATTTCAATAGCACTTGGAAGTAAAGTAAAATCTAAGGTATTCTTTCCTTTCTTTATAGTGATGGTTTTAGAAAATGTCTGGAAACCAATATAAGAGGCTACGATATTATAAGTGCCTTCCGGTAAATTATTGATTCGGTAGGTTCCGTTTTCATTGGAAATACCGCCTTGTTCTAATTGGGGAAAATAAATGGCAACCTGCTCTAGAGGTTCATTTGTGGTCTTATCTAGGGCTGTTCCTTCTAAAAAATTTTGTGCATACGTTGCCACGGTTGTCAAAATGCAAAGCACCGACAAGAATGATTTTTTCATAACTTGAAACTTAAAATAAATGTAAATAATTGTAAGTACTGGTGTTATAAAAAAGAAGGAGGGCCTCTTCTAGAGAAATGTAATTTTTGGTATTTACTTAGAAATTGATAGAAATTAATGATTTTGGTAGTTTTTTCAACAGCCGAATAACTAGTGAATTCCTGAAAAGGCCAGAAATAGTAATGGGTAATGGTTAAAGTGTCAAAATCACATTCAAATTCTATCTCATGAACATGTAAACTTCCTTTTTCCTTGCAAACAAAATTCTGATGTTCATATAAAGCATGCTGTATCTTTAGTATTGTAGGCACACTGATAGCGGCCAACAATAAGATAGCAAGAATTGAAAAAATATATTTTTTTAATTTAAAATTCACGTGAAAATATAACAGCCCAAATGCATAATTTTAAAGGCGAGAGAGTATTTATTTTAAAAGAAAGCCAAGTCCTAATCTTGCCAGCATCTTTTTTTCGAAGGCCCAAAAGAATTTAAACTGCCCAAAAAACCATCCGTAAATCACTAAAAGGATCTGGTATATTGGAAAAATCAACAATATCCTAAAGGTTAGATAAAGGAGTCCTCCCCAAATAAAATCGGGCGAAAAATTATGACGGTCTAATCCAATCCATGTAAGAAAAGGTTTCGCTGCAAACACAGCTGAAGAACCGGTAATTGAAAACACCATAAAGATAACGGCCAATTGCAAATTAGAGGTAACGCCCCATCGCTCTTTTAATTTCTTCATAAATCTTATAAAATCGGTAGCAAATATAAGTTTTATATGCGAGGAACAAAAGGACCTAGGCGTTGATTGTACTTTCGCTGAAAGTAAATGAAGTAATTATAGAGCTTATAATTTACTTCATAGCCATAATCTATTTGTGGATTATAATCGATTTGCATCTCGTAAAGGTTAGGATCGTATCTAAAAGGCTGTAAAACTCTTGAATTCCATTCGATCACATATAAATGATTTCGGTTTTCCAAAAATGATTGGGAATAATAACCTTCGGGTTTGGCGATACTTTGTAGCCAAAAATCAAATCCCGGTTCTATGATAAGTATTTCATAGGAAGTCTTCTCGTCTGCTATTGCAATGGTATCACCCTCGGTTTGGGAAAAGGCAACTTTCTCTTCGTCCGTAACGGCAATCGCTTGTTTTGTGCTATTACAGCTGGCGAGAGATAAAATCATCGTTAATACAAAAATACCGCTTACTTTTATCCAGATTTTCATAAAGATAAGATACAAAAAAAATGCCATTTGGGAAACAAATGGCATTTCTAAAATATCGTTAAAATAGCTCTTATTTTTTAAAAAGCCCTCCCATTAATCCGCCTAACCCACCTTTCTTTTTCTTAGAGCCTAGCACCATTCCGGCTACATCGTCCAAAACACTACCATCTCCATCGGCATCCAATAAGGTTGTGATCAGGCTTTGGTTTTTGGTAGATTGTCCGCCGAGGAGTTGTCCGAGCAATCCGGAAAGGCCGTTGGCGTCATTGATATTAGACTGTTTCTTGTTCTTAGCCAAGTAAGCCATCAATAAAGGAGCGGCTATTTTAAGGATTTCTGCAATGGTGCTGGTGTCCATTCCCGATTGTTTGCTAAGGGCATTTTCGACCGTACTCTGTTTGTTGCCAAAAACATGTCCCAGTATGCCGGCTCCATCTTTCTTTAGCGAATCATTGACCCCGCCACTGAATACTTGGCCTATATTGTCCCATTGGCTCCCGTCATGGTTCGTGTTTAAGGCACTCATTAAACTTTGTGCTCCACTAGGAGAGCTTGCGTTTTTTTTCATGGCACCCATGATCAACGGAAGTGCCATGGCTAGAACCTCTGCGGTTTTGCTTTCGGGTTGCCCTGTTTGTGAGGCAACTCCACTGACCAGCTGCTGGCCAGTGGAACTGCTTAGTAAATCTAATAATCCTGACATAATATGTGGAATTAATGTTTTTTACAAGTTACAAAAAAGAGCCTTTCCGTGATCATTAATTAAAAATAGTAATGATCTGGGAAGCAAGTTCTAACCCAATTCTATCCTGGGCTTCTGCTGTAGATGCACCAATATGAGGGGTTAAGGAAATATCTGGGTGCATTAGGATCCTTATTTCTGGATTGGGTTCTGTTTCAAAAACATCCAAACCGGCAAAGGCAACCTTTCCGCTTTCTAGGGCGTCTACAAGGGCAACTTCATCCAAAACCCCACCACGGGCAGCATTTACAATACCTACACCTGGCTTCATCAAGTCAAATTCTTTTTTGCCGATTAAATAGCTGTTTTGGGCAGGAACATGGAGGCTTATAAAATCGGATGATTTTAAGAGCTCCTCTAAGGAAGTGCTTTTTAAATTAAAAGAAACAGATTGACCATCAAAAAATGGAACCGTTACGGTTGTTTCTTGTAAAACAGGATCAACAAATTGTACTTTCATGCCTATCCCTAAGGCTATTTTTGCGGTTTCGCTTCCAATTCTTCCAAAGCCAATGATGCCTAAAGTTTTCCCTCTTAATTCGGCTCCTTTTGCGTAGGCTTGTTTTAGTTTTTTAAAATTACTATCTCCTTCTAGAGGCATATTTCTATTGGCATCGTGTAAAAAACGAACTCCGCTAAACAGATGCGCAAAAACTAATTCTGCTACAGAAGATGAGGAAGCTGCAGGGGTATTGATGACATGTAGGCCTTTAGACCTGGCATATTCTACTTCTATATTATCCATACCAACGCCACCACGACCAATAATCTTAAGTGTCGGACAGTTGTCCAAAACCTCTTTTGTGACTTTTGTGGCACTACGTACCAATAAAACTGAAACTTGTTGGTCGTTGATGTATTTGGCTAATTGCTCTTGGGCAACATTTACTTCTAAGACTTCAAAACCTGCCTTGTTAAGGGCTTCTTGTCCACTTTTAGATATTCCGTCGTTTGCTAATACTTTCATAAGTCGTGGCCTTTTTGTTTCTTCAATGTAACTTGAAAAAAGGCGTTTTTATTATTATTTATGTTACTTTTTAAAGCTAGTTCAAGCTGTGGTAAAAGGATGAAAAAATTATCCTTTTCGCTCTAACTCGCTCATGATATCTACCAAAACACCAACACTATCTAAGGATAGGGCATTGTACATAGAAGCTCTATAGCCACCTACAGATCTATGTCCGTTTAAACCGTTTATGCCTCCTTCTTTACACATGCTGTCGAATTCTTCTTTTAGCTTGTCGTTTGTTAGATTAAAGGTTGCGTTCATAATGGAGCGGTCTTCTTTTTTCGCGTAGCCCTTAAACATTGGGTTTAGGTCTATTTCTGAATATAATAACTGTGCTTTTTTGTTGTTTATTTTTTCTATAGCCGCTATGCCGCCTAAGTTTTGCAACCACTCTAGGGTTAGCATTGAGACATAAACAGGGAAAACAGCAGGTGTGTTAAACATGCTTTCTTTTTCTATCTGCAATTGGTAATTTAGGATAGAAGGTATTTTTCTGGTCACCTTTCCTAAGATATCTTCTTTAACGACCACTAAAGTGGTACCAGCGGGCCCCATATTTTTTTGTGCTCCTGCATAGATTAAATCGAATTGTGAGAAATCTAATTGTCTTGAAAAGATATCCGAACTCATATCACATATTAAAGGCATATTTCCCTTAGGGAATGACTTCATCTGTGTACCATAAATAGTGTTGTTGGAAGTTATGTGTAGATAATCCAAGTCATTTGGCACCGAAAAACCCTTCGGAATATAATTATACCCCTTGTCCTTGGAAGATGCAACTTCTATTACATCGCCAAAAAGCTTTGCTTCTTTAATAGCGTTATTGCTCCATGTTCCTGTATTTAAGTAACCAGCTTTTTTCTCCAACAAATTATAAGCAACCATTAAAAATTGCATGCTGGCACCTCCTTGTAGGAATAACGCTTGGTATCCTTTTCCTTTTAGCCCTAGATGATCTAAAGCTAGTGATCTTGCGTTTTCCATGACAGCCACAAAATCCTTGCTTCTGTGTGAAATTTCTATTAAGGAAAGTCCAGAACCATTAAAATCTAAAACGGCTTCAGAAGCTTTCATCATTACTTCTTGTGGTAAAATGCAGGGTCCTGCGCTAAAATTATGCTTTTTCATTACTTGCTGTTTATTATTAAAAATAACTCCTTAGTGTATATCGGTGTTCTATAGTGGTTAAGCCTTAAAATGCTATTATGTCACCCTGTCACTATTTGAGTTTTTGTTATTCGTTCTGTTTATTGTTTTCTGGCGAAAGAATTTTTTTGCACCTCTAAAGGATTTTGGCCTTTTTAAGAATGTTGTATTCGGTGAATACCGTTATAATCTTTCTAGAAATTAAGGTGATAAATTTATAAGGATGTGGCTAAATAAAAAAGGTATTTTTAAATTAAGTTTTTATTAAAAAATCCACGGTGTCTATGTTGTCTGCATAGTCCTTTAAAGAAGGCTTTTGTGTGTGGCCAAATTTAACTTCTTCTTTTAAAACACCGTCTGCTACGATACATTGCAATCTTTCACTATGAGCTGATAGTGTGTTTTTTAGTTCTTCCAAAGAATCGTAGTATTCATAAAATAAAGTAGCTATAGGGGAGGCGTAATTAGCGTCTTCCTTAAGCATTAAAAAACCGTTGTCCAGAATTTTGTATTCGCTCATTAAATAGACAGCTTTATTGTAGTCGTAATTATTGGAGAATTTGGCCTGGTCTAAAATGTCCTTATAACTATAAATGGCCTCATAAAGTTGATCAAAATTATAATTTCTAGGAACAAATATTTTGGAAATACTTCTGCAGCCTAAACCATAGTATCTGAAAATATCCTCTCCTAAGGCAGTCAGTTGTTCTTTGGTCTCCTTATTGGTAAGGACCGCAACAGAATTCCTGCTTTTACGGATAAGGTTGGGTTTTTTGCTAAAGTAGTGTTCAAAATAACGCGATGTGTTATTGCTTCCAGTAGCTATGACCGCGTCAAAAGAGTCTAATTTTCCGTCTGCAAAATCAATTTTCTCCCTCAGGGATGGTTCTAACTCGATCAAGTATTGGGCTACACAGGGCAATAATACAGTGTCATTGGACGACAATTTTATTAATACTCTGTTCCCAGTAATTAAGGTGCTCAAAAAGTCATGAAAACCTACCAAAGGAATATTTCCAGCCATTATAATAGCAACGGTTTTTGGTTGATTTTTCTCGATCTCATAGGCAGAAAGCCATTCTTCCAGATTTTCAGCCGTCAGTTGCTCGGCCCAACTTTTAAGACTATAAAGAATATTCTCTTTAGTAAACCAGCCGTTTTTATGTCCGGACAAGGTTATAGCTTCGTCAAATTTTTGAAACCATAATTGTTGATTACTGTTTATTTCGGCATTATTCTTTGAATATTCGTAATATTCATGAAAAAAACTTCCAAGTTTAACAAAAGAGTTTGATATATGTGTAAGGTCTGTCATTATATTTGTAAAAGATTTTATTAGGCTTTACCTTTGTGCAAAAGTAAGCATTAGAAATAAAAAAATATGGCAATTATAATAACAGATGAGTGTATAAATTGTGGAGCATGTGAACCTGAGTGTCCAAATACTGCAATTTATGAAGGTGCAGATGATTGGCGTTATAGTGATGGTACATCACTAAAAGGCAAGGTAGTCTTACCTGATGGCAAAGAAGTCGATGCCGATGAGTCGCAAGAGCCAGTTAGTGATGAAATTTACTACATAGTACCAGACAAATGTACAGAATGTCAAGGTTTTCACGAGGAGCCACAGTGTGCTGCGGTATGTCCGGTAGACTGTTGTGTGCCCGATGATAGCAACGTAGAGACCGAAGAGGTTCTTTTAGGAAAGCAGCGTTTTATGCATCCGGAATAAGTATAGATTTATTTCCTATCCTAGTAAATAAAAAAATAAAACCCGCAAACTGCGGGTTTTATTTTTTTTGAAAACATATGTTTTAGAAGTTAAAATTCAATCTCCCAAAGACATAGGTGCCGTCCGATCCCATTTGAACAGAGTCGGCCAGACCTCCTTGATCTGTCCAGCCATCAAATTGAGAAGTAGGGTAAATGTTGAATAGGTTATTGGCACCTACTGTAAACTTGAGGTTGCTATTGAGCTTGTATCCCACGCTGGCGTCGGTTACCATTTTAGCTTTGTAAATATCCGTGGCAACAGGGAATAAGGCGTCTGCCTCAGCTTGGGTGGTAGCTGGTGTTTCTACCCATTGAAAATCTTGTAGGGTAACTTCACTAAATTGTGTTAGACTTAGGTTGGCATCGAATTTTTCCGAAGAATACCCCATGTTTAAACCAAATTTATAATCCGGTGCGGCGGCTTTTAAATAAGCTTGGGAAAAGGGGCCAAAAAAGGTGAACTGGTTGAGGTTGCCATTGTTGATCTCTTTTATTTTTAGATCGTTTATGTTTCCGATAAGTCCTACTTTTATTTTTCCAGCTTCGCCTACCCAAGTTTCATAAGAAAATACCATATCGAGACCAGATGTTCTTGTGTCTACCCCATTGGCGAAAAATTGGGCAGCGTCTACCTTTAGAGGGTCTAAAACAGTTTGGTCAGTAAAGTTGTCAGTTAAAATAATCCTGTCCTTAACAGTAATCGAGTAGGCGTCTATGGTAGCGGTAAAGCCCTTTTTTTTATAAGTAAAGCCTAAGCTAGCATTGAAAGCTTTCTCCTCGTTTAATTGGCCTATGCCAAAAGCCTTAGTCACCGTACTATTGTTGGCAGATAGTAAGGAAGGGACAGACTCCCCTGCTACAATGTTATTGAAAATTAGGTTGTAATATAGCTGTGCTAAAGAAGGGGCTCTAAAACCAGTAGAAATGGAGCCTCTTAAGGATAAGTCGTTGTTGATTTTATATCTACTGGCCAATTTGAAGTTAAAGGTGTTGCCAAAATCACTATAATCTTCAAAGCGCAAGGCTCCTGCAACCATAAAGTCGTCCGTAATATTTAATTCTGAGTCCACATATATCCCGTAATTAGATCTGCTTCTATCTACTTCGTTATCTGGGCTATAGCCTGGAAATCCTTGGGAGCCTCCAGGTAGGTCTTGACCATTTCCGTCGGTGGCCACAGTTTGTGAAGCGGGGTTGCTAATAGGAGTTCCGTTGTTGTCATATAGGGCGTAAGAGGATTCTTCTCCGGCAAAAATTCCGAAATTTTCAGTTCTATACTCCAAGCCATAAGCGATATTAAGTCCAGAAGCAATATCCTCAAAATATTTGTTGAATTCCAATCCGGTAGTGTTCATTGCTAAAAAGTGGCCTCCAGCATCAAAATCCGTAGGAGATGCTTCCTTCATAGAAGCATTGTTGCTTTCCTTGATGTAATAGTGAAAATTGTTTTTACCGTAAGTATTGTTGAAATCTACATTCCATCCGTTTGCCATTTCATGTCGGATCCCTGCCGAAACAGATACATCGGTAATCAGGGAAGTGATTCTAGGTGTAAATCCATTTGGGTACAGGCTAGGGACTGTTCTATTGTCCGAGGCATCGGCATCACCTTGAACATAAGCGTCCCTAGAAAAGGCATTGGCATCTGTATCTCTAAAGTTTCTTCCTCCAAAGGCATATATTTCTGTATTCTCTCCCACGGGAACGGCAGAGTTGATCATGAAATTAAATCCGTCAACGGCTGCACTTCCGTATCCTTTTCGCCATGAGAATCCTGGTCTCAAGGTTTTTTCTTTGGAAAGCAATTCTGTTGTAATATTTACAAAGCCACCGTTTTGTCCTAAGGCCATACCGTAATTAGCGTCTATTTTGGTTGTGATACCATCGAAATTTCTATTTTTTCCGTCCAACCTATTTTTGCCTTCTACGTTGTACAGGGTTTCTCCTGATTCTTCGGCCCAGCCTTTGCCAATTGCCGTGCTGTTTCCGCCATAGGTAATGCCGCCAGTGAATCCTTGGCTATTATCTTTAAGGACAATATTGATAACTCCAGCAATAGCATCGGACCCGTATTGTGCCGAAGCTCCATCGCGCAAAACTTCTATTCTTTTAATAGCAGAGGAGGGGATGGCATTTAGATCTGTCCCAGAATTTCCACGACCTCGAGTACCAAAAATATTCACTAAGGAAGATTGGTGGCGTCTTTTTCCGTTAATAAGCACTAAGGTCTGGTCTGGTCCTAGTCCTCTTAAGGAAGCCGGAACGATATGATCTGCGCCGTCCGATCCTGATTGTTTGCTAGCATTGAAGGAAGGGGCGGCATATTGAAGAATGTCATTTACTTCGACTTTACCGGTGGTAGTGGCTATTTCGGCAACATCGAGCACGTCGATTGGGACAGCAGTGTCCGTAGCTGTTCTTTTAGGGCTTCTGGAGCCGACGACCTGTACTTCGGACAATAGCATTCCCTCTTCAAGGGTAATATTGATTATCGCGTTTCCGTCGACAATTTTTTCCGTGGTATTGTAGCCGATGTAGCTGAAAATAAGGGTGGCATTTTGAGCGACAGAAATTTGATAATTGCCATCAAAATCAGTAGCGGTACCATTGGAGGTGCCTTTTTCTACAATATTAACACCTGCTAGCGCCTGTCCGCTATCATCTACAACTGTCCCTGTTACTGTAAGCTGACCCAGTAGTATATTGAGGTGAAATACAAATGCTAGAGTTAAAAAAAATGATAGTCTCATAATTAGTGGTTTAGGTTTTGGTTTCTTTAAATTTACGCAAATAATCTTTTAAAAAATTTATCATAATTAATTTGTATTAGAAAATGGACTTAAATAGTATCTTTGTGGCTGTTTTAAACAGCCAGAGCACGGGAATATTTTAAATAATTCTGGCGTATAATTATATTGATAATGAAAGCAGGTATCGTAGGATTGCCCAATGTAGGTAAATCAACACTTTTTAATTGTTTGTCTAATGCAAAAGCGCAAAGTGCCAATTTTCCTTTTTGCACCATAGAACCTAATATCGGCGTAGTAAATGTGCCGGATACAAGATTGCAGAAACTAGAGGAACTGGTTAATCCGGAGCGGGTTTTGCCAGCAACCGTAGAAATCGTGGATATTGCAGGTTTGGTAAAAGGAGCAAGTAAAGGAGAAGGATTAGGGAATCAGTTTTTGGGGAACATCCGTGAAACCGATGCTATTTTGCATGTGCTTCGTTGTTTTGACAATGATAATATTGTGCACGTTGACGGTTCGGTAAATCCTATCAGGGATAAAGAGACCATTGATATGGAATTGCAGTTGAAAGATTTGGAAACCGTTGATAAGAAGCTGGAAAAAGTAAAGCGTGCGGCCAAAACAGGAAATAAAGAGGCACAAAAAGAAGAGGCGGTACTTTTAAAATTAAAACAAGGCCTGGAAGCTGGGATTTCTGTTAGAGCTATTGAGTTCAGTGAAGATGAGCATGCAGAATTTGTACACCCATTGCAATTTATCACCGATAAGCCGGTAATGTATGTTTGTAATGTCGATGAAGATGCCGCTACTACCGGAAATGTTTATGTAGAGCAGGTAAGAGAAGCTGTAGCCAAGGAAAATGCCGAAGTAATCTTTTTGGCTGTGGGTACAGAGGCAGATATTACGGAGTTGGAAAGCTATGAGGAGCGTCAAATGTTCTTAGAAGACCTAGGTTTAACGGAGCCAGGATCGGCAAAATTAATCAGGGGGGCCTATAAGTTGTTGAATTTAGAAACTTATTTTACTGCAGGAGTAAAAGAAGTAAGGGCATGGACGATACCGGTAGGTGCTACGGCGCCTCAAGCAGCTGGAGTGATCCATACCGATTTTGAAAAAGGTTTTATACGGGCAGAAGTTATTGCTTATTCTGATTTTGTAAATTTCGGAAGCGAAGCTAAAGTTAAGGAAGCTGGAAAAATGCGCGTAGAAGGCAAGGAGTATATTGTTAAGGATGGCGATGTGATGCATTTTAGATTTAATGTGTAGTTTTTCTTGTTTTGTTCTTTCTTTATTTAAAGGAAGAAAGTATAGTGTATCTTTATAGAATTTTATATTAAACGTTTTACAGTTTTTATTATACTGTAAGGCGTTTAATTTTTTTTTCATAGATTGTAATTAGAGCAACTTGTAGATTTAAGAGTATTGTTTTTTTTGATAACAGTACGGATTGTTGCAGCTGTTGCTTCTCAATTTGTGATTTTGTCCTTAATGGTGAAGACTATCAACAATTGTTAAATTTTTATTGTTGATTACTTTATCGCTTAAGGGTTTTATCTTTTTACAACACTTGCTATATTAGCAACGCTTTCGTTTAAAACCCTAATTAATGTTAGAAAACACCCAGTATACTGAAGATAATATTAGATCGTTAGATTGGAAGGAGCATATTAGAATGCGCCCGGGAATGTATATAGGTAAATTAGGAGATGGCTCCTCGGCAGACGACGGTATTTATATTCTTCTTAAAGAAGTTATAGATAACTGTATAGACGAATTTGTCATGGGGGCTGGCAAGACCATCGAAATCGGGATTAAGGATAAAGAGGTAAACGTGCGCGATTATGGGCGAGGGATTCCTTTGGGTAAGGTTGTAGATGTAGTTTCTAAGATGAATACCGGAGGAAAGTACGATTCCCGTGCCTTTAAAAAATCGGTAGGTCTTAACGGGGTAGGTACCAAAGCGGTAAATGCTTTGTCGAGCACCTTTAAAGTGCAGTCTTCTCGGGAAGGGATGCTAAAGACTGCCGAATTTGAACAAGGCAACCTTATTAGTGAAAATGGGCCCGAGGAAACCTCGAGACGGAAAGGAACAAAAGTCACCTTTTCTCCGGATGAAGCTATTTTTAAAAATTATAAGTTTAGGAATGAGTACGTAGAGCGCATGCTTAAAAACTACGTATACCTAAACCCTGGATTAACCATTGTTTTTAATGGGGAAAAATTTCATTCCGAAAACGGTTTAAAGGATCTTCTGGAAGATAATAATAGTGTGGAAGATATGGCTTACCCAATTATTCATTTAAAGGGAGAAGACATAGAGATAGCCATAACCCACAGTAAGACACAATACAGTGAAGAGTATCACTCCTTTGTCAACGGACAAAACACAACCCAAGGCGGGACGCATCAGGCGGCTTTTCGTGAGGCGATTGTGAAAACGGTGCGCGATTTTTACAATAAAAACTACGATCCTTCAGATGTAAGGAAGTCTATAGTCTCCGCGATCGCCATCAAGGTAATGGAGCCGGTTTTTGAGAGTCAGACTAAAACCAAATTAGGATCTACCGATATGGGGGGCGAATTGCCGACGGTAAGGACTTATATCAATGACTTTGTTGGTACCTACCTAGACAACTACCTGCATAAGAATCCAGAAACGGCCGAAAAGTTGCAACGGAAAATAATGCAGGCAGAACGGGAGCGAAAGGAATTGTCGGGTATTCGTAAATTAGCCAAGGACAGGGCTAAAAAAGCCAGCTTGCACAATAAAAAACTAAGAGACTGCCGAGTGCATTTAGGGGATACAAAAAACGAACGTAGTTTAGAGAGTACCTTGTTTATTACCGAGGGTGATTCTGCATCGGGGTCCATTACAAAATCTAGGGACGTAAATACACAAGCGGTATTTAGTTTAAAGGGAAAACCTTTGAATTCTTATGGGATGACCAAAAAGATTGTGTATGAAAATGAGGAGTTTAACCTGCTTCAGGCAGCATTGAATATAGAAGAGTCGATGGAAGATTTGCGATATAACAATATTGTAATCGCTACCGATGCCGATGTCGACGGAATGCATATCAGGTTGTTGTTGATTACTTTTTTTCTTCAATTTTTTCCAGAGTTGATTAAGGAGAACCATTTGTATATCCTACAAACACCTCTGTTTAGGGTTCGGAACAAAAAGGAAACGTTATATTGTTATAGTGAGGAGGAGAAAACGGCAGCTATTAAAAAGCTATCAGGAAAACCAGAAATCACAAGGTTTAAAGGTTTGGGGGAGATTTCACCTGATGAGTTTAGATACTTTATCGGTGACGATATACGCTTAGAACCTGTGATGTTGGATAAAGCAATGTCTATTGAAAATTTGTTGGAATTTTATATGGGGAAAAACACTCCCGAACGACAAAAATTTATCATAGAAAATCTTAAGGTGGAGCTGGATATAGTAGAAGATAAATAATTATAAACCAATACAATACGAATCTTTCTATATGGAGGAAAACGAGGAATTTAACGAAGAGTTGAATGAAGATATGACCGATATGTCAACCGAAAATATTGATGAGCCTCAAGATGCCCTTACCAAGGTTACGGGGATGTATAAGGACTGGTTTTTAGATTATGCTTCCTACGTTATATTGGAGCGTGCAGTGCCTGCTATCGAGGATGGTTTTAAGCCGGTGCAGCGAAGGATTATGCACGCTTTAAAGGAGCTCGATGATGGCCGCTACAATAAAGTGGCAAATGTGGTTGGGCATACTATGCAGTACCACCCGCATGGTGATGCGAGTATTGCAGATGCTATGGTTCAAATTGGGCAAAAAGATTTATTGATAGATACCCAAGGGAACTGGGGTAATATATTAACAGGGGACCGAGCGGCCGCATCTCGTTATATAGAAGCTCGTTTGACTAAGTTTGCGCTAGAAGTTGTTTTTAGTCCTAAAATCACGGAATGGCAATTGTCTTATGACGGTAGAAAAAAGGAGCCGGTGAACCTGCCGGTTAAATTCCCGTTATTATTGGCTCAAGGGGCCGAGGGTATTGCGGTAGGGCTCTCTACAAAGGTGCTTCCTCATAATTTTAATGAATTAATCGATGCGTCCATCAAACATTTAAAAGGACAGCGATTTAAGTTCTATCCAGATTTTCCAACCGGAGGTGTCATTGATGTAAGCAATTATAACGATGGACTGCGAGGAGGTAAAATACGGGTAAGAGCCAAAATAGCTCAGTTAGATAAAAGCACACTGATTATAAGTGAGATACCTCATGGAACCAATACCTCTACTTTAATAGATTCGATATTAAAGGCCAATGATAAAGGTAAAATAAAAATAAAAAAGATTGAGGATAATACGGCTGCTGAGGTTGAGATTTTAGTACATCTGCCAAGCGGTATTTCTCCTGATAAAACTATTGATGCCCTATATGCTTTTACGGCTTGTGAAAGTTCTATATCTCCATTAGGATGTATTATAGAGGATAATAAGCCATTGTTTATAGGGGTTACCGAAATGCTGGCCCGCTCTACGGATTATACGGTATCCTTACTGAAGGCAGAGTTGGAGATTCAGCTAAGGGAGTTGGAAGAGCAATGGCATTTTGCTTCTTTAGAACGAATCTTTATAGAGAATAGGATATATAGGGATATAGAAGAACAAGAAACTTGGGAGGGTGTTATAGCAGCCATAGACCAAGGGCTCGAGCCTTTTACAGCTCATTTAAAAAGACCGGTTGCAGAAGAAGACATTGTAAGGCTTACCGAAATAAGAATCAAGCGTATTTCTAAATTCGATTTGGACAAGGCGCAGGAGTATTTAGATAATTTAGAGGAGCGTATTGCTGAAGTAAGACATCATTTAGAGAATTTGGTCGATTTTGCCATTCAATATTTCAAATCTTTAAAAGAAAAATACGGAAAAGAAAAAGAGCGTAAATCGGAAATTAGGATTTTTGACGATATTGAAGCTACCAAGGTTGCTATTAGAAATACGAAGCTGTATGTAAATAGAGAGGAAGGTTTCGTGGGAACTTCCTTAAAACGCGATGAATATGTTACTGATTGTAGTGATATTGATGATGTTATAGTGTTTACAAAGGATGGCAAAATGATGGTTTCTAAGGTAGATTCAAAGATTTTTGTCGGGAAGAATATTATTCATGTAGCGGTGTTTAAGAAAAAGGACAAACGCACTATTTATAACATGATTTACAAGGACGGTAAGGGAGGTCCTAGTTATGTAAAGCGATTTAACGTTACCAGTATTACGCGAGACAAGTTGTATGACCTTACCAATGGAAAGGCTAATTCGGAAACGCTATATTTCTCGGCAAATCCCAACGGGGAGGCCGAGGTGGTGACCGTGTTGTTAAGACAAGCAGGGAGTGTTAAAAAACTGAAGTGGGATATAGATTTTGCAGACGTTCTTATTAAAGGAAGGGCTTCTAAAGGAAATATTGTAAGCAAGTATTCGGTTAAACGAATAGAATTAAAGGAAAAAGGGGTCTCTACTCTAAAGCCGAGAAAAATTTGGTTCGATGATATCGTTAGGCGATTAAATGTAGATGGTAGAGGAGAATTGTTGGGCGAGTTTAAAGGAGAAGATTTGTTATTGGTGGCTACTCAAAAAGGAGTTGTCAAAACTATAATTCCAGAATTGACAACTCATTTTGATGAAAATATGATTGTCTTGGAAAAATGGATTCCTAACAAGCCAATTTCGGTGATTCATTACGAAGGGGAGAAAGAGCGTTATTATTTAAAGCGTTTTTTGATTGAGAGCGAGAATAAGGAAGAGTTGGTGATTTCGGATCACCCTAAATCATTTTTAGAAATAATCTCTACTGATTGGAGGCCTGTAGTGGAAATAGAATTTGTAAAGCCTAGAGGAAAGGAAGTGAGGCCAAATCAGGTTGTTGATGTAGAGGATTTTATCGCTATTAAAGGGATAAAAGCGATTGGGAATCAGCTGACTGCAGACAAGGTTAAAAATATAAACGTACTAGAGTCGCTTCCTTATGAAGCGCCAGAAAATGAAGCGGTAAAGAAAGAGGATGCTGCTGAAATGGAAGTTATAGATGAAGAAAGTGTTGATCCTCAGGTCGCGGACAAGGCGAAAAAGGACGAAATGCCTGATGAAAAACAAGATAATGGCGAAGGACAGTCGAAACTTTTTTAATGGATAGTTGTTTGAAAGGGATATGACCGAAAACTGGTCAATAAAATGAAGAAAATATATCATTTATACATGACCGTGAAAAAACAATAAATAACTACATATGAAGAAGTTCTTTGATGAGTTTAAGAGTTTTGCCATTCAGGGAAACATGATTGATATGGCGGTAGGGATTATTATAGGAACTGCTTTTAATAAAGTAGTTAGTGTATTGGTCAATAAGGTGATTATGCCGCCTTTATCTCTTTTGACGAACGATGTCCATTTTTCCGATAAACAATACGTTTTAAGGGAGGCTCAGGGAGAAATAGAAGAAGTCGCTATAGGCTATGGCGCTCTTATTGAGGTTTTGGTGGATTTTTTAATTATTGCGTTTACTATATTTGTGGTTATAAAGTTTATGACCCGTTTTAGGACAAAAGCCGAAGACCCTAAAGATAAAGAGGTAAAAACTCCAAAAGACATTCAGTTGTTGGCCAGTTTGGAAAAACTTATGGAAGAACAAAACGAATTGCTTCGAGGTTTGAAAAAATAATCCCCGACCTTATTAGCAGTCTTTCTTTTATATTCTTTAAGAATCTTATTATATTGCTATATTTGAGAAAAATTGATTGATTTATGGATTTTACCAACCCTTTGGTATATGGAGTACCATGTTTTATTGCTTTTATCTTATTAGAACTTACCTACAGTAAAACCCACGGAGATGACGAGTTGTATAATTGGAAAGATTTAGCTGCTAGCGGATTTATGGGGGTGGGATCGGCTATTATCGCTCCTTTGATCAAAGTTGTTTCGGCTATTGTCATATTTGAATATACTTATGAATTTTTTAATCCGGTTACCGATGGTGTTAGGACCAATATTTTAGGGTATACTTCATTTGGCTATGTCTGGTATGTGTGGATTTTTTGTCAATTAGCGGATGATTTTACATATTATTGGTTTCATAGGGCCAATCATGAGATCAGAATACTATGGGCTGCACATATAGTGCATCATTCTTCTGATAATTTTAATTTAGGAACTGCTATTCGTAACGGTTGGTTTACTATTTTTTATAAACCATTGTTTTATATGTGGATGCCAGCTATTGGTTTTCCGCCAGAAATGGTAGTGGTGTGTCTAGGGATCGAGGCTTTATGGCAATTTCAGCTGCATTCGGTATATATTCCCAAGCTAGGTTTTCTCGAGAAAATCTTTAATACCCATACCATGCATCAGGTACATCATGCGCAAAATGTAGAATATTTAGATAAAAACCATGGTGGATTCTTAAATATTTTTGATAAAATGTTTGGCACTTGGAAAGAGTACGATGAAAATATAGATGTAAAGTACGGGGTGACCCACGCACCAGACACCTATAATCCCGTAGTGATACTGACCCATGAGTTTAGGGATATTTATTTGGATGTAAAACGTTCGAAAAAGTTGTCTCATGCTCTGATGTATATTTTTGGGCCTCCGGGATGGAGTCCTGACGGCAGTACGTTGACGGTGAAACAACAACAACGATTGTTAAAAGAAGAAAGTAAATCGACAGCAGAAGTGTCGTTTAGCCAACCAAACTAGTTTAGTTTGGCTTTTTTTATTGTGTCTATTAGACGGGGTAGTAGAAATGTTTTTCATGGTAGGGAGCGCTATCTTTATAAAGGGCAAGTTTTGAAGGTTTTCTTACGCGGTAATTTCCAAATCAACTTAGAGATGTGCGGTTTTGTGTTATTCTGCGTTAGGGACCGCGGCGGCATCCCCGCAGCGGAGCAAGGGATACAGCCAAGTGCCCGCCCGACGAAGGAGGGAACGCCCAAATTAGTGTTCTATAGAAATTGAATGTGCAGGATTACAGAGGGAGGATGTGAAGGATTTGCTGATGAAGCCTCTCTAGGTGTTCATTTAAAGTTATTTGATAGGCTTTTGAGTCCATATGTAATAGTAGGTGTATTTTTAACCGGAAACGCTTCTTGGGGACAAGAAAATTGAGTTTTGGTTTAGGGGTAAAAGACGCTAATGTTATTAAATCCTAATGAGCATAGCGACTACTATTTAGAGAGGGTAGTGTTGCCTTGCAATATGCAGGAAGAAGGTAAAGGATTGTTTTAATAGGTCTTCCTGGTGTGTTTCTGGGTGATAAGAAAAGGTCTTCAAGAAAAATGCCGCACTGTAATAAATTTACATCACCACAGCTAACCGTTGGGGCTATTTAAGCGGCCTGATTGTTAAGTAAGTTGAAAAGTATTATTGAATTTTGATAGCGGTACCTATCGATTTTTTAGCACTCCCTACAACGCTGTACTCAAAAGTGTAAGAATCTTCCGATGTAGATAGTATTTTCATGTGAATAGATTTTTCTTCGGCCATGTTTCTTGGATGTAATTTTTTGACGATATATTCGCAATCGTTAATCCATCTTACGGATGAGGTGTCTATTCTTCCTTCATACTCGTCAATTTCAATAGCGTCTTCACGAGTAAAAATGGTGGTCTTGGTTTCACCGTTTATTTCCGTAGAAAACGAAAACTTTCCGTTTTGAAATTTTTTACAATTTCGCTCTGGTTGGTAGCAAGAGCTAGCGCCAAAAAGTAGCACAACTAAACCTAAAAACATCTTATTTATCATGCCTGCAAAATAAAGAATTTAAGGATGATTATCTAGTCGGAATGTGGGAAAAAAGAAAATATTTATTTAACCATTTTCATTGTATGCTTTAAAGCTTCCGTCTGTATAAAAGATGATAATCTTTTCAATTGTCTTGTGTTTTTCTGAAGGATCAACATTTTGCTGAATTGGTTTTTTAGGCTGAATTTCTGGAGCGGCAACGGTTTTCTTTTCAGTGTCATTTGTTTTCGATCGGCTAGGAAAGGAGCCTTTTCCGTTTAAGAGCCAATACAGGTCTACGTCGGGAAAAGCCGAAATTACCTTCAATACAAACTCTAGGCTAGGCTTGTTTCTGCCCGATAAGAGATGGGAGATACTAGAGCGCTGCACGCCAATTTTATCCGCGAAAACAGAGGCTGAAAGATCGTAAAACCCCAGCACCTTATTTAGTCTTTCAATGAATTCCGAAGTGTTTACCATTGTAATTGAATATAGTCAAAAATAGGTAATTTACAATTATAAAACCAATTTAAATTATCCCAAATCACAATTAATGATTAATTATAAACTTTATATAAATACATATAATGCACTGAAATAGAACTAATTAAGTTGTATGTTTAATCGAGTCTATTTTTGCTTATACAAATGTAACATTTTACAAAAATCAACATGTCCGCATGACGGCTATAAGTTTACAAAAGTAAATCATAGGTGTTACAGATGTAATTAAATTTGATCTTACCTTTGTGGCTAGCTAATAAATTTACGGTTGTAATGAGTCAGAAGAAGTATAGTGCTATAAAGGAGGAATCAATAAAAGGAAGGTATGTTGTGGGTAGTGATATCGATGGGTATTTAGGAAAACTGCCAGGAGATTTTAAGGTAGAAACCATAGGTAGGTCTGTTCAGGATCGAGAAATTAAAATGGTAACTTTAGGTGATGGTGGGACTAAAATCTTAATGTGGTCTCAAATGCACGGAAATGAATCTACCACTACGAAAGCTGTTTTAGATCTTCTGAATTTTTTGAAGACCGACGAACAAAAAGCATTGTCAATTCTTAAAAACTGTACGATTAAAATAATCCCTATTTTAAATCCGGATGGGGCTGCAGCTTATACTAGGGTAAATGCAAATCAAGTTGATTTGAACAGAGATGCGCAGCAAAGAACTCAGCCCGAAAGTGTCGTACTGAGAAATGTGTACGAAGGGTTTAATCCCGATTTTTGTTTTAACCTTCATGATCAGCGTACTATTTTTAACGTAGGAGAAACACCGATGCCTGCAACGGTTTCTTTTTTGGCCCCGGCTCAAGATGAAGAACGAAGTATTTCTCAGACAAGAGGAATGAGTATGAAATTAATTGTGGCTATGAATCAGGAGTTGCAGAAAATTATTCCTGGTCAGGTGGGTAGATATGATGATGGGTTTAATAGCAATTGTATAGGGGATACTTTCCAAATGTTGAATACCCCTACAATTTTATTTGAAGCAGGGCATTATAAAAATGATTATCAAAGAGAGGAAACTAGACGGTTTATTTACATAGCACTAGAAAAGGCCTTGGATGTTATTGCTAAAAATGAAGTAAACAATTATAATATTAAGGAGTATGCTCAAATCCCCAACAATAATAAATTGTATTATGACGTATTGATTAATAACATTCATCTTTTTAATCCTAAATATAAAAAAGGGGAGAGCGCAGGGGTTCTATTTAAAGAAACCTTGATAAACGGGGAGGTTGTTTTTAAAGAAAGTTTGGAAGATGTAGGTATCTTAGAAGGTGTGTATGGGCATAAAACATTTAACTGTTTAAATGACAGTGACATACAGGAGTTGGAGAAGTATGGAGAGGTCTGTTTGTTGTTAAAATAAATTGGAATACTTTTTTAAAATCCTAATTCTGTTACATTTTTCATAAAAAAAACATTGTTTTATTGAATTTAATTTGTTTTTGTTTTATTTTTGCAATTAAACTAAACACTAATGAGTAAAGTAAAATTAGACGAAATAGACCACCAAATCCTAGATATGTTAATAGATAACACTAGGACACCGTTTACAGATATAGCAAAAAAACTTTTGATTTCTGCCGGTACTGTGCATGTTCGTGTTAAGAAAATGGAAGAGGCCGGGATAATAAGAGGGTCTTCCTTGACTTTAGATTATGTAAAGCTTGGGTATGCATTTATTGCCTACGTTGGTATTTTCTTAGAAAAAACCCACCAGACAAAATTTGTTTTGGAAAGATTGAATTTGATACCAAATGTAACTGTTGCTCATATTACCACGGGTAAGTTTAATATTTTCTGCAAGATTCGTGCAAAAGATACCAATCACGCTAAAAATATTATCTTTAAAATCGATGATATCGATGGAATCAGCAGAACGGAAACGATGATTTCTCTAGAAGAAAGCATCAATGACAAAAAACGATTGATGCATACTATTTTTAACGAAATGTAATTATAGGTGAATAATAACTTAAAATCCCATTCAAATTATTTGTTTGGGATTTTTTTAATTTAGGGCATGTATGAACAAGTTTAATTTATCTGATGAGGTATATAATGAGTTTTATGGCTCTTATGTGTCCTTGTTGAATGACGACCAATTGATGGATTTATTTAAGGATGGTAGGGATGAATTTATTTCCTTTATAGAAAATATTCCTGGTGATCTATTTTTTTCGTCTTACAGTAAAGGGAAGTGGACAATTGCCGAAGTGCTCGTGCATGTTATAGATGCCGAACGTGTTTTTCAATATAGGGCCCTGCGGTTTTTGCGGAATGACAAAACTTCTTTGCCCGGATTTGATCAAGATGATTTTGTTCTGCATTGTAATGCTAATAGTAGGAGTAAAAAGAGTATAATAGAAGAATATAGAACCGTTAGGGCTGCTACTATTTCCTTGTTTTCTGGTTTAGATGATGATATGTTAAGACGTGAAGGAACGGCAAGCAATATAAAGTGGAGTGTTGCTGTTTTAGGCTTTGTGATCTGTGGGCATCAAAAACACCATCAATTGATTTTGGAACAAAAATATATGCCTGCCTAATATAAGGATTAGATTTCTTGGTGGTGATTGTGTAGTTAATAAAATCGATTTTCGAAATCTTATGGGATTCCCTATGGAATAAAGAGAGCGGCCTGGAGAACTGTATTAGAAGGAGTTTGTTAGCAATCTCTATATCACTAGATATTCGGTGTTTTGGACTCTAAACACGGCTTTTGGTATGTATTTTCTTTTGAGTTTTAAGAAAACAGTCGGAGTGATTTTATTGGTGCCCAGTCATTTTTAATGAAGCTAAATGCTTGTTTGAAAATAGTTATACTGGAGATTATTTGTCTTTGGTGACTAGCTTAGATATCTGGTTCCTATTGTTTTATCGGAACCAGATATCCCAGTAGTGTGGGGTCTATCCACGTCTCTTGAAAGTGTTGTATTTATTCTGCATAATATTCAAAGGCCTCCTTTAGTAAGTCTTCGGGAACCTTGATATCTATTGCGCATTCTCCTATGTTTTTTAGCAATACAAAATTCACGTTGCCGTGAGAATTTTTCTTGTCAAACTTCAATAAAGTCAGAATAGTGTCTATGTCTGTTTTGGTGAAGGTGGTTTTCTGGTATCTGGCTAAAAAAGTAGTTTTAATGTCATTTAATTCTGATGCTGGAAGGCCGGTCAATTTAAAGGAAAGGTATCCTTCTAGAATCATCCCAATAGCGATAGCTTCTCCATGTAATAATAAATCATGCTTTGGGCTTTCCAAGAAATACGATTCTATTGCGTGTCCTAAAGTGTGTCCGTAGTTTAGTATTTTACGAAGATTTTGTTCGGTAGGGTCCTGTAAAACGACTTCGTTTTTAATGGTAACCGAAGTGTAAATAAAATCAGCTATATTTTCAAAGTCCAAAACAGTTTTTAAGTTTTCCCAATAAGCCGCATCTCTAATAAGTCCGTGTTTAAGCATTTCTGCAAAACCACTTTGCAATTGACGTTCATTAAGTGTTTTTAAAAACTCTGGGACGATCAACACCATTTGTGGCTGATTAATAACGCCAATTTGATTTTTTAAAGGGCCTAGGTCGACTCCGGTTTTTCCGCCCACGGATGCGTCTACCATAGATAATAGGGTGGTAGGGACGTTGATAAAGTCTATACCTCTTTTAAAGCAAGAAGCCACAAAGCCCCCTAAGTCTGTAACGACTCCTCCGCCAAGGTTTATCATGGCGCTTTTTCGGTCTGCGTCCAATTCTGAGAGAACCTCCCAAACCTGGGTACAGGTATGTATATTCTTATTTACTTCTCCTTCTTCAATTTCTACAATTTCAAAATCATAATCCCCGTTAATATGAGCCATAAAAGTTGGCAAACAGTAATTATGGGTGTTTTCATCTACTAGAATAAAAATCTTTGAGTATTTGGACTGTGACAGATGTTTATTTAATTCCGCATAAGCAATTTGGTTAAAATGTACGGCGTAAGACGGTGTTGTTATAGAGTTCATTTGAAATAAAATTTGAAACACAAAATAAACACTATTTTGTGTGATAAGAATACAAATACTGTACTTATATTTGGCCCGTTATAAAATTCGTATAAATGAAGGATATTTTTGAGGATACCGCAACGGCTTTTGCTCTTAAAACGGACTCAGAACTAGAAAGAGCCTATTTCTTATTTAAGTTAATAGCAAATGAACCATTAGTTAAAATAGGTACAGCGGTTACTAATTTTGCAATTAAGGCTAAACTGCCTGTTGAACGTCTCATACGGGTGACGGTATTTGATCATTTTTGTGGAGGAGTTAATGAGGAAGATTGCTTGTCGGTAACCGAGAAGTTATATCAAAAAGGCGTTTCTACGATTTTAGATTACTCTGTGGAAGGGCAGGAAGAAGAAGGTCAGTTAGTGGCTTGCTTTGAGAAAACCCTAAAAATATTGGATTTTGTCAAGGAACAAGAGGCTATCCCTTTTGCTGTGTTTAAGCCGACCGGATTTGGTAGGTTTGGGCTATATGAAAAGGTAAGTGCAGGAAAAAGCTTGACTGAGGCCGAGACTAAGGAGTGGGAGCGGGTCGTAGATAGGTTTGATCGTGTTTGTAAAAAAGCTCAGGACTTAGATATTTCCCTGTTGATAGATGGGGAAGAAAGTTGGATGCAAGACGCGGCAGATAGGCTTATTGAAGACATGATGCGGAAATACAACAAAGAGAAGGCTGTTGTATATAATACGCTACAGACCTATCGTTGGGATCGGTTAGCATATTTGAAAAAACTTCATGAAGATGCAAAGAAGCACAATTATATTATTGGAATGAAGGTGGTTCGTGGCGCTTATATGGAAAAGGAGAACTTAAGAGCGGAAGAAAAAGGTTATCCTACCCCAATTTGCGCATCAAAAATGGCTACAGATGAAAATTTTGACAGTGTGATAAGTTATATGTTAGACAATATAGAGACGATGTCCTTGTTTGCCGGTACCCATAACGAAGTCAGTTGTTATAAATTGATGGAGCAATTAAAAGAGCGCGATATAAAGGTCGATGACGATAGGGTTTGGTTCGGTCAATTGTACGGAATGAGCGATCATATATCTTTTAATTTGGCCGACAGAGGGTATAAGGTAGCCAAGTACTTGCCTTTTGGGCCTGTTCGAGATGTGATGCCTTATCTTATCAGAAGAGCAGAAGAAAACACTTCGGTGGCTGGCCAAACCAGTAGAGAGCTTTCCTTGTTGCAAAAAGAACGCAGTCGTCGTAAACTGTAAGTTTCTATAGAATATAAAAAGGTTTTTGTGGAATAAGTAAATTGCCGAAAATCGATATAACGAAAAAGCGATCCTGTTATGTTTTTAACGGGATCGCTTTTTTAATAGAAATTGATGTGTTTATTGGGGATCAATACGTTCTATGGTAGCCTTTTTAGCGCAGTTTTTTACGGTAAGGACAGCTTCTTTTTCTCGTAGGGTTCCTTCTATTATATAGGTTTTGCAAGGAGTGGTCTTGGTTTGGCTTCTTTTAAAATTGACATCTCCATTTTGTAAAAAATTATCGATATCGGTGCTGTCCAATTGTTTTTCTTGGATGAGTTGGTTTATTGCGTCGGAATACGATATGTCTTTGGATCTAATATCTTTAAGAGCTCTGCAATTGGGGAAATAACAAAATTCCGAACCGGTTTCTTCGGACTTTTTCTTCAGAAATACGGTTAAAAATATTAAACCAATGGATAGCCCGAAAATGAAGAAGCCTAAACGTTTTAAAAATGCCATAAATTAAAAAATAAGAAAATTAATGTCGCTATAGGAAAGGTCGAACCATTCGCCTACAGATTTGTTAGTTAATATACCGTGGTAAAGATACAAACCGTTTCTTAGACCTTTGTCAAATCGGAGGGCATTTTCAAACCCACCATCCTCGCCGATTTTCAATAAATAGGGAGTAAAGATGTTACTTATAGAAATGGAGGCGGTCTTGGGGTATCTTGAAGGGATGTTAGGCACTCCATAATGCAATACGCCGTATTTTGATATTATAGGTTTTGCATGAGTGGTAACCTCGCTAGATTCAAAGCAGCCTCCCATATCAATACTAACATCTATGATAACGGCTCCTTTTTTCATTTGCTCTACCATGGTATTGGTAACGACTACCGGAGAGCGATCTTTTCCTCTCATCGCTCCTATGGCTACATCGCACCGTTTTAGGGCTTTTAGTAAGTTTTTAGGCTGTAAAGTAGAGGTGTATACGGTTTGTTTTAAATTGGTCTGTATACAGCGCAGTTTAGAGATTGAATTGTCAAATATTTTAATATTAGCACCAAGACCTATGGCAGATCTGGCAGCGAATTCACCTACGGTACCAGCACCTATGATGACTACTTCTACTGGCGGAACGCCGCTAATATTGCCGAACATTAAGCCATTTCCCTTATTGGTGGCAGACATGATCTCGGAGGCGATTAAAACAGAGGAGATTCCGGCGATTTCACTTAGCGATCTTACGGCAGGATATTTACCGTCTTCGTCTCTGATGTATTCAAAAGCAATGGCGGTTACCCTTTTTTTAGCGAGTTCTTCAAAATATTTTTTGTTCTGGGTCTTTATTTGTAAAGCAGAAATAATGGTGCTCTGTGGATTCATCAATTGAATCTCGTGAAGGGTAGGAGGTTCTACTTTTAAAAGGATAGGGCAGGAGAATACTTTTTTGGTGTCTCTGGTGATTTCTGCTCCGGCATCGGTATAGTCCATGTCGGAATAATTGGAGCCTTCACCAGCTCCGGACTCAATTAAAATTCGATGTCCGTTAGCAGTAATCGCGTTAACGGCATCTGGGGTGAGGCAAATCCGTTTTTCCTGATATTGATTCTCCTTGGGAATCCCAATAAACAGTTCTCCTTTCTGCCTAAGTGTTTCTAAAGTTTCTTCTTGAGGCAGTAACTGTTGTCTGCTAAAAGGTGAGGAATGTTGGATCATACGCTGTAATTCAGTCTTTAGTATTCCGATAAATACCGGAACCTCCCAAATTCAAAATTACGATATTTTTTCTTTAGCCGTTTTTTTCTTTTTCTAAACGCTCCTTTTCCTTGTAAGCGTTTAATTCCTGGTCCATGGCATCTAGGTCAATACCCAGAACATGTTTGTCGAATAACTTTAAACGTATAAAATAAACAAATGGAATTATTATGGTCATTATAGGTAATAACCAGTATAGCTCTACTTCGTCTAAATATCGGTCTTCATAAATTAGGGAAACAATTTGAAAAGAAAACATTGCAATAGGAATCAGCAATACATGGTACCACCAATGTTTGCATGTGAAAAACCAAATCAGCATTAATAGCAATGGAATGGATTTTACCATAAAAAACCACATGACCAAGGAAATACTTTCTTGGTATTTGCTTTCGTAGGTGAAAAAGTAAAAATCCAAGGTGCTGCCAGTGGGAGCTGACTTGTAAAGGTAGAATAAGTATGGGGTCATAGCGATAACAAAAGCTACGATACTCCCTATAAGAATACTTCTTGATTTCGTTTTTTTGGGAGAACTATCAAGGTTTTTGTACGATTTCAACATGCTTTATTTTATGCGGTATGTTTTCAAAGTACATATATAGTAAAAAAATAAGGTTTCTGATGAATCTAGAAACCTTATTTTAATAAATAGTATAAGAATTATCCATTCGAAGGAAGTTTTTTGATTTTAGTTCGGTCAATGCCGTTGCTTGGAAGCTTTTTTATTTTAGTTCTGTCAATACCGTTTGAAGGAAGTTTTTTGATTTCCGTACGATCTATGCTTTGCTTGTATAGAGCATCCTCTTCAGCAGAATCGTGAGTGTTACATGAAAAAGTAAACAACAACAAGGAGGCAGCGATTCCGGATAAAAATTTCTTAGTGTTCATAGGTTTTGATTTTATGGGGTGTGATTGGTTGGTAGGGTTTTAATAAAGGTTGTCAATACTATCCGTTGCTTGGAAGTTTTTTGATTTTAGTTCGGTCAATACCATTGCTTGGAAGCTTTTTTATTTTAGTTCTGTCAATACCGTTTGAAGGAAGTTTTTTGATTTCCGTACGATCTATACTTTGCTTGTATAGAGCATCCTCTTCAGCAGAATCGTGAGTGTTACATGAAAAAGTAAACAACAACATGGAGGCAGCGATTCCGGATAAAAATTTCTTAGTGTTCATAGGTTTTGGTTTTATGGGTTTTGATTGGTTGCTGGGGTTTTAATAAAGGTTATCAGTACTATCCGTTGCTTGGAAGTTTTTTGATTTTAGTTCGGTCAATACCGTTGCTTGGAAGCTTTTTTATTTTAGTTCTGTCAATACCGTTTGAAGGAAGTTTTTTGATTTCCGTACGATCTATACTTTGCTTGTATAGAGCATCCTCTTCAGTAGAATCGTTAGTGTTGCAGGAAAAAGTAAACAACAACATGGAGGCAGCGATTCCGGATAAAAATTTCTTAGTGTTCATAGTTTTTGGTTTTATGGGTTTTGATTGGTTGCTGGGGTTTTAATAAAGGTTATCAGTACTATCCGTTACTTGGAAGTTTTTTGATTTTAGTTCGGTCAATACCGTTGCTTGGAAGCTTTTTTATTTTAGTTCTGTCAATACCGTTTGAAGGAAGTTTTTTGATTTCCGTACGATCTATACTTTGCTTGTATAGAGCATCCTCTTCAGTAGAATCGTGAGTGTTACATGAAAAAGTAAACAACAACAAGGAGGCAGCGATTCCGGATAAAAATTTCTTAATGTTCATAGGTTTTGGTGTTATGGGTTTTGATTGGTTGGGTTTTAATGAATTGGATCAATACTATCCGTTACTTGGAAGCTTTTTTATTTTAGTTCTGTCAATGCCGTTTGAAGGAAGTTTTTTGATTTCCGTACGGTCTATACTTTGTTTGTATACAGCATCCTCTTCAGCGGAATCGTGAGTGTTGCAAGAGAAAGCAAGTAACAGCAACAGTGTTGAGGCGGCGATTCCGGATAAAAACTTCTTAGTATTCATGGGGTTTAATTTTATAGGTTTTGATTTGTTGACATGACAAATATATAAAAAAAGACTACATGGTCTGTAATAATTTTAAAAAAAAATGCATAAGATTTTTCAAAAACACTCTGTAGGTCTGTTAATGCAGTGTTTTACAGGGTTTTTTGTATAGATAAAAAGCAAAAACCCCAGGTTATTTAAAAATAACCTGGGGTTTTATATGTTTGTAGGTAAGGAAGAGGTTACGAAATCGTAAGAGATCTGGTTTTTTCATCGATGATGCTTATGTTGATATTGCAGCAATCGTCCGGAAGTAGGGAGTTAATTTTTTCTGGCCACTCTATAAACACCCAAGTATTGGCGTATAGATAATCTTCTAGACCCATATCCAAGGCTTCGGTTTCATCGTTTAGGCGGTAAAAATCAAAATGGTAGGCCAGTAATTCTTCGTTGGAATTGTGGTATTCATTAACAATTCCAAAAGTAGGGCTATTGGTGGTTCCTGAGCCGTCAAGGGCTGAGACTATAGCTTTTATCAGAGTGGTCTTTCCTGCTCCCATTTGGCCGTAAAAGCACAGGGTTTTGTTGGGGGTATTGGCTATGATTTGCTGTGCTACTGTTGATAGTTGTTCCTGTGAATAGGTAATAGTCATTGTTATAGTTCTTATTTGGGTTCTAATACTGTAAAAGGTATGATCATTTCTTGGAGAGAAACTCCTCCGTGCTGATACGTGTTCCTATAATAATTTACATAATGGTTAAAATTGTTAGGGTAAGCGAAGAATAAATCATTTTTTGCAAAAATATAAGAACTGCTAACATTAATGTTTGGTAAATATATGTTTTTTGGGTCCTTGGCTACTAGAACATCTTTTTCTTCATAAGATAAGCTGCGCCCGGTCTTATAGCGTAGGTTTAGGCTGGTTTCTTTGTCTCCTACCACCTTGCTGGGTTGTTTTACATTTATGGTGCCGTGGTCTGTGGTAATAATAAGTTTTAGCCCTAAGCCTTGGGCTTGCTGTATAATTTGTAATAGCGGAGAGTTTTTAAACCAGCTTAACGCAAGTGAACGATAGGCTTTGTCGTCAGAAGCTAGTTCTTTAACGACTTCCATTTCTGTTTTGGAATGAGATAGCATGTCTACGAAATTATAAACAATTACGGTTAGGTCATTGTCTTTTTGGGATCTAAAATTCTGTGCTAATTGCTTTCCTTGTTTAAGACTGCTGATTTTGTGGTAGCTCCATTTTAAATTCAGTCCTAGCCGCTGGAGTTGCGAGTCTAAAAATTCTTCTTCAAAGAGGTTTTTACCCCCTTCCTCAGTGTCGTTTTTCCACCATTTCGGATACTTCTTCTCCATATCTAAAGGAGTAAGTCCAGAAAAAATAGCATTTCGCGCATATTGGGTAGCAGTTGGCAGAAGGCTAAAGTAGGGGACTTCTTTTCTTTTTCGGTAGTAAGAGGTAAGGGGGTCTTCAAAGGACAGCCATTGATCGTACCTTAAATTGTCAATAACGACCAACAGTGTTTTGCTGTTCTTTAATTCAGGTTTGATTAATTGGTTAAATACGGTGTGGGACATTACGGGGCCGTTTTGGTCATTGAACCAAGAGGTGTAATTTTTATCGATAAATTTCCCAAATTGATTGTTGGCTTCCGTTTTTTGCGATTCTAGTATTTCAATCATGCCTGAATCGTCTATTTCTTCTAGGCGTAATTCCCAGTATAGTAATTTTTTGTACAGTTCGGCCCATTCTTCATAGGTGTTGACCGTAATAAGATCCATGGCAATTTTCCTGAATTCCTGTTGGTAATTTGCAGTTGTTTTCTCGGATACAAGTCTAGAGTGGTCCAGGTTTTTTTTGAGGGATAGTAATATTTGGTTTGGATTAACGGGTTTTATTAAATAATCCGCGATTTTAGCACCTATGGCTTCTTCCATGATGAGTTCTTCTTCGCTTTTGGTGATCATTACCACAGGAATAGAGCTGTAAGCGGCCTTTATTTCGTTTAGGGTTTCTAGACCAGAAATCCCTGGCATATTTTCATCAAGAAAGACAATGTCAATATGGTTGTTTTTAAGTTCTTCCAAGGCTTCTTGGCCGCTTAAGCAGCTGATAACCTTGTAGTCTTTTTGTTCTAAAAAAAGTATATGAGGTTTTAGTAAATATATTTCATCATCTACCCAAAGTATTGTTATCTTGTTCATTTAGTGCTTATATTTGTCCGTATAAAGAAAATTATATTGATAAAATCAAATAAACTCAAAATTTTCAATGATCCAATTTACGGATTTATTAGTATACCAAACCTACTAATTTTTAATCTGATTGCGGAGCCTTGCTTTCAGCGTTTAAGACGGATTTCTCAAATGGGCATGACTTACCTGGTATACCCAGGAGCACATCATACTAGATTTCATCACGCCTTAGGGAGTATGCATCTAATGCAGCACGCTATTCAGGTGTTGCGTCTTAAATCTATTCAAATCAGTGAAGAAGAAGAAGAGGGGTTATTGTGCGCTATATTGTTGCATGATATCGGACATGGGCCATTTTCGCATGCCATGGAACACAGTATAGTAGATGAGGTGAGTCATGAACAAATCTCCTTGTTGTTTATGGAGCAGCTAAATGAAAAGTATAAGGGCAGGTTGGCTACTGCTATCTCAATTTTTAAAGGATTGCATCCTAGGAGATTCTTAAATCAATTAGTATCGAGTCAGTTAGATATGGATAGGATGGACTATTTGAAAAGGGATAGTTTCTATACCGGAGTGGCTGAAGGGAATATTAATTCCGAACGCTTACTGACCATGCTAAATGTTCTTAATGATAATTTAGTGGTGGAGGAGAAGGCTATTTACTCGGTCGAAAAATTCTTGATGGCAAGGCGTTTTATGTATTGGCAGGTGTATTTGCACAAGACGGGCTTGGTGGCTGAGCAACTATTGATTAAAATACTTAAAAGAGCTAAGGAACTTATAGGTCTTGGGCAGCAGTTGCCCTGTAGCAATGCCTTGCGGTTTTTTATGGAAAATAAAATCAATAAAGATAATTTTGGAAATGACACCTTGGATTTGTTTGCCAGGTTAGATGATGTTGATATATTGTCTGCTATAAAATCATGGCAAGACCATGATGATTTTGTATTGTCCCATTTGTGTGCCATGGTTATTAATAGGAGGCTGTTACATATAAAGCTAAAAAATAATCCGATCAGTGAAATGAAATTCAATAAACATTTTACGGCCTTTAAAAACCAATATAATTTAAGTGATAAGGAGGCGTCTTATTTTGTGTTTTCGGGCGAGATTATGAATAGAGCTTATAATACGGAGTGTCAGAATATCAATATTTTAAGATCTAATGCTAAGGTTGTGGATGTGGCGAAAGCTTCCGATCAATTAAATCTAAAGGCGCTTTCAAAAACAGTGACCAAGTATTATATATGTTATCCTAAAGCTTCTATTTAACAATTTTTCTTACTTTTGTGGCCATGAAATTTACAGCTAGTCAAATCGCGGGGATTTTAGAAGGGGAAGTTGTGGGAGATCCAGAAATTGCTGTCCATAAACTCGCGAAGATAGAAGAGGGGGTAAAAGGAGCGCTTACTTTTTTGGCAAATCCTAAATATACTCCCTATATATATAAGACCAAGGCTTCCGTAACTATAGTCAATAAAGACTTCGTAGCGGAACATCCTTTGGAGACTACTTTGATTAAAGTAGAGAATGCTTATCAGTCCTTTTCAAAACTGTTGGCTTATTACAATGAAGTAAAGAATAATAAGGTAGGGATTGAGAGTCCTGTTTTTAAATCGGATTCCGCCTCGTTTGGGGAAAATCTTTATCTTGGTGCCTTTGCTTATATTGGAAACAATGTAAAGATTGGTGATAATGTTAAGATATATCCTAATGTTTATATAGGTGACAATGTTACTATCGGAGACGATGTAACGGTTTTTGCCGGTGCTAAGATTTATTCGGAAACTATTATAGGTAAAAACTGCATTATCCATAGCGGAGTTGTGCTAGGAGCAGACGGTTTTGGGTTTGCTCCCGATGAAAATGGAGAATATCAAAGAGTTCCACAGATTGGAAACGTGGTTCTTGAAGACGATATTGACATTGGGGCTGGGACAACTATTGACAGGGCTACGCTAGGCTCTACGATATTAAGAAAAGGCGTTAAACTTGATAATCAAATAATGATCGCTCACAATGTAGAAATTGGCGAGCATACGGTAATTGCGGCTCAAACTGGAGTGGCAGGATCTACTAAGATTGGTAAACACTGTATGATTGGCGGGCAGGTTGGCATCGTTGGACATATAACTATCGGTGATAGGGTGAGGATACAAGCCCAATCCGGTATCGGTAGGAATGTAAAGGACGACGAGGTCCTACAGGGCTCACCGGCTATTAGTTATAGTGATTTTAATAAGTCTTATGTGCATTTTAAAAATTTACCTAAAGTCATTAATAGGTTAGAAAAAATAGAAAAACAAATTGATGGTAAGTAACACAGCAACAAAACAACGGACAATTGCAAAGGAGATAACCTTAAAAGGTGTTGGTTTGCATACAGGGGAGAACGTAACAATGAAATTTGTTCCGGCACCTGAGAATTTTGGATATGCTTTTAAGCGTGTAGATTTAGAAGGAGAACCAATAATAGAAGCTGATGCTAATTATGTGGTCAATACCCAAAGAGGCACCAATCTAGAGAAAAGAGGCGTTAAAATACAGACTTCCGAGCACGTTCTTGCAGCCTTGGTAGGTCTAGAAATAGACAATGTCCTTATAGAGCTAAATGCATCCGAACCACCGATTATGGATGGTTCTTCAAAGTTTTTTGTCGAAGCTTTGGAAGAAGCTGGTATTGTAGAGCAGACAGCTTTTAGGCAAGAATACGTTGTTAAAGAGGTTATTTCCTATAAAGATGAGGCTACTGGTAGTGAGATCACTATTATTCCTTCCGATACTTACCAAATAACGACTATGGTCGATTTTGGTACAAAAATTCTTGGAACACAGAATGCTACTCTAGAAAACCTAGCCGATTTTAAGACTCAATTTGCTGATTCTAGAACCTTTAGCTTTTTACATGAGCTAGAAGCTTTATTAGAGAACGGTCTGATAAAAGGAGGAGATCTTAACAACGCAATCGTATACGTAGACAAGGAAATTTCCGAAGCTACCATGAAGAAGCTTGAAAAGGCTTTTGATAAGAAAAAGCTTTCGGTGAAACCAAACGGAATTTTAGATAATTTAACCTTGCATCACCCGAACGAGGCGGCTAGGCATAAATTGCTAGACGTTGTAGGCGACTTGGCCCTGATAGGGATAAGGGTGAGAGGTAAAGTGATCGCTAACAAACCTGGTCATTTTGTAAATACCCAATTTGCTAAAAAACTATCCAAACTCATAAAAGCGGAGAAAAGAAATTTTGTTCCTTCTTATGATCTGAATCAACCACCATTAATGGATATTCATCAAATTATGGATATGTTGCCTCACAGGCCTCCATTCTTGTTAATTGATAGAATATTGGAATTGTCAGAGCAGCATGTGGTAGGGATGAAAAACGTGACCATGAACGAGCCGTTTTTTGTGGGGCATTTCCCAGGGGCTCCAGTGATGCCAGGAGTATTGCAAGTAGAGGCGATGGCGCAAACCGGGGGGATCTTAGTTTTGAGTACGGTTCCCGACCCTGAGAATTACTTGACTCTTTTTATGAAAATAGACAATGTCAAGTTTAAACAAAAGGTTTTGCCTGGTGATACGCTTATTTTTCACTGTAGCTTAATTACACCAATAAGAAGAGGTATTTGTCATATGCAAGCCTATGCTTATGCTAATGGAAAATTAGTATGTGAAGCAGAAATGATGGCGCAAATAGTTAAAAAGAAACAATAGGATGAATCAACCATTGGCATATATTCACCCTGGTGCTAAAATTGCAAAAAATGTAGTAGTAGATCCTTTTACTACCATTCATAATAATGTTATCATCGGAGAAGGTACTTGGATAGGATCCAACGTTACCATAATGGAAGGGGCAAGAATAGGAAAGAATTGTAATATTTTTCCTGGTGCCGTTATTTCGGCGCCTCCTCAAGACTTAAAGTACGATGATGAAGAAACTACTGTTGTAATAGGTAATAACACCACTATTAGGGAGTGTGCGACTATTCATAAGGGTACTTCGGACAGAATGAAAACCGTGATTGGGGAAAATTGTCTTATTATGGCGTATTGCCATATTGCCCATGATTGTATTGTAGGGGATAATTGTATTTTTTCTAACAACTCAACCTTGGCCGGTCATGTAACTATCGGTAGTAATGTAATTTTGGCTGGTTTTGTAGCAGTTCATCAATTTGTCTCAATCGGTAGTTATTCGTTTGTAACCGGTGGGTCTTTGGTAAGAAAAGATGTTCCCCCATTTGTAAAGGCTGCAAGGGAGCCGCTTTCTTATGTAGGAATAAATTCCGTAGGATTGAGAAGAAGAGGTTTTGAGTCTGATAAAATCAGGGAAATTCAAAACATCTATAGGATTTTATATCAAAAAAATTATAACAATACTCAGGCTGTTCAGATTATTGAAGCAGAAATGGAAGCAACTCCTGAAAGGGACGAGATATTGCAATTTATAAGAGATTCCCAAAGAGGAATCATGAAAGGTTATTTTAGCACAAATTAAATTTATATGGCATCAACATCAGATATTAGAAAAGGATTATGTATTCGTTTTAACAACGATATATATAAAATTATTGAGTTTCTTCATGTGAAGCCAGGGAAAGGCCCTGCTTTTGTTAGAACCAAGCTTAGAAGTGTTAGTACAGGAAGGATATTGGAGAACACTTTTTCGGCAGGTCATAAATTGGAAGATGTACGAGTAGAAACTCGTTCATATCAATTTTTGTACCCAGAAGGCGATACGTATCATTTTATGAATACGGACGACTATAATCAAATTACATTGCCAGAAAGCTCTTTGGATGCTCCGAAATTACTGAAGGAGGGAGAGGTAGTTACTGTATTGTTTAACACAGAGGACAGTATGCCTTTATCGGTTGATATGCCTGCAAGTGTTATTTTAGAAGTGACTTATACAGAACCAGGTGTTAAAGGAAATACAGCTACAAATGCGACCAAGCCGGCAACGGTAGAAACAGGCGCAACTGTGAATGTGCCGCTTTTTATCAACGAAGGTGATAAAATAAAAATAGACACCGAAAAAGGCGCTTATATGGAGCGTGTAAAAGCTTAAAACTATAGAGGATACCTGTGATTGTTCGCTAAGTCAATAGACTGTTTTATTGAGAATTCCACAGGTAGCCCAATTATCTAACTCTATACACTTGTTATGAAGTTTCCAGTTCCGTATACTTTAAAGCAGATTGCTACTATTATTAATTCAGAGTATATTGGAGAAGACGATTTTCCTGTTCTCGGAATGAACGAAATTCACGTAGTCGAAAAAGGGGATATCGTTTTTGTAGATCATCCTAAATATTATGATAAGGCTTTGAATAGCAAAGCCTCTATTGTATTGATCAACAAGGAAGTGGAGTGTCCTAAGGGAAAGGCATTATTAGTGTCTGACGATCCTTTTAGGGATTTTAATACCTTAACAAGTTTCTTTAAGCCTTTTGTGCAAGCTACTAGCGCTATTGCTTCTAGTAGTGTTATTGGTAAAGGGACTGTCGTGCAACCTAATTGTTTTATAGGGAACAATGTTACTATAGGGGATAATTGCCTTATTCACTCCAATGTGTCTATTTATGACAATTGTGTGATTGGTAACAATGTGACGATACATGCCGGTACAGTACTAGGTTCTGATGCTTTTTATTATAAAAATAGGCCAGAAGGTTTTGATAAATTACTTTCCGGGGGACGGGTGGTTATAGAGGATAATGTAGATATTGGTGCGTTGTGTACTATAGATAACGGCGTTACTGGTGACACTACTATTAAAAAAGGAACCAAAATAGATAACCAGGTACAGGTAGGACACGATACTATTATTGGGGAGCGATGTCTTATAGCCTCGCAAACTGGTATAGCTGGTTGTGTGGTCATAGAGGACGAGGTTACCTTATGGGGGCAGGTAGGCGTAAGGAGTGGTATTACTATTGGTAAAAAAGCTGTAGTATTAGCGCAAACCGGGGTTGCTAAATCTTTAGAAGGAGGAAAGAGTTTCTTTGGAAGCCCGGCAGAGGAGTCTAGAGAAAAAATGAAGCAATTAGCCATGGCTAAACAAATGCCCTCTATTTTAAAAAGAATAGTTAAATAAGCAAAAGAATACTTTAGAAATCATTTCCAATGCCATATTTTTACGGCAATTAAATAAACCAAAAATATAATGAGCGTTTTAGTTAATAAAGATTCCAAAATTATTGTTCAAGGTTTTACTGGTAGCGAAGGTACCTTCCATGCTCAACAAATGATTGAATATGGCACTAACGTAGTAGGGGGTGTAACGCCTGGAAAAGGTGGTCAGTTGCATTTGGATAGGCCTGTTTTTAACACCGTTGAAGAAGCGGTACAAAAAGCAGGAGCGGATACTAGTATCATTTTTGTTCCACCAGCTTTTGCGGCAGACGCAATAATGGAGGCAGCTAGCGCGGGCATCAAAGTTATTATAACCATTACTGAAGGTATTCCGGTAGCGGATATGGTGAAGGCGTATGACTACATCAAACACATGGATTGTCGTTTGATTGGGCCTAACTGCCCTGGGGTAATTACCCCGGGAGAAGCAAAAGTAGGGATTATGCCAGGCTTTGTTTTCAAAAAAGGTACAGTAGGGATCGTTTCTAAATCAGGGACCTTAACCTATGAGGCTGCCGATCAGGTAGTTCGTCAAGGATTGGGGATTACAACAGCTATCGGTATTGGTGGTGATCCAATCATTGGAACATCAACTAAAGAAGCTGTAGAGTTGTTGATCAATGATCCGGAAACGGAATGTGTAGTAATGATTGGCGAAATTGGAGGTCAATTGGAGGCTGATGCTGCTCATTGGTACAAGGCTAGTGGTAGCAAAAAACCAATCGTTGGTTTTATAGCAGGGGAAACTGCACCAGCAGGTAGAACCATGGGGCATGCCGGAGCTATCGTTGGTGGTAGTGACGATACTGCACAGGCTAAAAAACGCATTATGAGAGAAAGTGGTATCCACGTAGTAGATTCTCCAGCGGAAATTGGACTAAAAGTAAAAGAAGTATTAGGGTAAGCCCTTTTTCTTGATATAATTTCCCGTTTATTCTAAGCCGACTACAATCGGATTTATTTTAGAATATAACGGGATTTTTTTCGCCTTTTAACAAGGTGAAATTGTTTCTAAGCATTTTAGGAAAAAAGTATATTAAAAGAGGATATATCTTATATTTGATTAATATTTAAGAAAATTATTTAAAAATGAAGTTACTAGAAGGTAAAAATGCAATAATAACAGGTGCCAGTAGAGGTATTGGTATGGGGATAGCCAAAGTTTTTGCAGAACATGGCGCAAATGTCGCTTTTACATATAGTTCCAGTGAAGCCCCGGCGATAGCCTTGGAAAAAGAACTTACCGCTATGGGGGTGAAAGCTAAGGCTTATAAAAGCAACGCAGCAAGTTTTGACGATGCCGAGAAATTGGTGGCCCAAGTATTGGAAGATTTTGATGGGGTAATAGATGTTCTTATTAATAACGCAGGAATTACCAAAGATAATCTATTGATGAGAATGGGAGAGGCTGATTTTGATGCTGTTATCGAAATCAACTTAAAATCGGTATTCAATATGACAAAGGCCGTACAACGAACCATGCTTAAACAAAGAAAAGGGGCTATCATTAATATGAGTAGTGTTGTAGGTGTTAAGGGGAATGCTGGTCAATCAAATTATGCGGCTTCTAAGGCAGGTATGATTGGGTTTACAAAATCTATAGCGCTAGAATTAGGGTCAAGAAACATTAGATGTAATGCCATTGCTCCAGGATTTATCGAAACAGAGATGACCGATAAGTTAGATGACAAGGTAGTACAAGGATGGAGAGACGGAATTCCGTTAAAAAGAGGAGGAGCTCCAGAAGATGTAGCAAACGCTTGTTTGTTCCTTGCTTCGGACTTATCTGCATACATCACAGGACAAGTATTAAATGTTGATGGAGGGATGTTAACTTAAGCTGCGATGAGCTGTGCCTAAGGTTGGTTTTATTTAGCTAAAAATCAAATAGGTGTCGTAGTAAACAATCTAAATAATGCATATAGAAACAGTTTTTTATATTTTGCTTTCCGGTTTGGCGGCTTTGGCGATAACGCTGTTTCAATATTTTTATAATACAAAAAAGGGAGGAAGGCTTTATGGCTTTCTTTCCTTTTTTAGGTTTATAGCTATTTTCGGGGTGTTCCTTTTATTAGTGAATCCAAAATTTTATAGCAATAACTATAGCTTAGAAAAGGCTAACTTAATAGTTTTGGTAGATAACTCAACCTCTATCGTTCATGGCGATTCAGTAAAGGCCGTAGAGGGGATTAATACGGTAAAAAATGCTATAAAGGAATTAGAAGATAAGTTTAAAGTAAAAACATATAGTTTTGGTGCTCATTTAAAGGATTCTGTTCCGCTACGCTTTCAGGAGAAAAATACTAATATTTCTAAGGCATTGGCTTCAGTAAATGAAATATATGCTAACACCAATACCGCTGTTGTGTTATTGTCAGACGGTAATCAGACCGTTGGTGAGGATTATGAGTTTTACGGAAAAAGACAGAATTTCCCTGTCTATCCTCTGGTGTTGGGAGACAGTACTTCTTATGAGGATGTTCGTATTAGTCAATTAAATGCCAATAAATATGCTTTTATAAAGAATAAATTCCCCTTGGAAATTCATCTTTCCTATGATGGGTATGGGGCTGTTTCTTCCCATTTACAGGTTTTTAGTAACGGAAAGCAAATTCATAGGGAAGTAGTTGCCATGTCTAGGATTTCTAATGCTAAAATTATTTCGGTGAATATTGATGCCGATAAGGTTGGGTTGCAGCAAATAAAGGTTGTTGCCGGTAGTTTTCCTAATGAAAAAAACACGGACAATAATCAAAAGGCCCTAACTGTAGAGGTGTTGGATGAAAAAATAGATGTGGCTATAATTTCAGATATTTTACATCCTGATATCGGTGTTTTAAAAAAGGCCATAGCCTCCAATGAGCAACGTTCCGTAAGTTTGTTTTCATCAAGCGCAGCTATAAGCAGTTTAGAGGATATGGAATTGTTTGTGTTTTATCAGCCTACCAGTGCTTTTGACAATGTTTATAGTTTTGTAAAACAGAAACAAGCAAATATTTTCACTGTTTTAGGAACTCATTCGGATTTAGGTTTTTTGAATAAGATGCAAAACAACTATCTGTTTGAAACCGGATATCCTGTACAGGAAATATTTGCAGTCTCTGATCCTTCTTTTTCTAAATTCGATATCTCGGATTTTTATTTTGAGAATTTACCGCCTTTAGAGAGCAATGTAGGATTTTTTAGCCCCATGGGTATTCAAGATGTTTTGTTGGAAATGTATATCAGGGGTGAGCGACAAGAAAGTCCGTTATTGGCGGTAACGGAAGATAATAATAGGATGCATATGCTATTGGTGGGAGAAAATATTTGGAAATGGAGACTTCAGTCCTTTCAAAGAGATTTGAATTTTAAAAATTTTGATGACTTTATAGGGAAGCTGATATTATATCTTTCCAGCTCCAAAAATAAAAGTAGGCTTATGGTGGAGTATGAGTCGATGTACGAAAGTGGTAATACAGCAAAAATAAAGGCCAGCTTTTTTGATGAAACGTATTCCTTTGACTCAAACGCAGATCTTCAACTAAATATTTCCCAGGAAAGCAGCGCAACGCAACAAGAGTTGCCAATGCTCTTACAGGAAGGGTATTACGAGGCAGACCTCAGTGATTTAGCAGCGGGAACCTATAGTTTTTCGGTTTCTGAAAAAAATAATGGTATAAGTAGAGCGGGGAGTTTTACAATCCTGGACTTTGATCTGGAGAAGCAGTTTTTATCGAGTAATTATAAAAAACTGCAACGACTAGCAAGCAATAGTAAAGGGGCATTGTTTTTTCCCGAGGATATTACGGTTTTGATAGAGACTTTACGGACAGATCAAAGCTACAGCCCTATTCAGAAAAGCAAACAAATTGTTGTACCTTTGATAGATATTAAAATAACATTGCTAGTCATAGTCCTTGCTATGGCTATAGAATGGATGTTGAGAAAATATAACGGTTTAACGTAGAATTAATTATATAAATACAAATAGTAAATGGACAAATTACCAAAAATTGCATTACCAGTAATAATCGGTTTTATTTTAGTGATCATCTTAATTTCGAAATCTGCCATCACCATAAACTCGGGAGAGGCCGGGGTGTTGTATAAAACTTTTGGCGGGGGAGTAGTAACCGATGAAGCGCCCTTAGGAGAAGGTTTTCAAATTGTTGCCCCGTGGAACAAAGTATTTATCTATGAAGTAAGACAACAAGAAGTTTTTGAGAAAATGAATGTATTGTCTTCGAACGGATTGGATATCAAGTTAGATGCTTCTATTTGGTTTGAGCCTAAACGCGAGTTTTTAGGAAAACTACATCAAGAGAAAGGAGAGCAATATGCACAACGAGTGTTGTTGCCTGCGATTAGATCGGCCGCTAGAAGTGTTGTAGGGCGTTACACGCCTGAACAACTGTATTCTAGTAAAAGAGATGCTATACAACACGAGATATTTGAAGAGTCTAAAAAGATAGTAGAAGATCAATATATTCAGTTAAACGATATATTGGTAAGAGACGTTACGTTGCCTTCGACTATAAAAGAAGCTATTGAGCGTAAACTAAAGCAAGAACAAGAGTCTTTGGAATACGAGTTTAGACTTGTTACTGCCCAAAAAGAAGCAGAAAAAGTACGTATAGAGGCTCAAGGAAAGGCAGATGCTAACCAGATTTTAAGCGCTTCCTTAACCGATAAGATTTTGCAGGATAAAGGTATCGATGCTACTATAAAACTATCGGAATCTCCAAACTCTAAGGTAATCGTTATAGGGAGTGGAGACTCTGGTATGCCAATCATTTTGGGGAATCAATAATAATTTAACAAACTGTCATGAAAATGTGTAGTATAAAAATTTGAAAGTTATACGCTTATATACTACTTTTACAGCATCATGAAAAATAAAAACACACATCATCATCATTTCCATACTGGCCATCAAGCGAGATAGAAATGTATTGTTGTAATTAAAATATAATCTAACCCGTTTGAGCAATCAAACGGGTTTTGTTTTTTCTGCCTGTTTGTTTCGCTCAGGCAAAATCTAAAAATTGAAAATGAAAAAAATTAGAATTGCAATTCAAAAAAGTGGACGTCTTAATGAGGATTCACTGCAGATTTTAAAAGATTGTGGTATATCCATAGACAATGGAAAGGACCAACTTAAAGCATGTTCAAGGAATTTTCCTTTGGAAGTGTTTTATCTAAGAAATGGCGATATCCCACAATATTTAAGGGATGGAGTAGTAGATATTGCGATTATTGGAGAAAACGTTCTTATAGAAAAAGGTGGTGATATTTCTATAGCGGAAAAATTAGGCTTTTCTAAATGTAAAGTTTCTTTAGCGGTCCCTAAATCAATAAAATATAAAGATGTTACAGATTTTGAAGGGAAGCGTATAGCTACTTCCTACCCCAATACCGTCGTAAACTATTTGGAAAGTAAAGGGGTGAAATCTGATATTCACATTATTAATGGTTCTGTAGAAATTGCTCCTAATATTGGGTTGGCAGATGCTATTTGTGATATAGTCTCTAGTGGGAGTACGCTGTTTAAAAACAATCTAAAAGAGGTAGAAGTCATGCTGACCAGTGAAGCCGTATTGGCGGTATCTCCCTTGATTGATGCTGAAAGGCAGCTGTTGCTCGAAAAGCTGCAGTTTAGAATCCAATCCGTCCTCAGAGCCAGACAATCCAAGTATGTGTTGTTAAACGCTCCTAATGATAAGCTGGAAGAGGTAATTGCACTCCTGCCAGGAATGCGAAGCCCTACCGTTTTACCGTTGGCAGAAGAAGGGTGGAGTTCTATACACACTGTTATCAATAAAGATAAATTTTGGGAGGTCATAGACGAACTTAAAAAGGCTGGTGCCGAAGGTATTTTGGTTTGTCCGATCGAAAAAATGGTGTTGTAAGGATTGTATTCCTTTTAATAATACCTGAGAGAAAGGAGTTTTATTGAAGAATTATACAGCTGTTTTTGAGTAATCTTAATTGGATAAGAGGCTTAAAAACCTAAAAGGAGCATAGGATGAATAAAATTTATAATCCGATCAGAGATGATTGGAAAACGGTTTTGAAAAGACCCACGCAAACGGTAGCTGACATAGAAGATGTTGTCAAGAACGTTTTTAAGGAAATAAAAAGCGGAGGGGATGCTATTGTTAAAAAATATACCGAAAAATTTGACGGTGCCAAAATGGATACCAATTTGGTGTCTGTTTCAGAGATTGAAGCAGCAAAGGAATTGGTGTCTACAGAGCTTAAAGAGGCTATTCAACAAGCAAAGGGCAATATAGAGCGCTTTCATATAGCTCAAAAGACCGAAAAAGTTAGTGTAGAAACTGCGAATGGGGTGCTTTGCTGGCAAGAAAAACGACCTGTCCAAAAAGTAGGTTTATACATCCCGGGCGGAACAGCTCCCTTGTTTTCTACAATTCTTATGTTGGTGGTGCCTGCAACGATAGCTGGTTGCCAGGAGATTGTACTGTGTACGCCTCCTAGTAAGGAAGGCAAAGTAAATCCGGCAATTTTATATGCAGCCGATCTTTGCGGGGTTACAAAAATATTTAAAGTAGGAGGTATACAGGCTATTGCGGGGATGACCTTTGGAACTGAAACTATTCCGCAAGTGTATAAGATTTTTGGGCCAGGAAACCAGTTTGTTACCGTAGCAAAGCAATTAGCGACCCAATTTGGGGTAGCTATAGATATGCCTGCCGGTCCTAGTGAACTCTTGGTGATGGCCGACGATACGGCCAATGCGGCCTTTGTAGCCTCTGATTTATTGAGTCAGGCCGAACACGGTGCCGATAGTCAGGTTATTTTAGTGTCTACCTCAAAAAACTTTATCGATGCGGTAGAAATAGAGGTTGCATTGCAACTTCAAGACCTGCCGCGAAAAGCTATAGCAGAAAAATCGATAGGGAATAGTAAACTGATTTATGTAGAAGACGATCAGACCGCCGTAGATCTTATCAACGAATACGGACCGGAGCACTATATTTTATGTGTAGAAAATGAAAGCTTCTTTTTAGAGAATGCCTACAATGCGGGCTCGGTTTTTATCGGGAACTACACTCCTGAAAGCGCCGGGGATTATGCCTCCGGAACGAATCATACTTTGCCTACCAATGGGTACGCCAAACAATATAGTGGGGTAAACCTAGATAGTTTTATGAAAAGTATGACCTTTCAGAAAATATCCAAGGAAGGTATTTCTGAAATTGGAAAGACTATAGAGGTTATGGCTGAAGCCGAAGGCTTGCATGCTCATAAAAATGCGGTGACCCTAAGGCTGAAAAGTCTAAAATAAATTCGGAATAAAAAGAACATATTACAGGCTATTAAATTGGTAGCGATATATTGAAGATGGTAGAAAATTTTAACATAGACAAATTGGTCCGAGACAATGTCAAAGGACTAAGCCCGTATTCTTCGGCACGTGACGAATACGTTTCGGATGGCTCTAAAATGATTTTTTTAGACGCCAATGAGAATCCTTTTGACAACGGAGTTAATAGGTACCCCGATCCGCAACAAAGAAGCCTAAAAGCAGTGTTGGCGACACAGAAAAAAGTTGCTCCAGAACAAATACTCCTGGGGAATGGTAGTGATGAGGTGTTAGATTTGCTTTTTAGGGCTTTTTGTGAACCTAAAACAGATAATATTATAAGCCTTCCGCCAACTTATGGGATGTATAAAGTGCTTTCGGGTATCAATAACATCGAGAACAGAGAGGTGTTGTTAACCGAAAACTTTGAGCCTAACGTAGCTGAGATTATTCGTAGAAGCGATCAGAACAGTAAATTGCTTTTCCTGTGCTCTCCCAACAATCCTACCGGAAATAGCTTTTCAAAAGCGGTAGTAAAGGAATTGTTGCAAAGCTTTAATGGACTGGTGGTAGTTGATGAAGCTTATATTGACTTCTCTCCAGAGGACAGTTGGATCCAGGGGCTAAAAGAGTATCCTAACTTGGTCGTAACCCAGACCTTGTCTAAAGCCTATGGTTTGGCAGGAATTCGACTTGGTATTTGCTATGCATCGACAGAAATTATTGCCGTTTTAAATAAGATTAAGCCACCGTATAACGTCAATGAGCTTAGTCAGCAAAGAGCCTATGAGCGCTTGAAGGACCAAGAAGCGATAGATCGGGAAATAAGGGCTATTTTAGAACAGCGCGATTGCTTGTCCAAGGCATTGTTGGAATTGCCTTATGTTGAAAGAATTTTTCCTTCAGATGCTAATTTTATTTTGGCAAAAGTAGACGACGCCAATAACCGCTATGAGAAATTATTGGCAAAAGGAGTAGTGATCAGAAATAGAACCACACAGCCATTATGTGAAAACACCTTGCGGTTTACGGTAGGTACACCGGTAGAGAATGAACAATTGATAAAAGCTTTAAAAGAAATACAATAACCAAATATATACCACAACCCTTATTATTTAAGAGTTGGGTGATCATAGCTATGAAAAAAGTACTATTTATAGATAGAGACGGTACCATTATTAAAGAAACCGTGGATGAGCAGATTGATGCTTTTGAAAAAATGACCTTTTACCCTAAAGCCTTTACTTTTTTAGGGAAAATTGCCAAAGAACTAGATTATGAATTGGTGATGATAACCAATCAGGATGGGTTGGGAACCGACTCCTTTCCGGAAGATACTTTTTGGCCAGTGCACAACTTTATCTTAAACTCCTTTGAAAATGAAGGGGTAGTTTTCGATAAAGTATTTTTAGACAAAACCTTTCCGCATGAAAATGCCAATACTAGGAAGCCTGGAACTGGACTGCTGACGGAATATTTCTCGGACGAATATGATTTAGCCAATTCCTTTGTTATTGGCGATAGGCTTACAGATATTGAATTGGCTAAAAACCTAGGCTCTAAAGGAATCTTCATCAATGATGATACTCATTTAGGTACTGGGGAAATCACCGTTCAAAAAGACGAGTTGTCCTCGTATATTGCCTTGGAAACCAATGATTGGGAGCAGATTTATGAGTTTTTAAAACTGCAGGACCGTGTTTCCGAAATACAACGTACTACCCATGAGACCGATATTTTTATAAAACTGAATCTTGATGGTACAGGGAAGAGTAATATTAGTACTGGCCTAGACTTTTTTGACCATATGTTAGATCAATTGGCACGTCATGGCCAAATGGATCTGGATATTAAAGTGAAAGGAGACTTAGAGGTCGACGAACATCACACCATAGAAGATACTGCCATTGCCTTAGGGGAGGTATTTGCCAAAGCCCTAGGGAATAAGTTAGGAATAGAACGCTATGGTTTTTGTTTGCCAATGGACGATTGTTTAGCTCAGGTAGCGATAGATTTCGGCGGTCGTAACTGGTTGGTATGGGAAACAGAATTTAAACGCGAAATGATCGGTAAAATGCCAACCGAAATGTTTTATCATTTCTTTAAGTCCTTTACTGATGGAGCAAAGGCTAATTTGAATATTAAGGCAGAAGGAACCAATGAGCACCATAAAATAGAAGCTATTTTTAAGGCTTTTGCTAAGGCCATCAAAATGTCGGTTAAACGCGATGTCGAAAAAATGGTATTGCCTAGTACCAAGGGAGTGCTTTAATCCTTGGGAGGGTGTGAAAAAATATTTGAAAACTAAATTCCCCCTCCTTTTGGAGGGGATATAGATCAAAAGAAATGAAAATTGTAATTATCAATTACGGCGCAGGCAACATACAGAGTATTAAATTCGCCATTCAGCGCTTAGGGTACGAGGCGGTTCTGAGTAGTGATAAGGAAGAAATCCTGGCAGCCGATAAGGTTATATTTCCCGGTGTAGGGGAGGCCGGAAGCGCTATGGGAAAATTAAAAGACAGTGGCCTACATCTTCTAATTCCTCAATTAAAACAACCGGTATTAGGGATTTGCTTGGGGATGCAGTTGATGTGTAAGGCAACGGAAGAAGGGAATACTTCGGGATTGGGGATTTTTGAGGTAAATGCCGTGAAGTTTTCTAACAAGGTGAAAGTGCCTCAGATAGGGTGGAACCAAATAGCTAAGTTCGATTCCGTTTTGTTTAATGGAGTATCGGAAAACGAATATATCTATATGGTACATAGTTTTTATGTTCCGATCTGTAAAGATACCATCGCAGTAACCAATTACGACCTAGATTATAGTGCAGCCTTACAGAAAAATAATTTTTACGGTACTCAGTTTCATCCAGAAAAAAGTAGCCTCGTAGGAGAGCGTATACTAAGGAACTTCTTAGAGGTTGTTTAATAAGCATATAAAGGTTTATGGCATTGAATATTAGGTCGGTATTTTGCTTTAAATAAAGTGCTTAAATAAGAATTACAAATTTAAAAAGACCCTGTTTAAGTTTTGATGTTTTTAAAACTTAGGGAAATTATATGAGAATAATACCAGCAATAGATATTATAGAAGGAAAGTGCGTAAGACTCTCTAAAGGAGACTATGACACTAAAAAGATTTATAACGAAAACCCTTTGGAGGTGGCCTTAGAATTTGAAGCCCACGGCATAGAATACCTTCATTTGGTTGATCTGGACGGTGCCAAGTCGCACCATATTGTCAATCATAAGGTATTGGAGCAAATAGCTTCTAAAACCAATTTGAAAATCGATTTTGGAGGAGGGTTAAAATCCGATGATGATCTGCGTATTGCCTTCGATAGTGGCGCAAGTCAAATAACGGGAGGTAGTATTGCGGTAAAAGATAGAGCTGTATTTACAAAATGGATCAGTACCTACGGAGCCGATAAAATAATCTTGGGCGCCGATGCCAAGGATGAAAAAGTTGCAGTTTCTGGATGGCTCGAAGAGTCCAAAGAAGAATTGATACCTTTTATTCAGTCCTACCAAAAAGAAGGGATTAGCTATGTTATTTGTACCGATATTAGTAAGGATGGCATGTTAGAAGGGCCTTCTTTTGATTTGTACGAAAAAATCTTATTAGCAGCGAAAAATGAAGCAACTAAGATAAAACTAATAGCCAGTGGGGGGATATCATGCTTTGAGGAGCTTCCTAAATTGGCCGAATTGGGCTGTGAAGGTACTATTATAGGCAAGGCGATTTATGAGAATAGAATTAGCCTTAAACAGTTAGAAAACTTTATCCTAGGAAAATAGAAAGGTGTTTAACCACTGAATATAGTGAAGCTGATTAGTTTCAGCGTGATTAGAAAAAGATATGTTGACGAAAAGAATTATACCGTGTTTGGATATTAAAAACGGACGTACCGTTAAAGGAATCAATTTTGTTGATTTAAGAGATGCCGGCGATCCTGTGGAACTGGCAGAAATCTATGCACAAACCGGGGCAGATGAATTGGTTTTTTTAGATATCTCGGCTACCGAAGAAGGACGTAGAACCATGGCCGATATGGTCTTGAGAGTAGCAGAGAAAGTGAATATTCCCTTTACGGTAGGAGGGGGAATCTCATCGGTTGAAGATGTCGATATCTTACTGCACAACGGTGCGGACAAGGTTTCTATAAATTCATCGGCCGTAAAAAATCCACAGTTAATTAATGACCTAGTGGCTAAATTTGGCTCTCAATGTATTGTAGTAGCTATAGATGCCAAACAAATTGACGGACAATGGGTTGTTCATCTGGTAGGGGGGAAAGTGCCGACAAAATTAAACCTGTTCGATTGGGCCAAGGAAGTAGAGCAGCGTGGAGCCGGGGAAATACTGTTTACCTCTATGGATCACGATGGTACTAAAGACGGGTTTGCAAACGAGGCCTTGGCTAAATTATCGACAGAATTGAATATTCCGATTATTGCATCGGGAGGTGCAGGGAAAATACAGCATTTTACCGATACCTTTTTAAAAGGGAAAGCCGATGCCGCTTTAGCAGCCAGTGTTTTTCATTTTAAAGAAATAGAGATCAAAGACCTAAAAGAAGAATTAAAACGGAACAATATTCCAGTAAGAATATAAATAAAACAAGAGGGCTAAAAGAGCCGGGAAAATGAATCATCCCGCTAAATGTTCTTTCCTTCATGACCAATGTAACAATGATGACAATAGACTTTAATAAGAACAACGACGGATTGGTACCAGCGATCATTCAAGATGCAACGACCCAAAAAGTACTGATGCTGGGGTATATGAATCAGGACGCTTTTGAGAAAACCCAAAAAACCCAAAAGGTTACTTTTTTTAGCAGAACCAAACAGCGTTTATGGACCAAAGGCGAAGAAAGCGGTAATTTTCTTCATCTAGTTGATATTAAATTAGATTGTGACCAAGATGCTTTATTAGTTAAAGTAAATCCCGTTGGTCCAACATGCCACAAGGGTACCGATACCTGTTGGGAAGAAGAAAATAACGATTCTTACGGGTTTTTAAGTAAACTCGAGGCCATTATCCAAAATAGAAAAGACCAAGCAGAAGGCAAGGTAGCCCAGGAAGAAGGCGCGAAGCCAAGTTATGTTTCGTCCCTCTTTAAAAGCGGCATCAATAAGGTTGCCCAAAAGGTTGGAGAAGAAGCTGTGGAAGTGGTTATAGAGGCAAAAGATAATGATGACAAACTATTTAAGGACGAAAGTGCCGATTTGTTGTTCCATTATCTAATATTACTCCAAGCAAAAGGCTTTTCGTTAAAAGATATTGTCGCGGTGTTGGAGGCACGCCATTCTTAAAAAATTTAAGATTATTTGCTGGCTTCTGGTTCAGTACTAAAACACTCGTCCATTAGCCCAATAAGGTCTTGGGTGCTATTGTAGACTTTCTTGCTATAATAGCGCCCTCTGTCCCAATCGATCGGATCAGAGGCCTTTTTCGCATCTTCAATATTTTCTGCAACCCTGTCGGAGAGGTTATCGCATTTACAATCTGTTAGGTATTCGGCAATTTTTTCATAAGAGACCAAAGCTTTGGAAGAAGCATACTTTTGATGGTCAAAATTATTAGCCTTTAAGGCTTTTTTTGCATGCATTAAGGCGTAGGTAGCCGTGGAATAAGCGAGTTCACAGTTGCTTTTCTCAGGAAGGGTATACGTATATATAAAAGCGAATAAAAAACAGTATATTTTAATCATCGTCAAAAAAGCTTAAGATTGGTTCTTAGAAGAACGAATTATATATGCTTTTATTGTTTTTTTCGGCATTCGGAAAACCAGTTTCTACGTCTTCTAGATAATATCCCATGTTTTTTGCTTTAAAAATATCACCACCAAACGATAAAATGCTTTTCTATGGGCTGCAACGGCTTTTTGATCCATATCAAAAGCGACTGCTCATTTTTTATATAATTCCTTACCGTTGGTAAAATATTAAAATGAGAGCTCCAGATGACATCTTTATGTGGGTGTGTGGGCCATTCCTTTTTGGAAGGAATATAGTATTCGAATTCTCGAAAATTTTCGGATTCAAAGATTTGTAAAGAAAACCAATACCCTATGATGCATTTTGGATTGAAGGAGGGTAATGTTGTTTTTTTATTGGTAAAGGGTATAAACAATTGTGCTTTAAAGCATACGTGATGCTGTAATTCTCCCTGGGCTATCCCTAGGTCGCTTAAAGCTAATGCTCCCTCGGGAGAATATAGTAAGGGGATTTGGTGGTTTATAATTTTTTCCTTTTTTCTAAAAAATGAATCCCTTCGGTTAGGGCCTATCAATTGCTGTTGTTCTTCTGGAATATTGGTATCTACTAAATAAAACTTATAGGTAAGCTCTATGTGTATAAGAAGGTTTTCGGTTAAATTTTCTACAATAAAATCTATTTCACCTAAACTGATCTTGTTTTTTCTAACTGGAGTGTTATGTGCTAGGATACGGTAGGAGGGAGCACTATTGATTAGCTGAAAGAAAACCTGCTCTAATTGATGCCCTAATCTTAGATTCGTAGGTAATGGTTGAGGGTTAAAATCTTTAAAATCTATCTCGGGAAAATCAAATTGTTGTAAACCATTTAATTGACCGATCCATAATGGCGGTGTTTCATAAAATCCAATAAACCTTGACAAGTTCTTGTCTTCCATAGCTGTTCGGTACGCTTTGATCCGTTAAGTTTTGTTTAAAAAGCGCAAGATATAAACCAAATGTATTAAATTTATAGTATGGGCAATAATAAAAGAAAAGGGTTTCGCTTTTCCAATTACGAAGCACCTGAACTGACTCCATTCGATAAACTTTTTGATATTTTCAAAGAATTAATCACACATACTTCGGGCGATGTAGAGGAGGCTTTGGATTGGCTAAGGGAGTTAGATAAGGAATACGAGCTTACCGACGAGAATTATACCATTGACGACTTTATAGAAGACCTTAAAAATAAAGGATTCCTTAGGGAAGAGCATAAAGGAGGTAAGGATGATGGTGTGGGCGCCGGAAAGAGCGATATGGCCATCACGGCTAAAATGGAGCGCATTATTCGTCAGGCGGCCTTAAATCAAATATTTGGAAAAATTAAACGCAGTGGTAACGGCAACCATAAGACCGGTACCTCGGGCAGGGGAGATGAGCATATGGGCGAATTGCGAGAATATCGTTTCGGCGATAGCCTAGAGCGTATTTCCATGACAGAAAGTTTGAAAAACGCCCAGATTAACCATGGAATGGGGAACTTTTATCTCAGTGAAGAAGATTTAGTGGTAGAGGATACCCAATATAAAGCCCAAATGAGTACCGTGCTGATGATCGATATCAGCCATAGTATGATTCTTTATGGGGAAGATAGGATTACCCCGGCCAAAAAAGTAGCCATGGCTTTGGCAGAACTCATTACTACCCGATATCCAAAGGACACTTTGGAAGTGCTGGTATTTGGAAATGATGCCTGGCCCATTCCTATAAAGGATCTGCCTTATCTAAAAGTAGGTCCCTACCATACCAATACGGTTGCGGGAATATCACTGGCCATGGATATGCTGAGAAGGAAAAAGAATACGAATAAACAGATATTTATGATTACCGACGGAAAACCAAGTTGTCTTAGGTTGCCCGATGGTACATATTATAAAAACAGTGTTGGCCTAGATGATTATATCGTGGAGAAGTGTTATAACATTGCTAGGCAGGCAAGGAAATTACATATCCCCATAACTACCTTTATGATTGCAAAAGACCCTTATTTAACGCAGTTCGTAAGGCAATTTACTGCAGCGAATAACGGGAAAGCTTTTTTTACCGGATTAAAAGGTCTTGGAGAAATGATTTTCGAGGACTATGAGCAAAATAGAAGAAAAAGATTAAAGGGATAAGCAATAACAATAAGAATCCTGCGACAATAGGGATTTAGAATATAGAAATATGTATGTAAACTATAAAGAAATTACCAACCTAGAACAGCTTAAAGCATCGGGCTACCAACCTAAGAAAATTAAAGACGAACTTAGGAATAACCTTATTCTCAAAATTAAAAACAAGGAAAATAGCTTTCCAGGGGTATGGGGGTATGAAAACTCCGTAATCCCCGAATTGGAAAGGGCAATCCTATCGCGACACAATATTAACCTGCTTGGCCTAAGAGGGCAGGCAAAAACTAGGTTAGCGCGCTTAATGGTAAATCTATTGGACCTATACATACCTATTGTTGCCGGTTCGGAAATAAACGATGACCCATTAAATCCCATTTCTAGATACGCTAAAGAATTGATAAAGGAAAAAGGAGGCGAAACTCCAATTTCTTGGTTGCATAGAGATGAACGGTTTTATGAAAAATTAGCTACTCCAGATGTTACTGTGGCCGACTTAATAGGGGATGTAGACCCCATTAAAGCGGCAAATTTAAAACTTTCATATGCCGATGACCGAGTAATCCATTTTGGAATGATCCCTCGTGCCAACCGCTGTATATTCGTGATCAACGAACTGCCCGATTTACAAGCAAGAATACAAGTGTCCTTATTTAATATCTTGCAAGAAGGCGACATCCAGATAAGAGGATTTAAATTGCGACTACCCCTCGATTTACAGTTTGTGTTTACGGCAAACCCCGAGGATTATACTAATAGAGGTAGTATTGTAACGCCTTTGAAAGATAGGATAGGGTCTCAGATATTAACCCACTATCCCGAAGATATTGCTACGGCTCGGAAAATCACCCAACAAGAATCTAAACTCGATAAGCGTCAGAAAGATGCGGTTTATGTGCCAGATTTAGCCAAGGATTTATTAGAGCAAATCAGTATCGAAGCAAGAAAAAGTGAATATGTAGATGCTAAGAGTGGAATCAGTGCCCGAATGAGTATAACAGCCTTTGAAAACTTGTTGAGTACCGCAGAAAGGCGGATTCTGAAAAGCAAAAAGGACAATACGGTGGTGAGATTGTTAGACTTTATGGGGGTCATACCTTCTATAACCGGAAAAATAGAACTGGTCTATGAAGGCGAACAGGAAGGTGCCGATGGTGTTGCTCAAATTTTAATTGAAGATGCCGTAAAATCGATTTTTGCCGAATATTTCCCGAAAATAGAAAAGCTAGAACGCAAGGATGTCGAAGGGCCATATGATGAGTTGATCAGTTGGTTCTTTAACGGAGAAGGGGTCGTTGTTTTAGACGATGCTACAGATGAAGAATACAAGAAGCAACTAGACAATATACCGCCACTTAATGCCTTAATGGAAAAATACAATCCAAACATTATAAAAGAAGACGTTTACTTCTTTAAGGAATTATTGCTCTGGGGGTTGGCCGCGTACAATAAACTTAGTAAACAGCGATTTACAGAAGGGTATGAATTTAAAGATTTATACGGGAATTATATTAAAGGGCTGTAAATAATGAGGAAACGTGGAGGTGTTATTCAATGTATTATTCCAGGTCCTTGTTTAAATAATCATGATTGTATTTCCCTACAAGGAGTTTGCGTTTAACAAACAAAAAAATGGTTAATAGTAGCAGTAACACCTTTAAACATATCATCAGTGTGGCCATGGGGATAAATGCTGACGGAATAATTCGGTCATGGAATTGTCCCAGAGACACAGCAGTGATCAGGGTTTCGATAATTTGAAACAGGTAAACCAAGCATATAAAATACATGGTATACTCAATGTTACGCATCACTGTGTCTGGGTATTCCATATTGGTAGTTTTAAACCATAAAATGTATAGGTACAGGAGATGAATGATGGCTAAAATTGGGAAAATGTAATTTTTGAGTTTGAAAAAATTAAAACGGTTGGAATATAGGCCGTAAAAACTTAAAACTACAATAATAAGAATCACCAAAAGCGATGAGAAGATGAAAATCTTCAGCATTTTTATGTTGGGGGAAGTATCCATATGCCTCGGTGTAAATAGAAATTCTTATACATAGATATTATTTTAAGCGGTAACTTATAAATAAAGTCGTTATGTTGTTGCCTATCGAAGCTTAACAAAAAATGCAATCAATGTATTTAGTTGTTGTTTGTTGATTTGGGCGTTCCCTCCTTCGTCGGGCGGGCACTTGGCTGTATCCCTTGCTCCGCTGCGGGGATGCCGCCGCGGTCCCTAACGCATAAGACCTGGATGATAATATCTCCTAAATAGTCAACACTATCTCCCCTGCTAAATGACGGGACTTTCGGTCAATAAAATTTATGTCACAATAATTGATGCTGCTTCTCTGAAATTGTTAAAATTAAAAATATTCGCCTATTTTAATTTTCCTGAGACCCGCACGAAAAATGCAGCGATTTGCATTTGGAGAGAAGGGACGAGCTGGCGCGTTGGCCTTGGATGAATAGGTATCCTCAATAAAAAAAAATCCAATGGAAAAAATAATAGATAACTACCAAAATATCTGGACAGTTATAGTTTAGTTATGAGATAATAAACCACTTCCTAAGGTCGCGCAATAAGTTTTCCTTTAAAAATAATAGGAGCTTTATAAAAAAGTACCGGTTTCTTATATAGACGTATAACAGAATCGCTTTTAAGTACTTAAAGTGGTGTTTATTGGTGCTTGTTTAATATTAAAAAGTGGTAATGGCCTAGTATTCGTTGTCTATGTCTAAAAGTTATAAGGCTCAGCAGCGCTAAGAAAAAATACATCAAGGATATCGAAATTACCGTGAAATGAAATGCTTCCGATTGCAGGGAGCTTTCGAACTTGCTATAAGAGAAGAGATTTATTAAAGCTTCAGCACCTCTATACATGTAAATTAAAAATGCAGGATATAAACCATATTCCAAATTTAGCACTGTGGAATCTATAGAGGTAGATCTTTTAATCCGATTGTTTAAAACATAAAGATATATAAGGTGAACAACGGCTAAAACTGGAAAAATATAATTATCGACCTTATTAAAGTAGAATTTATTGGAATAAAGACCATAAAAGTTTAATACAACTAGAAAAACCAGTGTGATCACTGATAGAAGAAGGCAAACTTTAAAGGAAAAAAAACGTAAAATGAATTTCATTCTGGGATTGTTCACTATTTTTTTCAAAACACAAAGATGGTGCTGAATTATTAAAACAATCAAATTAATCGATAAAAGGTATAAGTTGCTAGAGGAAATACCGTTTATCGGGAACACATTGTGTTTGATGAGGTATTTAATTAATAATTAAATTTAGACAGATATAATTACACAATGTGTTTAAGGTAATAAAGGGGGGCTAAACTAGGTGAAAAATGGCTTTTTTAAAAAAATAAAACACCGAAAAAAGACAATAATTTTATGTTGGTTTTTGATGTTGCTAGCTCCAGAAAAGCCTGTTATATCGGTTGTTTTTTAGAAATCCCATCTTTTCATGCTGTCTTTTCTTTACGAAAATTTCGAACTCCTAAAAAAACAGAAATGGAAACACAGGTTTTAGTTTAGCTTAAAAAGCAAACATCACTTGTGTTATAGTAGATAAAATGGTTTTATCCGCTGTTTTTGGAGTATAATTGATGGGTTTAGAGTATTATTGTTACCGATATATTAAAATATAATAAACTATATAGTCTTTTTGTTATCAAGAATAAATTTTAACAGAAAAAAACAAAACATTACAATTAACAAAAGCATGCAACGACAACGGTTTTATTACTTAATTCATGTGCAATTTTTAGGATTTCGGTATAGTGGTTGGCAAAAACAACCACAGCATAAAACAATAGAAGGCATGTTGGTTAAAACCTTAAAGTACATATTGCCCGAGAAGAAATTTAAAATTTTAGGAGCCGGACGGACCGACGCCAAGGTGTCTGCACTTAATACTGCCTTTGAATTGTTTTTAGATGACGAGCCCATAACGAGCCCTACTGATTTTTTAGAAGAATTCAATGCCAACCTTCCCCCAGATATCCGCGTAACCAGCATGGATACGGTCGATGAAAACTTTAATATCATCAAAGAAAGTAAATGCAAGGAATATGTGTATCTTTTTTCTTATGGGCAAAAGAACCACCCCTTTGCGGCTCCTTTTTTAGCCAATATTATAGAAGAATTAGATTTGGAATTAATGAAAAAAGGGGCGGCCCTGTTTGTAGGAACACATAATTTTTCTTCCTATACAGCTAGGTTGCAGCCCAATACCAAAGTGAACCGCACAGTTGATTCCTGCGAAATAAAGCGTAATGAAATATTACAGGCCAATTTTTTTCCCGAATACAGCTATGCCTTGCATATAAAAGGAGCGGGTTTTATGCGGTATCAAATAAGAATGATTATGGGAGCACTAATTCAACTTGGGAAAGGAATACTAACCCTCGAGGATATAATTATATCCCTGGAAGAAGTAGATTCCCCTACCTTAACTTTTGTAGCTCCTGGCTCTGGATTATTGCTGAATAGCCTAGAGTTTAATTAATACGATTTCCGATTCTTAAAAAATTCATTTACCAGATCCTTCTTCTTGTTTATTGTCGGAATTAAATTTATGTAGGAAGTCAATAAATACTAAATTAGTAGATAACTGTTTACGACTAGATTAGAAAAACCACAATAATAGAACCCATGGCCAAAAAGAAACCCAACAAAAATATACCTCCAAAAAAACACTCCAAAAGACATCAGAAAATGGGGAAAGCTCCAGGAACTGTTATTTACATGGGGAATAGGGACGGGGGGAGTACTTCGGTCAATGTATTGGAATATGATGAAAACTCTATCCTTGAGCGGACGATTGACCCAGATACCCCTGATGGGCTTACATTTATTGACGAGTTGACGGCTTCACCTACAACCACTTGGATAGATGTAATTGGGCTAAGCGACGAGTTTTTTGTAGAAAAACTAGGTAAAACACTTGGATTAAATCCATTATCCATTGAAGACGCCGTAAACACCAATCAGCGAGCAAAAATAGATGAATACGATAATTATATTTTTGGGGTTTTTAAAATGCTTTATTTAGACGCCGAAAATGAATTGGTGGCCGAGCATGTTGCATTGGTCTTGTCCAAGAATACCGTTGTGGTTTTTCAAGAGCTCAAAGACGATGTGTTTAATGGCTTAAGGGATCGTATTACAAACAAGACAGGGCGTATTAGGACCAGGTCTGCAGATTATTTGTTCTTTGCCCTTTTAGATGCTATCATAGATCATTATTACGTAGTACTTGAAAACGTAAACCTGAAAATTGAACTTTTAGAGGAGGAAGTATACGAAAATCCTAAATCACGAACCGCACATAAAATCCAGGAATTAAAGAAAGAAGTCCTTAGAATCAGAAGATATGTGTATCCTGTTAAGGAGCTTGTAAATAAATTAATAGATTCTGAGCATGAGCTCATTTCTAAGGATACCAAGCTTTTCTTGAGAGATGCTATGGATCACAGTACAGAAATAAATGAAAGCCTGCAGATATATAGGGAGATGTCTATGAGTTTAATGGAGATGTACATGAGCAATATCAGCAATAAAATGAACGAGGTGATGAAAGTGCTGACCATTATGGCTTCAATTTTTATTCCATTGACGTTTATTGTAGGGGTTTATGGGATGAACTTTGAAAATATACCTGAGTTAAAAATGCCGAATGGTTATTTTTACGTTTGGGGACTCATGTTAATAATCTTTATAGGCTTGTTAATATACTTCAAAAAAAAGAGGTGGCTTTAATTTTTGTTAAGTTAATTCTTCTTAATCTTCGTTAAAGGACGTTAAAAATGTGAGAAACACCCTTAAGGTTGTTATCTTGAGGGTGTTGGGAGACAAGGCCGATGCCTATCCAAATGGTTGTATTCCACCTGCTATTTTCTAGAATAGCCTTTCTTGTCAATATTCTTCCCAACTTAAAACATATTGTTCAATCACTAAAATTTATTTCATATTTATGACCTATCTAAATATTAAAGAAGAAAAATTGTTACCTGTAGTCGTAGAATTAAATACACTTTTGGCCGATTACCACATGTATTATCAAAAGTTAAGAAATTTTCATTGGAATATCCTTGGGAAAAATTTTTTCGAATTGCATCAAAAGTTCGAAGAACTATACGGAGATGCCAGGATAAAAATTGATGAGATTGCCGAACGGGTACTGACTTTGAGATATCATCCATTGAGTAATTATAGCGATTACCTCAAAACTTCGGCTATAGAAGAAAGTGAAAGTTTTTTAAACGATCGAGAAATGGTTTCCGAGATTTTAGGATCTCATAAAATTCTATTGAGCCAAATGAGTAAGGTTATACAGGCAGCCAATACGATAGAAGATGAGGGTACGGTAGATCTAATAGGAGCATATATACGCGATCTAGAGAAAACGAGCTGGATGTTGGATGCTTGGCTAAAAGACTCTTCCGATCATTTAAAAAGCGTTGCACAGGGCTCATAAAGTCTTTTTAAGAAGAAAAAAAAGTCAATTTTAAGCATTAAGGACTATGAATGTATCATTTTAACTGAAAATTGTATTATCTTGTTATTGAAATTGTTAGATGTCATATAATATAAACTTTTAAAATTCAAAAAATGAAAAAAGTAATTTTAAGTATGATTATGTTGTTTGCCTTTTCAGCCATTACGATTGGTTGCAGGGAAACAAAATCAACAGAAGAAAAAATTGAAGACGGAATTGAAAAAGTAGGCGATGATCTCGAAGAAGGTGTAGAGGAGATTGAGGATGAGATTGATGATGCCACCGATGATTCCCAATAAAAAAACAGGGAATTTACAGTAAAAAGAGCACCTCAGGTGCTCTTTTGTTATATACAATAATTCGTTTAAACTTCTTTCGAAGTAAGATTTTACAGTCTCTAGGAGGTTAATCGAATAAATCGGAGGACAGATAGCGATCGCCCCGATCACAAATTATAGTAACGATAACGCCTTTGTCTATACTTTGAGCAAGTTTTACAGCGGCCGCCACAGCACCGCCACTACTCATTCCTGCAAAAATCCCTTCTTCTTTTGCAAGTCGTTTAGCCATTTCGGCAGCCTCTTTTTGGCTAACCTCCATGACCGAATCTACCTTTTTAGGGTCAAATATCTTGGGAAGGTATTCTTCTGGCCATTTTCGTATTCCCGGAATTTTAGATTCATCGGTGGGCTGTACACCTACAACCTGTATCTTGGGGTTTTGTTCTTTTAAAAAAGTTGAGGTACCCATAATGGTTCCTGTTGTACCCATAGAAGACACAAAATGTGTTATTTTTTCTTTGGTATCCTTCCAGATTTCCGGGCCTGTGGTTTTATAGTGTGCTTTCCAATTGTCGTCGTTAGAAAATTGGTTGATCATAACAAAGCCTTCTTCCTTGACTTTTGCTTCGGCGTAATCCCTGGCGCCTTCAATACCAACATCTGCAGGTGTTAGGGTAACCTTTGCCCCGTAGGCTCGCATGGTCTGCACCCTTTCTTTGGTAGAGTTCTCGGGCATGACCAGTTCTATGTTTAATCCGTAGATACCGGCAATCATCGCTAAGGCTATTCCGGTATTACCACTGGTAGCTTCTATTAATTTAGAGTCCCTTGTATAATCGCCCCGATCTAATCCGCCTTTTATCATGTTTAAAGCAGCTCGGTCTTTCACGCTTCCTCCCGGATTATGGCCTTCGAGTTTAAAAAAAAGTTGAACGTTTGGGTTGGAATTTAGGGTAGTGGACAATACTAAAGGTGTATTTCCAATAATATCTAAAATACTATAAGGCATGTGAAATGGGTTTTATTTTAATTTCTGGGGAATGAAAAACGGTTGAGTTAGCAGGTACAGAAGCTGTTATCCATGCGTTTCCGCCAATTACGGAGTTTTTTCCAATAATGGTTTCACCCCCTAAAATAGTGGCATTGGCGTAAATGGTAACATTGTCCTCAATGGTGGGGTGTCGTTTTGTTTTTTGTAGGTTTTTGGCAACGTACAATGCCCCAAGGGTTACTCCTTGATATATTTTTACATTATCCTTAATGATGGCGGTCTCTCCAATAACAACACCAGTAGCATGATCGATAAAAAAAGATTCCCCTATTTGTGCTCCAGGGTTTATATCTACCCCAGTTTTGCTATGGGCGTATTCTGTCATTAAACGAGGAACTAAAGGAAATCCGTCCTTGCATAATTCATGGGCAAGCCTGTAAATAGCAATGGCATAAAATCCGGGATAGGCCAAATACACTTCTTCAATCGAGAGAGAAGCCGGGTCGCAGTCTACGATGGCCTCGGCATCCTTGTTTAGTTTTTCTAGTATTTTAGGTAATCTAACAACATAGTTGTCCCATACTTTTTTACAAGGTTTGTCTACCTTCCAGCAAGCTAAATCTACCAAGTGCTGAAATTCTTTCTCTAATAAATCCAAATTTTCGGCAACTGGAGTGTCAATATCAAAAAGCGTATAGAACAAGCGGTCTATAAAAAGTTCTGTCTTCTCTTTAAGTTCAAATCTTAAGTTAGGCTGTTTTTTATGCGCCTTTATGTTTTTTATTATTTCTGATTTATCCATGAATTCTATTCCTTATCAGTCAAAATTAACCATTAATTCAAAATCACCTCAATCTTATTTGGTTAACTTTGATACAAAGTTACAATCAAATGAGTCGTATGGCACAGCAAGTAATTACGAAAGAGGCATTCCTTTTTCTGCAAAAATTAGAGAAAAACAATAATAGAGAGTGGTTTACAGATAGCAAAAAGGAATTTAAAATTATTGAAACCGAGGTGAAAGGTTTTTTTACGGCATTAAAGGAGCGGCTTCAAGAACACGATGAGATAGACCAACAAAAAATGTTTAGGATTTATAGGGATGTGCGATTTTCCAAAAACAAAACACCCTATAAAACCCATTTCGCCGGGTCGTTTTCCCGGGCCGGAGCCCAGCTAAGAGGAGGGTATTATATACAAATAAAACCAAAAGGGTCTTTTATTGCGGCCGGATTTTGGGGCCCTAACAAAGAAGATCTGTTTAGAATTAGAAAGGAATTTGAAACGGATGCCTCAGAAATAAGAAACATAATCAATACCCCTTCCTTTCATGAAATATGGGGCGAATTAAAAGGAGAGGCTCTTAAGACCGCTCCCTCTGGGTTCCATAGAGAACATCCAGATATTGACCTTATCCGTCAAAAGCAATTTATTTTTGTGAAAGAGTATAGTGACGAGGAAGTGTTGTCCCCAGATTTTATAACTAAGGTAAACGATTCTTTCCGTGCCATACGCCCATATTTTGACCTTATGAGCGATATTTTAACTACAGATTTAAATGGCGCCTCCTTGCTAGAGTAAAACCGACGTTTCAAAATACTGTAATTGGTCCTTAATACGCTCTGTTACCATTTGCATCATTCGTTTATTTAAGGCCGAAGAACTTTTTGTATACAGGGCGTATTCTTCAGTTGTAAATTGACCGATGATAATTCCTTTTAGAGAATTTCTGAACTTTATATCCTTCTGTATGGCATTTTCAATATATAACATACGTTTGCTAAGGTTAAGTTCGTAGTAACGGTTCTTGTGTTTTTCTATGTAATTCTTAAAAACAACCAGCAGTAAGGAGTTTTGCATTTTAAGGACCGGGCGTAAAGTTTTGTTCTGAAACTGTTCTTCAATGCTCATGTTTTCGGAAACCTTGGCAGAAGGAATTAGCGGTCGTATTTCTAGGATACGAAGGGATCTGTCGCTCATTTTTATGGGGTTTTTATAAAGATATGAATTAGGGGCTCTTAAATAAAAAAATATTGGACAGTTTTTACGCAATTTATACGACCGACTTATTACCCCTTACGGCTTAAAGGTCGCCTTCTTTAGGGAAAAGTTGATTTGTCAATATGAAATATATTAAGGCTTCTAATTGGGAAATTAAGGAAATGGGGAGGGAGTATTTTTCAAATCGAAAAAACCAATCCAATTAGGAGCGATTAATGGTTTTTACGCTACAAACTTTTCTAACTTTAGTAAATAAAAGTATACGTTATGAGATTTCACACCAGAAAATGGGTTAAACCAGAAGATTTAAACGCCAATGGCACCTTGTTCGGAGGCCGATTATTAGCCTGGATAGATGAGGAGGCCGCACTGTACAGTATAATTCAGTTAGAAAACAAGAAGGTCGTTACCAAATATATGTCTGAAATAAATTTTATGAGTAGCGCTGTAGAGGGCGATATAGTTGAAATAGGGATAGAGGCGTTAAAATTCGGAGCAACATCTCTTATCTTAAGTTGTGAAGTTCGCAATAAGATGACTCGCGAAACTATTGTTACCGTAGATCAAATTGTAATGGTCAACTTAGGAAAGGATGGCCAACCGCTCCCTCACAACAAAACTAAAGTAGAATTTGTCAAAGATCGATTGGCCAATAAATCCTAGGCTTTACTAAAGGGTGTTCGCTACTTCTTGTACCTTGTCAAGAACGCGCAACAAGTTGCCTCCCCAAAGCTTTTCTATGTCTTCTTCGGAGTAGTTTCTTTTTACTAGTTCTAGGGTGACATTAAAGGTTTCGGAGGCATCTTGCCATCCTTCTATACCACCACCGCCATCGAAATCGGAGCTGATCCCTACATGGTCTACTCCGATTAAATTGACCATATAATCAATATGATCAACGAAATCTGAAACTGCTACACCTAGTACAGCATCTTCTCTTTTTGCAGCGAGTTCCTTGGCGATTTTTCTTATCTCCTTGTGGTTTTCTAATCCTAAGGAGTCTGCTACTTCATCATAGAGTTTTCGCATATAAGCCGCTCTAGCCTCGCTTTTTTCGGTGTTCAGGTAAGACGCAAAGGCCACGGTTTGAACCACACCACCGTTTTCCTTCATCAATAGCAATTGTTCGTCATCCAAATTCCGGCTGTGGTTGCACAAAGCTCGGGCCGAACTGTGAGAAGCGATTATAGGAGCCTTGGACAGGGCTATCATTTGTTTCATGGATTCTTTTGATGGATGCGATACATCGATCATAATACCAAGCCTATTCATTTCAGCAACGGCTTTCTTTCCTAATTCACTTAAGCCGTTATGGAGCCATTTTCCGTCTTCCTCTCCGGTGTTGGAATCGCAAAACTGACTATGTCCGTTATGGGATAAAGAAATATATCTGGCTCCTAAATTATAGTAATTTTCAAATTCCGATAAATCCTCTCCCATAGGGTAGGCATTTTCTACCCCTATCATGGCTACCTTTTTTCCAGATTTGGTAATCCTTCGTACGTCTTCAGAAGTTAAGGCAAGTTCTATCTGGTCTGGAGCATAGTCTTCACAGAGCCTGTGAATAGCGTCAAATTTCGCCATCGCATTCTCTTTTGCTTTCGCGTACCCCTCTTTGTTTAACTCTCCCTGTCCCGTATATACGATTAACCAAGAAACATCTAATCCGCCGAGATCCATTTTAGGAAGGTTTAGTTGATTGTCCAATTTTTGAGTGTAGTTAATACTATCCGTAAAATTAGCTACGGTAAAATCGTCGTGAGTGTCAATGGTGATCACGCTGTTGTGAATTCTCATAGCTTTATCCTCGAGCGATTCGGGGATTTTTTCTGTTTTTTCCTTACACGAGAAAAAGGTAAGCGTGCATAATAGTCCAACTAAATGTTTCATGGTATAATTTTTTATGACTTACAAATAAAACCAATTAACCACAGAAAATGAAGGTTATTAAACTTATTCTTGCCTAAAACAAGCTAAGAATAGTGATTTGTTTTTAATATTGGGCAAAAGAAAACACGGCATTATTTTATGAAAATGTGTAATAGTAGTTTGGCCCTAAAATCATGGGTAATAACCCATAATATTTAATTGTTGAAATCTACATTCTTATCGGCATAATTAATCGGCTTAAAGAAAATACTTTCTTTTTTGAATTTTTAAATATATGTTCGTGCCGAATTATCCTTCAATGGAGGTTTTAAAAAAAAACAAAGGGGGCGAAATCAATGGGCTTTCTTAATCAATTAAAATCAGCGAAAAAAGTAAGCTGAAGCCGGTTTTTTAACCACAGCGTGACTTCTGTTAATAAAATAGTACTTGTAATGATCAAAAATGGAAAGAATAACAGTGGGGAAGATGAGGTCGAAAACTTTAAAAATAAAAATACTCAGGGGAAACCCGTGATCCCTATAGGAAAAACAGTCTCCCCGAAAAATGTTCTTGCTCCATATTCGGATGGTGAAAATAGCCTGGAAATTGATCCTAAAATCAGACATCAAATGAGGGTGCTTTTGAAAAAGTATATGCAACAAAACAAAGAGGATATTCAATTTAAGGCCGTCCGAAATACCATTCCCTTAACAGGCTTGCCAATTCCACCTGTCACTGCATATAGTCTAGAAGATAGGAATAGAATAAAAACCATCTATGCTATTTATGAGACTGCTGACTTTTGCAATGTGGCGGTTTTAAGACAATTGGAGGACTTGCTTAAGGAGGAGAAAAACGAATCGATAGGCTGCTTAATCAGGGATGTAATTAGTAAATTCTATTCGGAAGATGACCAATTGATCAAAGAAAGTCGTTATTTATAATCTTTTGAAATATCTGAAAGACCTAAAAAAAGTATTTATAGTGGGTTGCTGGTTAAACTCTTTGCTTTCACAACAAAAAAAGTTGTATACACCACAAATTGTTGGTTTACCCAAAAGGAATAAATAAATTTATGATATAGTTATGGAGCCCAATCTGTAATTTTAAAACCAGATCTTATCATGTTGTACGAAACCTACGGAGAAGAATACTTGTTGTTTTTACAAAACTTAAATAAAATATTAAGTTTCAATGAGTTGTCAAAAATCGACTATATCTAAAGGTATAGTTTTAAGAACCTTTAACAACCAAACTATTATGGCCAAAGAAAATCAAGAAAACCTAGCGTACTTAAATTTCCTGGAAGATTTAAACGATATTTTAGCAAAGTTCAATATCAAAAAACTCAGTCATCTTTAAAAATTACAATCATAAAAAAAAGTCCCGTAAAGGGACTTTTTTTTATGATTAACCTAAATATGTTTTTAGAAGCTTGCTTCTTGAATGATGCCTTAGCTTTCTAATAGCCTTTTCTCTTATCTGTCGGACTCTTTCCCGAGTAAGGTCGAAGGTTTGTCCAATTTCTGCCAATGTCATCGCCTGATGGTCTCCTATGCCGTAATAAAGCTTTACAACATCTGCCTCTCTTGGGGAAAGGGTGTCTAAGGCTCTGATTATTTCCGTATTCAAGGATTGTTGCATTAAGGAATTATCTGGTCTTGGCGATTGTTCAAAATTTAGAACATCGTAAAGATTGGAGTTTTCTCCTTCGGTCAAGGGCGCATCCATAGAGACATGTCTTCCTGCATTTTTCATGGATTGTTTTACTTCTGAAACACTCATGTCTAATTCCTTGGCTATTTCTTCGGGAGAAGGGGGGCGCTCATGGGACTGTTCCAAATAGGAAAATGCTTTATTGATCTTGTTGATCGATCCAATTTTGTTTAAAGGCAAGCGTACAACTCTAGATTGTTCGGCCAATGCCTGTAATATTGCTTGTCGAATCCACCAAACGGCATAAGAAATAAACTTAAAACCTCGGGTTTCATCAAAACGTTTTGCTGCTTTTACTAATCCCACATTACCTTCATTGATTAAATCTGGTAATTTTAAACCTTGATTTTGATATTGTTTGGCTACAGAGACCACAAATCTTAAATTTGCAGTGGTTAATTTGTTTAAAGCGTGCTGATCGCCTTCCCTAATTTTTTGTGCCAATTCAACCTCTTCGTTCGCAGTAATCAAATCAATTTTACTGATATCCTGCAGGTATTTGTCCAAAGACTTTGACTCCCTATTGGTAACCTGCTTGATAATCTTTAATTGCCTCATTTATAAATGTTTTTGGGATTAATACTGATAATCTAACATAATACGCCTTTTTTATTGTTTTTCCAAGGAAATAGGGTTTGGAGTATGTAATTTGTGAGAATTTTAAGATAAATTGTCTTTATCCTTAAAATTTAAGTCTTATTTTATGATCTTGCACCAATTTTTAATAAACATTGAATTTTAATTTTTTGAGCAGGAGAACCTTATAGAATGAGTAAAAGAGCATTGACCAAATACTTGGCAGAATTAAAAAAGAAGGATTTAGAGGCCCAGCTCCTGGATTTGTATGTTAGATTTCCAGCGGTCAAGGAATACTACGATTTTGTTTTCAATCCTAAGGAAGATAAAATGGTACAAGAGGCCAAATTAAAAATCTCCAATGAGTATTTTCCTTTAAAGAGAAAAAAGCCAAAGGCCAGAAGATCTGTGGCGCAAAAATTTATCAAACATTTTATAAGCTTGGGAGTTGCGCCCCATCTCATTGTTGATGTGATGCTCTATAATTTGGAGATTGCACAATCTTATTCCGAGAACAGGAATGTGCCCGATGCTTTTTATAAGAGTATGGAGAATTCATTTAAAGAGGCGGTTCAGTTGGTTTCTGTCAATGGGTTGCTTCCGGATTTTAAGGATCGGATTTTGAAAATTTATCTTTTTACTACAGAACATAAATGGCCTAATGTTGAGGCTTTTTCACGAATTTTAGATATAATAGATTAGTTATGAGTATTGTAATTATAAGACAAGATGGGAAAATTAATGAATGGATAGCTTCTCTAAAGAAGAACAACACGGATATAGAGGTGTATAGTTATTTGGAAGCGCATCCTAAAGACAAAATTACCATGGCGATCGTTTGGAAACATCCCAGCGGCAGTTTGTTGGAGTATCCAAATTTAAAATGTGTTGCCTCTTTCGGAGCTGGCGTTGATTTTATTTTTGACGATCCGGGTTTCCCAAGTGGCGTAGCCGTTACAAGAGTTGTAGATCCTATTTTAGCCAGTGATATGTCCGAATTTATTATCGCTAATATTTTTAATTTTTTAAAAAACCTAACCGATTACAAAGCAGCCCAAATAAGCGAAGATTGGAACCGCAAAACATATAAGAGAATTGCCGATGTAAGCGTTGGGATTATGGGAATGGGGGCATTAGGTAGTTTGGCCGCTATAAACTTAAAGCAGTATGGATTTAGGGTGCATGGATGGGCCAATTCCCCAAAACCACATCATGAGGTAAGAACTTATGTAGGTCAAACAGAACTCCAGCCGTTTTTATCCGCTACCGATATCTTGGTGTGTTTGCTTCCGTTGACCGAAGATACAAACGGAATTCTCAATAAAGAATTGTTTAAAGATCTACCGCAAGGAGCCTATGTTATCAATGTTGCCAGAGGAGGGCATTTGGTAGATGAAGATTTACTGGAAATGTTGGACAATGATCATTTGGCCGGTGCCAGTTTAGATGTTTTTCACCAAGAGCCGTTGCCGAAGGACCACCCGTTTTGGAGACACCCTAAAATACTTGTGACTCCCCATACGGCGAGCGTATCTGATATGGATTCTGTAGTTCCGCAATTGCTGGAAAATTATAATAGATTGCAAAAAGGAGCGTTTTTAAACAACATTGTATCCGAAGAAAAAGGCTATTAATTCCATGTTTTTACGGTATTAATTTTTAACAAGCACAAAAAACTGTTAATTTTGTAAGGTTTGAATGTTGCATTTTTTTTAAAACTACCTACCAATTTGAAGTTACCTGTACAGCGCATAGAAAAAAAACTTTACGACTATCAGGAGAAGGATCTAAAAACTATTTTTAAGTTTTTAGAGGATTCTTCCTCTGATGCAAACCTCCTGTATCAATTACCTACGGGAGGAGGAAAAACGGTAGTTTTCTCTGAAATTGCAAAAAGATATATCCGAAAAACACAAAAAAAGGTTGTGGTGCTTACGCATAGGATAGAGTTAAGCAGTCAGACCTCACAGATGTTAACTGGATTTGGAGTTAAGAATAAAATTATAAATAGTGACATAAAGGAGCTTAACGATCAAGACGAGTACATGTGTTTTGTAGCCATGGTAGAAACCCTTAAAAACAGGCTACAAGACGATAAGCTAACCCTACACAACATTGGCTTGGTCATCATTGATGAAGCACATTACAATTCCTTTAGAAAGCTTTTTAAGTATTTTCAACAATCAACCATACTTGGTGTTACAGCGACCCCATTAAGCTCTAACATAAAACTCCCTATGAAAGATAACTACCAAAAACTTATCGTGGGAGAATCTATTTCATCCCTTATCGAGAAAAAGTTTTTGGCAAAGGCAAATATGTATAATTACGATGTAAGCCTAAAAAGTCTGAAATTGGGAATCAACGGTGATTATACGGTAAAATCTTCTGACGAGTTTTATGGGAATCAGAATATGTTGGCCAAATTATTAAGCGCGTATGAGGAAATTGGGAAAGGAAAGAAGACACTGATTTTTAACAATGGTATTAGCACTTCTATTTACGTAAGGGATATTTTTAAAAAGGCTGGGTATAATATTCGCCACCTAGACAATAAAAACAGTGCTTCTGAACGTAGGGATATCTTAAATTGGTTTTCAGAAACACCAGATGCTATCCTAACCTCGGTAAGTATCTTAACGACAGGTTTTGATGAGCCAACGGTAGAAACGATTATACTAAATAGGGCAACACGATCTTTAACCCTGTATTTTCAGATGATTGGAAGAGGGTCTCGAATTTTACCTGATAAAGACGAGTTTACCGTAGTAGATCTAGGGAATAATGTCGCAAGATTTGGGATGTGGCACGCACCGATAGATTGGCAAGAAATCTTTCATTTTCCTGATTTCTATTTGGAAAACATAAAGAATGACGAGGAAATAGAAAAAGATTTTGTGTATGAAATGCCTGCCGATTTAAAAGCCTTGTTTGTCAAATCCGAGAACATCGAATTTGATATCAAGGCCGAGTACAAAAAGGTGTTTGCTCAGGGCCTTAAATCTAAAACGGTGCTAGAACGCAGTATAGAGCAACATGCTCAGATATGTGTGGAGAACAGTGATGATGTCTTTGATGCTCGGATTTTGGCCAAAAAACTAAAGGAAGAAATAGCCTTTAGGGTACGTCAATATTCCTATTGCATCATGAACAATACAAAAAACTATAAAGAGTGGCTGCAAGAAGACTATGAACGCAAATTGCGTTCTAGTATTTCTGGGAAATTTGCTGCTCGAATGAAATAAGTTCCCAAAGAAAATGCAAAAGAAACTATTGATTATAGGCTATGTATGGCCAGAACCAAATACTACAGCTGCGGGAGGGCGAATGTTACAGTTGTTGCATTTTTTTATAAAACACCAATATCAAATAAGCTTTGCCAGCACGGCTTCCGAGAGCAATTACTCCTTTGATTTGGGGTCCTTGGGAGTTGCTAAGGTAGCAATCAAGCTCAACCATTCGAGTTTTGACGAGCTGCTTCAGGATTTTGACCCCGACATTGTCCTTTTTGATCGTTTTATGGCCGAAGAGCAATTTGGATGGAGAGTGGCTCAATATGCGCCCAGGGCAGTACGGATTTTAGATACAGAAGACCTGCATTCCCTGCGAATGGCAAGGCATGAGTCATATAAAAAAAACACTCCTTTTTCTTCCGATCAATGGTTGGCTACAGATTTGGCCAAAAGAGAAATCGCCAGTATTTACCGATGCGATTTTAGTCTGATTATTTCTTTCTTTGAAATAGAACTGCTGAAAGAAGTCTTAAAGATCCCGGATCAATTAATATTACATTTACCTATAATGGTCAATGGGATTACAGCTAAGGATCAGCAGGATTGGCTCGGTTATCATGAAAAACAAGACTTTGTTTGCATAGGAAACGGCAAACACGCTCCAAATATCGACGCGGTTGTACGTTTAAAAAAAGAAATATGGCCGCTGATAAGACAGCAATTGCCCGAGGCGAATTTAAGGGTCTACGGGGCTTATTTACCAGAGCATATTCTACAGATGAGCAAGCCTAAGGAAGGTTTTTGTGTTTTGGGGCATGCTAAAGAGGCCAAGGAGGTCATTGGTAGGGCTAGGGTAAACTTAGCACCTCTTAATTTTGGCGCTGGCATTAAAGGTAAACTAATAGATGGGATGCGTTTTGGTACCCCAAGCGTCACGACCACAATAGGAGCAGAAGGCATGCATCCGGGCTTAGATTGGAATGGCGTTATTGCCGATGATGCTCTGAGTTTTGCGAATGCAGCAGTAGCATTGTATAAGGAGGAGGCTATTTGGGAAAATGCACGGAAAAATGGGGTGACAATAGTGAATCAATTATACAACATCGACATTTTAGAGGATAGGTTTTATTCCAAAATTGAGGAGGTGAAGCATCGTTTGTCCGACTTTAGGGCCAAAAATTTTATAGGTGAAATGCTAAGGCATCACACTATGGCGGGTACAAAATACATGTCCAAATGGATAGAAGCTAAGAATAAAGTCTCATAGTTTAACCGGAGAAATATAGGTTTTAGTAAAGAATACTATCTTTGACCAAGTAAATAATATTTAGAAATGCAAAAAGAGATCAACTGGAAAGTCGTCAGAGAGTTTGAGGACATTACATATAAAAAATGTGACGGAGTAGCCCGTATCGCTTTTAACAGGCCAAACGTGCGAAACGCCTTTAGGCCAAAAACCACAAGTGAATTGTATCAGGCCTTTTATGATGCGCAGGAGGATACTTCTATAGGGGTTGTATTGCTGTCGGCAGAGGGGCCGTCTACCAAGGACGGGGTATATTCCTTTTGTAGCGGGGGCGATCAAAAAGCCAGAGGCCATAAAGGCTATGTTGGGGAGGATGGCATGCATCGTTTAAATATTTTGGAAGTACAAAGGCTTATAAGGTTTATGCCAAAGGTCGTTATTGCAGTGGTTCCTGGATGGGCCGTTGGTGGCGGACATAGTCTGCACGTGGTGTGCGATTTGACCTTAGCCAGTAAGGAGCATGCTATCTTTAAACAAACGGATGCCGATGTCACTAGTTTTGACGGCGGATATGGCTCTGCTTATTTGGCAAAAATGGTAGGGCAGAAAAAAGCGCGGGAAATCTTTTTTCTAGGGCGTAATTACTCTGCCCAAGAAGCTATGGATATGGGAATGGTAAATGCCGTAATACCTCATGAAGAATTAGAGGATACTGCCTATCAGTGGGCTCAGGAAATACTGGAAAAATCTCCAACCTCTATTAAAATGCTGAAGTTTGCCATGAACCTTACCGATGATGGGATGGTTGGCCAGCAAGTTTTTGCAGGAGAAGCCACTAGATTGGCCTATATGACCGAGGAAGCCAAAGAAGGAAGAAACGCCTTCTTAGAAAAAAGAAAACCGGTTTTTGGAAAAGATAATTGGATTCCATAGACTAGAAGAATCAACTCGGGCCGTTTTAAATAGAACTGCCCGAAAAGGATTTGTGTAAATGGAACATAAATATAGGGGCCTAAACAGTTATAAATAGGTGCTTTTTAAAATTGCAATTTACAAAGCAACAAATGGACGTGAACGTTAGGAATCCCGTTTTTTTCGATGCATTCTAGCAGAGAGGAGTAGTAAACGTTCCCATGTAAAGGTGTTTCTTATATAGTATCGGGAAGCGATGGAGGTCTAGTAACTCCTTAGGTAAAAACTATAACAAAAAAGAGCCTTATCTTATGGGATAAAGCTCTTTTCCGAGAACACTATATGAAAATGAAAAAATTATTACGACTTATTACACTTCTAAAGTAATGAGGAAGTTCTCATTTCAAAAGAAATTGTTGTGAAAGCGTAAGAACTTGTGGTGAAGTGCAGGAAAACTGTCATTAATGATCATAGCAAGGACTAATTAATAAAAATCAATCAAAAAATATGTCATTTAAAAAATTACAGCCAGAATTGCTGGAAGCTTTAGATCGGTTAAAAATTACAGAGCCCTTACCGTTTCAAAAAAAGGTGCTTTCCAAAATTAAGGGAGGAGCCAGTGTTTTTGGAATCGCCCCCGAAGGCTCTGGAAAAACTACTTCAATTGTTATCAGTACCATTCAGAAACTAGAATGTGCGGCATTTGAGGATGCGCCACGAGCTTTAATTTTTGTAAAGGACAAAGAGGCTGCCTTAGCTTTGGAACAAGAGTTTAAGCGCTTCACCTATAGAATGGACTTGCGAGTGTATTGTGCTTATGAAGAATATGATTTTGAAGCTCAAAAAAATGACATTTACGATGGTGTTGATATTGTAATTGCGACTCCAAAAAGACTCAATAAAATTTTCTTTTTAAATGGGATTAATTTAGGGAAGTTAAAACTGTTCTTTGTGGAGGATGCTGAGTTTTTGGTAAAATCAAGTATGTTCGCCGATGTTATCCGTACTCCCGAGAGTCTAGAACGATGTCAGTATGTTGTGTTTTCCACTGTTTTTGATCATAGGATGACTCGTATGCAAGAACTATTTATGGCCAATGCACAGATTGTAAAAATGTGATAATGTGTTTTAAACAATAAACGAAGGAACAGGTATAAAACTATTGTGATAACGGAATAATAGAACCCATGTAGGCAATTTGTATGCATGGGTTTTTTGTGCAAATAGGTTTTTAATAGGATTCCGGGGATTTTAATCCAAGACTATATTATTCCGCGTTAGGGACCGCAGCGGCATCCCCGCAGCATGGCAAGGGATATAGCGAAGTGCCCGCCCGACGAAGGAGGGAACGCCCAAATTATTATACGACATACAACTGATGTTATGGGAGTGTTATTTCTACTTTAAAAATCGTATCCATGGTCGCTGTGAGGAGGAAAACCATGGGGAATTATGTTTATTTTGCCGCTATTTGAAAGCAATACCTAGGAAGATTTTAGACTTCTCAGACCATTTTTTTCCGATAATGCCTATATTATGGGGCGTTTTTAACCTAAATCTCTGCAATATTGAAACAATTATATCTTCTGTTTATCATTTTCCCCTCTCTTTTTTTTGGACAACAGATTAAGTTTAACACCCTGACCACCGAAGACGGTTTATCTAATAATTCGATTTTAGGGATTACAAGTGATAAGAATGGGGTGCTATGGATTGGGACTTGGGACGGTTTGAATTCTTATGACGGGCATTCGTTTAAGATTTATAAGCATATAAAAGACAGCGCTAATTCCTTGGCCGGAAACGTAGTGCGAGAATTGGTTAGGGATGCGAATATGGATATATGGGCCTTGACGGACAATAAGTCGGTGAGCAAATATATAGGGGGAAATAGTTTTCAAAATTATAGGTTTGAAAAGGAGGTTGGGGCCTTGCGTTTATCTAGAGAAGGAAACCCTTTAGTTTCGCTCGATGGCTCTAATGAACACTATGAGTTTGACGGGGATACGTTTGTAAGGGTTGAGCCCAAAAACTTAGACAATGAGAACGATGCTGCCTTACACCGAATTTTGCATAAGTATAATCCTGAACTGGTAATTAACCAGGTCATGAAAGACAGAAAGGGGAACGTTTGGTTTGCTACTAAATACAATGGCGTTTATGTCCTTCCCAACAAGAGTTCTAATGTACATAGTGAGCACATAGAGCATTATCGATATGATCCTTATTCCAAGTACAGCTTTAACAGTAATGAGGTAGAGAAATTATATGAGGACGATTTTGGCAACATATGGCTAGGGCACAAAGACGGAGGCTTGAGTATGGCTTATAGGGAGTCCGAAAAAATAAGCTTGGTAGCCCCACATCCGATACATTTTCCGAATCTCCCCAATGAGACCATTCGCGCTATTACCAAAGACCAGAAGGGCGACCTTTGGTTGGGGTATTACAATCAAGGGTTGTTTAAGTACGACCAAAAATTACAAACCTATGTGGCCTTCGAAATCCCCGAGGCAAGATTAAACAAAGAATGGAATCGGATCCGGAGTTTGTTTACTTCTTCAGACGGATCTGTTTGGGTTGGGACTTATGGCGGAGTGCTCCGGATTAGCAACAATACGATCCATACCTATACCGCCGAAAAGAACAATTTATTACCAAACAATAGGAATTATTCCTTCTTTGAAGATGACCACCATGCTATTTGGACGGCTTGCTGGGGCGGCCTGGCAAAGTTTTCACTGAAAAATAATCGTTTTGAGAGTTTTAAAGGACAGGACGCGCTACAGCAGTTACAAATAAGGAAGGTGAAAGTGCAGGAGCAAGAAGTATTGCTCGCTACTGAAAATTCTGGATTGGTGATCTTAGACCTTCTTACTGGTAATATAAAGGGTATTGCCAAGGCCGATGGTGCTCTTGGTAATAGTATATACGATGTTTATAAGGATCCGAGGACTAATTATTATTGGATTGCCAGTTTAGGAGGAATTACAGTTTATGACCTTAATACGGGAGTGGTCAAAAATATTACGGAAAAGGAAGGATTGCCAAGCCATATGGTGTATAGTCTTCTCCCCAACAAGGATGATATTTGGATAAGTACTACCAAAGGAATTGCTGCTGTAAACCGAAGTAGTTATGCTGTGTTGAGCATGAATCCGGAGGAGGGGTGGCAGGCTGCTGAATTTTCGGAAGGCGCCTATTATCAAGATGTCAAGGGAGGGCTGTATTTTGCAGGGGTGTACGGCATGAACTATTTTTCTCCCAACAATATTAATTTTTTTAAAGAGCTTCCCAAGCTTCAAGTAAGGGTAGATCAAAAGAGTTTCATGGGGACCCGTATTGAAAAAAGTTATGGAGAGAACAATCTTTCCGTGGCCATCACTCCAGTGTCATTTCATAAAGACCCCAATAATCAGGTGGTATACAAATTAGAGGGCTTTGACCATGCCTGGGAAGTGTTTGAATCCAATCCAATACGTTATAGCGATTTGCCATATGGAGATTACAGATTGTTAGTTAAAAACACCTTGGATGAATCTAGTGCCAATACTGTCATAATACCGATGTCTATAACGAAACCTTTTTATTTAAGTTTTTGGTTTTTAGGAACAATGTCGGGCTTTTTATTGGTAATTCTAGGAATTATAATCCTTCAAAGGAATAAAAAAGCGTTGCGATATAGGAGAGAGCTAGAGCGTAAAATCCAAGAAAGAACCCAAACAATAAACAGTCAAAAAGAAGAACTGATTACTGCAAATAAAATCCTTGATGAAAAGCATAAGGAAATTTCAGATCAAAAAAACCAGCTTTTAAATACGCATCTCCATTTGAAAAAACAGGAGTTTGAAATAGAGAGCTTCAAGACTTTTGTCCTGTCCGAATTTAAGGAGCCGATTGCCAAAATCCTGGACCTGTCTGGAAAACTAAAGGAAGAGGATGCAATAAAAAACGCCCTTTTGATGCAGTCGGGGAAATTGACCAATCTTTTAATGGAATGGGATTTTCTTAATCATGTGAAGGATATCGGAACATCTAAAAAGTCTGCTGTAAAATTAGGGCCTATATTAAATCAACTGTTAGATCAGCTAAATCACAATGCGATTACTTCTAACATCCATTTACATTGCACTGTTAAGCTACAAGATAATTGGATCGCCATAGATGTGTTACGATTTAAGTTACTGATGAAGTACTTGTTTTTTGAGGTGATAAAATATGGTGCCGAAGAAAGTAATTTAACAGTAGATGTTAGTATGGAGCATGATAGGTTTGTTATGAAGATTCTTTCTGATAGTGACATTTTAACCAAAAATGCCCATAGTATTCAGCAATACAGTCCTTATTTTAGAGCGGTCAACACCTTGATCCAAACTCTTGAAGGGGCCTTGGTTTTTAATGATAAAACGAATCAACAGGAAATACGGGTAAGTCTACCGGCACTAGTAGTGGCTAAAGATGCTGTTGTGCAGGAAGAAATACAATGGAGGCATTTAAAACTGGAAGAGAAAATGCTATCCGATAAGAATAATATTGTAGTGTTCTGTGAAGAAAGCGATTATTTGAGTTGCCGACAATTGCTACTGAAGGAAGGTCACAATTTGCTTTTTGAAAGTTCTGTAGGCGCTGTTTCCTCCTTAATTAAAAAGGTAAGTGTACACGGAATGGTTATTTATAACTCCCCAATTACCGAGGAACTCATGGCACTGTTGCAACAAGCCAAGGATAAAACACAGCTAATAAACTTACCAGTTTTATACATCTCAGAACAAATAGACTATTCTTTGCAAGAACAGACGATGGAGCTAGGGATAGATGCCTTTATACAACTGCCTGCGCGAGATTCCTTTATTCATAAAAGACTACAGGGCCTTATAGCAACAAGAAAGGAGTATCTTAAAGATCAGTCTAAATACCAATTGTTTGGTGTTGCAAAAGATGAAAGCCAGCACCTGAGTCCTAATGAGAAACTACTGAACAAGGCCTTGGAAATCATTAAGAACAATCTGGAAAGCAGCTCTTTTAACGTTCAGGAATTAAATGAACAGCTTCAAATTTCTAAAATTAAAAGCTATCGTATATTTAAGGAAGTTCTTAGTAAATCTCCATCAGAAGTTATAACCGAATTGCGAATGCAAAAGGCCGAGTATCTTCTTCAAAGCAAAACCTTAAACATAGCAGAAATAAGTTTTGCCTGTGGTTTTAACGATCCAAAGTATTTTAGTCGGATTTTTAAGAAACATTTTGGGTGTTCACCCAAGGTGTATAAGTTGAAAAAAACAGCATAATCAGTATTAGCGTTAGATTTACAAGAGGTTAGCTTAATGTTAATGAAACAATAGTGCTCCTAATCTGTTCGTTTTGTCCTCTTTATTGTTTAAATGATGCCCCTATAGGATACTATTATCAACCTGTTCGGAAGGGGCTTCCTGTAATTTTATAAGGAACTAAAACTTCTTATAAATGAAACAGTATTTATTCTTATTATTGACCATGGGGCTATTTTCTAGCGTCATGGCCCAAACCACCCTTTCTGGAACGGTGGTTTCAAAGACCGACGGGATGCCTATTCCCGGAGCAAGTATTATCCCCAATAATAGTACCCAAGATGGTGTAGCCACTGATTTCGACGGTAATTTTACGTTAACCGTAGATGCCACGGATGGCGTTCTTCTAGTTTCTTCTATGGGATATGCGGCTACAGAAGTCGCTTATTCGGGGAGTCAAAACTTTACCATAGCCCTGGAAGATCAATCTACAGGTTTAGATGAGGTGGTATTAATAGGGTACGGAACATCTGTAAAAAAGAATATAACCTCGGCCATTGCAACGGTGAGCAATGTAGAATCGATAGCCAGTAGACCAGTAGGTACGCTCAATGACTTCTTGCAGGGGAATGTGGCAGGGGTAACGGTATTGCAACAGGGGGGCGATCCTTCGGAAACAGGAAAAATTGTCATCCGTGGACTCGGTTCCATTTCCAATGAGAATCCATTGATGGTCGTTGATGGGGTGCCCTATTATGGTCCTTCGATCAATCCAAACGACATCGCTTCGGTTTCTATTTTAAAGGATGCTTCCGCGGCGGCCATATATGGAGCTCAGGCAGCCTCTGGGGTGATTGTGATCCAGACTAAAAAAGGTAAGCAAGGTAAGCCTAGAATTGGTGTGGACATGTATTCGGGAATGCAGAGCGCCACGGATTTACCCACTCCCTTAAACGCGATAGAACAAGCTAGTGTGTATAACATGGCTGCCGATAATGGCGGCACTCCTAGGCAATCTGCACATGATGCTGCTCAAAACCCATGGGGACAGACGACAAGAACCCAATGGATGGACGCTATTTTTCGTACAGCGCTTTTGTATAACGCCAATATTAATGTTAGTGGAGCCGGAGAACACAGTAATTATATGAGTTCCTTTGGTTACAACAAAAAGGAAGGGGTGTTGCAAGGAACCAGTTCCGAACGATACTCATTTAGGTTAAAATCGGAGATAGACCTATCTGATAGGTTGACTCTTGGCGAAAATGTATATTTCTCACATACAGAGAGTGTGGGCACCAATACTTCTAGTGGGTATTCTGGTACTATTTTGAATGCTATTTATATGCCCTCGGCGGCGCCTATTTATGATGATCAGGGTGCTTTTCATGGGGTAGCTCCATATAACCTGTCGCAATTTGCAGGAGCCTATGGGGATGTTTACAACCCTATGTCCCTTTTGTTAAGACCTACCACGACAAGTCCAACCCGATTTTTAAATGCAAATGTGTTTTTGGACTATAAAATATTAAATGGACTAAAGTTTAAAACTAGCTACGCCTATAGTACTTCACAAAACAACTATAAAAGCTTTGATCCTAGAAGACCTGAACTGGGAAGAACAAATTTGGTTAATTCCCTTACTCAAAGTTATGCGACCACTAACAGATGGGTTTGGGATAATCAGTTAACCTATAACAAAGCTTTTGGAGACCATAATTTGGATCTTACTGCGGTTTATTCTTCTCAGTTTACCGATTATGAGTTTTATTCCCAAAGAGGGGAAGGTTTTGGGAATGAGAACAAAAACAATCAATATATGTCCAACGCAGCGGATATAAAAAATCCCATTACCGATGTTTATGAGGACGCGCTAACCTCGGCAATTGGTAGGGCTATGTATAACTATGACAACAAGTACTTTGTTAGTGCCAGTATCCGTAGGGATGAAACCTCTAGATTGGCCGCTGCGAATCAGGCAGATTATTTCCCCTCTGCGTCCATGGGCTGGAGGATTTCCGATGAAAACTTCTTTAAGGTTCCAGCAGTGAATGATTTGAAGTTCCGTGCCTCTTGGGGACAAATAGGAAATATTAATTCTGTTGGCTATTATTCCTTTGATGTTCCGCTAAGTACACAAACGGTAATTATTGGAGAGAACGGCTTGGAAAACGATAAGGGAGTGTATGCCGGAAAACAATCCAATCCCAATTTAACCTGGGAAACTTCGGAATCCATCAACTTAGGTTTAGATGCTACCTTGTTTGATAACAGGTTAAACGTCACCTTTGATTATTTTGAAAAGGAGACCAAGGGAATGATTTTACCTGGCTTAGAAGACAAGCATCAGGGAACGGCTGCAGCCGATGTAAACGGCGGGGAAGTAAAAAACCACGGTCTCGAACTTTCTGCCATCTTTAACAATAGTGTTGGGGACTTAAACTACACCTTAAGTGCCAATGCTTCCATGATCAACAATGAATTGATCAATTTAGACGGATATAATAAAAGTGGAATTGATTTTATCACCCATAGCGGCGAAAATGTAAGAAGCACCTTAGAGCCCTTCAGGTCAGAAGTGGGAAGGGAATTGTATTCTAATTATTTGGTGCCTTATTTGGGGATTTTTCAATCCCAAGAAGAGATTGATGGGTATGTCCTTGGTGGGAATCCTATACAGCCCGATGCTCAGCCTGGCGATTTTAAATTTAAGGATAGCAACAACGATGGAAAGATAGATAATAATGACAAAGTGTTTATGGGCAGCTATCAGCCAGACCTTACGTTTAACGTTAACTTGAAATTGGACTATAAAGGATTTGATCTTGGATTGATTTTCCAAGGAGTCTCAGGGGTTAAAGCATTTAATGGATATAAGTACAGCGCCTATAATGCCGCCTTACAGGGGTATAATTTGGATAACAGGGTATTGGGGTCGTGGACACCTAGCAATACCAATACCAATCTGCCTAGGCTTTCTACCAAGGATAATAATAAAAACTTTGAAACAACCTCTAGCTGGTATTTGGAAGATGCTTCTTACCTAAGGTTAAAAAACATTACCCTTGGATATAGTGTGTCCGATTCAATAATGGATTCGATGATGAAGGGGGCTTCCTTAAGGGTTTACATCTCCGGGGAAAATCTGTTCACCTTTACCGATTATTCAGGTTTGGATCCCGAAGTAGGAGGTAATGGATTGGATGTGGGCAAATACCCATTGTCCAGGATGTTTACTGCAGGTCTTTCATTAAAGTTATAACAACCACTAAAAGAAAAATAGATGAAATTTAGAAATATAAAATTAATTGCGGTAGTGCTAAGCACTAGTGTATTGGGGATGTTTTCCTGTTCGGATGATTTTACCAACTTAGAGCCTTTGGGCAGTACCTCTTACGGGAATTTTTGGAAAACGGAACAGGATGCCACCGAGGCGGTAAACAGCATGTATTATTATATGAAGGATGAGGATATGTTTGCTAGGGGTTTCTTTTGGTATATCAATGCCTCGGATGACATGGTTACCGGTCGTATTAAGTCTGATGCAGACAATGCTAAGAATTTTAACCTTACAGGAGATGAAAGTTCCTTAAAATGGATGTATTCTCAAAGCTATAAAATAATTCGTAGGGCCAATGATGTTTTAGCGAATGTTCCAAATATGGAAATCAATGAAAATATAAAGAACAGGCTCTTAGGAGAAGCGTATTTTATGCGGGCCTTTCATTATTATTGGATAGCCAGTACCTATGGTGATAACAGTGAAAATGGTGGCGTTCCTATTGTCTTGGTCGAAAACATGAACGATGCTGCTGGAGGTTATAACAGACCTGCATCTGTTATAGATAATTACAGTCAAATAATTGACGATCTTACTTTGGCGGCCGATTTACTGCCTTTAGTTACAGAGATGAATCCAGAAGATTACGGAAGGGCTCATAAAGACGCAGCGCTGGCCTATATTGCCAAAACCTACTTATACTGGGCGCAATACGATAGCTCAAAATATGAGGAGGTGATCTCGTATTGTGATGCTGTTACCAATTCCGGTTCTGGCAGAGCTTTAATCAATACAGGGAACCCCTCACAAGATTATCGTTTGTTGCACAGTTTTGAAAACAACTGGACCAGTGAATATATTTGGTCTGTTGATTCTGGGATAGAAGGCGGTAGTAAACTTCCTGGGGTAATGTTAGAAAACAAAGGCTGGGGAACCTATAACGGTTGGGGATATTATCAGCCTACCGAAGAACTGTATCAAGCCTTTGAAGAAAATGATGTCAGACGTGAGGTTACCATTTTAAAATTTGGAGATGAGTTTCAATTTTTTGGGGAGACCAAAAAATACCAATCAGAAAACTCTTTATCTGGATTCCAGTTCAATAAATACATGTATGAGTACCAATTTGAAAACCCTATTGGTGTCTATGTGAATCCTAATGGAAACGACCCGACTACCCTTTATAACGTGCCCGTGCTTCGTTATGCAGAAGTGCTTTTAATGAAATCGGAAGCTTTGATTATGCAGGGTAAAAACGGCGATGCACCTTTAAATATGGTAAGAGAAAGGGCAGGGTTAGCGCCACTAGTGAACGCTTCTATAGATGCTTTAAAGCAAGAAAGAAGAGTTGAATTTGCTGGGGAGTTTGCTAATCGTCATTTTGATTTGGTAAGATGGGGCGATGCCAAAGAAGTGTATGCGAAACCTTTGCATGGACGCATTCACAGCGATCGTTCAAATCCAGATTCGCCTTATACTGTCCAGGAAATTTGGCCTGCTAGAAATTTTGATCCAACGATTATGCACGTGTGGCCTATCCCAAATGAAACTGTAAGTTCGTCAGGGATCCCTCAAAATAAAGGTTGGTAGTTTTATAAATTAATCATTAAAGAAGGATGTTGATCAAATCAACATCCTTCTTTTTAACCCCATTTCCAATGTATTATACGATTAAATTAATAGTTCTTTTTTTATTCATAAGTCTAAAGCCTATAGTAGCCCAAGAAAATAAGGCCTTTAAGATCCATTCCCACAACGATTACCTTCAAAGCGCCCCTTTCTGGAATGCTTATTCAAACGGGGCTAGTTCTATTGAGGTGGATATCTTTTATAAAAACAACATCTTGTACGCCACTCATAGCGAAGCCGATATCATAAAAGGGCAAACCATAGAGAATCTGTACTTGCAGCCCTTAGAAAAAGCGTATTCACTCAGGTTGGGGGCGAATCAAGAATTACAGTTAGTGATAGATATTAAGTCCGAGCCTTATAGTTCTTTAAAGAAAATTATTTCTGTTCTTAAAAAATATCCTAAAATCATCAAAAATCCGGCGATACAGATAGTGATATCAGGAAACAGGCCCAAAGTGGAAGATTATACAAAGTATCCGGATTATATAAAATTCGACTATCAATCTTTAGATCAGAAACCCACAGCTGAAATATGGGATAAGGTAGCTATGGTAAGCCTTAGTTTTAAAAGTTTATCACCATGGAACGGAAAAGGTCGCCTGACCAGGGAAGATTTAGAAAGTGTAAAAAACACCATAGAAAAGGCACACAGCTTTGGAAAGCCCTTTCGATTTTGGGGTGCACCGGATTCTAAAACTGCTTGGAAAGCATTTTTAGACCTGGGAGTAGATTACATCAACACGGATAAACCCGAGCTCGCGTCCATCTATTTTAATTCCTTAGAGGATAGGGTGTTTGTAAATACACTACATTCTAAGGTGTATACGCCAACCTATGAATCTGACCAAAAAGAAACCCCTGTTAAAAATATAATCTTAATGATTGGTGACGGCAATGGACTTAGCCATATTTCGGCTTCGGTTTTGGCGAATGGAGGCGAAACCTCCCTAACCCAGTTAAAGAGCATAGGTTTTCTTAAAACCAGTGCTTCGGACGATTTTACCACGGATTCTGCCGCAGCCGGCACAGCGCTTGCTACAGGCCAAAAAACCTATAATAGGGCTATTGGGATGGGAGACGATCGCAAACCCATAATGAATATGACCGAATTTTTGGATCGGCAACAGTTCTTGTCTGGGTGTATTACCACCGATGAAATTGTCGGGGCTACGCCAGCAGCGTTTTATGCACATCAGTTAGATAGAGATCATACCCAAGGTATTGCTAAAGACTTGCTAAAAAGTAAGCTGTCGCTTTTTATAGGTGGAGGTGGTGCTTATTTTGATCAAAATTTAGAGACTAATGGTTTTTCTATTGTCAATTCATTGGAAGAAATAGGAGGAAGTGAAAAAGATAAAATAGGGATGTTTTTTTCTGAAAGAGGTGTGCCGAGTTATTTAAACGGAAGAGGAAATAAGTTAGCAGAGGCCACAAGAAACGGGCTTCGGTTTTTAAGCAGCAAGGAAAAACCATTTTTTTTAATGGTGGAGTCGGCTCAAATAGATTCTTATGCGCATGCTAATAAGGTAGCGGGTATTGTTACGGAAGGGATAGATTTTGATACAGCGGTTTCGGAAGCCATTGCTTTTGCCGATCGTAGTGGAAATACCTTGGTAATCGTTACTGCCGATCATGAAACGGGAGGATTTACAATTCCGCAAGGGAATATAGAAAACGGTATGATTGAGGGCGATTTTACCACTTATGACCATACAGGAGCCATGGTGCCTGTCTTTGCTTATGGACCATACTCTCATGAGTTTCAAGGTGTGTATGAAAATAGCGAGGTCTATCATAAGATTTTAAAGGTGTTAAATTTAAATCAGTAAAAAAATATGCGACAGTATGTGATAATTTTAGTTTTCCTGGTCTTTCAGGGGCTTATTGGGCAAAACACTCTAAAAGGTGTAGTTTTCGAAGATGAAAATGCCAACGGTGTTCTTGATGGCCATGAAACTAGGCTTTCTGATGTCTTGGTAAGTAACGGGAAGGATATTGTAGCTACCGATAATAAAGGTAATTATAGCATTAAGACTATAGATGACAATCCGATATTTATCGTAAAACCTTCTGGGTATATTTCTAATTTAGATGGGGATAATAAATTAAAATTTTACAGGGAACAAGGAGATAACAGCAAGTCTTTTAATTTCCCGTTGTATAAAAACAAAGAGCAAAAGGACTTCACAATAGCTTTGTTGGGCGACCTACAGGTAGATGTTATGGACGATGTTCACCATGTCGGAAAATTGGTAACTGAAGAATTGGCTCGGAATAAACCCGATTTTATTGTGCCGCTGGGAGATCTTACATTTGATAATCATGATATTTTTAACCCCTTGTCAAAAACCTTAGGGCTTATTGGGGCTCCAATATTCTATGTTATAGGAAACCACGATATCAATTTTGGGGAGGCTAGCCTGGAAAACCGGGATAGAAGTTATGAAGAAATCTTTGGACCGTCCTATTATGCATTCGAATATGGGGAGCAGTTATTTGTGGTCCTGAATAATAACTTCCCGTTAAAGGAAACAACATACGAGGGTAGAATTGATAAAAATCAACTAGAATTCATTAAGAACCTTGTTGGCTTAAAAAGCAAGGAATACTCTGCTGTAAAGTTATTTATGCACATCCCCTTGGAAGAAACAGTTAATAAGGAAGAGTTGTTAAGTGTTCTTAAACCTTTTTCGGAGGTATTTTTTGCAACGGGGCATACGCATACCCAATATCATAATTATCACCCTAGAGAAGGGCGTCCTGAAGTACATGAGTTAATCGCAGGTGCCGTTTGCGGGGCGTGGTGGCAAGGATCTCATGACATAAGAGGGGTTCCTTTTGCATTAATGTACGATGGCACTCCCAAAGGCTATTGGTTGATGGACGTAGCGGCAGAAAGCTACACCTTAAATTATAAGGTTTCCGGATCGGGTAAGGACCATCAAATGAATATTTGGGTGCCAGAGAAAAACGAATGGGATACCGAACTTAATTTTTTAAACGAACCTTTTATTTATGCGAATGTATTTGCTGCGGATACGCGTACAGAAGTTTTTGTAAACTTTGGAAACGATCAGTGGCTGCCCATGGAAAAACATGAAGGTATTGCTCCAGAACTCATTCGATTTAATGCCTTACAAGAATTGGGACGCTATGAAGGACAAAAAATTTCTTATACTCCCAAAGCAACTCATAACAGCAAACACCTGTGGAGAGTAAAAATACCTAAAGACCTTTCTTCTGGGACTTACCTAATTCAGGTGAAGGCAGAAAATGAGAAATTGAACTTAAGTGCTTTTGGCAATAGAGTACTATGGATAGAGTAGGAGACTGTAATTAACGAAAACAAAAAAACGATGGCATCCTAAGATACCATCGTTTTTTTGTTTTGAAATAATTTTGTTGTGTCAAAGTCCTGAAGACTAGAGGCTATCTGAATCTAAAAGCGCAAAGAATTTATCCAAATTAGGGATGATTACAATTCTGGTACGTCTGTTAATAGCTCTATTGGCTTTAGTATCATTTTCTACCAAGGGTAAATAGCTACTTCTTCCAGAGGCAATTAAATTAGCAGGATTGACTTTGTATTTGTTTTGTAGAATTCTAACAACAGAAGTTGCTCTTTTTACACTTAAATCCCAGTTGTCTTGAAACATGGCAGTGTTAATGGTTCTAGAATCGGTATGTCCTTCTACCATTACTTCCATACTAGGCTCTGAATTGATTACCTCTGCAATTTTTCCTAAAATCTTATCAGCTTTAGAGCTCACTCTGTAACTCCCTGAGTTAAATAATAATTTATCAGAAATATTGATCATTACAACTGTTTTGTTGATATCTACAATAACGTCGTCGTCCTCATCGGAAATCGATTTTTTAAGATTGTAAGAAATAGCAAGGTTAATGGAGTCTTCTATCGTTTTAGCTTTCGCTAATTCGCTTGGATCTACCTTACTCAAGGTACGTCTCATTTTTTCCTTGGTGTTATTGCTCATTACAGCAATATCGCCAATAGCGGTAAACTGGCTATCGTTAATTTCTTTTAAGGAATTTATTTTTTCGTTGTACTCGGTAACTCTTGCTTCTATTTTGGCCATTTTGGACTCTAGGTCTTCTTTTTCGACCTGGGTTTTCATCAACACACTTTTAGTGTTCGATAAATCGCTTTCCAAGGCTACATACTTCTTTTTAGATACACAGGAAGTAAGTACTGCCATTCCCAATAAACCAACTAACGTTACTTTTTTCATTCGTTTTAATTAAAATTTTACAAATAGTTTTCTGTTAGTTTATACGTAGGTATTTGTGAAATAGTTGTTGAGGTATGGAAAAATACTGACAAAAAAAATAGGGCATCAAGTCTGTTTGATGCCCTATTTTCTGATAATCAGTCTGTTTGATGCTTTTTATTTACAGCCTCCTGTAAAGCCTTTTGCATTAAATTTTGTTTGCACTGCACCTTGTTTACCATCTTTTTTCACCTGAATGGCCAAGTTGCTTTCACCGCTGCCATCTCGTTTAGGGCTACAATATTCAAATAAATAGAAGCTATTGGCAAGTTCAGAAACTCTTCTAGAGATTTCTTTAAAGTTGTTTTCAAGCTCCGCTTTATTGCTTGCGAATACACTATAAGTTTTTCCTATTTTAGATAAAATATCGGGGTCTATTTCCGCTCCTAAACCAATACTGAAAAAAGAGATGTTCTTGTTGGCATCTTTTACTTTTTGCAAAGCCACTTTTTCCGTATAACGTGAAGCCTGATCGGTACCGTCGGTAAATACAACCACGGAAGCTGCTCCAATACGGTCATCGGTAGTGCTTTTGTTTAATAGGGTAGTCGCAATATCGGTAGCCTTAATCACTGCACCGTATAGATCAGTTGAAGGGTCGTTACTGATATCTTTGTCGATACCTTGGATAGCGGTGATTAAATTTTGTTTCACATGGGTCAAGTCGTTAAGTGAGTGTAATTTGTCCTCCCCATCGAACCAATAAATAGCCATTTTAAATGATTCGGTATCCGAAGCTGGCATTACATTATTTATAAAGCTAATAGAGGCCGATTTTAATTCATCTAAACTACTGCTCAGTACACTATTACTTAAATCGAGTACAAGAATAGTATTGTTGTTAAAAATTTGAGAGTTTGGCGAAATACGCGCAAAGGATTCGGAAGTAGATATGGTTTTAAAACAATCATCGTTTCTTCCCTGTTCATATATTGTAAATTGGTTTGCCTGAAGTCCAGAAACCGGATTACCATTAATGTCAGACACCTTAAAGAATATAGACACTTTTCCTGGCAAGGTGGTAAATTGATCTTGAATGGACAACACTAGGTCGTTATCGCCAAGATTTAAACAATTGTCTACTGGTTTTCCCATTCCTAGTTCCCCATCGGTTCCGGTATTGACACCATAGCGTACATCGTCATCGGCATTACCACAAGAGAATATCATTGTGACGGCAAAACAAATGGCTGCAATTTTAGAGTATATTTTCATATTAATTTAATTTTTAGTGTTCATCTAGCACAACGTGCAAATCTATTTAAAATTATGGTAAGGGTTTATATGGCGTGTTAATATTTGTTAAGGAAATAAGGGGGTAGTCGTTATGGGTGTTTTTAGTCATGTTCTTGTTTTTGGTTGATTTTGGTAAGAAATCAATATTCATGCCGTTTTTGAATTTTTATTAGTTTCCGGTTTTCTAGTTTTTTGGTGGAAAAAGGTGCTAAAAACAATAAAATTATCTTGATTTTTGGTACCTTGTAGTTTATTTCATAAAAAACAACTTAAAACTGTCGGCTATGCCTTTGTATTCTATCACTGTAAACGGGAAATTAAAAAATGTTGAGGTGTCCAGTGACACTCCTTTGTTATGGGTGTTACGCGATCATCTAGAATTGGTCGGCACTAAGTTTGGTTGTGGCATTGCCCAATGCGGGGCCTGTACGGTTCATTTAGAAGGCAATGCTGTAAGAAGTTGTTCCTTGACAATGGATGCTGTTGATGGCAAGTCTATAACTACCATAGAGGGGCTTTCGGAAAATGGCACCCATCCTGTTCAAGAAGCATGGAAGGAGCTTGATGTTCCACAGTGCGGTTATTGTCAGGCAGGGCAAATTATGACGGCTTCGGCATTTCTCGATAAGAACCCCAAGCCCAGTGAATCAGAAATAAAAGCAGCCATGCACGGCAACATTTGTCGATGTGCGGCCTATACTCGAATTTTTAAAGCTGTAGAGCTTGCTGCTACCAAAATCAGCTAGAACTATAGCGTGAGTTCGGAAGACTATCTTCCATTGTTAAGAAATACAATTCGGAAATCTATAGAAACCTTTAATAGAAAAAACAAAAAATCATGTCCACTCCATCGATCACATTTAGCAGAAGGTCCTTTATCCGGACTTCATCACTGGCCAGTGGTGGACTGCTTATAGGCTTTAATCTATTCACGGCTTGTAAGCCTAAGGTTACTCCTCCTGTAGATATCTCACAGCTGAACTTTAATGATTTTAATGCCTTTATTAAGATCGCCGATAATGGGGCGGTAACCATATTTGCTCCTAATCCCGAGATAGGGCAAGGTGTAAAGACATCAATGCCTATGTTGATTGCCGAAGAATTGGATGTTGCATGGGACAATGTGTATGTACAGCAAGGAGATTTGGATACCAATAACTATACCCGTCAGTTAGCAGGAGGGAGCCAGTCTATTCGTTTTGGATGGGAACCCTTACGGCAAACAGGGGCTACGGCCCGACAAATGCTAGTGAATGCGGCGGCCATAAAATGGGGAGTAGATCCATCGGAATGTACCACTTCTGAAGGGGTAATTACCAATGCCTCTGGAGATACTTTAGGGTATGGCGATGTAGTGAAAGAAGCCGCTCTTTTGGAGGTTCCTGAAAATGTAACTTTAAAAGCGTCCAAGGACTTTAAAATAATCGGGAGCGATGCTAAAAATGTCGACCTAGAGAAAATAATAACAGGCAAGCCATTGTTTGGTTTAGACTATAAGGTAGATGGTATGGTATATGCCGCTGTGCTCAGGCCTCCAGCTTTTGGAAAAGTATTGGAGTCCTATGACGCTACAGAAGCCAAAGCAATGCCGGGAGTTATCGATGTTATAAAAATCGGGGAAAAGGCAAAAGAACTGACCAAGGAAGAAAATAGCAACTGGACCGTAGCGATGAGTACCAGCGACAAGGTCGTTGTTATTGCAAAAACTACCTGGGAAGCTTTAAAGGCGAAAGAAGCGATAAAGGCTAATTGGGTAACAGAGACCCCATTGGAAAGCACTCAAGATCAAGATCAAAAACTTTTAGCCTTATTAGACGGCAACAAATTTAACACCTTAAGAAAAGACGGGGATATTAAAAAAGCCTTTGCGCAAGCCGAGATGGTGCTGGAGCGCACCTACGAATCACCGTTCCTGCCACATAATTGTATGGAACCGATGAATTTTTTCGCAAATATTACGGATGAAAAAATTCATTTGGTAGGGCCAGTACAAACTCCGGAATTTGCGGCAAATGCTGTAGCAGGAATGCTAGGCAGAGATGTAAATGAAGTGCATTTAGAAATGACCCGTATGGGTGGCGGTTTTGGAAGAAGACTATATGGGGATTTTGTTTATGAGGTGGCGGAAATTGCCAATGTTATTAGAAAACCTGTTAAGGTAATATTTTCTCGAGAAGATGATATGACGGCGGGCACGTATAGGCCTGCTATAAAATATAGAATAAAAGCTGCAGTTAAAGACGGGCAGGTGACGGCTTATCATTTAAAGGAAGCAGCTGCTAATGGGAACATGTATGGGTTAATCCCTAATTTCTTTCCTGCCGGAGCCGTAGAGAACTATCAAGTAGATGTAGCCAATTATAATAGTAGTATTACTACGGGAGCTTGGAGGGCTCCATACACCAATTTCCTAGCCTTTGCCGAACAGAGTTTTTTCGATGAATTGGCAGAAACTATGAAAGTAGATCGTATACAGTTGCGGTTAGATTTATTGCAAAAAGTAAAAGGCACTACCGATAAACGTATTGAATACTCTCCAGAGCGAATGGAAAACATCATCAAGGTGGCTGTAGAAAAATCGGGATGGGGTAAAAAAGAATCTGGAATATATCAGGGTTTTGCCGCTTATTACTGCCATAATACCCATGTGGCTGAGGTAGCCGATGTAATTATAGAAAACGGGATGCCGGTTGTTAAAAAAGTTACCTGTGTGGTCGACTGTGGTATCGTGGTAAACCCCTTGGGGGCAAAAAATCAGATAGAAGGTGGTATCATCGATGGAATAGGTCATGCTATGTACGGCGATCTGGTTTTTGAAGACGGGGCGCCCCAATCTCAGAATTATAACAACTATCGCTTAATAAGAATGATGGAAGTTCCAGAGATTGAGACCCACCTAATCCAAAACGAACTGTCTCCTACCGGTCTTGGTGAGCCAACCTTACCACCAGCAGGGGCAGCAGTGGCAAACGCATTAAAAGCTGCTACGGGAAATAGGTTTACCCAACAACCGTTTTCAAAATTCCCGGAAATGATGCAGACAAAGTCTGCTCCAAAAACAATCATAGGTTAATATGACAATTTTATTATTTGGTATCACCAAGGATATTATAGGTAGTGATACCCTAGCCATCTCGGATGCCACATTAAATGGCACAGGAAAAATACAGACTGTTAGAGAACTTAAGACACATTTGATAAAAATGTATCCTGACTTAAAATCACTATCTACATTAGCAGTTGCTGTGAATAATTCTTACGCAAAAGATGACAAAATAATCAATAATTTTGATGAAATTGCGCTGATTCCACCGGTAAGTGGCGGATAAAAGAAAGATACATGTTAGTAGATAATCATAATAGAAAAATTAATTACTTGCGTCTAGCGGTAACAGATCGCTGTAACCTTCGATGTAATTATTGCATGCCTTCGGAAGGGATACAGTTTGCCGAAAGCAAGAAGCTTTTTTCTATAGAAGAGTTGTGTAAGCTTAGTGAGATCATGGTAGGGCAAGGAATCGATAAAATCCGAATTACGGGAGGCGAGCCTTTTGTAAGGAAGGATATTATGGTGCTCTTGCATAAGCTATCTGCCTTAGAAGGATTAGAAGATATTTCTATTACTACCAATGCTACATTGATTGGCCCTTATATCGAGGAATTAAAATCCTTGGGAATAAGAAATATAAACGTGAGCTTAGACGCCATACACAAAGAGACTTTTGAAAAGATTACACGCAGAGATCAATATGACATTGTGTATAATAATCTTATTCGGTTGATTACGGAAGGTTTTAATGTTCGAATTAATTTTATCGCCCTAGAAAATCAAAATATCCAGGATATTATTCCTATTCTAGAGTTGATGAAGCATTATCCGGTCTCCGTACGCTTCTTAGAAGAAATGCCTTTTAACGGGGGGAGCAAGAAGTTTGAAAGCATAACATGGAACTATAAAAAGATACTAAATCATATAATATCAGAATTTCCAGAGGTTACCTTATTGCCATCTCCAAAGACTTCGACTTCAGTAAACTATCAAATAAAAGGACATAAGGGTACTTTTGGATTAATACCTTCCTTTAGTCGTACTTTTTGTGGTAGTTGTAATCGATTACGGATTTCTGCCACTGGTGATGTCATCACTTGTTTGTACGGAAAGCCAAGAGCGAATCTTTTAGATGTAATGCGAAGCGAAAATGCAGAACAAAACATAACTGCACATATTCTTCAAGCAATAGGGACACGCTCTAAAACGGGCTTTGAAGAGCAGGAAAGATATAAAGGAGTATTCGAAAACTCCATGACTTCTATAGGAGGGTAAACAAAGAAGAAAAGTTTGCGCTAGAATTTTTCTTGTAGATAAATAAATAAAATAATAGCATCTTTTGACAGAACTCACCTTCCGTTAAAAAGAGAGCAGTATTGAAATTAATAGACAATGAATTCCAATAAAGTATACGGTCTTGTACTCTCTGGAGGAAAGAGCACTAGAATGGGAGCCGATAAAGGTACCATTAGTTATCATGGACAACCACAAAGAGAATATCTTTATGGGTTATTAGAACAAGTGTGCGACACTACTTTTATGAGTATCCGTAAAGAACAAGAAACTGGACTATCCACGGAGTATAATACTATAATAGATCAGGATTTGTACAGAGGCCCTTATAACGGCTTGCTAAGCGCCTATAATCACGATCCAAAAGCTTCTTGGTTGGTTTTGGCCTGTGATCTTCCGCTTATAAATTTAAAAGCTTTAGAGCAGTTACTCCAAGAGCGAAATCCAAATAAAGTTGCGACCGCCTTTGCGCTGAAAGAACATAACTTGCCAGAGCCTCTTTGCGCTATATGGGAGGCAGAAGGCTTACAGAAGTCTATTGACTATCTCGCAGAAGGTAATGGCTCTTGTCCCCGAAAATTCTTGATCAATGCCGATATAAAAATAGTGCATCCAGAGAATGATGAGGTGCTGTTAAATGCCAATTTTCAGGAGGATTACGAACAGGTCATGACAAAACTGAAGCTTTTAAAATAAATAGATAAGGAATAGATATAATTTTTCACAACTGGTTTTAAGTGTAAAGATATGCTTATATCGATAGGGTTTAGTGTCTTGAAAAACAGTTTGTTGAGGTTTATATAAACACAAAAAAGCAAGTGCAGAAAAATGCAAAACAATAGATACGAACGTCAAACAAGGCTAAAGGAATTTGGTCCTGAAGCGCAAGAAAAACTTTCCAAAGCCAGCGTCTTGGTAGTTGGGGCAGGCGGCTTGGGGATTCCGATTTTACTCTATCTCAATGCTATGGGAGTGGGGACATTAGGAATTATAGAGAGTGATACTGTAGAAATCACCAATTTGCAACGGCAGGTACTCTATACTGAAAAAGATCTTGGAAGACCTAAACTAGAAGTGGTTTCGGAACGATTACAGGCCCAAAACAGTCAAACATCCTTTAAACTATTCGATACCTTTTTAACCAGGGATAATGCCTTGGAGATAATTTCCGAGTTTGATGTTGTTATAGATGGTTCCGATAATTTCCCCACACGGTATTTAATCAATGATGCCTGCGTTTTATTAAAAAAGCCTTTTGTATCCGGAGCTATCCAAGGCTTCGAGGGACAGCTTAGCGTGTTTAATTATAATAATGGACCAACATATCGTTGTTTGTTTCCGAGTATTCCATCACCAGAGGAAATTCCGAACTGTAATGAAAATGGAGTATTGGGAGTGGTGCCGGGTATTATAGGGAACCTACAGGCCTTAGAGGCTGTTAAGGTAATTACGGGGATTGGGGCGCCACTCTCCGGAACTTTACTGTTATTCGATGGCTTGCAGAACAGATATCAAAAGATAAACTTCAGCCTTCAGCCCGAAAATCTGAATATTAAAACCCTTCAAAGTTCCTATGGCGGGCAATACTGTGATCTTGGGACTACGAAAAGCGTGGAAGAATTACAGCTACTGCTAGAAAAAGGAAAGGGTATTCAATTAATAGATGTGAGAACAGAGGCCGAATTTGAAGAATTTAGCCTTCCTACGGCATTCAATATTCCATTGAATGAATTAGAAACTAGGATGGCTGAAATCGATTTTAAAAAACCAATATATCTTATCTGTCAATCAGGTATTCGCAGTGAAAAGGCCTTGCTGCGATTGCAAGAAGAAAACAAGGAAGCTATACTGTATAACGTATTAGGCGGGGTCAATAAATTCTTGTCGAGTTGCCTGTAATAGCTCCATGATTTTCAATTGAAATAAGCTCACAATAAATATAATTAACCATATTAATCTTTACTCATGATTCCTTTTCCAGACGCCTACCAAAAAGTAATGGCTCATATTCAAAACTATGGAGAGGAGATAGTAGCCCTGCAAGATGCTATAGGAAGAGTATTGGCAGAAGATATATTTGCCGATAGAAATTTTCCTCCTTTCAATAGGGCTACAAAAGATGGGATAGCTATAAACTTCGAAGCTTATAGGGAAGGACAAACCGCTTTTAAGATAGAAGGAGTTTTGGCAGCCGGTATGCCGCCAACACCATTAAGCAACGCTGCTAATTGTATAGAGATAATGACCGGTGCTATGGTTCCTATCAATATCGATACCGTTGTTATGTACGAGCATCTGGAGATCGAAAACGATATAGCCACGATTGTTAAACCTCCCCAAGAAGGACAGGACATTCATATTGAAGGCAGTGATCAAAAAAAGGGAGACCTCATACTGTCAAAATCAATTAAAATAACAGCTGCAGAAATCGGGATTTTAGCTACGGTAGGTCGTAGTGAGGTTTTGGTAAAAAGACTTCCTAAAATCACCATTATCTCTACAGGAAACGAATTGGTTGATGTAACAGAAACCCCATTGCCGCATCAAATACGAAAATCGAATATTTACACCTTGGATGCCGCCTTGTCAGAAGTAAGAATACAACCCCAGCATATGCATTTATTGGATGAAAGGGGTGTTATTAAAAAGAAACTTGAACAGGCGCTGCTCCACAACGACGTCTTATTGCTCAGCGGCGGAGTATCTATGGGGAAATACGATTATATTCCCGAGGTCTTAGAAGAATTAGGGGTGCAAAAAATATTTCATAAAGTGCTTCAACGCCCAGGAAAACCCTTTTGGTTTGGACAGCAAAAAGAAACGCAAACCGTTATTTTTTCCTTTCCAGGAAACCCAGCTTCCACCTTTGCCAATTACCATGTGTATTTTAAAGATTGGCTAAAAATGTCTTTAGGAATTCCGGTTTCAAAATTCAATGTAATTTTAAAGGATCCCATAGGAACTAAGGGTGATTTAACCCTTCTCATAAGGGTAAGGCTATCCTTGGACAATGGTACCATGCTAGCTTCCTTGGTAAAAGAGAACGGCTCTGGAGATTTGACTAGTTTATCCCTAACAGATGGTTTTGTAATTCTTTCCCCGAAAGAATCGGGCTATAATAAAGGCGATTTGGTACCTTTTGTGCCTACAAGAAATATCATATAACTATGACCCACGAATTTAAAAAGATTGTTCGCGATTATCTTGATGCCAAAGCAAAAGGATTAAAGACGGTGCTGGCAACCGTTGTGGCCCTGGAAGGGTCTTCTTATCGTCGACCTGGGGTGCGTATGCTTATTTTGGAAGACGGCAGTGTTAGTGGTGCCGTAAGTGGCGGATGTGTAGAGAAAGAAATAATAAGACAAGCAGAAAGTGTTTTTAAAGACAACACCTCCAAAATAATAACCTATGATGGGCGATTTCGTTTAGGTTGTGAGGGGATTTTATATATTTTATTAGAACCATTTCGTCCTAAAGATGAGGTTGTACATAGCATTGGAAAAGCACTGAAGGCCCGTCAGGAATTTACAATCCAATCGTATTTTGAAAAAAAGGAAGGAACACAGCAAGATTATGGTTCTGTGATACGTCTTGGTAGTATGGTCCTAAGCTTTTTTGAAGACAGAAAAACAGGTCCTGAGTTAGCCGTTTTTGAACAACAAATGCCCCCTTGTTTTAAGCTTATTATTATCGGGGCAGAACACGATGCTGTACAATTATGCTCTTTTGCTGCTATGGCAGGGTGGGAAGTGGTCATCATAGCCGATCCTAAAGAAGAGAAGAACATATTGGATTTTAAAGGAGCCGATGAATTCCTCAGTGTGACACCTGAAAATTTCCCGTTAGAGGAGGTAGACCAACAGACGGCTGTAATGCTCATGAACCATAGTTACGCCAAGGACTTAAATTTTTTAATGATTTTACAGCATATTCAGTGTGCTTATTTTGGGCTTTTAGGGCCTCTTAAAAGAAGGGAAAAGCTTTTTGAGGCACTCATGGAGCACTCTCCAGAGCTTTCCTATGATTTTATAGACCATATTCATGGTCCCGCCGGGCTGAATATAGGGGCAGAAACCCCACAGGAGATCGCTATAGCCATCATGGCCGAAATACTTTCGGTAATACGCAATAAGGAGCCCATGCGCCTGAAGAATAAAAAAACAGGAATTCACGATTAAAATAAAATGGATCAAAAGAACTCCAAAATAGCAGTACTGATTATGGCTGCGGGGGAATCTTCGCGGATGCCAACCATAAAGCAGTTGTTGCCTTGGGGAAAGACTACTTTGCTAGGCAATGCCGTGGATAATGCCAAAAAATCTAAGGCACAGGAGGTTTTTGTCGTTTTGGGAGCTTTCGCAGACGAAATTCAGTCTAAGACAAACACAAATGGAGCGACTTTTTTAATCAATAAGGAATGGAAATTGGGGTTGGGAAATTCTATTGCTTTTGCCGTGAAACATATAATGAATACAGCAATTCCCTTTGAAGGAGTTTTATTGATGCTGGCAGACCAGCCTTTGATTGATAGGGCTTATTTGGATGAATTAATTGAAACCTTTAAAAATAGAACAAAGAATATTGTAGCTACAAGATACGCTAAGCGCGAAGGGGTTCCTGCGGTGTTTGGGGTTGAATATTTTCAGGGTTTAGCTGGGCTAAAAGGCGATTTCGGTGCTAAAGATATTATAGATAATCATCAGGACACTGTCATCAGTGTTTCGCCACATGGTAAGGAAATTGATGTAGACACCCAAGAGAACTACAACGCGCTAAAAGATGCTTTTAGTAAGTAAAGAACGAAGCAGTTTTTCTAATTACACGCCCGTAGAAGGGTGATAATTGGAGATGCGCGAGACTCTTAAATCTCTATTAAAAATGCAACAAAATTGGCGGTACCCCACTGTTATAATTTTATTGTCAAAACCAAACCCCTACTCATTTAATTTCGTAAGTAAGGGCAAAATAGGTTTCGGTGTCGAAAAAAGAAAGAGAAGACTATAGGTTCTGGTTGTTTAAATTTTCTACTCTTATTATAAGCGTATGTTATCTTATGGGTGCTTTATAGAGTTCTTTAGAAGGTCAGTAGACACGTAGCGTAATCATAGTTCCGAACAAATTTATGTTTCAAGGATTACAAGTGCTATTGGCTAAATTCTTTACATTTTAATTTAACAACATTCTAAAGCTTAGTATCTTAGGTGTATATGGTTGTTGTCTTAACATTGAATACAGTATAATTATTTTAATATTAAAACGAATGATAAAAAATATAATCAGCTTAATGGCCATCTTTCTTTTTGGCTCTTTAAGCGCACATACGATAAGGGGAGTCGTTATTAATGAAGACCACGAACCGCTGAGCGGAGTAGGGGTTTATAATAAAAATACTGGAGGGTATACCTATTCCAATAATTCTGGAGGTTTTGTTTTGCCTAATGTCTCGGTAGCCGATGAAGTTTATTTTTATAGCCTTGGATTTAAAAACAAGGAAATAATCGTCTCTCAAGATCAACTTAATACAAGTCTTAGGGTGGTACTAACAGAGTCCGCTGTCTCCTTAGATCAGGTGGTCCTGGTTTCTAAGGTCAACGCTTTGAGCAGTTTTGTAAATGTAGATGTAAAATCTGATCCCGTAAAATCGTCCCAAGAAATCCTTAGAAAGGTGCCTGGCCTGTTCATTGGTCAGCATGCTGGAGGGGGAAAGGCAGAGCAGATTTTTCTGAGAGGTTTCGATATAGACCATGGAACGGATGTTGCCATTAATGTAGATGGTTTACCCGTAAATATGGTGTCACATGCACACGGCCAGGGATATGCCGATATGCATTTTATAATTCCAGAAACTATAGATAATATAGATTTCGGAAAAGGCCCGTACTATGCGGATAAGGGGAATTTAAATACGGCAGGTTATGTAGGGTTTACAACTAAAAAGGCCTTAGATAACAATTTGATCTCTATGGAAGTAGGGCAGAACAACTTATTGCGTGGATTGAGTATGCTTAAGTTGTTGGAAAGTAGTAATGACAACGCTTATATCGCTAGTGAGTATATGATCTCTGACGGAGTTTTTCAATCGCCACAAAATTTTAATAGAATAAATGTAATGGGCCGTTATAACCATAGAAATGGAGAAGGGAACGAGATAAATGTGACGGCTTCGCATTTCCAAAGTAAATGGGATGCGTCGGGGCAGGTTCCGCAGCGCGCAGTAGATAATGGCAGTATTGGTAGGTTTGGTGCTATCGATGATACCGAAGGGGGAAATACTAGCAGATCTAATATTCTGGTAAATCATGAAAGACTTTTTGATGGCCATTCTAAAATAGCAACGAAAGTTTTTCTTACCAAATATGATTTTGAATTGTATTCTAATTTTACTTTTTTCCAAGAGGATCCGGTGAATGGAGATCAGATTAGGCAAAAGGAAGACAGGACTATGATTGGTGCAGAAAGTGTGTATGACAAAACCTTTCATATAGATCGTAATAACTCTCAGTTTCAATTCAATACCGGCCTTGGTTTTAGATATGACGATATCAACGAGGTAGAGCTGTCACATACCCTAAACAGGCAAACGATCCTAGGTCGATTGGCCTTCGGAAATATAGACGAATTAAATGTATATGGGTTTATGAACGCTAATTATAAGGTAAATAACTGGACCATTAATCCCGGGGTGCGTATAGATTATTTTAAGTTCGATTACGAAAACCTACTTTCTCCTGTCTATGATAATAAAAGTGAGAACAAGGTTCTAGTGAGTCCTAAATTAAACACTGTTTACAAGATGTCTCCTAGCTTGCAATTGTTTGCTAAAACCGGAATTGGTTTTCATTCTAATGATACCAGGGTTGTTGTAGCCAATAAAGGCGAAAAAATATTGCCATTGGCTATTGGGGCAGATATAGGGGCTATTTATAAGCCTATGAATAGGTTGGTTTTGAATATGGCCTTATGGAATCTTTACCTACAGCAAGAGTTTGTGTATGTTGGAGATGAGGCAATTGTGGAGCCTAGCGGAAAATCTAAACGTTACGGAGTAGACTTTGGAGCGCGTTACCAGATTACCGATTGGTTGTATGCTTATGCAGATGTGAATTATACCTATGCCAGAAGTTCGGAAGAACCCAAAGGCGAAGATTACATTCCTTTGGCGCCAGACCTTACCTCTTCGGGAGGGTTGACTTTTAAAGGGGTAAAGAATTTTTCTGGAGGTATTAACTATCGTTTTATAAAGGACAGACCAGCTAACGAAGATAACTCTATAGTAGCTCAAGGGTATTTCGTGTCAGATGTTAACCTGAACTATACACTTAAAAATTGGAGTTTTGGCTTGATTATCGATAACGTTTTTGATACTAAATGGAAGGAAGCTCAGTTTGCCTCGAGTAGTAGGTTGCAAAATGAAGCAACTCCTGTCGAAGAAATTCATTTTACACCTGGGTCACCTTTTTTTGCCCGTGCAAAAGTATCTGTTCGATTTTAAGAAGATACTACGTTAACCATTAAAACCCGGCATTTTAAATTGTCGGGTTTTTTGATCGCGCTATTTTTTAAAATCAGTAAACCATCCCGGATCTATGTTTTTCCAAGGAGTATAAAACCGTTAGTAAATTCTATTTTACATAATGTGTTGGCCGGTCAAAAAATAGAGCCCACCAGGGGAGAGGTGGTTTATGGATTAGGTGGAAAATAAAAGATCCTAAAATTTTACAGATGCTGATAAATCGCGTATTTCAAAATTTTTGAGCTGCAGTACGGAATATGAAAGTTTTGAAAAACCTTGTATTGGAAGATACCATGGTGGAAACTTGCTTTTATAAAAATGGAGCTCAAAAGAGCAAATGATGTTTTAAAACAAGAAGAGTAGCTTTTTTACTTATATTTCTTTTGGGCCTTAAATGTATACTATTTTGGGCGTTCCCTCCTTCGTCGGGCGGGCCCTTGTCTATATCCCTTGCGCTGCTGCGGGGATGCCGCCGCGGTCCCTAACGCAAAGCTGCTTAGCCTTAATACAATTGGATTGTCGAGTCCAAAATATGGAAAACACAATAGGTTTACATAGAACTGTATTTTGTGTTCTGTTTTACATAATGTAAATGCGGAATGCAAAGGCACCCAGTAGGGAAGGAGGTTTTTATGGGAGAGAAAAAATTCAAAACGGCTATAAATAAGAGTTCCTCATAAATCGCGTATTTCAAAATTTCTTGCCAATGATACGGAATATGAAAGTTATGGAAAACGATGATTTTTTAGAAAAGCACCGTAATTTGACCTTTGTTATTTTTTACCTGGAGCTAATAAGATCCTTAGTAAGATGCTAGCTGAATAAAACGGCCAACGATCTCCTAGAAAAGGATTTCTTGACTACAGGGTTTGACTTAATAGTAGATCACCCATTCTACAACTTTTTCTATTTTACATAATGTTAAGGGCGTTTCAAAAATCACCCCAGTAGGGAAGAGGGTGGTCTAAGGGCAAGGTGAAACCCTAAATAATAGCCTTCTCATAAATCGCGTATTCCAAAATTTATAGGCAAGAATACCAAATACTAAAATGAGTTTTCTTTCAATTTTCAGTCTTTTAGGATGCTATCAAAGCAAGATTTGCAGCGCCAACCTGTATTATTGTTTATACCAAGATAACAAACTGATACCATAATTTCAGTGATAAAATCTATTGATAAAAATAAGCAGCATACCCCAAGAAGTTAATCTGGGAGGAAACAATATTTGTATATTTAAGTGATAATCACCGGGAATTTGATTGGAAAAACCAAGCATTAAATTTTTTGAAGTGAAACAAATATTTAAACCTAAGTATTTATATCTAAGAGCTGTAAATGGAGTAAAACGACCTAAGCCTATTTAAGTGTGGGATATAAAAACCGGTTTATGAAGATAAGATATAAAAAACGGTATCAGAATGGTAATCTGATTTTTGGTCTAGTATGGCTTGTTTGATTTTTTCTTTTTAACCATTCTATAGAAGGGAAGAATTGGGCCGATTATGGATGGCTAGTTATTTCCTTTATGTATTTATCAGTTTACTTTTATCAAAGACAACACAAATATCTGACAATAGAAAAGGGAATATTAAAAGCAAATAGTCCCTTTGGAAAGGAAATTTATTTGACTGATATTAATCAAACTAGGAAGTTTTCGGGAGATTACATCTTAAAAACGGAGAAAAAAGAATTGACCATCAATACTCAAATTATTGATCCTATTTCTCTTGCCAAATTAACTTATGAGTTAGAGAAATTAGATGTAGAATGGAAGTAAACTCGGAGAAATCCTTCAATCTCTTTCTGTTTTACATAATGTTAAGGGCGTTTCAAAAATCATTCCCAGTAGGGAAGAGAGTGGTTTAAGGGCAAGGTGAAACCCTCAAATAATAGCCTTCTCATAAATCGCGTATTCCAAAATTTCCTAGCAATGATACGGGATATTAAAAATATGAATCCTAATGAACACTTTGGAAAAGCTTAATAGCTCCAGAATAAAATGAAGGTTTTCTAACTCTTGGAGCAGTCGTTTAAATAACCTCTTTAATCAGGGAATTTCAAATTTATAAGAATTAGAATTCTATGGTTCAATCCAAGAACTTCTATTCCCACTATCGTTATAACCCAAGTCTTCTCATAAATCGCGTATTTGAAAATTTGCGGACAATGATACGGAATATGAAAGTTATGGAAAACGATGATTTTTTAGAAAAGCACCCTAATTTGACCTTTGTTATTTTTTACCTGGAGCTAATGAGATCCGAAGTAAGATGCTAATTGAAAGCATAGGACCAACGATTCCCTAAAAAAGAATTTCCAGACTACAGGGTTTGACTTAATTGCCGATCCCCCATTCTACAATTTTTTTCTATTTTACATAATGGTAAGGGCGTTTCAGAAATCACACCCAATAGGGAAGTGGGTGTTTTAAGGGCAAGGTGAAACCCCAAAAAGGAGCTTTTTCATAAATCGCGTATTCCAAAATTTCCTAGCAATGATACGGGATATTAAAAATATGAATCCTATAAAAAGCTTAAAAGCTCCAGTATAAAATGAAGATTTTCTAATTTTGGGACCTGGTATCTAAACGATATCTATAACAGGGAATCTAAAATTTATAAGAATTAGAATTCTTTGGTTTAATCCAAGAATTCTATTCCCTCTATCACTATGAATCATGCCTTCTCATAAATCGCGTATTTCAGAATTTCTGACTATCTGTAAGGAATAGCAAAGTTATAAGAAACATGGCTAGGGATTAATGTAGGGCGTCTACATTCCATTTCGGCTTCCGGCAAGATATTTTTCCAGAGCTGTTCGTGACCGAACGAGATTTTCTTACAGGGAAAAGCCGAATCCTGAGAAAGTTTTTTTTTATGATGCACCTACATATTACAGAGCTTTTAGTTTAGCTAATAAGTATGAATTCCTTTTTCAACAACCTTATAATTACCATAGATTCGTTTGAAATCTGGTCCCCCCTAGGGATACATAATCTATAAGACCGGTAATGATAATTATATAAGGTCTTCAATTTAAAAAGTAATAAAAAAGGTTTAGAGTGAAATATTACTTATAGGGTGCATATTAGAGAATAAGAAATTTTTAAGTAAAAAACATTCTTTATTCTATTTTACATAATGTAAATGGCGTTCAAATTTTCCGCCCCAAGAGGGGAGCGTCCTATAAGCTTTAGGTTAAAGGCATAAAATTTCATACTAGACATAGTATCTTATAGTTCTCGTATTTAAAATTAACCAACTACTTGTTCGGAATATGAAAAACATCAAGTAGCTGATTTTGGGCGAAATGTTATAATTATGAGCACCTTATAGGTTAGCACTACTTACGCATTGCTACCAACAAGCTTTCTTTGTCCGGTTCTTAAGCGAATATTAAAATAGGCTCGAATTTCCTTGATATGAAATAAAATTAAAGCACTACTCTATTAGGAAATAAAGAATAAAAAAGCATTATAGTCCCTACTCTTAGAAGCGATACAGTTTAATAGGTATTCTATTTTACATAATGTATAGCGCTTTTCAAAATCCATTCCTAATAGGGTAGAAGCCATCTAAGACAAAGGTCGAATCACTTAATAAACGAACATAAGGACTAATATTATCGGTTTAAAAGTGTTTTGATTAACATACTTAAGGCGCATGCAGAATGTAGATGTTTCGAAAAACAACTATAAAGATGTGGTTCAAAAATTCTCCATCAATAAACAAAGGTTTCAAAGGCTACAGAAGACCAGTGTTTACATAGGGTATGTTTTTATGATCATACTAATTCCGGTTACTTCTAAGCTTATGAACGGAGAAGATATTTTTAGCCAACCATTTAAGCCATTCTGGTATTGGTTTTTGCCTCTTGCCTTTATTTTTTATTATCTGTTTAGTAAAAAGGTGTTAAAATGCTATACTTCCAACATAAACCGGGCAAATAGACTATTAAATGATCTGGAACGATAGTAGCTCCAATATATGCACTACAAATTTTCTTTTTCAATAACACTAAGGGCTAGTCTTATCGTAGAATACTCCATTTTTTCTTCAAAATACTCAAAATAGGGCTTTAGGGTTTCCGGACTTTTTAAAGCCTTTTTGGCCTTCACCACCTGAGATACAGATTTTTTATCGACATATTTGTAGATATCAATATCTTTGCCATCGACATATAATTTAGCCAAATGGGAAAATATAGTCGTTGGTTTTAGCTTTCTTATTTTGGCTATTTCCTCAATACTATTTCCTTTTTTGTAGAGCTCATAAGTGTCGTTAAAGGTATGGGAACCACGCTTTTTCTTTGCCTTTTTTTCATCTTGGAAAGCTTTTATTTCCTGAATAAACAAATCCCCGTACACTTCCATCTTGCGTTGCCCAACGCCACTTATCTGGATAAATTCTTCTTCGCTGCTCGGCCTTTCTGCTTCCAGTTCTTTAAGGGTAGCATCGTTAAATACTAGATAAGCAGGTATGTTTTCATCCATCGATATCTGGTACCTCAATTTTCGCAGTCGTTCAAACAAAGAATTCTCACCAATAGGTTTTGCTTTGCGTTCTTTTTCTACTACAATCTTTTCTTCATTTTTCAACGGTTTGCTCATTAGAACTTTAGTATTTCCAAATAAGACTTCTTTGGAAAAAGCGGTGAGCCTCAAAACGTTGTTTTTATGAAATGCAATTTCACAATATCCTTGGTTTATAAGTTGAATGACATAATGCTGCCAATCGTTCCAAGAAATATCCTTTCCAATGCCGAAGGTTTTTATCGTTTGATGATAGTTCTTTTCCAGTACCCCGGCATTGTGGGCGCCTCTTAAGACATCGATAATGACTCCTATAGGTTCTACTTCTTTTATTCTTACAATAGTGGATAAGATTTTTTGTGCTATAACAGTTCCGTCAAAAAACTGCGGTGGATTTTTGCATACATCGCAGTTTCCGCAGTCTTTCTTTAAAAACTCCCCGAAGTAGCTCAACAATATCTTTCTTCTGCAGGTAGGGGCTTCCGAAAATTGCTTCATACGGTCTAGCTTGGCTATTTGCACTTCTTCATTGGCCGAACCTTCTGCGAATTTACGCAGCTGCATTACATCGCCATAACTATGGAAAAGTAAGGCCCTGGCCTTGAGTCCATCTCTTCCTGCCCGCCCAATTTCCTGGTAATAACCTTCTATATTCTTAGGCATATTATAATGTATGACCCAGCGAACATTAGACTTGTCTATTCCCATTCCAAAGGCTACGGTAGCGCATACAATTTGTGTTTTGTCAAAAATGAAATCTTCCTGCACCTTAGTTCTACTCTCAAAATCGAGTCCAGCATGATAAGCCGTCGCCTTAATCCCTTTAAGGCGCAGTTTATCTACTAGGTTTTCGGTAGATTTCCGACTTAAACAGTAGATAATGCCGGACTCATTGGGCCTGCGGGCAATAAATTTTAAGATTTGTCCCACCCTGTCATGGGCTGGACGTACTTCTAAGGAAATATTCTTTCTATCGAAGGAGGTTAAAAATTGCTTGGCATTTGGAATTTGTAATTGATTTACAATATCTTGTCTAGTAGCCTTGTCCGCAGTTGCGGTCAACGCTATAATAGGAGTGCTTGGCAGTGTTTTCTTTATAAACCCAAGTTGTTGATACGAGGGCCTAAAATCGTGTCCCCATGATGAAATACAATGAGCTTCATCAACCGCGATACAACTCACATACTGTTCTTTTAATACATTGGTCAATCCTGCCAAACTTTCAGGTGCTACATACAATAGTTTTAACGAACCTTTTACGGTTTGATCTATAATATACTCTTGCTCCTCTCCAGACTGGCTACTATTAAAATAGGCAGCCGGAATACCGTTCGCCTTTAAGCCGTCAACCTGGTCCTTCATAAGAGCAATAAGGGGCGAAAGCACTATGGTAACCCCATCAAAAAGAAGGGCAGGTAATTGAAAACAGATCGATTTTCCGCCGCCGGTAGGCATAATTACTAAATTGTCTTGCTTATCAAGAACCGATGTAATAATGGCTTCTTGTTGATTTCTGAAACTATCGTATCCAAAATATTTCTTAAGTACGGGAAGCAATTTACTGGTAGAATCGGTCAATGACATTTTTATTTGTTTAGAAATCGGAAAGCTGCAAAATTAAAGATTTAAATCCCTTAAAGGAACATTCCTGCTGGTATTTTACTATAAATATGAGGGTACAATGCAATAATTTCTCTTCTTGGTTTTTCTGTTAAAAAACATTTAAGAGTTGCCATCTTTAAAGATATGGAGCGTATTAAAAATAGTATTTTAGTAGGACAATATGGTATAGAATTAATTTAAAAATATTAAAATGAGAATAAACCTGCGAAATATAATATCTTTTGTCACACTGCTGTTTCTTCTACAAACCATCACTGGGCAAGAAATCTATGATCCACCAAAACTATCCCATCCAGATTCTTGGTCCGTAATTTTGATTCCTGACACCCAAACATATGCCAAATTTAAGAGAAATCAAGGTATTTTGGAATTAATGACAGGCTGGGTTCGTGAAAATATAGAGCCTCTAAATATTAAAATGGTCTTATGTACCGGGGATTTAGTAGAGCAAAATGAATTGTTGGTGCCCGATCACATTAATGGCAATGAGCCTAGTAGGAATCAATGGCAGGCCGTATCTAGAGCCTTTGAAAAATTAGATGGCCATGTGCCTTATATTTTAGCCGCTGGAAACCACGATTTTGGTTATAAAAACATAGAAAACAGGTCCTCTAATTATAATGACTATTTTCCGGCACATCGGAATATATTGAATCAAAATGGACTACGCGCTGCGGCCTATAACGTACATGGGAAACCCACTCTTGAGAATGCTACTATTGAACTTACATCGCCACAGCAAAGAAAGTTTTTATTCATGAACCTTGAATTTGCCCCACGGGATACTATTTTGGACTGGGCAATAAATGAGGTTGATAAAAATCGTTACAAAGATCATACGGTAGTAGTTCTTACACATTCCTATTTAAATGCAAAAAACGAGCATATTACATCAGAGAACTATCCTATTACGGACGGTAATTACGGAAAGGCTATTTGGGATAAATTGGTAGCTCCTTCTAAAAACATTCAAATGGTGATCTCTGGCCATATTGGTGCTCCAGATAATTTTAAAGCACATACGGCATTTAAAACAGATATAAATACGGGTGGTAAAAAAGTAAGTCAGCTTACCTTTAATGCACAGGCAATGGGTGGAGGATGGCATGGGAATGGCGGTGACGGATGGCTGCGGATATTGGAGTTTTTACCGGATGAAAAAACAGTTAGGGTTATTACTTTTTCTCCTTATTTTGCCCTATCACCCGTAATTAATAACATGGCTTATAAACGGGAACCCTATCAGGATTTTAGTTTTGTATTAGATTGAAAGACTTAAATAAGAGATCTTATTGACTAATTTAAAGCTGTTTTAAATCGTATTCAGGAAGATTTTTGATAAAAAAACCGCCATATACGTAGGAATAATATTGTAAAATCACGTGTTTGGTCGAATTTCTGTCGTTATTTTAGTTGCAATTGAAATACATATCTAAATTTGCACGTTTCTATAACATTCTAAAGTAGAATAATTATGAGGAATTATAAGGTGTTATTTTTAATTTTTGGGATCATTTTATTTGTCGGATGTAGCCAGGATGCATTAAATCAATTAAATGAAAACAGTTTAAGCAAGGATCAAGTAAAGGCTCAAATGGAGATCAATAATGCCTTTGAAGGCTTCGATGAGCTCTTACCACAATTAATGCCAGATAAAACAGGATCAACTAATAAAAACATTCATGATTGCGCTATTTTTGGTTATTCCGAAGAAAATATTTCCATTACTTATGACCAATGCGAGGTAAAAGGCAATCTACTGGACGGCACCCTTATTTTTTCAGGATACAACGGTGATATGGCGGGGGATAAGGGAGTCCTCACCATCACTTTTAGCTCATTTGCTTTCAATGGGTATTTATTGGAAGGCACAAAAGACATTACATTTGATTCTTCTATAGAGAACGAACTAGTGTATAATATCAGTACCGATGTGACGATGACACATCCTAACAACGCAAAAACGATCCATACAGGCACTAAGGAACTAACCTGGCATTTGGGCAATTTTAATGGAGAGGGGCCAGATTTTTCTTGTACAGGGACATGGGACATTGTATTAAAGGATACTACCTTTAATTTCGAAATAAAATCACCTCTCTCAGGAAAAATAGGATGTCCTTATATCACTTCTGGGGTTCTTTCCTTAGAGATGAATGGCTTAACCGCTAAGCTCGACTTTGGTGATGGGGCTTGCGATCAAAAGGGAATGGTAATTTTTCCGAACGGAAAAAGCGAGGAATATTCTTGGTAAAACAATTCTTACGATACTATTATTTAAAATCCCTTGACAGCACGTCAGGGGATTTTTTTTTGTGATTAGACGTTATAAATACCACCGATACTCAAAGCGTTCGCATTCAGCTTTTATATATATATCTATCATAAGTAAAACATTGGTATTTAAATAACAACATCTAGTAATACCCCCCACAATAATCTCTTGCTTTTATAGTTGTAGTGCTTCAATTTTGTGATTAATGGATAAATATTCCAGATACTGTTCTTTTATCGATTTTTCTGGACTACTGCTAGAATTATTTAACAGACAGCGTTAATATTGTTTAAATTAAGATTCTGTACCACCAATAAATAATCATTAAGAAATACTTTTTTCTTGTTTAAGGCCAGTTATAGGATGTAAGGCATTAAACTATTATAATTGCTATAAGTAGTCGTAAACTTACTAAAATACAGTTATTTACAGTATAAGGATCTAAAAATAAACCTTAATACTCTCAAAAAAGGAGGGCAGGAGAAGTAAATAAAAAGCAGTTGATTCGTATGAAAAATAATTTTTAAGAAATTGTTACCCTTTATTGTATGTAAGATTTTTCGAGGATAATGTGCTATCTTTAGCTAAAATTCCCCGTTAGTTAATTTATGTTAAAACTTATTCAGTATGGAATTAACCTATAGAAATTTTTGGAAAACAAACGGTGTAATACCCAGTAGCATGGAATGCTTAATCAAACTCCGGCGAAATTATACCGACTTACTTCAAATAGAACAAAAAATCTGCTCTTATACGTTTGAACCCAATACTTACGTAATGTTTTTAAAATCCGAGTCTATTAAAAAAAGAGTAAGACTACTGATCAAAAATAATCAGGACTTAGTGGAATTAATTAAAGGTGAGGGAGAATTAGAAGAATATTTGACTTCAAAAGTAACTAAGCAACTCGAGGCACTCTTAGATATGCATCAAACTCTTTCTGAGTATGAATCCCATGTAAAATAGGTAAAAAACAGGTTTAAACTATTCCTATTTTACATAATATAAATTATAGAACATATGCATGATGTGCAGTTTCCGTATAGTTGTGCTATTAATGGTTTTCCTTTTGTTAACTATAATCCGATTATTCAAAATATCCCGAAACATTTTATTATTGAAGCGAATTATGACCCGCTAATAAACAATTTTCTTAGCGGCGTCTGGGGACCATGTTTTAATTAGTATTTTTAATTAGCCGCTTGCCATGTTAAAGGTAAAAACTAAGCTTTTAAAATGGCAGTCGCAATATGGGTTTAATAATACAACCTAAAATCAAGTAATTTGCAGACATTGTAATGTCTTTGATGCAATTCTTCTACAACATCTAGCATATTATCGTCTTCTTTAAATAAGTTAAAGAATGCTCTATCAAGATTTGAGCTGCTGATTCCATTAAACTCATTTCCATAGCCAGAAACACCTTTTGCGCCAGTGATATCTAAAAAATATTGTGCTTCTTCTTCGTCTAAATCCAGAATTTTTGCATTTGAAAAATGTAAAATCTTCCCTTTTAACTTTCCTTCAAAAATTTCTGCAATTTCTTGTAAACTATAGTAATAGTCATTTAAACAAATACTATTTGCTTCCCCTGGTATAACCAAGTAGATAATTTCATAGTCTTTAAAATTATGATCATCCAATACCAGTGCATTTAAACTATCTTCTAGTCCTTCAATGGTATCGCATGTTTTATAGATACTGGCTATTCCATAATTCAAGGCCAATTGTTGCAAGTTTTCTTGTGCTTCGGTAACCGTATCCGTTTCTATTTCAGGAACCGCTTCTAAACAATAAATGAAATAATCTGCATCTATAAATTGTTCTTGGGGTAATTGTTGTCTTTTCTCTAACAAGTTTCTGAATTTAAATAAAGTATATTAATTACAAAATTAATATAACTCTGCTATTCTTTTCAGCGTTTTTATATAAAATACCATTCCACATACATTTATTCATGCCTTGTCATTCATTAATAATATGAATTAAAAGAGTACTGTGCTATTTGATATAACAACGAACAGGCTACGGTAGAACTCTTGAGTATTTTTACACTTCTCTACAAAAAAGTCGGGGGTCGAAAGTTTTAGACGTTACTATGGTAGCTAGTCCCTAAAAATCATACTTCCCATAAGTTCAATATTCCGCCCTAAGGGCCATAAATTTTCAAATACGCGATTCTCAGGAAGCCAGTTGTAAACGAAATTTTAAACTTTTCTGCGGGCCTATAGACATGCCCTCTACCCTGTGCGCTATTTTTTTTAACGCCATGAACATTATGTAAAATAGAGGCAGATTGGGAGTTTTAAGACTTAAAAAGTAAACCTCAATATTTATTAAATATATATTGAGGTTTAAAATCATATAAAGTTGTTATTACTAACTATTTATAATTTTTGACACATTTTTCTGAGCCATTCTATTTCATCATTGTCCAACCTAGGGGATAATTGTTCGAAAACCATTTTATGATACCCATTAAACCATTTTTTCTCCGAAGCTGTCAATAGCGAATCCTTTATCAGCTGTCTATCTATCGGAAAGAGGGTAATGGGAGTAAAGCCTATAAACTCTCCAAATGCCGTGGTTTCTTTCAGTGACGAGAGGACTATATTTTCAATACGTATTCCAAAAGCATCCTTTTTATAACAACCAGGTTCTATTGTTGTTAATTGATTTGGAGCATGTTCTGTACTTCCGGTACTGGTTGCAATATTCGTTGTAAAACCTTGCCCAGGTTCATGTACCATTCCAAAACTCCCAATACCGTGTCCTGTACCATGAGGGTAGTCTAGGCCTAGTTTCCATAAATGTAAGCGTGCAAAGGCATCTATTTGCATGCCTACGGTCCCTTTAGGGAATTGCAATTGTTCCAGCGCTATATATCCCTTTAATACAGCAGTATAGGTCGTTTTTATTTCATCGGATGGTGTGCCTCCTAACCAAACTGTACGGGTAATATCGGTAGTGCCATCCTTATATTGTGCACCACTATCAATTAACAGAATATCTTCATTTTGTACCATGGCAGCACCTTTTTCAGAGGCGGTATAGTGAATGATTGCTCCATTGCCCTTGTAGCCAACAATAGCAGCAAAAGATTCGCCCATATAGAATTCTTGTTGTTGTCTAAAACTTTCTAATTTTTTACCAATCTCATATTCTGAAATAGATCTTTTGTTAAGTTCATTCTCTAGCCATATAAAAAACTTAGTAAGCGCAACACCATCCTTTAACATGCAGTTCTTGGCACCAGCTATCTCCGTGTCGTTTTTAACAGCTTTTAATTCTTTAACTATTGAATTCTGAAATATAAATGTACTCGTAACGGCGTTGTATACAGCATAGTTTAAGGAAGATACATCTGTAATGATCTTTTTAGTAGAGGCTATTTTTTCTAATTCAACAATGGCTTCATCATAATCGATTACTTCAATATTCAATTTTGAAAATGTAGCCAGGGCCGATGAAGAAAATCTTTTCTTATTACAAAACAAGCGGGTATTTTCTAGTCCAACTAGAGCATAGGCAGTTACCAAGGGTGTAAAGTCCACATCTTGAGAACGGATATTAAACAACCATGCTATTTCGTCAAATCGGGAAAACAAATAGTAATCGGCTTTCCCAGTTGTAATTTTATGTTGAACTTTTTGAATTTTAGAGCGTGTTGTTTCACCGCTAAATTCTAACGGATGTATATCTATTGGAAAATCAGGTAGACTAGGTCTGTCTGTCCAGATTTCACCCACCAGTTCCGTTATATTTTTAAGTTCAATATTTTTTGATTTCGATAGTTCCTTGATATGGTCCATTTGGGCCTTAGAAAACTGTAAAAAATCTACTCCAACAACCGCATTTTCTTCTAAACTATCGCATAACCATTGAACGTGTTCGGGGGCATACGGAATCGATTGTTTATATAGGGTAATTTCATAAGCCTTGCATTCTTCTTCAAATTGTAAAAAATAACGTGAATCTGTCCATAGTGCCGTTTCATCAGGCTTTACAACCAATACTCCAGCTGATCCGGTAAATCCTGAAAAATATTCTCTTACTTTCCAATGTTTTGCAACATATTCGGATTGATGGGGATCTGTAGATGGAATAATAACTGCGTCTAAATTATATTTAGACAACTGTTGACGAAGCTTTTCTAGCCTTTTATTTATCATTTGTAGTATAAATTTTCTATTTAAATCTAAAGGAGTTCAATATAAGGATTAGTAAATCCAATTTCTTCAAATACCGCTGAAATTATGCTGATCCTATATCAGGATTTGAATATAAATACCATATTCTATAATTCTTATATTCTGGATCAAGGGTCGGAAATATTTAAATACGCGATTTATGACAAATCACCAATCAGGGGTAGTTTTACCTCTTTTCTCTTGCGAATAAACGACCTCTTCCCTATTAGGTGATACTTTTTTAACGCCATTAACATTATGTAAAACAGAAATTAGAAAGAAGTTATACAATATGTAAAATACCCTCAAAATTAAGAAGTTTGCCAATTTTGAGGGTAGCAGTTCTTAAAAACAAACCTGATCCTACACAATAGATATCGTTTATACCTTTTGTCTATCGGAGACCTTTGTGTAATCCAAATAGCCCTCAATACCAGGAGTGTAGAAGGTTTCTTCATCCCAGTCCGACAAGGCTATATTGTTATTAAAGCGCTCTACTAAATCGGGATTAGAAATAAATGGCTTACCATAGGCCACCAAATCGGCTTCTCCTGATTCTATGACAGCATTCCCTGACTCTAGGTCAAATCCGGCATTAATCATCAATGTTCCATTGTAAAGAGGCCTAAAGTGTTTTGCTACTTCAGTGACGGCATGGGGAACGGTTGAAACATCATTAAAAGGCTCTGAAAGATGTACATACGCCAAATCATAGTTATTAAGCCTTTTAATAATATATTCAAAAGTTGGTATGGTTTCTTCATCCATGGTCATCCCAAATAGTCCATGCAGAGATGGATTAAATCTTGCTCCTATTTTTTGTGTAGGCATCACTTCTTTCATCGCATCTAACACTTCAAAAAAGAATCGGGCTCTATTTTCAATGCTACCACCATAATCATCAGTTCTTGTATTAGAAGATCTATTAAAAAATTGATGAAATAAATAGCCGTTAGAAGAATGTATTTCAACGCCGTCAAACCCGGCTTGCATAGCATTTTTTGCAGCCTTCTTAAAATCTTCAATGGTAGTTTTAATATCATCAATACTCATTTCCTTGGGAGTAACCGTGTCCTTAAAACCATTTGGGGTGTAGGATTGTGTTCTCGGGTTTATTGCTGAAGGTGCCAATGGCAATTCCCCATTATGAAAATCTGGGTGCGATATTCGGCCTACATGCCAAAGTTGAATAAATATTGTACCTCCTTGATCATGAACCATTTGCGTGACTTTTTTCCAGCCTTCCACCTGTGCTTGGGAGTATATCCCAGGTGTATTTATATACCCTACGGCCTTCTCGGAAACCTGGGACCCCTCTGAAATGATGAGTCCGGCCGAGGCTCGTTGTTGATAATAAGTACCTTGCAGTGCTGCTGTAGGTTTATTTTCTTCATTAGACGCCCTGCTACGGGTCATTGGAGCCATAACCACTCGGTTTTTTAGGTTTAAATTATTGGCCTTATAGGGGTGTAACAAAAATTGTTTGCTCATGAAAATATCTTTATAATTAATAATCAATGATTTAATATCAAATGTACAAAAGAGTAGGGTGAATTAAATTGGTCTATGATAAAATGAATTACGGTAATAACACCATTATTACCCTTCTCATAGTTTACGTATTCTGGATAATAGGTCAGAAATATTCAAATACGCGATTTATGACGAACTACTAATCAATGGTAGTTTCATCTCTTTTCTATTGCTAATAATCCACCTCTTCCCTATTAGGTGATTTTTTTTAAACGCCACAAACATTATGTAAAATATAAACTGTCATGAAGTTGTACATTATGTAAAATACCCTCGAATTTAAAAAGTTTGCCAATTATGAGGGTTGCAGTTTTTAAAAACAAACCTAATCCTACACAATATATCAATTATGCCTTTTGTCTATCGGAGAGCTATTAGGAAGGAGAGGGAGCTATCTAATTGGGGCATGGGGAGAAGAACTAGCTATCTAGATTGAAGTTATACCATTAATGACCTCTGTTTTATTATTAACATAATGGACACTAATCTTACAAGCTAGTTCGAACAGATCCTTATTAGCGGAAAAATAAAAGTAGGACTCTCAATAATGGTCGAAATAGAAACATCCTTTTAGGAAGACCAAAAGGCTCAAAAATTCGAAGTTCTCGCTATTGGTACTGCACAAACTGACTGCTCGTGATTGTTATAAAAAACCTCTTCTTGGAATTAGGATAACAACTAATCTTACATATATAAAAACATGAATATCAATTAATTTTAATTTATACCGCAAATTTTGTCCTGTTTTTGAAAGAGGGCCTAGAGCATCTTTTTAAATTAATTCTTCCTTTTCAAGGTAGTATTTTTGCCGGTACTTCGCTTTCTGTAAAGCGTGCCGTCGTTCATTCGATGGTTTGAGATAGTGTTGGTTTTTCTTGATATTCTCAAGCACTTTTGTCCGTCGATATTTTCTTTTGTAACGTTTTAAGGCTCTTTCGATATGTTCCCCTTCTTTTATTTCAATTATTAACATAGATCTTTTTTTTTAGTATTACGAATATGTCCTCAAAACCTTATTGCAGACCTGTTCCAACGACACTCATTGAAGTTTTCCCCCAGATTCCGTAGTAAAGCTTTATTGACTACATCATTTTCTCTTGCTGAAAGCGCCATGACCTGAATCTTGGATATCGCCCTTGTCGGGTTTTTATATTTCTTTCGATTTCACTAAGTTGTCTAGCGCCGAAAATGCTCCCTTCTTCAAGGGTGTTTATAACAACAGCGGTCTTCCTAAGTTTTCATAGCACTCTTAAATTGGACGACGCTTACATGAAGTTCCTTTACTTTTGCGCCATCAGCTGGCGCATATAAACCTGTTTAGTTCAGTATTTCATATAAAATCTATCAATTTTTAGCAGAAATCCAAATAAAACCAGGGTTTTCTAAGTTCTTTCCTTTTATATTCTTGTTGCCCTTAAATATTAGCCCTGTCTGTATTTTAGGCTGGGTAGCTGTCATCACAGGCTATTTATGGGGAACAATAGAATTTATCCGCTATTCTCCTTAAAAGGATTAAGTAGATATATTAAAACCAGGGCGAGCTCTATAAATCCCAATCGATTATCGGATTAACTAGGACTCGTTGCGTACTCGAAGAGGATCATATGTCGGCGTTCATAGAAAGTAGAAGCATAATCTTTATATTAAAAGCCCCATAAACCATGAAGGCCATGGGTAGTAATCCTTGATTTGTGAATAAAATGCACAAAAGAGAAGGGTGAATGACCTTCATCTATAACAAGATGAATTACGATAAAAGCGCTGTTTTTATCCTTCTCATAGTTTTCATATTCCATACCAAAGGTCAATTATTTTCAAATACGCGAATTATGAGAGGCTTCATATTTTGGTGATTTTGAGATCTCACCTTGAACTTAAACCTCCCCTTCCCTACTGAAGGCAATTTTCAACCGCCCTGTACATTATGTAAAATAGAAATTATTGTAATTATTGATACTTCAAAGGGACGAAAAGAAACACTACAAAGAGTTGGTCAGGTATAGGCGCTATTAGAAGAAAACTCTTTATTTTAGATTTTAAAAAAAAATGATGACAATAGAAGATCTTTCCTTACCGGAATTTATTTTCGGAGAATTCCCTATAAAGAACGACAGCATTCACGACCAGCGCCAATTTATACTCCATAAGGGAATATCCCTAATTGAGGTAATACCGCAGGATGAATTAGAAAATATTGTTTTTGACGATAAAACGAGCAAGCACTATTCTTATTTTGGAGAAGATTTTACCTTATTCTATCAGACCAACAATACCGCTGCTTCTAGTCAAAACGAAATAGAGGTTTTGGACCGTGCCTGGGAATGGTACCGGGAATATTTAATATGGGAAGACACTCAAGAGGAATAAACCTTGACTGAGATCGAAATTAAAACAAACGATCCTAAAACAGCCACAGGACAACAATCTTTTTAGCTTTAACAGTTTTATCCCCGAGGCATTTCCTAACTGGATTAGGTGCAACTTCTATGAGTATCAAAAAGGAGAATTAGTGGCGCTTTTGAAAAATTCTCAGAAGGAAAAGAACGGACCTAGATCAAAGACCTAATAAAAAATGCGGAACTACTTTATAGTAATTCCGCATTTCGATATTAACATTGTGTTTGCCTTTTTCACTGTTTTCAAATAGCCCATTTTTTCAGGCAAGTTCTTTTTTCCGTTCACGGTGTAAGGAAGAGGCATTTTATTGCCATAACGACATTCTTTTTCAGGTTAAAAAAGAAAACCTTTTAAAACAGGTCCTATACTCTATAAATTTCCTGGATAACTCTAACAGCCTAGATCCATTTAGTTAATCCTAGCTAATACAAGGTTTTCCATAACTTTAATATTCCGTACCAAAGGTCATAAATTTTCAAATACGCAAGTTATGAGAAGGTTGGTTTTTTGCGAATTTTGGAGCTTGACCTTATCCTTAAACCACCCTCTTCCCTACTGAGTATAAAATCGTACCGCTCTTATCATTATGTAAAATAGAATTAAGGTTTAATATCCCTGGAATTTTGTGTAAGCTGAAGCAAAGAGCTCTACTAGTTGGATGTTTATTCGAGCTTATTTTTTTGGCTTTGACTCCTATGCATTTGGATATTTATTTTTAAAAAAAAATTACGCAGCCTGATTAGTAGCGTACTCGACAGTTTAGGTGTCACACGATTTTTACCAAATCAACCTTAAATTAGATGGTTATAGCATCATAATCTAGTCTTTTTATAAATAGTAAACGGCCAACCGTTTTCCTAACCCGATCCGTTGAACTATATTTATAATAGCCATATACATTAAGAAAATGACTGTAGAGATCGCTTTAATATTCTTAATTATAGCCACCATAGTGGTGCTGTTTGCTCTAGAAATATTCACTATGGACAAAATAGCCTTTTGTACCATAGGCTTTTTAGTGTTCTTTGGCCTTATTACTCCTGAAGAGGCTATTAGCGGATTTTCCAATACTGCTGTAATCACCATTTTATGTCTTATGATCATAGCCGTAGCCCTAGAGCAGAATGGTGTGATTTCATGGATGGCCAATGGCCTAAAAAAGTTTCGAAATTGGCCGGTTCTTTTTATTGTTCCGGCTTTTATGTTCATTACCGGCACTATTTCGGCATTTATAAGTTCTACAGCAGTGGTGATCGTATTCATTAAGATTGTCACCGAGTTATCTGATAAGTACGATATCTCCAAGAGTAAGTTATTATTGCCCATTTCCTTTGCCAGTATCCTTGGTGGCAGTTGCACCCTAATGGGAACGTCTACCAATCTTATTGTCAATGCAATTTATAAGGAGCGTTTAGGAAAAGAATTTATGTTTTTTGAATTTTCTTGGTATGGTGCCATTTTTTTATTGGTGTCCATTGTACTGGTTAGTTTTTTGGCCCAGCTACTTCCTAAGGATTCTAAAGACAAGTTACGAGAGCAGTACGATGTAGATAATTATATTACCACCTTAGAACTTGCCCCTAATTCTAGTCTTATCGGAAAGCTTTTAAAGGACACATTTTTGGGCGACTCCGATATTTCGGTGCTTAAATTTTATAGGTCAGGCTTGGACAGCCCTATCAACATGAACCGAATAAAACTTCAAAAAGGAGATCGCCTAATGCTTTCTTGTACTCTTGATCATCTGTTACGCCTAAAAAGTGATACCGAAGTTATTATTTCTCCCGGAGAAGACGGTCCTGGATTGTATGGACAATATGAATTTAAGGATAAGGAGCTAGCCGACAAGTCGATAAAGGATAGAGAAATACAAACTGTTTTGGTTGAAATGATGATGTTGCCCGGGGCACGTTTTTTGGGAAAATCGCTTAATGAGCTAAAAAATGTGATGATGCACGATGCGGTTCCGCTAGCCATAAAAAAAAGAAAAAACCTGCGCTATTCAAAAGACAGGATGTATACTACCGATACGCTAGATTTAACACGTTTAAAGGTGGGCGACCGAGTGCTGCTTGATATTGACCGCGACAAGATTAAGGGTTTTGACCTTTCTGATAATGTTGCTATTCTGCAACAATATGAAGCGCCCGAAATCTCTAAGTCTCCAAAAAGAAACTTGACCCTTCTTATTTTAATGGGGGTAATACTTTTAGCTGCGACAGGTGTTCTATCCATCTTAACGAGCACCCTATTGGGTGCCGTGGCCCTTCTGCTACTGAACCATGTTACTTTAGAGAGCGTTTACAAAAAGATTAATTGGCAAATATTGTTTTTATTGGCTGGAATGATTCCTCTTGGAATTGCCATGCACAATACTGGTGCTGATAATTGGTTGTCCGAAAAGCTATTAATTTTAATGCAAGGCAGGCCTTCAATATTTTCGATAGGAGCTCTCTTTTTAGTGACCATGTTTTTAAGCGCAGTTATATCTAACAATGCAACAGCCATTATTATGACTCCCATTGCAATTTCTGTGGCTACCGGAATGGACTTGGACGTGAAACCTTTTATATTGGCAGTGATGTTCGCATCGAATTTTAGTTTTTTCACTCCCGTTGGCTACCAGACCAATTCCTTGATCTATAGCATGGGGATTTATAAATTTAAACACTTTGCCATGATAGGAGGCATTATTTCCGTAGTGCTCCTGATATTAGGAACCTTACTCCTCAATGCAATGTTATAATACTCCATTTAGTCATATGATAGTACTTCCCATACAAAATTGCGCAGCGACCCGACCAATATGAGTTTATGCTAAATATTGAATAAGTACTTTTTTAACCACAGGGGAGAAAAATCACTAAATGTTTTCATTTTCAATGCAACCCATAGGTACATTTCCAATTGACCCATTGATTCATTTTTCATTGATTATTGCTAATGTTTATTGTTCCTGAAATGCCGCGTTAGGGACCGCGGCGGCATCCCCGCAGCAACGCAAGGGATATAGCCAAGGCCCCGCCCGACGAAGGAGGGAACGCCCAAATTATTCTGCTGAAACTCATTGAAAACTTCAAAGCATTTTTGCCAAACTATTTTTGACACCGATCTTATTGTGTAGGATTAAAACAAGATCACCGTTTTCCCGATGCTCTTTCCAGATTCTTGTAACTGATGTGCCTTTTTAAGGTTCTCTACCGTAAACCCCTCCAAAGTGGTGGTCAAAGTAGATTTCAGCATGCCGCCATCGAACAAACGCCCTATTTTATTGAGAATCTCATGTTGTTTTTCGATATCATCCGTAGTATACATAGACCGAGTGTACATGAATTCATAGGAAAGGGTAACGCTCTTGTTTTTTAGTACATTTAGATGTAATGGGTTGTTGCTACCAGTAATGGTAACAATATGTCCCTGAGGTTTAATAATTTCTGCAGCCATTTCCCAATACCCTTCTAAATCCACAAAATCCAAAATATAGTCCACTTCCCTATGCCCTATTTTCTCTAATTCTTCCTTTAGGCGATGGTGATTTACCACATAATCGGCTCCTAAAGCTTTACACCATTCTATAGATGCTGGCCTAGAAGCTGTGGCTAGTACGGTAAGTCCGCCCACTTTTTTTGCCAATTGGATGGCGATAGATCCTACCCCACCGGCCCCTGCTAAAATTAACACCGTCTTTCCCTTATCGACTTCCGGATTCACTTTAATACGGTCAAACAGCGATTCCCAGGCGGTTAATCCCGTTAATGGAATGGCGGCAGCTTCGGCAAGAGTCAGACTTTTCGGTTTATGGCCTACGATGCGTTCATCTACCAGTTGGTATTCAGCATTGCTACCGCTTCTGGTGATATCCCCTGCATAGTACACTTGATCGCCTACTTTAAATTTTGTTGTTTTATCCCCTACGGCCTCCACCGTACCTGCGGCATCCCATCCAATAATTTTAGGGGCATCCAACACCGTATCCTTGGCTGCATTTTGCCTGACTTTATAATCGACCGGATTTACGGAAACGGCCGCAATTTTCACCAAAAGATCATAGCCTTCTGGCGATGGCTTTTCTGTTTCGAACGCTATAAAACTCTCCTTTTCCGTGATGGGTAATGATTGTTTAAATCCTATTGCTTTCATTTTATATGGTTTTGTCCCAAAGAAGCCAATTCCATGATTTTGAACCCCATGGAATCCTTCGTTTTCTCCGCTAGTTTAATTGTATTAAGATACTGATTTTTTTAGCTGATGAAAATTAAAGTAGTGCTCAACAGGTGTTTTTTGTTCATTTTTCTTGGTTAGGCACCTCAACTTAAACAGAAAATGAGAATTGTAAAATTCGAGCCCCATAATAGGGGTATGAAGCCCATCGGTGCGAAAACGTACGCTAAGAACTCAAGTTCAAATTAAGTAAGAATTTGAAATAGACCCAGTGGAAGGGTAGCTGTCACCAGGGGCCATTTAGGACATCTATTGCTCCTTGGTAAATAGGTCTCCGTAGGTACCAATGAACATGTTTTCGGAGGAATAATTTTCTTTGAAAAGTTCAAATGCATTCTGAGCAACACGTTCCACCAATGATGGATCTAAAGCTAAGCGACTCATGTTTTTAACCAAACTATCCATATTGACCTTCTCGTCGACTAGTTCGGTCTTTAAACAAGAACTCCCATGCCTAAGCACTTCAAAGGCCGGGATATTTGTTACTATAAGGGGCACTTTATATTTCATGGCCTCCAACATTACATAACTACTTTGCTCATTTGAGGAGGGAAAAACTATGCCATTGGCCATTCCGTAATATTTATGGATTTCACCAGGTTCGACGTATCCTGTAAAGAATATACTGGCACCGCTTTTCTTTGCCATATCATCCAATGTTTTATGCAGGTACCCTTCGCCAACCACGATCAAGGTAAGGGGCACATCTACCGACAAGGATACCGAAATAAAGGCCTCAACTAATTCCTTTACCCCTTTTTGGTCATTTAATCGCCCTACGAAAAGGAACACGAATTCATTCGTTTGAGTTGCCATTTTTTGGGCGAGTACCGATATTCCTTTTTGGTCATCCTGAGCTTTACCGGCATCTATCCCATTTGGCACGACCTTTATTTTATGGTTCGTGACTTCATAGAAATCCTTAACATCTTGTGCCATGCTGTTGGTAAGGCAGATTACCGAGTCGGCAAGCATACAGTTTTTTTTCTCCGCCCTTATGTTCAATATGTTGGTTGATGTTTCATCAGGTTCTTTCCATAATGACAGGAACTTATTTTTGTCGTTTTTATAGAACACTTTCCATAACGATACGTGTATGGTATAAATAATCTTGGCACTTGTATTTTCTTTTATTTCCTTCAACAAAAAATACTGCATGTTGTTGTTGAAATGGAAAATATCGTTTTCCGAAAAATCGAACAGGTCGGCCATAATACAGAAAACGGCCAAAGAAAATTGTCTGGACAGTCCCTTGATAGTCTGTTCTCTCGCTACAAATGGCTTTGGGATATCCAAATATTGCATATTTCCTTCTGCTTTCATAATAGGGGCCTGCACTCCGGGCGCACCAATGGTAACCACGACCATTTCAAGAGCATTTTTTCTTTTTTGAGCTTCCGATACCATTTCGGAAATATACCTTCCAACCCCAAACCGATGTGATTCATCTGTCTGGTTGATCATAAATATCCGTTTCCTTGCTTTATCCATTTTGAAATAACTTCAAATATTCGTGTTCGTTCTTTATTTTCGTTTCCTTGTCAGCATGCCAGGAATTGGCCTTCCGGTCATGGTAGAGGTGGTATAGGGGCGTACTGCTCCGTTCGATTGCAAAACATTGTTTTTTCAGCCTATAGTACCGTTCTTTGTCATCGGGTCCCCAGCCATAAATGTCCACGTTATCCGGACCGGACTTCTCAAAATCTTTTCTCCGACCCCCGAAAATTCCTCCTGTGGAGTATCGGAACCAAAGATGAAATTTACCCTCCCTAGCTTTAAGAAAGCCATATTCTTCAGATTTAAAATATAATTTTCGTATGCTTTTCGGGATATTGTAAAAGCTACCATTATAAGGATAAACCAAGGTTTTATTTCTTATGTTCCTCAAATGTTCCACACATTGCCACAAGGCTTCGGGTGCTGCAATTACATCGGTATCGCAGATAAAAAAATAAGGTGTATTGCATTGGTGAACCATGGCGTTCCGATATTTTGTTGTATGTAATACGGGGTCGGTATCTTTTAGGAATCGATAAAGCAGATCTGTCGATTTCCTGATTTTTTGATCGATTTTGGGCACATCGTCGATTTCCCAAAGTAAAATGGAAGTATCGAAGTATTTTTGAATATGTCTAATTACCAAACTAAGGTTCGTTCGGCGGTCCTCGGAATCGATCCGGACATAAATCAAAAAGCTGGTATCTTTCAAATCTTGCTTCATCACTATTCTTGTATTAGTCTTCCAGTCGCAGTGGTAAGGAAAGCAAGGTCTTTTGGCACGGGCCATTGGAGAAGGGCAATAGCATACACAATTATTCTCCGCATGCTCAATGAAGAAGTAGCTGCCACGTTCTGATATAATTGTTCCATGTTTTGAGCGATTCGAATTTCTATGGATTCACGAAGGACATACCTATTTTCAGTAATATGATTTGCTCCTTCTGAAAAGCAAAGTGAAATCAAGAGCGCCAGATCCAAATCACCATTTGTTTTAGCCAATGTATATTGCTCAAGCACCATTTTATCATCCGAAATGATTTTATTATTATTTAATTTTTGCAATCCTTTTTGGGCCAGATGAGCCGTTTCCTTGTTCTTTATACCTTTTTGAAAAAGCAGCTTCATCCAAGATATCCATACCATATTATTTCCATTACAGACATCTGTGTGATGATTCAATTCAAAAAAAGTAATCAAGAGATGTTCTCGTATGGAGGGGTAATGTTCTGCTTTTTCATCTAAATGCTTCACCCTTTCCAAAAGATATGAGGCCATCATTAAAAGTTCTTGGATATTGTTAGCTGAAAACCTACCTCGGGACAGGCGTTCCACGTTATGGATTGCTATGGTGTCAAAAGGCATTAAAATTTCATCAATTTCGTCGGATTCAAAAAAATCATTTTCTAAAAAACGCATAAGGCTATAACCGATTTCAATAGCTTCTGAAGGAGAACGTTTAATATCGTTGGAAATTTGCGATAGATTTTCCTGTAATATTTCAAAAGCAAATTCAACATAGTGTTGTTTTTCATATCTGCTTCCATAAGAAAAACAGTAGTATATTAACGACATTTTATCTGCCATTCCTAATGTATCCACGACCTCTGAATTGAGTAGCAGAAAATGGCCTATGTGTTGGTGAAAAGTAATATTGAGGTTATCCGAATTTTTCATCTATTGGTTATCCATTACTAATAATCATTAAAAAAAACGCTCATATATATTGGGTTAATAAAAAGTTTTTCAATTTTTGATAATGAACTTCTTTGGTATTGTTAACACGGGAATCCTCCCCAATTTATCAAACACTTGTTTTGACCCCTATATAACAAGAGAAATATATTAACTTTCTATATGCTTTTGTAAAATTAACTCGGCAATATCCTTTTCCAATACTGTGTCAATATCTAAGTTTCTATACTTTTCGGGTATAACGTAGGGTATATTTATCTTCCCGAACAAGGTCCCTTCTCTCAAAAAGGAAGCAACCCTTATTAAATAAAGTATCCCCTTTTCTTCATAATAGTCCGTTAAGTCTTGACTACGCTGCTCGAATTTATAGTTGAAAGGCACGAACCTTCCATCAACAATACGGCCCATCTTTGATTTGCACTTGACTACGGTAAAAACACAGTCTGCTCTACTTTGTTTATATAGGTCTACCATATCGGCGACGAACAGATCTTCCCTTATAGGGTTGGTAGGTTGTAGGATAAGAAGTGCATCGGGCATTTTGTTTTTTAATAAATATTGGGTTTTTAAAAAATGGTTCACATACTCAGAACTATTCGAGGTTGGAGTACAGTACTTGTCGGGTCTCTCGAGATAGGGGATATTTCTTTCATTACATATGGCGATAACGTTTTTATCATTCGTGGTCACATAGTACTCATCGATCAAAGGGCAACATCGGGCAAAATCGGTTGAATGCACAAAAAGGGGTTTGCCAAAAAAGTCAACATAATTCTTTCCAGGAAACCGTTCGGAGTTGGATCGAGCTGGTATAAGGGCGGTAATTTTCATATTTAAAATTTATTTGTTAAATCCACTATTAAAATCAGTCATTATGATTTTTTCAATAATTTGTCAAGTTCATGTATTTCCCTTATTTATTTCCATAATGGCTCTAGTGGTTTGTTCAAGGGAAGCCTCACCATGGGAGGCATAATAATAACTACTGTTTTTAGAAATCCTTTCAGCAAACGCCTTTAAAAAAATCGGATTGCCCATAAGATTGGAAATTTGAATTTTTGCCTCCTTTAATGAACTTACCTCAATTCCCAATCCTTCTTTGGAAAGATTTGGACAATAGCTCTCCATTAAATTGGGGTTATAAATAAAAGGAATAGTGCCATATATCAACGCTTCCATCAAGGTGGAGGAGAATATTGAAATGGCAAGGACGCTATTAGAAAACACCTTGGATAAGGCGATGGAATCCGGAGGGACCAATTCTACATTTCGATAGTCCCCTAATCGGATATCATTACTTTTCAAGGGAAATTCAGGATGTTCACGGACATAAATAGGTCTATCCGGAAATTGTTCCGCACAGAAAACAACAAGTTCTAAAAGTTCGGAATAGGCCTGCCTATTGCTGACTAGAATTGGAGCCTGAAGGAAAAAAGTTATTCCGGTCCGATCCAATGCTTTTTCTATTTTGAAAGGATATCCTGTAGAAATGTAACTAGGGTTTGGGTTATTGGACCTAAAAATATCCGAAAATCCATCTCCCCAGCTTAAAAAATAGGTATACTGCATTTCTTTAAATTGGGTGGTAAGAATCCCTGGCCAACCTTGTTGAAGGCAAATGACCGGTACACCCTTATTTTTTCCGAGAATAGCAAGCATCTCAAATTGGTAGTGGTTACCTTCAACTACCAATAACGTAGATGGTTCCAAGAGAGTGATAAAAAGCTCAAGGTTATTGAACATGGCCAAAAAATCGGGAAATAACTTCTTCAAGCACTTATTTTGATATTGTTGAATCCATTGAAAGTCCAGCTCAATTATAAAAATATTATCACCATGCTCTAAATCATCTGGAACGGGGCTTTCACAAAGCACTACTATTTCATGAGGAATCCTCGACAGTACGGGAAGCATAAATGTCAAAAATCGCTCATGTAGGGCATAGTAGGTGATTTTTTGTCGATGCGGTTCGAGTAAGGGGGCATATGCATCGAACATTAAACTGTATAAATCCTTATGATGATTAGAGGGCCAATTCAAACGGGTAAATGTTAAATCACTTTCAAAGGCCACAAGAAAATTTTTTATGTCCAATTGCGACAGTACCTTTTCAGAAATTGAATTGTTCAATTCCTTGGATCTTTGATTTAAAGCAAGCCTTGAGAAAATATATTTTTTAAAAGGAACTTCGATGCAGTATGGACCAATCCTAAGGATATCTGCCCCTTCATCTTCTTTTATCTTCCCTACATATTCGTTTATAAATACTTCTAGAAGTTCCAAATAGTTATGAAATTTTCCTTTTATTTTAGACTGCATCTTTTGTATGTCTTAATAAGCTTTATCAAATCGGTGTTTATTGCCAGATGTATTTATGTTTTCATGATATATTAGGACCTATCAGAATTAAATTAATCTTGCCCTTCCATCCACCATAGAAAATCTATCATAGTTATCGCTTCTATCTTTAATTAGGTTGCCATTCAGTTAAATACGATTGATTTTTGCTTTTTTAAATGACTGGAAAGCACCTTTGAATATGTAAGCTTTCATGTATCCGAAAACCCGACGGATTATAATACTTTGTTAAACCATTTTATTAATTGTATTTAAAAATATCTTTGAATTTATAGAATATTCTCTCGGCCACACTAAGGTCTTCGGTAATGATCTCGGCATTGCCGATGAGTTCCTGGTCAAAGGGCAGTTCATTTTTATAGGATGTTTTTGTGCCCTCCGGTAAATGGATATATACAAAGTAGTTGCCCTCCTTGTCAGGGGAGACCGAGATGTTCTTTACTCTGCCGACCAACATTCCATATTGTTGATAGGGGTAGTTATCAAGTTTCACCAAGACCTTTTGGCCAATGGTAACCTTGCCAGCATTCTGCGACGGCAACACCAACTTCCCTACTAGGGTTTCCCTGTCCACTGGCAGTACGGTAAAAACTACTTCCCCCGAATTTACGAACTGGTTTTCCCCCCAAAATTCCTGAAAGCTTACCCGCCCGTTGATGGAAGAGGATAGTACATAAGTATATTCCCAATCGCGCAATGCCTTCTTCAGAACGTTATAGGACTGAAAAAGGTTGGCCAATAAACGGACATCCTCCTCTTGTTGGGTGATACGGGTTCCCCTCAGGGTCTGGTCGGCGGATGAGACGGCCTCCCGCATCTGGGAGATGGTAATGGCCATGGTGCTAGTATTCTTTTCCATGCGCAACAGTTCGGCCTGTTTCGCTTCGAATTCCTGTTGCGAGATGACTCCTTTTTCAAACAGTATCCTGTGGCGCTCAAAATCAATTTGCTCTAGCTTTAGCTCCTTTTCTAGCAATCGTTTTTGAACTATCTGATCCTTGATCCGAGTCTTTATCTCTTCCAAGGAGGTGCGGTCGCCTGCCAATCGGTTGGTGTAGGGATCCAGGTCTTTTAAGAGATGAAAGTCCAGGTAGCTTTTCTCGAAATTGATATATGCCGTCCCTATATCTCCTAGCATCGACTGGGAAACGGCCTCAACGGGAAATAAAAAACCATTGGGATTGTATTGTACCGTATCCAAGATATGTTTTAATCTGTATACATCATCGATGATGGCCGTGTTCCGGATGACCGCCAAGCGCTGGTCCGGTCCTACAGTGTCGCCATTTTCCACATAAAGCTTTTCCAATGCTCCGGATTGCCGTGCCACGATCCGTTCCGTGGGCCTCTCCGTGGTCACTAGGACCTTGGCGGTCACAAAATCGGGATAGCGTATTATAAAGGTGAGCATCAGGATTAAACAGGTGAACGCAAAGATCAGCGTAATGCCCCATCTAACGATCCAGACGGGAGGGTTGGAAAGAATTTCTTGAACTTCCTCGGAACGGAGTTCCAATTTATCGAATGATCGGTTTTCAGGCATTTTATATTCCCGTTATTTGTTCCAGGGCCAATTGATTCTTGACCAGATTAAAGTAGATGCCTTTTTCGGCAAGGAGTGTACTGTGATTGCCCCGTTCCTTTATCTGGCCTTCATCGATCACCAAAATTTGATCGGCGTTTTTTACGGTACTTAACCGATGGGCGATGACCACTACCGTCCTATTCTTAGAAAAAGTGTTAAGGTTGTCCATGATAATCCGCTCGTTTTTTGAATCCAAGGCCGATGTGGCCTCATCAAAAAACAACAGATCAGGATTTTTATAGACGGCCCTGGCAATAAAAATCCGCTGCTTTTGCCCTGCACTTACACCAATACCCTCATTACCGATCTTCGTGTTAAAGCCCAAGGGAAGCGATTGGATAAACTCGTAGATATTGGCTATTTTCACGGCTTTTAGCAGTCGCTGCTGATCGATCGTATCCTCCCCTATAGCAATGTTGTAGGCTATAGTGTCGTTAAATACGTAGCCTTCCTGCATTACCACTCCGCATTTGGCGCGCCATGCTTTATGGCTAAGGGCATCCAGGTTATCATCACCGTACATAATTTTCCCCGAAATCGGGTCGTAAAACTTCAATAATAGTTTCATCAAGGTAGTCTTGCCGCTGCCACTGGCACCTACGATGGCCGTTGTCCTGTTGGCGGGGATCTGGATATCGATACCTTTAAGAACGAATTCATCAGATCCACGGTACCTGAATTTTAGGTCCCTTACCAAGATATCCTTGTCCATTTTTATATTGGACAACAACCGCTTCCCCTTGGTTTCCTCGTCTTCCCGGTCATGGATCTCACCCAGACGTTCAAGGCTGATCTTGGCATCTTGTACCGATCGTATAAAATTGACCAATTGGGTAATGGGCCCATTTAACTGGCCGATAATGTATTGTATGGCCAACATCATCCCTAGGGTCAGCGAACCATCGATAACCAATAGGGCAGAGGTAATGGTGATAAAAATGTTCTTGCCCTCGTTTATCGCCGACGATCCCACGCTCTGCATTTGTTCGAGCCGTAGACTTTGTACGGAGACCCTAAAAAGGCGCGCCTGAACAAATTCCCATTTCCACCGTTTTTGTTTCTCGGCGTTGTGCATCTTTATTTCCTGCATCCCGTTGATCAGTTCGATCACCGTACTCTGCTCTTGGCTCAATTGGGAGAACCTTTTGTAATCGAGTTCCTTTCTTCTTTTTAGGAAAAAGACGATCCAGGCCACATAGAGTAAACTGCCCGCAGCGAATATCCAGAAAATGGTCAGATTATAATACACCAGCACTAGACTGAACACGATCAGGTTCGCCAGGGAAAACAAGGTACTTAGGGTAGACCCCGTCAACAGGCTCTCAATACGGCTATGGTCGTTTATGCGCTGCATAATGTCGCCCGTCATCCGGGTATCAAAATAGGCTATGGGCAAATCCATTAGTTTGATAAAAAAGTCGGATACCAAAGAAATATTGATCCGGGTGCTCAGGTGCAGCAGGATCCAACTTCTAAAGATCTCTACACTTGTCCGGCCCATAAAAAGCATCAATTGGGCCCATAAAATAACATAGATAAAGTTAATGTCCTGGTTTTGTATGCCCACGTCGACGATGCTTTGGGTCAAGAAGGGCACGATCAATTGCAGCAGGCTCCCCACCAACAGCCCTATGGCCAACTGTACCAAAAGGCTTTTGTACTTAAAAAGGTATTGATACAAAAACTTGAACGATTTTTTGTCGGTGTCCTCCCATTTTAATTTTCTGAATTTTGGGGTGGTCTCCAATAGGAGCGCGATACCTTCTTTGGTATCTTCCGTGGCGTTGTTACCGATCCAACTGGACAGGAATTCCGCTTTTGGATACGAAATCAGCCCGTAGGAGGGGTCGGAGATATGGACCATGTCGCCCTTTATTTTATAAATGACTACAAAGTGGTTTTTGTTCCAATGGGCGATCAAGGGTAACGGGGCTTCTTTAAGTTTATTAAAATCTACTTTTATACCCAACGACTTAAAACCAATGGCCTCGGCGGCATCGCTCAATTTCATCAGGTTACTGCCTACCCGGGTGGTCTCCGAAAGCTCTCTGATCTCGGACAAGGAAATGAGTTTGCCATAGTGTTTGGCGATGATACGAAGACAGGTAGGGCCACAGTCCTTGGCATCTGGCTGTTTATAGAAGGGGAAGTCCAAAGTTCGCTAAGGTTTAGATTTGGATAGTTCCTGCAGTCTGGCGATCAGTTTTCCCGTGCTTGGCCGGGGCAGGTTGCCATCTAATAGCCTCCCCTGTTCGTCAAAGAGCAGATAGCGCGGTATGGTTATTTCGCTATTTTCTCCCAATTGGGCCCTTAGGCTTGAATCAATCTTATCGCCTGCCAAGAAATGATTGCCTTTCAAACGGTACCTTCGTATGGCCTTTTCCCAATTCTTGCGTGCCCGCAGTCGGTCGAGCGAGACATACAACTCCTCGATGCCCAACTTGTCCAGTGCCGGTTTCACTTCGTCGATAAATCCGAATTCCTGTATGCAAGGGGCGCACCAGGTGGCCCACAGATCCACAAAAACCTTTCTGCCCGAGAACCGTCCTTGTATAAGTGAATCCAATGTGTTGTCCTTATATTCGGCAATCAGAGCAAGGCTATCGGCCCCTAGCGAAGCAAACGGATATACGGCGCGTTCCCTACGTTCATTATCGCAGTCAAGGCCATCAAAGTACCTGTCCTGGAACTCGGCAATATAGGCACTTTCGGGAAAGGTCTTTTTAAACTTGTGGAACCGTTTCAAATCCTCGCAAATGGGGTTTTCTTCATAATTTCTGCTCAGGTTGAGATGGCTAGCCATCATCTTTTCCTGTAGCTCGACGGGGGCATAGGCATAATGTGCGAATTTATCCGGCCAAATGCCTAGCTCCTCCCGGCTTCCGGGCAGCAGTCCACGGGCTATCAATCCACACTTTTTCTCGGCATTTGTTGTTCTGACGATCCCCAAATTGAAACGATAGCGTTCGGAAAACGGATCGAATTTCGTAAAGAAATGTACCAATATCGTGTCGATGGCCTCTTTTTTGAGGACCGAGGTTTTGGGGTATCGATAGGCATGTGACATATTATTGTGTACGGCGCTAAGTATCTTACCTTCCAGCTGGGTCTTCACCCGGTCATGGAAAGTAGGAGTAATGTGTCCCTTTTTCAATAAAGCATCGAAAGGGGAGAACAGGCTGTCGAGAACCCGCTCTGTTTTTTGTATCACAGTATGGGGCGAATCGGCGCCTTGTCCCAAGGTTCGATCGAGTACATTTACAAGGTCGATGACGCGCAAGAGGCTTGATTCGAAGATAAGGTCATGCCCTTTGGCATTCTTACCCGTAAAGGTAACATCAAAGTAGGGAACGGACCTTTTAATGGTCATACCTATTTCTCCGTCACCATCGCAAATCAGATGGATGCTGGGAATGGCCTCACTGCTTGCCAAAACGATAACACTAGTAGAATCTGGCGAGGCGAAGGCCTTTTTAAAATGGCCATTTAAGATGGGGACGCTGTCATAACCTCTAAAATGACTAGAGACATTTGTATCTAAAAATCTATGGAACGCAACATATGACGTATCATGAGCATTCAGAACAGTGCCGGTGATACGCACTTCTGGGGTTTGTTTGGTATTTTTGGAACACGATAAGGTTAAAACCCATGTACATAAACATATTACTATTAACAGACGATGGGTCATATAGTCTTTTATTTTTTTTAACATATAATATTGGATAAATGGCCCGGTATACGTACCGAGCCATATTGAACTTATCAATCGCAAAAGGTATCACAATTCCCAGACGAGTCACAACCTACGATAACTCCCCCATCAGAAGCTGTACAACTACACCTTGCATGACCTTCAGGGCAACCATCACCACCATACCCTCCAAAAACAGTCTTCAACTGTTCTCTTTGCAACAGGTTGTCCACTCCTAGATTCAAGTTCTTTAAACTCAATTTTTTCATGATATTAAAATTTTAAAATTAACTTTGCCTTGGACGTTTAGGGACACCCAAGGTTTGTGTCCATTCTTCTCGAGAGAATATCATCTATGGCCCAAAGCAAGCTTTGGGCTTTTTTATCATATAAGCACCTCTTTGAGGTCATCCACGCTGTATTCTTTGGGCAGTTCATGCCCGTTGATGAATATCGTGGGGGTATGGGTAATATTTTCAATATCGCACCATTGCCGCATGGCTTCGATCTTCACATTCTGCTTTTCCAGCTCCCCGTTCAAGGGGTATTTGTTGGCAAAACTCTCATAGTCCATTTTCCCTGCATTGTACCAGTCGTCTAGTGCTTCACGCATCCTGCCCTTATCACCCTGGGCATCCAAGGCCAAAAAGTGGCTTACCGGTTTTCGCCTCAGGTCATTTTCATCGGTATGTGCCGTAAATAAGATCTGCAAATTGATCTTTCCCTTGCTGACCAGTTCCTCCAGTTCAGGGTGTGCCTTGGCACAAGGGCCACAATAAGGGTTGCAAACTTTGACGACGTGGTATTTGGCATTATCGTTGTTCAATGAAATGCCAAGTCCTTCTGTACCTGTTGCGATTTTTCGAGTCTTGGCCAATAATCCCCGTAGCACGTCTGGATTGTTCTTTATTTTTTTGAGATTCCTTTTGTACAGGACGGTTTCCTTTTTGGTCTCCAACAAAGGTTTCAGCCTTTTCCATACGATGATCGGCAGCAGTAGAAGGGCCAAGAACAGCGGCAGCGTTTCCCATGACGTTCCTGTTTTATAAAACCCTCCAAAAAAAGCTGTCATCATTTCAAGAACCAATACGCCCTGGACAACAATGCAGAATTTGCACCATTGTTTGATCACCACCCCTTGGTAATAGCCGGAAAGCATTACCAGTGGTAAAGCGGCAGCACTTAATAGAGTCAATGACTGTAACGATCCAGAGGTAAAACTGGTAATCGCCAAATATGACAACGTCCCGAAGAAATAAGAAAACACCAACAAGTTCAAACTAATGTTACCAATAAATACTTTGGCATATTTAGAGCCTAGAACGGCATCACAATCGATTTTTTTTCCTCCAGAGCAAAAACTTTGCAAAGACGGGTTGTATTTGTCCACCTCGTACCACAATAACATAGCTCCCATTGCGAGGCCTACAAGTTTCAATAGCACATAGGCCCCCAAAAAGAAGCTATTGTAACCTGCTATCAAAGGAGATTTCGCCATCATTAATATGATTGTAATGAGCAATAATATTGCGGCACTCGATGTCAAAATAGACATTGTACGTTTTTCCCGCAATCTTTTTTCGATACCGGGCTCCCCAGAACTTTCATTTCTATCGGCCAATAGACATACCCCGGTCCACCGATCCAAGAACTCTTCTTTGGGCAATTTTATAGGTTTGCCACTGTCGTCTACATAGATCGCCTTGTCTCCTGAAAATCCGGTAAGGACGTGAAAAAGCCCTCCATGGTCGGATAGCTGTACAATACATGGTAGCGGCAGTTCGGAAAGTTTGGCCTCATCCACTTTTAAAGCAAGGTTCTCCACAACATATCTATCAAGGGTATCCGAGATACAGAGCAGACTGGGATGGTCCGGATGGGATAGGATGCAGTCCTCGATGAAATTTTCCGTGAATTTAATCTGCAGAAGGTTTAAAAGCGTCTTTATGGAAGTCGTACAGTTGTCCATTGTATTGTGAAGGATTTTACAATTTTCTGTTGAACTTATGCTTTTTAGTAGGAAAAAACAAGTTAAATTCGTAAAAAACGTTTGCAGGAGTAAGAATCGGCCTATTGAAAGGTGAGTTTTAAGACTGCTTTGGGGCAGTAGTGGCAAGTGCCCGATCCAATCAAGAAAATAATCAGAATAAATAGAATTGCAATACCATTGCAGATTCTTTCACAGCTAGGGGAACATGACCACCTTACGAGATAGCAGTGCTTCTGATAACTATGGAGCCAAATTATTTTCCAATAATCGTTCAAGGTCTTCCAATGGTAAGTTCTTTTCGATCACTATCCCTTTTTCATCCAGTAAAAAAGTAGTTGGATAGGAAACGATTTTGTTTTTTTCGGCAATTCCACCATTTTCATCCAAATATTGTGGCCAATTCAGTTCTCTTTCCACGATACGTTCTTGCCACTTGGGGATGTATTCTACCTTGTCCACCGATATACTTACGATTTCAAAGCCTCTATCACGGAATCGCCCATAAAGTTCCTTTATTTTTGGGAACGCTTCCAGACAAGGTTTGCATCTACTGAACCAGAAATCGACGAGCGTGTATTTTGCTTTGGGCAGAATCATCGTCATTAGATCCAAATCAACTGTTTTAAGGTCAAGTTCGGGAAATATTCTATCCTTCCTAATGGTTATCGAATTTAATGATTCGTGGGCCATCTGCCATAGCTTTTCTTTTTTCATTCTTGGTAAAAAAAGTTGCAGAGTTTCCTCATATTGTTCGTGGTGTCCCTCCATTTCCATCCTTTCAATTAAAAACCACAGGGCAACATAGGATTCCGGGTATTTCTTAACATACTTGGACAGAATAGTATCGAACTTACTACCTTTCCCCATAAAGCGGCAGTCCAGCAAACTATAATCACATTTATAGCCTTCATCAATAAAAAATGGGACAAACCTATTTTTATATTCCTGATGTGTGACCCCATCAACCTTGCTACTGTCCCCAACAGAATCTACCATTATGGATGTAGTTGAAGGGTCTATAAAGTACGTCCCATCTCTCTGGGGGTATATGTCTTTTTCACTTTTATAGCTTATCACGTACATATGGGGATAGGGGAGACCAGTTTCGAGTTTAAAAGTTCCGTTCTCTATTCTCGAGGATATTATGGGTTGTTCAAAATAGGACTGGTCGATAGCAAAGAAATTGGAGAAATAAATAGAATCGTTACTTTTCCGTTCATAGGATATTTTACCGTTGACGCTTATTGTCTTATCGCCATATTGGGCAAGGGCAATACTAAAGTTGAAGGTTAAAATAATTATAATTTTAAACATGTTCATTCATATATAACTTTAGGATAATCCAATATGTTTCGAAGAGGCTATTGTAGATAGCCTCTTCGAAACAATCTATAACTATTAAGCAGCAACGCAACAATAGTTGCACCTTCTTGGTTCGCCCTCCGAAACAAATGAGGAACAACCTGTAGAACACCCAGAATCGGCATTGCAACCGGATGAATACCCGCCACCCAATACAGTTTTTAACTGCTCTCTATTTAATAGGTCGTTGGTCTCTAATTTCAATTTAATTAATCTCAGTTTTTTCATGATACAATAATTTTAAGGTTTAAAAATTCATATTATTTTTAATTAGCCATCCCCCGTTTTTTTAATTGAGCATTAAATTGAGTTGCCCTATATTTTTTTCAGGTTCGGTATTTTGAATTTTCCATCTACTTTTTACCGGCATGAGT
>NZ_JAAXCQ010000019.1 GCF_012272855.1 Arenibacter sp. 6A1 | reverse complement strand
GAACTTTTTATTCTTTTCTTCTTCGCCCTGTCTCCCAAAGCGGCTGCAAATGTACAGCTTCTTTTTTATCCGGCAAGCTTTTTTGAAAAAATTAAATTCTTTCTTTTCGCTTAGCTGATAATGGAAACAAAACTCAATGAACATGGCGCTCTTAACGCCTTTTCCGTTTGCTCGGCACTGCCTCGCTAGCGGACGGCAAAGGTACGCCACTTTCTAAAACTGGCAAGGTTTTTTTGTTGTTTTTACACCCTTACGTTCATTTTATTTTTAACCGCTTTAATATAAGTATTTTATAAGGTAATAAAAATCGAAACTCGCTCCGAAAAGTCTCACGACTTCGCAGCATACTCAGTACGGGCACGAGCGCGACGCTCGCGCCAGCGATCGGGGTTCAACTGTCCTATATATAAGGATAGCTTAAGAAAACCGTGAACAACAAATACAGTAAACATTAAAATCAGTCAGCTTGGCGCTCAACTAAGTCTTTCGCAGTATACACCATTTTGAACCTTGAACTATAATGCACCTCAAAGTCGCACCGCAAAGTCGGGAGACTTTGCAGAACAGTAAACAATAAAATCAGTTATGGAGTTGTCCTATATATAAGGATAGCATTGGATATTTCTAAAATATGGCCGCCACCCGGTACGGGCACGAGGGTGACCCTCGCGCCAGCTTTCAAGATCTTGGACGTTGCATTTAGCCTAAAACGATATACATTTGATTAGCGCTGATTTCTTTTATGTAGTTTCGCCAATTGTTAATACGGGTTTAAAAGACGACCATCTTTCCATGGAGCGCTTAACAAAAACCGTATAATGTTCGATATACACGACTTTTTAAAATGGAGTTACTACATCCATTGTTCAAACTTGAGTATTATTTTTATATATTAAAATAGAACCAACATTTTATGAAAATTCAGAAATCGAAAAGCTGGATCACGATTTACGGAGTATTGGCGGTATTGCTAATGGCCGTAAATTATTTATTGGATTTGAATGTTTTTGACCCTTGGGAAGAGTACCTTCCTTTTCTAAAAAAGCTAAGTTTAAGCTTATTTTTAATTGCCCTGATCTTTCTGGTAAGCAAAATCCTTGCGAAAATAATCGATGCCCAAAGCCAATCCGAAGGAGACCGATACAACCTATTGCGCATTGTCCGGTTTCTTGCCATGACATTCAGCCTTATTGTGGTCACTTCCTTTTTATTTCAAAACCTCTATGCAGCCGTACTTAGCTTTGGATTAATATCCTTGGTTGTTGGTTTTGCTTTACAAGCCCCCATCACTTCCTTTATCGCCTGGATTTATTTAATCTTTCGCCGATCGTATTTGGTAGGGGATCGTATTCAAATAAAAGGATTCCGTGGCGATGTGGTAGAGATAAGTTATCTAGACACTTCAATTTTGGAATGTAAGGGTGATTATCTCGGCAACGATAGAAAAAGTGGGAGAATAATCAGATTCCCCAATAGCCTGATATTGAAAGAGGAAATCATAAATTATGCTGGTCCCGAAGCTCCTTTTATTTGGAATGAGACTGCGGTTCAAGTAGCCTATACCAGCGACCTACAGTTTGTGGAAGAATGTTTAGTGGAGGCTTCCATCAGAGATTTCAAGGAACGCTATCCCCAGCTCACCTCCAAAAAGCATAAGCAATGGCTACCGGCCGTCTATTTTAGGACCAATAAGTATGCTTGGATGGAAGCAGTAGTGTTTTATCCTGTGGAGCCAGAAGACGCCACTGGTCGCCGAAACCGTTTATTGAAATATGCCCTGCCAATGTTAAACGCAGCTCCGGACAAAGTGAAATTTCCGGAAGGAACCTTGCGGTAATACTTATAGTAAGGTATACAGGTAATCCTTGTTTACTATATATAAGGATAGTTTTCAAAAAAGGCAGAGCGACATCCATTGTTTGGAACCTATTCAAAAAGGGAGCTCCACATAATTTGTAAACAGGATATACTTCCCTAAACCAAAAAGAAGCTAATAGCTGGTCAATAGAAATATTGCTAAATTTGATCTGAAATCGAAGGATGTCTACTTTAATAAACCTCTAATAATCATTATATTAAATTTTACCTTCGTTAAAATTAAAAATGAACAGCGTCAAAACATATCACACAGTAAATTCTGAAAAGGAAAACGTGAGTTTTGGAATATCTAAAATGGAAGATATTTATACAAAACGAAACGGTAAAGTTGACGAACCACACCGGCACCACTATTTTACGGTTTTGATTGTCAATAAGGCCAAGGGACTGCATAAGATAGACTTTAACACTTACGACTTATCCAACAGACAAATTTTCTTTGTTGCTCCTGGGCAGGTACACCAAGTAATTGAAACAGAAAAATCTATTGGCTTTGCGATGGTTTTTTCGAATCAGTTTTTAGTGGAAAATTCGATTCCTATATCCTTTATTGATAGCTTAAGCCTCTTTCAAAATTATGGACAAAGTCCACCATTAACTCCTGTTAAGGAACAATTTGACGTTATAGAAAATTTTACAAAACATATTTTTAGACTATTCCACAGTGATGTTAATATGAAGAGTTTGTCTATTGGTGCATTTTTAAAACTCTTGCTTATAGAATGCAATAATATATGTGCCATCAACCCTATCGAATCGGATGTCGACAGTTCTGGTGACAATTTAATCAGGGCTTTTAAAAAAGGCGTGGAAGACCACTGTAATAAAGAACATGCTACTACTTTTTATGCAAATATGCTTCATATTACGCCCGACCATTTAAATCGAACGGTAAAGGCTAAAATTGGTAAAACTGCCAAAGACTATATTCAAGCAAGAATAATCACGGAAGCCAAAAGACTTCTCTATTTTACCGATTTATCGAATAAAGAAATCGGGTATGCCCTAGGTTTTAACGAACCGGCCAATTTTAGTGCTTTTTTCAAAAAACATACTCAATTATCTCCTTCAAACTTCAAGAAAACCGAAATGAAGCACTAATATCGGATTTTCATAAGTTCCTTCCCTCTTTTCATATTCCACAACTCTCTAAAGGTCCCCATCTTTGTACCATACTTTAAAGCAAAGAATATGGATCGTAAAAAATTTATTAAAAATGCCCTTTTAACCGGCGTTATGGGTGCTATTACTCCGCAAATACTAAAAGCAACCAATAGCCAGTCCATTAAATCTACTTACGATACATTGATGCAACAAGTAGGATTTAATCATTTACCAAATAAAAACATATATACTATGAATACAGTAATTCACAAGGCAGAAACAAGAGGAAGTGCAAATCACGGTTGGCTAAACTCTCACCACACCTTTAGCTTCGCTAATTATCACAACCCAGAAAGAATGCATTTTGGAGTACTACGTGTTTTAAATGACGACAGGGTACAAGCAGGAATGGGTTTTGGCACGCATCCACACGACAATATGGAAATCATATCAATTCCACTTGAGGGCGATTTAGAACATAAGGATAGTATGGGCAACGTGGCCGTGATTAAAGAAGGTGATGTACAAGTATTGAGTGCAGGAACCGGAATTACCCATTCGGAATACAACAAAAACAAAGACAAGGAAGTTAAGTTTCTTCAGATTTGGGTATTTCCAAAAGAGCGGAATGTAACGCCACGTTATGACCAAGTTTCTATTAGGGATATTGCAAAGGACAATGAATTTTATCAGGTACTTTCACCTAACCAGGACGACCAAGGTGTTTGGATAAATCAAGACGCTTGGTTTCATATCGGGAAATTTACAAAAGGAAATTCTGATAAATACAAGATCAAAAAAGAAGGAAATGGCGTTTATGCTTTTATTCTTGAGGGGGAAGTAGAAATTAATAATGAAAAACTATCCAAGAGAGATGGTATGGGTATTTGGAATACCGACTCCATTAATGTAAAAGCAACAGAGAATGCCCGTGTACTATTAATGGAAGTACCAATGACCATGTAATAAACCGCTTTCCAAACATATTGCTTTGCTGTTACCAAAGAAAATAGCAGCTAAAATGACCTACTCCTCTCCTTTTGGGCACTATCCCTTTAGGTGTGTAAGTAGAAAATAGCAAGGGTTGGACTTATTTTAAAGTCCAGCCCTTGTTTCATAGATTGTCAGGAACTGATTTAAAAATTATACCCTATAATCGCAAAAACTCCCCGTAATAACTAAGAAGCTTCCATTAAAAATGAACAAATACTATAGCGGTAGTGCGCTAATCGAATTCACGGAGCTTACGTTACTTTAATTTCACCATAAACACCTCTGATTAAAGCCACGAGTAAAGCCTGGATACTTTAACAACAAAACCCCGGACTAGCCGGGGTTTTTATAAAGTGCTTACACTTCTATTAAATGAATCTTATTTGTTTCTGATCGCAAGGGATCAACATTTTTTTTACCACAGGGTAATGATCTGAGGATCTTTTTGCACTGATCTTGGACAGCCGAGAACGGATTATTACTCTAGAATCTCTTGTAGTTTTTCCTTTAACGCTTCCCCTCGTAAGTCCCGACTTATTATAGTTCCGTATTCATCGATCAGGAAATTACTTGGAAGTAGATTTATACCGTAAATCATGCCCGCCTTATTGTTCCACGATTTTAGATCACTCACATTGGTCCATTGTAGCTTATCTTTTTGTATTGCTTCTAACCATTCCTCCTTATTATCGTCCAGGGAAACTTGGAATATATCAAAACCTAAACTTTTGTATTCATTATGAAGATCTACTAAATTGCTATTGTCCTTTCTGCAAGGTGCACACCAGCTGGCCCAAAACTCTAACAGTATCAATTTACCTTTGAGGTCGGATAGTTTTATTTGTGAGCCATATTGGTCCGTCAGTTCAAAATCAACATACTTATCCCCAATTGTAGGGTTTTGGTTGAGTTGAATGTATTTAAGGATTTTCTTTCCGTAAAACGAATTTTTACCCTCTTCAGATAATTGAGCATAGAGAGGCTCGGTCCCTTCTTTTTTCCACGAAGTATACCACCTAGAAAGAACATAGGGACCTAATATATTGTCCGCATTGCTTTTTATAAACTCCATTAATAGTTTTTTGCCTTCTTTTTTTGAAAGGGTGTCAATTGCTTTATTAAGGTCATTATAAATTATTTCGGTTTCAGAACCAGAAATTACGGCATTATTAAAATGGTGACTTGCCGCATTAAACGTCATTGGTTTATTTTCTAGCCAAAGGCTCTTATACAAGGAGTTGTTTTTGTTTTTCAACACGGCAACCATGGGATGGTTCGGTAATTGGGTGGTAAGTTTGAAGGTGTTATTATGAACCTTTACTGAATCTATTATTTCCTCCTTTGCGGCATCGAAAAGGTACAAAAGGGTCCCATTCTTCAGGTTTTCAGTGGTTCCATTTAGTGAAAATGCGGACTCCTTTTTTTCACTACAAGAGGTAGAAATAAGTAATAAGGTGATTAATGCTACAATTCTCATGGGTTTTATTTTTAAAGGTTGGTAAATAATGTTTGGTCCATTTTTACACACAACAATCATGCCGTCAAGTGGTTGGATTTTTCTGTAGCATGATACCGGTAAGTTTTCCGCCTTCGCGGAATGAACTTCCCAGTTAGGTGTTGACCATTTTTAGTCTTTGTAAATTGCTTATTGTTCACTAAAAACAGCGTTAGCTATTGCAGCGGCATCCTTTTTTAAAGGCCCCGTGGCCTTTAAAAAAGATACAGCGGAAAGAGCGACCCGATAGGGGAACGCCCAGATCATTTAACAAGACTTTTAAAGTGCAGCAGGTTCTCTAATTAATCCACTGATCAGGGTATTTTTATAATCGCGCACCCTATTTTAACATTGTTCCATTTTCAGATGTATCCAAAATAGGCGAAGAATTGATCTTAGGGTCCATGACGAAATATTATACTACATTTAAGCATTCATCATATTAAAAAAATAGGCTTGTGACCGAAAAGGAGAAAATGCTCAAGGGCGATTTTTACGATTCTAGAGATCCGGAATTGATAGGAATGTATCACAGGGCGCGGAAATTATTAAAGAATTACAACCTGCTGGATTCTGAACTTTTAGAAGAGCGGGAACGGATTTTGACCGAACTATTTGATGTTGTAGGTACAGGCGTGTGGATTGAAACCCCCTTTTTCTGCGATTATGGGAAAAATATATCCATTGGGGAAAATACTTTCGTCAATACAAATTGTATGTTTTTGGACAACAATAAAATAACTATTGGGAAAAATGGCCTGATTGCTCCTTACGTACAGATATACACGGCCAGCCACCCTTTAAAAGCATCGGAAAGAATCATTGAAAACGGTCATAAAGCCCGGTATCTAACTTCAACAAAACCGGTTACTATTGGTGATAATGTGTGGGTTGGCGGAAATTCTATAATATTCCCTGGGGTTACCATTGGGAATAATGTAACCATTGGGGCAGGAAGTGTGGTTACGAAAAATATTCCTGACAATGTTTTGGCTTTTGGAAATCCTTGTGTGGTTATTAAAAGCTTATAGCCTTATCAGTGAATCCATGGGCCATCAGAATTTGGCGATACCCTAGGCCTATTCAAAGGAATTGGATAGTGCTGTTTTGGATGAGGCCAGTGAGCTTTTATGGTAGATGTAAAAACAAACTTTCATCACAAAACGCTGGAAAAGCTTTAATTCGACGGATGGGTACTTTTTCTTTATAGTTCTAAAATCAAAATCGGAAAGATTCTGCGACTTCATAAAGTAAGACAAAACTTGGGGTTGAATACGTGGCTCCCCATTTCTTATAGGCACTGTTTTAATTATTTAGGAATGCAATTTTTTCATTGACCTTATCAATAAAATTGTGTAAATAATCTGGGACATTCTCTTTATTTTGGTCAATTCTCCAACTTTTTACGGTTCCATTATCGGAGTATTGAATAAATAATCCACCACCCTCTGCGCAATCCGGACAACCAAAAATGTCTTCATTGTCGTTCAGAAGTTGCTTTGGAAAAAACTTAGCCAAGTCTTTCACTATTTTAAATTTTTCGTTTTCTAATTCCACGAAGTTCAAATCCTGTCCAGAATAATCGTCAATGGTATCCTCAAATAATTTTTTGTCGGTCAGCATAAATGTTTCCACACACCCCTCCCCAACACACATGCCGTAGAAATGACCAAAAATTAAAAAATTCTGTTCATTTATTGAGACGCTATCATCATTATTGCAAGACATTAAAACTCCAATAATAGCCATAACCAAAAATGCCTTTTTCATAGGACTGTTTTATGTAGAAGATTTAGAATTCTATATTTGGTTGCGTCAAAATTACTTCCAACTAGTTAATAGAAGCAATTTATCAAAAAAGTGCGTATATGAAACAAAAGTAGACTGCTTATAAGGACAAAATTAAAGGATTGTTTATGAGCAATTCACTGGACTGTCAGACCCTACTTCCAATGAAATGATATAGCCCAAATACCATTATAGTTATAAGAACTATTTGTTCCTTTTGTTATTGTCATAAGGGAGCTAACCTCTAAGCCACAAATACTAATTACAGACCAGTCTCAAAGTCTACACTAGTCCTTAAGCCCTCGTGAGAGAGGTCTAAAATATATCGAAAATCATACAATTCTAGAGTTATAGCAGAATTATAAACTTTTAAATTCTAATTCATTAACTTATTTATTCGTCCCCTGAAAATAAAAAATCCCTGTAAGCACAGTGTTTAAAAGGCTTGTGGAGCGTCTCCAGTGGTCCCACCTGGGTTAGTGCGCAAAGCGCATGGACCAGGGTAACCGCGCCTGAAAATGCAAAGCCCAATAGTTACCGAATTTTGATGGAATGTTGTTCAATTCGGCTAAAACTTAAGAATTCTGGAAGAATTTAAAAAAGAAGGAAAATGTTGTACCTATGTTGTACCCACTACCAAAAAAAAAGCCCTCCCATCTGGGAAGGCTTGATTTTACTAGTGGTCCCACCTGGGTTAGTGCGCGAGCGCATGGACCAGGGTAACCGCGCCTGAAAATGCAAAGCCCATGGCTTACGCCATTGTCCTTTTCTTTTTGGTTCATCGGGTATACCTTCGGTATTCCCATGCCCAAAAAAAGAAAAAGCCCACACTCCTTACGGAATATGGGCTTTGCGCTTTAAGTGGTCCCACCTGGGCTCGAACCAGGGACCACCTGATTATGAGTCAGGTGCTCTAACCAACTGAGCTATAGGACCCGCGAATTGCGGATGCAATATTACAGTTTATTTCTCAAGACTGCAAACAAAAAGACTCGAATTCATCATTTTTTTTTGTTGCGCCATTTTCTAGGGCCTTTATTTGGGTTTATCGGTGTCCTTAACTTCCTGACACAGTTCTATTAAAACCCCATTAGTGCCCTTTGGGTGCAAAAATGCCACCAGTTTATTGTCGGCCCCTAATTTTGGGGTATTGTTTAAAACAATGAAGCCTTCTTCGCTTAACCGTTTTATTTCTGCCTCAATGTCATCGACCTCAAAGGCGATATGGTGTATGCCTTCTCCTTTTTTGTCGATAAACTTGGCAATGGGGCTATTGGCATCCGTAGCTTCCAACAATTCTATTTTATTGGGGCCCGACTTAAAGAAAGATGTCTTAACGCCTTCCGAGGCCACCTCTTCGGTCTTGTAGTGCGCTACCCCCAACAGCTTTTTGAACAATAGATTAGACGCCTCCAAATCCTTAACCGCTATGCCCACATGCTCTATTTTGTTCATTTTTTGCCAATTTGTATTAGTATCTATCAACTAAAACACTAAAATAAACATATTGTGCGTATTTTTGTCCCATGGAAACACAACGACAGAAAAAAATAGGCGGAGTTATACAGAAAGATATCGTTGATATCTTGCAACGTGCCGCTACAGATGGTGGGTTAAAAGGGACGCTTATTTCCGTATCTAAGGTGTCGGTGACCACGGATTTATCTATTGCGAAGATTTATGTGAGTATTTTTCCTGCCGACAAGGGCAAGGAATTATTGGAAGGCATCAAATCCAATCAGCCTTTGATAAAGCACGAATTGGCCCAACGCACCAAGAACCAATTGCGCAGGGTACCTCAGTTATTATTCTATTTAGACGATTCTTTAGACTATATCGATGGTATTGAAAAGTCCTTAAAAGGAGAAGATAACCCGGTTAAGAACCCTGATTTATTGGAGAAAAGGAAAAAAGCATAAGGTTGAATTTTCCCCTGTACATCGCCAAGCGGTATTTGCGTTCAAAGAGTAGTCAAAATGCGGTAAACATCATTAATTTCATCACCTTTTTGGTGATCGTTATTGGTTCTGCCGCCCTTTTTATTGTACTCTCGGGCTTTGCAGGACTAAAGACTTTTAGCCTTTCCTATACCAATACGGTCGATCCGGACCTAAAGGCAATACCGGCTACCGGAAAGTTTTTTACTATTTCGGAAGGTCAGATACAACAACTGCAAGAATTAGGCGACGTATTGTCCTTTTCCAAAGAATTGGAAGAAAAGGTATACCTTACCCATGCCCAAAAAAGTCATATCGCCTATATTAAAGGAGTAGACGCCCAGTATGTAAAAACGGTCCCCTTGGACAGTAGTGCCTACTTTTATGGCGATTGGTCCTTAAACAGCCTCCAGGCCGTGTCTGGACAGGGAATAGCCAATCTTTTAGGGATCAGTATAAACAATTTCAGCAGCCCCTTGGTGGTCCTGGCCCCAAAACCGGGGAAAGGCTCCCTATCTCAACAAGCCCTGAAAAGCAAGCCGTACAACGAGCTGAGCTTGGTCATTGGCGGAATTTACCAGATAGAAGAAGATCTGGACAAAAAGTATCTCTTTGCCGATTTGCCCTTGGTACAGGCCTTATTAGAGAAAGACAGCACCCAAATATCGGGCATCAATTTTAAGGTGCGGAAAACGGCCGATATTCCCGCCCTAAGAACGGCGATTGCCGCCGTTTTTGACGACACTGTCCTAGTAAAAGATCGCAAGGAACTCAATAGTACCCTTCACCGTATGTTGAATACGGAGAACTTAGCCACCTATCTTATTTTTACCCTTGTCCTTATCATTGCCCTCTTTAACGTAGTAGGGGCCATTATTATGATGATATTGGACAAACAGCAAAACTCCAAGACTCTTTATAATTTAGGAACCACCATACGAGAGCTACGTAGAATTTATTTTTTACAAGGTATTTTGGTCACTGGTATCGGCGGCCTTATAGGGGTGTTCACCGGCTCCCTGTTAATTTGGTCCCAATTGGCCTTCTCATGGCTAAAAATAACCCCTTCCCTAGCCTACCCGGTAGAATACAAACTCATGAACGTGGGGATTGTATTGGCCACCATCATCGTTTTAGGAATCATCGCTTCTATCATTGCCAGTAGCCGGATCAATAAAAAATTGATACAATAAGGGCTGTTTAATGTAAAAATGAAGCGCTTATTAAATGTAACTATTAAATAGTCATCACCTCTCCCATCAACTCGGGGAACAACCAGCCAATGTGACTTTTTACTACACACTAAACAAATGCAAGTTTAGTCCCGTGATCGTTGATGTTTTATTTTTTCGATGGTTTTTTCTTTTTAAGAAACTCATTGCAGCCAAGGCCAACGCGCCAACCGCCCCCTTACTCCAAATTCAAATTGTTGCATTTTCCGTGCGGTCTATTCCTAATTGATTATTGTTCACTGAATTCCGCGTTAGCTTTTGCAGCGGCATCCTTTTTTTTAGAGGCCATGGGCCTTGTAAAAAAGATATAGCGGAAAGAGCGACCCGATAGGGGAACGCCCAAATAAAAATGATCCTAAGGCTTTAATTTATCCCTAGCCCACAAAAAAAAAGGCTGTCCTTACAGACAACCTTTTTAGTATTAAATTATGTGAGTTTCCTTAAAAAACTACATTTCGTCCTCTATTTTAGAGCAAATTTCATTGACATCGTACGAATCGATGATATCGCGAACTCTACTTCCTAAAATAGGATTTGTTTGGCGTTTTTGTTGATACACAAAAGAGAACACATACTCGGTATTATCCTCTAATTTTGGTGTTTTACCCAATAAGCCGTTAAGAACCACCCCATAAGGCAAGAAATTTGTCCCCGTGGCCTTTTTGAAATAAATAACGGTATTGTCCAAGGTAATGGTTGCCTTGCTACAAGTGATACTGAATTGGATATCGAAATTTTCCGTCAAGGCGTTCGGTACCGATACGTCTACAGTAGACTGCTGCCCACAATTGATACTTTGGGAGACGACACTTTTCTTACCATTGATGGTATTGGCCGTAATGTTCAAGGTATAATTTCTGTTTTTAACAAGACGTTTATTAAAAGTCAAGGTTTTGTTCTTACCAGAAAATACCGTAGTCAATTTAGAGCTTACAATATTTCCCTGAGCGTTTTTAATACTCACATAGTACTGAGTGGCCGGACCATTGTTTACCAGGTTAAATTTTGGATAAGATGCGCAATAAGGGCTTCTTATTCTCTTCACAATATAATATCTACCCCACCATCTCCATGAAAAGCTATATCTTCTAAAACCAAAACGCGCTGCAGAGGCAGTTTTAGCACCTGCACCAGTTTCTGTAATAGTGATTTGTTCTGGGGTATCGTTCCCAGGTGTCTTTAAATACACCTCGTACTCTTCGCCGTCATCTGGTACGGCAACCGACATACTAGCAGGATTCTCTTCTGATAAATTTACTGTTTTACCATTGACCGTAGGATTGATATCAATCACAGAAAAAGGCTCTAATACGTTATCACCAGAAATGCTGATCTCTTCAATTTCGTTGATAGCACTAAAACCGGTATCGTCGTTTCCGGCATCGGTACCCAATTCAAAAGACTGTACATTTAAAGCAATATCACTACCGCTGACAACCGTTCCGTCCTGATCTACAAATGAACTTCCTTCTTCAACAGCAATGTTCGCCAAGGATTCTTCCTCTTCATCTGTAGAAGCTATGGTAACGGCAATAGTTTCGGCAGTTTTATTGGCAGAAAGGGCTGCATTTGCCTTTTGTACTTTTATAGTTGACGGTAAGTTGGCTACTTCCAAGACCGGGATACTTAAAGATTCTACCTCGGTACCATCGAAAACAATTTCGACAGTTTTGTCCAAATAACCTTCTGCCGATATTTTTGCAAGGACTACGATAGGCTCTTCCTCAGTAGCTGTAATACCATGTCTTAGTCCAATAACGATACGGCCTTCATCTAATTTAAGGGCCGATAATCCGTCTGAAGTAAATACCTCTGAGGCATATTCGCCCTCTATGGTTAATTTAACATCGTTTACTGTAGTTTCCGAATTAAGGGCATTTACAATATGGAGTTCCTTTTTATCTCCTACTGCATCTGGAGTAACAGCTATTTTAAATTCGTCTTTTAGACTTAAAAGTTTATCGGTATCGCAGGCCATAAGGGCTAATACGAACAAAAAACAACTTATTTTACCTAAGTTTTTCATGTTTAATCTTTTATGGTATTGTTATATTGAATAGGAAATTTTAAAGGAGAATTGAGGTATAAACCTTAATTCAGAAAAGCTATCCTGTAATAATGCTTCTTGATTTTTGGTGTTTTCTATGATCCCAGTGGCATCTAAACCTACTTTTGGAGAACGGGCATAATAGGTTCCGGCCTCGATACTAATACCAATTCTGCTATTCGGTACAGCTCTTCCAAAACCTAGGGCTACAAATGGAGAAACTTGTTCCCAAGCAGAGTCAATGCTGATAAAGCCTATATCTTCCGGGGTAAATTCTACCTCTCCAATAATGATACTTTCTTTAAAGGAAGTAGATACATTAAATTTGCTATCGGTAAAGTATCCCAAACCACCTACGATCTTAAAAGCATTTTTAAACGGGTGGTAATTTACTAGTACATCGATGTTCTTGAAATCGACGTCTACATCGAACAATAAATTCTGACCGTCTATGCTTTGTTCATAGTCATTTACTTCAAAAGCCAGGTAGTTGTAACGGGCCGTCAAAGAAATGGTTTCGTTAAATTTGTAAGAGTAGCTAAGACCTAGACCAGATCCGGCGCTAACACCAATGGCATGTTGATTCATTGGAGATTGTGTTTCTACCATTTCAGCTACTTCAGGCTGTGGTACGATAGTCTCTTCTTCTTGTGCCATTAGGCCCAGAGACATCGAAAAAAATAATAGGGGAAGGAGTTTCCTTTTCATTTAATGATAATAATAATGGTTAATAATTTGGTTAATCGTTTATAGACAGTCTGTGTTTTTGTACTACACCCATCTTTTTTTTCTAAAAAGCAAAAGGCCCACCCTGGCATCCGGTTTAAATCTCGAATGGCCTTTACGCTGTGAACCTATCTTATTTTCGGGATATTTTTACACCTTGCCGGTGATTATTCCTTACATATGCTTCTGTATCGCATGTTTATTCAGGATTTAAAATATGGAATTGATCCTATTTCCATAATTCAATATTGTACCAGCTTTAATTCTTTTATAAAAAATTTTATAGCTAAAGTCTCTGATTTTAGTATGATTCTTCTTGTTTATTTTTTTCTACTGAAAGGCCACAAAGATAATGAGTTACACCCATTTACAAAAGGCTAAATCCCTAATTTTTTAAGGTTTTTTTAAGAATTTCACAAAAAATAGATAGGGTGTTGTAATAGGCCACTAAAGCTAAAACTGGACTTCTAATAAGTGCCCTTTCATTAAAGAACAATAAAAGAAAATTGCAATGATGTTAAGGGTGACAATAAGCCAGAGGCATGCTAACAGTTGCTTATGGGTAAGCAGTGGTTTTTTTATAAATGATATGCTTGCGTGAGGTGTTTGCCACCATATCCCGGCAACAAAAAAAGGGCCCCTTACAATTGAAGAAGCCCTTTATTAAAATATTCTGTAGTTTTTATAGCTTTCAAAGCAGAACAAGCAACCCTGCTATTACGGCTAATATCAGGTCTAGATTTTGCTTTTCTGTGGTCTTTAATGGGTAGCGGGACTAAATTCGAAGTCCCCAAATTTCTCCAATACTTCGTCAAATGCCGCAAAAACATCTTCGGAATGATCACTGGTCACCATTTTCATTCTACATTCCTTAAAATTAGGAATCCCTTTAAAATAATTGGTATAATGTCTACGGGTTTCAAAAACCCCCAGTTGTTCTCCTTTCCAGTCTATGGCCATTTGCAAATGGCGACGGGCGGCCTCTACGCGCTCTTCCATGGTAGGAGGAGTGGCATGGGTACCGGTTTTAAAATAATGTTTTACTTCTTTAAAGAACCAAGGGTAACCAATACTGGCACGTCCTATCATGGCACCGTCCAAACCGTACTCATCGCGCATTAACATGGCTTTTTCCGGAGTGTCCACATCCCCATTTCCAAACACTGGAATATGCATCCGTGGATTGTTCTTTACCGCGGCTATAGGGGCCCAATCGGCATCTCCCTTATACATTTGCACCCTGGTACGTCCATGGATAGAGATGGCCTTGCAACCAACATCTTGCAATCGTTCTGCGACTTCCACTATTTTTATACTATCGTTGTCCCAGCCCAAACGGGTCTTTACGGTAATGGGCAACTTAGTGTGTTTTACCATGGCTTCGGTAAGTGATACCATAAGGTCTATATCCTTCAGTATCCCTGCTCCGGCACCTTTACTGACCACCTTTTTTACCGGGCAACCAAAATTAATATCGATTATATCGGGATTAGATTTTTCTACAATTTCAACAGATTGTAGCATGGAGTCTAAATTGGCTCCAAAAATCTGGATCCCTACCGGGCGTTCTTTTTCATAAATATCCAACTTCATCATGCTTTTCGCCGCATCGCGAATAAGTCCTTCCGAAGAAATAAACTCGGTAAATACCACATCTGCACCCTGTTCCTTACAAAGCGCACGAAAAGGTGGGTCGCTAACGTCCTCCATGGGAGCGAGCAACAAAGGGAAATCTGGTAACTGTATGTCTCCTATCTTTGGCAAATTGTTGTTTCTTTAATTGTGGAGTGCAAAATTAATGAAAATTAAACAATTGAATATCAATAGGAATAAGAATTGATTCGAAGATTATGAAATAATTATAGTTTAGATTTCTCTTTTAGGCGCTCTAACTCTTCTGGGCTAATGTCCCTATGGTTGTCTACCAACCTATAATTTCCAAATTTATAGCGTACCCCTAGTGAAATACTGCGACTTTCGGGCATGGAGATAAACCCGTTGTCCTGATTGCCATTTTTGGTAAACACAGGAATATTGGTGGTGTTAAAAATATCATGAAGCTCCAGGTTCACATAAACCCTTTTCTTATAGAACGACTTCCTAAAACTAAGGTCTGCCGTAAATTGATTTTTAAATTTGTGCTCCCCCATGATGTAGTCCGATAAATACATTAGGGAAAGATCGACGGTAAAGCTTTGGTCTTTAGAAAGTGTAAACTGGTTATAAAACTGTCCCAAATACCCCAGGGTACTGTTTTTTTGGACTACTCCTGTATTCCCGCGGGACAAATAGCTGTTTTCAAAATAAAAACCGGACATATAAGTACTTATATACCACCAATCTTTTATATAATCGAAGAAGATAAAATCGGCACTATATTGACTACTCCCCTCTATATTATAGTCCGATGAATTGAGTGTTTTATTGATATTGTCCTGTAGAATCAACTCTTCTAAATGCTTATTGATATGCTCATAATAGAAGGAAAATATATACTTGGCGTTATAGGTGTACTCTAGGGTTATCTTATTTTCTATAGATGGTTTTAGGGTTGGGTTTCCGGTATTATACTGACTTTCGTTTAAAAAATAACGGAAAGGATTCAGGTTTTGGTAGCGCGGTCTTTCAATAGCCTTCTTATAGCTAATCCCAAATATATGATCGGTTCCCAAGCCATACTGTAGGTTCATGGTTGGAAAAAGCTTAAAATAATTATCCTTGTGTAGATTTCCCAAAGAAATAGACTTGGCCTTTATTTGAATATATTCTCCTCTTAGTCCAAAAACCAGGCTCCATGGGTCCCACTGATTCCCGATATTGGCATAAGCGGCATAAATCTTTTCGTCATAACTAAAGATATCGTCCGCAATGTCGTCTGGCAGGGATGTTCCCTTATAGCGTACACTACTCCTGCTTTTGATATCGGCATACTTGCTTCCAAGCTCCAATTGGTTATTGCCCTGAGCCACGGAATAATCGATTTGGCCAGTCCCTATCCTATAATTTTGCTTGTTCCAAACATTGAAATTATTCTGATCTATTAAAGTACCGTCCTCATCGTAATAATCGGTAGTAAGATCTTGAAACTGATGATCCCTATAGTCTATATAATTAGAAATCACCTTTAAATCCCCGCCATTTTCGCCCAATTTAAGTCCATAATCCACATTGAGGGACACATTGCTATTGTCATTTTTTAAATCGTTAAACGAATTAAAATAAGATTGCAGCAAGCCCTGTTGGTCCAGGTCTCGGGCAGTAACCGTATTGTTGTTGTCCTTATTTGGAGAATTCAATAGGTTGGCGGCCAGACTTAGGTGATTGTTATCATTCAATTTAAAGTCTATGATAGCATTAAAGTTATGGGCATAGGATTTTGAAATGCTGCTAAAATCGGTTTCCCTCCTAAAGTCGGGCAGATTACCGTCAAAAAAATTGATATAACTCTCGTCCTTTTTATAGTTTTTTTTGGGGTTGTAACTATAGCTTGCAAAGGCATTAACAACTTCATTTTTGTAATAATGACTTGTGTTAAACTCATATTTAGAATAGGTAGCCTGTGTAATTTTGCTGCCCACTTCTCCCTTATACCCAATGGATAGATTTTTAGACGCTACGATATTTAATATAGCGCCCCCTTCGGCATCGTACTTGGCAGAAGGATTGGTAATTAGTTCTATAGAATTAATGTTTTCACCAGCATAATTTTCCAAAAGATCCTTCAATTCCGTATTGGACAAATACACTCTTTTACCGTTAATATAGATGAGTGTGGGCGAGTTTTTAATCGTAATCTTATCCCCGATGACAATTACTCCAGGGGTTTTTGAAAGGATAGAGAATGCTGAGGACTGGGATAAATTAGTATTTTCTACCTGAAACACCATACGATCCGAAAGTCGTTTTACGCTAGGTGCCTTTAAAACCACTTCATTTAAATATTTGGTTTGATCCCCAATAATAAGCGGACCTATACTAACATCCTCATTGACCTCCAAGGGCAAAAAATCGGATTTTTCAGAAACATAACTAACACTTACAAAATAGGCGTTGGGGGGAATGTTTTGGAGTATAAAATCTCCGTTATGATCGGCAGAGGTACCACTGACCAGCATAGAATCTGAAACCTTTTGAAGGTATACATTGGCAAAAGGAACAGGCTCATTGTGCTCGTTTTGTACCTTCCCAGATACCTTGTAAAGCTGACCGAAGACAGTAAGGGGACTAAGCCATAAGAAAATTAGAGTTAGGATGTTTTTTGGCAATAGTCAGTTCGGTTTTAAGGTAGCAATCTAAACAAAATTAAGATTTAATTAAGAATTAAACGGGTTTTTTTCCTAAGTATTATCTCGATAATATTTTTCGTGTTAAAAATAATTATCTGTAATGAATTTAGCTTCATGAACTTACTAAAATAACCACTCTAACTCTTACATTTCTCCTTTTTTATTCCAAAGTCCCCAAAAATTATTAATGTCAGGTATTTCTTCGCCTAAAAAAACGGATTTTACTGTACAGCAGGTGTTATTATGGTTATTTAAAGGCTTTTTAGACTACTTATTGCAACCGAGGATGGTACTGCTTACTATTCTTTTCTCGTTGGTATGGTAGCAAATAAAAAAAACGAGCGTTCTTAGGTCCTAACTTCCTATACCCTAAGGTTTTTTATTAAGGAAGCCTTAACCTTTTTATAGCCTATTTATAGCTAAATAAGCGATACCTTGGCCCCTTCCAAATAATGTAACTATTGATGAAGGGAAAAGCTAGGATTTCGGTGGCCAGCAAGGCCAATGGAAAATTAAATTTTGAGCTTGTTTTAATTGTTCTAGGGATTGTATTTATAGCCGCCAATTTACGGGCTCCTATTACGTCGGTGGGTCCGGTTATCACCGAACTTTCTGACCATCTTCAACTAACGCCGGCCCTTGTAGGCCTTCTTACGGCTATCCCTTTAATGTCCTTTGCTTTTTTATCTGTTTTTGCACCAAAACTCGGGCGCAAAATAGGGTTGGAAAAATTACTGTTGTACTCCTTATTGGTTTTGGCCTTTGGCCTTTTTATACGGTCTTTTGGCAATGTATTCTTATTGTTTTTTGGTGCTGCCTTAATTGGGGCTGCCATTACTGTAGGCAATGTATTAATGCCGGCCTTTATTAAAAAAGAGTTTCCTACCAAGGTGGGTATTGTCACGGGGGTGTATTTGGTATCTATGAATTTCACTTCAGCATTAGCGGCCGGATTTAGCATTCAAATTGGAGAGCTAAGTGGTTTTGGATGGAGAGGTTCTATTGGAATATGGGGCTTTTTGGCCTTGTTAGGCTTTCTTATTTGGTTTCCACAGGCCCGAAAAGCCTCGGCAGTAAGATCTGAACCTAAAACCACAACGAAAACCTCTCTTTGGAAATCGGGACTGGCATGGAATATAGCCGTTTTTATGGGCTTGCAGTCCCTGTTGTTTTACTGTTTTGCCGCTTGGCTGCCTACCATACTACAAAGTTGGGGCATGTCTGCCGATCGTTCTGGCTGGATGCTCTCCTTTATTCAAATGGCCCAATTGCCCATTATGCTTATTGGCCCCATTTTAGCCGCGCGCATGAAAAACCAGCAAGCCCTGGTATGGGTCACTGTTGGGTTATTGCTCCTTGGCCTGGCCGGAATAATCTTTGGGAAAATCACCTTTATTATCCCATCTGTAATCAGTATCGGCATTGCCCTTGGTTTGGCCTTTACCCTAGCCATGATGTTTATGGTCTTACGGACCAAACAAACCACGGAAGCGGCAGAACTTTCGGGCATGTCACAAACTGTGGGCTATATCATAGCGGCCTGTGGGCCTCCCGTTTTTGGAGCTCTCTTTAGCCTTACCGACACTTGGTACTACCCCCTTGGGTTACTGGTCATCGCGACATTAATACTGTGTAAGGTAGGCCTGACCTCTGCGAAGGACAGCTATGTTTCTTTTTAATAAGGTACTCTAGAGGCCTCACCTTAAACCTCTAAAATCAATAGCTTTATAGAAGGTATACGGAAAGTACTTAGAAGCGGCTTTTTAAAATTTTGTCACAGTCGGTTTCGTTCCTCTACGTTTTTGGAACGGTAGTTATCCTTTATCCCAAGGTTCCCAAATTTGTAACGGAACCCAAGGGAGAATATTCTCCCATCTGGTCGGTAGACCGACGTATTATAATGGTTGCCATACTTACGGGTATTCCGCAGGGTAAACTGCTTAAAAACATCTGTAAGCCCCATACTTATTACACCTCTTTTCCCAAAAACGGTCTTTTTAAGGGAAATCTCCCATTCGTTATACCTCTCTTGTCTAGAATTTCCCCTTATAATGGGAGATACGTACATGAAATTAATATTTCCACTGAGGGACCTATCTTTGAGCAAGGAAAAATTATTGTTCCACTTGACCAAGAGCGTCCACAAACCCTGATCTATTTTCTGCTGGGAATCCAAATCTACAAACCGCTCGGCACTATAAAAATAAGAGGCCAAGAAATAAGTGTCCCAGAATTTAGCCACTCCTTTATTATAGATAAAATCTAAGCCATAGGCCAACTCCCTATCTACGTTGCTAGTCTTAAACCGCAGTAATTCGTTCTCATTGTCCTGAAAAGTAAGCAGTCTTATAATATTGTTGTGATAACGATAAAACAATTCAAAGGTATAATCGCTCTGATAGGTATAGGATAAAATTGCCGAATGTTTAAACGAAGGTTGCAAGTCCATATTTCCCTCTACCACAGAATTATTGGACTGAAAGACCTGAAACGGATTTACCTTATCGTAGCTAGGTCTGGCAATACTCCTTTTTACACTCAATCCCCACAAGTGATTATCCTGAGGTGTAAACTGCACATAAAGACTGGGGAACAATTCTAAATAATCCTTATTTATCTTATTGCTCAACTGGCTGAAATTGCCTGTGGTGGTTGTGTATTCTGCTCTTAGGCCTGTTTTAAGGGACCATTTTTCGCCTTGGGAATGAAAACTGGCATAGGCCGCCCAAATATTTTCATCGTATAAAAAGACCCCGTCCTCGGTAGGATCTATTCCGGGCTGATCTCTGTCGAAGCCTTCTTGGGAAATGCGGCTTTCAGAGTCAATAAGGGCATATTTTAGACCCGTTTCTAAAGTCGATTTTTCCCCTATAGGCGATTCGTAATCGGTTTGCAGGCTAAATAAATCAGTCTGTTGCTCATTGGTGGTCGTAAAGTCGTTCTCACTGACGGTGTTCCCATTGTTGTCGTAGAAATCGGTAGCCAAGCCCTGATCTCTTTCATATTGATAATAGGTAAAATGGGAATGAAAGCTTAGCCGTGCCCCTTCTGGGTTCAGCTTTCGTACATAATCTAGATAAAAAGCCGAGTTGATCCCTTCGGATTCGGAATCGATATTGGTATAAAATCCGTTGTTATTAGGGTTGTCCTGCTCCCGGATCCTGGTATCTGAAAAATCCTTGGCATCACCTAAAGGCGTTAAGGAAGCGATGGTAGAAAAGGCTAGGGTATTGTTGTCATCCAAGGGATAATCCAAAAATACGCTGGCGGTATGTTTTTTGCGTTTATCTACCGACTCTAATTCCGAGGTCCATGTTTCCCTCACATTTCCTTGGTCCAGAAAATAGGTGACATCGGTATAACGGGTTAAAAATTTATCCTGGTTAAAGCTATAATTAAAGGAGGATTCCAGCTTTTTTCCCTTAAAATAATGGTTGGTTCCCAACATTTGTTGCGGAAAAACCCCTTGTTCATAGCGGTTAAAAAAGGCTCCATTATACCCTGCTACTAGATTCTTTTTCATTTTAATATTGATAATGGCCCCACCTTCGGCATCGTACTTTGCCGGTGGCGTGGTAATTACCTCTATCGCTTGTACCCCACTGGCCCCCGTACCGCTTAAAAGCTGTAACACATCGCTTTGGGGAAGATGTACCCTTTTGTCATTGATATAAATCTGCACCCCGCTTTCTCCCTTAATGGTTATTTTTTCGTTCATCACAAATACACTCGGGGTATTTTTAAGAACCTCCCAAATATCGGATTCTGAAAGCGCTGTATTTTCTATGTTAAACACCAAACGATCGACCTTTTTTACCACTGTGGGCTTATTGGAAACGACGAACACCTCGTCTAAGGCATGCATTTCATTTTCCAAAAATATTGTTTCCAAGGCTGTATTAGAGGTCAGCTCTATGCGCCGAAAAGGGGAAGAATTGCCAATATAACTGGCCTGTAAAAAATACACGTCGGGAGCGATATTGTTAAAAGCAAAGAATCCGTTTTCATCAGAAGCGGTTCCTTTTACAAAACTAGTGTCCGAAGCCTGTAATAAGATAAGATTGGCAAAGGCAATATTCTCCCCGTCTTTTTGGCGTACCTCGCCCGAAATTTGATATTCTTGCCCCCACATTGGGAATGAGAATAGCCACAAAAACACGTAATTTTTAAATAGTTGTCTCACGAAAATATCAAATAAGGGGGGTTTTTGATTTTTTTTCAACAATCTAAACTTATAACATAATTTTAAGAAAGCAGCGTCTTTTCTCTAATTCGTTGTCAATAATTTAACTCATTTAAAAGAATAGAAAGGATTAGGCACTTTCCAGAGCATTTATTTTACCAGCCTTGCCATCTTCCATGAAAAGAGCACTGCTTTTTTACTAAAAAAATGATGGATAAAGCCTATATTTGCAGTTGATTTTAATGCCATTGCACCCCTTGGTGTTTCGGGCGTTGAAAAATGGAACTGAAATAATTCAGCATAGATGAAAAACATACGGAATTTTTGCATTATTGCACATATTGATCACGGTAAAAGCACCTTAGCAGATAGATTATTGGAATTTACCGGATCGGTAACTGACCGGGAAAAACAAAATCAGCTATTAGATAGCATGGATTTGGAGCGGGAACGTGGTATTACCATTAAGAGTCATGCCATACAAATGGACTACGAACATGAAGGTGAGAAATATATCTTAAACCTAATTGACACTCCTGGTCACGTAGATTTTTCCTATGAAGTTTCCCGATCTATCGCGGCTTGTGAAGGAGCCTTATTGATCGTAGATGCGGCCCAGAGCATACAGGCCCAAACAATATCGAACCTTTATTTGGCCTTAGAAAACGATTTGGAAATTATTCCTGTTTTGAACAAGGTAGATTTACCAAGTGCCAACCCGGAAGAAGTTACCGACGATATCGTAGAGCTTCTAGGTTGTTCTAGAGAAGAAGTTATTCCTGCCAGTGCCAAATCAGGACTGGGAATCAAAGATATTTTAACGGCTATTATAGAGCGTATCCCTGCCCCTAAAGGCAATCCGGACGAATCTTTACAAGCCTTGGTCTTCGATTCTGTTTACAATCCATTCAGAGGGGTTGAGACCTATTTTAGGGTCATCAACGGAGAGATTAAAAAAGGCCAGAAAATAAAATTTGTTGCCACCAACAAGGATTACTACGCCGATGAAGTAGGAACCTTAAAGTTGGTACAACATCCTAAACAAGTTATAAAAGCCGGAGATGTGGGGTACCTGATCACCGGTATCAAAGACGCCCGTGAGGTAAAAGTAGGTGACACCATTACCGATGCTGCCAATCCTACCAAAAATGCTATTGGAGGATTTGAAGATGTTAAACCTATGGTATTTGCCGGTATATACCCTGTAGATACCGAGGATTACGAAGAATTGCGTTCTTCTATGGAAAAACTGCAATTAAACGATGCTTCCTTGGTTTTTGCCCCCGAAAGTAGTGCTGCCCTTGGTTTTGGTTTCCGTTGTGGTTTCTTAGGAATGCTTCACATGGAAATTATCCAGGAACGTTTGGAGCGCGAGTTCGATATGACGGTTATTACTACCGTACCTAACGTTAGTTACCACGCCTTTACCCGTAAAAATCCGGAAGACGCCCTTATCGTTAACAACCCGTCAGATTTACCAGATCCGTCTACATTAGACCATGTAGAGGAGCCCTATATTAAGGCTACCATAATCACAAAATCGGATTTTGTAGGGAACGTTATGTCGCTTTGTATTGATAAAAGGGGACAGATTACGAACCAGACCTATTTAACGCCAGAAAGGGTAGAGCTTAATTTTGATATGCCTTTGGCCGAGATTGTTTTTGACTTTTACGATCGTCTAAAAACAGTTTCTAAAGGATATGCTTCCTTTGACTACACCCCTATTGGTATGCGTACCTCTAAATTGGTGCGTGTAGATATTCTATTGAATGCACAACCGGTAGATGCACTTTCTGCCCTGATACATGCCGACAATGCCGCCAATATCGGTAAAAAAATGTGTGAGAAATTAAAAGAACTGATCCCTAGACAACAGTTCGATATTCCTATCCAAGCGGCTATTGGTGCGAAGATCATTTCCAGGGAAACGATAAAAGCCTTGCGTAAAGATGTTACCGCCAAGTGTTATGGAGGTGATATTTCTCGTAAACGTAAATTATTGGAAAAGCAAAAGAAAGGTAAAAAACGTATGCGCCAAGTGGGGAACGTAGAGATCCCACAGCAAGCGTTTATGGCCGTTTTAAAACTGAATGACTAATGACAACAGCCCATAAGTATACCCTCCGAACAATTGGTCTATGCTTATGGGCTTTTTCTATCCTTAGCGGTTGTAGTTCCTTAAAAACCCCCGCTCCTACCAATGCCGATGGATGGCAATTAATCTGGGAAGAATCTTTTGACAAAAAAGATTTCCTAGACCCTGCCAAGTGGAATATTATTGAAAGGGGTACTCCGGACTGGTCCAATTATATGTCCGATCACCAAGATGTTTATCAAGTAAAGAACGGGAAATTATACCTGCGCGGGATCGTTAATCCGGACCGCAGCAAGGATACCGTACCTTTTTTAACCGGTGGCGTATCTACCCAGGGAAAATTTGCTTTTCAATACGGTAAAATCGAAGTCCGCGCCAAACTAGAGAGTGCACAAGGCGCTTGGCCCGCAATCTGGATGTTGGCAGACCAGCCAAAATACGGGAAATATCCCAGAAACGGTGAAATCGATATCATGGAACGCCTGAGTTTTGAAAATAAGATTTACCAGACCATCCACTCTTACTATACCTTGGAACTAAGACAAAATTCCGTGCCCCCGCATTCTTCCACAACGGCGGTACAGCCAGAAAAATACAATATTTATGGCCTGGAGTGGTTCCCAGATAAATTGGTCTTTACCCTGAACGGTAAGGAAACGTTTACCTATCCCAAATTAGAGGGTGTCGATGCCACACAATGGCCCTTTGACCAGCCGTTTTACTTTATGCTCGACATGCAATTGGGCGGTGCTTGGGTGGGCGCTGTCTCCGCCGAAGATTTACCGGTACAAATGATCATAGACTGGGTAAAAGTCTACCAATAGCCCTTGTGGCCATTACTGCGCAAGACCTAGGAGCGAATCACCTAACTCTGATATTATACCACATCCTAGCAAGAAAACCTCTTAAAACTGAGGCCTGGGCTAAACATTATATCGCCAAAAATAGGCTAGTAGTACCAAGAATAACTTTTTTTTGGGCGTTCCCCTAGCGGGTCGTGCTTTCCGCTATATCTTTTTTAAACGGCCCAAGCCTTTAAAAAAGGATGCCGCTGCAATCTCTAACGCTTTTTCAATTAACAATAACCAATTAGAGAAAAGAGAAGAGAGAAGAGAAAAGAGAGAAGAGAGGACCGCTCTGCAAATGCAACGACTTGCATTTGTAGTAAGGGGCCAGCTGACGCGTTGGCATTGGCTGCAGTCATTTTAAATTAACAATACACAATTGGATAAAAGAAGAGAGAGAAGAGAGAAGAGAGGACCGCTCTGCAAATGAAACGATTTGGATTTGCAGTAAGGGACCCAATCAATTTCCTATAAGCAGTAGACAATGTTTAAATGAGGGCAACACTAATCAACGAAGTACATGATATTTGTTATGAAGTTATCTTGTTATCGATTATGATGAAGGGTGGGGTTCAGTGAACTTTAACCAATCGGTACATTTTCACATTGCTACATTAAACAATTGCATTTTTCACATTGTTAATTGCTAATTGTTTATTGTTCACTGAAAAAAGCGTTAGGGACCGCGGCGGCATCCCCGCAGCGCAGCAAGGGATATAGCCAAGGGCCCGACCGACGAAGGAGGGAACGCCCTAAAAATTATAAATGTTTGCCAAAAAGTTGAAAAGCATAGAAGGTGAAACGATCTCCTTACTACGATTCACTATACCTCTATTTCCTTAGGTTCCTTTTCCTTCTGTTCATCTTCCAAGTCGAATTCCTTCCCTAGATACACCAAAATACAGCCGTCTGTGATATCGTCCATTTCCTTGCTAAAAGACGAAATGATCCGTAGTTCGCCATCGGGCATTTTTAAAAATAAAGGCACGATATCCTTATCTACTTTGGAAAGTTCTATAAGACCATCGTAATGCTCCTTGTTATTTACCTCAATTTCATTAATCTTAGGATATTTCCTAGAAGTTTCGGTCAGGTTAATAAAATCGTCAGTATGCGAAAACAGGCCTTCTTTGGGATTCTTTTCCGGGTCGTTCATTTCGCTCGAGTTAATTAAGCGATAGGCCCCGTTTTCCCCATATTCCTTTTTAAAGTGTTTAATGGCAAAATTGTTGATATCAGAATTCCCGGTGAGCGCCAATAAATAACCTACGTCACTAAGCTCTATATTATCGGTAATGGAATCGGCATAAATATTGGCCGCGATGGCTTCTAAGCCCTGTTTTTTAGCCTTATTAACGTTGTTTTGGTTGTTATCGATCAGCACTACGTGGCGGTTGTTATCCTGAAGGTAGGTCCCAATAAGCCTGGAAATTTTGGAAGCCCCGATAATCAATATTCCCTCGGACTTGTTTAAAAACACCCCTATTAATTTGGCAAAGAGCCTGGCCGTCGTTGCATTAAACAAAACGGTTCCCAAAACGATCATAAACACCAATGGGGTTATAAATTGTGCATCGGCCTCGCCCTGTACCAATAATTTGGACCCAAATAAAGAAGCAATACCCGCCGCAACGATTCCTCTAGGGCCTACCCATCCTATAAACAGTTTATCCCTAAAGCTTAGGTTAGACCTAGTGGCACTAAGGAATACGCCCAAGGGACGAATAATGAATACGATGGTACAAAACAAGGTTACGGTCTTCCAGGTATAGATTAGCTCTAAATCTGCCAAATTGATATTGGCCGCCAATAAAATAAATAAAATGGATATTAAGAGAATACTTAAGCTTTCCTTAAAATACAAGAGTTCCTTTAGGTTTGGCAAATCGGTATTCCCCATTACCATTCCCATAATCACCACCGCCAAAAGGCCCGATTCGTGTGCGAATACGTCTGACATCACAAACACCATCAGTACGGTAGATAAGGATACCACATTCAATAAATAATGGGGAACAAAATTGTTTTTAATCACAAATACCAAGGCATGGGCAAAGGTAAATCCGAAGGTAAATCCGAACAGCAGAATTTTTCCAAATTCTATTAAAGCGGTCACCGTATAGTCCCCACCTCCACCTACTCTAATAAATTCGTAGACCAATACCGCCGCCAAGGCGCCAATTGGGTCAATAAGAATCCCTTCCCATTTCAACACTGCCGAAAGGTCTTTTTTTAGGGGTATATTCCTTAAAATAGGGGTAATTACTGTAGGTCCTGTCACAATGATCAAGGAAGAAAACAGAAAGGACATTTGCCAATTCAGTCCAAAAATAAAATGTGCTGCCAAACCGGCACCAAAAAAGGTTACTAAGGAACCAACGGTTATAAGTTTGGTAATCACAGGCCCCACATTGGCCACCTCTGATCGTTTTAACGTAAGTCCGCCTTCGAATAAAATTATACTAATGGCCAGGGAAACAAAATAATACAGGCTATCTCCGGGGAACAATCCTTTGGTGCCGTTCCATATAGGTTCAATTAACTTGGAGCTATCATCGGTAAACATGGTGGCTATAGGCCCCACCAATAATCCGATTAAAATTAAGGGTAAAATAGCAGGTAGCTTTAATTTCCAAGCTACCCATTGGGCAATAATTCCAAGTATAATAATTCCAGCAAGCTCTACCATAAAAAAATTTGAAGCAATATAAGTTTTAAAAAATAAAAATATTGCCCGAAAAAGAAAAAACCTTGGTTGATTTATATAAAATTATATCGGAAAAGCCCTTAATTAGGCCAAACAAGAGGCCCTACTTGTTAAAAGGAATTCCATTAAGCTTGGCGAACTATTTGTTGGGCATGCTTTGTCATTCGGCAATATTTAGGTATTTTTAGTTTCTTAGAGTGTTAAAAACCAAACTCCTATGGCAGAACTACAAATATTAAATCTTCTACTTGTATTAGTTGCCGCCTGGGGTGGGGGCATGTTGGCAAAACGGCTTGGTTTCCCTCCTATTCTAGGCGAATTGTTGATAGGTATCATTCTTGGGCCAGGGCTTTTTGGGGTTCTGGAAACCTCTGGGGCCCTCAATACCTTGGCAGAAGTGGGTATTCTATTCCTGATGGCCTATATAGGAATGGAAATAAATTTTAAAGATTTAGGAAAAGCCTCTTGGCCAGGATTATTGGCAGCCATTGGAGGGTTTGTAGTGCCTTTTGTACTGGGGTATTATACGATAATATTGTTTGACGGCACCAAAATTGCCGCCCTTTTTGTAGGTATTGCGGTAGGGGTGACTTCCCTGGCCACAAAAAGCCGAATCTTGGTAGACCTTAAACTTTTAGATACCAGAATTGCCTATGTCCTCATGGCCGGGGCACTGATATCGGACACCTTGGCCCTGATCATTTTTGCAGGAATCATTGGGTATGTCGACGTTGGTAGCGTAAACGCGGCTAGCCTGAGCTGGGTCGCCGGAAAAGCCATGATCTTTTTCGCTTTTTCCGCCCTGATCGGAATATATATTTTTCCGGTAGTGGGCAAGTTGCTGTCCAAATCAAAAACAATAAACCGCACTGTCCATTTTACCATAATGGTCATTATTGTTCTCGGCTTTTCCGAACTAGCCGAGCTCGCCGGACTTCACGGTATATTGGGAGCATTTATGGCGGGACTCTACATCCGGGACGGGGTTTTTTCCCGACAGGTGTTCAAAGACGTTACCGGGGTTTTCCACGATGTTTCCATTGGTTTTTTAGCCCCTATATTCTTTGTTACGGCCGGTTTTAATGTTAGCTTGGAGGTCTTTCAGACAAACCTATTGCTATTAGTCCTAATTATTGCAGGCGCCGTAATAGGTAAAATTGTGGGGACGGCATTGTTTTATTTGCCCAGTGGCAATGGCTGGAGGGAAGGTATTACTATTGGCACCGGAATGAATGGTAGGGGAGCCGTAGAAATAATCATCGCGGGAATAGGCCTTCAAATGGGAATCATCTCCACAGAAATATTTTCGATCCTTGTATTTATGGCCATTTCTACCACCCTGACCGTGCCATTTCTTCTTACTTGGACCACCAATTGGTTAAGAAAAAGAGGGGAATTGGTAATGCAGGATGCACGAAAAGGATACGTGATCTTAGGTGCCAACCCTTTAGGGCTGTATATTGCCAAACAGCTTCAGGAACACAACGAAGTAGTCCTAATAGATGCTAACAAAGACCTTGTACACGAAGCCATAGAACAAGGGATCACCACCATACATGGGAACGGATTAAAAGAGGATACTTTTGAGATGGCCAATGCCCTCAACAAAAATACCTTTATAGCCTTGACCGGAAATAGTGAAATTAATCTACTTGCCGCCCAATTGGCAAACAATTCTTTTTATATCCCTCATAAAATAGTGCTAATATCGGCTGGGGAAGAAGGAGCAGGTTTAGACCTCCTAGCCCCTATGGATGCCTCCTCTATGTTTGCTAGTAAAACCGATTTGGCACCTTGGGCCTATAAAATCTCTGCCAGCGAATTTAAAGAGCATACCGTAGAAGTGGCTATCGATTGTACCACAAGGGAATGGGTAAAGGAACACGGTAAACACCGGGATATCCTTCCCGTATTAATTATAGGGGAAACCGGACACAAACGTCCCTTCCATTATAAGGATAGCATAAGCGCAAATGAGAAGGTTATTTACCTAGAATGACCTATTTTATTGGAATTCGACACAAAGTGTTAAAAAACAACTAATAAAGTATTTCCTTTTCACAAAGCTCAATGCTTTTGTTATTTTGCGTAAAGTTTACGGAAATGTAAATATTGTATGAAATTACACCCCATAGAGACTGGAAATTTTAAATTGGACGGAGGCGCCATGTTCGGTGTAGTACCAAAATCTATTTGGAACCGCACCAACCCTGCAGACCCTAATAATATGATAGATATTGCCGCAAGGTGTCTTTTAATAGAGGATGGCAACCGTTTAATCTTAATTGATACCGGTATGGGCAACAAACAATCAGAGAAATTTTTTGGGTATTACTATCGGTGGGGCAATTTTACCTTGGACAGTTCCTTGCAAAAATTAGGCTTTCACCGAGACGACATCACCGATGTGTTTATGACCCATTTACATTTTGACCATTGCGGGGGCAGTGTACAATGGAACAAGGATAAAACCGGCTATGAACCGGCCTTTAAAAATGCGACCTATTGGACCAATGAAGCTCATTGGAACTGGGCCATAACTCCCAATGCCCGTGAAAAAGCCTCTTTTTTAAAAGAAAACCTTTTGCCGATGCAGGAAAGTGGCCAACTGAAGTTTATTGACAGAGGGGAAACTTCTTTTAAAGAACATTCCGAATTGAATTTCGGTATTCTTTTTATAGACGGCCATACCGAAAAGCAAATGTTGCCCCATATTCAATACCAGGGCAAAACATTGGTTTTTATCGCCGATCTGATTCCGACCGTTGGACACATTCCCCTACCTTATGTGATGGGGTACGATACCCGTCCCCTACTGACACTTCAGGAAAAAGACAGCTTCTTAAACACGGCAGTGGACAAGGAATACCTGTTGTTCTTTGAACACGATGCCCACAACGAACTATGTACCTTACAACATACCGAAAAAGGAGTTCGGTTAAAAGAAATTCATACCTTTAACAATCTTTTTCTATAATATGGGTTGTAGCAAATTCTTTTACCTTGCTTCCTTTTGTGATGTAATGATTTTAGGGTTCTCTAATAGAGTACACCCTAAGAATAGTAGTATTGCAAAATCTATTTTTCCAAATTGCATTGAACAAGGAGCATTGGCAACCGAATATATCCCTAAGACATCACAAAAAATTTATAAAATTCCTATTCCCACAGGACTATTAAACCGTTTGTCGCCATCCTAAAAGGTTTTTCCTTTGTACATGGTCGAGCAAGGGAAACCTATGCCACTATATCGTAAAGAAATAAATTTTAAAAATAATCTAACTTAACATTACAATCATATGACAATGAAATTAAATAACACGTTTGTAGCCCTTTCGGCTTCTTTGTTTTTGATGGGTTGTGGCAGTACCGCTTTGGTGTCTACCCCTATTGAAAACATTGATACCTTACCTTTAAAAGTTACGCCTTTAACGGAGGCTCAAAAACAACACTGGGGTCATGCCAATTTATTGACCGATACCATACCGGGAATGAGTGTTGATAAGGCATATGCAGAACTAATTGCCAACAAAAAAGGTGAAAAAATAATCGTTGCCGTCCTAGATGCAGGAATGGATTTAGAGCACGAAGATTTGGTAAACATTCTTTGGACCAATGAGGACGAAATTCCTGGAAACGGCATAGATGACGATAACAACGGCTATATAGATGATATCCACGGGTACAATTTCTTGGGAGAGTCTTATGACGAACAGCTAGAAATGACCAGAATGGTAGGCCGTAATATGGGCGATCCTGCGACTCTTGCCAAGGCCAAGGCAAAATTGGAGGCAGATCGTAATAAAGCCATGCAAAACAAGGAACGTTACGAGCAAATAATGCAGGCGGTGACCAATGCCGATACTGCCGTACAAGAAGTATTGGGCAAAGAGATTTATACCAAAGAAGATTTGGCCACTATAGAAACCGAAGAGGAAGAAATGCTTCAGAACCTTGGTATCTTATCGCAAATGTTGAGCATGGCCGGTAGCATTGCCGAAGTAAAGGAAGAGCTTAACGGAGCTATCTCTTACTTTACGGACCAACTTAACTACAACCTAAACGTTGACTTTAACGGTAGGGAAATTGTTGGCGACGATCCTTATGATATTACCGATACCAATTACGGGAACGGGAATCCGCATATCAGAAGAGACGATGAAAGCCACGGTACGCACGTAGCCGGAATCATTGCTGCAGAACGCAATAACGGTTTGGGTGCTAATGGTGTAGCCAACAATGTGGCTCTGATGAGTATCCGTGCGGTTCCTAATGGGGACGAATACGACAAAGATATTGCATTGGGGATCCGATATGCCGTAGATAACGGTGCAAAAATTATTAACGGAAGTTTTGGAAAGCCTTTTTCTCCAAACGCACAATGGGTGTACGATGCCATTAAATATGCTGCGGAGCACGATGTGCTTTTTATACATGCCGCCGGAAATGACGGGAAGGATTTAGACGATCCGAACAACCCTAATTTCCCTAACGACCAAATAAACAATGGACCAGAAATGGCCGATAACGTTATTACTGTTGGTGCTTTGGAAAGTAAATACGGATCAGAAATGGTCGCTGGTTTTTCTAATTACGGTAAAATAAATGTTGATCTTTTTGCACCAGGTGCAAAAATATATTCTACCATGCCAAATAACGAATATAAATTTATGGGAGGTACTTCTATGGCCGCCCCGGCCGTAGCGGGTGTAGCTGCCCTTGTTTGGAGCTACTATCCAAGCTTAAAGGCCCCACAAATTAAGCAAATATTAATGCAGTCTGGTCTTACCACTACTACCAAAGTATTGGTATCTGGAGAGGAGTCTAAAGCCACAGAATTCCAGAACATCTCTAAATCTGGTAAAATGGTGAATGCTTACAACGCTCTAATAATGGCTGAGCAGGTTGCAAAAGGAAAAATTAAATTATAATATCAGCATGAAGTATCACAAAGGCTTATTCATAGGCATGATTGTCGCTATTCTAGGGTTAACCACTACCCTAGAAGCACAAAACAACACTACCTATTGGCAACAACACGTAGATTATACCATGGAAGTGGCTATGGACGTGGAGAATTACCAATACCATGGAACACAGAAATTAGTATACACCAATAATTCGCCCGACGAGATAGATCGAGTGTTTTACCATCTTTTTTTCAATGCCTTTCAACCTGGCAGCGAAATGGATATGCGTTTACAGAGCATTAAAGATCCAGATGGCAGGATGTTTGTAGACGGCAAAAGTAGGATCGCCGGTTTAACCCCCGATAAGATCGGATACCTTCGGGTAACGGATTTAACGCAAGACGGTGAAAAAGTATCCTTTACCGAAAAGGGAACCGTATTGGTGGTAAACTTGGCAAAACCAATTCCTGCTGGCGGGAAAACTACTTTTGATATGACCTTTAAAGGGCAGGTACCAGAGCAAGTACGTCGTGCCGGAAGAAACAGTAGTGAAGGGGTTGCCCTTTCTATGAGCCAATGGTATCCTAAAATGGCAGAATACGATTTTGAAGGTTGGCATGCCGACCCTTATATAGGGCGTGAATTCCACGGTGTTTGGGGAGATTTTGATGTAAAATTGACCATAGACAAGAAATATGTTGTCGGTGGAAGCGGATATTTACAAAACCCTCAGGAGATAGGCCATGGCTATGAGGCCCCTGGTACAAAAGTAAAGAGACAAAGAGGAAAAACCCTTACTTGGCACTTTAAAGCTCCTATGGTTCACGATTTTATGTGGGCAGCAGATCCAGACTATATTCACGATACCTTACAGGTAGAAGATGGTCCCTTATTACATTTCTTATATAAAGACGATAAGGAGATCTTAGAAAACTGGAAAAAACTTCAGCCAAAAACGGCCGAAGCCATGAAGTTTTTCAATAACAATATTGGAAAATATCCCTATGATCAATACTCCGTTATCCAAGGTGGCGATGGCGGTATGGAATATGCTATGAGTACCCTAATTACCGGAGGCAGAAGTTTTGGTAGCCTAGTAGGGGTCATGGTACACGAGTTGGCCCATTCTTGGTTTCAGCATATATTGGCAACCAACGAATCTAAACACGAATGGATGGATGAAGGTTTCACCTCCTTTATTTCTAGCCTTTGCATGAACCAAATTATGGACCAGAACAAACAGAATCCGTTTGAAAACAGCTATAAAGGATACTATAATTTGGTCGCTTCGGGAAAGGAACAACCACAGACTACCCATTCTGACCGATACGATTTGAATTTTGCCTATGGCGTTGCTGCCTATAGCAAAGGAGCTATCTTTTTATCGCAATTAGGATATGTTATTGGACAGGATAAATTAATGGAGACCTTGAGAAAATATTACGAGGACTTTAAATTTAAGCACCCTACTCCCAATGATATAAAAAGAACGGCCGAAAAGGTTTCGGGAATGCATTTGGATTGGTACCTAACAGATTGGACACAAACCGCTAATACCATCGATTACGGTATTAAAGAGGTTGCGGCCAATGGCGAGAAAACCGTAGTTACTTTAGAGCGTATCGGCGCTATGCCAATGCCAATAGATATTTTGGTATTGTACAACGACGGTACTCAAGAAACTTTTTACGCCCCATTGCGAATGATGTACGGCGAAAAAGAAAATCCGTATCCTACCTTAAAAAGAACGGTTTTAAATGACTGGCCTTGGGCACAACCGGAATATGATTTTGTTTTAGAAACACCCTTGGACAATATTAAGGCCGTGGTGATAGACCCTTCTCAATTGATGGCAGACGTCAATGAGGAAAACAACGTTTACCAGCCACAGGAATAACTCCTAAGGGCAATTTTAAAATCCGATTAAAAGACCAATGCTTTGGTTTTTTAATCGGATTTTTTTTTACCATAAGAACTGAAATAGGGCTTCCTAGGGTTTTCTTGCTACTATGGCTGCTCAATATTTATGGCATGGCCTTATAAAATTAGCCAATCCCTTCATATATGGAGTTTTCCAAGCGCTTAGTTTTTTTAAGTTGAGGCTCGGGAACTATAAATGCTGAGAATATTATTTATACTTTTGCGCTTCTATGTCATTTACATTCCCGAAAAAAGAAAAGCTTAAAAGCAAAAAACTTATTGAACGCCTTTTTAGCGAAGGCCAGGGTATTTCGAAATATCCTATTAAGTTATTTTATTTAGAAACTACCTTACCCGAAGAAGTACGGGCGCAAGCAGGCGTTACCGCTTCCAAACGGAACTTTAAAAGTGCTGTAGCCCGCAATCGTATAAAAAGACTGCTACGGGAGGCATACCGCTTAAATAAACCCCTTCTTTTTAACAACATAGAGGGCAACTATGCGTTAATGTTTTTATATATTGGGAAGGAAATGCCCACCCAGGAAAAAATAACGGAAACGATGGTTCTTTTAATCCAGAAATTTTCTGCGGAACTCAATAAATCCAAGCTCGGGGAATAAGGCCTAAGATAGTTTCTTTCACCTTATTACAACACACTGCATGTGGTTGTCTACTAGCTTTTTTAGTTCATATTTCCATAAAAGGGCATTCTTCAAAATTTGGCGTTTTAAAGAACTATAAAAGTAAGGCAGATGAAAATAAATTTTAAAAAACAGATACTAATCCCGCTAGTAGCCCTAGTTTTTATAGTTACCGCAAGTAGTTTTAGAGGCGATTTTTTTGAGATTGCCAAACAGATCGAAATTTTCACGACCCTTTTTAAAGAGCTGAACATGAACTATGTGGATGAGACAAATCCTGCCGAGTTGATGGATACCGCTATAAAAAACATGTTGGAGGACCTAGATCCCTATACCAAATTCTTAAATGAGCAGGATGTAGAATCTTTTAGAATTAACAATACGGGCGAATATTCTGGGATCGGTGCTTTGGTACGCGGCCAGAAGGGCAAGATAGTTATTATGGAACCCTATAAAGGATATCCGGCAGACAAGGCCGGATTAAAGGCCGGGGACGAAATAATTAAGATCGGAGACATAGATCTGTCCGATTTTAAAGATGATGCGGGAGAGCTTTTAAAAGGTGCCAACAACACCAGTATAACAGTTGTTTATAGCAGACAAGGAGCCCTAAAAACGACCACCATTACCAGAGAAGCCATAGAGGTAGATGCCGTCCCTTATTACAAAATGATCGATGACAAAACCGGGTATATCGTTTTGGCAAAATTCAACCAAAAAGCCTCTAAACAAACCAAGGAAGCCCTTAGAAACCTTAAAAATGAAGGGGCACAGAAAATTGTACTCGACTTAAGAGGGAATCCCGGCGGCCTATTGACAGAGGCCATTAACGTGACCAACCTTTTTATCCCCAAGGGAGAACTGGTGGTGACTACAAAATCTAAAGTAAAAAAATTCAATAGGGAATACCGCACTAAAAACCAGCCGGAGGATACCGAAATACCCTTGGTAGTATTGGTCAACGGAAGAAGTGCTTCGGCCAGTGAAATTGTTTCGGGAAGTTTGCAGGATTTGGACAGGGCCGTTATAATAGGCGCCCGTAGTTTTGGGAAAGGCCTGGTACAACGCCCTTTAAAACTAACCTATGGCACCCAATTAAAGGTTACCATATCGCGTTATTATACCGCTTCGGGCAGGTGTATACAATCGCTGGATTATTGGAACCGCGATGAAGACGGGAATGCCGTCCGAAACACCCAATATAACGATTTTACCACCCGAAACGGCCGTAAAGTACAAGATGGCGGAGGCGTATTGCCAGATATAGAAATTGCCACGGCAAAAACAAATTCCCTCACCCAAGCCCTTTTATCGGAACATATGATCTTTGATTATGCTACCGATTATTATTACAACAATACCTTGGAAAATTTAGCCGACTTTCAGTTTGGGGAAGCCCAGTTCAATGCCTTTAAAAACTTTGTCCTTAAAAGTGGATTTACCTTTGAAACCAAGGCTGAAAAAGCTTTAAAGAATGCCATGGCCAACCAAGATAGTTCCTTGTTTAACGGGTCGGTACAGGACGCCTACAAAACCCTTTTATTAGAAATGGATAAGAGCAAAGTTTCGGCCCTAGATACCCATAAAAAGGAGATCCATAAAAATTTAGAGGATGAGATCCTGAAAAGATATTTTTATAGGGAAGGTCTTTACGACTATCACCTAAAACATGATGAGGCAATCATGGCCGCTACCGCCCTATTAAACGATGCGGCCAAATACCAGGAAATATTGCGATAATTAAGAAGGGATATCAATCTGTGATGTCTCTTAAAGCAGCGCTTATATCTTAAAGTATATTTTCTTCTTGTTCAGAAAATAGGTCAGGTACCAGAAAATAAATAATACAAAAAGGGAATTGATCACCATAATGATCACTTCGCCCACCCCCATTGGCGATAAGATACCTTGGGTAAAAATAAGTCCGAATTTTCTAAACCACTGTACTCCTACCGTTTCTGCAAACAAATAAATAAAAATAGCGTTGGTTCCCACCACAGAAAATATGGAGAGCCATTCGTTTTTATTGTTCTTCACCTCTATCCACCAATAAAACAAGGCCAAGGTCAGCAAGGCCCATCCTCCTGAAGCCAAGGTAAAAGAAGTAGTGGCAATACGCTTAATTATGGGGGTAACACCTACTATATCCATACCGTAGCCCAATACCAATAAAATAGCTCCCCACACCAACAAAAGCTTTATATTTTTTGAAGAAGTACTGTTGGAAAGTAATAATTGACCACATAGTACCCCCATAATCGTATGTACCGCCGTAGGGAGAAAATTGATGGTGACCCATCCACCTCCATTAATTTTTCCCATCAATATCATATCCATATACGATCCAAAATTCTCCCCTTGAACAAAAGGATCTTGTGGGTTATAGGTGCGGTATAATATTTCGGTAAGCAACAGTATTCCGACACAAAAATAGATTTGCCAAGCCGCCGATTTATCCATAATTATAAAAGCAATGGTAATGGTAAAAGCCAATTGCACCAATACGTTCCATAATTCCCAAACTAGCGCATGGCTATAGACACAGTGTAATAATACGCCAAAGCCAAAAAGCAATAGGCACCTTTTTACAATATGGGCCCTTACTTGTTGTTTACTGTCTCTAGCCATTCTTTTTCGCAAGGAAAAAGGCATGGCCACCCCTACTATAAACATAAAATAAGGTTGTATCAAGTCCCAAAAACGCAGCCCATTCCATGAATGATGTTGCAATTGTTTGGCAAAGGGTTGTATAAAATTAAACTCCTTGGCAAGGTTTCCTATACTATGGTGAAAGCCTGCTGCTTCGGCAATTAATAAAAACATGATAAGCCCGCGAAATACATCCAAGGATAATAATCTTTTGGAAAGCGCAGTGGTAGTTTGGGTAGTTTTGGTCATTTTAGAAAAATTGATGCATTGGTTTTATATAAAGTAAGGGCGCCTATACCCTATTATTTGGTTGGTGATTTGTCCGGAACTATCTGAGTACAAACGGAAAAACTAGTCGTAATTTACTACTTTTTTATAAAGAGAAACGATGAAAGAAAGAATGGTAGTCCCAAATTTTTCACATATTGCCCATTGTGCCAAAAAGGGTTCTTTAAATTTGGTTTCTTTTCTTAATTTGCAGGTGGAATCCGTTGAATATTTAAAAGAAAACGCATGAAAACTTTAAAAACATTGGTAGTAGGTTGCGGAAACATGGGTGTTTCCCATGCCAGGGCCTATCACCAACTGCCAGATTTTGATATTGTTGGTTTGGTGAGCCGAAAACCGGAAAGCAGGGAAAGACTCTCCAAAGAATTGGGCGGATTAGCTACCTTCGCCGATTTTAGCACGGCCTTGGAAACTACTAAACCCGATGTGGTATCGATAAATACCTATCCGGATACCCATGCCCAATATGTTCGAAAAAGTTTGGAAGCAGGAGCCCATGTTTTTGTAGAGAAACCCTTGGCCCTGACCGTAGAGGAAGCCCAGGAATTGGTGGCCTTGGCCATAGAAAAAAACCTGAAAATGGTGGTAGGATATATCCTAAGGGTACATCCATCATGGACAAAATTTGTTGAAATGGCGCGTGGATTGGGGAAACCCTTGGTGATGCGTATGAACCTTAACCAACAAAGTTCTGGCGATAAATGGTATACCCACAAACAATTGATGCATTCTATGTCGCCTATCGTTGACTGTGGGGTGCATTATGTAGATATTATGTGTCTAATGACCCAATCTTACCCTATTAGTGTAAGTGCTATAGGTGTTAATCTCAGTGAGGAGATAGACTCATCTATGTATAACTATGGACAGTTACAAGTGCGATTTAAAGATGGTTCTGTAGGCTGGTACGAAGCCGGTTGGGGACCTATGATGAGTGAAACGGCCGTGTTTATTAAGGATGTCATTGGTCCTAAAGGTTCGGTTTCTATAGTTGACCAAGCCAAAGGTGCCTCGCAAGATATTGAAGGGCATACCAAAACCAATAGCCTTAAATTACATCACAGTGAATTAAATGAACAGGGAGAATTTATAAAAAAAGATGAAGTCGTTCCTACGGCAGATGAACCCGATCATGATGGACTCTGCCTGCTAGAACAAGAGTATTTGTTAAAGGCAATTCGGGAAGATATAGACGTGTCGGCACATTTGCAGGATGCCGTCAATAGTTTAAAAATTGTTTTGGCTGCCGATGAATCCGTCAAAACCGGTAAAACAGTATTTTTATAAGGACCGCACTACCCTAGCCGCCCTTGTAAGGCTACAATAAGGGTATAGTATCTAAAAAATCCATTCTCCGTTTCAAATCAATTTTGAAGGGAGAATGGATTTACTACTTTCTTTTAATCTTTAAAGACCGGAGTTTTTACTAATTCTATTAAGCCGTCCTTAGCTTCATTTAGGTATCTGTTAGATCGTAAGTAACGGTTGTAATTATAGGCGTCGTAATTAGGCGCATCCTTGTCCATACTACTAATATGTACCCTCCCGGCAGAGTGGATAAATTCATTGTTTCCAATCCACATTCCTACGTGAATGACGCGTTCTTTGGTAGTATCGGTAGCCGGTTTTCCAAAAAACAATAAATCTCCAGGTACTAATTTGTCAAAATCCTTTTTAGCATCTACTTGTTTCCCCGTATGTATTTGTTGGGAGGCATCCCTTGGTAAAACAATCCCATTTAAAAAATAAATACTCTTGGTAAAGCCACTACAATCGACCCCTTTGGTCGATGTTCCTCCCCATAGGTACGGTACCCCCATTAAGGTTTTAGCAGTATTGACCAAGGATTCCTGACTTGGATCTAAGCGTTCTAACCAGGTATCGTACTCCATGGCTTCTTTTTTGTTTACAAAAGCCTGTCTCCCATCGGGAAATTGTACTTTAAAGAATCCCTTTTCTTCCCCTAAATATTCTAATATCCCCCCGGCAACCATATCGGAAACCACCTGCGAACTTTCATCTGCTTCGGTATAGGCATGACCGATGGTGGACAGGAAAATAATTTTTTCGGCCGCTTTCCATTTTGAAAATTCAGCTGGCAATACCCCTTTAACTCCCCCTCTATCTACCCAGGACAGATAATTATCTGGGGTCTGAATCAGTAACCAATCGCCTTCATTTTTTAATATTTTTACGGGCGTTCCCAAAGTGGCCTGAGTAACCAATTCCGAGGAATGTGCCGGTTTTCCCCTTAAATTAGCCACCGAAATGGTTATAAGTCCTTGCTTTTCTGCTAAGGAACTAGCAGGTAAATGCTGTACACTGTCTATATAGGTTATTTTATGGGCGTCTAATTTTTGTTTAAGGGCATCCACGGCGGCTACCATATCAGATTCTCCTTTAAGAATAATTCCGTCCTTATTTTCTGAAAAAGAAATGTCAAATAATGCCACCCTTTTATCCGGGGCAAAGTTTTCTTTTACTTCCCCAATCAGCTTGTCCAAGGTATCGTCTTCTTTATTAATTTCAGTTTTACAGGACATAAAAAAGCTTAAAAAAAGCCCTAGTACCCCAATGTAAATTTGTTTTTTATTCATTTTCCTTATTTTAAAGTGTATTATTTTTTAAAACGATTTCCTTTTCTGAAAAATAGGAAATTAAATGATAATGGGTTGCAAAAGAGACATTAATTGCTTCAAATTATCCTTTAAATATCCTTTTTCCCTGCTTTCTGTATTTTTAGAAATGGCATCCTTAGGTTCTCATATATTTAGGAAGAGCTCAATAAAAAATAGTACCTATTTACTACCTACCTAAAATCAGCCCTAATTAGCCTAAGACCATGGGATCACTATAGGTAAAAGCACAAGATAAATACTGCTAATATCCTAAGGTCCTTAGCCACATTCTTTTATGGGAGGCTAATGGCAAGGCATCCGAGAAACTGCTTTTTTGCATTAAATAAAACCAGATACTAAAGTGTTGTTAATGAATCTGTTAAATTAGGAATTGGACGTAAATTTAATTAAATTAGAAGTTCACTAAAAAACAATCAATGGTACAAGTAGAAAGAGAAGAAAACGCGGCATTCTTAAAAAAATCGATAACGCATTTAGAAGCACACGGTTTTGAGAAGATCAAAGCAGATTTAGAAGGATATGACATCCCTAAATCTTATTTAAAAAAGGGCAGTGACACTAAAATCACGCCGGACATTGTGGCCACTAAAAATGGTAAAAAGTATTATTTTGAGATTAGCTTAAAATCCAGCCGACCACTTCTTCTAAAATCTAAATGGTTGTTTTTAGATACGTTGAGCCGTATGAAATCTAATCATTTTAAAATTATTACGACCAAAGGCCATTACAAGTTTACCGATAATATGCTCGAGGATATTAATTTAAGCGATAAAACGCCTATTAAAATTTAGTAGATTCCCGCATTTCCCCTAATTGTACACATTTTGCCCAAGTATTTTTTTTGGGCCATACAACAATAAGATTTAGTATTAGCCCTTTAATTATTCCCTGTCGAGTAAATAAGGGCTATTTTTTTTTCATTCCTATATGCGGAATTCCGTCTTCCAAATAGCCTTCTCCAAAAACTTGAAAGCCCAAGGAATTATAAAATTTCATCAAATATTGCTGGGCAGAAATTCTGATGGTTTTGGTGTCAAAATAAGTTTCTATGGCTTTTATAGAGGCTTTCATAATTACTTCCCCGTAGCCATAAGAACGTTGGTTCTTCTTAACTACTACCCTACCAATACTGGCCTCTTCGAAATAATCCCCAGCCTTAAATACACGGGTATACGCGACTATGACATCATTTTTACGCCCTATAATATGCAGGGCCTTTTTATCCTTCCCGTCCAGGTCCTGATATACGCAATCTTGTTCTACCACAAAAACTTCGGACCTCAATTGCAAGATGTCATACAGTTCGTCCGTATTTAAATCACTAAACGTTTTTATATCTATTTCCATAACCACTCCTTATATATATGTACAGATAAGCTGTTTCATGATATCCAAATTTTTACTTCTAACCAATCAGATGATAAAGCTACTAAAATTGGAATTCCAGGTTTTAAATGCTGATCTTTTTTTTCCTATATCCTTATTTTGTGCAAAACTATCTCGCAAGGCGTCTTATTTTTTCCTTCATATAACATCACTCCAAGGTTAAACATTTCATGAATTGACCCCTTATTACTATTAAAATCTTAGGAACTATTCTAAAATGGTTCCATAAACCTGCACAATTTTGGGAATGAGGACATTTTCTCATTTAATTTCAGTTACATTTAAAAGTAAGGGCAAGCCCAATAAAAAGAAATAATTATTACTAAAATTAATGCAAACAAATCTACCCTAAGAACACCCATCCTTATTTTCTAGATACAGCTTAGCCCTAGAATGGATAATTCTATATCATCTAAATATTATTTAGGACAGTATTGATTTCTTTTAAAAAATTATGGCCAAAAATTTAGATCATTTTACAATTGTCGACATCAAAGAACTTTGTGTACGGTAAAAAAATAGGCATTGATCCTTCACTCCATGCCTATTCCTTAAAAAAGGATAAACCTAGGCTTAATTTAAGTATTTACGAACCTAAATTTAGTCCCATTTTAAAAAAAACATAAAGAACGGGGAAAATATTAGCTACGAATTTAGTTGTCTTAACATTAATATATACCTCAATTCAAGTTTAACTTAAGCCATAATTTGAAGGTAATCACAGCTCTCATTTATTAAATTAGAACTTTTAAATGGCCTTTAACTCGTACAAATTAGATCAAAAACTAAAACAAAAATATCCGTATTTCATAAATAAAATCTTAGAAAAATTGTTTGTTTAGACCCAAACCTCTTCTAAATTATTTCTTGTATTTATCAAAAATGAGAACGAAAATCAACTATAATCCAGAGGTAACTTAACCCTAAAAGAGACCTTATTTTGATAAATATTAAAAAAGAATTCTACTGTAAAAACAGTTGTAGGAACATAAATTTCCAACTCTTTTTAAGGCAAAACCAATCCAAAATATACTTGAATTTAAAGTTCGTTTTAGTTAAAACAGCCCATGAAAAGACTGTATAAAACGCTAAGATTTGGATAAAACAAAACCATTAAAATTCATTTATTTTATAAATACAACCGTTATAAAAAGCCATAATTAGAGCTAGATATCATCTAAAAAACTTCATTTATTCATTGAAAACAAAGACAGAAAATCATCCATTTCAGGGTTCATCGAGCCTAAAAATAGTGCCTATTTAAGCAAAATTTTTAGTAAAACAAAGAATATTTCCGATGTAGAAACAGCGGTACAAACATAAAATTTGCCTTTATTCTGCGCCCAACCTACCCTAAAATATACTATCAATTAAGGTACATTTTACTTAAAACAGCCCAAGAAAAGACAGTATTAAACTTAAAGATTTGAATAAAATATAACCATTGAAATTCATTTATTTTATAAATACAACCGTTATAAAAAGCCATAATTAGACCTAAACCTCACTTAAAAAACTTCCCTTATTCAACCAAAATAAGGACAGAAAATGATCCTATTTCAGGGGATATTTAGCCTAAAAATAGTGCTCATTTGAGCAGATATTTTAATAAAATAAAGAATATTTCCGATGTAGAAACAGCGGTACAAACATAAAATTTAGCTTTATATTACGCCCAACCTACCCTAAAAAACACTAACAATTAAGGTTCATTTTACGTAAAACAGCCCAAGAAAAAACTGTTTAAAACGCAAAAATTGGGATAAAAACCAAGCTTTAGAACTCTCTTAATTTATATATACAACCCTAAAAAAAAGCTTATTCAAACCTAATATTTTTCCGAAAAACCATACTTATCTCCTTAAAATATGAACTAAAAATGACCAGATTTTTGAGATCTTATAGCTTTAAAAAAGTGCTTAAATTGAAAAATAGAATTCGTTATGCGAGCAGTTTTTTGGATAAAAAAACAGCTATATGAACATAAATTTTCAACTTATTTAAAGGTCAAAATACCTTAAAATGAACTAAAATTAATAGTTAGTTTTCCTCAAAACAACGCACCAAAATTGGAACCACAAGGCGATTTTTTGCCCAAATTTACACCTATTAATTCCATTGTATACAACTTAAAATCCCTGTAAAAAACACCACAATTCCCCCCAGAATTGCCACAATCCAACCTAAAAAAAGGCCAATATAAGCTTCGAAAATAAGCTTTTTACAATAAATTTTAGTCCAATATATGTTCCTAATTCGGCCATTTTTGGCGGCAAACTCTTAGTAAAAACAGTGCTATTCTTCCATGAAATTAGCATAAAATAATATTTTTTAAGGCTCAAAAAGCACCAAGAATTTTATGAAATGGGGATGTTTTTAGGGATAAATAGCGCCAATTATAGGTATAAAAACTTGCTGTATTTAAGTAAAAAATGCGTTCTTAATCCTGGTAAAAAGGATATAAATAAAGGATTATTAAAGGCCATTTACCGCCAAAATCGACCTAAAATAATTGTAAAAATCAACCACAAAAGTGAAATACAGAAGGATAATTTCCGTCAATATGTCATAATTATTTGTAGAATCACCAAGCAATAGTTTCTATATTTATTCAATAATAAGCCTCGTTTATAGCCCAAAAAATTTCTTTTGTACAACTTTTTAAAAGCTGGAAACACACTCTATAGAACCTACAGATTGTTTAAAAATTGATAAAAAACTAAATATAATTAGATTATATTTTTATAAAAAATTCATCTATATCTGTCCAAAATTCTTTCTTAAATTTTAAAAGTATACATCACATCCAAGCTTTATAAGGAAAAATACAACTCTTTATTTATGGCAAAATATACCTTTAAATCCACCCAGACTACCCTTAAAATCTAGTTTTTAAAACAAAATAATAATGGCATACAGCCAAATTATTACTGAATATAAATGCCAATACCCGTCAAAATTTACAGCTTCCCTCCTCCTATTATCTCCTTAAAACGGCCCTAAATCATCCGTCTATTCCAGGCTAAATTTTGCAAAAATTGGTATATAAAAATAACATTTACAATCTTTAAACAGCCCCAAACCAGCGCCACAATAACGCCAATTTTTAACCAAAAAACGGACTGTTTATTGTGGTTTATTCCATCTAAAAACACCTAAAATATATCCCGTAAATAGATAGAAAAAAGCTTTAAATAACGCATGTTTCGATGGTAAAAGCGCATTAAATAGAGGTGATTTTATACTAGGTTTTAAGGCAATAAAAACCTTAAATATCGGTTTATTTTCTTTCTATTAACCTGTACTGAATCTAAGGAAAAGTTTAAAAACAAGGGCTGTTTATCAGGCTATTCCATAGGTTGGGAAACACCTTTAAAACTATAATTGTATCACAGAAAAGTTATCCTTTTACTGTATAGGATACCTCCTCTAGAAAGAAGATAAGAGCGGTTGTAAGGGCTTAAAGGAAATGAAATTTCGAACTTATTTAAGGTAGTAAATCTAATCGCATACCTATATATATAGGAAAACATCCGAATTTAACCACAGTGGAATTAACTGTTGCAACATATTGATAATCACCTTATTAACAGGTTATCAACAAGGTTAAAAACAATAAGGAATAAGCATAAATAAGAAATGGGGTTCCCGCTAAAGCTGGGAACCCCATTTGTAAATTTTATCAGAACGATTCTTTTAAATCAAATCGACACAAAAGAACTGTATATCAGTTTATTAAATCTATAATACGCTATAAACAAGGAATCTTTTCTATACGGTTTTGGTGACGGCCCCCTTCAAAAGAAGTGTTTATAAAGGTAGTAACCATATCCAGTGCTTGCGGCAAAGAGACATACCTTGCCGGTATTCCCAATACATTGGCGTCATTGTGTTCTTTGGCCAGTTTTACAATCTCAGTTGTCCAACAAAGGGCCGCCCTTACCTTTTGGTGCTTATTAGCGGTCATACAGGCCCCATTTCCACTACCACAAATGATGATGCCAAGATCGGCTGTTCCCGCTGTTACATCCTTGGAAACCGGATGTACAAAATCCGCGTAATCAACACTTTCCGATTGATCTGTCCCATAATTAATGACCTCTATTTTCATCGAATTTAATAGTTCGACAATGGCATGTTTATATGCTGTACCCGCATGATCGTTACCGATGGCTATTTTCATTTTTAATGTACTCGTTTATGTTTTGGAATAAGATTTTTTGAGAGATATTAACAATGCTCCAAGACCGTATATTTTGTAGATATTGGGCCTTTTTTATGTTCCATTCATTTATGGTTGACAAGGCGCCGAATAGGCCGTTATTTGATGTTATGTGCTGATTACTAATATACAACTAAGTCCATTTTCACCACACAAATAGGGTTGTTAACATCATAATTTTTGTAAAATCTGAAAAAGCTTGTTAGTTAGCTATTTAAGCTTAAAACACTAATGTTAACAAGCTGATGATAAAAAGTAAATAGTAAATTTTGATTTCTCGATTATATTTCCCTATAGAAAACAAAACCATCATAATATAATTTACTTCTCAAAATCTAATAATAAGTTATGAAACAATAAGCTTTCGTAGTTAACAATTATTTAAACTTTACTTATTAAAAAATTCATGTTAATATAGGTTATCAACACATGTTAATAACTGTGTTAAGAACTTGATTTATAATAAAAGTCCTATCGGATAACTTGTCAATAAAGTCCAAAGATACTGTAAAACAAATTTCCAATCATAATTTTATTGCAACTATTAACAAACTATAATATCCACCAGTTTTTTTTTAAATTTAATAAAAAGAAAATAGTGTATTATATAATTGTTGATAAGAACGTTGCAGAAGTTTTACGGTAAGTTGATTCCGTATTGATAGGACAATGGATTATAATTCGTAATTTTCCACAAATAATAAGTATTAATGTCGAAGAGAAAAAAGAAGGGTCAAAACAATAAAAGCAACGAAATAACAAAAGGAATCTTTACTGTTCTTGAAAAGGAACCGGGAAAGTCTTTTAACTATAAACAAATCGCTGCTAAAATTGGCCTTACCGATACCAAGGACAGAAATGATCTGATCAAAAAATTGGTGTCGCTAAAAGAGAAAAAAAGAATCGTAGAAGAAAGCCGTGGAAATTACAAGGCAATTGCTTCTACAAAATCGTACCATACCGGTAGGGTAGATATCACCGGAAGAGGAAATGCCTATATCATTGTAGAGGGATTGGATGAAGATGTTTTTATTCCCTTTAATAAATTAAAAAAAGCTTTTCATAAAGACACCGTAGAGGTGTATATTTTTCCAAAGAGAAAAGGAAAAAAATTAGAAGGCGAGATCACCAAAATTGTAAGTCGCAATAAAATGGTTTTTGTGGGGATTGTAGAGATGCAAAAAAGTTTTGCCTTTGTACGTCCCACAGATCACAGAATGTATACCGATATATTTATTCCAAAAGAAAAAATCGGGACGGCAGAAAATGGCGATAAGGTCATTGTAGAAATTGACGAATGGCCAGACAAGGCCGATTCTCCTTTTGGGACCATCACCGAAGTGTTGGGAAAACCAGGGGAGCACAATACAGAGATCCATGCCATCTTGGCAGAATATGGTTTGCCCTATGAATTTCCGGTAGAAGTAGAAAGGTTCGCGGACCAGTTGGACACTTCCATTAAAAAAGAGGAAATAGAAAAAAGAAGGGATCTACGAGACACCCTTACTTTTACGATTGACCCAAAAGATGCCAAGGATTTTGACGATGCGCTTTCCTTTAAAATTTTGGAGAACGGAAATTATGAAATCGGAATCCATATTGCCGACGTTTCCCATTACGTAACGCCAGATTCTATTTTGGACGAGGAAGCCTACAACAGGGCCACTTCGGTTTATTTGGTCGATAGGGTAGTACCCATGCTCCCGGAAGTCTTATCGAACAATGCATGTTCGCTGAGACCCAATGAGGAAAAATATACCTTCTCCGCAATTTTTGAAATTGATGACAAGGCCCAGATAAAAGATCAGTGGTTTGGAAGAACGGTCATTAATTCTAACGAACGTTTTGCCTACGAAGAGGCGCAGCATATTATCGAAAATCAAAACGGAAATATTCCGGAAGAAATTTCGATTCGCGAAAAAGCATACAGTGTCAGTGAAGAGGTCGTTGCGGCAACCTTGACCATGGACCGACTTGCAAAAATTATGCGGAAGGAACGCATGCGTGAAGGAGCCATCTCTTTTGATAAAGTAGAAGTGCGGTTTAACCTGAACGAAAATAGCGAACCGGTAGGCGTATATTTTAAAGAAGCCAAGGATGCCAATAAACTGATCGAGGAATTTATGTTATTGGCCAATAGAAAAGTTGCCCAATTTATTGGAAAGCCAAAACCGGAAAAAACTTTTGTCTACCGAGTGCACGACGAACCCAATGAAGATAAATTAATGGCCCTTAACGGCATTGTATCCCGTTTTGGACATTCCCTTAACTTTAAAGATAGAAAATCTATTAGCAGCTCTCTAAATAAGCTTCTGGAAGATGTAAAGGGACGCAAGGAACAAAACTTGGTCGATACCCTCGCCATTAGAAGTATGAGCAAGGCAATCTATACCGTGGACAATATTGGACATTACGGATTGGCCTTTGATTATTACACCCATTTTACTTCGCCCATTAGAAGGTACCCAGATGTGATGGTACACAGATTGCTGCAACATTATTTGGATGGGGGTGCTTCGGCAAAGGAAGATGTTTACCAAGATAAATGTAAACACTCGTCAGACATGGAAAGTTTGGCCGCCAATGCAGAACGCGATTCTATAAAATATATGCAGATCAAGTTTATGCAAGATCACCAGGACAAAGAATTTATTGGCGTAATTTCTGGGGTCACCGAATGGGGACTCTATGTAGAGATTATAGAAAATAAATGCGAAGGAATGATCCGCATTAGGGATATCAAAGATGATTATTATACCTTTGATGAAAAGGAATACGCCATTGTAGGGGAAAGACACAAAAAAACCTACCAATTAGGAGACGAGGTAATCGTGATGGTAAAGAACTCCGATCTAATTAAACGACATTTAGATTTTTCGCTTCTAGGAAAAAATAAATAAATTTTGTTCGCATAGAATTTGTTTAAAAATGGAAGGATTACACCTGGAGCAAGATTTTTTAGTACATCTTGTTTCCAGGTGATGTCTACAGCAGATTGGTCGTAAACTACGTTTTGGGTTTACGGCTTATTAAAACTATAGATTTAAGCAGATGAAACAAATAATCGTATGTTTTTTAGCCCTTGGGTGTGGTCTTCAAACCCTTTGTTCCCAAAATGAAAAAGTAATTCAGGAATTACAAGCCTTCTCCGAAATAAAAGCTTTTGATGGCTTGTCCGTAAACCTCATTAAAGCAGATGTGAACAAGGCCGTCATAACCGGGGCCAATACCACCAAGGTAGCCATCGTAAACAATGAGGGCGTTTTAAAACTCCGCATGGAGGTAGGGAAAATTTTTAGTGGTTATCGTACCTTTGTAAACTTGTACTATACGGGGGAATTGCTGGTTATCGACGTCAATGAAGATGCCCGTATTTCTTGTGAACTGCCTATAAAACAAAAGGTTTTAGAACTAAAGGCACAAGAAGGGGGAGAGCTAAATATAAATGCCCAAGTAGAACAATTACTGATAAAAGCGGTTACCGGGGGAATTATTACAACCAGTGGAAAATCGTACAATCAGGATATCCAAATAAATACTGGCGGTAGCTATTACGGGAAAAATTTCAATACAAAATTCAGTACCGTCAATGTCAATGCTGGTTCTAGGGCCGACGTATTTGCTACGGACTATGTAAAGGCTACCGTAAAAGCTGGAGGCGAGGTTTTGGTGTACGGGAAACCCGCTAAAATGGATGAGAAAACCGTTTTTGGTGGTAAAATAACCAAAATGTAAAGAATTTAAATTTTATGATAGAAGATGTACAGGCAGCGATACCACTAGGCTTTTTTTTAAGTTTTATGGTGGGTCCTGTTTTTTTTGTGCTTCTAGAGACGAGTGCAACAAAGGGTTTTAGAGCAGCCCTCTGTTTTGATATAGGAGTGATAGTGGCCGACGTTCTTTTTATAACAGCGGCATATTTTAGTAGTTTTCAACTGTTGGAAAACCTGAGCAATCAACCGGGACTGTATGTTTTTGGAGGGGTTATTTTACTGGTATACGGACTCACCAATATTTTAAAGAAAACTGCCAAGCACAAGGACAAAAAAATAAAGGTTACCAAAGGCGATTATGTCAGTTTGTTTGTCAAAGGGTTTTTATTGAACTTTATCAATATCGGCGTTTTGGTGTTTTGGCTTGGAATTATTATTGTCGTAGGACCGAGTTTGGACAACGATCCCAAACGTATCTGGGTATTTTTTGGCGCTATGCTGGCGTCCTATTTTATTACCGATCTCGTAAAAATATTGTTGGCAAAACAACTGCGTAAAAACCTGACTTCAAAACGAATCCTTATGGTAAAAAAAGGCCTGGGAATTATATTGATCCTCTGTGGATTGGTATTGATTGTCAAGGGATTCTTGCCCAAGGACAAATTAAATATCGAAAAAGGAATAGAACTCATGAAAGAATAATAGGTGGTAGGGTTCGCCACTGTTTCCTAGTTGAGAAGGAAGGTGTCGCGCTGTTCTAAATCCGTCCTTTTTTCTCCTGCTCCCCTTGTTTTCAGCATTATTATTTGGGCGTTCCCTCCTTCGTCGGGCGGGCCCTTGGCTATATCCCTTGCTGCGCTGCGGGGATGCCGCCGCGGTCCCTAACGCTTTTTTCAGTGAACAATAAACAATTAGTAATTAACAATGTGAAAAATGCAATTGTTTAATGTAGCAATGTGAAAATGTACCGATTGGTTAAAGTTCACTGAACCCACCCTTCATCCATCATAATCGATAACAAAAATAACTTCCTAACAAATATCATGTACTTGGTTGATTAGTGTTGCCCTCATTTAAGCATTGTCTACTGCTTATAGGAAATTGATTTGGCCCCTTACTACAAATGCAAGTGGTTGCATTTTCCGAGCGGTCCTCTCTTTTCTCTTTTCTTTTATCCAGTGAACTTCCCTGATTAGTGTTGCCCGCATTTAACATTGTTTATTGCCAAATTGATTATTGTTCATTGATTGTCGCGTTAGCTTTTGCAGCGGCATCCTTTTTTGGACGGTGCAGGCGTTTAAAAAAGATATAGCGGAAAGAGCGACCCGATAGGGGAACGCCCATAAAATAAAGGCATAAAAAAAACCTTAACTAATTAAAGTTAAGGTTTTAGAGAGGCATCGAGCGGATTCGAACCGCTGTACAAGCTTTTGCAGAGCTCTGCCTAGCCACTCGGCCACAATGCCCTTTCGTTCTGCAAATGTAATAATTTTTTTAACTATCAAAAACTTAAAATCACTATCTTTTAGATTTTATTGTTACCGTAACCTCGGCAACATCGCCTCCGATAGGCGGATTTATCTTGGTAACAGCTACTTTGGCCCTCGTTACCATCTTACTTTCCTTGAAAATTCTTTTTATGATTCTTTCGGCCACATGTTCTAAAAGTTTGGAAGGGACTTTCATTTCTTCCTTTACAATATGGTTGATCAGCACATAATCGACCGTGTGTACCAGTTCATCAGATTTCGAAGCCTTTTTTAGCGAGGCCTTAACGGCAACATCAACACGGTAATCGCTCCCTATTATAGTTTCTTCCTTTAAACAGCCATGATGGGCATATACCCTTATATTACTAACTTCTACCTTTCCCACGTTACAAAAAATTTTTACAAACTTACTGCAATCCTTTTAGTTGTGGGTCATAAAATGCGCTAATTTAAAATAGGCTAGACTTGTTATTAGCTGCTCTTAATAAGTACACCTACAGTTGCTAATACCTTGGAATAAATCTACACCGATGGTAATAACGTGGGTTCCGGTGCTATATCCTAAAATTTCGTTTAAAATAATTTGATAGGAGTAACCAAAGTAGAAATTGTTTTTTTTAAGGCCTACCAGAGGGGCCACATAGTGTGGTTTTCCTATCTGGTCGTTCAAAAACCGATAGCTTAGACCGGCATAGTAATAATCTTGAAAATCGTACCATCTGAATTTCACGTTTAAATCTGCTTCGGACCTACCATCGCTCTCAAAAAGCTTATAGAGTATGGAAGGTTCTATTTCTAAATTACTGGCCTTGGATTCTCTATAACGATATCCGGTATAGGCATAATAGTTCCTGAGTCCATTTGGTTCATAAATGGGATCGAAGAGGTCGATGTCCTTATTGATAAGGTTAGAGGCATTGAGGCTAAAATAAAAGTTGTTTTTGCGATAAAGGACTCCTATATCAAAATTGTGGTTGTTGGTAGCCCTATCATTGGTTACTGCGGCATCGAAGCCGGCATCGGTAAATTTTTCTATATCTATCCTAAACTGGTTAAAATTATAGGAGACACCAAGGGATAAAAATTCGTCCTCGTACCGGTCTAGGGTCAAATGGTGTGCAAAAGAAAGTCGGGCTCCCTTTTGTTTGGTATAACCGTTAGAATCGTTGTATAAAAAGAGTCCTACCCCAGATTTTTCCCCAAGCCTCATATCGCCCGCAAAAGATTGGGTCCTTGGGGCATCTTTAATCCCTACCCATTGTGCCAGGCCATTTATTCGGATCTTTATATGATCGCCAATTCCGGCATAGGTAGGGGAGAGCACAAAGGGGTTGTCCGCTAAATATTGCGACAGTTGGGGCGAATTAAGTTCCTGTCCTGATGAGATTAGGATACTTAAAAGAAACATCAGGGGTATTACTCTTTTGATCATTAGTCTTGAAAATTAAATTCTTTATCTATACAGGGTAAAATGGCCTACAAACTCTCTATCGTCATTTTCTCCCTTGAGTTTAATGATATACCAGTAATCTCCTGATGGCAGTTCGGTATTTTTATAAAGTCCGTCCCAACCTTTATCATTGGCACCCATTCGGTAAACCTTCCTACCATAACGGTCAAATACTACTGTTAGTATTTTTGGGAAGCCTTCTAAATTCCTCGGTGCCCAGAAATCGTTTTGGCCATCGCCATTTGGCGAAAAGAAATTCGGGATTTCAATATCAATGAATTCCATAAAGATATCGGCAGAGGTTTCGCAACCGTTATCATCGATCACCGTCACCGTATAAGTCCCTGTTTCCCTTATGTAGAAGGTGTTTCCGCTACTACTTTCCTTACCGTTGAACAGGTAAGTGTATTCTGGGTATCCACCACTGGCGCTGGCCGTAATTTGGTTGATGGTCTTTTGTTCCAACGCGAGTGTCAAAGGATCTATCTGGTCTATTTCAAAATCGATCGTTTGTATACATCCATTGCTATGGGCTATGGCTATATAGTGCTTCCCTGGGGTCATGTTGGCAAAATTAGGCTCTAGGACCATGTCTGCCGGATCTGTGGAGTCTAGGGCATACATAACCTCAGGAGCAACGCTTGGGTCCTCTAACATCAAGGAAATAGCGTTAGTAGGACCGTTGTCCTCACATCCATAAGAAGGGGTGATGGCTGCATTTAAATTTACGCCTGCTTCTATGGTCACCGCTATATTGGTCTCGCATCCCTGAGCATCCCTAACAAGGATGGCATAGGTACCGCTGGCCAAATTGCTAAACTGGGTTCTGCCCACCACGAAGTCGCTTTCTGACATAGAATTGATACTGGTTCTGTATGGGGCCGTACCACCTTGGATGTTAACCGTAATAGAACCGTCTTCACTGCCTACACATAGTTCTGGGGCTACCGCAGTTGCGCTCATTTCTAATGGTTGGGGCGCCACAATATCGAAATTGAAGACAAATGGTTTACAACCTTTGGAATCTTGGGCAATGACCGTATAAGATCCCGGTGCCAGATCAGTGAATTTATTTTTAGTATCGAACTGGTTTAAATTTGGGGATATGGCATATTGGTACACGCCGGTTCCGCCCGTTAAACCTACTTCAATACTTCCATAACCATCGTCACACATAGGATTGGTTACAATAGGGGTGTTGGTGGTCAAAGGATTTCCTTCGCTAATAGCCACTTGTACCCTATCTGTACAATCCTTGCTGTCTACTTGGATATAGTAAGTGCCTGCGGCCAAATTATTAAAGATGGTATTGGTTTGCGGACCTCTTACAACCGTCAATTGGTCTTGAGCCAATAGGGAGTACGTATAACTGCCCAAACCTCCAATGGCCTTTACCTGTATTACACCGGTAGTCTCTTCAAAACAACTTACATCGACTACGGAGCTTGCTTTAATTTGCAAGCTAGGAATGGCATCTATGGTCACTTTATTTGAAATTGTAGAAACACATCCGTTAGCATCTTTTATAAAGTATTGGTACGAACCAACGGCTTGATTTGTAATATTTACGGAATTTCCGGCCATTGGGGTAAATACTCCAGAAGCGGTTGTGCTGTAGCTATAAGGAGCTGTTCCTCCTGTTGCCGTCAACCTAAGGTCTGCACCTACCGTACAGCTGTTTACATTGGTGATGGCAAGGGAAGCCCTTACTTTTGCCGGTTCGCTAATGAGTACCGCTAAAGTGGTAACATCACAGTTCCAACCATCGGTTACCGTAACAGAATAGTTACCGGCGGGCAAATTAGTAAAGGTATTTGTCAACTGTGGAGCAGAGGAGGACCCCATGTCCAAATAGTTGAGGATATAATTATAAGTGGCCGTAGCATCTATGGCCGGTCTTCCTCCTCCAGAAACATTGGCGGTAATAGAGCCAGCGAAATCGCCTGTACATAAATTGTTGGCATTTACCGTGGCCGTGGCAGTAATAGGGGCTGGTTGTACCAAGGTCTCTGTCCTAAATACTTCACAGCCGTTTAGATCCCTGACATAGATTTCATAGGTGCCTGCCGATAGTCCGCTAAACACATTATTTGTAGTAAAATCGGAGGCCACTGGCGCTGTTCCCTGCGCAATAGCATAGGTATAATTGGCCCATCCCCCGTTGGCATTGGCCGTAATTTCACCAAGCTCGGTACAGGTTAAGTGCGCCGAAATATTGGTCGATATTGCTAAGGCTCTGTTTGGCGATGCAATAGTGACCGTATTGGATGTGGTGGTACAGAAAGGAGTCTCTGTAGCCGTAATGATCACCCTATAATTTCCTGCCGGGATACCACCGATGGTTAACGGATTCGTACTGGTATTGGCAGCCGTTGCCGCTACTATTTGAATACCTGCAGTCGTATAGACCTCATAAGAATAGGCACCGAAATAACCGCTAATATTTATTTCTAGGGCACCGTCATTACCACCATAACAACTTACTGGTGTTGTGGCCGTGGCCAACACATCGATGGTATCATAAGCTTCTATCTCATAAGGAGCCGTGGTAAAGGTACAGCCAGTACTATTATCGGTGATTCGGAAAACATAGGTCCCTGGGGTCGTTAGATCAAAGTCGGCCGTTTGGCTCACCACATTCTGCGACGGACCGTTAGGTAACAGTTCATATGTAAAGTCGCCCGATCCTCCAGTAACCGTCAAACGAACTGTTTCAGCATTAGTACAGCTTATTGCAGTGATTTGGGCAACGTCTACTGCCGTAATTTTTGGCAATGGATTAACCGTTAAACTCTCTGTGACCATACAACCGTTTTGGTCTTTTACCGATAGGGTAATATTTTGGACCATTCCGGTATCTTTTATCTTAAAGCTATTGGTAGCAAAGAAATTGATACCATCAATGCTATAGAAATAAGGAGCGGTTCCGTTATTCGCGCTTGCCGTAATCGTTACCTGAGATACTGAATTGTCGGCATTACAGCTAAAATCGGTTTGACTAGTAGTCATGGAAAGCGGTAATGGCTCTGTAATTATAATTCTTTCTGTAAGCACACACCCTCTATCAGATCTTACGGTAATATCATAATTGCCCGCAGTCAATCCGTTGAACAGATTACTGTTTTGGGTGGTAGTGGTTGTACCATCAAAAATTGTATAGGTGTAGGGCGGGTTATCATTGGAAGCATCCAAGATAATTTCGATAGAACCATCGGTACCTCCGTTACAGGATACGTTTTCTTTGTTCCATGTGAAGCTTACCGGGGTGGCAGCCTCTAAAGAAATATCGGTAGTGCTGTTACATCCTGAAGCGGTATCATGGATCACCACTGTATAATCCCCTGCACTTAGGTTTGTAAAGGCATTGGAAGAATTTTGGGCTACTAAGGTAGCTCCTAAACCATCTCGTAGTTCGTATTCGTAGTTCCCCGATCCACCATTGGCAGTCACGGATATCTCCCCATCATTATTGTCACAAGAAGGCTGGACTGCGGCCACTGCCGTTGCAGTTAAAGGAGCAAGAATATCGATTGTATCGGTAGCGGTACATCCATTGGCATCCCTAACGGTTATGGTATAGGTTCCCGGGGCCGATACGGTAAAGGTATTGCTAGTCTGGTATCCGGTGCCAATACTGTATTGTAGCGGAGCTACACCTGTTCCTGCAACGGTAAAGCTATAGGAATTGCCGCCAGAGGTACACTGATCTGCAGCAAAGGCTGGAGCCGTTACGGTAGGCATAGAATCTTCTGCAACAACCACATCGATCATAAAGGTACATCCATTAGCATCTTTTACCCACACATCCCAGTTAAGGTTTGTAGCAGGATCTAAGACAGCACTAGCGCTAGCGGTATAGTTCGCTAATACCGGGGCCATACCGTCCTGTACAAAGGCATAGGTATAGGCTGGCGTTCCACCACTTGCTTTTACTGTTACTTGTGCTCCAATAGTACAATTGGCGTTGATATTTTTAGTCGCTACCAGATTTAAGGTTGCAGCCGGAGATGCAATGGTCACAGTATTAGAAACAGTATCACAGAACGGAGTGTCGGTAGCGGTAATTTCTACATAATAATTACCGGCACTCATATTCGGAATGGTCAATATACCTGGGGCAACCCCTGTATTGGTGATTCCCGTTGAGGTGTTGTTGCTTCTGAATACCTCATAGCTATAGTTGCCAGTATATCCGCTTAGGTTAATCTCCATAGCGCCGTCATTTCCTCCAAAACAACTTACTGCTTGCGTAGCGGAAGCGGTTACTTTAATAGTGTTAAAAGGAGCAACGGTATAAGGAGCCGTAGTAAAATAACAGCCGGTCACATTATCGGTTACCCTAAAAGTATAATCTCCCGGAACGCTAAGGTTAAAGTCGGCCGTTTGGCTGGTCAAATTCTGCGATGGACCACCTGGCAACAATTCAAAAGTAAAGTCGCCCGATCCTCCGGTCACCGTTACCCGTGCCACCTCATCGTTGTTACAAGTGATGGCAGTCTGTTGTGCCACGGTCACATCCGTAATCCTAGGTAATGGATCAACGCTCACATTGGTGGTCTCTGTACAACCGTTGTTGTCCTTCACGGTAATTGTAAAGTTCTGAACGGCTTTGGTATCGGATACTGTAAAGGTATTGCTGGTTTGGAAATTGGTTCCATCGATGCTATAGGTATAGGTACCGGTGCCTCCTGCGGCAGTAACGGTAATACTAGCCGTAGACACGCTATTATCTGCGGCACAGGCAAAATCAGTAGCCGTAGCCGTAGCGGTTAGGACCGGATTTTCATCAATGATAATGGATTCCGTATAAGCACAGCCTCTATCCGAAGTAACGGTAATGTCATAAGTACCGGCACTTAATCCAGTAAACATATTACTGTTTTGTGTGAATGGCGGATTAATCCCATCGTCCATGGTAAAGGTGTATGGCGGATTATCATTGGAAGCATCCAAGATAATTTCTATAGAACCATCGGTACCTCCGTTACAGGAGACGTCTTCTTTAGTATATGTAAACACTACCAGGCTAGGTGTTTCCAAGGTGATTTTGGTACTGCTTTCACAAGAGGAAGCAATATCGTGCACCACTACTGTATAATCCCCTGCACTTAAGTTTGTAAAGGTATTGGAAGGGCCTTGGGCTACTAAGGTAGCTCCTAAACCATCTTGTAGTTCGTATTCGTAGTTCCCCGATCCACCATTGGCGGTCACGGATATCTCCCCATCATTATTGTCACAAGAAGGCTGGACTGCGGCCACTGCCGTTGCAGTTAAAGGAGCAAGAATATCAATAGTATCGGTAGCGGTACACCCGTTGCCATCTTTTACGGTTACGGTATAGGTTCCTGGGGCCGATACGGTAAAGGTTGGGCTCGACTGGAATCCGGCACCAATACTGTATTGTAATGGGGCTACACCATTACCAGTAGCGGTAAAGCTATAAGCGTTTCCGTTAGAGGTACATTGGTCATCAGCGTATGTTGGCAAGCTTACGGTAGGCATGGCGTCCTCGTTTACCGTAATCGTTTCTATTTCAACACATCCATTGGCATCTTTAACATACACATCATAATCCGCTGGGTAGGTTGCAGGGTTTAAAGTTGTACTCGCACTAGCATTATAATCCGATGCAATGACAAAATTTCCTGAGGGGACAAAGGCATAGGTATAGGCCGGAGTTCCACCACTTGCTTTTACGGTTACTTGCGCTCCAATGTTGCAGTTGGCAGGGATGTTTTTGGTCACTACCAAGTCTAGCATTGCAGCCGGAGATGCAATGGTCACAGTATTAGAAACAGTATCACAGAACGGAGTGTCGGTAGCGGTAATTTCTACATAATAATTACCGGCACTCATATTCGGAATAGCCAATACACCAGGGGCAACCCCTGTATTGGTAATCGTAGTTGAGGTTCCATTGCTGTAGAATACCTCATAGCTATAGTTTCCTGTATATCCGCTTAGGTTAATCTGCATGGCACCGTCATTACTGCCAAAACAACTTACTGCTTGCGTAGCGGTAGCGTTAACCTTTATGGTGTTATAAGGAGCGACCGTATAAGGTGCTGTTGTGAAATAACAACCTGTCACATTATCGGTTACCCTAAAAGTATAATCTCCCGGAGCGCTCAGGTTAAAGTCGGCTGTTTGGCTGGTCAAATTCTGCGATGGACCGCTAGGTAACAGTACAAAGGTAAAGTCGCCCGATCCTCCGGTCACCGTTACCCGTGCCACCTCATCGTTGTTACAAGTAATGGCAGTTTGTTGTGTTACGGTCACATCCGTGATTTTTGGCAATGGATTAACGCTCACATTGGTGGTCTCTGTACAACCGTTGTTGTCCTTCACGGTAATTGTAAAGTTCTGAACGGCTTTTGTATCGGATACTGTAAAGGTATTGCTGGTTTGGAAATTGGTCCCATCGATGCTATAGGTATAGGTAGCGGTGCCTCCTGTAGCGGTAACAGTAATAGTAGCCGTAGACACGCTATTATCTGCGGCACAGGCAAAATCAGTAGTCGTAGCCGTAGCGGTTAGGACCGGATTTTCATCAATGATAATGGATTCCGTACGGGTACAACCTCTATCCGATGTTATGGTAATATTATAGGTGCCAGCACTTAATCCAGTGAACACATTACTGTTTTGTGTGAAGGGCGGATTGGTGCCATCGTCCATGGTAAAGGTGTATGGCGGATTATCATTGGAAGCATCCAAGATAATTTCGATAGAACCATCGGTACCTCCGTTACAGGATACGTCTTCCTTGTTCCATGTGAAGCTTACCGGAGTGGCAACCTCCAAAGAAATATCGGTACTGCTGTTACATCCTGAAGTAGTATCGTGTACCACCACTGTATAGTCCCCTGCACTTAGGTTAGGGAAGGTATTGGAAGGACCTTGGGCTACTAAGGTAGCTCCTAAATCATCCTGTAATTCGTATTCGTAGTTCCCAGATCCACCATTGGCGGTCACGGATATCTCCCCATCATTATTGTCACAAGAGGTCTGGGCGCTCACTTGAGAGTGCACCTCTAAAGGAGGATGAATCACCAAGGTATCGGTAGCGGTACATCCGTTGGCATCTTTAACGGTTACGGTATAAGTTCCTGGGGCCGATACGGTAAAGGAAGGGCTCGATTGGAATCCGGCACCAATACTGTATTGTAATGGGGCTTTACCATTTCCTGCAACGGTAAAGCTATAAGAATTGCCGTTAGAAGCACACTGGTCTACTGCTAAAGCTGGGGCGGTAACGGTAGGCATAGCATCTTCTGCAACAACCACATCTATTTTATAGGTACAGTCATTAGCATCTTTTACCCACACATCCCAGTTAAGGTTTGTAGCAGGATCTAAGACAGCACTAGCGCTAGCGGTATAATTTCCGACAGGAGAAGCACCATCCTGAACAAAAGCATAGGTATAGGCCGGAGTTCCACCACTTGCTTTTACGGTCACCTGGGCTCCAATAGTACAGTTGGCATTGATATTTTTAGTTTCTACCAGGATCAAGGCGGCAGCCGGAGAAGCAATGGTCACAGTATTTGTGGTATCGTCACAGAAGGGTGTATTTGTAGCGGTAAGTACCACATAGAAGTTCCCTGCGGGCAACCCAGAAATCGTTCTTGGATTTGCTGAAGTATCCGTGCTTATTACTGCCGTAATATTAGTTCCACTACTATCAAAGACTTGATAGTCATAATTCCCCGTGTAATTATTTACTTGGATTTCCATAACTCCATCAGAATCTCCATAGCAATTTACTGGACTAATGGCGGTGGCCACTACATCAATCAGATCGTAAGGAGCTACTGTATACGGTACCGTAGTGAAATAACAACCAGTAACATTGTCGGTCACCCTAAAGGTATAATCTCCTGGGCTCGCAAGGTTAAAGTCGGCCGTTTGGCTGGTCAAACTCTGCGATGGTCCGCTAGGTAACAGTACAAAGGTAAAGTCGCCCGATCCTCCGGTAACGGTTACTCTTGCCACCTCATCGTTGGTACAAGTGATGGCAGTTTGTTGTGTTACGGTTACATCGGTAATAGTGGGTAATGGATTTATAGTCACCGTATCCGTATCGGTACATCCGTTAGCGTCTTTCACGGTAACTGTAATGTTCTGAACGGCATTGGTATCGGTGATATTAAAAGTATTGTTTGTAAAGAAATTTACGCCATCAATACTGTATGTATAAGGAGCTGTACCTGTTGTTGGAATATCGGCTGTAATCACCGCTTGTGATACGGAATTGTCGGCTGCACAGGCAAAATCGGTGGCACTAGCGCTGGCCAATAATTCGGTAGGCTCGTTAATAGTGAAAGGAAGGTCCGTTTTGCAAAGTCTGATAGACCTAACTCGTACGATATAATCGCCCTGAGATAGGTTTTTAAAAGTGTTGGAAGACCTTGGCAAAGATAATGGGATCAAACCTGTACTATTAAATAATTGGTAGGTGTAAGGCGGATTGTTCATGCCAGGGCCGAGGTTGACGATAATTGAACCATCATTGGCACCATGGCAACTGATATCTTTTTTCTCCCCAATAGCGGCAACTACGGCTTTTGGTACTTCCAAGGTGATATCTATAGATGCATCACAGCCTGTAGCCACATTATCATAAACATAGGCTGTATAAGTGCCTGGGGTAAGGCCACTAAATGTAGAAGATATTTGCTTTGGACGAATGATATTATCTGATGAATCCCTAAGTTCATACCTGTAATTAAATAAAGTACCACCATAGGCATTTACCTTAATTTCGCCGTCATCCATTAGCAGGGCATCACAGGATGGAGTTACCGTTACTTCGGCCGATAAGGATGTAGGGGTATAGATTTCTATATTTTCAGTATTACCACAACCATTGGCATCCCTAATGATTACGGTATGGGTACCAGAACTCAATCCGGTAAAACTAAATGTTGCAGGAGCGCCGGAGAAGGTCACTGGCTGAAATGCACCACCATCTAAGCTAAGGAAATACGGTTGTACTCCAGCATTGGCCAATTCCACTTCAATAGTAAAATCACCTTCTACCGTCGCACATTGGTTCGGTACCGATAAACTAATGGCCGGCGTAGGATCTTCAACAATGGTGATAGGAACAAATTGTATACAATTATTAGCATCTTTTACATATACCCTATAGGCTGCTGCATTTCTATTAAATATTCCTGTGGTATTGGTTCCGGTCCATGTTGTTGCGGTAGGAGCCGCTGCCGAGGCCAATTCTAGTTGGAATAAGTATGGGCCCTGCCCATATTTAGCTTTAGCTGTAATTGTGCCTGAATTATTTTTACAACTATTGGCATTGGTAGCCGTAGCCGTAATCTCTAATAAGGCAGGAGATTGTTCTATTGTGAAGCGATCTGAGGCGCTTACACATCCAGCACCATTAACTTCGGTGAATAAAATATAATAGTCTCCAGGAGCAATACCGCTCAAGGTTCTGGTCGTTGAGGCACCTGGTATAATGGCTGTAGAACTACCTGTAATGCCTGTGGAAGTATGAGTAATGGCATCAAAAATTTCATAGTCTACCTGAGTTCCGGTATAACTGTCAAAAGTAAATTCTACCGTACCGTCCGCAGCACCAAAACAACTTACATTGGTACTGGCATCTACGGTTGAATTTAAAGTGGAACTAGAGGCAACAGGAACTGTAGCTTCTTGGGTATATTCGCAAGAAGTATCGGTATCGTACACCACAAAGGTATAGGTAACCCCAGGAGTTAAGCCCGTAAAATTATGGGAATTATCCGGTGCAGGAAAGGCGTCTTCAGGGAACCAAGCCGGGTCGGCTGCATTAAATGGCGGTGCCGGAAAGATGGCAAAATAGAAGGATCCCGTACCTAAGGTTCCATTACTTGCAGCAGCTTCTACCAACATTTCACCACTTCCAGGAAGACATCCAGCAGCACCCGCGGTGGTAATAAGAACATCAGGACCGGTGGTGATCGTAACTGTAGAAGTATTTTCACAACCATTGCTGTCAATAATCCTAATGGTATACTCACCAAAATCGAGTCCAGTAAAGGTATGGTTATTTGTCCCGGATGCCGTATCATAGGAATCGGTATAGGAATAATCACTTTTGTTTATTTCATATACATAAGTGGAAGCCCCACCATTGGCATCTATCGTTATGGTACCCATGACATTTGAGGTAGCAGAACAAGATAAATTAGTATGGGTAATATTTGGGCTTATTGCCGTAGGTTCTGTAATTGTTTCATTGGTTACTACAGAACAACCTTTATCATCGGTCAAGGTAATTTGGTAATCCCCCGCTGGTAAACCAGTGGTCTGGTTGCCATAATCGGTAGTGGAATTAGTTTCCAATATATTGATGGTATATGGAGCTGCACCAACACTGGTATCTACAACAATATCCAAAGCTCCTGTGCTGTCCCCATTACAAAGAATATGGGTAGGGGTTACGCTGGTAATAACAGGATTGTTGGCCGTTGTCACGCTTACGGTATTAGATTGCGTAATACAACCTCTGGAGTCGGTTATTCTAAATCGATATGTTCCAGCAGTTGAGGTACTGTATGGGAAGGCACCTGCATAGGCGACATAACCGGCACCGTTTACATTAACTTCGTAAGAATAGGCAGGATAGCCACCATTTACAGTTACATTTATTTCAGCATTTGGACTAACAGAACAGTCAAGGTCCTTTGTAAGCACAGCATTGGCAGTAAGTTCTGGTTCAATTGTGAACTGTACAGTATCTGTACAACCATTGCTATCCATAACTGTAAAGTCATAAGTAGCAGGGGTTAAGTCTGCAAAAGTATTTGAAGTCTGGGTAGGCCCGCCGTTTAGGCTATAGTAATACGGAGCTTTTCCTGCACTGGCACCTACCACCACTGTAGCAAGTTTAGAGGAGGAATAGCAAAGATCAGATGTGGCATCTATACTGGCAACGGGATTGACAGGAGTTGTAATATCAAAAGTATCTGTTAAGACACATCCACCGGCATCGGTTACGCGGATGGTATAAGTTCCATCTTGGCTAAGTCCAGTGAAGGTATTGTTAGCTTGTGGACCTAAAACGGTGCTGTCTGGTTGTTCAATTTCATAGACATAACTTCCCCAGCCATCGGTAGCCGTAATAGTCACGGAACCATCATCGAGGCAGGTTTTAGGGGTAACTACATGCGTAAAGGCCATGGCCGCTACTGGCTCGTTAACGGTAACAGTAGCCGTATCGGTACAGTTGGTAGTATCGTCGGTAACGGTAATGGTATAATCGCCGGCCAAAAGATTGCTAAAATTCAACGGATCTGTCGTTATTCCGTTTTGTGGGACTATTGCTGTTGGACCTGTTACGGTAAAGCTGTAGTTTCCGGAAAATCCGGTTACGTTGTATTGAATGACACCATCGGCACTGCCATAGCAAGATACGTTTTGAGTCGTTATTCCGGATACATTTATTTTTTGTACTGGGTTTATGGTAAAGTTTTCGTCGTAGAAACAGCCTTTGGCATCGGTCACCCTAAAGGTATAGGTGTCAGGGGCCAGGCCAGTAAATACATTGTTGTTACCGTTAGCCACTGGGGCAGGAGAAATAATTTCATAGGTGATAGCCCCACTTCCTCCAGTAACCGTTAGGGTAACATCTGAAGTTTCTGCTATACAATAAGGTTCAGTGGCACTAAACGCGATATCGGTTGGTGGGGTAAGGGCATCTACAGTGATCGGTCTAGTAGCGGTACAATCATTGGCATCCTTAACGGTAAGGGTATAATTCCCGTCTTTAAGTCCGGCAAAAGTATTGGATGCACCAAAATTAGTCCCGTCAATACTATAAGTATAAGGGGCAGTACCTCCAATTAGGCTTTGAACCTCAACACTGGCATCTTGGGTACAAGTATAGTCTTGGATCTGTACGGCATCAAAACTAATGGCTGCCGGTTCGTTTACGGTCACTGAATTGGTCACGGTACAACCTTTACTGTCTTGGACGGTATAAGAATAGGTCCCAGCGGCCAATCCGCTATAGGAAATTTGGTTGCTAAATCCACCACCATTAAAATTTACTTGATAAGGAGCGGCACCAAAACTGGCATCGATTGTTATATCGACCCTTCCATCGTTTCCTCCGTTACAGCTAACATCGGCAACGGTTTCTGTGGCTTGGGGATTGCTGATGGGGGCTATGGTAATCTCCGCAGTTTGGGCAACACAGCCTTCGTTATCGGTAATCTGGAATCTGTAAGTTCCAGCAGCAGTGGCGGTATAGGAAAAAGTATTTACACCTGCTCCCAAAGCGGTAGCAGGACCATATCCGGCTCCGTCAATATTGACGCTATAGCTATAATCGGCATACCCACCATTGATTGCAATATCAATTTGGGCACCGGTAGGAGCGGAGCATGTAAGTTCCTTGCTCACTGTGGCCGTTGCGTTTAATTGAGGGTTAATAGTAATGATATTCGATATAGCCGTACACCCGTAAGAATCCGTTATAGTTACTTGGTGGTTTCCTGGGGTTAGATTGTTAAATACGTTGTTGTTTTGGTTAGGGCCTCCGTTTAAACTGTATACATAAGGGGCAACACCATTGGCAGGGGTAGCAGTTAGGCTAACACCGGTTCCTGCCACATAACAAAGGTCTGTGGTTGCAGCTAGGGAAACAGTTGGACTTTGAGGATTTGCGATCGAAAAAGTATTGGAAACTTCGCATCCGTTGGCATCTCTAACGGTAATGGTATAATCCCCGGCAGTATTGATAGGGTTAAAAACATTGTTATTTTGATAGGCATACACAATACCCAAAGAAACTTCGGATAATTGGTATTGGTAGCCTCCCCATCCGCCAGTCGCATTGGCGGTTGCCGAAGCATCGGCCGTACAGGTCAATGGGGTTAGGGTATGGCTTAAGCTTAAGGCCGCTGACGGATCTGAAACCGTAGCAGTACTGGTTATGATACAATTGGTAGTATTATCGGTTACGGTTATGGTATAATCCCCGGCGCTAAGGCCAGTAAAATCTTGGGTATTGGCAGATTGGGATGTTCCGCTTTGTACCACTGTCATGGCGCTATCGGTAAGGGTATATTCATAGGTAGTAGCAAAATCATTGATGGTAAAGCGTAGCTCGCCATCATTGCCGCCCATACAGCTTACCTCGCTAATGACCAGTGAACTTACGGTCATAGGAGCTACTGGCGTTATGGTAAAGTTTTCGTCGTAAAAGCAACCATCGGCATCAGTAACCCTAAAGGTATAGGTGTCCGGAGCAAGATTAGTAAATACATTGTTGCTGCCATTGGCCACAGCGGCAGGAGAAATAATCTCATAGGTTATGGCCCCGCTACCTCCAGTAACCGAAAGGGTCACATCGGAAGTTTGTGAAGGGCAATTAGGTGCCGTAGCACTAAAAGCAATATCGGTCGGCGGGGTAAGAGCGTCAATAGTGATGTTTCGCGTAGCGGTACATCCGTTGTCATCCTTAACGGTAAGGGTATAATTCCCGGCCTTAAGTCCGGCAAAAGTATTGGCGCCAAAATTAATACCATCAATGCTATAGGTATAAGGGGCAGTGCCTCCAATTAGGTTTTGGACCTCTACGCTGGCATCTTGGGTACAGGTATAGTCTTGTATCTGTACGGCATCAAAACTAATGGCTGCCGGTTCGTTTACGGTCACTGATTTTATTACGGTACATCCCTTACTGTCCTGTACGGTATAGGAATAGGTGCCAGCGGCCAATCCGCTATAGGAAATCTGGTTGCTAAATCCACCACCATTAAAATTTACTTGGTAGGGAGCGGCTCCAAAATTGGCATCGATTGTTATATCGACCCTTCCATCGTTTCCTCCGTTACAGCTAACATCGGCAACGGTTTCCGAGGCTTGTGGATTGCTGATGGGGGCAATGGTAATCTCCGCAGTTTGGGCAATACAGCCTTCGTTGTCGGTAATCTGGAATCGGTAGGTCCCAGCTGCTGTAGCGGTATAGGTAAAAGTATTTACACCGGCTCCCAAAGCGGTAGTAGAACCATATCCGGCTCCGTCAATATTGACGCTATAGCTATAATCGGCATACCCACCATTGATGGCAATATCAATTTGGGCACCGGTAGGGGCAGAGCATGTAAGTTCTTTGCTCACTGTGGCCGTCGCGCTGAGTTGAGGGGCAACGGTAATGATATTCGATAGGGCAGTACAACCGTAAGAATCCGTTATGGTTACTTGGTGGTTTCCTGGGGTTAGGTTGTTAAATACGTTGCTGTTTTGGTTTGGACCTCCGTTTAAACGGTACACATAGGGGCCAACTCCATTGGCAGGAGTAGCGGTCAAGCTAACACCTGTCCCCGGAACATAACAAAGGTCTGTAGTTGCGGCTAGAGAAACAGTTGGACTTTGAGGATTTGCGATCGAAAAAGTATTGGAAACTTCGCATCCGTTGGCATCCCTAACGGTAATGGTATAATCTCCGGCAGTATTGATAGGATTAAAGACATTGCTATTTTGATAGGCATACACAACTCCTAAAGTGGCTTCGGATAATTGGTATTGGTAGCCGCCCCATCCGCCAGTCGCAGTTGCGGTTGCCGAGGCATCGGCAGTACAGGTCAATGGGGTTAGGGTATGGCTTAAGCTTAAGGCCGCTGGCGGATCTGAAACCGTAGCGGTATTGCTTATATTACAATTGGTGGTATTATCGGTAAGGGTAATGGTATAATCCCCTGCGCTAAGTCCACTAAAGTCTTGGATAGTGCCCGATTGGGCAGTTCCGCTTTGAACCACTGTCATAGCGCTATCGGTAAGAGCATACTCATAGGTAGTAGCAAAATCATTGATGGTAAAGCGTAGTTCGCCATCAGTGCCACCCATACAGCTTACCTCGCTAATGACCTGTGAACTTACGGTCATAGGAGCTACTGGCGTTATAGTAAAGTTTTCGTCGTAAAAGCAACCATCAGCATCAGTAACCCTAAAGGTATAGGTGTCCGGAGAAAGATTAGTAAATACATTGTTGTTGCCATTGGCAACAGCGGCTGGAGAAATAATCTCATAGGTTATAACCCCGCTTCCTCCAGTAACCGATAGGGTCACATCGGAAGTTTGTGAAGGGCAATTAGGTGCCGTAGCACTAAAAGTAATATCGGTCGGTGGTGTTAGGGGATCTATAGTGATCGGCCTAGTAGCGGTACAATCATTTGCATCCTTTACTGTAAGGGTATAATTCCCGTCTTTAAGTCCAGCAAAAGTAATGGATGCTCCAAAATTAATACCATCAATACTATAGGTATAAGGGGCGGTACCACCAGCGACACTCTGTGCTTCCACGCTGGCATCTTGGATACAAGTATAGTCCAAGATCTGTACGGCATCAAAACTAATGGCTGCCGGTTCGTTTACGGTAACAGAATTTGTCACGGTACAGCCCTTGCTGTCCTGTACGGTATAGGAATAGGTACCAGCGGCCAATCCAGAATAAGTAATATTGTTGCTAAAGCCACCTCCATTAAAGGCCACCTGATAAGGAGCGGCTCCAAAATTGGCATCGAATATTATATCGACCCTACCATCGTTCCCGCCGTTACAGCTAGTATCGGCCACGCTTTCTGTGGCTTGTGGATTGCTGATGGGGGCGATGGTAATCTCTGCAGTTTGGGCAATACAGCCTTCGTCATCAGTAATCTGGAATCTGTAAGTTCCAGCGGCAGTGGCGGTATAGGAAAAAGTATTTACACCTGCTCCCAAAGCGGTAGCAGGCCCATATCCGGCTCCGTCAATATTGACGCTATAGCTATAATCGGCATACCCATCATTGATTGCAATATCAATTTGGGCACCGGTAGGAGCGGAGCATGTAAGTTCCTTGCTCACTGTGGCCGTTGCCCTTAGTTGCGGGGCAACAATAACGGTATTCGATATGGCGGTACATCCGTAAGAATCGGTAACGGTCACCTGATAGTTTCCAGGAGTTAGGTTGTTAAATACGCTGCTATTTTGGTTTGGACCTCCGTTTATACTGAATACATAAGGACCAACACCATTGGCAGGGGTAGCAGTCAGGCTTACACCGGCAGCTCCGCTATAGCATAAATTTGTGGTAGCAGCTAGGGTAACGGTCGGATTTACAGGGGCTGTTAAGGTAATTGTCTTAGAAACTGTACAGCCATCGGCGGTTCTGACGGTAATATTATAATCGCCCAATTGAGTAAGACCGCTAAACACATTACTGTTTTGAGGACCTACATTAGAACCGTTCGGTTGTATTAATCGGTATTCATAGGAGCCCCATCCACCAGTAGCATTAATGGTAATTGCGCCACTAGAAGAACATGTTATGGGAGAAATACTAGCGGTAAAGTCTACGGCTGTAGGGGGTTCGTTAACTGTAACGGTCGCAGTACTGGTACAACCGGTTTCCCTGTCTCTAACCAGAATGGTATAATCTCCTGCGGTAAGTCCGCTTAGGGAGATATCTTCATCATCTTCTTTGTCTTCAATAAGTACCCCGTTGATGGAATACTCATATTTTTTCTCAAAATTAGAAATGGTAAACAGAACTTCCCCGTCGGAAGCACCAACACAACTTACGTTACTGATAAGCTGTGGGGTAGCGATAATTTTTTCAACGGCTTCTATGGTAAAGCTATCTTCAAAGGTACAGCCATTGTCGTCTGTTACTTGAGCGATATAGGTACCTGGCGATAGTCCGGCGAACAAAACCTCGTCATCGTCAACAGAAGTAGACGGAATAATCGAAGGGGATATTATTTGATAGGTATATGGATCTTCTCCTCCATGCACGTGCAGGGTTACATCTGAAGTTTCGTCCGGACATGAGGCTTCGGTCATTTTTCTAACATGAAGTCTATTTGGTTTTTTTACCTTTTTAAATTTTACTTTTTTGGTTTTGTAAACACAGCCATTGGCATCTCTTACCCGAATCTCATAATCTCCATCTACCAAGCCCGAAAAACGCTCGGCTCCTGGGCCCGTTACATAATTGGTGCCGTCTAAACTATAGGAATAAGGGGCGGTGCCCCCTGTGACATTTTGGGCTTCTATAACCCCGTCGTTCGTACAGGAATAATTGGTGATTATAACTGCATCGGCATCTATTTTGCTAGCCTCGCCAATGGTTATATCGGTAACATATTCGCAGGTTTCGCCTCCTTTTACGGCTCTTACGGTAACTGGGTATGTATCTGGTTTAAGGTTTATAAAGCTCTGTTGGCTATTAAAATTGTTTCCGTCCTCGCTAAAGCTAAGGGTATATCCATTGGTATTGGTTACCGTAATGGTAATGGTTCCATCCTTTTCATCGTGACAACTTTCATCTGTTTTTGTGATGTTGAACACCGGTGCTGGTTCTGAATTAATGGTAACCTCATTGGAAAGGGCGCTACAGTTATTGTCATCGACCACTACAAATATATAGGTGCCATCTTGGCCCAAGGTTCGGGAAAACGAGGTGGTATTAAAATATTCGGAAGCGGGTATATCGTTTACGTTCGCATATAAGGGGCCTCCATTCCCGGCGGCATCTACATAACTCCAAATAGCGTAGGAATAATTGGGTTTTCCGCCACTAGGGTTCATTTGGATACTGCCATCTTCGCAACCTATGTGCTGACTAACCGAAGTAGTTAAGGCTAGGGTGGTGCTGGCAATAATGGATACATCTTCGGAGTAAGTACAGCCATCATCTGTGGTAGCTATCAGGGTATAATCTCCAATAGCGACATCATTAAAGGTAAAGTTGTTATCCGAAGAAGGACCAAAATTATCTATAAGGGTTGCTCCCTGTCTCAACTCGTAATAATACTGTGGGTCTACATCGTTCACAGAAACGCTGATACTTCCCAAATCGGTGAAACAAACAGGGTTTGTAGTCGTTACGTCAACAGTAAAATTACGTTGAAAAATATCGATACTGCTTGCTACAAAAACACATGGATTGGTTGCTACATTCTGTTGTCTGATATATACATTGTAAGATCCGGGCGCAGTAATATCAAAAACACCTGAGGTGTTAGAGGCGCTCCAATCGTTGGCATCCAAGCTATATTCATAACTTCCCGGAACATTGGTAATGGTAATATTTCCAGGACTGTTACACGTAATATCTTTTTTTATGACTTGAGGATCCAATACATTCTCATAAACTTTAAAAGGAAATCTGTTTGAACAGCCGTTTTGATAAGATACTATAAACCTATATTCTCCAGGATCCGTAGCGGTAAAATCTTCTGTGGTGGCCACAGTCACCCAGGAACAAGTATTATTGGTATTGGCACAGTTCTCCGAACTTTGGGCGGTACAACTGGCCTCGTCCAATTTTTGCCAAGCAAAGGAAACAGCATCGGTAAAAGTAGTTTCAATAAATCGCTCATCATTGATACCACAAAGAAAAATTTTCGGCAATTTGGAACCGTCATTCGGACAGGTATCCACAACATCGGCATAGGGAATTACCGGATTAGGGGTGGTATTATCAAAGGGAACCACTTTTATAACCTCGGAATTACTAACACAAGGTGCGGGTATTGTTTTGTAAACGGTATAGGTTCCTAGTTGTGTTACTACCAAGTTTTGTTGGGTTCCTACGATATTACCATTCTCATCTCGCCATTCATAAGCGTCATAACCGTTTCCGGCAGATAATGTGGTATTGGCACCACATAGGTATTGTTCCCTAGAAAAGTCGCATTCGTCTAAATTGACCAAGAAATTGGTGGCTCCCGGCTCGGGAAAACTACAACTGTCATAACCGGGAACACTAGGGTCGTCCGAAATAACATTGTTGTTAAACTGGCCGTGATAGGTGGCATAGGCGGTATTTCTAATAATATTAGAACAGGCGTCGCGAAGGCTATAACAATCTTCAACGACCTTCACCTTTAGTTTAATGGTGTATTGGGGATCTCCTTTTTCTACGAATACATCTGGAATGGAAAAATTAATCTCATTGGTAATAGGATCAAAGGTATAGGTAATGGCCTGGCCGTTTACAGGGGCAGGCAGGACTAGATCACTAGGCAGAAAATTTACGTTGGCAGGTAAGATATCCCGAAGGGTAAAATTTTGAGCATTATCATTTCCGGTGTTTTGGAAGCGTAGCATATAGTACATTTCTTGTCCCAGCACCACATCGGCATTGGCAATATCGTTTCCGTTGACATCCTCTACATTTTTAAGCAGACTTATGGTAGGTTCTATTACTTCAATATTAAAGGAATTGAAGAAGGGATAGTATTGGTCTCCTGTAGAGGTAAACCTAAGGGATGCTGCTGTTTCGGAGTTGGGTATGACAGAATAGGCTGGGTTGTCCAGCTTAAAGATATCGGTATCGTAGCCCAGGGTATTGGTACTATTTGGATTTCTATTGGTAGTTAAAACACCATTAATGGTAATATTACTGTTAAAAAAGTTGTTGGCAGGATTGGTGGGGTTACTTAAGCGGGTGTAGGTTGGATTGCTTGCGGCCTTAATATATAATTCATCTCCCGTAATTCTATTGTCTCCTTCTAAGGCAGCGGCAGCGATATGGGCGTTTACGGGTCCTGCTGGAATCGTTTCGAATCCTGAATAGTTTATGTTTACATTTGGGTTAGCGCTATTAACCCGTGCAAAACCATCGAAGGTAGTAATTGATTTTCCCGTGAGGCTTGGATTTTCATAAACAAGGACCATGGTCCAACCAGCGGAAGCTCCTCCACTTAAGCTACCATTAACAGCTCTTACATTGGCAATGGTATACTCTCCTTGGGCATCGGCCATGGCGGTTATTAAGGAAGTAATATCTGCATAACAGGCATAGGGACTGTTGTCTCTCATGGACGAACTTCCGCTTGTAATACCATCGTAAAGAACTTCGTCTGCGGTAATATCGACATAGGTGCCTCCTGGCACCTTTAATTTTACTTGGTTAAAATCTGATTGCCTATTGGTACCTATACTTTGACCGGCCCTTTCACTAGGGTAGGTAGCAGACCAATAGAGGCCGGCATAAACAATCCTATTACAATCGGCCTGCGGATAGGTGAGGGTAGCACTACTAGAACTAAAGGTCGATGCGTCTCCATCCACATCAATGTATTGCATATTTAAATTATCGTTGTACTGAGAAGAGCTGCCAGTCGTATTATAAGGTTGATTCGGTCTGGTAGAATTACTGCCGCCATCCCTATTCAGAATATTGTTGGCAATAAAGGTTAGATCGCCTTTAAGATTGTTTTGATAACGTACTTCAAAGGAATTGTACTCTTGTGAAATACCGGTATAGCTCAAGAGGATTACCGTAGCCAGAATTAAGTTGGAGAATAATTTTAATTTCATTGTACAAGAAGGTTAAGGCTCTTAATTTGGGATATGCGTTTTCAAAAACCGTGAAGGCTTGTGAATCTTAGTTTTCAGTAACCGAGGTGGAATTCTTTGTGAAAATTCTCGTTTTGGTTACAAACGCTTGGCGTTCAATAACAAATATTGACTTTAATCCTGAGGGCAAGAAGTTATTGTTGTAGCGTGGTTTATTTCTGTTGTGAAATCCATTTTTTGTATGGTGATGGCTTTTTTCTCACACATATTTAGGCATGTTGAAATCACTTTGAAGACCACTTTGAAGATTTGTGTTTGTTTGTAATGTGTTGATAATAAGAGTATTGGGTTTTTAAAAATGAAAAAAGGCCCTTTTATCCATAATTTGTTGCGCTTCATCGGGTTAATGAAAAAGCCTTGGCGATATTAGAAGTTTTCGCATGGATCGGGACCTTGGTTTTTCTGCATATAAAAACAATCAGATGTATTACAAATGAATTATGGTCTTGAATTTTTAAAAAAGGTGTTGGCTTTGAATTTTACTTTTTCAATGGGGTAATAGTTTAAAATTTATTAAAAGATTGGTCGGTTTTTTAGATTTCAATTTTTAGGTTGGTTTTTGGATTATTAAGTTCCACTACGCTATAATTCCCTAAGTGATACCATTGGGGGTCACCCTCATAATCCACATTTTTTCGGAATAGGTGTCATTGAGTTTAGAGTAATAGGACACCAGGGCATTGTTCCAGGATTCGTGTTTTTTTAAGTAAACATACCGATAGTTATTATCGGGGTTTATAAAATAGCTGGCGCTTAGTCCTTGGGCATTGAGTAGTTTTACGAATTTATTGGCATTGTTGGCATTGGCAAATACATTTACAATAATGTAATAACCACTCCCTACTCCATTTATCTTAAACATTTTTGCTTTGGGATCGTTTGCTTTCACCTTGTCTTTTACCACTACGTTTTTCTGTAATTGATCGGAGCTATAGCGCGATGATTTTTCCTTTATTTTGTGAACATTGTTTACATAGGCCTTATCGGTATAGCTGCTATTGTCTACGTTCATAATCCACATATCGCCTGTATAGTTACCATCCAAACTTGATTTATGGGCCGCTAAGGCCTCTTGCCAGGTATTATAGCGTTCTAGGTATACATATTTTAGGGCATTGCTAGGATTCTCAAAGTAATCGGCCCTAAGACCTTCTTGGGTAAGGCTGTTGACAAATTGGTTTAGGTATTTCTCGCCTTTGTAAACATTGGCAACTAGGTAATAGCCTTCGCTTACCCCGGGGAGATCCCTGAATTTTTTACTTTTTATCTGATGTTTTTTAGCAATTTCAGTGAATTCGTCCGCTTCCGTTAAGTTGTTGTTTTGGGAAGGATGATCTTTTTTGATATCGGATTTGGCCGCTACTATATCCTTAGGAATACTAGCCTTTACTATACTGTTCGGTATTTTGCTTGTGCTATTGTTTTTCTTGGCCAAGGTTGCGTTTTTGTCGGCAGCATTAAATAAAAAGATCTCTTGGGCCTTGTTTTCCAAATCGGGGCGTTTTCCCTGGGTTTCGTTCTTTACCATTTTCATGACCAATTCGAACCTGCGTTCTAGGTCTTTTTGGCGATTTTCCTCTAGGGAATCCTGTCGAAACATCAGTTCTGCCAATATTTCATCATTTTCGGCCAATGCTTTTTTAAGTTTTTCTATTTCCAAATCGCGCAAGCTTGGAACTTCATCGGTATTTTTATCTTGGGCAACAAGCTCATCCTCTTTATCTTCGAGCATAACCCTGTCTTCGGTTAGGGTAGGGGTTATAGAAAAGGCAAAGGATATTTCGTGAGTCAATCCTAGGTTGTCAAAATTATTGGTCAATCCTTTTTCCATGGTATATCCGATCGATACTCTTCGGTTTAGATTAAACCCTATTCCTGCCGAGGCGCCGTAGAAGCTATCATAGCCCCCTTGTAGCCATCCTAATTTTGGCAAATCGAGGATAAGGCTTCCTCCTAAAACTACCTCTTCTTCTCCCATGGCCCTCACTCTGGCCAAAGGCATTAAACGAGCTTCATGAAGAAGTCCACCCTCATTTTTAAACTGATGGGTATATTGTAAATGGGCAGAGAATGTTTTTTCCTTAAACTGCGTATTGGAAATATTTTCGCTAATGTTATAGTCGAATAAATTTTCGGCAAAAACACCAAAATCAAATTGGTTAAAGGAAAGGTTAAACCCAGGTTGAAAACTAAGCAGGGAACCTTCCTGCAAGCCGTTTAAGGCAGGATCGTTCTGGTCCAATGCATTAGCACGCCCCCGGTCGAAACCGCTATTATAATACGCCAGATTGGCCCCAAAGGTAAAATTGCTGTTGTCGGCGAGCTTAATTCCATAAGCATAGTTGGCCATGACCCCATAATTGGATATCAAACCTTCTCTTTGGGAAAAAAGGCTTAGCCCCAAGCCGCTTCTATCATTCATTCTACCACTATAACTCAAAAAATAATCCTGATTGTTATCACTAAAGGATACCGATTGGTTTCTATGCAAAAGGTTGATATACGACTTGTCTTCCCGCACCGTGGAAAAAGTAGGGTTGATTAAAAACCGGTTGAATTTTAATAAATTCTGGGAAGGGACATTATATTTTAAAGTAGGGTTTTCTTCTTGGGCGCCTAGCTTAGCAAGGGCCAATAAGAAAAGGAATAGTATAAGATAGTTTTTGCTGCGCATGGTTGGTTAACGAATAACGGTTATAGTACCTTGTTTTAAAGTTTTCTTGGCTTTTTTAATGGTATAGTAAAACACCATGTTTTGTTTAGGGAAGATGGTAGTGGCTTGTGGCCAGTCATTATTGTATTGAAATTGGTTAAAAACCTCTTCTCCTTTATGGTTATAAATAATAACGTTTATCTCTGGGTCTTTAGTATAGGTGTTGGGAAGAACCCACTGATCGTTATAGCCGTCCCCATTTGCCGTAACAACATTGGGGATGCTAAATGTATCTTGGTAAGTTACCCTAAGGCCCTTGCTTATTTGACAGCCATTAAGGGTAGCCAACAAGGTATAATTCCCTTCTCTACTAAGGTCAATTTCGTATGTACTGCTCACTAATGTTTGGTCTTTGTCATACCAAGCATAACTATCGGCCCCGCTAGCGGTGATGGTTTTACTGCTCCCTTCCCTAATAACCACTTCGTTGTTGGCGATGTTCAGGCTAATTAAGGACTCGTCCATAGGCGTTACGGAGATGTAATTGGAGACCAAAGTACACCCGTTTTTTAAAAGCTCAAGAGAATAGGTTCCCGGGCTATTTACGGTTAAAACGGTACTCGTCTGGTTTAGGTTTTTGCCATCTTTCAACCAGTTAAATGTGGCTCCATTTAGATCGGTTGTTGTACCGATACTAATTTCGGAACTATCGTTACAAAGTACCGTTGTTCCAGTATTTATGGTAAGGGCTTCATTGGTCATAAGAATTACATCCAGGGTATTGGAAGTGGGATTATAACCGTCTAAGGTTGCCACCAGTGTGTAGTTTCCATTTTCATCAGAAGTGGTCAGGCTAATATTTTTTCCTGTCTCACTACTTAGCGGCATTCCGTCTTTTTCCCATTGATAGCTAAAAGAATTAAGTAGCTCCAAGGTCACATCGGCCCTTGTACCATTGGGAAAAATCGCGGTAATGGTGTCGACCTCCAAGACGATGCTAGTATTATTACAGTCGGTATATTCTGTGGCGTAGGCGATACTTAGTTCAAAGGCGGTAGGAGGGCTTATAAGAATTTTTTCTGAATTCTTGCTGGTGGTACAAGCACCTCCGGTTTGGGTTACTTCCAAATAGTATTCCCCAATAGCATTGGCCAAATACGTTTTGTCGGTAGCCCCGGGAATGGCAGTATTGTCCTTGTACCATTGGTAAGTGGGCGTATTGGCATCGGTAGTGGCCGATAGTACGCTCGTTTTTCCCGGTAATAAAACTAGAGGCCCGGTCTGATCTATCGTTACCGAAAAATCTTCTTCTAAGTTGATATTGATTCCTGTAGAACGTTCCATACAAATGTCATCGCCATCTATTTCAACCGAATATTCCCCTTCAAACCCTACTGAATTGGCATCTACGGTATAGCTAGAGGCATCTACAATCGGCGATGTTATAGGGATACCATCCTTGTACCAGGTATAGGTAAAGCCTTGGTCTTTAATATTACTTTCTAGGGTTAGGGTTTCACCGCTGCACAATAAAGTTTTTGCAGGAGGATTTATAGCAATCCCCATGCTACTACCTTTTTTTATTTTTATACTATTAGATAGGGTATTGGCCGATCCGGAACAACTGGTCCCGTAGTCTACCTCTACCATATAAATTCCAGGTATGTCTATGGTAATAACACTGCTTTTTTCGCTTAACAAAGTACCGCTGCGATACCATTTATATTGATAATTTCCAGGGTGACTGACGTTATGTACGGCTAGGGTGATGTTATTTCCGCTGCATAGGTCTATACGGCCACCAGAGGGAATATTGCCATTAGCGTTTTGACTGATAAGCAGGGAAGATTTAAAATCTATATAATACATCTCAAAGGAATCCGAAGGCGGGCTTATTTTAGCCGGACTAGTACTTCGCACTCTAAATCTATAGGCTTCTCCACGGGTATCTGTGGGCAAGGAAAACTTGATGTCAAAGTTAAAATTCGTATTTTTATTAGAAATCTTCGCCAATTCGGTGGGTGAACCAAAATTGCCAGATGCATCGGAGAGTTCTAAAATAAACTGGTTATCGGCGTTTACGGTTGGCAACCAGGTAAAATTTACATAGTATTCGTTAAAATCTGCCGAAGCACAGGCGGCCGTCCAAATAGAATTCCCGGCTATATTAGGATTATCTGCCGGAGTAGGTTTGTTCAATGTTTGCCCAAACAAGGGGGCAGCAACTAACAAAAGGTAGCTAAGAAAGAGGAACGGAAGGCTATTTTTTAGGGTCGGTATCATACTTTATGGTGGTTTGGGCCACTGTTGGCGAATCGTTTGTAGCATTATCTACAGAAAACCATGGGCAGTGGTTTGGGGTCCATGGTGGCAGCAAAAAAAACTGTATCCCCGATTTTCTCGCTGTTGCCTAACAAATATGGAGAATGGACAAGGCTTATTAAAGTTTAAGTTGTAAGGCTAAATAAATGTGTTGTGAAAAGGGCTTTCTTGTATGGTATACGCTTTTTATAGTACGCTTTATCTGCATTTTATATACATTTGTGCAACAAAAAAAAGAATATGAGTGAAGGGTCAAAATCGCTGAATTTTATAGAGCATATTGTAGAGGAAGATTTAAGCAATGGTTTTGCAAAAGAGAAGCTTCGTTTTCGTTTTCCGCCAGAGCCCAATGGGTATTTGCACATTGGTCATGCTAGTTCTATTTGCCTGAATTTTGGATTGGGCTTACGGTATAAAGCTCCGGTAAATCTTCGTTTTGACGATACGAATCCCGCCAAGGAAGAGCAGGAATATGTCGATGCTATCAAAAGAGATGTAGAATGGTTGGGTTTCCAATGGGAAACAGAATGTTTTGCATCAGATTATTTTCAACAATTATACGATTGGGCCATTGTCCTTATCAAGCAGGGCAAGGCGTATGTAGATAGTCAATCGTCTGCAGAAATAGCCGCCCAAAAAGGAACCCCGACCGAGGCCGGAAAACCAAGTCCGTTCAGAGATCGCTCTGTGGAAGAAAACCTGGAGCTTTTTCAAGCGATGAAGGAAGGGAAATTTAAGGAAGGCGAGCATGTTTTAAGAGCGAAAATAGACATGACCTCTTCTAATATGCTGATGCGCGATCCTTTGATGTACCGTATCTTACACCGTCCGCATCACCGTACAAATACCGATTGGTGTATTTATCCGATGTACGATTGGGCCCATGGGGAGAGCGATTATGTAGAGCAGGTATCCCATTCTTTCTGTACCTTGGAATTTGCCATGCACAGAGAATTGTACGATTGGTTCTTAGATCAGGTGGTCGATGAAAATAAGGTACGACCAAAACAGCGCGAATTTGCTAGAAGGAATTTTAGCCATACGGTGGTGAGCAAGCGTAAACTTCTGCAATTGGTAGAACAGGGATTGGTCTCTGGATGGGACGATCCTAGAATGCCTACCATTTCTGGATTGAGACGAAGAGGGTATACGCCAGAATCGCTGATCAACTTTGCCAATACCATTGGGATTGCCAAAAGAGATAACGTAGTCGATGTTTCCTTGATGGAATTTCATGTCAGGGAACATTTAAATAAAATTGCCCCAAGGGTTATGGCGGTCTTAGATCCTTTAAAAGTGGTCATTACCAATTACCCAGAAGGAGAAGAAGAGTGGTTAGAAGCAGAAAACAACCCGGAAGACGAGTCGGCCGGATCTAGGCAGCTACCTTTTTCAAGGGAAATTTATATAGAAAAGGATGACTTTAAAGAAGAAGCCAACAGGAAATTCTTTAGGTTAAAATTAGGGGGAGAAGTGCGACTTAAGAACGGTTATATTATAATGGCCGAGAGCTGTACAAAAGATGCCGATGGGAATATTACAGAGGTACAATGTACCTATGACCCAAAAAGTAAAAGTGGTAGTGGTACCGAGGAAAGCCTTAGAAAGGTAAAAGGGACCTTGCATTGGGTTTCTGCCCCTCATGCCGTTGAGGCCGAAGTACGCTTGTACGATAGACTTTTTATGGATGAAACGCCAGATAGTCATAAAGACAAGGACTTTTTAGAATTTATCAATAAGGATTCCCTACAGGTGATTAATGCCTTTGTAGAGCCAAGTTTAAAAAATGCAGTCCCTGAAGATCGTTTTCAATTTCAGCGAACCGGATATTTTAATGTGGACAAGGACTCTACTTCCGAAAAACTGATTTTTAACAGAACGGTTGGTTTAAGGGACAGTTGGGCGAAAATTCAACAAAAAAACTAAGCATAGAATAAGCTTATCGATATCAATATAACTATTGGTATTTTTTATTAAAAACCACCTCTTTACAGCGTATTTGAGGTGGTTTCTTTTTTTGGCAATATATTTCCATCTCCCGAGGTATGAGAATTCGTGAGGAGTTCTTATATGAGGTTTAGTTGACTTAATCTGGTGTAAAATGTATTTTTCATGGCTTTGGCCGGCTTTGGGACAATCTTTTTGTTAGCATGGCTTCTTTTGGAGCGGTCTAAGCGTAAAAATAGAGATTGTGATGATTTCCAATCTATAGGAGCCCCAATCTAGCGCAACAACGACTTCTTCTTACTTTTAACAAGTATTAACACGTATTATGCGCTAATTACCGTATCTTAATGGATGTAAGAACTATTAACTAAAAAAACACAGATTATGCAGAACAACAGTGGAAATACTTTATTAGCCTTACTAACCGGAGCCGCCATTGGGGCTGGTATTGGAATTCTATACGCTCCCGAAAAGGGGGAGAAAACCCGTAAAAAAATTAGAAAGAAGGCAAAAAAAACCTCAGACGATCTCAGTTCTAGGCTTTCCCACGCCAAAGATGAACTTACCAAAACGGCAAATGCTAAGAAAGTGGACTTTGAGCACAAACTAGATGAAACAATCTCCAATATGAGCTATAAGGCCGATGATATTATCAGCGCCTTAGAAGCTAAATTAGCCGATTTAAAGAAAAAGAATGCAGATCTTCACAAATAGGAAATAAGATTATGGCCATAGAGGAATTAAAAGAAAATTTATCGGAGGCCGAAAAAAACCTTCGTTCCTATGTAGATAATACCGCAGAGTATTATAAGTTGAAGAGCTTTAAATTATTTATGCGGGGAGTGGCGACAATGGCCAAAGTTTTACTGGTGGGCGGTGTGGCGCTCTTGGCATTGTTTATCTTGTCCCTAGCGGCGGCCTTCGGCATTGGCCAAGCCCTTGAAAATACCTTTTTAGGGTTTTTATTTGTGGGCTTATTTTATATCCTGGTCGGATTAATGTGTTATTGGTTCCGACACAAATTGGATAAACCTATCCTAAAAAAGTTTTCTAAATATTATTTTGAGGAATAGACTATGAGAAAGACTTCTTTTAATTCCTTTGAGGAAATTGATACTGAATTGAAGGTTCTGAAATTGCAAAAGAATATCAATAAAGAATTGATCAGGTTTAATGTAAACAAGGCCAAATCTTCTGTCGCTCCTAAAAATCTATTAGGAGGGGCAGGGGGAATGGTGCAAAAGGCCGTTCTTTCCTTTGTTATCAATAAGATTCTTAAAAAGATAAGAAGATAAAACCAATTGTTATTTTTATTCTAGGCACCTTTTACGGACCCGTCTCAGAAGGGTAGCGGTCGTATTCTATACAGTTCGTGAATAAAAGTTTCAGCACTATTACACCCTTGTTTTCTTGGGCGTTCCCCTATGGGTCGGTATTTCCGCTATATCTTTTTTAAAAGGCCCTGCCTCCTAAAAAAGGATGCCGCTACAATCCCTAACGCTTTTTCAATTAACAATAACCAATTAGCAATAAACAATGCTTAAATGCGGGCAACACTAATCAGGGAAGTTCATGCTTAAAAATGGTAAACACTAATCAGAGTAGTTCAACAAAAGGGCAAGCTGTAAATACAGTGAACAATAACCAATTAGATATTAGATAAAAGAAAAGAGCGAAGAGAAAAGAGAGGACCGCACGGAAAATTCAACAATTTGGATTTGTAGTAAGGGGCCAGCTGGCGCGTTGGCCTTGGCTGCAGTCATTTTCAATTAGCAATAAGCAAGGTTTAAAATAGGGGATCGGTAATCGGGGGTGCTACCTTTAAACAAAGGCCCCAAATTCACCAATGGCCATGTGCAAATATTGAAGTGAGCTCATTTTCTAATGGTTACATTGAAAAATTGTTTCATTTCACATTGATCATGGACTTCCCTGATTAGGGTTGACTGGTTCCTGCGTTAGGGATCGCAGCGGCATCCCCGCTGCATGGCAAGGGATACAGCGAAGAGCCCGCCCGACGGAGGAGGGAACGCCCAAGATTAAATACTTATTGGTATAGTAATTATGACTATGGAACCGAAAATTGTAGCGTGTTTATGATGACACCTAAATATGAAGCATAAAAAAAGCCTTTTGATCTTCTGGTAAAGGAAACATCAAAAGGCTTACTAAGTGGTAATTAAAGGCTTATTTTTCGTCTTCGTTCTCTGTATTTTTTAATTTCATGGACTCACCGATCATATTACTGGCGGTGAAAGAGGCCACCATATTGTTTAACATATCGCTTCCCGCCTGTGGAGAATTGGGCAATAGGATTAAATTGGTGTTGGTTGCCTCGCCTATAGACTGTAGGGTATCGTAGTGCTGTGTTACCACGATCAGGGCAGAGGCTTCTTGGGAATTGATGCCTACTTTGTTCAGCACTTCTACGGATTCTTCTAGTCCTCGGGCAATTTCGCGGCGCTGGTCTGCAATACCTTGTCCTTGTAATCGTTTGCTTTCGGCCTCGGCCTTGGCTTTTTCTACAATTAAAATTCTAGCGGCATCCCCTTCGAATTGAGCGGCAATCTTTTCGCGTTCAGAGGCATTAATGCGGTTCATAGCTTCCTTAACCTGGGCATCGGGATCGATATCGGTAACCAAGGTTTTGATAATATCGTAGCCATAGTCGAACATCGCTTGTTGCAGTTCTTTTTTAACGGCAATGGCAATATCGTCCTTCTTTACAAAAACATCATCTAATTTCATTTTGGGAACTTCGGCCCTAACCACATCAAAAACGTAGGAAGTGATCTGGTCGTGCGGATATTCTAATTGGTAAAAGGCCTCATATACCTTGTCTTTAAGGACAACATACTGTACGGACACCTTCAATTTTACAAAAACATCGTCTAAGGTTTTGGTCTCTACGATCACATCTAATTGCTGAATCTTTAGTCCAACCCGGGTAACCACCCGATCTATAATCGGAATTTTAAACTGTAAACCAGAAGTTCGAATGCTGTGGAATTTTCCAAAGCGTTCTATAATGGCGGCAGTTTGTTGTTTTACTGTAAATAGGGAAGACAAGAGCAGAATGACCCCTATAAATAATAGCGATAGTAAATAAAATGGATCCATAATTGTAAATTAGAATTAAGTACTGAATTTACAAAAGACTTTCTTAACGGCTAGGGGTTTGTGCCTTAATATTTTATTCTATGTGGTATAAAAAAAACTGGTAGGCTGTAAAGTGTATACCGCCTACCAGTTTATATAAAAGTATTAAAGTTTCTTTTGCCTGTTATTATAGGGCAGCGATAGCATTTTTTATTCTTTGTATACTATCTTCCTTCCCTATCATAGCAACGATATCGAAGATGTGAGGACCTTTCATATCTCCAACAATCACTAATCTAAGTGGTGGCATCACCTTCCCAAAAGAAAGTTCTTGTGCTGCGATCCACTCTTTTACAACCGTTTCTACATTGGCAGAACTAAAATCGGTGATGCCTTCCAAGACAACTACCAATTGTCCCATAATGTCCGCGGTATCTTCCTTCCACTGCTTTTTAACGGCTTTTTCGTTATAGGTATTTGGTGCAACATAAAAGTAGTCGCTTAAGTCCCATAAATCGGCTATAAAGCCTGCGCGTTCCTTAATTAAGGCGATCACTTGGGTCATATACGCCTCGGATGTACGGTCGTCGGCTATCGGTAAGTTCTTGGCTTCTAAAATCGGTTTGAAGGCCTCTGCGAGGGAAGCATTGCTTTTTTCTTGCATATAGTGCTGATTATACCATTTGGTCTTATCTGGGTCGAAGCGAGCTCCTGATTTGTTTACCCTTTCTATACTGAAGATATCAGTGAGTTCTTCTAGGCTGAAAATTTCCTGCTCCGTACCAGGGTTCCATCCCAAAAGGGCCAAAAAGTTAACAACGGCTTCAGGGAAATACCCTTCTTCGCGGTACCCTTTGGCATCTTTCCAAGAAAGTGGAAATACTGGAAATCCTAATTTCTCCCCGTCCCTTTTACTCAATTTACCCTTGCCTACGGGTTTCATAATTAAAGGTAAATGGGCAAATTCTGGAGCCTCCCAGTCAAAAGCACTGTAAAGCAGTTGGTGCAATGCCATAGAAGGAAGCCATTCTTCACCCCTGATAACATGGGTAATTTCCATAAGGTGATCGTCGACAATATTAGCTAGGTGATAGGTAGGCATTCCGTCGCTTTTAAACAATACTTTGTCGTCCAAAATATTGGTGTCTATATGTATACTACCCCTAATAAGGTCTTTTAGATGTAATTTTTGGTCTTGTGGCGATTTAAACCTGATGACGTATGCTTCGCCAGAAGCCAATTTTTCCTGGGTTTCTTCCTTACTTAAGGAAAGGGAGTTGGACAGCTGTAAGCGATTGTGCCAATTATAGATAAAAGTCTTGCCGTTGACCTCGTATTCCTTTCTGTTCTCATCTAAGGCTTCTGCAGTGTCAAAGGCGTAATAGGCATGTCCTTTCTCGATCAGTATGTCCGCATATTTTTTATATAGATCCTTGCGTTCACTTTGTCTATAAGGACCAAATCCGGCTTCTTTTCCTGGACCTTCGTCGTACGGAATATTACACCAGTTTAGGGCATCTATAATATATTGTTCCGCTCCTTCTACATAGCGATTTTGGTCGGTATCTTCTATTCTAAGGATAAAATCTCCTCCGTGTTTTTTAGCAAAGAGATAATTAAATAGGGCGGTTCGAACGCCACCGATGTGCAGCGCTCCGGTTGGGCTGGGTGCAAAACGAACACGTACTTTCTTACTCATAGACTTTAATTTTGTACGCAAAGATAGTGCAAGCCCCGTAACTCCCAAAGAGGATACAAGATATACTCGGTATGTTGTGGTTTTTTAAAAGGGTAGGGAAGGAGTGGTGCTAGGAACAAAAATCGATTGTTTTTTAGAGAGAGTAAAAAAAGGGATGCTCGCCTTAGCTTCTATCTAGCTGCGAATAGCTGCTTTTTAACAGTATTTTGATGTAAATCTTTGTACTATGCTGTAACTTGGTGTAAAATAATTATTGTTTTGACTACATACCATAACATCTTAAAAAAGCTAAATGCCTTTACGACTAAATACTATACCAAAATATTGGTAAAGGGTGGATTGCTTTTTATTGCCTTTGGCGTGCTTTTTATGTTGGTAATTTTAGGGGTGGAGTACTTCTTATGGTTGGGCTCTACCGGCCGACTGCTTTTGCTGCTTATATTTCTTGGGGTAGAAGGTTTTCTGTTGTTTAAACTGGTGCTGACCCCATTATTCTATTTGTTTAAAATTAAAAGAGGATTAAGCGATAAAGAGGCCTCTCTACTGATAGGGAAACATTTTCCTGAAGTAGATGATAAGTTGTACAATTTATTGGACCTGGCAGAAAATACCGAACAGTCCGATTTATTATTGGCCAGTATAGAGCAACGAGCCAATAATTTGGCCCCGATTCCTTTTTCCAAGGCCATTCAGATTAAAGATAGTTTTAAAAATGCTAAATACCTTTTGGTACCCTTTGTTCTTTTGTTGTTGATGTGGGTGTCTGGGGATATTGTTTCCTATTTTGATTCTTATAAACGCGTAGTCAATTACGACATGGCCTATGCACCTCCAGCACCTTTTGAGTTTAGGCTGTTATCCGATAGCCTGGAAGTCTATGAAACCAAAGAGTATATTTTATCGGTTACGACGGTTGGAAATATAAAACCAGAAAATGTATCCTTGGTTATGGGAAATAGGGAAGTGGTGCTGCAAAAGGAAAAGGATGTTTTTAAATATGTGATGACGCCTCCTTTTGAAAGCCTTGATTTTTACTTTAAAGCAAATGGTATAAAATCGCAAGAATACCAACTAAAGGTATTAAAGGTGCCCTCTATAGAAGACTTTAGGATGGTCTTGCAATATCCTAGATATTTGGAGAAGCGCAACGACACTTTGCTGAGCACGGGAAATGCGACTTTTCCTGAAGGGACCGAGGTAAAATGGGCTATCCGTGGAGAAAATACCGAGCGGATTAACTTAAGGACAGCCGATAGTACTGTTGCTTTTAACAAAAACGGAAAAGTATTCAGCTATGCAAAAAAGGTCTATTCCGATATGGATTATGAGGTGGTCACCTCTAATGAGAACGTTCGGTATTATGAATCTCTTGGCTTTCGGTTTTCAGTGCTCAAAGATGCTTTTCCAAGGATAAAAGTAAAGGAAGTGCTCGATTCCTTGCAACCAAATATCCGGTACTATATAGGAGAATCTACCGATGATTATAAAATTAGTAGTCTCAGCTTGGTTTGCTATCCAGATACCAATAAAGATGCCCAACAACGGTTAGAATTGGGTAAACCAAATAAGAATTATGAGCAGTTTTACTACACTTTTCCGGCTGGTTTGAGCTTAAAAGAGGGGGAATTGTATTCTTTTTATTTTGAAGTTAAAGATAATGATCAGCTACACGGTGGTAAAACTGCTAAGAGTCAAGTCTTTAGAATGAAAGTACTAGATAGTAGTGAGTTACAGAATAGGGCATTGGCAGTACGGCAAGATATTATTGATAAAATGGATCATACCTTGGATAACTTTAAACAACAAGATGCTGCCCTAAAAGAAATGGAGAAGGAACAAAAAGAAAAAAGTCAGCTTGGGTTTAATGATAAAAACAAGGTTCGAGATTTTCTTCGGAAGCAGGAAGAACAGGAAAATTTAATGCAAAAATTTAGCAAGGAATTAAAGGATAACCTGGAGAAAGCAGGGCGGGATGCCAAGTTAAATAAATTGTTACAGGAGCGTTTGGAACGTCAAGAAAAGGAGGCTCAGAAAAATGAAAAACTACTGGAAGAGCTTAAGAAAATTGCCGATAAGATTTCCAAGGAAGAACTTACCCAGCGTTTGGAGGAATTAGGGAAGAAACAGAAAAACAGGGAACGTAATTTAGAGCAGTTGCTAGAACTGACCAAACGGTATTATGTAAGTGAAAAGGCACTACAAATATCCAAAGATTTGGAAAAATTGGCGGAAGAGCAACAGCTATTATCCGAAAAAACACTGTTCGAAAAACTAAGGGATGAACGACAAAAGAGATTGAACGAAAAGTTCGATGCCCTTAGCAAGGAAATGGAAGAACTTAAAAAAGACAACCAAAGTTTACAAAAACCGATGCCCTTGGGATTTGAAAAGGAGAAGGAGGAAGGGGTGAAGAAGGACATGAAAGAAGCCTTGGATGAATTGGAGAAATTAGGGGACAAAGCACCTGATAGTTCTCCAGATGCTACCAATTCTTCTGCAGACAAGATTACCAAAAAACAACAATCCGCTGCTCAGAAAATGAAGGAAATGAGCAAGGGGATGCAGGAATCTGCCTCGGGAAGCGGAGGCGAAACCCTGGCCGAGGATGCCGAAATGTTGCGACAGATCTTGGACAATCTAATCACCTTTTCCTTTAAGCAAGAACTGTTGTATAACGGTTTGGGACGCTCGGACAGGGAAAGTAGTTTCTTTATGGGCAAACTGAAGGAGCAACAGGAATTACGGGAACTGTTTGTACATGTAGATGATAGTCTTTTTGCCCTCTCTTTAAGACAGGCGGAAATCGCTGAATTCGTGAACGAACAAATCACCGAAGTGTATTACAATACCGATAGGGCATTGGAAAGTATGGCCGATAGTCAAATGTTCGAAGGGGGTTCTTTTCAAAAATACGTGTTGAATGCGGCCAATAGTTTGTCCGATTTCTTGGCGAATATGCTAGATAATATGCAGGACAATCTGAAAGCTGGCTCTGGGAAAGGACAAGGGGCCGGAGATATGCAGTTGCCAGATATCATAAAAAGTCAGGAAGAATTAAAAGAAAAGATGTCTCAAATGGGGCAGGGGAGCAATCCAAAGCCCGGGGGAAATGGCACCCAGGGCAAGGGAGAATCGGAGAAAGAAGGAGGGTCTGGGGAAAATGGCAAAGGAAACAATGATGGAAAAGAAGGGCAGGAAAAGGGTAAAAATGGCAAAAACGGGAAGCCTCCCGGAGGTGCTGGAACGGGCGAAATGGGCGATGAACAATTAGGGGAACTGTATGAAATTTATAAGGAGCAACAGCGAATTCGTGAGGCTTTTGAAAAGCAATTAAAGGACCTGATCAATAATGACGAACGTCAATTAGGGGAGAAAATATTAAAACAAATGGAAGATTTTCAGAACAGTCTTTTAGAAAACGGGCTCACCCCAAAAACCATGAACAAAATGGGGCAATTGAACTACGAACTGCTAAAAATGGAAAATGCTGCCCAGCGCCAAGGGCAAAAGAAGGAACGAGAAAGCACTACAAACACCAAAAGCTTTCAGAATCCGCTACTTACCAAACCCTCATTCCTAGAGAATTATCGTCAGGAAATAGAAATTTTAAATAGACAAGCATTACCTTTGCAGCAACATTTTCAAAATAAGGTAAAGGAATATTTTAAGACAGATGATTGATTTTCATTACGAGTGCGAGTTTAGTATCCCTAACAAGGAGCAATATGCGGATTGGTTGACCCAAATAGTGGCTTCGGAAAACAGTTCTTGTGGGCCCTTGGAGTACATTTTTTGCGATGACGAATACCTCTTGAAAATTAATCAGGAGTATCTAGATCACGACACCTATACCGATATCATTACCTTTCAGTACAGCGAGGGCAGCAGTATTTCTGGGGACATTTTTATCTCCGTGGAAAGGGTGCGGGAGAACGCTAAGGAATACGGGGTCGATTTTGATCAGGAGTTGTTGAGGGTTATGGCCCATGGGGTGCTGCATCTTTTGGGGTATAAGGATAAAAGCGAGCAGGAGGCCGCTTTGATGAGAGAAAAAGAAAACGAAAAAATTAAATTGTTCCACGTGGAACATTAGAGATTATGTTTGATACACAGTACGACGTTATAGTAGTTGGTGGCGGACATGCCGGAGCCGAGGCGGCGGCAGCTGCTGCGAATATGGGTTCTAGCACCTTGTTGGTGACCATGAACCTGCAGAATATAGGACAGATGTCCTGTAACCCGGCCATGGGCGGAATTGCCAAAGGACAGATCGTTCGAGAGATCGATGCTCTGGGCGGTTACAGCGGTATTATTACCGATAAAAGTGCCATTCAGTTTAAAATGCTGAACAAAAGCAAAGGGCCTGCCATGTGGAGTCCACGTGCCCAAAGCGATAGAATGCGCTTTGCAGAAGAATGGAGAATAGCATTGGAAAACACCCCGAATTGTGATTTCTACCAGGATATGGTTTCCGGGCTGATCATAGAAAACGATCGGGTAGCGGGGGTGGTTACCTCCCTTGGTCTGCGAATAAGATCCAAGTCGGTTGTCCTTACCAATGGTACCTTCTTAAACGGGCTTATCCATATTGGCGACAAGCAGTTTGGCGGGGGTAGGGCCGGAGAAAAGGCCGCAACCGGAATCACGGAACAGCTAACATCTTTAGGGTTCGAAAGTGGAAGAATGAAGACGGGAACGCCTCCTAGAGTAGATGGAAGATCGCTAGATTATTCGGTGATGATACCACAGCCAGGAGATGTTGTGCCCGAGAAATTCTCCTATATGGATACCAAGGCCCTGACACATCAGCGCGATTGCCATATGTCGCATACCTCTGCTTTGGTGCACGATTTGTTGCGCGAAGGCTTTGATAGGTCCCCTATGTTCAACGGTAGAATTAAGAGTTTAGGGCCTAGATATTGTCCTTCTATAGAAGATAAGATCAACCGTTTTGCGGACAAGGATAGCCATCAGCTTTTTGTAGAACCAGAGGGATGGAATACGGTGGAAGTTTATGTAAACGGCTTCTCTACTTCCTTGCCCGAAGATGTGCAGTTTAAAGCATTGAGGTCTGTTCGTGGATTCGAAAACGTCAAGTTCTTTAGACCTGGATACGCCATAGAATACGACTACTTTCCACCTACACAATTGAAGCATACCCTGGAGACCAAATCTATAGAGAACCTGTTTTTTGCGGGACAGATTAATGGTACCACAGGATATGAAGAGGCCGCTTCCCAAGGGTTGATGGCAGGTATAAATGCCCACCTAAAAGTGCACGAAAAAGATCCTTTTGTGCTACAAAGAGACGAGGCGTATATTGGTGTTTTGATAGATGATCTGATTACAAAAGGTACCGAAGAGCCGTATAGAATGTTTACTTCTAGGGCAGAATACCGTACCCTTTTACGTCAGGATAACGCCGACTTAAGATTAACACCAAAGAGTTTTGAAATTGGATTGGCCACTAAAGAACGCTTGGAAAGAATGGAGGAGAAGGAGGCAAAATCCGAATCTTTCGTGAATTTCTTTAGGGAAACCAGTTTTAAACCGGACGAAATAAATCCGATTTTAGAGAGTGTGGAGTCTTCTACAGTGAAGCAACCGGACAAGTTATTTAAGGTTTTTTCCAGGCCAAGGGTAACCATGGATCACATGATGCAGTTAGACTCGGTATCCTCTTTTGTGAAGGAAAATGAACTGAACAGAGAGGTGATGGAGCAGGCAGAAATTCAGGTAAAATACTCGGGTTATATCGCCAAGGAAAAGAACAATGCGGACAAGCTTCAGCGCTTGGAGAATATCAAAATCCCTGAGGATTTTGATTACACCAAACTTAAGTCCCTGTCGTTCGAAGCGCGCGAAAAACTGCAGAGCATACGTCCGGTGAGTATTTCACAGGCGTCCAGAATAAGCGGAGTATCTCCTAGCGATATCAGCGTTTTGTTGGTCTTTATGGGCCGATAATAAGGAAGGAGGCGTAGAGCATTTTACAATGTTCCACGTGGAACATTGCTGAAACAACATATGGTGTTCGGTGCTTTTTAAAGCCCGATAAGACCACTTTAATAAGAAGGGTGTTTACTTTTAAAAGGAAGTAAATGCCCTTTTTTACGGCTTGGTTTTTGTGGGGATATTTCCATTGGAAACGGTGCGGAAGAAGAGGGGATGGCGACCTTTTTCAAACGGGTATTTCGCTCTTTGTTGATGGGCGATTTTAAGCTGCCATTATAAAATGAGCACGACCGATAGCCGGTCCAAAACAGGGCCAAGGATATGCGAATGACATAGGGCCGATAAAAAAACAAATAGGAACTACCTATGAAAAGAATACTGCTAGTTTTATTGATAGGGGGTCTGTGTTTTTCCTGTATCCCTTTGCGGATTGCCCCGAGGATAGAAGACTATAAAATTAGCCAAGGGAAGAAATTTAAACGTGGCTTGCCCAAGCGGCAGTTGTTTTTATTCCAAGATCCAAAAGAGGCTACTGCATTTTATAATTTTGTCAATTCCAAGTTTCAACTAGGGGACGAAAATGTGATGGACGACGTTCCATTTACCATTGCTCAAGATCAATATTTCTTTTCCTTTTATGAAATTCAGATTCCGACCAAGCATATAAATTTCTTTCCCTTGCTGTTCGATTCCTTCTTTAACGCAGCCCTAAATATCCAAGAGGGGGAAGAAAGGGATCCGGAAGAAATTAGGAAGGATAATTACTATATCGGGATAGAAGTCTACAGCGATTTTGAAGAAGATTGCCTGCTTGAAAATTCGCTTTCAAGAACTGTCGTTTTAAAGTATCTTCGTAATCTGAAGAACGAATATTTAGTCACGCAGCAGAACCATGAAGTTTTATTTAAACAGTGAAGATTATACCCTAACGGGAGAACAGTTTCAATTAATGCACGATCTGGAAAAGGACATGCTGGTGACGGAACCCCAACCAGAAAACCTGGCCAAGTATTACGAGAGCCAAGATTATATTTCCCATACCGATGCCAAGAACAATTGGTTCGAAAAAATGTACCAGGCCGTCAAAGGGTACAACCTAGATCGCAAGCTTGCCCTCATTACTTCTTATGCCGGCGATAAGAAATCGGTCTTGGATGTAGGGGCGGGGACGGGCGATTTTTTGGCCCTGGCAACAAAACACGGCTGGGAGACAGACGGAGTAGAGCCTAGCGATCTGGCAAAAGCGAAAGCCGCAGAAAAAGGATTGACACTCTATAGCGAGCTAGGGGCGTTGCCCGGGAAAAAATACGAACTCATCACCCTTTGGCATGTGTTGGAGCATTTGCCCAACTTGGAAGAACAGATTCAACAATTGGTCGGGCTCCTTTCCGAGACCGGTACCTTGGTAATCGCCGTGCCCAATTTTAAATCCTATGATGCGGCCCACTATAAAAAATATTGGGCGGCCTATGATGTGCCCAGACACCTTTGGCATTTTTCTAGACAAAGTATACGGCAACTTTTTTCTGCCCAAGGAATGGAAGTGGTAAAAACCAAGCCCATGATATTCGACGCCTTTTATGTTTCCTTGCTTTCTGAAAAATACAAGTCGGGAAAACAAAACCCGATCAAGGCATTTTTGGTCGGACTCTGGTCTAATCTGTCCGCTATGCGCACCAAAGAGTATTCTTCCCTTATATATGTCCTAAAAAGGAGCTAAAACGCATTTTAAGCCCTTTTGCGCGATTTTCTACTAAGGGGAGATATAGGAATATTAAAAAATTGAGATTCCGCTTAAAACAAGTGTATTAAAAGGCCGATCTTTATACCTAAGGCTTATGGAACCATGGGGTTACCATAGGTTTTTGTTATAATAGTTTCAGGGCTGTTTTTGAGGGGTGCCCTTCATTTGGAATGCAGCAACCAAAAAATTAAAAGGATGAAGGATTGCCAATAATTTTTCCAGTTATTAAAAAACCTTTTCTATTTTTGATAAAATTTATAAATAAAGTTAAAATGAAAAAAATAGTTTTGGTAATGGCCCTAATCGGTTTCGCATCGTGCCAACAAGAAAAAATAGGTTTTGTAGATAATGTGAAGTTGATGGAATCCTATAAGGAGAAATTAGATATCGAAGCCAGGTTTAAAACGAAGTCGGAAGCTTTTGGAAAAAAGAGGGATAGTATCTCACAGGCGTTTCAGTTAGAGGCACAGGATTTTCAGGGCAGGGCAGAAAAAATGTCTCAAGCCAAAGCTCAAGAAGAATACGGAAAGTTGCAACAACGCAGTCAGATAATAGGGCAGCAATTGCAGCAAGAAGAGCAGCAGTTACAAATGCAGGGCCAGGTAGAAATGGATAGCTTGGTAAGCAATGTAAAAAGAGAAATCAAGGCCTACGGAAAAGCAAACGGATACTCGTTTATTTTGAGCGGGGGCGAAGGCGGTAGTGTTCTTTACGGAACGGACGCCAATGATGTAACCGATGCGGTCGTGAAAATATTAAACGAAAATTACAAGAAGTAAAACGTAATTTTTTCTAAATACTAAAGTCCCGATAACCTGGTTGTCGGGACTTTTTTTTTGTAGTAACAAGAGCTGTAAATTGTACGGTTATTTTTGGGGCGTTCCCTAAGGGAGCGCTTTTTAAGTGGACGAATTAGCAATTGGATAAAAGAGAAGAGAGAAGAGAGAAGAGAGAAGAGAGAAAAGAGAAAAGAGAGGACCGCTTTGGAAATGCAACGACTTGCATTTGTAGTAAGGGGCTAAATCAATGTACAATAAGCAATAAGCAATTGGAAGAAAGAAAAGAGAAGAGAGAATAGACTGTATAACTATGAATTGGAGTGCTGAAACAGAGAAAGCCAATTTCAATAAACAAAGATTTCAGTTATAAGGTTATCTTGTTATCGAGGTAATAACAATACCCCCATATTCACCAATAACCATGTACAAATATTGAAGTGAGCTCATTTTCTAATGGTAACATTAAAAAGTTGTTTCCTTGATAATTGTTTATTGAATGTCGCGTTAAGGACCGCGGCGGCATCCCCGCAGCATCGCAAGGGATATAGCCAAGGGCCTGACCCGCTAGGGGAACGCCCAAATTATTTTCAAGGAACTATGGACAAATAATCAATAGACAAGGAGCAATGGAAAAATCCTTCTTTAATCAGTTGCCCGATGCTATGAGCTATAAAGTCCTGGGGCACAAAATACCTGTCCATTGTACCGCAGCATCTTTAGCCTTGTTGCCACTAGGGAGTCCGCGAAAAGGTTTACGTTTTATAAAATTATTCGCATAAAAAACAGGCTTTGTCAAACTACCTTTTTGGTAACTCAACAAAGCCTGTCTTACGCTTTTTGCAAAACCTAGGGAAAGGGTTTAGATAATAAAGATATGCTCTTTAATTGCAACTTAAAATAGTCGCCTTCCCGGCCTGCGAATGGTTCTTAGTGTATTATTGCAATAGGAACACTAAAAATATAGCGGGGATAAAATAAACGGCAATGGTTTTGGCGCCTTCATAATCCTTGGCCAAGCGCTGCCCGAACAATAACATCAATAAAGTTAGGCAAGAAATGACCGCCCCGGAAAATGCCAAAGTATTCTCGCCCTGAATGGCAATCTGGAAAAATCCAAGGATACAAAGCACTCCGGCAAATATTTCGGTAACCAGTACAATGGCCAATAATGCAGGCACTATGTTTTTAACCGGCGTCTGGGAAAAATGCCCTTTTAACCATGTTATATTGCCCTTCCAATCCAAGGTTTTATCAATGGCGCTTTGGGCAAAAGTTATAAATAGGAAAAGTAATAAAAGCAATTCCGTGGCGTAGTTGTACAAATATTCCATAAGCTTCAATTATTTGGTTTTAGGTTATATTATACTGCTTTTTTATGTAGGAGGCGGGTGAGCTTAATGGAGAGGTCCATTAAAATGATCTTAGAATTCCCGTTGCGCTCAATATGGTAAATGGCATCTTCCAATTCCTGAACGATGGGCAGAATATTATTGCCGTGCACAAAGGGGGCAAATTTCTCGATCTGGAACCCTTCCACATGTATTTGCATATAGGCCAGGGATTCCGTATTGTAGTTGATCAATAGGGCTTGGCGCATTACGGACAGGCAGTATTTCAAGAATTTCTTTTGGGTTTCCCTACCTGTTTTGGCAACCACTTCGCTCCAGCCAATTAGGTCGTGTATGGCCGCTTTGTTTCCCTTGGCCTTAAAGGCACTTCGCACCCATTGTACAAACCATTTTTCGAACACCTTATCCTCCGATTCGTTGTTCATAAAATCGAGGGCCTTGTTAAAGTTGCCATTGGCTTCATGGGCAACCCCCAAGGCATCCTGTCTGCTCATTCCTTTTTCGGTCAAGGCTTGGGCAATATCCTCCTCGGCCAGGGGAGGGAAGTGCAATACCTGACAGCGAGACCGGATGGTCTGTAATATCTGTTCCTCTTCTTCGGCAATTAGGATAAAGATAGTTTTGTGGGGAGGCTCTTCTATTAATTTTAAAAGCTTGTTGGCCGCACTGGTATTCATTTTATCGGCCATCCAAATAATCATTACCTTATACCCTCCTTCATAGGATTTTAAGGTTAATTTTTTTACGATGTCGTGGGCCTCATCTACCCCTATCAATCCTTGTTTGTTCTCTATTCCTATTGTTTTATACCAATCGAAAAGGTTGCCGTAGGGTTGTTCCTGAACAAACTGTCGCCATTCTTGTATAAACAGGTCGCTTACGGGGTGACTCTTTACTTTTTCGGAATTGGCAACCGGAAAAACAAAATGCAGGTCGGGATGCGACAAGGCATTGACCTTTACATTGCAAGCTTGATTGCCATTATCGTTTTCACCCCCCGTATTTCCACAGAGAATGTATTGCGCATAACTGATGGCCAATGGCAGGGTTCCGCAACCTTCGGGACCAACAAAAAGCTGGGCATGTGGTATACGGCCGGCATCGGTACTGGAAGTCAAATGATTTTTAATATGGGAAAGCCCTAAAATATCCTTAAATAGCATGCTTCAAATATAGCGGTTTTAATAATTATGAAATGAGCAAGACCGAAAAATTGTGGCAACTATGAATTCAGTTATGCGAATTAGATACCTGTACTGAGCGCAGCCGAAGAATGACCGTTAAAAACAAGAAATACCTGCCTATTAAAAGTAATTTCTTATTTTTTAATGAAGGTTTACTAAAGGAATGTCTAAATAATTGACAAAGTGGCTTTACACCCATCTCATAAATCTTTACATTTGCGTTTCTCTAAAAATCAATATTATATATGAAAACCATCAACGATTTTAATTTTAAAGGTAAGAAGGCATTAATCCGAGTAGATTTCAATGTTCCTTTGGATGCAGATTTTAACGTAACGGACGATAATAGGATTGAAGCTGCCAAGCCTACTATAATTAAAGTGTTAGAAGATGGCGGTAGTGCCGTACTGATGAGCCATTTGGGTAGGCCAAAAGGCCAGGTGAATGCGGATATGTCCTTAAAACACCTTTGTGACAAGGTATCTGAAGTACTAGGGGTAACCGTAAAATTTGTTGCTGATTGTGTAGGTGCAGAAGCCGAAAAAGCAGTTGCGGAATTGAAAACCGGGGAAGTATTGTTGTTAGAAAACCTACGGTTCCATGCCGAGGAAGAAAAAGGAGATAAGGCTTTTGCAGAACAATTGTCAAAATTAGGCGATATTTATGTAAACGATGCCTTTGGAACAGCGCACAGAGCTCATGCTTCTACAACGATCATTGCCCAGTTTTTTGAAGATAAAAAGTGTTTTGGATTCTTATTGGCCAAAGAAATAGAAGCTATCGAAAAAATTATGCGTACTGGCGAAAAACCGGTGACCGCTATTTTAGGAGGTTCTAAAGTATCTTCAAAAATTACCATTATAGAAAACATATTGGACAAGGTAGACCACCTGATCATCGGTGGGGGAATGACCTATACTTTTATCAAGGCACAAGGAGGAAAAGTAGGAAACTCTATTTGTGAGGACGATAAAATGGAGCTTGCTTTGGATATCCTAAAACAGGCAGCTGCAAAAGGTGTACAGGTGCATATTCCTGTAGATGTAATCGCTGCTGACGACTTTAACAACAATGCCAAGACCCAGGTCGTAGATGTAACCACTATTCCTGAAGGTTGGGAAGGTTTGGATGCCGGTCCTAAAACATTGGAAATTTTCAAGGAAGTAATCCTAAAGTCCAAAACCATTTTATGGAACGGACCAGTAGGTGTTTTTGAAATGGAAAGCTTTGCCAAAGGTACCATTGCCATTGGTGACTATATCGTAGAAGCTACCGAAAAAGGCGCTTTTTCATTAGTTGGTGGGGGAGACTCTGTCGCGGCAGTAAAACAATTCGGATTCGAAGACAAGGTGAGCTATGTATCTACCGGTGGTGGTGCAATGTTAGAGAGCCTTGAAGGGAAAGTTCTTCCTGGTATTGCTGCAATTTTAGATTAATTACAGCCTTTTTTAGGGGTGAGTTTATAGGATAGCCAAAAATCGCTGCGCTTTTTTAAAATATATTTTATAATTTAAAAAAAGGAACGGTTTTTGGCTACTCCAATTTTAAAAGTATTAGAGTTATGAGGGGATATAAATATATGTTGCTGGGTATGATGGCGTTGGGTTTTATTGGGAGCTCCATGGCCCAGGAAAAAGATGCCGTTCCAAAGAACAAGCGTACGATTGCAAAGGTGAAGCCTGTTGAAATCGACACCTTGGAAATGGATATGGAAGGGGGAGAGCTGATGGAAGAAATGGAATCTAAGGAGGAGCTTTCTGACGACCCTATGGTAATTCTAAAGGGACAAACCTCTTATGACCTAAAAGACCATGTCCGGGCGGCAGCCTATGATAGCCTTTGGATGAAAGAACTGTACGAGAGCGCTTCTTTATTCGATATCATCTATGAGGACATTAGGACCATGGAGGTAGATTCTACCTACTACTTAAGTGTCCATACCGATAGCCTAAAGGCCCGTTTAAAGGCACTGAACCAAAAAACACCTTTCAATATCAGTTACAACCCTTCTTTGGAGAACGTAATCAATATGTTCCTGACCCGCAGAAGGGGCCTAATGGAACGCATGCTCAAGGTCAGTCAGTTCTATTTTCCGATGTTCGAACAGGAACTGGACAACCAGGATGTGCCATTGGAACTTAAATATTTAGCCATTGTAGAATCGGCCTTAAACCCAAAAGCCCGTTCTAGGGTAGGGGCAACCGGACTTTGGCAATTTATGTATCCCACCGGGAAAATGTTCGATTTAAATGTGAGCAGTTATGTCGATGAAAGGAGCGACCCTATCAAATCGACCCAAGCGGCGAGTTTGTACCTTAAAAAATTATACGGAGTTTTTGAAGACTGGGATTTGGTCCTAGCGGCCTATAACTCAGGACCGGGAAATGTCAACAAAGCCATCAGAAGATCTGGCGGATATAAAAATTATTGGAACATCAGAAGAAACCTGCCTAGGGAAACCGCAGGGTATGTGCCCGCTTTTTTAGCGACCATGTATATTTTTGAATATGCCGAAGAACACGGATTTACAAGAAATCCGGTTGAGCGCCCTTATTTTGAGACCGATACTATTCATGTAAAAAGCACCATTACTTTCGATCAGATTTCGGATTTGGTCAATGTAAGTGTCGAAGAATTGGAACTGTTGAATCCGTCCTATAAATTAAAGATTATTCCTTATGTCAAGGGTAAAAACTACGCCCTTCGTTTGCCTGTCGATGCCATGGGAAAATTTGTGACCAATGAGGAGGCCATTTATGCTTTTGTACAAAATGAATTGAAGGCAAAGGAGAAACCATTGCCTCAAATAGTGCAGGCCGAAGATCAGATACGGTACAGGGTTAAGAGTGGCGATTTCCTAGGAAAAATTGCCGGCCGTTATGGGGTTAGTATCAGCCAGATAAAAACGTGGAACGGTCTAAGAAGTAATAATCTAAGAATAGGACAGCGATTAACGATCTATCCTAAAACCAATGGAGCGGTAGTAAACAACAGTGGAAAATCGACCTCCTCCGCAGGCTATAAGGTACATACGGTGCGAAATGGAGACTCCTTGTGGACCATCTCAAAAAAATATCCTGGAATTTCTATCGATAATTTACGAAAATGGAACGGTATTAGTGGTAACAACATCAAACCGGGTACAAAATTAAAATTGTGCGATTGTTCCTCGTAATTAAAAACTACTATGAAAATAAAATTTACGCTGTTATTGTTGGTCTTTGTGACCCTTGTTTCTTGTGATAACAAAGAGAAGAAAAAGTATTTGCCAGAATCTATCGGTGCCATTAATTCTTTGGCCGTAGTGATGGATAACCAGTTGTGGGAAGGAGAAGTAGGCGATAAGGTACGAGAGCATTTTGCGGCCCCTGTTCTGGGGCTTTCTTGGGAAGAGCCTCTTTTTACCATCAATCAGATGCCTTCCAAAGTATTTTCCGGAACTATTATCAACACAAGATCGGTCTTGTACATCTCCAAGGATACTTTGAATTTGGCCCATATTAAGAGCGACCTTTATGCAAGGCCGCAAAAAGTAGGGGTGATCAAAGGAGCTACCGAAGAAGAAATCATGAAAAATTTGGATGCCAAATCCGATGAAATTATCGAGGCCTTTAAATCCGTCGAAATCCAAGAAGCCCAAAAGCGTTTTTTAAAGTCCCTTAACAAGGAAAATGTATTAGAGAAAAAATTTGGGATCAACCTATCGATTCCTTCTATTTATAAGGTGGGGAAAGAAGAGGACAACTTTGTTTGGATAGACAGGCAGATCCAAAAAGGAACCATGAACATTATTGCGTATTCTGTACCCGGAAATCAGTTTAAAAGCGATTCTACTTTGGTAAAAGATATCGTAAGGATGCGCGATTCTATTGGTCAATTATATATTCCCGGACCCGATGTTCCTGGAAAAACTACCTATATGATGACAGAAAAGGCCTTTGCCCCTTATGTTTTTCCTGCCGAGATCGGCGGAAGAAAAGCGGCCGAGGTAAAAGGAATATGGGAAATTAACGGCTATCCTATGGCCGGACCTTTCCTGACCTATATTGTGAACGACGAAAAGAACGACCGCAAGATCGTGATAGAAGGATTTACCTTTGCCCCGGCTACCGAGAAAAGGGATTTTATGTTCGAACTCGAAGCAATTCTAAGAACACTACGCTTTACCGATGATATAAAATAGGTAAGATAATCTATAACACTTTACTTGTATGGCGCCCCATGGGCGCCATACTTGTTTTTAGGCCGTTTTAAGGCGTGATTATATGTTCGGCAATATTCTTTGTGGCAGGGAAGAAATATACGCGTTAAAACTCCCAAATCAGCCCCGTTGCCATCTGGGGTAACAGTTGTAAATACGGTTCCGTTAGGGCACAAGCGAATTCCCACCAAGTCCTAGAACAAAGCGCTATTAAATTCGTTCATGGCTTTCCAGTGTTTTTAAAAGGAGAATCCGGTAAAGACTCTAAACAAGAAAGCGTATATAACAAGGGCGATTAAACAGAAACAAAAAATGGAAAAGGCCTTAAAATACTGTTTGAGGATAATATGTCCTAGATTTTTAAAAGCTTCCAAATAAATTTCTTTAATGAGTAAAACTTTTTTCATATTGCTGCGTTTTAAGGGATTATACTTTAATCTATAGAGAATTAATAGGGCATGAAAATAAATTGGTTGATGGGAGTATAAGGTCGGCCAATAGGAGGGGGTGATGGCATTTAACCTTGTTTTATGAAGATGCTTGCCAAGGCTGTTCCTAAATAAAATAAGGATAGTCTTGTTTAGATTTTTACTACTTGGCGTACTTACAGCTGCCGAATTGTAGTGCCTTTTCTCGGCAGTGAATGACGGTCGAATCTTATAGACACAACAATGGCTCCCGATCTCTTATTTTTTCAGTGTTACCAATCAAATCCACGTTATAATAGCCGCCTTTATTGGTAGTGCGTTCCAAGGACTGGCCAATGATCAAATGTGCCAAGTTCACCATATTTCGCAATTCGCAAAGCGGCGGACTCATTTTAGAGTGGTTGTATAAGGTGGTTGCTTCTTGGTATATCTTCGCCAATTGTGCCTCGGCTTTCTTCAATTGTTCTTGGCTTCTTACGATCCCGACGGAGGTTCGCATTAAGGCTTGTAGTGCCTTTAATTGTTGCTCGATGGCATTTTGATCATCGGGGAAAGGATTGCCATTGTCCTTCCAAGGAGGTAGGGAGAGAGGGGAGGGCTGCAGTGGGTTCGCCTTGTGATAGAGAAAACTATTATGGGCATATACCAAGGCTTCCAATATAGAGTTCGATGCCAATCTGTTGGCGCCGTGCAAGCCGGTCCTAGTACATTCCCCACAGGCAAATAAATTGCGGATAGAAGTTTTGCCGTGCCTGTCTACCTTAATTCCGCCACAGAGGTAATGTGCTGCAGGCACTACCGGGATCATGTCTTTTTCAAGGGCATAACCGGCCTCTAGGCACCTTTTATAAATATTGGGAAAGTGCTTTTTAAAGCCTGTCATTTCTAAATGGCTAACGTCTAGAAAAACGTGGGTATCCCCAGATTTTTTTAATTCACGATCGATGTTCTGTGCTACGATGTCCCTAGAGGCCAGTTCTGCTTTGGGGTGGTATTTTGGCATAAACCTTTCGCCTTTCCCGTTGCGCAAAAAGGCTCCAAATCCTCTTACGGCTTCCGAAATCAAGAAGGCCGGACCTTCTTTGCCTTCGTATAGGGCAGTGGGGTGAAACTGAATGAATTCCATGTCTTCAATATCTGCTTTGGCCCTGTAGGCCATAGCAATACCATCGCCTGTGGCCACCAATGGGTTGGTGGTATGCCCATATAGCCGGCCCATTCCTCCGGTAGCCAATAGGGTACTCGCTGCTTTTATGGGGAATACATGGCCACTTTTCTCGTCCATCACATAGGCGCCATAGCAGCTTGTAGGGGAGGAATCGGTGGTATTGAAATGATGTTCGGTAATCAGATCGACGGTGAAATGATAGGGTAGGATTGCTATGTTTGGCAATAGGGCTATCCGTTTCAGAAGCGCTCTTTCTATTTCAAAACCGGTGACATCCTTATGATGTACCACTCGGTATTCCGAATGCCCACCTTCTTTGCCTAAATTGAGCTTGCCCGATGTATCACGATCAAAATTGGCGCCCCACCGGATCAGCTCCGCCAATCGCAATGGCCCTTCTTTTACGACCATAGCAACGATTTCGGGATCGCATAGGCCATCTCCGGCGGTTAAGGTATCCTGAATATGGTTCTGATAGGAATCTTCTTTTAAATCCGATACTACGGCCACTCCGCCCTGGGCGTATTTGGTATTCGACTCGCCTTTTGCTGCCTTGGTGACTATGGTTACCTTTTTATGGGGGAATTCCGTGGCCATTTTAATGGCAAAGGTGAGTCCGGCTACCCCGGAACCAATAACAAGAGTATGGGTTTCCATAGGCTTATTTTGATTGTTCCAACATTCTTTGAATGGGCAGTAGGGCGGGGCCCATGACGGCTTCGGGGAGCTTTATTTCCGGGGCTCCGTGGCGCAGGCAATCGTAAATTTTCTCCAGGGTATTTACTTTCATAAAGGCACATTCGCTACAGGCACAGCTGTTATCATCTTTGGCGGGAGCCGGAATCAGCAAGGTATTTGGTACTGCCTCTTGCATCTTGTGCAAAATTCCGGCCTCGGTGGCCACTATATAGTCGTTTTCGGGATATTTTTTGACGTATTCGATCAATTGGGCCGTAGACCCAATAAAATTAGCAATGGTTAACAGGTGTTCGTCCGATTCTGGGTGGACGATTATTTTGGCCTTTGGATATTCCCGGTATAGGGTCAGTAATTTGTCGATCGAAAAGGCTTCGTGTACTTCACAGGCACCATCCCAAAGCAATAGTTCGCGCCTCGTTTTTCGGGCGACGTATTTGCCTAGATTTCTGTCCGGGGCAAAAATTATGGGCCGGTCTTTTGGAATAGCATCTACAATCTGTACCGCATTGGAAGAGGTGCAGACCACATCGCTCATCGCCTTTATTTCTGCCGAGCAGTTGATATAGGTAACCACATAATGATCGGGATGTTGTTCTTTGAACTTTTTGAAAGAGACGGGGGGACAAGAGTCTGCCAAGGAACAGCCCGCTTTTAGGTCGGGTAGAAGCACGGTTTTGGTGGGATTCAGGATTTTTGCGGTTTCTGCCATAAAATGGACCCCTGCAAAGACAATAATGTCGGCATCGGTATCGGCTGCTTTTTGGGAAAGCCCCAAGCTGTCGCCCACATAATCGGCGATTTCCTGAATTTCTGGACGTTGGTAATAATGGGCCAGAATGATGGCGTTCTTTTCTTGTTTTAACCTGGTGATTTTGTTCTTGAGATCCATACCCCTTAAAGAATTTTTGAAAGGCGCAAAGTAGTGGCATTAGAAGGCTAAAAAAATGACAAAAGTCATATTAAAGGATAAAAAAGTCCTTTAATATAACTTAGGAAAGAATGTTATTTGGTGGGGGTATGGTGCACTATATATTTTCAATTTATTTGACTTGTTTAAAACGTTGGTCAAATTTCAAAGGTTTTTTAGAAACAACTGTAATTTTTTTAGAATCAGCGTGATTTGGGTTTATTAGATAATTAAATTCAGGCATTACAATGCTACTGGGTACTTTTAAAACGGCAGCTTCATTGCCAGCCACAAAATCATCACCAATAAATTGTGTTTCAAGAATTGGAGGATTTGAATACCAATTTTCAGGTAAGTCTTTATTTTTTAATTCTAATATTTCTATATCATCAGGGATATCAATCTCCACATAATAGCGATCTGTAGGTAAATCTTCGTTTAGATCAAGATGTACTGAAACCTCCAAAGTGGCTAAGGCCCTTGACTCTGAGGTGTATACTAAAAATGTATTATGACTGTTCCACCTGAAACCATTGGAGCGAGCAGCTCCAAGGCCTTTTAAGGTGGTTTCAAGATATTTTTTTCTTTCTATTCTAAAGACCCTCATTACGCTAAGTTTCCGTATTCGAGTCTATTTAAACTATTTCTAACTTCTTGGATTCCTGTTAAGGAGTCGAATAGACTTATTGGCGTAGCTCCGCCTAATGAAATATTGGGCTTTTGTAACCAACGGTGAAATTTTTCTTTTTCATCATTGAAAACGTCTAGACCAAATTCTAACAATTCTGTTAAGACTAAAATTATCTCACTATCTCTCCCGCTTAATAGATGGTTATCTCGCTTTCTTTTATTGTACGTGGTTTGGGGCATATCCAATAAATGCAAAAGCTGTTTGATAGATAAATTTGACTTATCGCTTATAAATTCAATAGATTCATAGGGTAATCCTGCTCTTATAAGGGAAACTCTGTCCATTTTGCTACTCCAAGCATAGGTGTTTCCGGGAGTCTTAATAGACCATTTTTGGTCCTTTTTATTTCTAACCGCTCTTGCACGCTGGATACTTTTTTTTGGATCAAAAGATTTGCTTTCTGATTTTTGGTCTTTAACCTCCATAACAATCAATTTACTGTTAAGATACAGCAAATTTACTGTAATAACAATATTCTGATTAAAAATTAGTGCTAAGTCCTAATGACAATAGAACTGATTTATGAACTTCCATGATGAGAGTTGACCGTTTTGTACTTCCCTGATTAGCGTTGACCGGTTTTAGATATTAATTTCATTATTAAAGATAACGAGTTTTTCTCTTTGATCAGGGTTTAATAAGGATACTTTGCCACTATATGAGGTAGGGGCCATTCTTCCTATATT
>NZ_JAAXCQ010000018.1 GCF_012272855.1 Arenibacter sp. 6A1 | reverse complement strand
GACTTACTAATGGTTCAAGGCGTTACCCCTGCCCATAAGGGACTTGCACCCTCTAGATTAATTATCTACTTTGCAGTAGATAAAAGATGCCCATGCTGGGCACACACCACGTATATAAAAAATAGCGCTAGTCGTTGCTAACACAAAGGTTCGGGCATTTTTGGAAAGTCGCCAAATTTTTAAATTTGACAAATTCCCCAAAATAAAATAATTAATAAAATTTGGCTTGTGTTTCATCCGAAAATTATCGCTTATTCTCAGCGCTACTTTTCATATACAAGACCGTTTGCAGTAATTAAAGAAAATGAGGAACTACCTACAAACATTTAACATTTTAACCGAAAATGAAATTGACCTTTTTGAAAGTAAGGTTCGGAATAAGAAATTGAAAAAAGGCGATTTTTTCATCAAAGAAAATCGAATATCCAAAGAAGTAGCGTTTGTGGTTTCTGGTTTGTTTAGGTCATTCTATTATTCGTCATCCGAAGAGGAAGTTACCTATTGTTTTACCTTTTCGAATTCTTTTGTTAGTGCTTACTCTTCTTTCTTATCTCAAACAAAAACAATTGAAAATATTCAAGCATTAACAGATATAGAGTTATTAACTATATCAAGAGAAGAAATTTTAATTTTAGAGAAATCAAGTGCAAATTGGCTGAAATTTTTCAAATTAATTGCTGAACAGGAATACATCAAAATGGAAAAAAGAGTTTTCTTGTTACAAAAAGAATCCGCAGAAAAAAAATACAAAGATTTACTAATAAATCAACCTGAATATTTACAATCAATTCCCTTAAATTTTCTGTCTTCATATTTAGGAATTACCCAAAGACATTTAAGTAGAATAAGAAAAACGTATACGAATTAGACAAATGTCCTTTTAAAAAAGTAACGAAGTATTGTTCTTCGCACAAAACAAAGAACAAATATGAAACAAGTATTAATAATAAACGGACATCCTGATAAAGAGAGCTTTAATTACGCATTATCGGAAGCTTACATAAAAGGAGTAAATAAAACAAATTCTATAATCTCTCAAATTAACATTGCGGAATTGGAATTTAATCCTAATCTACAATTTGGCTATCGGAAACGAATAGAATTAGAGCCTGATTTAGTTTTAGCCATAGAAAAAATTAAAAAGGCAGACCATATTGTTTGGGTATTTCCAATGTGGTGGTATGGTTATCCAGCTCTTATGAAAGGATTTATAGACAGAACATTTTTACCGTCAATTACATATCAACCGATTGAGGGAAAAGCATTACCTGAAAAACTACTGAAAGGAAAATCTGCACGATTAATTATTACGGCTGATACGCCAAAATGGTATGATTTTCTGATAATGAAAAGTCCGACAATCAACCAATTTAAAAACGGAACATTAAAATTTTGCGGAATAAGTCCTGTAAAAACAACCTATATTGCTTCAATAAAAAATTCAACTTCGGATTTTAGAGAAAAGTGGTTAAAAAAAGCAACATTGTTAGGCGAAAGCGTGCAATAACTACTGCCAACAATGCATATGGTTCATTTTGCCGTATAGCGTGTTGAAAAATTTTCTTACAAACAATATATTTCCTAAATTGAGACATTGTTTCGGCGCCCTCCGCTATTTTGCTATCGAGAGACACCGATACCTACTACTGCCCCATGGGCCAGCCAATGCGCTGTATTGGAAATATCACAAAAGAGACTAAAACAGGTTTCACACAACAATTAAAAAAATATCAGGCCGTCAATTGCAAGGGCTGTCCCTTGCGCGGGGCCTGTCATAAGGCAAGCGGCCACAGAACCATAGAGCGCAACCATAATCTGGTCCGAATAAAACAAAAAGCAAGAGAGTTCCTTCTTAGCGAACAAGGGGTTGCCCACCGCAAACGACGATGTTGGGATGTGGAAGCTGTTTTCGGAAATATAAAGCACAATATGAACTTTAAAAGGTTTATGTTAAGTGGTCTTGCCAAGGTAGAAACGGAAATAGGACTCATAGCAATGGCTCATAACCTCAAAAAAATAAGTTTGGCGATATAGAAGTCGCTTTGCCTGATTTTAATCAAGAACTAATTGGTGGGTTAACCAATAAAATCAAGAATGAAACCAAAAAGTCATAAAAATAAAAGGTCGTCCAAATAGTTTTTAGACGACCTCTTTTATTTTATAAAATTCTATTTTTAAAATTCAAATGCATACTGAATTCTTAAACCAAAGGCTATTGTACATACCTTCTCTACATGTTGCGTCGGAATCACATCCCTCCTAGATGATAATAAGCTCTCCAATACATACGCTGTTGGATTTTGATTGTTGTACTCAATAATCCTTTCCCTTGAAGGATTAGGCTTAATATCATTTAAACCATAATCAAGGAATAGTCCCATATAAAGGGATCGCTTATTTTCCAAGATTAGTTTTATTCCGCTCTCCAGATGTGCTACAATGTTTGTCTTCAGGTCCAATTCTGAATTTGAATTTTTCACACGACCAAATTCGCCAAATCCGGCAAATTTAGGCTCGGTCAGTTCAGCATCATATTGCTCATAATATCCACTGGTCTGCAAGGAAGTTGACAAGCTTTGATAATCCGAAGCTAAAACGAAACCCGCTTTAACACCAGCAACGGCATAAAACCGAGTCATCCCCAGAGATTCATATTGAATCTGGAAGGGAATATTTAGGAAATATACCTCCTGGTTTTCCGAAAAATTACCGGCTCGATACCGGAATTCAAACTCCTCATCTTCTGAGTCTTGACTCATATAAGCCCCTTGAATATTAGACTTAGAAAAAGCTCCTTTCATAAATTGTAATTCAGCACCAGTTCCAAGGCTCCAATTTTCAAAAAAGTAATAGGCATATCTAGTTCCTATGCCAAACCCGTTTTTCAATTTGTTTTTCTGTTCCAGCGCTTCATATCGTAATTTGGAAAAAGATCCCTGTAGGTAAAATGAGACTTCATGGTTGGATTGAGCCAAAACCTGCCCACTCATACCAATTAGTATAAGTACCATCACAGGCCTTAAAATAGTATTCTTCATGGCTACTTTTATATTATTAGTTTTCATATGTATGTTTAATCGTCAAAGTAATTTTAGAAAAATTCAAACGTTGCCTATTTAATTATAAACTTAAGCGTTCTACTCATACTCTTAGTTCTGACCTTCAATATATAAATACCCATTTGCAGATTATAAGGCAGGTTTATGTTCGTTCTTTTGCTATTCGATTTCATTTCCTTGATAAGCATCCCGTTAAGATTGTGTATTGAAAGCTGCATTGTTTCAAGCTCGCTTTTTGGAAAATCGGTAAAAAGCTCCATGCTTTCTCCAGCCTGTACAGGGTTTGGAGCCAAGGAAAGGCTTAAAGAACCTTTTAATTGAATGGAAGAAGTACAGCTTTTCAAAATATTCCCATTCTCGGTTTCCATCTCTACATAATAAGAGTTATCCGTATCCAATTGGTCGTCTTCATTTTCACCGGCAGAATAGTATTGACCATTTCCGATTTCAGATCCATTTTTATACCAACGATAACTTACAAATTGGTAACCGCCATTGGTGTTCGGGTTATTGTTAACCAGCAATACATTATTAAACTTCTGAATTACAATATCCTCAAAATTGAAATTCTTTTCCACCATAATATTATAGCGCTTACTTACGTTTCCATCTTCCGAAGTCACTATCACCGTATCCCTGTAAATTCCGGGTACCGGCGTACTGAGGGTGAAGATCTTATCGCGATCTATTGATGAACCTTGATTCTGTTCAAGTTGAATTTGAACCTCTTCTTCAGAATTCCCGCAACCAATGAGGTAATAAATATCTTCAGTAGGATTGGAATAGGCAACTCCATTAATAACCGCTGTTTTTAAGCGGGCTTCACCACCGATAACCTTAAGCGTTCTTATCACAGGATCTGCTGCTTCGTAATTTTCGTTACCTGGCTGCGCAGCCGTAATGGCGATTTGCCCACCTCTTAGAATTTTCACAAACCCATGAACACCAACAGCAGCTGCCGGATTTTCGGTCTCGTAGGTATAAGAATATTTTATAGGTAGACTAGAGGTTGAAGCTGCACTCAACTGAAAATCTTCATCCGTAAGTTGATGTCGATTTCCAATTTCATCAAAAGTGATTCTTTGTGATGCCTTTTCAATTAATATATTGGCAGTTAGCACCAGGACTTTATGTCCGTGTTGAGAAACCGTGGCAGTAACTGTATAAGTCCCTGCATTGGTCTGCCCGTTGTTCGAATAAACCACGGTTGCATCCTCGGGAAGTCCAGCTACTGAAAGACTGTGGGCTTCACCGTTATAGGTAAACGAATCACCTTCAAAGGTCACTCCGGCAATTTCTGCCTTTTCAATAACCAAGGACACTTCCTTGGAAGCTGCCTGGTAATTGGCAGTTTCTTCAGAGGAGATGATCACTTGATAGGTGCCCGCATTGGTATACCCCTGCTGTTCGGCATAGGTCAATTCCGCTTCCGAATGGTTGAGGCTTGCCGATACATTCTTCACGCTGCCATCATAGGTAAACGTCTGGATGGCTTCCGCGGTGATGACCGCCTCCGCCTTGTTGATGATAAGGGTGGCAGTTAATACCTTATCGTTATGGTTATCTTGGCTTAACGAGGCAGTAACCGTATAAGTCCCTGCATTGGTCTGCCCGTTGTTGGAATAAACCACGGTTGCTCCCTCGAGAAGTCCAACTACTGAAAGACTGTGGGCTTCACCATTATAGGTAAACGAATCACCTTCAAAGGTCACTCCGGTAATTTCTGCCTTTTCAATAACCAAGGACACTTCCTTGGAAGCTGCCTGGTAATTGGCAGTCTCTTCAGAGGAGATGATCACTTGATAGGTGCCCGCATTGGTATACCCCTGCTGTTCGGCATAGGTCAATTCCGCTTCCGAATGGTTGAGGCTTGCCGATACATTCTTCACGCTGCCATCATAGGCAAACGTCTGGATGGCTTCCGCGGTGATGACCGCTTCCGCCTTGTTGATGGTAAGGGTGGCAGTTAATACCTTATCGTTATGGTTATCTTGGCTTACCGAGGCAGTAACGGTATAAATCCCTGCATTGGTCTGCCCGTTGTTCGAATAAACCACGGTTGCTCCCTCGGGAAGTCCAGCTACTGAAAGACTGTAGGCTTCACCGTCATAGGTAAACGAATCACCTTCAAAGGTCACTCCGGCAATTTCTGCCTTTTCAATGACCAAGGATACTTCTTTAGAAGTCGCCAAGTAATTTGCGGTCTCTTCGGCTGAAATTAGAACCGAGTAAGTTCCCGCATTGGTATACCCCTGTTGTGCAGCATAGGTCAATTCCGTTTCCGAATGGTTTAGGCTTGCCGATACATTCTTCACGCTGCCATCATAGATAAACGTCTGGATGGCTTCCGCGGTGATGACCGCCTCTGCCTTGTTGATGGTAAGGGTGGCAGTTAATACCTTATCGTTATGGTTATCTTGGCTTACCGAGGCAGTAACGGTATAAGTCCCTGCATTGGTCTGCCCGTTGTTCGAATAAACCACGGTTGCATCCTCGGGAATTCCAGCTATTGAAAGACTGTGGGCTTCACCATTATAGGTAAACGAATCACCTTCAAAGGTCACTCCGGCAATTTCTGCCTTTTCAATAACCAAGGACACTTCCTTGGAAGCTGCCTGGTAATTGGCAGTTTCTTCAGAGGAGATGATCACTTGATAGGTGCCCGCATTGGTATACCCCTGCTGTTCGGCATAGGTCAATTCCGCTTCCGAATGGTTGAGGCTTGCCGATACATTCTTCATGCTGCCATCATAGATAAACGTCTGGATGGCTTCCGCGGTGATGACCGCTTCCGCCTTGTTGATGGTAAGGGTGGCAGTTAATACCTTATCGTTATGGTTATCTTGGCTTACTGTGGCAGTAACGGTATAAATCCCTGCATTGGTTTGCCCGTTGTTCAAATAAACCACGGTACCACCTTCAGGAAGTCCGGCTACCGACAGGCTGTGGGCGTCTCCATCATAGGTAAACGATTCACCTTCAAAGGTCACTCCGGTAATTTCTGCCTTTTCAATGACCAAGGATACTTCTTTGGAAGTCGCCAGGTAATTGGCAGTCTCTTCAGAGGAGATGATCACTTGATAGGTGCCCGCATTGGTATACCCCTGCTGTTCGGTATAGGTCAATTCCGCTTCAGAATGGTTGAGGCTTGCCGATACATTCTTCACGCTGCCATCATAGGTAAACGTCTGGATGGCTTCCGCGGTGATGACCGCCTCCGCCTTGTTGATGGTAAGGGTGGCAGTTAGTATTCGGTTTGGACAGCTAGAATGTGCTGAAGTTACTGTTGCGGTAACCTTATAGCTACCTGCATTTGTATAGGTATTCCCAACATTATAATCAACTGAGGCACCAGCTGGCAATCCAACGACGGCAAGCGTGTGCTCTTCTCCATTGTATACAACTTCATTATCTGAAAATATTATTCCTGCAATATCATTTTCATTAATGGTAATATCGAAGCTTTTTTCATCTGTACAACCATTTTCATTTTCTCCATAAACATAGAGTGTTTGAGAACTTGTAATGAGATCTTCGGCAAAAAGTGCTGTTCCTTTACCATCAGGCTGTGTGAAGTAATTTCCTTCTATTAATACCGGAAGGCTATAACTACCACAGGCAACTACATCTTCTGGAGCCTCTACTGTATATACTTCCGGTTCTGTAATAGTTACTGAGGCTGTAGTTTCCTGATTTCTACTATCCGTAATTGTAACTACGTATGTCCCAGCTTCAAGATTTTCTACTACAGAGGTAGTAGATCTAGAAGGATCATTCCAATTATAGCTGTATGGCCCAACACCTCCAGCTATTTCAACAGTGGCCGACCCCTCACTTCCCCCATTACAACTTACATTTATGGAAGCCGATATACGGGCACTAAAAACATCAGCAATTGGTCCTTTAAAAACACTTTCAACCGGGACACCTGTACCGGCTGCATTTTTTGGTGTTACTTCAAAACTTATAAACTTACCAATATCCTCCTGTGAAAGTGTATAAGTAATTGCATTGGCACTTTCTATGGCTAACTTTCCTGTTCCGTTAGAATCATCTGCACGGTACCATTGGTAGGTTGTTCCGGTTTCTAGATCATTTTCGGCATCATTATAATCATAGGTTGCGGTCAATTCTTGCATAGTTGTTAAAGTACCTGAAAAACTCACATTTGTTGCTGTTGGAGGTAAATTTTCCTTTTCCCTTATCAATGCATAATTTCCAGAACCTAATACGGGGTCAAATATGGTAGTATTGGCATCTACGTTATATCGAGTATTGTCCTCACCTATTAGAGCGATTAAACCTGCACTTCCCAAAATTGAGCCACTGTAAAACTTGGCCTGTCCCCCAGCACCTGTACTGATAACCGGAGTTCCGCTAATTTTAATATTCCCTCCTACTAGATCCCCTGCATTTTTATCTTTATCGGCATAGATCTGAATGGCATCTACCGTAGCATTGGTGGAGGAAATACTTTCAGCAATCGTTACATCCCCATTCTGGCTGACAATTACAATCGTTCCCCTGGCACTAATCTCTCCTAAGATCAATTCATTTATGTCCGCTAGTTGAAGATTAGAAGCTGATGTTACTGTTATACTACCATCAAAATCATTGTTTTCATGAGTCAATGTAATATGATCTAACGCTTCAAGATAGGTACTGCCCCCAATATCCAAAGCGCCAGCCGTGGCAGTAATTCTTCCGTTAGTGGTAGCAGAAAAGTTTCCATTTGTTTGAATATATGATCCAGAAGTAGAAATACTTAGACCATTTCTATTGGGGCTGGATGGCTTTCCATCTATGGTAATATTACCAGTTTCCGTTTTCAATGTGCCTACAGCATTCGGAAAAAAATAACTGTCTCCCAAAGCAATCGCATCCGAAAGACCTCTACCAATTCCTCTGATAGTGATATTACCCGAACCTGTCGTTTCTATAGGTCCCCCTATATTAACACCTCTGGCATGACCAACACTACTAGCGCTGCTCCCTCTACCATTGATAATAATATGACCTCCTGCTGCATTTATAGAACCATTCATGGCAACACCACGATATATGGCATTATTTTCGGGCGAAGGTACTGAAGGATCCCCCATAGCATAACCCATATAAGGATCAGATCCGCCGCCCATGGTTAGGTTTCCACCAGCTGTGTGGATTGTTGAGCCTTGCTGCATCCATATCGCACCAAAATTAGCATCATTGGCTTCGTTATCTCCTTTAGCCCGTGCCCAAAGTTTAAGGGCATTAGCAGTTTCACTACTAACATCTGCCTGAGCGTTAAATACGATATTATTATTTGTTTTTAGTGTTAAGGGGTCTTGATAAAGTAACTTGCCGTTTATGTTTATTGCTCCTGTATTGGCATCACCTATTAAAATTTCCGAAAAACCATCTGCAAAGTTTGAAATAAAATAAGAAGCGGGTAATTGCAGTGTAGCTAACGCACTACCTAACCCAATATCAATACCGTTTGTGTAAGCATGTATGGCCAATTTTCCAGAAGATTGAATTCTTCCATTAGGAGCTTGTCCAGAAATTGAAAATCTATCACCGATAATTTCGATATTTGCATCGGATAAGGTTACATTGGTATTCTCTTTCTGCCCAACGACTCCTTGCAATAGAACACTAGGGCTTGTCATTCCAGCTGCGGTTCCTTCTAGTATTATTTTGCCACTAGCAGCTAAAATTGCCCCATTTGTGGCCACGGTAACACCTGAGTTTTTCACGGCACTACCCTTTATATGAACAGTACCTCCTCCTGTATTTTCAACGGTGGAAAGATGTGAATAAAACCCCCATGAATTAGCTACAGTAGAAGGACCTTCGGCATGACCTTCAATAAAGATAGCCTCTTCAGTATTATTGGAAGAAGTAATCAAATCGGGTGCTCCTACAGTTTGACTCAATTCTACTCCATTTGAATTGGATGTTGGATGTTGGTTATTTGCATAACCATACATATAAATAGTACCAAACCCTGCATCTATCAGGTTTCCATCGTGCAAACGAATACCATTAGCATTTGTCGAATTACCCGTTGAAATGGGAGTAGGTATTCCCGCATTAAAACCTGGCAATCCTTTTCCGTAAAAAGCTATGTTTCCGCCATCTGTTTGAATATTGGTTTTAATCAACGTAATTCCATTCGAGTTAGTAGTATTCCCGGTAGATGTACCATTCCCTACGGTTAATCCATTCCAGATAGCACTATCACTACCGCCTCCAATCCAAAGATGGCCTCCATCAGTCAAAATCTCAGCCCGATTTTTAATAAAGGTAACGCCCCCTTCCAAGGCATCGGCATCTGACCATATTATAGTATTTAAAGAGAAGCCATTAGCTGCAATTGAACTATTAGCCTCTAGATTGATGTCCCTATTTGCTTTTAGCGTCAATGTTCTATCTGCCGATAAAACAGGAGCTACTTTCGCATCAATAAAGACATCTGTTTGAGCTTCGATAGTAAGATTTCCTGTAGCGAGCGCATTGTTCACTACATCAACGTTTACTTTGGCGCCATCTACTAAGGGAATTAACTTACCTTCACTTAATAACCAATCAGAAGAAGGGTCGCTTGGAGCATTGGTAATGGTTATTGCTCCTTTTGCAGTTGGAGCAGTCAAAACAATAGGGTCAGGACTTGCGGCTTCATCAATTTGATTCCCTCCTCCCGTAGCAGTCCTAATCCAGTTCCATGGATATGAGGCAACAATTGAATTATTTATAACATTACCAATTGTAACAATTACTTCAGATCCTGCCGGAACCAATGGATCTGTTAGCCTAATAAAAACACTATTTGAAGGAGACCCAGATCCTGTCCAAACATTTGAAACAACTCGTTTAACCCCATCAATAGTTACAGAAACATCCTCTACTGAAACATTTTCGGTATTCCAACCACTATTAACAGATTGTAAGGCATATAAGATAGCATCATAAGCCCCACTCATCGCAGTTACTGTAGTATATGAGAAAGTATAAGTTACCCCTGTTGCACCGGCGGCCAAATTATCCGCAGACCAAGAAAAATTTTCAAATGGTGATGATAAGGTAGAAAAACTTTTCTCACTACCATAATTCGTCCCCTCACTATTTATAGCATACGCTCTAACGTAGTAGGTAGTTGTTGCAAAAAGGCCGTTAATAGCTTTATTATAAGTCCCAATCCCGCTACCGACAGGCATACGGATAGAACGTCCATCTCCTATGGTCGGATTAGAATTGGTTCCATACACAAATCCACGCTCGGTTACCATAGCCCCACCATCATCGGTCACGTTCCCGTTTAAGGTAGCTCCGGTAGCCGTAATTGAAGAGGTTACCAAAGTGGTTACTGTTGGTGTACTATTCGCGGCCACTGGGTCGGAAACCGAAATATTGATCACTGCAATTTCCTGATAATCCGTAAGGTTTTCCTGGGGATCTGGCCAGCTGACCACTAATTTATCAATATTGTTCCAGGCAGGATTGGAATCCCAACTACCGGTACCACGGGTAAACACCTCAAGTTCAGAAACCCCATAAACGGTCCATGTTAAGGTTTGAGAGACCAATAGCTGACCATCCTTATAGCCTGAAATGGTAAAATCGTTCCTATTGCTGTTACCCTCTGACCGACGCCCCAGCTTAAGTGCATCAACAGAGAAATTGTTGTCTGCTGTAAGCTGAAGCCCCCAGCTTTTAGCGTTAAAACCCCAGCCATCATTAGCGCCAAGAGTTCCCCTGTCCACCGGAATAATCGCTCCAGGGACTACTTTAACAAGGGCATTCGTATACGTACCAGGTAATTCCCCACCATTTCCCCAGTCAATCGTGAAGTTGGTAGGACTGGTTAATCCCGCCGCAATAGTATAGTCATTAACATTATTGGTTATAGACTCTGAAGCGTAGTCCAGTATGTAAGTACTTTGCGCAAAAACATTCAGAGAATGTACTAGCACGAAAAGAAAAAATAAAACTGGAATTTTAGTAGTAGTAGTTTTTTTCATAAGCATTAATAGTTTGGGGAAAATGAATATTAAAAATATAATTCAATTGTTAATTTAAAATAAAACGAGCGTTACGATTCTAGATTTGAATAAACCATAGGAGTGCAGATCATTGGAAGAAGAAATAAATGGCAATAATAATTTCTTCACAAAAGTTAATTGATGATCCAATTTATGTTTTCAGTTTTGTGTGATTTTGCAACTACATTCTAGCAGTTTTTACAAACATAATATACGTTTTAGATTACATTATATTCACGCGCAAAAGAAATCTAAAAAAACGCAAAAACCATTAAAATGAAGATAATATGGTATCCAAATTAAATCTGGACACCAATTAACCTTGAATACACAAAAGCTAGTTAGTCGTAAATTCATGTCTATTAGAATACGTGATAAAACTTTTCACATACAATAGAATAATTCCAATTATCAATCAGGTTTTATTTTTCTATTACGAAAACAAACCATATGCTCGTCCATATCCATGGACATTTTCAACGCACTGTACTTTGCTTCCTCTCTGTTGAGATCTGTCTCTAGAAAATTATCAGCTTTTAATGCAGATTTGATTTTATGGACACTGAATTCGTTTTAGTTTTCATGTTAGGCTTATAACAACCCTATCTTAACATGCAGCTCCTGCATTTTTCGACATCAATACGATAGGGGTACACTAGAAGCCCTCCAATATTTTTGTTGCCTAGAATGCCCTTCGTATTGCGATGTGGTTCACGGGCCATTCAAACCTATCAACATCCAAATTGTATCTAGACGTATCTTCGTGATCGAAGGATTTAACTTGGCTACTACTTTTAGAATTTGTCCACTGGTCAATAGGAGGTTTTCTTTTCCCGAGTAAGCGGCATTACCGATTTTATTTATAAACTAGCTATTAATGGTGACCTAGCTACCATTAACCCCCACTATATACTTCTTAAGGTCTATTTTAATAGTGGGCAGTTGCGTTCTTCGGTAAATGGCGGTTAACTCGCCGACGAAATCTTTGAAGGTTGCGATTCCAATGTCTTCCATGATAGTATATTTTTAAGGTTATTTAGCGAAAACAATCAACAGCAGCGCAGCGGTGGGGACAAGTCCATGTGGAGGTTTTAAAAAATTGCGGTGGGTTCCCCCGAAAGGAGGGATACCCCATTTTTTAAAATACTACATTGACAGGGCAAAGGCGGCTTGATTAACTTGCGGCATACCTATGAAAAATAAATCTTTGGGCCAGCGCGGACCCTTATAGACCAACAATTCCCTGATCATTTTAAAAGGGTTCGATACCATTTTGAAATGACCCGCGCCCAAATTGCCCAGAGGAAAGGATGGTTGTCATCAGGGCCATCTACTATTGCTAAAATCTTAGAAAAGATCAAAAAAGCGAAAGGTATTTTAAAGAAGGAAATTGGTTCGTTTTGTGCTAGAAGAAGGGATTCAAAAAACACACAAGAGTAAAGGCTCTATACCTTCATCACACATCATCAAATTGTTGTATTTTCTTTCTGTTTAATTTGTTATTCACCTACCTAAAACATAATATTGATACAGCTATTTATAAATAGATAACTGTAAAGTATTATTGCTATTATCCAAAGTAATAAGCCGATAAACAGTATATATTAAAGTGATATAACGTTGTAAAACATTTGCGAAATGAAAATATCATATAAAAAAAGACACCTTAACGTGAACTTGATTTTAGGACTTATTTGGTTAGTTTGGTTCTTTGTTGGAGTATTTGGAAAAGAAGATCCAAATTGGACTGACTATGGTTGGATTTTAATCTCTCTTATGTATTTAGTCCTTTATTTTTATCAAAAGAATTACAAATATTTAACCATTGAAAACGGAATTATAAACGTGAATGGACCATTCGGAAAAAAACTAAATCTGACCGAAATAAAACGGATAAAAAAATTTGCGGGAGATTATATCTTAAAAACGGACAAAAAAGAACTGACTATCAATACACAAATAATTGATCCGAATTCACTCGCTGAATTGAATGTGGAATTGGAAAAACTCAATGTGGAATGGAATTAAAAAACGTATTACAACAAAGAACTAATCTAGTAAACCAGTTTTGCTGGCCGCCAAGAGTGCATACGCCACGCATTATCCCATTGTAAGCACGCCAAGGGAACAAAACTGGTCAAACCTTGCCAAATCATACACAAGAACGTTGTAGCGCATTCACTAGATAAAGAAACACTATTAATTTCTTGAACTAACGAATTGTATTTAATTGTAAGAAAATTATATTAAATTTATCCGTTAGTTGGAATTAAAATTTGAATTGATTAAATGACGGATTTGACAGAGACTATTATTATAAATCCATTTTTTATTATCTGCATGATTTGTGGATTAATTTTTACACTCGGCGGCTGGATTTTCCTTAAGTATCCTCCAAAAAAAATCAATAATTGGTACGGTTATAGAACATCTTCATCTCAAAAGAGCCAAGAAAGGTGGGATTTTGCTCAGGAATATTCCTCTAAGCAAATGATTCGTATGGGGATTCTTTTTATGATTATCAGTTGGCTAGGATTCTTTTTACCCGGTTCCTTGATGGAAGCTATTGCCGCGGTGTTTGTTCTCTTGATTTTTACTATCACCTTCCTTTATCAAGTGGAAAGTGAAATCAAAAAGAAATTTAATAACTAACGCACTAAGGCGTGTATAATTAAGCAAGGCTAAGTAGGCTATATTCCAAAAATAGGACAAATTTTCCGCTATAAATTTACTATTAGGCCTAGTTGTGGAAGGGTAGCTGTCGCCAAGGGCCATGTACAATGGATATACTATTAGGAAAGGTCAAAAAAGCAAGAAGATGTTGATTCGATAACTCGGTGCGATTTGTGCCAAGAACAGGGATTACAATGCAACATATTAAACATCATACATATATTACATGTGTTACGTAACTGTATTTCAAATTCTTAAAATAAGTAATTTACAGTACAGCCCTAAAGAAAGGGCTTCAAGCTCCAGAATATCCATCCAATCAAAAAATCAGCTTGTTGCATTGTCGTTTGGGTTTCTCAAATACAGTATCGTAGCCGGTTCCTGTTTTGCCTATCCTAATAGCGAAATCGAAGGGTTACCCCAGCGCAGAAGGGACTTTCACCCTCTAGATTAATTAACTACTTTGAAGTAAATTAAAAATCCCCAACATGAGCACACACATTGAATAACACAAATTACGGAATACCTCTCAAAAATAGCATTTTTGACTATCTTTCAAAAGCAGTGCTTAACTGATAAACTCAGGCTCCAAAGCCACAACTTGCGTTATTCGTGACGTCAGCAATAATTTGGAAATGATGCTTTTTTGGTGTAAATTTGCATCAAATAAACAAAGTTATGTCTAGACAAAGTATATCATTTACAAAACCGAATGACGAGTGGTTAAAAGCTCAAGTGGACAATAAAGAATATTCAAGCAAAAGTGAATTAGTTAACGACTTGATTAGACAAGCTCGAAAACAACAAGTTCAAATTGACTGGATTAGAGCAAAACTGGAAAAAGCTGAAAATAGCGGATTTACGGACGACAGTAAAGAAAGTATTTTAGTCCAATCAAAGTCCTTGCTCAATGGCTAAATATAAATTAACCAACGAAGCAAAAAATGACTTGATCAGGATTCACCATTATGGCGTCAAAAAGTTTGGAATGACCCAAGCGGACAAATATTTCGAATCCTTATTTGAATATTTTGACATTATTGCCGAACGTCCTTTTTCATTTGAATCAATGGATTATATAAAAAAGGGATATCGACGTTGCGTATGTGGAGTTGATAGTATTTACTATAAAATACATGAAGATATTGTCGAAATAATAGCAATTGTCGGAAGACAAGATTTGAATGAAAAACTATAACTGAATTAATAAAAAAACTGTTGCCAATAACAAAGTATTTGGCCCGCCGATAGGCCAGGGCAGGATAGTTATTGGCGGATCCGGTCTTCCTCTATGGGGAAAGCGCACCTTCTCGTATTTGTTTTTGTTTTGGCATAGTGGAAGCGTAGCTGTCACTAGAGGCCATATACTGTATATGTTATAGTTATAAAATGAAGAAGGGGCAAAAAGAAAGAAGTTGTTCATTCATCCTTCGGTTGGTTATGTACCAAGAGTTAGGATTCACATACAACGACACTGTCCCGTTAACTGTGTAAGTTTAAAATAACATGTTTTGTTAACTTACCGATCGAGCTTCCTACGGAGTGATTTTACTCCATATCCTGGGACTCGATCATCTCTATTCCCAATGGTGTGATCATCAATGCCGGTGGTGCAATGAAACAAAGTTCCCCGTTGCTTCCCATAAACCTACGCTGTTTAAAATCTATCAGTCCCTCCTCCTTCATTTTTCTTGCTATTTGGGTGGCTCTATTGGGATCTAAACAAATATGCGTTATCCTAGAAAATCCCCTTTTTCGGTTTCTGTAAAGAAATTCCAATATGGAATAATTTAGTTTCATAGTTGAATGATTTTAGTACTGCTTAAGTAAGTTCATTTTCTGCAAAAGAAACAATTTAACCTTCCAAAGCACTTAAATATTAGTTAAAATTCTTACATAATTAACAAGTACAATTGTTATTGCAATAAAAATTGTAGGATAGGCAAAAATAATATTGAATAAATTGCTTTTAAATTTTCCTCCAGCCATTTTTATTATGGTAAATCAAGATCTTGTAATTTTCTGCCGAATTCATCATCCACGGCAAGCTTTTTAAAATCATCCTCTAAATTAAGCACCCTTAACACATTAAAATAAGAACCTATGGCAACAGCTGAGGCACCTTTTTCAATTCTGTAAAGTGTAGTGCGATTAATACCAGCCCGTTCAGAAACTTGCTCAGTCGTTAGCTTTCTTCGTTTTCGTGCAAGCTTTATGTTTTCACCTAACTGCTCAAAAACCTTCTGATACTTCGGTAGTATGATTGCTCTCTTTGAATTCATTTTGTTGTATATTATCCACAATATATATCATATTTGTGGATAATATACAACATTTATAGTTTTAGACTATGTATAGTAGTTTTAATCAAGACCATGAAATTGCCGTAAAAATGGAATACCATATGCATTTCGATTCCGACCGCCAAACGAAAATACCTTAATCGCACTCAAAGAAAAATACAGTTGGCGATCACTTAGAGATTCCTTGAAGAGTGAATTAGACTCTAATCTAGAATTTCCAGAACTTTCGGCACATCCCTCTGAACTCAGATTGCTTTACGATATCATTGCGAAACACATATTACAAGTAAGTTGGTGTCCAAGCATTCCTAAAGACTGTTCATCCTGTAAAAAGTGCTTTTGCTAATGCCCGCCCTTTTACAGGCTTCTTGAATTGGAATGCTTTTGTTCTCGTACTAAGGATCTCCAAAAATCCAATAGACAAGGGCTTGGTTGTTGGAGCTGTCGGAAACAAGAAAGCGGTTGCCGAGCGGTTCTAAGGGTGGTGGCGATAATTGTTTGATTGGTCCCAGAATCGGCCTTTTTCTTGAGCAGTTAGTCCCCTAATTAAGTTTCTGAGTCTATCATCCTTTCATAAAATATCGATTAATTCTTAATTTCAAAATACTATTATCGGTTTTTAAATGTCGTAATTACTTGATATAAATCAAGATTTATTCCTTTATACCGTATAAAAATTTAGTTTCGTCTAATAATGTAGGATTTTTAACTTCTTTATGTATAAACGCTCTTGTGGCACTAAAAAATAAGTAAAGCACTAATGGACTTATATGAACTGAAAAGTCCAAAGTTGTTTTTTCCATGTATGGCTAAATATCGCTTTTGCTCATAAAATAGCTCAAGTATATTGCCTATTATTTAAATAACACTAGGGCTTTATTTTTTTTAAATAATTGTATTTTGAATAGTATTTTATTAATAACCTCCATCTTTGGTATTGTTTTGACCTCCTTGTTTTTCTTTAAAAAATTTACGAATACCAAAGCCACTTTATTTTTAGGCTGTTTTTACTTTATTATCTCCATTTATACCTTGCAGACCTATGTTGTAGAAGCAAGGCTCCTTAAACAATTCTCTTATTTTTTTTTATGGCCCCTTATTCTATATAATCTCATAATCGTTCCGATTTATTTTTATTTCGAAACCCTTATAGAGGATAAATTTTTATGGAAAAAAGAATACTTGTTATTGTTTGTGCCTTTTTTATTGGGGGTAGTAGATGTGGGGGCTGTTTATGCAGCCCCGAGTAAGGTTTACGAGGACATTTTGCAGGGAGCAATTACAGATACTGAAAATAGGTTTAAGGCTCATTATTGGTTATTGACTTTGTACCAACATTATCTGCTCCGTCATGTATGGCAGTGTGTTTTCTTGTTGGTCTTGTTACCTAAGTTATTGGCTTTCTTAAATGAAGGCGCTACGGATCAGTTGAAGATGACATTGAACAAATGGTTAATGTTTTTTTGGCTGATGCTAATGGTGATGTCTTTGATGGCGATTGCGCATGCTGTTGAAAAATGGATCGATTTCAGTATATTTAACCACTTTTTTGGCTTGGAAAACGGAAGCGTTATTGTTACGGTTTTACTGTATTTAATTCTCTTTGCTATTGGAGTGGTTCCCATTTATTTCCCCATGATCCTTCATGGGTATCCCCGATCAAGAAAAATACCACTTATTAAAGATGAAACTACGGATATAAGTGCCGATTTAAAATTTGGCTTGGATGAAACCGAGATAAAAGAGAAATTGGAGCTCCTTGCTCAAAGGAAATTATACCTGAAGCAGGATTTCACTGTAACTAAATTTGCTAGGGAACTAGAAATGCCAGCCCATCATTTATCGTATTTCATACACCAATATTTCGGTATAAGTTTTACTACTTATAAGAATAATTTACGGATGGAGCATGCCAAATATTTAATCGATAACGGTTTTTTAGAAAATAACACCATGGAAGCCCTGGCCGAGGAGTGTGGCTTTGCCAATAGAAGTTCGTTTAGCAAGGCTTTTAAGAATTTAAAGAACCTTAGTCCTAGCGAATACATACTAAAAATTCAGGAAAATTGTTAGAATTGTTATACAATTTATAAGTGTTATTGTTTTTCTAAGAAAAACTATAGGGTAAAGCAAAAAAAGTATTACTTAATTCACAAAACTACAATTAACCGATCGTACCTCTTACGAAGAATCCCCAAAAATGTCAAAGACAAGGGCTTGGTTGTTGGAGCGAGCGGAACCAAGAAAGCGGTTGCCGTTCGGTTCTGAGGGTGGTAACAAGTCGAAACATCATGAAACCCTGGACACCTCCCACAAGAACATGGCTGTTTTATAGCCATAGCTTCGGGACGGGCAAACTCCTCTAAATTCAGCGCTAGCGATCCTACTAATTCGTCTTGCGATTTTTATAAATCAGCCTTATTATCATAAAGGGTAATACCGATCCTATTAATATGATCGATCAAATCTTTATTTTCTATTTTATGGAAAATGGAAATATCCATCTTATAAGGCAACAGCAAATCGTCCAAAGCTGTTTCTATTTCAAATAGCAGTGATAAGGTTAATGCCGGACCTACTAAAGTGATGTCTATATCCGAGTAAGGCTTATAATTGCCTTTAGCCCTTGAGCCATATAGTATAGCTTTTTCAACTTCCGGACAATTACCAAAAACCGAATTCATGTTATCTATGTCCTCTTGTTCCAATCCGTACATTATTCCTCTTCAAAAAGTTTTTCTTGCTCTCCACTTCGCTTTGCTTCCATGGTATTAAAAAATGTCTTGAACGCTGCATGGTACACGTAAATTATATCTCTAAATATTTCATCAGCTATTTCTTCATTATAAGTATGGGAGGTCTTGTTCCGGCTTTTTATCATTTCCATCCATATCTTTCCCTCGGCAATTATTTGTAACTGAAACGCTTCCCTGACGGCATCTCTGGAACCTCCAACATTTGGGTTCCCTTGATATGCTGCATAATCTTTCATTACGTTCCACGCAAGTTCATGCGTGTACTCAAAACGCTGTATCAACCCTTCTTTAATAATATCATCTAAAAATTCATCATCATTAATATTACCATCCTTACCAATTTCAAAATCTTCTTTGATTTTAGTTACTGCCTGGTCTAACTTATTAAATGCTTTTATTTAATTGGAAAAGCGTTGCTCCCATCTGATATCTTCTTTACTCATGGCTGATTGTGATTTTCATTTGATTGGTTTTTATACCCTTACTGGATCAATCTTCTTCCAAAGCTCATAGTTCTTTTCTAAAAACCGCTCCTTTTTATTTTTGGTATTTGTTAATTTTTTGAATCCCTACAAAGTAGTCCTTAATACTTCCTTTGGATATTTAAACATAGGGAATACCTGAAATAAATGCGCCCTTATATGTTTATAATTTAGTACTTCATTAGTATAAAAAATGAAGTTACGCCTTATTCTTTATAAAAACATGCATGTATGACCATGCCGCCTTTGTCCGGAAGTCGCTATCCAAGCATTCCTAAAGACTGTTCTACCCTGTAAAAAGTGCTTTTGCTAATGCCCGCCCTTTTACAGGCTTCCATTATGGGGATGTCCTTATTACCGTACAGGTGTTTGGCAAATTGGTACTTTTCCTTGGTGGCCTCTGAGGCGCCCTTGGGCCTGCCCAACAATTTGTTGCGCTTTCTGGCACCATCCAGTCCCGTCTTGGTCCTTTCCCGGATAAGGTTCCGTTCAAATTCGGCTACGGCCGCAAAAATCTGTAACAGGAACTTGCCATTGGCAGATGTGGTATCAAATTCAGGTTCGGTAAGGCTTTTGAAATGTACCCCCTTTTCATTGAACAGGTCTATCAAATCGATCATGTTTTTTAGAGACCTGAATATACGGTCATTCTTATAGGTGATCACGGTATCGCCTTTCCGAAGCTGTCCGATCATTTCGTTCAGTCCAGACCGGTCCTGTCTTACTCCACTCGCTACATCGGAGTAGATCCTTTCACAACCGGCTTCTTTTAATAAATCGATCTGTGCTTTTAATTTCTGGTCCTTGGTAGAAACCCTGGCATATCCAACAATCATAATAGTCCCGTAAAAGGTTATTTTACGAAACTACTAAAAAAGACCGTAAAAAGGACTGTTATCAGGCATATTTTATCCCTTGGGCTATTGTCCCGTAAAACGGACGTTTTAGGGGACAATATATAAGTAAGGGAAACTTACTTAAACCGTTTTATAAAAAATAGAATCAAAGTCCGCTTGAAAAAGGTCAAAAAAGCAAAAAATTTGTTTTTAATGTAAGTTAAGTATTTCGGTTCGATTTGTGGCAATGTTATCGGAGCAAAATGTGCCATTCCTAGCTTTCCGTTGAATTTGTTAACGTTCAGTTTGTGCTAGGCGTGGCAAGGGCTTAAGTTCCGGAACACCGGGATATAGCCCACTCCCCCGTTACTGCTCCTTACCCAGGATAACTATCCCATAGCAGGTTATGAAGGAACGTTCTGTTCTTGTGCGCGGTTCTGAAGGTGGTGAGCGAAGCCGTACAAAGTGCTGGGAGCGAACCTCCCGCAAGAACATGGCCATTGGAATTTCCTCCTTAAGAACAACATATTTGTTGTATTTTCTTAAAGTTTTATTTGTTATTCCCCTACCTAAATCATAATATTGGTACTGCTGTTTTTAAATGGCTTACTGTACAGTATGATTTAACTGATATTACGAGTTGGCAATAATTAAACAAAAACCAAAAGAATGTAATTATGACAAAAAACTTATTAATAATCACGTTAATTTTAACTTCAAATTTACTGTCGGCTCAAAATGAAAATGATATTTTTCATTTTAATAAAGTACTAAATCAATTCAATAATGTGCGGGATTTTTGTATTTCAACCAATGGAGATGAAGCGTTTTTCACTCTACAAAGCCCTAATGGTAAAATATCCCAGTTAGCTACCATTAAGAAAGAAAATAGTAAATGGTTAGAGCCAGAATTATTGACATTTTGTGATTCATATATGTATTTAGAACCATTTTTATCAATGAATGGAAATCGGTTATTTTTTGTTTCTGACAGACCTTTGGATGATTCACTTGATGAAAAAAAGGATTTTGATATTTGGTATGTTGATAGAGAAAATAAAAATGAAAAATGGTCTGAACCTAAAAATATAGGAAAACCTATTAATTCAGATTTAGACGAATTTTATCCAACTATTAGTGATAACAATAATCTATATTTTACAATGAACTCTCCAGATGGTTTTGGAAAAGATGATATTTATTATTGTAAATGGGAAGCTGGAAAGTATTTAGCTCCTGTTCTTTTAGGTGAAAATATAAATAGTGATGGTTATGAATTTAATGCTTTTATTTCCAAGAACGAAGATTTTATACTATATACGAAATACAATGAGGAAGATGGTCAAGGAAGTGGTGATTTATATATTTCAAAAAAAGATTTAAACGGAGAATGGGGAAAATCAACAAACATAGGCGCACCTATTAACACTAAATTTATGGAATACTGCCCCTTCTATGATGAAAAAAATCAAACCTTATATTTTACAAGTAAGAGGCAAAATATTAAACCGAAAAAGTTTAAAAATATATCAGATTTTAAAAAATATGTTCAAGAAAATGAAAACGGGTTGAGTAAAATATATATGACCTCAATAAAAATATAACAAAAACTATTGCCAATAAAATATCCGCAATAACGGCGGATTCGACAACATCGGATTCCACTCGGAATTGCTAAAGTCAGTGTCAAACCGAAAATTAAGGCTTATTGCCCCGTAACTGACGGTTATACGAACCGTTGTAACAGATAAAGAAAAAAACAGAATGTCAATAACAAAAGAATCAGAATTAATCGGAATGAAAAAAGTTAGTGAAGTTGTTGGAACTACACTAAAACTCATGATAGAATATGCTAAAGTTGGTATGTCAACTAAAGAATTAGACGAATATGGTGCTGAAATTTTAAAAAGTTATGGGGCTAAATCAGCACCTTATGAAACTTATGAATTTCCTGGATATGCTTGTATAAGTGTAAATGAAGAAGCTGCTCACGGAATTCCATCTGACAAAAAAATTCTGAAAGAAGGTGACTTAATAAATATTGATGTTTCTGCGGAATTAAATGGATTTTGCTCTGATAATGGAAGTTCTTTTGTTCTTGGAAAGGATATTCATAATCATCAACCTCTTGTAGATGCGTCTAAAAATATTTTACACAAAGCTATTAGTAATATAAAAGGAGGTGTAAAAATAGCTGACATTGGACACTTGATAGAAACGGAAGCAAAAAAATCTGGCTTTAAAGTTATTAAAAATTTAGCTGGACATGGAGTTGGAAGAAGTTTACATGAAAAACCTGAAAATATTTTAAATTACCGAGTTAGAACAAATCGAGAAAGGTTTAAAAAAAATACAACTGTAGCTATTGAAACTTTCATTTCCACAAAATCAACTGTTGCTGTAGAATTAAATGACGGTTGGACTTTAGTTGGAAATAAAGGAGGATATGTAACTCAACACGAACAGACAATATTGATTACAGACAAGAACCCTATTATTTTGACAGAATCAAATGGAATGTGGAATTAAAACTGACTACAGTCGAGTAGGTAAAGGGGAGTCTCCCCCAGACCCCCTCTTTTCAACAACATCCTTGTTTTGGCTATAGAGGTAACAATTACTCTTGTATACTTCCCACCTTCACCATGATAAACATCAAGATTTCAGATAAACTTTCTTTGTACATCTAGTTTTGTATTTATAAACTACCCAAACCTACATCCCAAGCAAATTCCCCTTGTACTTGGAATAATCCGTAAGCTCGTCCTTAAACCAGTTAAAGGCTTCTTCATCTTTGAAAGAGGTGCTGCCCATGAGCGTATCCAGGGCATGCGACCCTGCACGGAGCATACTGGCCTGTGCTTGACGGTCCCGTTCCCTGGCTACGGCCACCAAGGCCTCCTTGAATCCGTTTGCCATATGGTGCTCTACTAGTTCGGGCGGTAAATTGGGTGTTACACCGTCCGATATATACTTATAGGCTGCCCGCTTATAATGCCCGCGTTCCATTAAATGGCCCATCCAAAGGCATTTTAAATTGCCCTGCCCTTGGGCTATGATATTCTCCAGGATGATAGCCTGAGTAGCCAAGGCGCTGTCCAACTCAGGGGACGATTGTAAATAGTTTTGCATTTTCTTTGAAAGCGCAACAGTAACAGGATTCTTGGCGTAGATAGAACCCACACGGAGTTTTCCTTCCTGCTGCTCATAATAAAAGCCTCTGGCATTGAAAAATGCGATATAGTCCCTGGGCGATTTCTCAAAAGGCCCCTGCATGCGTTCAGCATGAAGATGATAGGCTTTCAGGGCCAAGGTATCGAACCGTTCCCTATAGGGCCGATCCATAGCATTATAGAGCTTTGGAAATACCATGGGAAGGAATAGGGCTATCGAACTTGGTTTAATTTCTTTTGCAGATTTATTATTTAGCAATCCTTTCAGTAGCTTTTCATTTTCACGTATAAAATTAGGAGGTGTATATCGGTTTCTTGTAGTCTGTAGTAGGGTATTACCCATATCGACCGGCACTTGGTGAAGCTTAGAATTCGCATAGGTCAGGGTGCCCCTATCGTACCTTGCACCCAGACTTTGGACAAGCTCACCAAGGACTTCCCTTTGGTCCAGGGTATTGGTGAACAGCTGGTCAATGGCCAGTTGAACAAGGTCTGCCTTCATTTGCAACTGCTGCTTTTCCTTGTTATAGGCGGTGGTACCAAGCTCCTCACTTAAAGGATGGAAATGGGATGCGATCACCTTCCACATGGTCTGATTATCGGTATGCAGGTATTTCCGAAGGAACAAAAAGCGCTCCGATTTCATCATTTCCCTAACCAAGGCATTTAGAGAGGTAGCAGCGATATGCTCCGAGAACAAGGGTCTATGCCTCAAATCCCTATAGGTTTTCTGATAGGCTTCCTTTAGGCAACGTTGGAACTCCAATTGCAATTGCTTGCTCTCTGGGTCTATTTGGGTGTGTTCGGTTTGGAACAAGTCAGGGTTCTCACTGATACCAAGGCTGCTCGCTATCTCTCCGCTGCGCAGTACATAGCCCGATTTATCATAAATGTTGAATTCCACCACCTGTCCCTGCGCATCGCAGGTCAGCCTGCAATCGAGTTTTTGATAGGAACCTAAGATATCCGGAAGGTGCTCGGGACGGAGGGTGTTAAAAAGCTTATAGGTCGTAAACAACTGCTTTTCCAAGCGTTTTTTTACCATGGGCAATAGGGCCGATTGCTTATTGCGCTCAAAGACTTGTTGGAGCTTGGGGCCGGACAATTGTGGGTGTACGGTATAGCCGCTAATGAAACGGGATCGGTACCCTTCCTTGGTCGCAATGCCATAAGCTACCCCTACCCTACCCGAGCGTTCTACGACCTTCAGTTGGATATGGTACTTTTCCAATAGTTTGGCGAGTTCGCCAAAACTCCGCACCTTATGTTTTTGCAGGGTGTTGTTTAGGATGTCCTGCATATAGAAACGGACCCCGTTAATATCCTGATGCCTGAACTGTGGAGTTTCCTGTTTGGGGAGCTCCCAGACCGTCCTTTTTTCTGGGGAAGGGGAAAGTCCAAACTGTTTCTCCAGGTATTTCTGGGCAGCCATACTCCTTCTAAAGTCAAAGGAAAGGTTGATCTGACTACAGTCTTCCTTGATGGTACTGGAGACGATGTGGACGTGCTCGTGCTCGGTATCGTGATGCCGTACCACAATATAAGGCTGCTGTCCGTAGCCCATATATTCCATATAGGCTTTGGACAATACCAAAAAGGTGTCATCATCCAAATGTTCGCCACGGGGAAGGTTCAGGGAGGCATGTACGTAGCGTTTTTCGGATTCATGCCGGTTGCCTAGATAGAAAAGCACCTGTTCGAAAAGCTTAAGGTCCGTATCCGTGTCCGAATAGGTATTATGAAAGCCCAATACGGTACATTCCGGTTTCCCCAGCACGTATTTCAGTACCCCTTGTACATTTTTCCGATAAAGCAGTCGTGCTATCATTGCAGGTTCGTATTGTTTATGGTCGTTATCAATACGGTTATCAGCTCATTGGCCTTTTGCACCTCACGTACAAGGCTGGCATTCGGGCTTCGTCTGTTCTTGTAATGGGCCACCTTCACCAATTGGTTGATGTTGGTTCCTATTTTGTTCAGTTGGTACCTGACCTTAGGGGTGTTTCCGGGTAGACACTCCGATTTTTCAGCTTGCTTGTTCAGAATGAGCCTTCTTAAGAAAGGGCCCACGGCGCCCCTTCTTTGAAAATCGACATTATAGGATCTTAAAAGTGCCTTCACTTTTTCCAGCTCCCCTGTATTGAACCGGAGCATAATAGTATGCTTTCGCTTTCTGTCTCCCAACTGTTTTCTACCGACTTTATTGATTATCATTTCTCGCTCATTTTAACCTAACCTACTGCCTAGGGCAGCCTTTTCACTTCGCTAGAAGTAGGTATTTTGCGTTACGCAAAACATAACTTGCTATCCGTTAAAAACGGATAAACTTATATAAATATAAAGAACCAAAATACACTTTAAAAGACTTATTTACAGTATTTTACGACTCTAAACCACATCAAACCATATAGAACCATTTAAGTACAGTCTATCAGTTTATATGGTCTTTCTATTTATTTGAAATAGTGGAAAACGCGGTACAATGGACACGATTTCATAGCTAGGGAGAAAAAGGGTAAGGGGTTTTTCTCCCCTTGTGCTTTTGTGCGGCCCCGAGGGTGTCGGGAACATCTGCCGCAAAAAACCTTCCTAGGCGGATCGATGTAAAGTGTGGGAAGGGGAAAAAATTATATCGGAAAGATGTCCCGACTTCCGCAGGGGCTTGGCAAACATGGAACCTTTTAAGTGGAATCCTGTCCCATTTTTAAGAGTCCAAGTCAATTACCCATTAAACTAAAAAGTTGATAAGGCCTTATTAAGCTCACTTTGGCCCAATGGTATTTCAGTGGCACCGATAGTCGCAACAAAACTACCTAACATCTAAATTACTATATATTAAACAATTATATATTTATATTAGAATGCAAATATTCGCATATGCACATATTTAGATATTGACATATTTTAATATGTAGATATTAGCATATTTTGATATTCACATATATTGATATTAAGATATACACATATTAAAATATCTGGGTATATAGATATGCACCTAAATTCATAGGAAAAAAAGGCTCCCCACAAACTAAATTAAAGGAATTCAACCTACGTTAGACTTGTAACAACACTTATAATTTGGAAACAAAAATTATCAGTATCGTCGGAGAAAAAGGGGGCATAGGGAAAACGACCTTAAACCTAATCCTTGCCTCTAACTTTTATTATGCCAACGGAAAAAAAGTTGTCCTCTTGGATGGGGACGATCCACAGTATTCCGTCTATAAGAAAAGACAGCGCGAGTTGAACCTACTGAAGGAAGCAGCTCCTGAGGAATTGGACCTATTTCCTATTGAACGGGTTACGGTGGATACACTCCGGGACACCATCTTGAAATATTACGGTCTAGTGGATTATATTATTCTGGACCTACCGGGAAGTCTTAACGTAGAAATGGTAAAGGGCCTATTATATGTTGAGCATATTTTTATTCCCTGTAGCCACGATGAATTGGAAATAGATAGTACTTCCAATTTTTACTTTACCCTAAAAAGTAACTTTTTGGAAAATAATGAGCGGGTACTTAAAAGCGTACACCTATTTTTCAACAAATACCAGTTGATACGGAAAAACAAGTTTTCCTTACTAAGAAAACAATTTCTAAATGCCGGCATCCCCATGATGGAAAGTGTAGTGAAGGATAAAACTATCTACAAAGAACAATATCGCAATACCCTACAGGCTATCCCAGAAAACAAAGAGGAAGGCGTTTTGGGCATCAAAAAGTTCTTAAAGGAAGTAGAGTACTTATCAAATCCAAAAACACCAATGTAATGGGTAAAAAGAAAAAAATTAGCACGATTGATTTACTTCAGCAATTAGCTGATAAAAACCAAGAGACGAACAGCACCCTAAGACAACTCCGACTGGATCGATCAAAACAAAAGCAAACTGATAGCTCAAGTATCGAACGTAGAACGGATGTCGCAAATGAGCCCCAAAGAAACCTTCCACATGGCAAAAGTAGAATTAAAAATAAGCCAAGTTCTAAAAATCAATTAGAGCTACTCCTGCAAGTGGAACCGGTGAAGAGCGAGAATGAAAGTATCTTTATGACCATAAACAAGGACTGCGCTATCAAGTACGAAAAAATGGCTATGGGGATTTCTTATAAAATGGGTATCAAAACCTCAAGAAACGACCTTATCCGTAAAGTTTTAATGGATTTCACCAATAAAAACTACGAAAAGCTGATTACCCTTATTGAGAATCAATAAAATTAAAAAATTGAGCATATACTGGCACATATTCCTTGGACTTTCCCTACTATGGTACGGGTACGTCTTTTGGATATTTATAATAAAAAATACCGATTCTTCAAAAAAAAACACAAATAATGTTGCTAATATGTATATAAATGATAAATTTGCATATAATTCAGAAGATGATCCTACTAATGTAGATGCTGTACTCAACCAATTAAACGAAGCGGAAAACGCTTCAAAACTTTTGGAAGCTTTTAGAAAAGGGTCATTTGAAGAAAATTCAAATTCCTTAACTCACAAAAAGCATGAAAAACTCACCGTCATCCGCACCAGGAAGTCCGCCGAGAAATTGCCGCCGGATTCCAAAACTTGAGATCTATCTTCTCTTAGCATTTTTCCTCATCATAACCATGTGCTCATATGGTCAATTCGATCAACTACTACAAGAAGCACAAGATTTCAAAAACGACTCAAAAACCCTTTCTAAAGAAATTGTCGATATCATAAAGATAATTGCAGGAGTGGCTATTGCCATTACGGGTTTAACCTATCTCTATATCCGAGACCAACAAACCGACCTGGCCAATAAACTAGGGAAGATCATTATTGGCATTGCTATATTTTTTGCCTTGATCGCCATCGGTGAGGAAATTGCTAATATTTAAATATCTCCGCCATGTGCAACTCCCACATTCCTATTAGAAAAGGCCTGCAAAAAGAAGCCTCTTATTGGGGGCTGAAAGCCAAATACATCTACTACTTCGTTTATCTTAGTATAGCTGCCATTGTACATGGGCTAGTGCTATCCCTATTCCTCCCCGCGTTCTTAGCCATGCTAATTTCCGCAGCCCTAATGGGAATCGCATTCCTTATCATATTATTTTACTCCCGCACTTATGGCGCCAATGGTTTTATTAAAAAAATGGCGGATACTTCCAAACCCAGCACGATCAAGCTAACCCATAACTTTAAAAGTCTATTACTATGGCAAGGCAAGTAGCACTTTGGGACGTATTCCCCATTTACGGATATGAACGACAAGCTTTAATAGCAAAGGAAAAAGGTTGTGTAACCATCCCTTTACAGATTACGCTCCCAGAGGCATTTACCTTGGATGCCAACGATTATGATACGCTCCATAGACTTTTCATTACCATCTTAACCATTTTAGGCCCCAACAGGCTTGTTCATAAACAGGACTTGTTTTTCCAAGAGAACTACACTCCTATTTCAGAAAGGCTGCAGGGAGATATATTGGAAAGGGCGAACGAAAATTATTTTACAAACCGTCCATTTTTGGTTGGCACCCATTATCTATACCTCAGTATGGTCCCAGAAAATTACATAAAATTCAATCCTCAAAGGGCAAACGCTTTTTTAGGCAAAACCCGAGAATTCTTCTTTACTCGACCTATTCCGAAAGAATTTTTAGGCAGTAAGGATTTGACGGATTTTGAAGCCCAGGTCCAGGAGGTAAACAACCTCATCAACTCATCCGGTTTGATGGGGTCGCGAATTCTGAATTACGACGACCTATTCTCCTCAAATGGACTTTATGCCAACTATTTTGGACTTAGTAGACAAAACCTACAGCTGATGGATATAGATTTTAACGGTAATGCCCTCCATATTGGAAACAAACGCGGATCGTTTTACACTCTTGAAAACCTGGACCAATTTAACAAAGACCATATCAGCACCTATGAATTCTATGGGAAATTCACCACCCAACGGCATCCCTTTCCTATCGGCAACCTGTTCCCTCTGGGTTTCAAGATTCCACATGAACATATTATAAATCAGTACATCTACCTACCCGACCAATCGAAGGTTTTGTCGGGAATGCGCAAAAAAGCTAGAAATTTAAATCGATTCAGCAATGGCAGGAAAGATGATCGCAATACTATTTATGCAGAACAGATTTATGATTATACCAAGTCCTGTATAGAAAACCATCAGGGAACTGTCTTTTACCACCTCAATGTTTTAGGTATTGAGGAAATTCCCCTACAGCAAAGTGACCTTCATCCCAACCTCTCAGGAGCTTTCAAAAAGTTAAGGATACACCCCAAACACAATACCATAGATAGGAAGAATTTGTTCTTTGCCGGGGTTGCCGGGAACGCCATTGGGATTTCTGCAGATATGTACGTCCCCATGCCACTGGAAATGGCTTCTTCCCTACTCTATTTTGAAGGTGGTTACAGGGATGCTACAAGGGCCGTCGACGGCTTAAAATTGGTTGATCGTATTACGGGCCAACCACTTTCGGTATCCGTGTACCGAGAGCCAGAAAGAAAAGACTGGATATTCAATCGCGGAATGTTGGTCGCCTCAGGGTCTGGGGGCGGTAAATCTTACTTCACCAATCATTATTTGGCATCGGAACTGCGACAAGGTGCGGAAGCCATTATTATGGAAGATGGCAATTCCTACGATCGGTTAACAGAGGTATTTGGGGGTATCATCCTCCAACATCAAGATGCCGATCCATTTACCTTCAACCCCTTTGTTTTGGACAGCTATGATTTTATGGAAATCACGGATAAAGGAAAGGTCTTGGTAGAGGGTAAACGAATCTACCTTATAACCCTCCTGAAGCTAATTATGGGCACCCAAGAAAATGTAGGAAAACCAGAAGTAACGAATGCGGTATTAGAGTATTTGGTTACTGCCTATTACCATTGGATGTGGCAAAATAATGATAGTAATTTTAAATTTGACACCTTTTTCGATTTCTGTGCAAGCCATCTAAAGCCTTATGTTCAATCAAAAAATATCCCAAAGGATAAATTCGATCCCAATGTATTCATTTTCCTATTGGAAAAATACTATGGCAACAATGCTAGGGGAAACTTGTTAAACAAAGTGGATAATCGGATTTCCCAATTAAGCGATGAAAAATTGGTTTACTTCAAGTTGGGGAAACTAATTGATAATGAGCTTTTGTTCCCCATTACTGCGCTTATGATTATGGAGATCTTTAATAAGAAGATGTACGATCCCTCTAAACTATCCATCAATAAAATATTGGCGGTGGATGAAGCCTGGAAGGCATTGGCAAAACCTGCATTGGCGCATTACTTTAATAGTCAATCCAGAATGGCAAGAAAAATGGGAGGTCAGCCGATTTTCATTTCACAAAAGGTAGATGACTTTACCGCTTCTGAGATCATAAAAAATGCCATTGTGGTAAACTCCCATATAAAGGTCTTTTTGGATATGCGGGACTTTGCCCAATCCTTTGATAAAATACAAGCCCTCCTAGGATTGGGAGAGAAACAGAAACAACTGATTCTGTCCTTGAATAAAGATTTGCCAAAAGACAGAAAATATCGCGAGGTCGCCTTCTGTTGGTTGGACAAAGTAAAGGTTTACGGGGTAGAAACCTCGTTGGAAGAAAAATGTATCTATGAAACGAATCCTAAGGAGAGTGATCGGATCAAGCTACTGCACCAAAAAAATAATCGCCATTGGGAGTTAACGGCAAAGGCATATGCCCACGAGAAATCTAAAAAAACCATCAGAACATGAAACACTTTATAACACTATGGAGCCTATTGGCATACCTAGCCCTTTTTTCACAAATTCCCGTGACAGATGTGGCCACCAACGCAAGTATAGGGATATCCAACAGTCATCTAATGAATATTAACACCCAGTTGCAAGCGGTAAATAACAACCTGTCCCGGTTGATTAAACTGATGGAAAAAAACAATAAAGAGGCCTCAAAGTCTAGCGATATCCTGAAGGAAGAACTTGAAGCCAAGAAAAGAGCCCCCAACTACGTAACGCTCTCGACGGATGTTAATTTGGCCATCGATCTAAAGTCGAAAATCCTAGAAGCCTACCGCACTTCCAAACAGTCCATCGAAAAGCTGGAGTTTTTAACCAAGGAGGAAACAGATGAGTTTATAGTTTATGCCGCCGAGGCACTCCAAGAAACTGGAAGTCTAATTAAACAATGTGGTGAAATTTTACAGACCAAAGCCATTATAATGCCCGAAGAACGGTTAAAAATGGTTTCAGGGATCAATCAAAAGCTGGAGGTTATTCTAGAGAACTTGATTGCCTACAACCATAAGTTGTCACAAGTAAGTTCCCTACGAAAAGCACGGCGTACCATGATCTACCTTAACATAAATCAACCATGATATGAACCTTACCAATAAAGGAATACGGGAATCGGTCAACGAACTTTTCGACCAGTACATTTTGGATGCCTACGAATTGGTAGCGCCCATGATAGAAATAGGGCAGGTTTTTGCCTGTATCGGTATTAGTATAGTAGGACTACTTGCATTGCTAAATAAGGACAAAAGAGCCGACCTTTTTTCATATTTAAAATGGGTTCCCCTGGCCTTCGTATTATTTAATTACCGGGCACTTACGCTTACCATCCTTGAGTTTTACCAAAATATTGGAATATCCTTAAAGGCAAATGACATATCCTGGGACGTGCTCCACGTTAAAATACTAGTTGCCCAAACAAAATCAATGGTAGATTATGGTGTTTCATACATCCTATTAAAAGGAGATCCGGAAGCTTTGCAAGCACTGGTACTTGGAGCTATCACTTCGGGGGTTACCGCCGTTGCTTCCGTTATTTCCGCGGTGGTATTCATTGGGATAAAAGCCATGTCGGTCATATATCTATTTGTACTTATCATTTTTGGGCCATTGAATATTGGTTTGTCGTTCATCCCTATCTTCTCCGGAATGTGGAAGGCCTGGTTGCAAAAATTTATGAGTGTTTGCCTGTGGATCCCGATGCTCTACCTGATCGATAATTTTATGCTCCATGTGCTGGATAAATTAATAACCTCCTTATTATCCAATGGAGAGGCCAATTTAGGATTGGTACTTACCAGCGGGCTACTGATGCTGATGAACGTATTTGTTTATTTAAAAGCCCCCACCCTAGCAAACTTTATAGTACAAGGAATGAATATAAGTGCCAATCAACTAAAAGACCAAACCAAGCACTATGTCAAAAAAGTAGCACAAACCACCGTTGATACTAAAACGGGTGGGGCTACAAAAGGAGTAAGAACTCTAATACAGTAATCTGTTTACCGATGAATTTATAATTTGAGCGAAATCAAAAACACAAATGGACGATAAATATAAGATTTTTAACGATTTAAGCAGGGTTAACACCAGAAGCTATAGAGTGATATATGTATCTTTAATAATAACATTCGCGACAACCATCCTCAATATCTTTTATACCTACAAGACAACCGAAAACGCGAAAAACAATTTTTATCTGCTCGATAATGGCCAAAAGTTGGCAACCGTTAGGATCAAGGACTACAGACGGGCAGTTGATATTTTATGTGAGGGACATATTACAAACTTTCACGAACTGTTTTTTGCGTTGGAACCCGATCTACGCCATATAAAAAGAAATATCGAAACTAAGGCACTCTATATGGCAGATCACTCGGTTCAACGCCTGTACAATCGTTTGATCGATCAGAACTATTACGAGGATATCGCGAAGAGCGGCTATTCCATAGAAGTTGAGATGGACTCGATATTTGTAAATTATTCTAGTCATCCGTTCGCCTTTAAATTCTATGGCAAGCAACGGATTTTAAAAAGCGGGAATGCGGAATATCGAAGCTTGGTCACCCAGGGGTATTTGATTGAAACCAGCGCTACCCTCAACAATTTAAATGGATTAAAGATTATAAAATTCGATGTCCTAAAAAATCAGGATTTACAATAAACAACCTATGAACCGCAACATTGAAAAATTCAATCTCTGGTTAAAACGGCATAAGCTGTTCGCGTTCTCAGCTCCTATCATCGTATTTCTGGCGGCATTCTTTGTAATGACAAGTATCAGTTCAATTCATAAGGAACTACCCCCTCAGGGGTCCGAAGATGGCTACAATAAGAGTCTGCCAAACCACGACCAAGAACTTGATGTTTCCGGGCCAAACGATATCTATAACAAATCCCGACTAGACTCCTTGAACCAATTAAGAACGCTAAGCAAATTAAAAGGAATTGAAAGTAACAAAAAGAAGAATGACTCTCTGGAACAGATCTTGATTGAATTGCAAAACTTTTCATTTAGTGAAAGAGATAAAGATCGCCAACAAAACAACCCTTCCTCCTCCAGTTCGCTGTCACCCTCTACAAAGGCCACTTCCATAGTATCTGAGGCACAAAAAAAGTTAGCCTATAGAAATATGCTCATTCAGGCAAGAGAACAACGGTTGGCTCGTAATCAAGATTATTCTGCTCCGTATATTGAACCCTCCCAAAAAAAAATTGCCACCACCCCCCTATTTAATGCAGTAATTTACCGTGACCAGTTTATTTTGCCTGGAAACCGGGTTACCCTAATATTACGGGAGGACATTAAGCTCAACGGAAGGCGATTCCCAAAGAACACCTTTGTTTATGCTACAGCCAATATCCAAGGGGCTAGAATATTGTTAGAGGTTTCCAACCTGGCCAATATACCAATTGCTTTGACGGCCATTGATCAGGAAGATGGTATGATCGGGCTACATAATGAACGTGCAGGTGAATTGTTACAGGAATTCAAAGCAGACATACAGCATCAGGGCATTAAAGAATTATCCGCTACGGTAGGCAATGCCACCGATATTCCCTTGGCGCAAAACCTTGTTCGTTCATTTGGCAATTTTTTCCGAAAGAAAAAATACAAACAACGGGACAAAATACTTTTGGTCAATGGGGACCGTGTATTTCTAACACCAAAAAAACAGGAATAATGAGAAAAGCTTGGATCATATTATTGGCCCTAATTACTGGTTCTGCGTTAAGTGCCCAGGCATATAGCGATACCTTACAGGTATCGAAGCACTTTAAGACCATTTTGATTTTTCCGGAAAATATTTCGGAAAGTAGCATTGGAAATGATTTTGGTTTTAATGTGGATTTGCCAAAACCAGAGGGTGGAAAATTTGGTGGCCGCATCGTTAAACTATATTACGATGAAATTGCCACCGAAAATAAAAGAACAACCAATTACTTGGTTATCACCGACTCCGGTAATGTATATGATTTTATATTAAAACTTGTGGAGGTTCCCCAACAAACTACATGGTACATCAAAAAAGAAATGGCTATTGCCAATATCTCGGACGAACTTGTATTAGAAGAGGTAGCTACGGGAAGGCGCATTGAAAATAATGATGTGGAAATCAAGAAAGAAGGTAATGGGCCAATGGAGAGAGAACCTTCCCAAACAAAAATGAGTGTGGTCAAAGATGGTACAACCGAAGAATTGTACCGATCCAACCCTATGGAATATATTCGGCTTAGGTGTTATTATATGCAATTCGACAAACCAAAAATCATTCGGTATTTTTCCAGGTCGGGCAACGTTTTTATCTGGCTTAAAGGTGTTTACTACAATCAAGACGAACTATATTTTCAGTACCGAATCGAAAACAAGGAGGGGCTTGATCTGGACATCAATTTTATAAAACATCAAATTGCCACCAATTATAAAAATAGCAGTAGCAATCAGAAAATGGAATTAGAGCCTGTTTTTACTTATAAACAGCCAAAGAGGGTCGAAGCAAAAAGTGAGAATCATTTTATAGTGGTTTTCAAGAAGTTTGCTTTGGACGAGAGAAAAGAAGTGGTGGTTGAATTGGACGAAGAATATGGCAATCGCAATATCTCATTACGCATTGGCCATGAAATTATTAATAATCCTATACAATTTTAAATATGAGGAACACAGCCCTTATTTTTGTTCTTTTCGTTTCCTCCTGGGTTTTCTCCCAAGGCAACAACTTTTCATCCTCGGTTGGTTTTAGTGGAGGCTACGCCGAGGACGGTTATGGATTTAAAGGTACCTTCAATTACCACCTGAACCGAAATCGATATGCACAATTGAGCATATTTGCTGCCATTGCCGAAGATAAAGCGTCTTTTAATATTCCTTATAACATATTCACGGTCCAGCCCGGCTACTTTCTAAAGGTTTGGGAACAAAGAAACTTTAAACGCTATGCTTTAAATGTCGGCGGAGGGGGCGTTTTTGGATATGAAATCATTAATAACGGAAACCGATCCTTGTCCAACGGGGCTATTTTGGACGCTAAGAGCCAATTTATATATGGGGTATTCTTAGGATTGGAAGGCGAGATAACCTTAAGTAATGATTTTTCTCTTTTGCTTAAAGCCAATGAATACTTTCATATCAACAGTGACGTTGGTCAATTCTATCCCTATGCCGGTTTAGGGATTCGATATTTTCTATTCTAAACCCAAGTAAGATGAAAAAAATTAATCAAAATACATTTCTTCCCTTAGGTCTATTAAGTGCTCTCCTCATTCTGATATTTTCCTGTAGCAAAGATTTTGAAGAGCTAATACTAGATAGTTTCAATTTTTCCTTTGTCGGGGAGCACCATCCGGAAACCTTCCTATTTGAGAATACGAGGACCTCATTCTCGATAACCCCAGAAAAAGAAATTTCAACTGTAGAATATTTCGTTAAATACCTTCCCAACAATAAGAAAGGGCACTTTATTTCTATAGAGGGGGATACTATCCGACCCAACGATACCTTGCTGGTAAAAAAACGACAATGGAATTACAATTATGTGGCCGTCGATACAGGAACGCACAAAGTAAAGTTTTTGGCATGGGACACCAATGCAAATAAAAAAGAACTCAGCCTAGTATACAATGCCAACTATGCTAGTTTTAGTTTTCTTTTGAACAAAGGGAATACCGAGTTTATCATAAATTCCAAAAACCCAATCAATGCTACGTTGCTTCGGGACAAGGAAACACTAAACCCCAACAACAAAAACGATTTTGAGATTACATATCAAATCCAAGACGGTACTGGAAAACTATATGTTGACGACCAACCTTTCGATGCTGGAACTCCCTTTTTCCTACCTAAGGGGATAACGGAACTGAGATATCTTCCTGAAACCTTGGGAGAGCATAAACTTAGCTTAACTGCCAAAGCCCCGGACGGAGCTACCATAACCGAAGAACTATTGTTTAATGTAGTAAATCTAGAATTTACTTTCAACACAACGGCAGCTTCCACTGTAGTAGAGCTAGACACTAATTTGGCAATCGCAGTAGACCTTAAACCACAAAATAACGAATCTAAGGTGAACTATGAAATTACACATTCATTCGCCGCTACTAGCCTAGGGGGTGGAACCGTAAGGGATCAAAATGGTGGTGTTCTGGAGCCAGGGCAATATAGAGCAATTATACCTAATTCCTATAATTATACTTTCACGAGCAATGTATTGGGTAAACGAAAAATCTATTTTTCAGTTAGGGATACCAATGGACAAACCAAAAGGGATAGTGTGGAGATCGAAGTAGCAAATATTCCCTTCTCATTTACTGGAAATTCGGAGAGCAACTCTGTTTTTATCAATGAGCGCACCCAATTGAATTTCAATTTAAAATCTAACGGAAATACTCAAAACATTCAATATAGTTTATCGCATCAGATTCTAGAAGGAAACGGAAGGGTTGAAAAGGGAGACGGTACCATCTTACAAAACTCAAAAGAGTACGACGTGAATATAGGCGACATCTCCCTATTCTATTATCCTGAATCCTTGGGCTCTCACCAAATTTCATTTATGGTAACCGATAATTACGGTCAGGAAGTGGGCCCTGTATTAATTGATCTGGAAACCAAACAGAACGATTTCACTTTAAATATTACCCCTTCCAAAACCTCAGAATTTGTCAACACACCTATCATAACCATCATAGATATCGATGAAATCCCTGAAGGAACCAACGATCTGTACGAAGCCTTTTATTCATCAGGAAAAAATAGTTCGTTACAGGTAAACGGAACTACATATGGTCCAGGGGAAAAATTTCAATTGAACCCAAATAATAACAACGTTGTTTACATTGGAGCAGAACCCGGACAACACAATATTGTTATTAGTGTTGAATCCAGTGCGAATATCACCCATACTGCCAGTACCACGATTGAGTATAAACAAATTGATTTCATTTTTACCGCAGGGAGCCAGAAATCAGATATTTCTGTTGGAGAAACAACCTCTCTAAACTTTAATATTTCCGAGCACGTGGGTACCTCCAATTATAAGATGCGCTACAGTATTAACGGAAATGCTCTTATTAAAAATGAGAACGGCATAGCCGTAAGTTCAGGCAACATTTATGAGGTTCCTAAAGGGAATTTCAATTGGAGCTTGGAGGGTACCGATGAAAGCAATGTTGAATTGGTCTTTTATGTCCAAAACGATACTGGTCTAGAAAAATCAGTGGCTGTTAGTGTTACTGTATCTCCCAAAGATTATAATTTTTCCGCAAATGCAACTCAATCCCAAACATATACGGAAACGCCTGTAGCTGTCAACTTCAACATCACGGAAATAGGCATTGGAGGAGACAGCTATACCATGTATTTCTCTTCCGGAAACAGTAACGGGACTTTCGAGTTTAATGGGGAAACTTATGCAGCAGGAGAAGGTTTTAGCGTTCCAATTGGTTCTTTCCAAGGAATGTACACAGGATTAATCGAAGACAACCATCAAGTCGCTTTTACGGTGAGGTCTTCCTCCCAAGCAGAAAAAACAGCCAACGTTTCCATCGATTTTCAAAAATATGAGGAGTTCTTTGATCTTACCGTAAGCCAGTCGACCCAAGACAAGTTCGAGGATCAACCGTTTTTGATCAATGTGGTCACCAACGCCACTTCCGGACATGACCCTTCTATTACCTATGAAATGACGTTTCAATTCTCAGGCATGAACGGCGGTTATATTAACCATCAGGGAAAAATTTATAGAGAAGGGGAAGTGATCCCTTTGGAATACGGTTCGGTAGCTATGCAGTTTTATCCGGAAATCGACGATACTTTCACTATTAATTTTCGGGTAGAAAATTCAACGGGTATATCTCAAACTACCAGTGAATCTATAGAAATGTTGAAAAAGCCAACCGTAGCGGTTAAAGGTGAAAAACATAATATTAATTGTGGGGGACTTAATGGGTGTGACTATGTCATCCGCATTTATACTTGTTTTGCCGCCAATTGTTCCGAGGCCTATAACGGTGCCAACCTTCAACAGGTAGAAGTACGTATTTATAATAAAAAAGATAACCGATGGGATACCATGTTATTCAATTATAACGACGCCAAAGGATCCGGGGTAGAACGCTATTTTGAACTTGAGGAAGAGCCCAAGGAGAGTAAACTACGATATCAAGACCAACCTTATCAAGTCAGGGTTTTAGATACGAATGGACAATGGAGTGAAAAAGGTACCGGACATATCATACGAGTTTAAATTTATTTATTCCTAACTTTTTTTAAATGTGATTGTAACTATTACATTCTCATCCCCCAAAGTATCATTTGATTCAACTATTAACTTCGTTCTGGTAAAGTCGATAATTCTCATCTCATTCCTATTATCAAACCGAATTATCGAATTATTTATTAGCTCGTAGCTATCCTCCTCAATAGTAGAAAAAGGAGATTGCTCATCACATGACAAGCCGTTTTCGTTAATCGCATACAATCCTTTTTCTCCTTCCCCCATCTCAGTAAAAAAGGTGAGGTTGTCCTTTATACATTGCCTAATTTCTTGGGTATTGAACAAATCGATATTAACCGTTCCGTCACCATTGATATCCACCGCTCTATCAGTCATTATCGCTTGATACTCCCATTGACCAAGTAAGGCCTTACTTCTGTCGGAATCCGGAACGTTTGCATCATCTTTACTACAGGAGAGGGTAAAAAAAATAGGGACAATAAGGGAAATAATTAAGTTTAATCTCATAACTATCTATTTTAGAGCGTTATAAATATAAAAATTCTGATTATCAATAGAGTACTAAAAAAAATCATTTCTTGATTCTAGTGGTGGGGAATTAAAGGCAAATGGTGCTTTTTCAGCGCTATTTGCGTTTATGTGCGGTTTCGAGGAGGTTGAAAAACCAAAGTCAAAAAACGTCCGAAACGGTACGGGCGCAGATCGTACGCTAGGGGTGCATGAAGTCGAAAGTTTTTTCAACTTCCGCAGGAACATGGAGTGTGGCTATTAGGCAACATTATAAAGATTGATTCCACCCTTTTTCCTCGCCATTGCTTGAACCCAAACTTCTACCATGTTGCTGGTCTACCGAATTTGTATGCCTATTACCCTTACTTTTTTTTAATTCGTCATTGAATTCCGCCATACCAGCTTGCATCGCATTTAGATGACTGTCTTCTGAATCTAGCCCCTTGAACATTGGGGAGGATAAATTGAGCTCTTTGGCCAATTCATACCCAAGATTAAAGGCCTGTAGATAATCACGATCTACTTTTGTTTCTTTCTTCATATCTTAAAATGTTTCGCGCACATGTTTTTCTATATATTCATGTAAGGAATCTCTATCGTACAGAATAATTCTCTTTTGGGGTTGTGAAAACCTAATCTTTCCTTCATCCCTTAATTTCTGTAAAGTGGAGGTAGATTTAATATTAAGTATTAACATTGCCTCTTCCCCGTCTATCCATTTAGCTGGTTTGTTTTTTCGGCTGGATTCAATGTGTTCCACCACCTTATCAAATAAGGCATAAAATGCTTCTTCCTGAAGACAAACGACTTGCATGAATTTAATTTTAAAAGTTATATGAATAGACTTAATTGTAGGGGTACTTTTACTTCCAATAAGATACAAAATATGTGGTTTTCCATCAAGATTTTTTAGTCTAATTGTCAGTGAATTAGATGAATGGTGATATTTTATAAATTGCTATCCTTCAATTCCAAATATTACCATATTTGAAGATATGATATTTGTTTAAATATTAATTCGCCTACAGTATTCCTTTGGCGTAAAAGTTACTCTTGTATTTTGTTGTTCACTGAAATAAATAAAATATACCATAATAACATTTCTGTTTTTAAATTATCAACTGTAAACTTCTCTAAGAGTTGAGATCTATAGTTCTTACAACTGCAGTTAATTCTCTAGATTACAATTCAATATGATTATAGATTCTTTATAAGCTAAAAGAAAATAAAGCCTATGGACACACTTTTATAAAATTAAGGCTCTATATAATGAATCTTAGTACTAATCGCACTTAATGGTTTATAATTAAACTTCCAAGCTACTTAGTACCCCTTGCTGTTCTATGGAACCAATTAAACTAATAATCATTTTGGTCAAGCCTGGAATCTCGTTAAGGTTTTCCCCCCAGATATCTGAATTTGCCAGAATTTGGTTCATAGTTTCTTCCAAAGAAGTTATTTCTCGTTCGTATTGACCCCAACTTTCGTTAAAAAAGGAGAGTACCTTGGGGTCGTCTTTTAGGTCGATTTTCTTCCCATAATATTTCCCTTTGTAAAAATAAAGTAGCGCAGCCAATCCAAAAACGATCCTTTTGGGTAATGTTTTCTCCAAGGCTAAGTAATCTTTAAGAGTAGGTAACAAGCGGGCAACAAACTTAGAGGTGCTATTAAGGGCAATACTGATCAATTCGTGTTTTAAAAATGGGTTTTTAAATCGATCCAACACATCGTTAACAAACTGTTGTTTTACTTTCTCTGGAATATCCAATGTTAGGATTATCTCTTTCATCAATAGCTCGTTTATAAAACGACTGATTTTAGGCTGTTTCAAGGCTTCATCTACCCATCGAGTTCCTGCTAAATAAGCCACTGGTACTAAGGCGGTATGTGCTCCGTTCAATATCCGCACTTTCATTTCACGATAGGCGACTAGATCTGCCACAAATTGCACATTGAGATCGGTTTGAGCAAAAGGAAGTTCTTTTTGTACCGATTCTGGAGCCTGAATCACCCAACTGTGGTAGTATTCCCCGCAGACCATCATTGGATCCCTGTACCCTAATTCTGCTTCTATTTCTTTGGCGCGATCTTTTGGATATCCGGATACAATTCTATCTACCAAGGTATTACAAAAGTGGTTAGCCGTTAGGATCCAAGAGGTGAAATCGGACCCCAACCCCCAATGTTTGGCATATTCCAATACTACTTTTTGCAGCGTAAGTCCATTATTTTCTACTAGCTCGCAAGGCAGATGGATGAGACCTTTAGACGGATTTTGTTTAAAAAACTGGAATCTATAGTATAGGAAAAGGGTCAGTTTTGCAGGGAATTCTTTAGGCGGAGTGTATTGAAAGTCGTCCTCTAGATTAAATTTAATTCCGGCTTCGGTGGTATTGGAAACCACAAAACGCAGTTGGGGATCTTTGGCAAGTTCCAAATAACGTTCCCATTCGGTATAGGGGTTAATGATGGAATTAACACAATCTACCCGTTTAATCTCCTGTACTTGTTGTTCGTTTTTAATACCGTTTAGAATCACGGTGAAAAGTCCGTCTTGATTTTTTAATTCTTGATAATCCCCATATTCGGTTGGCTTAATAATAGCTATGCCCGAGTTAAAATTTGTCTTCTCGTTAAGGACCTGTACCATCCAGTCTACAAAGGCCCTAAGGAAATTTCCACCTCCAAATTGAAGTATTTTGGTCGGTAAGGGGGTGGTTCGTTTATTTATGTTGTTACGGTTTAATGTTTGCATTGTTTTTTTGTTGATTTGACAAATGAGCAAATGGATCAATGTAGCAATTTAGAAATGAGAACTTCCCTGGCTAAAGTTAATAATTATTTCTAGTTTTAAAAGTAAAGAATCTATCATCTAACTAATTATTCAAGACGCTGATTGGCAAATAATAATATTGCCTAAAAATCAAAACGAACTCCAATTATCATAAAAATAATCGAAAAACTAAGCTGAATTTTCATTACCTCTTTCCTCCCGAAGCGCCTAGAGTAAAGGGAGGGAAAATTCATCATTTAAACTTTACAATAAAAAGTAAACTATTCAGGGTATGGGGTAATGATTTTTCTAGCATAAAAGTAAAGATTATTAAATGTATATCTCCACCATAATGATCTAATCACACCTTATAACCTCTGTTTTTCATACAGTAACTCAAGCTTTTTTTTAACTAAAGTTCGTGTTCTCTGGCAAGCCCGAATATGTATCTCAAAACTAATTCTCACTACTCAATTCTTTGTACTTATATCTATTCTAATGTTAATGATACGGTATTAGTTTTTTCCTACTGAGAACTGCCACTGCTTACTAAGGTTTTATTCACAAATTAGGTGTGACTTCGTCTTCCCCTACCTTCGGCAGGAAAACTCAATCACCAAAAATTTACTGAATTTCACAAAGAAATTCCCCTTTTCCAAGGAATAAAATCGTTTTGATCTAAGCGTACTGCTGCCGGGACAATGTTTCCACTGGCGACTTCTATGATGTAATCCAGAATCTCTTCTCCTTTGGACTTTATGGTGCCTTCCCCAGTAATAATAGTGCCTGCATTAAAATCGATAATGTCTTTCATGCGTTCACTCAAGGCGTTATTACTGGAGATTTTAACAGTGGGCGTCACAGGGTTTCCCGTAGGTGTGCCCAAGCCTGTAGTAAAGGCAATAACATTACAACCAGAGCCTGCTAATCCGGTAGTGCTTTCCACATCATTTCCCGGGGTGCAAAGAAGGTTTAATCCTTTTTTAGTAACCGGTTCTGTGTACTCCAACACTTCCTTGACCAAGGAAGTTCCCCCTTTTTTGGCAGCTCCGGCCGATTTCATAGCGTCTGTAATGAGTCCGTCCTTAATATTTCCAGGTGATGGATTGTTTTCGAAACCCGAGCCAATGGCTACTGCCCTGTCCGAATAGGCACGCATGAGGCGAGCGAATTTCTCCGCACTTTCTGCTGTTTCACATCGGTTGATGAGTTCTTGTTCTACCCCATTCAATTCCGGAAATTCGGAAAGAACCGTAGCGCCCCCCAAGGCCACCAAAAGATCGGAAGTATGGCCAAGGGCAGGATTAGCAGAGATGCCAGAAAACCCATCAGATCCTCCACATTCCAGTCCTAATGTTAATTTACTAAGAGGTGCGGGCTCTCTGTTAATTTTATTCGCTTCTATAAGTCCTAAAAAGGTCTGTTTTACGGCATCTTCTATAAAGTGGCGTTCGCTTTTACTTTTTTGTTGTTCTAAAATATATAGGGGTTTAGAAAAGTTGGGATCTCGTTTTTCAATGGCATCCGTTAGAATTTTCACCTGCGCGTTTTGGCATCCCAAACTAAGAATGGTTGCCCCCGCTACGTTAGGATTGGTGATATAACCTGCCAATAAGTTACAAAGAGTATCCGAATCTCCACGGTCACAACCACATCCTCCGTCATGGGTTAAAAATTTTATTCCATCTACATTGGGAAAGGTGCGATTTTCTTTAATTTCTTCTGGGGTTTTAATAATGTATGCCGCCATTAGATCTTCTTTGCTGGCACCTGCTTTGTATTTGGAAACAAGTACTTCTGCATCTACAAAATACTCCTTAGCGGTGCTATAGCCTAGTGCATCCAATAAGGCTTCCCGCAATATATTTACATTTCTGTTTTCGCAGAATACCATTGGAATAACTAACCAGTGGTTGGCCGTGCCTACACGGCCATCGGCGCGGTGGTAGCCGTTAAAAGTGCGGTCTTTCCATTTGCTTACATCGGGGGCTATCCATTCTGATTGTTGTTTTCCTACGCTGTAATCGAAGGAGGCATGTACCACATTTTCTATGGTGATGGTTTCCCCTTTGGCGATGTGTTTGGTTGCTTTTCCAATTAAGTTGCCGTACATTATAATGGGATCGTTGGGTTTAAAATCCTTTAGCGCAAATTTATGTTTTGCAGAGATTTTAGAGATTAATGGAAAAGTATCGCCATTAAAAGTAATGGGGTGGCCTTGCGGCATATCTTGAAGTGCGACAAGGATAAGGTCTTCTGGGTGTATTTGTAGAAATGTTACGGACATAGTTGAGATTTTCAAAATTTGATTGTCGCTTTAATGACTCCAGTAGAAGGATCCAGCCAATTATTAAAGTGCTCTTTCATTTCTGAAAAATGTACAATATGGGTAATGAAGGAATCGGTAGGGAACTGATCGATCATGGAAATAACATATTCAAAGTCAACCACCATTGCATTTCTACTACAAAGCAAGGTGGTTTCTTTAGCATGGATTTCAGGATGTTTAAAGGTAAGTTCTCCTTTGGAGAGTCCCACTAAAACATACCGTCCGCCATGTGCCATATAGGAGGGGCCTAATTCCAAGGCTCCTTTGTGACCAGTGGCATCAAAGACTACTGTAGCCAGTTCCCCGTTGGTAATCTCAGAGATCTGTTTTATTGCGTCATTATTGGCATTCACAATATAATCGACTCCTATTTTTTCCTTTGCATAATGGAGTCGGTCCTGATTCATATCCACTGCAATTACTTTGGCACCTTCTAGCTGTGCCAATTTCATAATCCCGATTCCAATGGGACCACATCCCACTACGACAATGGTTTCACCTTTAGCAAGTTGAGCCCTCTTAATGGCATGAGCACCAATGGCCAAAGGTTCTACAATAGACATCTGATTGTCGGATAAGTTATTGGCGGGCAACAAAATGGATATTGGAACGGAGATTTGCTCTTGCATTCCTCCATCAGTATGTATCCCCAGAACTTGGATTTGGGTACAGCAGTTGGTTTTCCCGTTCCTACAAGCAATGCATTCGCCACAACTAAGATATGGCATTACTACCACTTTGTCGCCAACCTTTATACCCTTGCTGTTGTCTTCTATTTCCATTATTTGAGCCGCCAGTTCATGACCAAGTATTCTAGGATAGGTAAAAAAAGGTTGATTTCCGCTATAGGCATGTAAATCGGTACCACAAATCCCTACTCTGTTTATTTTTAAAAGAGCTTCCCCAGACTTTCTTATTGGTGACTCTTTCTCTTTTAATTGAAAGTTTCCTGGTTCTTCACACACAATGTATTTCATGTTTTTTATTTGGTTATTTATAGTTTAAAGAATTTAAATTCTTGTTTAAATGTAGTAACTTCAATGGTTTACAAATCGATTGTGACTCCATTAATTTTATTCGTTACTTCAAATCCCTAAAAAAAACAGTCTTCAGTGTTGGTTAAGTGCTTTTTAAGGTTGTATAAGCCAAAAGTACTTCCTTTTAGAACGTGCAACAAAGCTCCTCAATAATAGGCGACTGAACTTCCCTGATTAGTATTGACCGGTATTGGACATTAATTTCATTATTAAAGATAACGAGTTTTTCTCTTTGATCAGGGTGTAAAAATGACACTTTAACATTATAAGTGATAGGAGCATTCTTCCTATGTTGTTGTGCGGTCTTTTATGGTTGTAATTATTGACCGCTTTTACAACATAAAGCTTTAACCCAATAAAGTTTTTAGGTTTCCAAGGGTTCAGGTATTCCTATTTTATGATTCTGTTGATGCGTTCTGCGTAAGCATTGTCTTGGGCTAAAAGTTACATGCTTATCTCGCTTCCGTTTTTCTTTAAAAGCATAATATACTCTTTATTCGTATACTGACTTCCTCTATTGCTATGATGGAACAAAGGAGCTGCATAGTCTTTAAGTGCAATATTCAAGGAATCCATATTTGCTTACGCTCTCAGATTATCGGAAACCATGTATCCAACAGTTTTCTTAGTGTAAACGTCAATTATGAAAAACGCATAATAGTGTCTATCACCTATTGGAATATAAGTAATATCAGACTGCCAGACCATCGATGGGCGATTCACCACCATTCCTTTGATAAGATTTAGGTTATATATCTTGGAGGCGATAGTCGCTCATATATAGTTCTTTTCGCGCTTCAAACTATATCCTAGTTACTTTATCAGTTCAACGAAGCTATCCCTTCCAATAAATCCGGGTTTAAGGGAATATCTTTACCATACAACCTGGATGATCTTCTAGATCGTCCGCCTCGAGGACTAGCTGACTAACCTTGCCGTCAAAGATCTTCTGTCGTGCATCATATAGAAGGACTTCTTGTTAGTTTAAACCAGCTTCCTTATACAAATTGCTCATGGAAAAACTCATTTTTTGCTGGTTTTTCCGGAACCAGTTGATTGTGGGGTGCCGAAGTTTTTTTTTTGATATCGATATCTAGTTCCTCCTTGGCGATATCCATCATCCTCTCCAAAAAGTCAATTATGATCTGTTTACGGCCCTTCGTACGATCTAACTCCTTTACGCGAGCCTCGAGTTCCTTCATCTTTTTGTTGCTTCTGCCTTTCATCTCTATAACTCCAAATCCAGTTTCATTAAAGATAGAGAATTTATAGATCCATCGATAAATGGTCGCGTGAGTGACTCCATGAAGTTTCTCCAAATAGAGAACACTGAACTTTCCTTTTTCGAATTCCGAATTAAGACGCTTTTTGCATTCTTCTGAGTATATAAGTATAGCATAAAATACCAATCCTATAAAAATATCAGACATATAACTATATTTCCGAAGAAAATAAGCAATAGGTAGTGTAATGAAAAAGTAACCGAAATAAAATACGAATTGAACCAACAAAGCCTTAACATTGGTAAGTTCAGGCACCAGCTTTTTAAAAGCTAAAACCATTGGATTAGTGAGGTCACTAGCAATACACCATAAAAACCAATAACGAGACAATTATGATTAACAGGTAAAGTAATTCCTTCCTGGCTAAATATATTTTTCTTATTTTACTTCCATTAATGAATCAACAATACTTAATATCAGCTTAAACTCCTCATCCACGAATTTGGTATCATAGGCATGTACCTCTTCTTTTGAACTAAGTATAGCTTTCTTTAAAGCTTCATGATCGGTATCCTGATACCGGGCAACCGCCCATTCCAAGTATTTGTTATCACTTTGGTCTTTTGATATCTTTTGCAATAATTGTTGGATCTGATCTTTCTTTTTAAACTTCTCGAATACTGTTAATTGGAAGTACAATTTTGAGCTTTCATTTAGGTAGTCCGGAGTTTGATGTGACATAATCCTGTCAAAATACTTTTCAGCTTTTTCCGCCTCTCCTTTCTTCTTATAGGCCAAGGCCAAAAGATAATCATCCAATCGCTCGTCCACATCGTAATGTTTCCCTACCCCTAGGTTTTTAGGCCATAATTTAGCTTTCTTTGAATAAAAAATTGCCTCATCGTAGTCATTGGCCATCAAAGCCTGCATTGCTAAGCGCACACAGGTCTCATGGTAGACCGTCCTCCCTTCCGTTGCACCTTCAAAAGGCAGTACATTAAAGTTTTCAAGAAAATGAAGACCCGCCTTATACTCCTTTAATTCCAAAAGTATTTTTGCATAACGCATTCCCAATACCGCCTTCTCGGGATATTTGGACAAGGCCTTTTTTGTCAGCTTTTTAGCAGCCTTCCATTGATCTGTTTCCATGTAATGCTCTATCCATGCAAGCTGGACCCGCCAGTTTTCCTTATCTAAATCAACTGCACGTTCTAGGGCTTCAAGTCTAGTAGCTGCATTTTCAGGATACAATTTGATCTTTGCCAAATAAAAAGGAACAAAATCCGGTTCATTGCCGCAATCCATAAAAAGTTCCTTGGCCACTTCTATGTTTCCCTTGCTCCATTGCTGTAGTGCCAGGTAATATTTTAATTTCCAATGACTGTTATTCTTTAAGAAGTTCCTTAATACCTTACCGGTCTCAGTTCTATGGGGAAATACCATATCCGCATCCATTGCTAGCGCTCCTTCCAATAGGTTTTGCTGATCTTTGTTGCCCAAGTGCGCCATGAACAAGGCAACGATGGGATGTTGGGGCGACATTTCTAGTATTTGTAATGCCTCCTTCTGCGCCCCATATGCCATGTACTTTAATGCTACCTCTAAATAGGACTCATAAGCCAGCTCGTTGGTGATCTTTGCCTGAACTTCTATCTTGGTCAAAGCTCCCAAAAAGTAATTTTCAAAAGCATGGAATAAATTGGTGGCATCGTTCTCGTAGATTTTGGCTAGTACTCTTCTCCCACCTTCCTCATTGTCCATTTTCCGGAACAGTATTGCCCGGAGTTCCAATGCGGGAATAGCATTGGCATTGTATGTCAACGCTTTGTCCATATATTCCAACGCTTTAGCATATAGCCCTTCCTTCATTAAAAGTTTTGCCAACTCTGTATAGGAAGCCGTTCGCATTCCCACGGATTGCGTAGCAATAGAAAATCCGCTTTTGGCATCTACATAATTGCCCAAAGACGAATTGGCAAGTCCGTATAGGTAATTCCCCAGACCGTCATAGGTATCTACTTCCAAGGCTTTTTTGGAGAATTCCAAGGCCTTTTCCCAATTTTCCAATCGGTAGTAACTCAGTCCCAATCTGTTTAAGGTAGGGACATGGGTAGCTTCTTTTTCAAAGCTTTTCAAATAAGTTTCATGGGCTTCGGTATACCTCCGCTGTTTTTCAAGCTCTAATCCTTTCACATAAAGTCCATAAGCAGATTCCCAATCGAATACTGTTTCCGATTCATAGGGACGATCTAGAAGCGTCAAAGCTTCATTGGAATTGTAGACCAAAAGATTATTTCCAAGAACCACCACAAATTCTTGATCTCTTTCAAAGGTCAAGGTCTCTGTATATAGGTCTAAGGTACTTAGCTCTATATTCTTTTTTAAATGCAAATTAGCTCCTGTACGGACGACTATATAAGTATCCAAGGGCTGAAGGGCACTTAAGCGAATTTCAACGCTATTGCCCTTTCTCATCACATTCAGCACCCCATATTCCGATGCGGCCACCATCCCTTTGGTCCCTTTAAGGGGAAACCATCGCTCCTTGGCGATATCCACATCATGGGGCGTAAATTCCCGGTGCTTAAAAGGGGTGAAAGTACTGCTATTGGCCGCTTGGCTAAAGAGTTTACCTGCCTGGTATTCTATGTATTGCCCATTGGAATCGGTCAACAGGTCTTCCCATATCATCCCTTGATCGGACAATCCCCATATCCATATTTTCTTACCGGGCTTATCCTCATAACTGGCATAATGCCCGAACCCAAAATCATCTTCGTGCCAGTAACCGCCAAAATAATCCGCATAACTATCGATTATATGGTACGATTTATAGATCCCAAAATTATTGTTTTCGTATTTTGAGATATCCCTACCGGAATCTAGGGGCCAATCCCCCAATTCCCCTCCATGTCCGATTCTTTTGTTACCGGGATAGATAAATTCCAGGTCACCATCGGCTTTGGCCGCGGCATTCATCCAATGGTAATACGTTACCGGAACCTCACTGGTATTTGCCCATGTGGCGATAGTTTCAAAATATGCCTTGTCCGGGTGCAGTTTTATCTCTACGTTCCATTTGGTTCTAGAAGGAAGGTCCAGGGCCCCTACCACACAGGAAACGCTCCCGTCCGGATATTCCTTTAACGCGTAATCCACGGGGGTGGCACAGGTGGGGATATGTCCGATATCCCCAAAATTGTATTCCAATCCACCTGAAGTCCACGCTCCGCGCATGGCCACATCCCTGAATTTCACAACCTCGTTAAAATACATGAATTCCTTTCCTGTGGATTTTTCGATGGCTCCCCATATCTTTCCTCCAACTTCCGGAGAAACATATACTTTGATATAGTTGTTCTCCAGCACCACCATTTTCCAGTCCCGATACTCCCCTTGGTCCGTATAACCGTCAAAACGAAAATAAGGGTAGATACGGTTAATATTGGCCACAGGATCGGGGTCTGCGAACATATAAGTTTTCATGTTCAAATTTTCTTCCCGAACTGTTGCTTTTTGTGAAACACCTTGCTCGCACATAAATCCTAAAATAAGTAGTAATAATGTTGATTGTATCTTATGCATATTTACTGTTTTACCGTGTTGCTTCAATTATAATAAACTATGACAAACATTAAAATGGAGCTCTTTACAAGTTCAGAAATTTCTCCAAACTTAATTCGATAAACTATTATGGAAATCATCGCGTAAAAACAGTTTGATACTGATGACTAACAGAGTTGATATTCTATCACACAAGTGGTATAAGTCGCTTACCTATTACTAACCAAATAGACAAAATCACAACTCATTCGAGAGCAAAATTTCCTGTCCTGCTTCGGTTTTCAAAATAAGCACATCATCAATCCATTCATGCTTAACGAGTTTATCAAAGCGAATATCTTTTGATTCAAATGGATTATTCAATCGCAATTCCCCTCCTTTTTCCGAAATGACCTTAACCCACTTCAAGCCTCCATTTTCTTTTTGGGCAGATATTAAAAAGGCCCCTTCTGTACGGAGTTTATCAAAACCTACTGTATGCCATTTCTTTGGAATAGCAGGAAACAGTCGTACGGTCCCAGTATGACTTTGGATCAGCATTTCTTGAAGTCCTGATGCAAAAGCAAAATTACCTTCCAATGTGAAAGGCCTATAGGTAAAATTGGATTTTCCGGTGCCCGATTGGTCGCCGTTAACATGAAAACTATTGGGGAGAACAAATGAGGTAGCGAAGTCTTTAAGTGCCTTGGCCGCTCCTTCCCCATCTAAAGCCCTTGCTTTTAGGTTGCCTAACCAACTAAAAGAGTACCCGGTCCAATAGTCACTACCTATAGCCTCTAAATTTTCAATGGTCTTTCGAATTATTTCCATATCTCTTTCCCCATTGGAAGGGTCTATCAATCCAAGTGGGTGAATAGCCATCAAATGTGAAAAGTGACGATGGGACTCTTGGTAAGGTAAATTTGAGGATAACATTAAGCCATGTTCATCCACGGCATAGTCTGGCCATGCTTTCAATTCTTCCTTCCATTTACGAGCTTCTTCACTTAGCCCTAACTCCAAAGCAAGTTCTTCGGCGTGTTTATAAGTCCATCTGACGAGTGATAGATCAAAATTCGTCATTTCCCCAAACCAGGCCTCACGAGAATTGTTGTGAATTTCCGGGCTTGAACTCAACGGGAGTTTTCGCTTGCCATCTTCACCTAATACCGATAATTCGTTGAAATGTACGGCAACCTCACTAATCCAAGGATAAGCTTGATCTTTTAGGAAATCACGATCCATGCTATAGCGCCAATGCCAATAAAAATGTTGGCCAAGCCAAGCCCCTACTGTTGGTCCAAAGGAATACTGTATCCAACCTCCCATGGGTTCACCGGTTAATGTCGTTACCCCAGGAACATTAAGACCATTGGTACCATAGAATTGCTTAGTATATTGCTTAAAGGTTTGCTTATACTTAATGAGCCAATCTATAAATCCCTGTTCTAGATCCAAATGATTACCAGAATAGGTAGGCCAATAACTAAGCTGTGTATTCAAATCGTGATGAAAATCGCCCTTCCAAGGCGGTAGCTTACCATTATCAGCTGTCCATACACTTTGTAAGGAAATTGGTGCTAATCCTTGACGAGCGGCAGATCCCAATTTGTACATTTCCATATACCATTGGTTTTGCAAAATGGTATCGGGAATAGAAATTCTAGATCGGCTCCAGAATCGATGCCACCAAGAGGAATGTTCTTCTAATGCTTCCCCTAAATCCTTTGAGAAAGAAGTCGCTACAATCTCAGTTGCCGAGGTTACAGTTTCATCTTTCGTTTCTTGAGAACTAATGCTCCAACTTCCCAAAAGAGAATCCGATCTGTCCTCCCATTTAGTATGTACTTGAAAATTAAACTCATTCCATCCCGATTGGTCATAAGTTATGGAGTTGTCCCTACGTGTAATTTTTCCCTGACTATACCCTAACCTCCTAAGGTCTTGTCCACTGACTGGATCTAGAGCCTCTGATTTCTTGGCATCATAATATGGTGGAGGAACGATAGTCGGACGAATAGGTGTCTCCAAATTCTCAAATTGATACCAACCGATAGGTTCCGTGGCATGTACAAACGTTTTTAAAACAGCTCCATTCTTCCACTTTACAACACAGGTAGCCGACGCTATTTCTAGCTTAACAGATGCAATTTCTCCAAGTTCACTGATATCAAATTCCAATGCACCTCCTGGAATCTTGGACGGGGCCGGTGAATTATCATATGGGGCATCATATTTATCCTGAACATTTTTATAGGTATTATTTTTCCATTGTTCATGTACCCAATTAAAGTCGAAATCCTCAAAGTTTAAGTTTTCCATAGGTCGTAAGTCCCATAGATCCGAACGATCGAGGGAAAACCTAAGTTTTCCATCTTTTTGCCACACTAATGCACCTAAGGTAGCATTCCCCAAGGGGATTCCCTCATCCCAAGTTGTGGCCAGGGCATCAAATTCCAGTTCATAATCAGGAAGTCTCTCCGACAAAACGGCTATTGGCTTTTTTTGTGAGCAGGACGCCAAGAGACTCAAGAATATAATACAACTTAAAATAGTTTTTATACTTAATTTTAATTTCATGTTTATTAGTATATTAGTTTATTCTTCAATAATCAACAACCAACCTTTGGTTGGCTCAATAGGAATTTCTTCTTCTACGGAAAATGTTCTTTCGGGTTGGAAATCTTTAATCTTTGGGGCAACCATCTGAACTTGACGTTTGTTTATCCCTAAAGCCTCCCAATTTAAATTCAGTTGTACATTCACAGTTTCCTTAGCCCAACTAGCTATGGAGATGAGTACTTTTCCTTCTTTAACGTAGGCAGTTGCCTTGACATCCGCCCGACTACTGAACACAACCGGATTCTTATCCCAATAGCCAATCATCGTAGCTTCCGCAATTCCAAAATCGTCCCATACCTTCCAAATATCTCTAGGATCTGAGGTTACACCTTCTGTAAACCAAGGGTATCGGACGGTCATCCCGTACACCATACCCCGCCATGGATTTCCTCCGGCATGTAGCATATCGCCCATATGCCCAAAAGGGATGCCAGATACTTCTACCAACCAATTTTCTGGTGGCATTTCATCATATATAAAACTCTCGCCAAACCACAATTTATCTAAATATGGAAAAAACTCTGCATATTGGTTGGCCGGTCCCTTTGAAAATCCAGTATTGGAATGAAGATCGATCATAGACCCGGGCTTATTCCTGTCCAAGATTTTCCGCATCCTTTTTAAGATTCGTCTATCGTATGTAACATCATCCAGATATAGGCCGTCTATATCCATATTTTTCAATAACCAAGAAAGACCTTCCAAATAGTAGTTATACCAACGTGAGTCTCCTGGAGCATTTATTATTGACGCATCAATGCCATTTTCTAATGGTGAATACCATTGTGTATTATAATCGGTGACCAAATGCTCCTGCAGCCAAGGATAACCTCCGCCATTTCCAGTTCCCAAGATCTCATTACCTAAACTTCGCAAAGCCCATATTTCGGTAGCATTGTTAGAGAGCTCCCTAATTGTATAATAGATTTTTACTTTTAAATCATTGGCATGCATTTCATCTACAAAACCTCGAAGTTCTTTTGTATTGATAAATGGATAATTAATGTAGGGATTGTATTTATTGGCATGGTGAACATTGATAATTTTCACCCCATCCTTAATCTCATCCATTTCAGGTTTTGGCGCTAACCCATCATGGTAATATCTATTAGTAAATTGGGATTTACTATCTATCTGCTTTACCGGGGTAATTAAGAAAGAAACTTCGAAATCAAGTTCTTCTCCTTTAGAAAATCTCCTTTTTCCGGAAAATATGGTGGCTATGGTTTCTTCTTCTTTTTTTGCTATGGAGAAGCCGCCTTTACCACCATTGTCCCAACTTCTTGGGGGATCTGGTTTATATAGATTTAATAAGGGGCCATGGTACTCACCGCCACGAAGTTCCACATGCAGGCCACCATATGTATTTCCTACCCAAAAACTATCATGTGGCCCTTTCCAATTCGCTTGGTGTTGTCCAGGTACTTTCGTGCCTGGTAGTCCCATACCCATTATATACTCTGCAACGGATGGATGAAAAGGTATTTCTAATTTAAACTCACTAAGGTCAGCATCTGATTTGGCAAGTAATTTGATCTTATAATTTATATGCCCATCAAATTCAATAGTGGATTCTGTTTGAATATCAAAATTCTCGGTACTAGACGTAGACTTTTTAACTACTATGCCCGATTTGCTGTTTGTCGACTCTAGTTTTTCATTCTGTAACGGTTCTCTATCCAAAACAAACCTAATAGGACCTGCTAATATTTCCGTACCCGACACTTTTATTGAAGTCGGCAACCCACTATCGCCGAACGCGATTTTTTTGTCCAACAGATCCACTTTATTGGTCTTTTGATCATAAACAATACCCGAATATGCATCGGTTGGCTCATCATCAATTCCGATTGTGGAGTTTAACCAGCGTAATCTGGAGTGTCTCCATGGTTCATCATCACCACGGCTAGCAATTATCTGATCTTCAATATTTAAGGCGACAGTAATAATTTGATCTGGTTGACCATTGGCTTTTACAGCTATGTTACCAGTATAGAGACCGGCCGTAATATCTTTCGGAATATCTATTCCAACCCATAATGGCTGCACCCTACCCTTAACAACATCAACTTGTTTTATAAAAGGTTTTCCATATGGATCTACTCCATGGGTATTAAAACAGGTAAAAGCGCTTTGCGGCAACGTATCTCCATTAGACGATTTAAAACCAGAGAATTCCAGTCTTACGTTTTCTAATGACTTTTTTGAAGCATAAATTCCTACTTGAAAAGCATAATATTCATGCCTTTTGGCACTTCCTTTAAATTGATGGGGAATACCATCTTTAATCCATTTCAAAGGGAGATAATCCCGCATCCTAATCGGATATTTTCTATCCTCTGGGATGGCTATATAATCCGAATCTGAACTACTAACAAACTGTTCTAATTCTTCTTGGGTTGCTACAACCTCCATAGGGTAGAAGGAATCAAATTCCATTCTTGCTTGGATTTCTGTACAAGTGGCTTTTGGCAACTTACGTAGCTGCTTTTCATTATTAAGCCTATTATTTGCTACCCACAACTGATCTGGTGATTTTTCTTGTTCTAGGTATCCGTATCTATAATAGCCCCATTCAGGATCCGGTTTAAAGGGTAAGTAATAAAAATGATACTCTCCCTTTTCTGCAGGACCAAAAACCAACTCACATTTTTCATTATCAACATCTATACGATGAATATTTTCAATAGTATCCCCAGTTTTGGCATTGATTATAATAAACTTTCGCTTGTCAATTGATTTGTCATGTCGCCTCCAACTAAACTTTAGTTTAACCGCTTGCGCTTTTTTAGGCACTTCTAATATGGCCCTATGATTTCCAAGGCCTGACTCCCATGGGATGTCGGCAATGCTATACTTCACTTCTGACTGGGAGTAACCCAAAAGACTAAAAGAAATAATAAGGATATTAAATAGTAGTTGCTTAAAATGAACAGGAATTAACCTTTTAATACATTTCATAAATAAATTCGTATTTGAAATTGATGCTTTTTTAGATTTAATTGAAAAATTGAAGGTTTATGGCTTAACTTTTCTTTCCCCTGTGTGATCTATACCTTTAGACCGTTCAAAGGCGATCATTGACTTTGGTCTAAAATTCGTTATAATTGCCCTTCTGTTATCCTCTGTAGAATTACCTCTACTATAATGTAAGGTGTTACCATGGTGAAAAACACAAGCTCCAGGAGACAATTCTATACAAATGGAATTATCCTCACTTCCGGCACATTTAAGTGCGCCCTTGTTGCCTGTCTGCTCATGTTGCAAAATTTTTGAGAGGTGAGATTTTGGCGTATACCACATACAGCCATTTTCCTTATAGGCACGATCAATAGCCACCCAGCAGCTTACTGCTCGTTTATCGGCCATATCGATCCAATATGCTGCATCTTGATGCCATGGGGTTATAGTTTTGGTATTCGGTGCTTTATTGATAAGCATATCAAAATCCAAGGCTATATCATCGCCCATCAGTTCTTGCGCTATTTTTAAGGTTTTAATATGCAGTGCCTTTTTCAAAAGTTCTGGAACTAACTTACTGGGAACCATAATTTGCGTGATGTTTTCCCCAGTAGTCTCATCTGAACCTGATAGATCTGACCGGTACCTTGAGGCATCGATTTTATTGTCCAAAAATGAATCATAGAGGCTTTTATAATAAATCACCTCTGCCTCATTCAACAAATTATCAATGACTAAAAACCCTTCTTCCTCGAAAAAAGTTTTTTGCTGTTTAGATAATAATTTCATAATCGCTTTTTTTGTTAACGAAACCAATTGTTCTTCTTTCCATTTGCCGATTCTATTGTTGTTTCAATCTTCAAGAATTAAAACCACCTTGCCTTTCGCTAGTGTTCCATCTTTCTTACTGTCCATTGACACTTTTAGAGATGCACCGTTATTTGCCCTCACTCCTTTTGGTAATTCCAAAGGATATACTACTGTTGCATTCCCTCTAGCAAGAAAACCAAGCTGTGAGCCTTTATAGATAGGCTTACCATCGGCAATTAATGTTACATCTTTTATACTGACAGGCGTTTTTCCGCTGGTATAAATGAATTTAACCTCTTTAATTTTTGGCAAATCCGCTCTATTAATAGGCCATTCCATGGTATTATCCTTTGAAGACCATTCGCCCACCACAATATCATCCTCATGTACGATTACAGGAATAGGTCTTTCAATAGCTTGTTTTACCAACTTCCTTGCCGACTCCAATGGATCTTTAAAAGGCTCTATTTTACTCACCCCTTTGTTTCGTACCCAAGCATCCTCAAATGCTCTATGATCATAGGTTTCGTTTAAACGTAAGCTTTCTAACTTACCTGCCATTCTCTCCCGATAATAATCACGGATCAGACCTCCCCACATTCTAGCGGCATAATCATTAACCCCTAATTTAAGTTTTGGTGGGCCCCAAACGGTCAAAATTCTTCTTGCGTCCTCTTCATACTTATCCTGTTGATTTGTATCGGTACTTGTTGCTCGGGCAAAATCAATCCATCGTTGTAGATTTAAAGTTGGATGGTTTTCCAACAATCTGTCAGCGTCAGCTAGTAGCCGCAATGCCCATTCACCTGCTTGGTCCCGTGTTTCAAAATCTGAATTTTGATGCGCATTATAGGCATAGCCAAACCAATCTTCAGCTTTATGGCATAAGGCAGTTGCTGCAAATTCAAGGGCATCTGCTTTATAAAGTTCAGAATCCTTTAATTCATCCGAACAGGAAAGAAATTTTTCTATTGCTTCAAAAATACGGGGATCTTTGTTTATGGTTCCTGTAGACCATGATCCACTATTGCCTTGAAAACCAAAGCGAGGATGGTCTGTCATAGTTCCGTAACTAGTTTTTCTAAGTAGCTGCCATGCTTCAGCCATGGCCGTCGGCGCGGCTCCGTAGCGTGCTTTTGCATAATCGACGTACCAATTGTCCAAATCAATAGCTTCGCCTGTCCATGCCATATCGGACACTAGTTCAAAGGTGACCTCATTATTTTCTATTCCTTCGGGGGCAAAGCCAAAACCAGCATTACTTTTATAATATGGAGATTTTAAAAGCGCTATTGGGTTTGTAGCATAATAATCGTGTACACCTGTATGTCCAGTTTTTCCACCACTATTGAGCATAAAGCCATACACCCAGGGTTTATTGTTATACCCCTCGAAAACATCATAGTTAAACCCGTTTTTATAAGCGATACCGTTATACTCATATGCATAATCGAGAATCATTAATTTCTCATCAGGAATTTTACTAAAAAGAGCATTCGTTGTTTCCTTGTTCCAAATATTTCTTTGATAAGTAAACATCCATCCCTGTACTACCCAAACGGCATCTGGGTTTCCAGATTTAAGTGACTCATAGATAGAACTTCCGTATTCGGCCAAAAGCTCGGTTACCGGCCGATCTGTTTTTGGAAGGTCCATTTCATTAAAACTATCGGCAAGGTAATATTTTCCTTTTCCGAATTCTCTTTCCCACTCCTCGATAAAAAGCTTTCCTATCTTGTCAAACAAAGGTGTTTTTGGACTTATGAGGGCTCCTTGGTATTTTTCCGGAAAACCTCCCCAACTTACCTGTAACAGCTCATTTTCTGGATACAACCTACTAATATCCTTAGGCACAAAACCGGCAAAGGCGGGAAGAATAGGGTTCATCTTAAGTTCCTTCATCCTATTCAATATTTTGTGCTGCAGTGCTATTTGTCCATTATGCCATTCTTCTGTCAACAATTCACCACCAAGGTTATTTACATTTCCCATCCGTTGCCATGGCAATAATGAGGGCGCTGTATAAAAAGCATCTATTTCGTCTTGCGTTAAGCCCAGCTTTTTCCATACACGTGTTGCTATTGCTTCATTGGCAACTAATGCTAAAGGAAAATTCATTCCGTGCAGGGCCATCCAATCTATTTCCTTTTCCCACCGTTCCCAGTCCCAGTAGGGTGTTGAATATCCAAAAGCACATACATTTAAATAATATCTGTTCTCGTATGGGGAGGTAATTGTTTTTTCTACTTCGGGCAATTCCTCTGGAATATTGATGTTTTTCCCAGACCAACTTATCATGGAATTTGTGGCGCTTTTCAAATAGTCATAAGCCCCCCTATTAAGGGAAGTAGGAGTATTGGCAATAACGATTACTTTATTATCCTTCACTGAATAATGAAATGAATCCAACGAATCATTTTCCTCAAGTTGAAAGATAAATTTTGAGGCATGCTCAACTCCAATAGTTCTTTCCAATACTTTATGTGCATTTATTTCCTTGGGAGTTGCTCTTTCAACTTCCTTTTGACAGGCAAGTAAAAGGAATATGCAAAATGTCAGAGTTAATGATTTCATTCAATATTATTTTAAGGAATTACAAGGCTATTTTGGTTAAAATTGAATCAGAAATATGCTTATTACCAAACAATAGAATTTTTCGGAACAGAAAAAGCCTTATACTTTTTCATATCCCAAATTCTCAAACTACAACCAAAAATTGTGGAAAAGCAATTCGAATAAAAAGAAACCCCGCCATCAAACAACTAACAACCCTTTGAAGCGGGGATTTCCTATATTTTTATTTAATTCGTTTAGTAACCTGTATTTTGTTTCAAATTTGGATTGTTAATCAATTCAAAATCAGGAATAGGCCATTTATAATCTCTCGGAGCAGTGAAAACTCTATTTTCCAATGGAACCACTCCGACCGCAGGTTGATTCATGGTTGTCTCCAACCACTTCCATCTATGATAGTCATAATACAGAATACCCTCAGCTGCTAACTCGATTATTCTTTCCCTTCTAATAATCTCTCTGAAACTATCTTTGGTTAGTCCAGCCAGCGCAATAGGGGGCACAACAACATCGGATCCATCTGCAGCTGCTCCTTTACCACCCCTAGCTCTTAGCTCATTGATAAGGTTTAGCAAGTCTTGGGATGGACCGTTCACCTCATTCATGGCTTCAACATAATTAAGATATACTTCGCCCAATCTAAATACTATAAAGTCAATATGGCTTCTTTGTTCTGCAGTTTCTGCCGGATCGATCCATTTTCTAAAATTAAGCCAAGTACCATTATTTACGAACATCGACCCTTCGTAGTCCACCTCCTCATTCCAATTAAAAATGGTTTGATTTAATCTGGGATCTCTATTTGTGAATGGCATATCAGAATCGTACAAAGGACTGGTTGCAATATCTTCTCCATTTATATCTGGATATCTGTCTACAAGAGCTTTCGTAGGTGAATAAGTGGTCCATGATGCATGAAAACTAATGGGTCCCAACCATTGGCCCAAGGAATGATAACGCCCCTCTAGATCTGCATTAATTCTAGCAAGAATAATTTCCGAGTTCCCTTCTCCTTCTGGTCTAAACAGTTCGGTATAATTGTTATGCAAACTAAAACCTCCAGACATGATCTGACTAGCCAGATTTGCACTTTCTGTCAACATCGTATTATCTGCAGACAAAGTCCCTTCATAAAGCAAAATCCTAGACTTTAATGCCATAGCGGCCCATTTGGTTACTCTACCGTACTCGGGCGTATAGTTTGAAGAAGATAATTCTGTAATGGTTCCGTCCAATTCCGATAACACAAAATTTAAAACCGCCTCTCTGGAACTAGGCTCTACCTGGCCTTCATTAATTGCCAATAATTTAGTCACTATGGGAATATCTCCGAACTGATACATCAACTTATAATGCGCCCAAGCCCTAAAAAATCGCACTTGTCCCTTATACTGTGCTAATGCACTTTCAGACAAACCAACTTTATCAACATTGTCCAAAAACCAATTGGCATCTCTAATGGTAGCATATTGACCGGTCCATAAACTATTGACCAAACCAGCCCCAGGATTAATACCTCCTGTAGAAATTTCCACTGAAGCTCCACTTTGACTAAACATTATCTCGGTTAATGCATCCCATTCTATCTGCCCCACATTGGATAATGACCCATAAAGTGCATTAGCGGCTTGTTTTACCTCATCTTCACTTGTCCAAAAAGCATCTTCAGATAGTGCTGTAACTGGAAGTTTGGTAATTTCCTCTTCTGTACAACTGTGAAGAGTTCCAAAGGCAAAAATTAATACGTATATAGATTTAATATAATTTTTCATATTATTTTTTTAGAAATTAATATTTACACCCAGTGCAATCGACTTTAAAGGCGGTATTGCCAAACCATTTGATTCAGGGTCAAAACCAGGTCTAAAATCAGACACCGTTAACAAATTTGTACCTGTACAATAGAGTCTAGCTCTTTGAATGTACTTATTGTCATTTATCGGAAGTGTATAACCTAATTGCAGATTCTTCAATCTTAAATAAGAAGAATTGAATGCCCAGTAACTTGAATTGGTGTAAAAATTTTGGAAGTAGGTTTGTTGTCCAAAAAGCAAGAGCCTTGGATAAGTTCCCTCCGGATTTGTGGAACTCCAAGCGTCGTTTGCTTCTTCTGGAATCCATCCAAAATTACCAAATAAATCATTGGACCTATAATCTTTTGCTTTAGCTGTTCCTTGGAAGAACATTTGTATATCGAAATTCTTCCATTCGGCATTCAAGTTAATCCCATAAGTAATTTTTGGAAGTGTTTGTGCAATAGCGACATTATCCTCAAAATTTAATGAACCATCACCATTTTGGTCCACATAACGAATATCACCCATTGTAGTATTTGGACTAACACCTGAAGTAATTTGAGCTTTATAATTATCGACTTCAGCTTGAGATGATAAAATACCATCTGATACATATCCGTAAACAGTTCCTAAAGCATCGCCTACCCTATAACTGGTATTGAATTCAGAAAAAGCCTTTGTCAATTCCGTAATTTCATTCGTATTATAGGTTCCATTCACTGAAACACCATAATTCAAACCATTTGATAAAGTATTTTGATGATTTAAAACTAACTCAAATCCCTTATTTTGAACATTACCTGCATTAATGGCAGGACCGCTTCTTCCAGTTCCAACGGTTCCTGGCACTGGGCTCGGCAATAAAATGTCCTCGGTTTCCTTAATGTAATAATCCAATGAGCCCGATAGGAATCTTTTATGTAATGAAAAATCGAGACCAAGATTAATAGTGCTGGTAGTTTCCCATTTTAAATCTCTAAATGGAATGCCTCCTTCTGAAGCAGTAGATTCTACAATATCACCCATTCCAAAATAGTAAGTTCCAAATGATATATTTGAAAAATAACTACCTGAAACCCTATTATTACCCGTTGTTCCGTAAGACGCTCTAAATTTTAATTGGTCAATTGAATTAGAACTCATGAAATCTTCTTTACTGATCAACCATCCTGCGGATACAGAAGGAAAAAATCCGTATCGATTTTCAGGTGCAAAAATGGATGCCCCATCATATCTTCCCGTTATCTCAAGTATGTATTTTTCATCAAAATCATAATTGATTCTACCTACCCCTGACTGTAAAGCATTTTCACCTGTATTGCTACTTAACCCCGTGATATCATCATTATCCCCAGAATTAGGAGCGCTAAACTCAGTTAATAAATTATCAAATTGAAAGTTCCTTCTTCCAGCACTAATAAAAGAGTCCTTATTAAACTGAACGTCCCAGCCGGCCAAAATTCCAATATTATGTTTATCTAAAGATTTTTCATAGCTTATAAATGTTTGGGCATTATACTGGTTATTATCCCTCCAGGTTTGCCCTAGACTATTTATATCTGAAAACCAAGTTGGACCACCAGTAGTAGATCTTTTATATATACTGGAAACTCCCCTGCTTGTTCCTGAAATTAAGGAGTAACGCCCAATAACTTTTAAACCATCTATGAGTTCCCAAGTAAGATTAGTATTAGCAGTAAAAGCTTTGTTTTTCGTATTGGCCGTTCCTGCCTCCAATTCCCACATGACATTCCAAAATCCTCTTCCGTAAGCACCAGCTTGATTAAAGAATTCAAAATCACCATCTGCATTTCTTACTGGTAAAAAAGGAGCTGTACCATTCATGTGCTGGTAGATATTATCAATACCCGCATTGACATTTGGTGCCGTATTATCTGAAATGCTATAACTCAAATTAACATCTAAATCGATGTTATCTCTTAGCTTTGTTTTTAGGTTGGTTCTTAAATTGTATTGCTTTCTGTCGATTCCTGATTTAACGATCCCATCAGCATTCCTGTAACCCAATGAAAAATAATAAGATGATTTCTCATTCCCCCCGGAAGCACTCAAAAAGTATCTGTTCGTAACTTCTGTTTTTAGAAACTCTTTTTTCCAATCGGTATTTGGATATGCTGGATCATTTCCTGCTTCAAATTTTGAAAAGTCTTCAGGTGAAAACAAAACTTGCCCTCCAGAGTTTATGGAGGCCTCATTCATAATGGTAGCGGATTGAATTGAATTGGCAGATTTTTGAGTGGTTGTTAAATCACTAAAACTCACAAAGCTTTCAAAATTAAAACTTGCTTTTTTATTTTTTCCAGTTTTAGTTTTAACAATTATGACACCAGCTGCCGCTCTAGACCCATAAATCGCAGAAGCAGCACCATCTTTTAGAACGGAAATCGCCTCAATATCATTAGGATCTACCTGCAGTAAATCTTGAGGAACCCCATCCACAATATATAAAGGTGAGTTATTTCCTATCGTAGTTGCTCCTCTTACCTGTACTGACAACCCTTGATTATACCCGCCGTCTTTAATATATAGACCTGGAGTACGACCCTGCAATGCTGCGGCAATATTAGAGTTGGTAATATTACCCAATTCTTCAACATCAACAGCAGACACGGCTGAAGTAACGCTGGTAATTTTTTGTGTACCGTATGCAACCAAAACCACCTCATCTAGTGAACTGGCATCCTCTGTTAATACAATATCCAATACAGATTGATTGTTGATCTGTATTTCTTTTGTTGCAAATCCTAAATAGGATACAACTAAGGTGGCATTACCAGATGAGACCTCGATCGAGAAATTCCCATCAAAATCAGATTGAGTCCCACGACTGGATCCTTTTTCAACAATACTGGCACCGGCCAGTGGCTGGCCACTTTGATCTTTGACCGTACCCTTTATAGTTTTTTGCCATTTTAAAGGTATGGAATCAAAGTTCGAGGAAGGCTCCAACCTTTTAATTGGAAGAGTGTTCTTTTTAGTAAGAACGATTTGCTTGTCAATAATATCGAAGTCAATGTTCGTATTCTCAAACATTATTTTCAATACTTCATCAATGCGTTTCTTTTTTATTTTGAACGTTACTTTCTTACCCAAGTCCAAAGTCGAATTTTCATAAAAGAATTTAAATTCGGTTTCATGTTCTATTTTTTTAAACAGTATCGATTCAATACTTTCATTTTCAATATCTAATGTTAATTTGGTAATTTGGGAATAAGTACTGGCATTGATCTGAAACAAGCATGCAAATAATAGCAGAGTTGTCAGTTTCATTTTTAAATCAAATTTGAATACACCAAAGATGTAATGCTTTCCTGCATTTTTCATATTTTTGTTTTGGTTAAAAGGTTATTTAATAGCTTTTTTTAATTGAATTACGAATCGGGGGATGCTGGTACCATTTCCCGATTTTTCAAATAGATGTTGGTTTATTTCATGTTTTGTTAAAGTTTTAAGGGTTAATAACAATATTGTTCTTGGTGATTATATAGCTGAAATTATTTGTTTTTTGAAAGGTTTTCAAGATTTGCTCTATAGATTCTATATCGAAACGGCCGGTAAATTTTTTCTCCTCTAGTGCTTTGTTATTATTTATAACTACAACATTATAATGCCGTTGTAATTTCTTAACGATTGACCCAAAGCTTTCGTTCTTGAAAAAGAGTGTTCCATCAACCCATGAAACATGATCTGCTATATCTACCTGTTGAATTGAGATTTCAGCACCTATAGTTTTTGATGCCATTTCATTGGGTTTTAGCATTAAATTAGTTCTGAAATTAGACTGCCGTTCTGAATTATCTGTTACACCAACACTTCCTTCAACCAGCACCACAGAAGTAAAAGAATCATCCGTATATGAGGAAATATTAAATTCAGTTCCAAAAACTTCAGTAGTTATTCCATTGGACTTTACTATGAAAGGGGAGTTTTTATTTTTGCTTACTTTAAAATAGCCTTCTCCCTCTAAATAAACCTCTCTATTCTTTCCTTTCTGAAATTTATTAGGATATCGTAAACTAGATCCAGCATTTAAGATAACGTGGGTTTGATCTGGCAGCAATACTTGAAATGTTTTGCCATAGGGAACACGAAGAACATTAAATACTATTTCACCGTCTTCACTACCTAATCCTTGATAATCCAAAGTATTTTTATTTTGCTTCGCTAAAACCTGACCGTCCTTACCTTTAAGATCTTTAGTTACAGAAGTATTGAGGAATTTCACGCCACTACCTTCCACTTCCAATGTTACTTGATTTTCAGGCTGTTCAGTGACTTTATTTTGGTTAAAATAAAATATAGTATAACTCAATACAAGTAAGCCAACAAATACTGCTGCATATTTGAAAATAGTGGTTTTCACACTCTTAAATTGGATTACCGATTTTTTATCAAATGTTGCATCTTCGAATAATTTAAAAGCCCTCTTGGCGTCATAAGCTTTATTATTATAATGAGAGTATATATATTCTCTAAAATGTTTTTGATTATCCTTATTGGAAATCCAATCTTTAAGATGGTCCAAATCCTCTTCTGAAATTGTATTTTGAAGATATTTTCTTATTATTATCTTTATGTTTGTTTTCACTTTAACCTATCTTGTTTACCTTATGACAATCAAGAAATGTAATACCTTGCATTTTTTTTAATCTTTTTTTTTAATTTCAATTATGCATGGAGAGTTGGATAAGATAATTTATGACGAAGACGTCATGTTGGATAAGATTCGGGAAGGCGATAAACAAACCTATCGCTTACTTTTTGAGAATTACTACAAGGTTCTTATTTTGTATGCCACCAGTCTAACCAAAAATGAACCTAAGGCTGAAGACTTAGTACAAAATGTTTTTGTAAACCTTTGGACAAAAAGGAATACATTAGAAATTCGCTCCTCCATTAAAAGTTATCTTTATAAATCCGTCTATAATTTATTTATTAACGATTACAGGAAGCATCTGCGCAATGAAAATGTTCTTGACAAAATACATTATGAAGTATTACAACAATCAATTGAAGAAGAGGAACATTCAATCAAAAGTAAGTTGGAGTGGTTAAACAAAGAAATTAATGCTTTGCCGCCCAAATCTAAAAAGATATTTATAATGAATAAGAAAAGGGGATTAACCTATAAGGAAATTTCAAAAATTTTAAATATTTCCGAAAACACTGTAGAGAGTCACATAGGCCGAGCCCTAAAACGAATAAGACAGAACATTCCCAATTCGCTTTTATTTCTATTGGTTTTAGTACCCAGATCAATCAAAGCTAGGTTTTAAATATCCATTTAAAAGGATTGAATTATACACTAAGGACCTGTTTTATACCTTCATGTTAGATTGGTTTTACTTTAACCATTCTTTATCTTAATATTGTTTTACAAAAACTCTTTGTTTAAACTGAGAGCAATTAATTCTCAAGCAAAATTGATCGAATTAATTTTGTATAGGTCATTTGGCAACTTGGGTTGGTATTGCCCTGAGGTAAGATTTTAATTGCATGATTGCCATATAAAGTTCTGTGTTTTTTTACCGTTGTCATTAAATTCCTGCTTAATATTCTACCTTTTTTTAAAGGTTTGTAACCTATCCATTTATTAGTGACGCTCTTGGAGGCCTCACTTATGAGATGTTGGCAACCATAACATGGATACTTATATCTAGATTTTTTAAAATCCTGTTGATGTCCACAATTCATACAAGTAAATACGTCATGCCACTTTATTTTCGCCAAATAGCCTTAGGCACAGGATGATAACAATCCCCTACTTTCAATTCGCACAGCAAAGCTTTCAGCCACTAAAAAAGATAAGCAAATCAGTATGTCTTAAAAGAATTTAATGTAGTAGTTTTACAAGCAGAAACTCAAAAATTTATAACCATTTCCAAAGCATCATCCGTTTCCTTATGCATAAAATTTGACTGATAATTTACCGTGGTCGTTATAGAGGAATGTCGATATAATTTCTGCAACATTTGAATAGGAATCTTATCCGCAGAAATATTACCAAAACTATGTCGAGCAATATGCATACTGAGTTTCTTTTCAATGCCAAGTTTTTCGGCAACCATTTTCAATCGCCTATTTAAGTTTCTTGTGATAGTCTTGACACGGATTAGTAACCTTTTATTGTCTTTCAAATCAATATCCTTTAAGTACGGGAATATTAAACCGTTCTGCCCTTTTTTCAAGGACACGTATTGATGTAATATTCCTTTTGCTTTTGCAGGTATTGATAATGACACAAGTTTTTTGTTTTTTCCCATCCGATAATAAAGCCTTCCATCTTTAATATCAGACCATTTTAATTTTATAACGTCCCCAACCCTTATACCGGCGAAATAGAAGCTTATTAGCCAGGTGTTAACCGCATTCTGTTGAGCTTCCGACAAACCGCTCACTCCTTCGAGCAATTTAATCTCTTCCTTGGTTAAACCAATTTTCTCACTTTCCGGGAACTTTATCTGAATTTTTCCTTTTCCAAATGGATAATTGCTGTCCTCTACATGATATTCCTTTCGGGCTAAATTATAAACAGTTCTAATTAAAATAAGGTAGTTCACCGCAGTTCTTGGAGAAACTTTTCGTTCATAAAGTAAATGTGCTTCAAATTTCTTCAGCAATTTGACATCCAAATCGGTAAAAAATAATTTTTTACAACCTAAAAATTCTTTGAATATTATTAATCTCTTTTTTTGGTTGTAATGTTGGTCAAACTTTTTTCGTCTTAAAATATTCTCAAGGAATATTTCACTTGCTTGGAAAAAATCAAATTCATCCTCGCATTTTATTCTTTTTAAGATAGTAGATACCGAAGATTTGTTATTACTTGCCACTTCTTTCAAGGCAGCATCATGAGCCTCGCTAAGCTTTTTTAAAAGCATATTGTTAAGTCGTGCGGAATTTGGGTGACTATTTCTTGCCAATCCCTTAGTTTCATCCCAATCCTTTTTCAATATATACTCTCCAGTAAATAAATATTTCGACTTCCTATCCTTCGTTAATCGTAAAACAATAGGAAATGTTTTATCCTTCTTTTGATAATTTTTCCGTAATATTATCTTAATAGTGGCCATATCTTATTGTCTAACAATATTAAAGATACAAAATCTATGTACAACATATGTACAACATTTGATGGTTTTTAATGGTTTTAAATCAATTTAAATCATTAAACATAAATTGTAACACTCTGATTATAAGGGATTTAATACTATTTCAGTACAGGTCTTTGAAAATTCATAACCCGGAGGTCACGAGTTCAACTCTCGTTCTCGCTACAAGGAAAACCCCAAGATTTTTATCTTGGGGTTTTTTATTTTTTATAATATTCCAAGCTGCTTTATTGGGATCAAGTCAAGATTTGGGATCATGGCCAAATGTTGTTTTTAAGCAAAAAAAATCGAGAGATTAAATAGGAAGAATTCAATATTTCTAACACTTCAGAACGGTGCCCTGAACACTTTATTTTTAACATTGAACGATTCTGCGGATGCGTTTGTGGTTCAATGTCAAATTTAGCAGAGAAGGAAAAACACATTACCTTAAAAGTCACAACATTATCTACCCGATTTTTGATCTACATTTCAACGGTTGATTGTTAATAATTGAATTTTTAAGTACTAATGAAAACAGCCATTGAATTATTATGCTGTTTAGGCATAAGGCATCAATGGCTTATTTCACATCATTTATATTTTAAAAGGCTACCGACTAATCTTACCCAGCTTAATTTCTTCGGATGGTTTTTCAAGGATATTATCCTGTGATGAAAGCTCCCCGAAGACCTCTGTCAGGGTATCGAGTCTTATCCCTTCCTTTACCGGAATGCGTTTTATCTCTTCGTTATTCAATGTCATGACGAAGGTTCCGGACTGTGCATAGAGCACACTTTTATTGTTTACCCAGTACGAAGGTTGTTTACGCTGTAATTTTAACTGTACCTGTGCATATTCGCCCCCTTGTAACGCGTCAAGAACATTGTCCACATCAAATTCTAGCGTCAGGGCACGATTCTGTTGGTTCAGCAAGCCCGAAGTCCTTGATAGTTTAGCATCAAATACCTTTCCCGGTTGCGAGCTTACTGTAAAGGTAGCGGGCATTTCTTCTCTGACCGAAGCGGCATGTTTTTCCGGTAGCGCAAGGGTCAGTCGCAAACGGCTGCCCTGAGCCATCATAAAAATAGGCAGCCCCGTGTTAGCACCTGTCAATGCGCCCACAGAAACGTTTCTATCGGTGATTACGCCATCAAATGGTGCCGTAATGCGCAGATACTTTTGTAACTGCGAGGTCTGTGCCGTTTCTGCCTTGGAAGATTCATAGGCAGATTTGGCGCTTTCCATAGCACTTTTGGCCCTATCCACTTCAATGGCCGCAACCGCCCCTACAGTAGCAGATGCTTCTAAAAGTCGGTCGTAGGCCTGTTTGGCAAACAAATAATCACTATATACCTTATCCTCGGCAGATTTGTCAGAAAGGTATTTTTGGTTCATTTCGGGAGCTTCCAGCAAAGCTAGCAGCTGTCCTTTCCGAACACGATCTCCCCGATCTACATAGAGTTCCTTTACAAAGCCGGTTACTTTAGCGTAAATAGCCCCTTGTTCATAGGGTTTTAATTCTCCGGGTACAGATAGGGTATATTCAGGATTGATATACTGGACAGGGGTTGTAGCATACTCAAGGGAGTTTGCAGGCGTTATTTCAGCCTTATTCATCTCCTTCTCATTATTGGAACATGCGGTAAATAATAAGGTCGCGGCCAGACTTATTGCTAGCATAATACCTGATTGGTTTTCTATGGATGATTTACGATTCATTTTTTTATATTTTTTATGGGTACACTTATACTTGTTGTTTTTCAAAATACCTGCTTTCCTGATCATCGGGGTCTAGAGACGGACTTACAATTTTAGTTCTAGACATCATGGAAGAGAAAAAATGCGGGAGCAGCAACAAAATAGTAGCTGTAGAAGCGATTACACCTCCAATTACTGCCCTTCCCAGAGGAGCTACCTGTTCTGCCCCTTCACCGATTCCGATAGCCATTGGTAACATCCCCGCCAGCATCGCTGCAGCGGTCATCAGTACTGGTCTAATTCGGGATGATGCTGCCAAACGTGCGGCATTGGCAGGCTTAAGCGCTAGATTTCGCCTATAGTATTCGGCCTGATTGATCAGTAGTACCGCATTGGAGACAGATACCCCCAAGGACATAATAATACCCATATAAGACTGAAGGTTCAACGTACTTCCCGTAAGGTAAAGGATAACAAGGCTACCAGCAATAACGGCAGGCAAGACCGATAGGATAATCAGTGGTACTTTAAACGATTGATAGTAGGCAGCCAGCATTAGGAATATAACGATTATAGCAACCCCCAGACCCGCAAGGAGACTACTTAAGGTGTCTTCTAAAAGCTGTAAGGTACCTTCGGTCCAAATGGTGGTACCACGGGGTGCCTCCCCGGCATCCTCAATGGCTTTGTTCACGGCCTTCGAAGCCGTTCCCAAATCTTTGCCATAAACATTGGCCACTATGGTTACATAGCGGTTTGGACCTTTCCGATTAATCTGTGCCGGGCTGGTTACACGGCGTATCTTTGCAACATCTTCCAATACCGGACGGATACTACCGTTTTTTAAGGGTAGGGAGCGCAGCCTTTCCTCAGAATCCATGATGGCTTCGGGAAACTGTACCTGCACCTGAAATACCCGTCCCGAGCTTGGATCTACCCAAAGGTTTTTGTCCGTAAAACGAGTAGACGAGGTGGCCGCGACCAGGCTACGAGTAATATCCTTCATCGTCATTCCAAACTGTCCGGCAAGATCCCTGTCCACTTCTATTTCTAGGGTGGGATATTCTAGGGGCTCGGCAATACGCACATCCCTTAAATATGGAATACCTTTTAACTTGGCCTCAATTTTAGAGGCATGGGCAAAGGCCGTTTTAATTTGACCCGCACCAACTTTTACCTCAATAGGGGTCATTGCTCCTTGACCCATAATCTTTTCCGTCAGTTCCATAGGCTCAAAATTGAACTTAACTTCGGGATGGTTTTTGGCAACAACATTCCTGATTTTCTCCTTGAGCGCTTCCATAGACCCATCGTATAACTCCTGATCTATAGATAGCTGCAGAACGGATTCATGCGAAGCATTGGAAAAAAGGAAGATAGGATTGATGGGTGATGTTGCCGGATGCATGCCCACAAATGCCGAAGAAATGGAAATTCCGTTTTTAGGAAGCTGACTCTTGATATCCTCGATAATATTTCTGACAAGGCTTTCTGTTTTTTCGATCCTACTACCCTGCGGGGCCTGAATACGCATTTGGAGATCACCACTGTTCGATACAGGCATCACATCCGTACCTACCACATTTAGCAGCAATGCCGCGGTACCACCGGCAATTCCAATATACAGTAAAAAAAGAGAAAGCGATCGGGTAGACCATTTTCGCATCCGGTAGGAATAGTTAACCCGGAACTTTTCAAAGTAGGCACGTTTTCTGGGGGTATCGGCAACGATCTTATGCTTGTCCTTCATCATCCAGTTCGCCAATATGGGAACAAAGGTTTGGGATGCAAGAAAAGATGCGATCATCGCGAAGGCTACAGCCATAGATAAAGGCATGAACATATCTTTTGGAATGCCCGTCATAATAAATGCCGGCGTTAAAACGGCCAGGATACAGAGCAAAATCAATAGCTTGGGAATGGATATCTCTATTAAGGCATCTAAAATGGCCCGTTGCTTGTTTTTGCCCATTTCCATGTGCTGATGGATGTTTTCTATGGTAACGGTGGCCTCATCTACCAGAATACCGATCGACAATGCCAATCCGCTCAGCGTCATAATATTAATAGTCTGCCCAAAAAGATGAAGGACGGTAACTGCCGTTAAAATGGCTATGGGGATGGTCATCACCACAATCATAGCGCCACGGGTATCTCCAAGGAACAAGAAGATGACCAAACCTGTAAACACAGCCCCCAATATGCCTTCATGTATCAGGTTAGAAAGGGAACCCTCGATATATTTGGACTGGTCAAACTCATACCGTATCTCCACCTCTTCGGGTAGCTGTTCCTTTAGCATTGGGATAGATCTCTTAAGGTTTTTTACCGCATCTAGTGTAGAGGCATCCGCTTTTTTGATAATAGGCAGGTAAACAGACCGTTTCCCGTTGACCAGTGCATAGCCCACGGTTTGATCGGCGCCATCGTCGACTTTCGCTACATCCCTCACATAAACCGTACGTCCATCGGATGATTTAATCGGAGTGTTAAGGAATTCTGTCGGACCTCTGGCGATGGAATTAATCGGGGCCATCAGGTTTTCCTCTCCAATGCGGATATTTCCTGCGGGAGACGGAATACTACTCTTTGTAATCGCTAAGGTAACTTCTTCCGGACTAAGTCCGTTAGCTTGCAAGGATTGAGGGTCTAAATTTACGACGATAGAACGACTGGTTCCTCCAAATGGTGCCGGAGCAGTGATACCGGGTATCTCCACGAACATAGGCCTTATCTTGGAAATGACAAGGGTTTGTAATTCGCTAATGGAATGCTCATCACTTTCAAAGACCAACTGCCCTACGGGGAGCGAGCTCCCATCGAAGCGTACTACCATTGGCGGTACCGCTCCGGGGGGCAAGAAGCCCATGGCCCTAGATACGGAGGTAGATACTTCTCCGGCCGCTTGGGCCATATCAGTTCCCGGATAAAAGGTCAATTTCATTAGGGTAAGGCCTTGGATACTTTTGAAATCCATGTTCTTGACGCCGCTGACAAACAACAATACTTTTTGGAATTCATTGGCCATAAACCCGTCCATATAGGCAGGGGATAATCCGCCATAGGGCATAGCAATATACATCGCCGGAAGTTCCACCTCCGGAAAGATATCCACATTGATCTTTTTTATGGCATTATAGGAAAAGAAGGTAATTGCCAGTACGATGACCATAATGGCAATGGGTCTTCTTAACGCAAATCTTATTAAGTTCATAGTTAAAAATTAAAGGTTATTAAACAGGAAATCGAAATCGGCAGTCAATTCCGCCTCGTAAGCAAGGAGCATCCAATAGTCCCGTGAGGCCTCTACATGATTATTCTCGGTTTGTTCCAACAACAGGCGTATCTGTAATAATTCACTCAGGGTGATCAGACCACTTTTGTAACGGGCCAAATACATGGCATAAGCCTCTTGTGACTGTTTTACGGCAATGCTTGTCTTTTGGAGCTGCTCAAATTGTTGAACTAATTTAGCCTGTGATGCCGTCAGATCGGCCTGCATAGCTTGCCCATACTGTTCTTGGAGCAAATCGGCACCTTCAGCTTCCTTAAAAAGTCCCGCCCCCTTTAACCTACTGGTATGCAGGCTACTAATATTCCAAGTTAGGCCTATACCAGCAAGGTAATTATGGGTCTTATTGGAAAACCCGTCGCTCCAAGAATCAGATACGGTCCCGTCCGAGTTAATTCCCGTCCCGCGATAGGCATAGCCGCCCATCAAACGCAGCGATGGTAAGGATGCTCTTTTTTGAGATTGCCCACTTAGCCTATAATATTGGGATTGTTTTTCTAACATATCCAAAACAGGATGTGTGGGATTTATGGTGTTTTCCTGGTTTAGGTAATGTTGTGCGGATCCCTCTGAAAAACGGGCGGCAGATGCCGCATAGTTAATGGAATCGCCACCAAAGAGCTCCAATAACTTAATAGATGACGCCTTTTTATACCCTTTCCATTTATCCCGCTCACCTTTAGATTGCATGAAGGAAGAAGAGGCCAGCAAGCTATCTGCAGCCGGCCTTAGGCCGGCTGCAGATAGTCCTGATGTGATTTTTCGGATATCATCTAAACGTTCCGTGTTTTTTTCTGACCAGCGTAGCTTGGCAGCATTATAAAGAAGGCTGATATATCGCTCCGATACGATTTTTTTAAGGCTCAAAAGATAGGCCTCTTTTTCACTAACTTTCTTTTGGTACTGGGCCTTGGAAGCTTCACTTTGTTTACGAAGTTTTCCAAAAGAAAATACTTCCCATTCTACCGTAGTAGATCCATAACTGTTTGCTGCAATGGCACTTTCCCCCATGTTGCTAGTCGCAGCATTTACATTAAATGTACCCATCTGCGGGAAAAATGCTCCCGCATTTCCCCGGTAGGTGCCATAAGTATTTTGGGCCTGTGCCTTTATCTGCGGAAGCATTTCGCTTTTTACGGCCCGCTCTTGTAATTTTGCCACATCAATTGCGGAGTTTTTTACACCAATACCCGGATAATACGCTACTACCTTTGGCCATAACGTGCCCAAGGTATGCTCGTTTTGCTGTTGCCCATACAATGGGAACATAACAGCAACGGTCAACCACAGGCCTGTGATTGCCATAATCTGCTTTACCATACTATTATACTATTTGTTAAAAGGTCATCAACCCGACCTAAGATTTTTTAATTGAAAACAATGGAAATATGACACATGGATGCATGTGATATATTAAGAAAGAAGACTAGGTGGGTATCAAAGGATAAGCTTTTGGTTCTGAAGAAAGATAGGTAAAGAACCTGGAATTTTTAAGTTACTGTAACGTGGATGGAGCTGCTGCTTGTAAAGCGTATTTCCGAAAACAAAGATAAACGCCGCCACAAGAAGTGCTTCTGGCAATGAATCGGCGGTATCCAAAGAAATGGATTGAGAGATTTCCTTGTTTGCTGTCTCTGTATTGATACAGTTCGCCTTATGGGCTCCAAATACTACATTGCCTTTTTTGGTCGTATTTTGTTCGGTTGAAAAAGGGACACCGGCGAGACTCTTTATTCCAGATTTAACAGAACAGGAAGAGATCAGTACTAAAATCATGGCAACAAATACAAACAAGTATTGTCGATAATTCTTGGCCATATTTAATGTAGTCCTATCCATTGGGCCGCTAAACTATACCGATTTAATTAAGGATAAAAAAAAAGCCCCTCAATTTGTAAATTTTTAACACATTTAGGTTGCTTGAATTGAATTTTAAGGCATTTTCTTTGATAAAACTGCTGTTTATAAAGAGTCTGATTAATTAAAATCAGTAGATCAAATCTAGAAGTGCTGGTTTTATAGATTTATAGAAATTTACTGAGGGTCCTTAACGTCTTACTTTGGGCGTTCCCTCCTTTGTCGGGCGGGCTCTTGGCTATATCCCTCGCTCCGCTGCGGGGATGCCGCCGCCATCCCTAACGCGGAATAATTATGAATACGAAACAATCATTCGCCAACCCAATGCCTTCTCCAATCCTAAATCCCTCATATGACTACAAAAAAGATACGCTGATCTTAAAACAACCATATTTTTTAAAACCCAATTATCGTAAATTAACAAGTTACGACCGCTTTGTGAAATACTAATTTTTATTTCGGACAATTTTATCTTATTTAAAAAAAATAATATATTTGTCCTATCAATTAAAGACATAAAAAGGATTTTAGCTCCAAACTTTATGGTAGCCTTCCCATTACACTTAAAACCTAATCAAGAGATAGCGCATACTGTAAGAACTGATTACCATTGCCTTATAAATTAAGATCTGATTCTAAATCTTTAAAATGATAAAAAAATTTACCAACTAAAAGGACAATTTTGTCTGAAATTATTAATGAATACATACTTATGAAGAAAGAACGAAAACTATGGCTTGGATTTGCAGCAGTAATCCTGCTGTCCTTTGGGGTATTAGGTTATTATGGATTTGAAATTTATCAAGAATCCCCACCGATACCCGAAAAAGTTATATCGACCGATAACCAGGTGGTTTTTACAGGGAAAGACATCAAAGAAGGTCAAAATATCTGGCAGAGTATCGGCGGTCAGGAAGTGGGCTCCATATGGGGACACGGTGCATATGTTGCTCCTGACTGGACAGCAGATTGGCTTCACAGAGAAGCCGTATTTATTCTTAATGGCTATGCACAGTCCGATTTCAACAAAAATTACGATGACTTAAACAAAGAACAACAAGCTGCTTTAAAGGTGCGACTTCAAAAAAATCTTAGAACAAACACCTATGACAAAAAAAGTAATACGATTACTATAACAGAAGAGCGAATAGCTGCTTTTAAATATTTAAGCAACTATTACAAAGGCTTGTTTACAGACGACCCTAACTTTGATAAACTACGGTCAGATTATGCTATCCCTAAAAACACCATTAAAAGCGACACCAGGATGCAAAAAATGAATGCATTTTTTTTCTGGGCAACATGGGCAACGGTAACGGAAAGACCTGGCGAGGCGGTTTCCTATACTCATAACTGGCCTTCCGATGAACTAGTAGGCAACACTCCTACAACAAGCTTGTACACATGGTCTGGCGTTAGCATTATATTGCTGATCCTGTGCATAGGAATCCTTGTTTTTTACCATGTAAGGTCTGGGGAAGAAGAAAGTATACCTCCCCCATCCGAAGACCCTTTGTTGAAGCAAGGAATAACACCTTCAATGCATTTAATCAAAAAATATTTTTGGGTGGTAAGCCTATTAATGGTCGTGCAAATGTTACTGGGTATTGTAACGGCCCATTACGGTGTTGAAGGCGATGGATTTTACGGTATTCCGCTAGACCAGATCCTCCCCTATTCGGTCACTCGTACTTGGCATACACAACTAGCCATCTTTTGGATTGCCACCGCCTGGCTGGCGACCGGATTATACATTGCTCCGGCAGTATCTGGCAAGGACCCAAAATTTCAAAAATTTGGTGTTAATTTCCTATTTGTTGCCCTGTTGATCATTGTTGTAGGATCTATGTTCGGCCAATGGCTTGGAGTGATGCAAAAGCTCGATTTGATTGAAAATTTCTGGTTTGGGCACCAAGGATATGAATACGTGGATTTAGGTAGGTTTTGGCAAATATTTCTATTGGTGGGACTTTTTCTATGGTTGGCATTGATGGTCCGACCTCTGCTACCGGTCATAAAAAAGAAAACAGCAGAAAAAAACCTCATCATAATGTTTTTAATCTCCTGTACCGCCATAGCCCTATTTTACGCAGCAGGATTGATGTGGGGCAGGCAAACCAATCTGGCCATAGCCGAATACTGGAGGTGGTGGGTTGTTCACCTATGGGTAGAAGGATTTTTTGAAGTATTTGCTACGGTAGTGATTGCTTTTCTATTTGTAAGATTGGGCCTTTTAAAAACAAAGACCGCTACTGCAAACGTGCTATTTGCCACTATTATATTTATGTCTGGAGGTATTTTAGGCACCTTTCACCACCTTTATTTTTCTGGAACACCTACGGCTATAATGGCCTTAGGAGCAACATTCAGTGCGCTCGAAATTGTACCTCTTACCCTTATTGGATATGAAGCCTACCATAATTATAAACTATCCAAAGCAACAAAATGGTTGGAAGAATACAAATGGCCTATTTATTTTATGGTTGCGGTGGCTTTTTGGAATTTTTTGGGGGCAGGCGTATTTGGCTTTATAATTAACCCTCCCATAGCCCTGTACTATGTGCAAGGTTTAAATACAACCCCACTACACGGTCATACCGCACTATTTGGTGTTTATGGTATGCTAGGTATTGGACTTATGTTATTTGTTCTAAGAAGTTTGTACCGCAATGTTTCTTGGAACGAAAAAATTCTTAAAATAACCTTCTGGTCACTTAATATAGGGCTTTTAGCAATGGCATTATTGAGCCTTTTGCCTATTGGCATATGGCAAGCATTGGAAAGTATGGAAAAAGGCATGTGGTATGCCCGTTCTGCAGAACTGATGCAACACCCCACAATGGTTGTTTTGAAGTGGATGAGATCTATTGGCGATATCATTTTTGCGGTCGGAATTGTAACCACTTGTTGGTTTGTATTTGATTTAACCTTAAAAAATAAAATCGTTAGTCTTATTTCCGTTAGACATGAAACTCAAGGTACAACCCAAGTGGGTAAATTAGTAGCCCAAAACTATAGAACAGCAACAATTTTTTCTAAATATGATATTGATTTCTGTAGTAAAGGAGAAAAAACTATTGACGAAGTTTGCCTAAATAAAGGTATTGATACGGAGCATCTCCTAGAGCGTTTAAATGAAGTAATGAACACTACCGATAGCCAAGACATCGATTATCAGTCGTGGTCACTGGAACTGTTAGCAGATCATATTGAAAACACACACCATCAATATGTAAAAAGAAACATTCCTACCCTTCTAGAATACCTTAATAAGCTCTGTAAAGTCCATGGAAGACGTCACCCCGAACTTTACAAAATCAATGATCTTTTTAAAGAAACGGCGACGCACCTAAATCATCATATGATTATGGAAGAAACCACTCTCTTCCCAATTGTTAGAAAAATGACCAAGAACCTAGAAGCCGATATTAACCTAGTGCTCCCTGATTTTGGCTCTGTAGAAAACCCCATTTCCAAGATGATGCAAGAACATGACAATGAAGGAGAAAACTTTAAAAAAATCGCAACGCTCTCTAACAATTTCACACCTCCAAATGATGCTTGTGCCACCTATAAGGTTACCTTTTCATTACTCAAGGAATTTGAAGCGGATTTACTTTTACATATCCACTTGGAGAATAATATATTGTTTCCAAAGGCGATAGCCATAGAAAAAGGAATTGTTGGTAATGATAACCTAGCTTTCTTCTCTAATAATTAAACGATATATAAACTATTAAACAATTTAAATACAACACCCGATGCGCACCGTTAGCATCGGGTGCTGTTTTTTGGTATGTTGCTTTTTTATGGTAGGTTTCAGACTTGGTTCGTTTATGTTCCTTCCTGACTATACGGGTTCATTTCAAAGCAAATATCTTTATGTCTCTATTGGCATTCAAATTATGTCCGTGAACGGTCGCATTATACCCCTTACTTTTTATCACGCCCATGATCCCTTTTCTACCCTCAAAAAAACATAGTATCTTCCAACACAAATTTCATTTCATTTTCTTTTACCGAATTTCTTAAAAAGGTAACTTTAACCAAAATTATAGCTATATAAAAAGCCGATCTATATATAGGTTGATATGCCTGAATAAAATAGCTTATTGCCTGTTGATGGTTTAAAACAATACAACTAATGATGAAAAATACTATTTCCGAAAGGGTTGCCGATTTTCTGGAACATTTCCCTCCTTTTAATGAGTTAGCGCAGGATCAATTAGCGACGCTTTCTAAGGAAATTACCATCATTTACAAGGAAAAGGACAATGTCATTTTTTCGGAAAACGATCCACCACATACAAGTTTTTACGTTGTACATAAAGGAGCTGTAGCCCTTAAAAGGGGAGAGAAAATGGATATTTTGGACATGTGCGACGAAGGCGATATTTTTGGTCTTAGACCTCTGATAGCACTCGAAAATTATAAGATGACGGCCCAGGCCCATGAGGAAACCATCCTTTACGCTATACCTATACATATCTTTAAACCTTATGCGAGGGAAAACAAGGAGGTGGGGAATTTTTTAATAGAGAGTTTTGCCTCCAATACCCGAAACCCTTATTCCAAAAGCCATAGGGGCAAATTGTACGAAGAAATCCCCAATTTAGGCCCTATCACTCCTGAAGCACAACTTTTTGACCTACAACCTGTTAAATATTCTAAAAAACTTATAAGCTGTTCTGCTACAACCACGGCAAAAGAGATTGCTGAGAAAATGACCGAAAAAAAAGTGGGGGCAATGTTGGTCGTAGAGGACAAACTTCCGATTGGAATTATTACCGACAAAGACCTGCGTAACAATATTGTTACCGGTAAATATCCGATTACCACGGAAGCATCCAAAATTATGGTTTCCCCGGTCATTACATATGCAAAAAGCATGACCATTACCCAGGCGCAAATAGCCATGATGAAGAGCAGTATCAGCCATTTGTGTATTACCAAGGACGGCACCCCCAACTCCAAGGCTATTGGAATATTGTCTAAACACGACCTAATGGTTGCCATTGGTAATAACCCAGCAGTGTTAATCAAAGCCATTCAGCGTGCTAAAAAGGTGAAAAACATTCGAAATATCCGCAAAAGCATTACCCACTTATTACGGGCTTATTTGGAACAAAACATTCCTTTAACACTGACCTCTAAAATAATATCTGAGCTCAACGACGCCTGTATAAAACGGGTCATTGAGATGGCCCTGGACAAGATGCCCGAGAAACCCCCGGTAGCCTTTGCATGGCTCTCCCTTGGAAGTCAGGGGCGGAATGAACAATTATTACAGACCGATCAGGACAATGCCCTAGTTTTTCAGAATGTTCCTGATGAGAAAATGGAAGAAACCACGGCCTATTTCCTAGAATTGTCAAAGATCATCAACAAAGGGTTATTCGACATTGGATATGAATACTGTCCGGCAGAAATGATGGCCTCCAACCCTAATTGGTGCCTGAGTTTAGATCAATGGAAAAAAGCCATCACCCAATGGGTTACCAATCCGGGAGCTGATGAAATACTTCTTTCATCTATCTTTTTTGATTACAACCTCACCTATGGCGATATTACTTTGGTGAACCAACTCTCTGATTATATCTTTGAAATCACCCAGAAATATCCGATTTTTTTCCTTCATCTTGCCAGTGGCGCACTCCAAAACCCGTCTCCAACAGGCTTTTTTAGACAGCTATTAGTAGAACAAGATGGAGAGCATAAGGATTTTTTCGACCTAAAAAGAAGAGCTCTTATGCCACTTACCGATGCCGCAAGGGTCTTGATTTTATCCCATTCTGTAAAATCTATAAACAATACACCTGGGCGATACGAGAAATTAGCGGAACTTGAGCCTAACAATGAAGAAATTTTTATGGCCTGCTCCTATGCCACAAAAGCCTTATTAAAGTTCCGTACCAAACAAGGATTATTACACAACGATTCGGGAAGATATATTGCCATTGACAAACTTACAAAAGAGGACAAAGTAAAACTGAAAAGGACTTTTAAAACGATCAAGGAAATCCAGGAACTTTTAACAGTGAGATTCAAGATATCAAATATTTTAAGATGATAAATTTCTTTAAAAAGAGACCACCGGCGAACCTCCCGGAATTCTGGAAGACCTATGAAAATTGCTTTCTAGAAAAACAACCAGAGGAAGTAAATTTGGTTAGGTTTGTAGTTTTAGATACAGAAACCACGGGGTTTGACTATATCTATGATAGAATATTATCTATTGGGGCACTAAACCTCACCAACAATCACATTGCTATAAACCAAAGCTTCGAACTATACCTAATTCAAGATCATTACAATGCCGAAACCGCAAAAATCCACGGAATTTTAAAGAACGGCAGAGGAACCGAATGTATCACCGAAATTGAAGCTTTAAAGCAATTCTTGGCCTTTGTGGGTAATGCAGTAATCATAGCGCATCATACTATTTTTGATATTAACATGATTAATCAGGCCTTGGAAAGGCATCAGCTTCCAAAATTATTGAATAAGACACTGGACACCTCTACACTGTATAGAAACACCTTGCTCACCTCCAATGTCTTTAAAAAGAAAGACCACTACTCCTTGGATGAGTTGGCCGAAAAATTTGATATTTCTATGAAAGACCGCCATACGGCCATCGGAGACGCCTATATTACCGCCATTGCCTTTCTAAAAATATGGACTCGCTTAAAAAGCAAGGGGCCGTTAAAATTAAAGGATTTGATAAAATTAGGTTCCTAATCAAAAAAAGGATGGCAATGCCATCCTTTTTTTGTTTCCATGTGCAAATCGTTCCTAAAAAAGCTATATCAGTTAGACTTCTTAGTAGAACCCCGAAACGGTATTTATTTTCCGTTTAAGTGAGCAAGCACATTGGTTTCTATTCTACTTTGAATATCCGAAATATCGGCTTTTACGAATTTCTCACCGGTAATATTTTCATAAAGTTCTATATAACGTTCCGAAACACTAGTGATGTATTCATCGGTCATTTCTGGAACTGTCTGCCCTTCTAAGCCTTGAAAATTATTGCTGATCAACCACTGACGGACAAACTCCTTGGACAACTGCTTTTGAGCCTCCCCCTTGTCTTGTCTTTCCTGATATCCATCGGCATAAAAATAGCGCGAAGAATCCGGGGTATGGATTTCGTCTATCAGTACTATTTTACCATCTGAAGTCTTTCCAAATTCGTATTTAGTGTCTACCAAAATCAACCCTCTCTTAGCAGCAATTTCGGTACCTCTTTTAAACAAGGCTTTGGTATATTCTTCCAAAACCAGGTAATCTTCTTCGGAAACGATTCCGCGTTTCAAAATATCTTCCCTAGAAATATCTTCATCATGGTCGCCCATTTCTGCTTTGGTAGCAGGTGTTAGTATTGGTTCTGGGAATTTATCGTTCTCCTTCATTCCTTCGGGCATTGCAACACCGCACAATACTCTTTTCCCTGCCTTGTATTCCCTTGCTGCATGTCCGGACATATAACCACGGATTACCATTTCTACCTTAAACGGCTCACAAGCGTATCCTACCGCAACGTTAGGGTCTGGGGTAGCAGTTAACCAGTTAGGAACAATATCAGCGGTATCGGCCATCATTTTGGTCGCAATCTGATTCAGAATTTGTCCCTTGTAAGGAATACCCTTGGGCATCACCACATCAAAGGCAGAAAGCCTATCGGTAGCTACCATTACCAAAACATCATTTTCTAGACGGTATACCTCCCTTACTTTTCCCTTATACACCTCTTGCTGTCCTGGAAAATTAAAATTTGTGTCAATTATTGTATTACTCATTTACTCAATTATTATGCTCTATACTTTTGTAAGCTGCTATTACTTTTTTAACTAATTTATGCCTTATAACGTCCTTATCGTCCAGATAAATAATTCCAATTCCGTCTACATTTTGCAACACCAATAACGCCTCCTTTAAACCAGAAACCGCCCTTCTTGGCAAATCTATCTGCCCAGGATCTCCATTGATCAAAAATTTGGCATTTTTACCCATACGGGTAAGGAACATCTTCATTTGTGCGTGGGTCGTATTTTGCGCTTCATCTAGAATAACAAAGGCATTGTCCAGGGTTCGCCCTCTCATAAATGCCATTGGGGCAATTTGAATGATGCCGTTTTCTATATAATGTGCCAGTTTTTCTGGGGCAATCATATCTCTCAGGGCATCGTATAATGGCTGCATATACGGATCTAGTTTTTCCTTGAGGTCTCCAGGCAAAAACCCTAAATTTTCTCCTGCCTCTACGGCAGGCCTGGTCAATATTATACGTTTTACCTGCTTTTCTTTCAAGGCTTTTACGGCCAAGGCAACTCCGGTATAGGTTTTCCCTGTCCCTGCCGGGCCTACTGCAAAAACCATGTCGCTTTCCCTAGAGGCATCAACAAGCTTTCTTTGATTTGCCGTTTGTGCTCTAATAAGCCTTCCGCTAACGCCATGGACCAAAACCTCCCCACTAGTTACTGAAGCGGTAAAATCGTCATCCCCATTACTCGCCAATAAACGTTCTATACTATTCTCGTCTAACTTATTGTATTTGTTATAATGAGCTGTCAACATATCAAACCGAAGATCAAATTCCTCTAAAAGGTCTTCGTCTCCATATACTTTTATCTTATTTCCCCTGGCAACAATTTTAAGTTTGGGGAAGAACTTTTTTATTAAATCTATGTTTTCATTATTTTGCCCAAAAAAATCTCTCGGGCTAATGTCTGTAAGCTCTATGACAAGTTCGTTCAATGAATATTTGTATTTAATTGTTAGACATAAAATATATATTTTGACACGCTATTTTTTTATGTAATTTTGTTCAACAAACTTAAGTAAAAAACAACTTACCTAACTAAAAATATATCAACAGTTTTCTATGGCTATAATTACATTAACTACTGATTTTGGACATAAAGACCATTTTGTAGGCGCCATAAAAGGAACTATATATAAGGAGTTACCAGACGCTAAAATTGTTGATATTTCTCATGATGTTTCTCCCTTCAATATACAAGAATGTGCCTATATATTAAAGAATTCTTATAAAAACTTTCCCGACGGAAGCATACATATCGTAGGGGTAGACTCGGAATTGAGTCCCGAAAATCAACATATTGCCGTTCTGGTAGACAATCATTACTTTATCATGGCCAATAATGGGGTGATTGGATTGATCATATCAGAAATTGTACCCGAAAAAATCGTTGAAATCCAATTGCCAGATTCCGTAGATGGACCTTTCCCGGTTATGGAGGTCTTTGTAAAAGCGGCAAGTCATATCGCAAGAGGGGGAACTTTAGAAGTTATAGGCCGCCCCTTTAACGAACTGAAGGATCTCAAGGATTTTAGTGCTAGAATCACCAATAATGGGGATGCTATCTCTGGAAGTGTCATCTATATAGACAATTATGGCAATGTAGTGACCAATATCCAAAAAAGCATGTTTAACGTTCACGGAAACGGAAGGGATTTTGAATTGTTGGCTCGGAACAAAAAAATAAAAGCGATCTATAACAAGTATAGCGATATTGTCAATTTTGAGCTCGATAAAAGTCAGCGTAAAGCCCCTGGCGAACTGCTGGCCCTTTTTAATTCTTCGGGTTATATAGAAATTGCGATTTACAAAAGTGATTTAAATACCGTTGGTGGTGCCTCTACCCTTTTGGGACTCGATTATAGGGATACCATTACTATAAATTTCTTTTAAATGCTGGTAAGAATTGTAAAATTACGCTTCAAGAAGGAAAATATTAAAAAATTTGAAGTAATTTTCGATACAAATAAACAATTGATTCGCCAGGTCACCGGATGTAATTTTTTGGAACTGTACCAAGACAAGGATGATTCGGCCTTATTTTTTACCTATAGCTATTGGGATAGCCAGGCGGATTTAGATAATTACAGGAATTCCGATTTTTTTAAAAAGGTATGGTCAGAAACCAAACCTTTGTTTTCAGAAAAACCAGCGGCTTGGAGCCTGATAAAGAAAGAAACACTCAAGTAATTTTAAAGCATGCTAGCGATATTTAAAAGGGAAATTCAATCGTACTTAACATCGCCCATAGGGTATTTGGTAATTGGGTTATATCTTACCTTAAACGGTTTGTTTCTTTGGGTATTCAAAGGACCGTTCAATATTTTTGAATATGGTTTTGCCGATTTGGACAATTTTTTTCTGCTCTCCCCCTGGATTTTTCTTTTTTTAATTCCGGCGATTACCATGAAGAGTTTTTCGGAAGAAAAAAAACTAGGCACTTTAGAGTTGATGTTCATTAAACCTATTGGATTAGGGGAAATGGTTTTTGGCAAATTCCTTGGGGCTTTTGTGTTAACCATAATAGCTATGCTACCTACCCTACTCTATGTGCATACCATATCTGAACTAGGAACAACCATTGGGAATTTGGATATGGGCGCTATTTGGGGCTCTTATTTTGGCCTTTTATTCCTTATAGCTACCTATACCGCTATTGGTCTGTTTGCTTCCACCCTATCCGAAAACCAAATTGTAGCCTTCCTTATCGCCATGATATTGTCTTTTCTGATGTTTTATGGTTTTGAAGGGTTAGCGGGCCTTTCGACAGATGGAGCTTTGCAGCTACTACTACAGCCATTGGGCATGAAAACACATTATGACAACCTTGCCAGAGGAGTAATCGACACCAGAGATATCATTTATTTTTCTAGCCTAAGCCTGTTTTTTATTTTCCTTACCACAGTTCAACTTAAAAACCAAAATAGGTAATGACGAAAAAGTATGTAGCTATTATAAAGGTGGTGGCAATATTAATTTTGGTGAATATTCTGGCTTCTTTTTTTCATGCTAGATTAGATCTGACAGAAGACAAACGATACACCCTAACCGCATCCTCTCTTCAATCCGTCCAAGGGTTTGACAGCCCCGTAATTATCGATATTCTATTAGGGGGAAACCTACCGGCAGAATTTATAAAGCTAAAAACAGAAACCCAACAGTTATTACAGGAGTTTGCATCGGAAAACAATAATATCAAATTCAATTTTGTAAATCCACTCGAAGAAGAAGCCTCCGTCAACACCATTATTTCTGATTTACAAAGAATGGGGTTAACCCCCGTGAATGTCACCATAGACCACCAAGGCAAGGTATCCCAGGAAATATTGTTCCCTTGGGCATTGGTCAACTACAATAGTACCACCATTAAAGTTCCGCTCTTAAAAAATAAAATAGGCGCCACCACCGAACAAAGGGTAAACAATTCTGTACAACATTTAGAATATGCTTTTGCCAATGCCTTTACCAAACTAAACATTACCCAAAAAAAACGGGTTGCCATTATAAAAGGAAATGGCGAATTGGAGGATATTTACTTGGCAGACTTTTTAACAGAGATACGGGAGTATTACAATATTGGAGCTATCACTTTAGATTCTGTTCCCAAAAACCCAGAAAAGGTATTAGAGCAGTTAAATGGTTTTGACGCAGCTATTATTGCCAAGCCCACGGTTGCATTTACAGAAGCAGAAAAGTACATTTTGGATCAATATATGGTTCAAGGAGGAAAATCCTTATGGCTTGTTGATGGTGCTGTTATGGAAATGGACAGTTTATACAATGAAAATGGTGCTGCCTTTGCCATTCCCCGAGATCTTAACCTAGACGATCTCTTTTTTAAATACGGTATCCGTATTAACCCTGTGTTGGTCAACGACCTATATTTTACCCAAATTGTAATCGCTTCCGGCGAAGGCAATGATTCACAATACAATCCAGTCCCCTGGTATTACCATCCCATGGTATTCTCCAAGAACAACCATCCTATAAACAATAATATAGAGGCCCTAAGGTTACAATTCCCAAGTAGTATAGACACGCTGGCCAATGGATATAAAAAACAAATCCTTTTACAAAGCTCGCCCTTATCCAAAGAGGAAGCTCTGCCCAAAGAAATACGATTAGACATTATCAATACACCTCCAAATAAGGAAACTTACCGACATGGAAACAAACCATTGGCAGTATTAATTGAAGGGGCATTTACATCGGCCTACACCAACAGAATTAAACCGATAAAACTAAAGACCCCCATAGAAAAAGGAAGTCAGAATAAAATGATCGTTATTGCAGATGGCGACATTATAAAAAACCAAGTTAGCAACAACAGACCGCTAGAACTTGGTTATGACCGGTGGACCAATAATTTTTATGGCAACAAGGAATTCCTGATAAATAGCCTAAATTACCTCTTGGACGAAACCGGACTTATAAACATTCGGAATAAAAAAGTAGCAATCCCATTCCTGGATGAGGAAAAAATAAATGACCAAAAAAACAAATGGCAGTTGATTAATATTGGCCTCCCGTTGGTTTTGACCTTGATTTGTGGATTGATAATTGGCAGTATTCGAAGGAAAAAATACGGCCATTAAGTGTTAATAAGTTTGTTTCCTTGAAAAGGACATTTAAAATATCTTTGTTTTGATAGAGATTCAAGGAATTTTACAAAATAGAGCGGTTATTAACCAACCGTTCTTTATATTTAATTTTATAATCATGGGGTTCCTTAAAAAACAATAAACGAATGAAATTTATAGTATCTAGCACCTATTTACTTAAACAGCTTCAAGTTTTAGGAGGCGTTATCAACAACAGTAACACCTTACCTATTCTGGATAATTTCCTTTTCGATCTAAAGCAGAATCAACTTAAGGTATCTGCTTCGGATTTGGAGACAACCATGAGCTCTATCTTAGATGTGGACTCCAATAGTGAGGGCGTTATCGCTGTTCCTGCAAGACTTTTGTTAGAAATCTTAAAGACTTTTCCGGAACAACCATTGACTTTTGTTGTGGAAGACAACAACACCGTAGAGATCAGCTCTAACCACGGTAAATACGCCTTGGCCTATGCCGATGGGGCAGAATTTCCTAAGGCCATAGAACTTTCTAATCCTACGTCTACCACCCTCGAAGGCGATATCTTGGCCACTGCCATTAATAAAACTATTTTTGCTGCCGGAAACGATGACCTAAGACCTGTGATGAGCGGTGTCTTTTTTCAGTTTTCTCCAGAAAATTTAACTTTTGTTGCTACCGATGCCCATAAATTGGTAAAATACCAACGTACCGATGTATCGGCCTCACAAGTTGCAGAATTTATTATGCCTAAAAAACCATTGAACCTTTTAAAGGGTATTTTAGGAGGTAGCGAAACCGATGTGGTTATTGAATACAATGAAAGCAATGCCAAGTTTAGCTTTGAAAATACGGTATTGATCTGTAGGCTTATAGACGGTAAATACCCTAACTATGAAGCTGTTATACCTAAAGAAAATCCAAACAAACTGGCTATTTCCCGCAATCAGATCTTAAGCTCCGTAAGAAGGGTGTCTATATTCTCTAATAAGACTACGCACCAGATCCGATTAAAAATTGCAGGAGCCGAATTAAACATTTCTGCAGAGGATATCGATTATAGCAACAAGGCCGAAGAACGTTTGACCTGTTCTTACCAAGGAGACGATATGCAAATCGGATTCAACTCTAGGTTTTTGGTAGAGATGCTGAACAACCTTACTTCTGAGGACGTGCAATTAGAAATGAGCCTTCCTAACAGAGCGGGTATCCTAACCCCTGTTGATGGCTTGGACGAAGGAGAAAACGTTACCATGTTGGTAATGCCGGTGATGCTCAACAATTAAAATAACCGATTTTTTATAGAAAAAGCCGCGCTGTATGATACAGTGCGGCTTTTTTATGGAATCTTTTCTCCTAAGAATTAGCATAATGTTTTGGGCGTTCCCTCCTGCGTCGGGCGGGCCCTTGGCTATATCCCTTGCTCTGCTGCGGGGATGCCGCCGCGGTCCCTAACGCAATATACAGGTAGTCATTTAAAACAAAACGACTTTTCAGAAATAGCTATTTATTGTTTTTTAATGGTCCTATGTAATTCGTATATGCAATCAATTTTCGGTCATGCTCATTCTATAACAGACTTTCATTAGATCCTGATAAAGTGTCTTATTGTAAAGGATCGCCTAACAAGAATTCTTTTTTCGGACTAAAACCCTTATAGAATAAACTTTATACTCAAAGGGTACTTTGGAATTTCTCCATTAGAAACTTTTACGGCATTGACAATTGGAAATATTAAACACATGATCCCTACGGCAATAAGTCCTACAATCCCGACACCACAAAATAATATAAATGGAATGCTAATAATCGCATAGAGAAACATACTCAATTGAAAATTGATGATAGATTTTCCATTTTCATCCATACCCACAATGCTATCCCGTTTTGTAAGCCATATCACAAGCGGCACTATAAACCCACCAAAACCGGTCACCAAATCTAATAGCTGACTTAAATGGGTCAATACCAATAATTGATTATTCTGCTCCTTCATGGCTTTTCTCGTATTTTAAGATCCTTTAAAATGAATATATATTTATTAGACTATAAAGTAAGTCTAATGTTACATAAAATACAAAGCGATCATTGTTTTAGAGGATAATCATTTCTATTTCAGCTAATAGATAAGACAGCGACCAATCATATCTTTTGGGGGATTGTTTTTTAAAGGAACCACTGTGTTCAGAAATTTATATATTGTATTTTTACACCAATTAAAAGATATGACCCCCAACGACAACATTATAGCATTAGCCACCCCTTCTGGGGCCGGAGCCATAGCGGTAATCCGTATTTCAGGAAAATCGGCCATTGCCCTGGCTGCTCCTTTTTTTAAATCGGTTCGAGGAAAAGATTTAGTAAAACAAAAAACCCATACCATTCATCTAGGCCATATTGTGGAAAATGATAGAATCTTGGATGAAGTATTGGTCTCAGTTTTTCAAGGACCAAATTCTTATACCGGTGAAGATGTGGTAGAAATATCCTGTCATGGGTCACCTTATATACAACAACAAATAATTCAACTGTTCTTGCGAAATGGCTGTAGGACCGCCGATGCAGGAGAATTTACCCTCAGGGCCTTTTTAAACGGAAAACTAGACCTTAGTCAGGCCGAAGCAGTAGCAGATCTTATTGCCTCTGACAATGAGGCAAGCCACCAAATCGCCATGCAACAAATGCGAGGTGGGTTTAGCAACGAGATTAAAAAATTACGCGATGAACTGCTGAATTTTGCTTCCTTAATAGAACTGGAACTCGATTTTGCGGAGGAAGATGTGGAGTTTGCCGATAGGAGTCAGTTTAAGGACCTACTGCGTAGAATTCAGGAAGTACTAAAAAGACTAATCGACTCTTTTGCCGTAGGGAACGTGATTAAGAACGGGATTCCGATTGCTATTGTTGGAGAGCCCAACGTTGGTAAATCTACCTTATTAAATGCACTGCTGAACGAAGAACGAGCTATTGTTAGTGATATTGCCGGGACTACTAGAGATACCATTGAAGATGAAATTTCCATAGGTGGAATTGGATTTAGGTTTATAGATACTGCAGGAATCAGGGATACAAAAGATGTGGTAGAAAGCATAGGGATTAAGAAAACCTTCGAAAAAATAGAACAATCACAGGTTGTTATATTTATGTTAGATGGTTCTTCCGTACTACAGTCAGAATTTGATATCGAAAAACTAAAAGTTGAACTCGAAAAGATAAAGAACAAATACCCGCAAAAACCTTTATTGATATTAGGGAACAAAGCCGATCTGATCAGCGCCGAGGAACAAGAATCGCTTCACCAGCAAATCCCAAACCTCTATTTTATTTCGGCAAAAACCGGTGAAGGCGTAGATACCTTAAAAGAGCGGCTGTTAGAGTTCGTCAACACAGGAGCCCTGCGCAACAACGAAACCATCGTTACCAATACAAGACACTACAACTCCCTCCTAAAGGCATTGGAAGAGGTAGAAAGGGTGCAGTTTGGCATGGACGAGGATACGCCCGCCGATCTATTGGCCATAGACATTCGCCAAGCCCTATTTCACTTTGGCGAGATCACGGGAGAGATCACTAGTGACGATTTATTGGGGAATATTTTTGCTAATTTCTGTATCGGGAAATAGACATTCATTTTATTTGAAATCATATAACACCATTTAATTGTAAGTATCTGAAAATCAATTATTTGTTAATAACTTTAAGAGTTTTACTTTCTTATAGTTATTTATTTTTTGTACTTTTTTACATCTCATTTACACCTCGCAATAATTTATTACACCTGAGGTGTAAAAAATGCACCTCGTATGAAAGTCCATCTCAGAAAGAAAAAGCTAAAAAGCGGAATGTCTAGCCTATATATTGAATACTATAAAGGACATAGATTAACTCCGGAAGGAAAAACAAAACATCTAAGGGATTTTGAATATCTAGAGCTCTATCTCACAACCGATCCCAAGACCGATGCTGAAATAAAGAAAAACAAGGAAACCTTGGAGCTTGCTGAACAAATACTGACAATAAGAAAGGCTGAAGTCTATCAGGGGAAGTATGACCTTAAAAACGACACCAAAGGAAAAGTTAGTTTATTAGACTTTTATATTCAGAAGAAAGAGGAACGCTACCAGTCCAAAGGCAATTATGACAATTGGGATGCTGCACAGAAACATCTAGAAGCCTATTGCTCCCCTACCATAACTTTTGACGATATTGATGTCGATTTTATTAAAGGTTATAAGAAATACCTGGATACCGTTGCTGTTACACAGAGCAAAAAGAAGTTATCCCAAAACACCAAAAATACGTACTACAATAAATTTAAGGCTTGTTTAAATGCCGCTTTTGAAGAAGGGTACCTAAAGGAGAACCTCATTAAGAAGGTTAAAGGTTTTACAGCGGGAGAATCCACCAGGGAGTATCTTACTTCAGATGAACTTCAAAAACTATCCCAGACTCCCTGCTCTATTCCATTATTAAAACGTGCCTTTCTCTTTTCCACCTTATCGGGGATACGCTGGTCCGACATTAATAAACTAAAGTGGTCCGAGGTACGTGATGAGGGTACGGACAATTCCGGGGATCTTATTTACCGCATTGTGTTTCAGCAAAAGAAAACAGAGGGCGTTGAATACTTATATATTTCAGAACAAGCTAGGGAGCTATTAGGGGAACGTAGAGGTCCCAATGACCGCGTCTTTAAAGGCCTTCGATATAGTGCCCATATGAACTTACAGCTCCTACGTTGGTGTATGTTTGCCGGTATTAACAAGCACATCACCTTCCATTCCGCCAGGCATACCAATGCGGTACTGCTATTAGAAAATGGAGCGGACATCTATACGGTTTCCAAACGTCTTGGTCACCGTGAAATAAGAACTACGGAAATTTATGCCAAAATCATTGACAAGAAAATGAAGGAGGCTGCGAACTTACTTCCGGAATTAAACATTGATTTTAATTAAAGCTCTATTGCTCTTCACTATTTTCTTCTAAGATGTTTATACGAATTAATTCTTAAGCACATGGCAAGAAAAATTTTGTTTCAGATTTTTAAAATAAATCTAATAGAATTTCAAGAATTAACATTAAAAGAAAAAGATGGTTTGGGAGACATTGAAAAAAAGATAACATAATCTAAGTAAATGTGCTTATCTTAAATTGATTCTTGATACCCACACAACGAATTGATATAAGAAGAAAAACTATTCATTAAAATGTTAAAATGTCTAAATAATTAAAACTGCTTCATTGCGGTTTTTTTATTCTAGTATATGAAAAACAACTAAATAATAATATAACGTATAACAATGTATTTATACACAAAATAATGTATGTTTATAATCCCAAATAAAAAAGATGAACCGGATAAAAGAAGTGTTGGAAGAAAAGGGAATTAAGCAAGTATGGTTGGCAGAGCAGTTGGGTAAGAGTTTTAACACTGTTAATGGCTATGTGCAAAATAGAGCACAACCAAGTTTAGAGGTGTTATTTAAAATTGCAACGATTCTAAAGGTCGAGCCCAAAGAATTAATTATAGAAGTCAACAAAAATTAGATTTTCACTCTAAACAATTTGAAAATCATTAATATCAAAGCAAAAACAAAAAAGGATAATGGCAAAAAAAGTAGTAAAAGAAAAATCTATCGAAGAAACACTTTGGCAAGCTTGTGATAAGCTAAGAGGTTCAGTGGACCCTTCAGAATACAAGCACGTAGTTTTAGGATTAATTTTCCTAAAGTTTGCGAGTGATAAATTTGAAGAGAGAAAAAGAGAATTGATTGCGGAAGGCAAAGAGAAATATGTAGAAATGAAAGAATTCTACAATATGAAAAATATATTCTTCCTGGAAGAAATTTCTCGTTGGTCCTATATCAGTAAAAATGCAAAACAGAATGATTTAGCCTTAAAAATAGATACTGCATTACATACTATTGAAAAAGACAATCCTGCATTAAAAGGTGCTTTGCCAGATAATTATTTTTCTCGCTTAGGTTTAGACCGAACCAAATTAGCGTCATTGGTAGATAAAATCAATGAAATAAACACCTTAGAAGATGAATCCCAAGACATCATAGGTAGAGTTTACGAATATTTTCTAAGAAAATTTGCAATCAAAGAAGGGAAAGGAAAGGGAGAGTTTTACACACCAAAAACTATAGTAAACTTGCTAGCTGAATTGATAGAGCCATATAAAGGAATTATCTATGACCCTGCCTGTGGTTCTGGTGGTATGTTTGTACAGTCTATTAAGTTTATAGAAAGCCATCAAGGAAGCAAAAAAGAAGTCTCAATTTACGGGCAAGAATCATCTCCTACTACTTATAAATTAGCTAAAATGAATTTAGCTATTCGAGGTATTTCTGCAAATCTAGGAGATAAACATGCGGATACATTCTCTAATGACCAACATAAAGATTTAAAAGCAGATTTTATAATGGCCAACCCTCCCTTCAACCAAAAGGACTGGAGAGGAGAGGATGAGTTATTAGATGATCCACGTTGGAAGGGTTATGATGTACCACCAAAAAGCAATGCCAATTATGGTTGGATTTTAAATATGGTGAGCAAGTTATCTGACAACGGTGTAGCAGGCTTTATTCTGGCAAATGGAGCACTATCAGGTGGCGGTGAAGAATATAAAATCCGTAGGAAACTCATTGAAAATAACTTGGTCGAAGCAATTATTATAATTCCAAGAAACACCTTTTATACCACAGATATCAGTGTAACCCTTTGGATTTTAAATCACAATAAGAGCAAACGTAGTGTTACAATTAATGATAGAATAAAAACATATCGAGAGCGTGAAAAAGAAGTTCTTTTTATGGATTTAAGACGTTGGGGAAGTGAGTACGAAAAGAAGTTTATTGAATTAACAGCTAATGATATTGAAAAGGTGGCAGAAAACTATCACAATTGGCAACAAACAGATTACAAAAGCACCTATAAAAATATTCCTGAATATTGCCAGTCTGTACATTTTGATACCATAGCGGAAAACGACTTTTCTTTAGTGCCTAGCAAATACATTAAGTTTATAGATGGTGATAGCGGTATTGACTTTGATACTGAAATGAAGCGTATTCAAAAGGATTTTAAAGAGTTATTAAAAGAAGAAAAAGAAAGTCAAGAACAACTCATAAATGCTTTTAAAACCTTAGGATATGAATTGTAAAATCGACGGAGGCAATTACAAACCTATTGGCAATTACATTCAGCTAGTAGATAACCGGAACAAAGATTTAACGGTTACTAATTTGTTAGGTATAAACATTACAAACAACTTTATGCCTTCTGTGGCAAATCGTTCTGGATTAGATTTATCTAAATATAAATTAGTTCAAAAAGGTCAATTTGCAACCAACATTATGCATGTTGGTAGAGATGAAAGACTTCCTGTAGCTCTATATGAAGATGATAAGCCAGCATTAGTTTCACCAGCTTACAAGGTTTTTGAAGTAATTGATGAAAACGAATTGCTTCCTGAATACTTAATGATTGAATTTCAAAGACCTGAGTTTCATCGTTTATCATGGTATTACTGTGATAGTAGTGTGAGGGGAGGTTTAGATTGGGATAGACTATGCGAAATAGAAATTCCTATACCTCCAATTGAAGAACAAAAAATATATGTTGATATTTATAAGGGGCTATTAACAAACCAAAAAGTGTATGAAAATAGCTTGGAAGATTTACAGATAACTTGTAATTCTTATATGGATACTTTGAAAAACAAGTTTTTAGAACCAATTGGAGATTTAGTAGAATTAGTTGATAATAGAAATTCAGAAGGAGCGAATACAAATCTACTTGGTATTAATGTAAATAAAGTTTTTATGCCATCAAAGGCAAAAACAACAGAGTCTAATCTCGTAAAGTATAAAGTTATCGAAAAAGGTCAATTTGCTTATTCTGCAATGCAAGTTGGAAGAGATGAAACAGTTCGTGTTGTACTTTATTCATTTGATGAGCCTGCCATAATCTCCCCTGCGTATAGTGTTTTTAAAGTTAAAGATGATGTAGAAATGTTACCTGAGTTTTTAATGCTATGGTTCTACCGTCCAGAATTTAATCGCTTCGGTTGGTTCATAAGCGATAGTAGTGTAAGAGCTAGTTTAGAGTGGGAAAGGTTTTGTGAAATAAAAGTTCCTGTTCCAGGCAAAAAAATACAAGAAGCCATTGTTAGCATTTACCACACTTTAGAAACTCGAAAACGTATTAACGAGCAGTTAAAAGATAGTATAAAACCTCTATGTCCTGTGTTGATGCGTGGGGTTGTGGAGCGTTTGGAAACTAACTTAAAAGAAGTAAACTATGAAATATAAATATCAACTCATAACATTAGGCTCAAACGTTCCTGAAAGGCAGATAATAATTGACCAAATAAGAACGGAATTAAGGAATCTTAAATTGCCTGAAGAGTTTATTAAAGTTATTCCGGCATCTTCTATTGAAGCGGAATATAAGGGTAACCAACCTGCGTTTGCGCTTTACTTTGGAGACACTAATAGCAATTTTAAGGATTTAGATGTTACTCAGAAGCTTATGAAAGATGGCACGATGATACTACCAATCTTTTATGACAGTTTTGAAACCGATATTCCGTGCGTTTTAGAAAATCAAAATGCCGTTAAATATTCAGATAATGAATTAAATAGGATTGCTAATGTTGTCTTAGAAGCTTTTGAATTGTTACGAAGTACAAGAAAAGTATTCATTAGTTACCGAAGGGCAGAATCTACCGCTGCAGCTATTCAATTATTTGAGGCTTTAGAAGCTTATAATTTTGATGTATTTCTCGATACGCATTCAATTCAAAAGGGAGAACCTTTTCAAGATGAGTTGTGGCATCGCATGACAGATTGTGATGTTATTGTGCTTCTAAATACTCCAGGCTTTTTAGAAAGTCATTGGTGTAAAGAAGAGTTTGCAGAAGCAAGTGCAAAGCAAATAGGTATTGTCCAGTTAGTATGGCCTAACCATCAAATAAAGGATATTGACAAATCTTCTTATATCAGTTACCCAATTCAATTAGTAGAAGATGATTTTATCAATAAAGTGTCTGATAGTTCTGGACGATTTATTGAATCAGTGGTTAAATGTGTGCTTACCGAAGTAGAATCTGTCCGTGCAAGAAATTTAGCAGCGAGACAGGATAATTTAATCACTGAATTTAGAAATATAGCAGAGAAGAATAACAGAACCGTGACTGTTCAACCTGAAAAGATTTTAACTGAAGATTTACCAAACGGAGAACATATAATATACATCCCTACTATTGGCATACCTCAATCAACAAGCTGTCAATCGGCTGAAATAAAAAAGGAGTTGTTGGGATATGATGAGGTTTCTATACGCCTAATCTATGATGATTTGCGAATACGTGATAAATGGTTGAAACATTTAGAATGGTTAAATGACAATTTCAGAAAGGATATAAAAACATTAAAAAAACAAGATTTCGAATTATGGCTACAAAAGGCGTAAAGAATATATTTCTATCTGCTAGTATTCCCCTGCCTAGTAGAGATGCAAAGTACATAGAAACAGCAGATATTATTGCGATTCGTGATGCAGTTATTGCTTTAACCACAGTAGTTTTACCGCAACATAGAATAGTTTGGGGTGGACACCCTTCAATTACTCCTTTGATTTACTATGTAATGGAGAAATTGGATATAAACATTCAAGATCACGTCAAGCTATATCAGTCGCTATGGTTTAAAGATAGTTTTCCTCAAGATAATAATAAGTTTGAAAATATTGTATTCACGAAAAAAGAGGACAGTATTTCTGCTAGTATAAAACTACTCAGAGAACAAATGTTATCAGAAAATGATTTCTCAGCAGCAGTCTTTATTGGAGGGATGGATGGTATTGAAGATGAATATAAAATGTTTAGAGAATATCACCCAGAAGCAATATTACTTCCAATAGCTAGTACAGGTGCTGCAACCAAAATTATATATGACAATTTTATTCCTGAAAACTTCAAAAATACAAGGCTCGAAAAAGATTATGGGTATATGTCATTATTTCAAAAATTCCTGATGGATAAAATTTAAGATTATGGCGAGAAAAATTTTTGTTTCATATAAATATAAAGATGAAAAGGTAGCTAAGCTTCAAGATTCCTATTACGAGAATGTTGATGGTTTTATGAAATTCAATACTAGACGTACTCGAGCTCGTGATTATGTAGACAAGCTACAAGAGAAAATAGGAGCTGACAATATCAATCTCGGCGAAAAAGATGGAGAAAGTCTTGAAGCTTTTACTGACCAACAAATAGAATCTTCACTAAAAAAAAGGATAAGACAATGCAGTATTACAGTTGTTCTAATTTCTAAAGGCATGAAATCCAATGTGCTCGAAAAAGATCAATGGATACCTTGGGAAGTTTCATACTCATTAAGAGTTGTACCAACAGGAGGCTATACAAAACAAAGAAATGCGGTTTTGGGCGTTGTACTTCCAGATGAAAACGGAAATTATGAATGGTACTACACTTCAAATCCCACCTGCAAAAGTATTACACATCATACAGGGCAACTTTTTAAAATTCTAAAGGATAACATGTTTAACATTCTTGAGAAGGATTATAGAGAGTGCAACGGATCTAAAATTCACATTAAAAATGAACCTTCTTTCATTAAAACTGTAAAGTGGGATGATTTTATGAATGGTAATTCGTATAGCTTTTATTTTGATAAAGCGATTGAAATTAAAAATGATGAAAGCTCTTACAATATTCATGTGAATCTAGAATAAAAAGTTCGAACCAATTATAGCACAAATGAAATTTACAGAGGCAAAATTAGAACAGGCTTTTATTGAGCTTTTAGGAAATGAAGATTTCCCACATTTCACGGGCAATACCATTGCTCGTGCAGAAGATGAAGTGTTAATTGAAGATGATTTAAAAAGCTATTTGCTTAATCGTTACGAAAAAGAAAGTTTAACTGAAACCGAAGCTCAATCTATTATACTGCAACTTAAAACACTTTCCTCAACAGACCTTTACGAAAGCAATAAAAAAATTATGCGATGGTTGGCAGACGGATTCATCTTAAAAAGAGAGGATAGGCAACAGAAAGACATCCATATTGAACTCATTGATTACAAAGGCTTAGAGAATCAGCGTAAAAGTCAAAATTTAGATTCTATTGTTGCTGACCCCATTGTTAAATATCCACCAGACATAAATATCTACAAATTTGTTAATCAATTAGAAATTGTAGGCACAGAAAGACGTATACCAGATGGTATCATTTACATTAATGGTTTACCCCTTGTGGTTTTTGAATTTAAAACTGCTATTCAAGAAAATACCACTATTTACAATGCTTATGTTCAAATAACAACACGTTACAAACGGGATATTCCAGAACTGTTTAAATACAATGCGTTTTGTGTAATTAGTGATGGAGTTAACAATAAAGCAGGTTCGTTTTTTGCCCCTTATGAATTTTATTATGCTTGGCGTAGAATTGCAGGTTCGGTAAAAGATGTAGACGGTATTAGTAGTATGTTTACACTTGTCCAGGGTATGTTGAACCAAAAAAGATTGCGAGATATTATTCGAAACTTTATTTTCATTCCTGACAATTCAAAAAAAGATGAAAAAATAGTTTGTCGTTATCCTCAATACTACGCCGCACGCACCCTATACGAAAGTATAAAAGAGGCTGAAAAACCTGAAGGAGACGGAAAAGGTGGAACTTACTTTGGTGCAACAGGAAGTGGAAAAAGCTATACAATGCTTTACCTTACTCGTTTGTTAATGAGAAGCAAGCATTTTGAGAATCCTACCATAATACTTATTACAGACCGAACAGACTTAGATGACCAATTAGCAGGACAATTTACCAATGCCAAGGAGTTTATTGGCGATAATGCTGTAGTAAGTGTAGAAAGTAGAACCGATTTAAGAAACAAAATTCAAGGCAGACATAGTGGGGGCGTTTTTTTAACTACTATTCATAAGTTTACAGAAGATACAGAACTGCTAACTGATAGAACCAATGTTATTTGTATTTCTGATGAAGCCCATAGAAGCCAAACAAATCTCGACCAGAAAGTAAAAGTAACTTCCGAAGGAGTTAAGAAAACTTATGGTTTTGCAAAATATTTACATGATTCATTACCCAACGCCATATTTGTTGGATTTACAGGAACTCCTATTGATGCTACTTTAGATGTTTTCGGGAACGTGGTCGATGCTTATACAATGACTGAATCGGTAAGAGATGAAATTACGGTTAGAATTGTCTATGAAGGACGAGCAGCCAAAGTTGCCTTGCATAATAGTGAATTAGAGAAAATCGAAAAATACTATGAAGAGGCAGCGGAAGCAGGGGCCAATGAATACCAAATAGAAGAAAGCAAAAAAGCTACGGCAACAATGAACACCATATTAGGTGACCCAGACCGCTTGTTAAAGTTGGCAGAGGACTTTGTGCAGCACTATGAAAACAGGGTTAACGAGGGGGCAACTGTAAAAGGGAAAGCGATGTTTGTTTGCAGTAGTCGGGAAATAGGGTACGAATTTTACAAAAACGTAATTGCCTTAAGACCTGAATGGGCTGAAAAAAGAATAGCAGAAGAAGGAGTGGTTTTAAACGACAAAGACAAAAGGGAAATTAAACCTATGGAACGTATCAAAATGATAATGACCAGAGGCAAAGATGACCCAAAAGAAATGTATGATTTGCTCGGAACCAAGGAATACCGAAAAGAATTGGACCGCCAATTCAAAAATGAAAAATCAAATTTCAAAATAGCAATTGTGGTTGATATGTGGCTCACAGGTTTTGATGTGCCATTCTTAGATTCAATCTACATTGATAAACCGATTCAGCAACATAACTTAATTCAAACTATTTCAAGAGTAAATCGAAAATTTAAAGGAAAAAACAAAGGTTTGGTTGTTGATTACATTGGCATCAAGAAAGCTATGAATTTGGCTCTTGCCAAATACAATAAAGGTGAAAGAGAAAACTTTGAGGATATCCAAGAGTCTTTAATTATAGTCAGGAATCATTTAGATCTATTATCCAAAGTCTTACATAAATTTGATGATTCAAAATACTTTGATGGAACGCCATTAGAGCAACTAAACACATTAAATTCCGCTGCGGAATATGTTCAGTTGACCAAAGACCTCGAAACTCGTTTTATGGACTTAGTTAAGCGCTTGAAAGCTGCATACGATATTTGTGCAGGAAGTGAGGAGCTAATTCAAGAAGAAAGAGATTATACACACTTTTACTTAGCGGTTAGGTCAATCGTTTTTAAACTCACTAAAGGTAATGCGCCTGACACAGCACAAATGAACGCCAGGGTACGAGAAATGATTAAGGACGCATTAGAAAGTGATGGTGTTCAAGAGATTTTTAAACTCGGAGACGAATCAGAGTCGGAACAAGACCTTTTTGATGAAGATTATTTAGCGAAAATCGACAAGATTAAGTTGCCAAATACCAAAATAAAATTGCTTCAACAATTGTTGGCCAAAGCAATTGGAGAAATAAAGAAGGTAAACAAAGTAAAAGGAATTGACTTCTCTAAGAAAATGCAAACCTTGGTTGAACGATACAACGAGCGCAAAGAAGATGATGTCTTACGTAGTGAGGTTTACGAAGAAATGGCTGAGCATCTTACTAACTTAATTTGGGAAGTACAAAAAGAATTTACATCTGGTGATGAATTGGGAATTGATTTTGAGGAAAAAGCATTTTATGACATTTTAAAAGAGTTGTGCGTGAAATACGATTTCCGTTATCCTGAGGATAAATTAATACAATTGGCCAAAGCTGTGAAAGATTTGGTTGATGGTCAAGCGAAATTTCCAGATTGGAGTAAAAGAGATGATATAAAATCTGCCTTAAAAGTTGGTTTAATTTTACTTTTAGATGAACACGGTTATCCGCCTGTACAACGTGATGAAGTTTACAAGGATATTTTTGAACAAGCCGAAAATTTCAAGAAGAATAAAGTTTAAAAACTTTACAAACAACACCTAATTCAGCACCCATAAAAACAAAACCCCGTAAACATTGAGTCTACGGGGCTTTTCAGCGGAGAACGAGGTTTCACATAATAGATTTATATTAATAGAATATTACCATATAAATTCAATTTCTAGTGTTTAGGTAGGTCTAAATAGTCAAAATGACAAATTATATGGCAGAATGTGAGGTCCATTTTACGAAATGTAGACACTATCCCGTAAACTGTGTAAGTTTAAAATGACACTATCCCGTTAACTGTGTAAGTTTAAAATAACAGGGGTTGGACTTTTATCTAAAGTCTGGTATCCGTCCCACGAACCACGTCTTGGAGAACCGATTAATTCTTATAAGGTCTTTACCTTATAGCGGGTTTATCCTTTTTTAAGTTTTTTATAGTTCTGTGGATAAAGGTCCCGGATGTCCTTATGGTTGATGGTCATGATATTCTCCAAGGTATACTTTAACCATTCATATGGATTTACCTCGTGTTTTTTGCAGGTAGCAAAAAAGGAATAGATGCCAGCGGCCCTTTGTGCGGCATCATGTGAACCTGCGAAGAGATAGTTTTTTCTTCCTAGGGCCAGGGGTCTTATGGCATTTTCCACCAGGTTATTATCGATTTCCAGGATGCCGTCATAAAGATAAGTGCTGAGCTGGTCCCAACGGTTCATGGTATATAGGAAAGCTTTTCCGATGGGACTCTTGGGTAGGACCAGTTGCTGTTTCATCTGCTGGAACAGCCATTTTCCGAATTCATTGATCACTGGTAGGGACTCCTCCAGTCTTAGGGCTTTTCGCTCCTTGGGATTTAGTTCCCTTTGCCTGGCATTGGCTTCTATCGCATGGAGCTTTTGGATAAAGGTCAAGGCTTTTTCCGCACGCTCTTTGTCATTGTCCTTCGCTTTATCGAATTCCCTTCTTGCATGGGCCCAGCAGTTTAGGTGGGTAACACCTTCTCGTTTTCCTATTTTATCATAGGCCACATAGCCATCGGTCTGAAGATAGCCCTTGAAATCTGCCAATACATGCTTGGCAGCCTCTCGGCTACGTCCGGGCTGATAATCAAAGAGTACGGTGCCATCAATGGGACAATGATGCACCCAATAATAGCCTTTATGGGTTTTTCCCTTTTTATTGGGGTCCATCACTTTTATAGTGGACTCATCACTTTGCAGGTATCCTTTGGAGCGAATATCCTCAAGGAGGTATTGGTAAAGAATGTCGATGATTTTAAGGCTCTGCCTGGTCCAGCCCTCCAAGGTCGAGGAAGCTATGGGTATCTCCGCTCTTTTAAAGCGTTGTATTTGTCGATAAAGCGGGAGATGGTCCTGATATTTGTCGACTAGGATGGAGGCCAGTAATCCCGCCCCGGGAATGCCCTTTTCGATTACCCGCTCGGGAAGTGCGCCGATTACCACTCCTTCTTTGTTTTTTGGGGCATACTTATAGCGGATGTAGCGTTTGATATAGTATTTGGCAGGCTCGTACTCCAGCTCATCGGTCACTTCTTCCCCGATACATACCATATCGGTAAGGTCTCCTTCAGGGTAGATCTTGATCTCTTCCACGGGCAGGTGGTCCGGAAGGGCCATTCTTCCCTTATGGGCCGATGTTCTTTTGCGGCGCTCATAAGTGAGTTTCTCCTTAAGCTCCCCTTCTTGTTTTTCCGCCTTTTCCGCTTCCATTTCAAAGGGAAGGCTCATCTGGTCCTTATCGCCCTCGAAGCGCTCCCTTTTCTGACCAAAGGCCAAGCGTTTGTAATATGCCAGTTGAAATTCAAGCTCGGAAATCCTATGCTCTCTCTTGGCAAGATCGCCCTCAACTTTAGCCAATTTCTTGGCCTCCTTTTGCAAGGATTTTTCCTGTATTTCAAGGAGTGCCAAAAGCTGTTCTTTGGTAAGATTTTCTAGGGGTTCTTGCATAGTGTAAAAATACAAAAACCATCCTATAGAACCTGCTGAAACCCCTTGTTTTTATTAGTGTTTTACCACTTTTTTTATCTTGGATAACGGAGTTTCTGATGGGCCTCTTTCACTTGCAACCCCTCAACCATAAGCACCAATTTGGACCAGGTCAAACAATGGTTGTCCCCTGTAAAAACCGGGGGACTGAAACTGCCCTGTTCCAGACGTTTGTAATACAGCACAAAACCACCGGCCTCCCAATGCAGGAGCTTGAGATGGGTGCGGTTTCGGTTCAAAAAAATAAATACATCCCCACTGGTCGGTTCCCTGCCCAGTTCGTTCTTGACCAAACCGCTCAGGCCATTGAACGACTTGCGCATGTCGCAGGGCCTTGGGTAAAAATAGTAGGTGTGGTAGGAGCTCAGGGCAAACATTAATAGAGCTTTAGAAGCTTGCTGATCAATGGAAGTTGTGAGGTGTCCAGTCGTAGCCGGACCCCATTAGGGTAAATCAATTCTAGGCTTCCAGTTATTTCCGATTTAGAATGGATGGCCACAAATCCACCGCTCCCGGATGTCTCCTCTTGTGCTTTCTTTTTCTTCCAGTAATAGAAGGTCGAGGGCAAAAGGCCCTTTTCCTTGCAAAAATCCCTACCGTTAAGGGAACTGTCTTCAAATTCCTCGATAAGGGCAAACATTTTCTCTTCCTTGCTCATTATATACTAATTTATCAGCAAAGCTAGATGCAGGAAATCAAGTTAACAATATGTGTTTGGTGGGATGCATACTTCCCAGTTGTCCCTCCAGCTCTTTATGGCATAGGAGTATTTGTCGTCCCATTTCTGGGCAAAATCCTCCAGGGCCATCTTGGCAGCCTCTTGGTTGGGGGCGTTATATATATGCTTCATATCCGCGGTGAAGGCCTTCTTGTCCTTCCATACGACGTACCTGCACGCATTGCGGATCTGATGGACCACACAGATCTGGGTCTTGGATTCGGGGAACACATTCTTGATGGTATCCGTAAACCCGTTAAGGTTATCGGTCGCGGTAATCAGGATGTCCTCGGTTCCACGGGCCCTGATGTCGGTCAGTACGCTCATCCAGAAAGCTGCGGACTCGTTCTTGCCCAACCATAGGCCCAGCACTTCCTTTTTTCCGTCCCGGCGCAGACCGACGGCTATGTATACCGTTTTGTTGATGACCTTGGAGTTCTCGCGTACCTTGAAGACGATACCGTCCATCCAGACAATGAGATAGACAGGCTCCAAAGGGCGATTTTGCCAAGCGACGACATCACCAGATATTTTTTCGGTGATCCTGGATATGGTGGAAGTGGATACCTCAAAATTATATACCTCACGGATCTGCTCTTCAATATCGCTATTGCTCATTCCCTTGGCATAGAGCGATACGATGACGTTCTCGATCCCATCAACGATACTGCCCCGCTTGGGGACTATCATGGGGTTGAAGGAAGCCTCCCTGTCCCTGGGAACCAAGATCTCGGATTCCCCAAAAGAAGTTCTTACCTTCTTCTTGGAGTGTCCGTTGCGAACATTGCCGCCATTGGACTTCTGATGTTTTTCGTA